>JAENZJ010000041.1 GCA_016841325.1 Thermincola carboxydiphila
ATGACGGACTCGGCAGTGTCACCTTTATGGTGAAGCCTGACGGGAACAAGCGTGATCATTATAGGTATGATGAGTATGGGAACCCTGCACCGGGCAACAGCAAGCTGTCTCAGGATGGCAAAAATGTCCTGCACAATACATTTGGCTATACAGGTGAGATGTGGGATCAGGAGAGTGAACTGCTGTACCTGCGGGCACGGTATTATGAGCCGGAGACGGGGAGGTTCCTGAGCAGGGATAGTTATGAGGGGAATCTGCAGAACCCGCTGAGCAGGCATTTGTATGCTTATGTAGGGAATAATCCGGTGAATTATGTGGACCCTAGTGGCTTGATATGGTTAAAATATAATGACTTTGATTTAATGAGTAATGAAGTTGAGATGACTCAATTCTTACTCAAAGAATTAGGGTATGATGTAGAAATGACAGGTCACTTTGATGAAAACACTTTGGTGCAAGTGAATAAATTTAAGACAGACCAGAAGCTGGGTAATTACGGGGAATGGGAAGGTGTCGTAGGAGATCAAACGTTCACAAAATTAATGGACCTATACTGGTTAAAGTATCATTCTGTAGTGGTCCTTGAGTTGATAAATAGTGAAAAACCAATTGTTTATACTGACCATATGAATGAAAACAATCCCTACTGTAGTGTAAGATTAAATAAACCAAATCTAAAAATACTTATGGATGAACTTGATTTAGTCTTACTAAACGTTGAGAATGCTGTAGCATGGTCAGGGGGGGTAGGTGACGCAGCTAGTTATTCCAGCACAGTAATGCCACCACAGTATGGATTTTTAGCCCAAGGCTATGTTGTTGTATCAGGTTTAACGGAAGATTGGACGTATGGTGCCACACTGGATGATTTAAAAATAATTAAGAGGGATTTAAACTATTATTATAATCATTCCGGAGTAGTGTCAGTAGGAATCAGTTTCTACAGTCCACTGAGTCCTGATATTTTGATTGGAACAAGAAAACATTCTTTATGGTCTGGAACCAGTGTCTTACACCAATTAATCCATAATACATTCAATGTTAGAAACTATAATGAATACGAGCGTTTGCAAAGGTTGGGGTTGTGAAAATGAAAGTAAATTTTAGATTAAAAAGTACCACAGCAATTTTGACTACTATCTGTGCCTTAATTGTTACTTTATTTTGCTTTTCGATTTATTACAACCTAGCAGCTGATTATAAAAATATTCAGGCAACATATATGAGTTTGTTAAAATCCGACTTATGTAGATACCTCGCATTATTCATATTATCATTATCTGTAGGGACACTGGTTTGGAATAAGTATAAGGTAAATAAGCAAATAAACGGCGGATTTACAATTATTATCATTATTTTAGTTATAATGTACTTTGTTCACTCTGCCAGGGAACTTTATCCAACGATCAATGATTTAGCTGCAAAACGTCCTTTGGAGATTGAAGGAGTTCTAATTTATAAAGAAGAAAGTCGCCCAAAAGGGAGAGTAAAATACTATATTGACTTAGATACTGTTCATGAACATTTTACCGTTATAGGGAATAATGCTAAAAATGGGTATGAAGCTGCTGAAGAAGGTGATTATGTTAAAGTATGGTATGGTAAAAAATCCCAAAAAGTATATTTTATTAAGGTTATTAAACCTCAGGTCAAAGAAATTAAGTAGCTTTTAATGACTAAAGTAGAATATCAAATTTTCATTTTAAAAAATGTAATAAATCTTAATTTTAATTTCAAACAGCAGCAAATTAAAGAATAAAGATATCGATAAACAGATTTTTGATACAGGTGGGGTTTCGACTCCGCCTGTATCTTAGAAGACGTTATCCAGGAGCTTAGCACCGCTTAACTTCCGCTTGAAAAGCGGGAGTTTTAGCGGCGGTTAGCTATCGGGCAAAAAGGCAGAGAAGAGAAAAAAGAAAAGGCCAAAGAGAAAAACGGTTACCGTAAAAAGGTAAGTATGCCAACAGGGGTAAACACCTGGGGTGGTATAAGAACGGGAAGATACCCCAGGGGCCTGAAGGTGAAAAAGTAGAGCTTACATATTACCTTAATGATGTGTCAGACCCGCTTACTCAGGTATTGATGACCTATAACGAGGAAGGCAATTTTGATGCAGCCTATACATACGGGTTAGAGCGTATTGAAGTTGAGGCATTGGATGATACGAGGCCGGAGTCACAGGACCCGCTGTATTACCTCTATGACGGACTCGGCAGTGTCACCTTTATGGTGAAGCCTGACGGGAACAAGCGTGATCATTATAGGTATGATGAGTATGGGAACCCTGCACCGGGCAACAGCAAGCTGTCTCAGGATGGCAAAAATGTCCTGCACAATACATTTGGCTATACAGGTGAGATGTGGGATCAGGAGAGTGAACTGCTGTACCTGCGGGCACGGTATTATGAGCCGGAGACGGGGAGGTTCCTGAGCAGGGATACGTATTAGGGGAATCTGCAGAACCCGCTGAGCAGGCATTTATATGCTTATGTGGGGAATAACCCGGTGAATTATGTGGATCCGAGTGGGAATTGGGGGTCAGACCCAGGTTTAAATCACTTTTGTAGCCCGGGAGACGATTATAAGAACTATCTGGGGACAAATGAGACTGCATTAGCAACCTTAATAACCCATTATGATAATGCTGTAAAACACTATAGAGAGACTTCGGGGAATTACAACAACTATACCAAACATCTAATGCGAAACTTTGCGTATTATGTATTAGGTCGGGCAGTTCATTTTATACAGGATTTAAACAATCCCTATCATGCCTCAAACATGGTGGAAAACATTGAGTTTTTAAATAATGGATTAAAGTGGTCAGATCATTCTGCTTATGAGGAATGGGCCCACTCTTCAATTTAAAATCCGATAGAGTCGACATTGTCATCGAAAAGAATGGAAAAAAGTATTATCCTAATGAAAGATTAAAGACTAGTTTCACATACTCCCTCGACTATGTAGAAGAACCTTTTATATTAAATGTCAAAGAAGTGATTATATCTGAAAAATCTGTTCCTATAGTGCTTGATATCAACAAAGATGTGAAGATTAAAAAAATTGTACCGTTCGGCACCTAATTCCAACACAAACATTTGGTAGCAAATAACTTTGAAAAGCTATTATTTGACCCTACTTTCCTGTAGGGTTAAATAATTTTTGAAGTTATTTTTTGGAAAAAGACCCCCTGGGGAAATCACCTGCATGGGTTATGACGGCAATGGCAGCCGGCTGTGGACAAGGGATGCCAACAACAACCGGACCGATTATCGCTATGACGAACTGGGCAGGCTGAGGGAAATAACCGACCCTGCCGGGGATACCACCACATATTCCTATGACCCCAATGGGAACAGGACAGCAGTCACAGATGCCAAAAAGGAAACCACATACTATGAATATGACATCTTAAATCGCCTGGAGGCAGTCAAAGACACCCTGGGGCGGCAGGCTGAATATACCTATGACGACCTGGGCAATACCCTCACCTACACAGACTTTGACGGGACAGTCACCCAATACCGCTATGACAGCATGTCAAGGGTAAGAGAGGTAACCGACCCGGCAGGAAACATCACCCGGTTTGAGTATGATGAGAACAACAACCGGACCGCCATGATTGACGCCCTGGGCCAGAGGACCACCTATGAATATGATGAAATGGGCCGCCTGACAGGGGTATCTGACCCCTTAAACCGTGATACCGAGATAGAACTGGACAAAAACGGCAACCGGGTGGCAGTCACTCCCTTGAGGTTTTTCTTTTCCGGGGCTCTTCTTTTTCAGGGCCATTCCGGATTAACAGACTTTTTTTCAGGTCATTTTTGTCCCACCGGCGGCATACATTTATTTAAGAGACAAGGGGGGGTTAGATGTCCTGGCGTGACCGGAAAAAACAAATTCAACAACAGGTGGCCCATGCCTTTGATATTCCCCGGGACCTGATGCTGGACCTGCCCAAGGTGGTCCTGGTGGGAGATGTCCAGGTCCTCATTGAAAACCATCGCGGGATTATGGTTTATACCCCTGAGCTGGTAAAGGTCAGTACGACTATCGGGGACCTGGCTGTTGCGGGGACGGACCTGGTACTGAAAAATATTCTGCCTGATGAGATTATGGTTGAAGGACGAATTAAATCCGTTATCTTTACTGGTTAGGGGGCTTTTCAGGGTGCTGGCACGGTTGTGGTCATTTATAACGGGATATGTATCATTAGTGGTTGAAGGCAAAAATCTTGAAAAACTAATAAACATGGCAGTAAGCCGGGGATTATATCTTTGGGATGTCAAATGGATTAACCCCGGAAAGGCCAGGGTCAAGCTCAGGTTAAACGGATTCAGGGCCTTACGGCATATTGGACGCCGGACCGACTGCCGTTTCAGGATAGTTGGCCGGGGCGGAGTCCCTTTTCGCATTGCCCGGATGAAGAAGAGAAAAGTACTCCTGGCCGGGGCTGTCCTGTCAGCCCTGGTTGTTTACCTGCTATCATCATTTATCTGGTTTGTAGAGATTAAAGGCAATGAAAATATCCCCAGGGAAAAGCTGCTGAAGACAGCCGAGGCAGCAGGACTGTCCATGGGGACACTGAAGTCCGGGCTTGACAAGGACGGGGTCGAAAAGTATATTAGGAATGAAATACCTGAGGTATCATGGGTTGGGATCACGGTTACCGGTACCAGGGCGGTAATAGAAATTGCCGAAAAGGTCATTGTACCTCCTGCCGATAATTCACCGGCAAATGTTATCGCCGCAAAGGACGGTCTCATTCAGGAAATCCTGGTTCTCAGGGGGAAACCGGTGGTCAGTGAAGGGGATATGGTGAAAAAGGGTGATCTCCTGATAACCGGAGTTATTGAACCTGAACCTGAGCCGGAACCAGGTGATAATACTGAAACGGATGAGGAGGAGGAACAGCCGCCCGGGCCGGTGGAGCTGGTAAGGGCAAGGGGGATTGTGCGGGCAAAGGTATGGTATGAAGGCTATGGAGAGTGCAGGCTTGTTGATGCCGGGACCCGCAGGACCGGCAAAAAGGTACAGGTCCTCAGCATCAGGGTTTTTGATAAGGAATTTGTGGTCAAAGGGCCCAGGGCAATACCATTTCAATCCCATGTTACCGACACTAACGTGAAAAGAATTCCTGCATGGAGGAATCTCAGCATTCCTGTCGAATTAGTTACACAGAGCTATTATGAAGTTGAAAGCTACCGTGATATAATAGGCATAACTCAGGCAAAAAAAATTGCCGGGGAAAGGGCTCTTGCCGGCGTAAAGGCTAAGCTGCCTGACGATGCCAGAATAGTTAAAGAGATTTCTGAAGAAATTCCGGCCCGTGGCAGCAATGTGGTCAGGGTCAAGAAGGTTTTGGAGACCGTTGAAGACATAGGCCGGACCGAACCCCTGACAGAAAAACAGCAGCAGTTGAATTAAAGCATAATACAATACCGGGAGGTCTCAGAATTATTGATTGTTAAATCAGAGAATAAAATTCCGCTGCAGAAACTTGAAGATGCGGTCAACGTTTTTGGCAATCATGACGAGAACCTGCATTTTATTGAAAAAGAACTGGGTGTGCAGATTGTGGTCAGGGACGACCACCTGGTAATCACCGGTGACCCGGAAAAGGTTGAACAGGGTACAGGGGTTTTAGACCAGCTTATAGAATTAAGCGCTTTGGGGAACCGGATATCTCTCAGGGAAGTCCAATACAGTATCAAGCTCGTTAAGGACGGTCATGGTGAGAAAATAGGAGACCTGGCTTCAGAGGTGATTGTGGTCACCTTCCGGGGGAAACTGGTCAAACCCAAGACTCATGGCCAAAAAAGATATGTGGATGCCATTGCCGAAAATGATATAGTCTTTGGGATTGGACCTGCCGGAACTGGGAAAACTTATCTGGCAGTTGCCATGGCTGCAAAGGCCCTGAAGGAGAAGGCAATTAACCGGCTGATAATCACCAGACCTGCAGTGGAAGCAGGGGAGAAACTGGGATTTCTGCCGGGAGACCTGCAGGAAAAAGTTAATCCATACCTGAGACCGTTATATGACAGCCTCTATGATATCCTGGGTACTGACAAGACCCAGAAACTGCTGGAAAAAAACGTCATCGAAATTGCCCCCCTGGCATATATGAGGGGACGTACCCTAGATGATGCTTTTATCATTCTGGATGAGGCTCAGAATACCACACCTGAACAGATGAAGATGTTTTTGACCCGTATCGGATTCGGTTCCAAGGCGGTTATTACCGGAGATGTTACCCAGGTTGACCTGCCCAGGGGCCAGTATTCGGGGCTGCTGGAAGCACAAAAAACCCTTGGAGGCATTCAGGGGATTTCATTTCAACAGCTGAGCGGGGCAGATGTAATGAGACACCAGCTGGTACAAAAGATTATCTCAGCTTATGAGAAAGCTGAACAGGAAAAGGAGACTGAGAAGTCAAAAAATCTGTGAATTAAATTGGGAGTGACATAAATGGCACTCGTTATCAGGGGCCTGGCATCATTTATATGGAAAAAGCTGATGCCGGCTTTAAGAAATACAACAACCAAGCGCCTGTTGATAGGAATCGGTTTTTTTACTGTTGTTACAGGAATTCTTTCAATGAATTTTTTACCTGAAAGACTTAAGGTTAATGTTGGACAACCTTTTGCCCAGAAAAATCCGATTTTTGCCAACAGGACCATAGAGTTTGAAGACAAGATCAAGACTGCGGAAGCCAGGCGGAGAGCTGCTGAGGCTGTTGGCAAGGTGCACGAGGAGGACCCGGGCGCCCTTGATGAAACAATTGCTGACATCAATAATATCATGAACAAGGTTAAGGCCGTCAGCGGGAATCAGGAAATGACCCCTGAACAAAAGGTCAGCCAGCTGAAGAGAGATATTCCCTTTATCCTTCCGGAGGGAGTATATTCAAGCCTTGCCCGGTATGAAAGCCAGACGATCCAGGGTCTTGATATAAAAACCCGGGAGATTGTTACTGCTGCCTATAACAAGGGGATTCCTGAAGAAAATATCGGCCAGATAAAGTCATCTATCCTGGAGCAGGATGTGGCTGCCGTGAATCTTCCTGAGGATGCCAGGACCTTTATGGGGGCGCTGATAGACTATACCCTGAGGCCCAATTTCATTTATAATGCCGAAGAAACCCAGAGGAAGAAAGAAGCGGCCATGGAGGCAGTTGCTCCGGTAAGGACTGTTGTCCAGGCCAATGAAAAGATTATCGGCCAGGGTGATATCGTAACCCCTGAGCATATTCAGAAGCTGGAAGCACTGGGGCTGCTGAAAGCGCCCGTGCCGGTGAGCGCGGTGCTGGGGATTGCCATGATAGTCGCCCTTGCTATGGCTGTGGTAATGGTATACCTATACCAGAACCACACCGATATTTACCTTAATGAAGGTTTTCTGCTGCTCATAGCCCTTATTGTTGTCTTTGAGCTGCTGCTGGCAAAAACAGTAATGGCTATCCAGATCAGTTCCGGATGGGCGGATATGCTGGGATACATGATCCCGGTCGCTGCAGCCAGTATGCTCCTGGCTATTCTCCTGGATACCAGGATGGCTTTGCTGGTGACAGCTGTACTAAGTGGAATGGTTGGTATTATCACCGGTGGTGAACTGCGTTTTGCCCTTGCGGGAATGATTTCGGGACTGGTTGCTGTGTACAGTGTCTCCAGGCTGAGCCAGCGTTCCGATATGGCCAAGGCAGGTCTGGTTTATGTCAGCTCGGCAAATGTCCTGGCAATTATGTCTGTGGAACTGGTAACCAGGGGTATGGATTCAACATCCCTGGCCATAGGAGTTCTTTTTGGCCTATTAAACGGTATCTTTTCGGCAGTCCTGACTATAGGGGTCCTGCCGTATCTGGAAAGCGCCTTTGGAATTACTTCTTCTGTAAAGCTGCTGGAACTCGCTAATCCGGGTCAGCCGTTGTTAAAGCAATTGCTTATGGAAGCGCCGGGTACCTATCACCACAGTATTTTGGTCGGCAATCTAGCTGAAGCTGCGGCTGACGCTGTGGGTGGTGACTCGCTGCTGGTAAGGGTAGGTTCTTATTATCATGACATCGGGAAACTGCGCCGCCCGTACTTCTTCATTGAAAACCAGTTATCCAGTGATAATCCTCATGATAAGCTTACTCCTAACCTCAGCACCCTGATTATTACATCACATACCAGTGATGGTGCTGAAATTGCCGCTGAACATAAAGTGCCCAGGATGGTAATTGACATTATTGAACAACACCACGGTACAAGCCTGGTAAGTTTTTTCTTCCACCGTGCTCTGGAAAATGATAAAAACGAAAAAACGGTAAATGAGGAGGATTTCCGTTATGAGGGGCCCAAACCGCAGACCAAGGAGGCGGCTCTCGTCATGATGGCTGATTCTGTGGAAGCTGCTGTGAGGGCACTGCAGAAACCCACCCCGGGAAGGATTGAAGGACTGGTCCGCAGGGTTATTAAGGAAAAACTGCTTGACGGGCAGTTGGATGAGTGTGACCTGACATTTAAGGACCTGGATATTATTGCAGGAGCTTTTGTCAGGGTATTGTCGGGAATCTTCCATACCAGAGTCGAATACCCCGAAACAGTAATTAAGGAAATCGAAAGGAGAAAAGCCAGAGATGCCGGTATTCGTAAACAATCTTCAGGAAAAAGTGCAGGTGACCAACAAGCTACTTGATACCATGGACATGGTTGTGGCTGCTTCACTGAAGGTAGAGGGCCGGGATGACGACCCCGAAGTCACTGTTGCATTTGTCGATGATATGTATATCAAAGAACTTAATTTTAAATTTCGCCATAAGGGGGAGGCCACCGATGTCCTATCTTTTCCTATGGAAGAGGATGCTGAAGATGAGCCGGTTATTGACGGAGAGACCGAAAATATCCTGGGCGATATCGTGATTTCATTGGAAACAGCACAGCACCAGGCTGAAGAGTATGGACACAGCCTGTTAAGGGAGATGGCCTACCTGGCAACACATGGCATGTTTCACCTCCTGGGCTATGACCATGATACTGAAGACAGGCGTAGGATAATGAGGGAACGTGAAGAGAAGGTTCTTTCATTGCTGAATATCACAAGATAATATTTTGCTGAGAGAGGGTGGAATTATATATATATATTGCCACCCTATTAACTTTCCTGGGGGTGTGTTGGCATTAGGCAGATGTTTTGGTTGAAACGGCAAACAGGGTTTGTCCTGCTGTTTTTAATTGTCTTCCTGCCGGTGCTTGCAGGATGCTCCGGTTCCGATTCCGAAGCCGGGGCCGGTAAGGATAATGTTAACAGTTCCGGATACGGTCAGGAAAAAAGGGAGAGCAGGCTGAAGGTTCCTGAACCACTGCCCAGGATGGTGCGCTGTCCCCTGTCGGGGGAAATGGTCCCCCAGGGTACTACTGACCGGCGGCCCCTGGCGGTGATGATAGAAAATGCTCCGGCTGCCAGACCGCAGTCGGGACTGGATAAGGCCGACATAATTTACGAAATTCTTGCTGAAGGTGCTATTACAAGGTTCCTGGCAATTTTTCTGCATGGTGACACCGGGGAACTGGGGCCTGTCCGCAGTGCCAGGCCGTACTACATAGAGCGAATGTTTGAATATAACGCAATGTATGCTTACTGTGGCGGCAGTGAGGAGGCCAAGAGGATGGTCCGGGTCCAGGGGGTGGCTTCCCTGGATGAATTCGGGGTTGGCAGGCAGGCATACTGGAGGATAAAAGACCGCCAGGCGCCACATAATCTTTATACAGATACGGAAAAACTGAGACAGGTGGGGAAAAAAAGAGGTTTTGAAAAAACCGTGGCTCTCCCCAAGTACAGTTTTCTGGGTGATGGTGAGGAGAACCCCGGCGGGATTACTAGTGATAAGGTGATAATTAATTACCTCAAGAGCTACAGTGTGGTACGGTGGGACTATGAGCCCGGAACCCGTCTGTATCTCAGGTCTAACGGGGGAAAGGCTCATAAAGATGCGGTTACCGGGAAACAGCTGACCGGTGCCAATATAATTGTTCAATACACAAAAACCAGAGTAATAGATAACGAAGGCCGCAGGGACATAGAAATGGTGGGCAGCGGAAGGGCGCTCCTATTGACCGGGGGTAAGCTGTATACCGGAAGCTGGTCAAAAAAGGACATGCGTTCCCAGACATTTTTTTATGATAACAGCGGCGCGGAATGGAAGCTTAGTCCGGGACAGACCTGGATTGAGGTTATCCCCGCGACGATTAAAATTGAGTATTAAGCCGGAAAATTGGGTTTGGGACATTACTTGTGAGCCATGAGAGAAGGTGGATTAATTGGTTACCAATATTACCAAAGATGAAATCAGCATACTGCTGGCAGAAGCGAAGAAGGTACGGGAAAACGCCTATGCCCCGTATTCGCAGTTTAAGGTGGGTGCGGCCCTGCTGGGAAGTGACGGTACAGTATATACAGGGTGCAATGTGGAAAATGTTTCATACGGACTGACCAACTGTGCCGAACGAGCCGCTCTTTTTAAGGCGGTATCCCTGGGGCAAAAGGAATTCAGGGCTATAGCCATATTTGCTGATACCGAGGAATTCTGTTCCCCCTGCGGCGCGTGCCGGCAGGTGTTGGCAGAGTTTGGCAATCTGCCGGTTGTCCAGTTTAACAAGCACGGGGAATATCTTATCAATACCGTGGCGGAACTGCTGCCAGGCAGTTTTCATGCCGGGATTATGGGAAAGGAGATTGTTGAATGAAGACCACAGTGGGATTCAGGTCCGGGTTTGTAGCTCTGGTGGGGAGGCCCAATGTGGGAAAGTCTACCCTGATGAACCGGATGGTGGGCCGGAAGCTGGCCATTATGTCCGACAAACCCCAGACAACCAGAAATAAGATAACCGCAATCCTGACAAATGATACGGCCCAGCTTGTGTTTATTGATACTCCCGGGATCCATAAGCCAAAACACAAACTGGGTGAATACATGGTCAATGTGGCCCGGAATGTCCTCCGGGAAGTTGATGTTATCCTGTTCCTGACTGAGGCCTCAGAAAAGGAGATCGGGCCGGGGGACCGTTATATTATTGAAGCCCTCAGCCAGGCCAAAACACCGGTGATTCTGGTAATTAATAAAACCGACCTGGTAAAGAGGGATGACCTTTTTCCCCTGATTGAAAAATACCGCAGCATGATGGAATTCCGTGAGGTGGTTCCGGTTTCCGCCCTGGAAGGGGAAAATGTTGATACTCTAATCAGCCTGATATCAGGAATGCTGCCTGAAGGACCGATGTACTATCCTGAAGATATGGTGACAGACCAGCCGGAACAGGCCATCATCAGGGAGATAATCCGGGAAAAGGTGCTTCACCTGACCCGGGAAGAGATTCCCCATTCGGTTGCTGTTGAAATCGAGGAAGTTCAACCGAGAAATAATGAGCTGATATATGTCAGGGCAGTGATCTATACCGAAAAGGAGTCCCAAAAGGGGATAATTGTGGGCAAAAACGGCACACTGCTGAAAAAGGTCGGGGCAATGGCCCGGGAAGATATTGAGAACCTCCTTGGTTCCAGGGTATACCTGGACCTTTGGGTGAAGGTAAAGAAGGACTGGAGGAACAGGGATAGTATCCTCAGGAACCTGGGTTATGACGGGGCCACATAATTCCCCATGAAACAAAAACTCTGCCGGTAACCGCTCCCGCTTCGCGGGTTGCGGACCGGCAGATGTTTTAGTCGTTTCACTGAGGAATTATGTGGCTCCTTTACATTAAGTCCTGCCGATATTGCAGGAAACCATAATAAATGCTATGCTTAGATAAGAGTATGTTATGTTCAGATATACGGATTATATGGGACAGGGAGGAACAAATGACTGCAGAAGATTTTTCCATGAGCCCGGCTGCTATGGCTAAATATATTGACCATACAAACCTGAGGCCTGAAGCGACAACCGCCGATATCCGCAAATTATGTGAAAAAGCGGCTGATTCAGGTTCCGCGGCAGTTTGTGTACATCACGTTCTTGTGAGTACAGCTGTAAGACCGCTTTCAGGTACCGGAGTTAAGGTATGCAC
>JAENZJ010000049.1 GCA_016841325.1 Thermincola carboxydiphila
ACAGTTCTTCAAAGGAAACGTTTCTGGGCTGTATGTTTGAAAGGCCCAATTCCTTCATCCTTTTCCCAACAGCCGTAACTGCCAGACCCGACTTGTCAATGGCCTCTACACCTGAGCATTTCATTGCCAGTTCCATGGTAAGAGAACCAATGCCACAGCCCACATCCAAAGCACTGCCATCCCGGTCAAGGTAACGGCCGGTCAGGTCCATTATCCTCCTGTAGTATGAAGTGAAGCCTTCGGCTTCCCGGTACCACTCAATGCTTTTTACGGTCCAAGGGCACCTCACATCTTTATCCTCCTTATTTTTTTGAGTATTCTTTCGGCAAGAATGTCTCTGTTTTCCCCTGTTACTTCAATCAGCCCTACGTCTTCTCTTTTTCTAATCCCATTGAGGAAGGGTACATCCGCGGATTTCATAACACCCAGAACCATTTTGGGACTGCTCAGCAGACTGATTACCCTGTCCTGGAAACCAAAGGCCCCGGCCTCGAAAAATCCCAGTTCATCCATAACCACCAGGTCTGCTGCGCTTTTCAGGCTGCTATCCAGAATTTCTGCTCCTATGCTCTCAAAGGCCGCTGTGTCGGCTGTCCATTCCGAGCCGATTTTTCTTGCTATCATCCTATCCTCCGGGGGAGGAAGGGAATTCATATTGATAAGCGGTTGTATATAGAATCCCGTTACCTTCCCGCCGGTAACATAGGGAAGAGTATAAAACCCTCCTGCCGGTATATCAAGAGATGACAGTTCCATGACTGCCCGGCGTATTATTGTACTCTTGCCAATGTTTATCGGGCCTGTCAGAAAAGTGTTGTGCATTTAAACACCCTCCCTAAAGATTGGCGGCATGTGTTTTCGTTATACTTCCCAAAGTACAACGTACCTTAAAAAAAATGTCTCCTGCATAACCAATTATCAATGCCGATCAAGACACATTTTCTAATACTCCCCAAAGAACTCTGCAAAGAGCTGCGCTAATATTCTGTCGGCCTCCTCCCTAAAGAAGGCGAACCTTTTCATCAGAAGCTCTGCCTGAACCGTAATCTCCGATCCCCCACCGGCTCTGCCCCCGACCCTTCTCTCCAGAAGTTTGAAGCCAAGTCTCTTTTCCATGGTTCTTACCAGCTTCCATGCCTGTGAATAGGACATGCCCATTTCCCGGGCTGCCTTTTTTAGCGATCCGGTGGCCGCCACGCGGGTAAGAATATCCATAGGCCCGTCTCCAAAGGCTTTCCCGTTGTTATCAATCCAAATCTTATACTTAAGGCTAAAGCGGGTCATAATGTTCACCTCTTGCTATTAATTAGGATTTCCACATTTATACTGTCAGACCTTTAGCAAGTATTCACAAAATTTGGATAAGTATTAGATATATTTTATACAAAACCAAGACGGTACCTACCGTGCAGGCCGGATATCAAAACGTATTATATAGAAAGCATAATTGCCCAGTTGAAGGAAATACTACACATGATATACCCAACCAATTACCAGAAGGAGG
>JAENZJ010000015.1 GCA_016841325.1 Thermincola carboxydiphila
AAAGTTTTTTTAAAATAAATCTTGACGTTTCTTAGCTGGTTTAGACGATGTGTTTTTCCATGTCTTATGAAATAATGTAAGATTTTCTTTTTACTTGAAGGATTTTCCTCCAATTTGTCAAAATATATTTTTATTTGGAGGAATAATGATGCCTTGGACAAAAGAAGATAATATAAAAAGTGCAGCAGTTTGGTTAGGAAGAAAAGTTCAGTTAATTGAAGAAAAACATAATTTATTAGAACAACAAAAGCAAAATATACAACGAGCAAATAATTATGTGGCCATCAAAGTGGTCTATCGAGGTTCCGTTTACTGGGTAGAATTTGGTGAAGGAAATATTGGAGGCGAAAAGAATAAAACTAGGCCAGCGTTAGTATTATCGCCCAATCGTTTAAATAAAGGACATACTGTTGTAGTTGCACCCTTGAGCAAACAATTTCAAAGGAAGCCAAATGGTTTGCCCAAATTTAATAACCATTATCTTTTGGAGAAAACAGTCTATCCAGATTTAGAACGAGATTCAGTTGTTAAATTCGAAGACATTAGAAGTATAGATGTTGTAAGAGTTGGCAATCATATATTTGATGTCAGTAAAGATGACATGAAGAAAATGAAGGATAGACTCCTGTTTATGTACGGATATTGACAATTGTTAAAAAATACTTTATCATAAGAATATGATAGACTATGTGGTTGGCGGATACGTCAATCAGGTATAGTCGCCTGACGGATTCATCTTCATGAGAAAGGGCCTCACATGTTGGGGCTTTTTCTCATTTTATTTTTTCCTTTAAATATCATTTGGAAAAACATTTCGCCTAACTCCCGCATTCACGAACCGTATTTTCGTTTATGCCCCTTATGTCTGTAGGTCGTCTTCAGGGTCATAAAAATCATTTATCCGGTCCAGGGGGCTTTGTATCCTGCCTAAATCCTTGCGGCTGACATGGGTATATATTTCTGTCGTCCTTGAGCTGTTGTGTCCCAGTAATTCCTGTATGTACCTGAGGTCGGTCCCGCCCTCAAGTAAATGAGTGGCAAAGGAGTGCCGCAGGGAATGTACGGACACATCCTTAGTAATTCCTGCTTTGGACCTGGCATCCTCGAAAGCCTTTTGGACGCTTCGTTCTGTGATGTGCCTCCCCTCCTGGGCCCCGGGGAACAGCCATTTTTCGGGCCGGTAAAGCTCAAGGTACAAACTGAGTGCCTCTAGCGCAATCTGTGACAGAATCGTGTACCGGTCTTTTTTGCCTTTGGCCTTCCTGATGTATATCATTTTCCTGTCAGTGTCCACATCCTCTATTCTAAGCCTGACTGCTTCCCCGACCCGGAGTCCTGCGGAATAAATCAGGAACAATATTGCCCTGTGTTTAATGTTCTTTATTTCTCTGAAAAACCGGCTGACCTCCTGCTGGCTGAACACCTGTGGCAGCCGTTGTTCCTTTTTGGGCCTGGGTATTGACACTATCATCCCTGGCTGTCCCAGAATTCTCACAAAGAGGAATCTGAGGGCACTTATGGACTGATCAATACAGGCAGTTGAAACACTCCTGTCATTCAGCATGTACAGGAGGTATTTCCTGACCTCAGCTTGCCCCACCCTTCTCCAGCCGTTGTCCAGACAGTAACATATAAACTCCTTAATTTGCCACTTATAAGCCTTTCGCGTCTTCTGGCTGTAACCACTGAGTCTCATCTCATTATCCAGCTCTTCCAGAGTTTTTTCACATTTACTTTTATAATCAGCCTTGTTCATATGACTATCATCTATGGCTCCATTATCAGTTAAAGCCTGCAGCTTGGGGCATAGCTCCACAGTCTCATGTCTAAACAGTCTCAGCAGCAGTGTTAACATTCCTTTTGAAAACGGTACCGTCCAATACTTCTCTTCGGAGTTCCATTCCCGGCCTTCTACTGATTTTATCTTGGAAATTAATTCCGGGTTATATGGCACCCGGATGATTACCCTGCCGGATTTCCCTGCTTCAATCTTTACCCGCGCCATCGCCTCTCCATTCCTTTTTAGCAATTAATTTCCTGATAATTCAGGATATTTATGATTTTCAACAAAGATATACATCTTCCCTGCAATTTTCCAATGATTTTTTACCACATATTTCTAATAATTTGACATTTTGGTATGAAATGCGGTTTTGTGGGTGTGAAATGCGGTTTTAAAGGGTTAAAATGCAGTACAAAAAATCTTCGCCAGGTATATTTACCATAGCGAAGACAGGAAAAGTTTCTATAATTTTTGACATTTTATGTCGTTAACCTGCTCACCCCACAGTCCGGAGCCCCAGTGACAGCAACAAAGCGTATCCCACAGCCGGCAGCAGGTTACCAACCTTGATTTCCTTTATTTCCAGCATTTTGATACCAATCCCGATAATCAGCACCCCACCGGTGGCTGTAATCTCTTTAATGACATCACTTGTCAGGAAACCCTGCAGGTACTGGGCCAGCAAAGTAATCGACCCCTGGTAGAGAAATACCGGAATCGCGGAGAAGGCGACCCCCACCCCGAGTGTTGATGCAAAGACAACTGAAGCTACACCGTCCAGGAGTGACTTGGCATACAGAGTAGTGGCATCACCGCTGATGCCATCCTGAATTGAACCTACAATTGCCATCGCCCCGACACAATATACCAGGCTGGCAGTGACAAAAGCCTTAGTAAAATTCCCGCCGTTTCCACCCAGCCTTTTTTCTATCTTTCCACCTATGGCAGCTAACATGTCTTCAATTCTTAACAGTTCTCCGGTCAATCCGCCGAAAACCAGGCTTAACACCACAATAAGCACATTTTCTGTCTGTAATGCCATTTGCAGTCCGATAACAATAACCGCCAGTGCTATTCCCTGGATAACAGTAATCTTGAATCGTTCCGGGATCCCCCTTTTGAGGGCCACTCCCAAACCGGTGCCAACCACGATTGCCACCGCATTTATAATTGTCCCTTTCATGTCATCCTCCTGATAAGTCCCATTCTGCCCCGTTATCTGGTTCGTTTTTATTCACACAATAAAGGGCTGGCCTGTCCTTCCGGTGAAGCCGGCCAACCCTTTTCTCAACACTATTCTGCTTTCAATGGTGTTGTCCTACTCGACCTCTTCCATCCAGTTAAAAATGTCCGGATACTTGCCATACTGGATCCCGGTTATTTGATCATACAGCTTAAGAGATGTTTCCCCGGCTTCGCCGTCATTTACAGTAATAATGTCCCCTTTCCAGTTAAGGGCTGAAACCGGTGAAATCACTGCTGCAGTTCCTGTACCAAATATCTCCTGGAGAGTTCCTTTGTCATGTGCTTCATATACTTCCTCAATGGTAAGGGGCCTTTCGCTGACTTTCATGCCCCATTCCCTGGTCAGCCGCAGCACGGAATCCCTGGTCATTCCTCCCAGGATGCTTCCTTCCAGGGCCGGTGTGATCACTGTATCATCTATCTTAAAGAAAATATTCATTGTACCGACTTCCTCAATGTACCTGCGCTCAACACCATCCAGCCACAGAACCTGGGTATACCCCTGAGCCTTGGCTTCTTCAGCCGCCAGGATGCTGGCCGCATAGTTGCCGGCCGTTTTGGCCATACCTGTTCCGCCTTTAACGGCCCGGACATATTTGTTTTCAACCCATATCTTAACAGGCTTAAAACCTTCAGGGTAATATGCACCCACAGGTGAAAGAATTATAAAAAACCGGTAAGTCTTCGACGGCCTGACACCTATGTATGGGTCCATAGCAACAATAAATGGTCTGATATACAATGAAGTCCCTTCACTGGCAGGAACCCAGTCCTTTTCCAAACTGATGAGTTTCTTCAGGGCGCTGAAAACAAACTCCACATCTATCTTGGGTATACACATCCTTTCTGCTGACCGGTTCATCCTCGAAAGGTAGTCCCGTGGCCTGAAAATTTTTACCTTACCGTCAACAGTACGGTAGGCCTTCATACCTTCAAAGATTGCCTGTCCGTAATGCAGGGTCATGTTGGCCGGCTCAATGCAGAACTCGCCGTATGGTTCTATCCGCGGGCTGTGCCATCCCTTACCATCTTCATAGTCCATCACAAACATATGGTCGGTAAATATCGTACCAAAACCCAGCTTACTGTCATCTTGCGGTTTTGCTTTGAAATTTGGTGTCAATGTAATACTTAGTTCACCGCTCACTTTAATTTCCTCCTTGACGATATGCGTTTTTTAGGCAATGAAAAAATTGCATATTATTAGTATAAAATATTTGTATTTATTTTTCCAGTTAAACTTCATTTTTTATCATCTTTTTTGCATTTTCTCTTAATTTCTGATGATTATGCTTTTTAAAACCCAAAAGGGCAGATGTGTTCCGGAGAACATCTGCCCTGTAGGTGTCAATTATGCTTTATTCTTTTACCGGAAGCTTTTTCAGGGATTCCTCAATCAGTGAATCCGGATATTCGTAGTCTTCCAGTTTTCCGTTGATGTATGCGTCATAGGAGGGCAGGTCAAGATATCCGTTACCGCTCAGACAGAACAGGATAGTCCTGGCTTCCCCTGCCTCTTTTGCCTGTAATGCTTCATCTACAGCCACACGGATAGCGTGTGACGATTCCGGAGCGGGGAGGATGCCTTCACTCTGGGCAAATACTGTGGCCGCCTCGAAACAGGCCTTTTGCGTCCTGGATACAGCCTCAATAATGCCATCATGATACAGCTGGCTGACAAGGGGGGAATCCCCGTGGTACCGGAGTCCTCCGGCATGGATTCCGGGCGGCATGAAGTCATGGCCCAGGGTGTACATATTGAGTATCGGTACAATTCCGGCAGTATCACCGAAGTCATAGGCAAATTTTCCTCTTGTAAGTGTCGGGCAGGCAGCAGGTTCAACTGCAACAGCCCGTACTTTAGCGTCTTTTGTCAGCTTATCATGCACAAACGGGAAGGCCAGGCCGGCAAAGTTACTGCCCCCGCCACAGCAGCCCACAACCACATCAGGATAGTCTCCTACCTTTTCCAGCTGGGCCTTGGCTTCCAGGCCAATAACAGACTGGTGAATCATAACATGGTTTAACACACTTCCAAGGGCATAGTTGGTATCATCTCTCTGGGCTGCCACCTCCACTGCTTCACTGATGGCCATTCCCAGGCTGCCCGGTGTATCCGGGGCTTCCGCAAGGATTTTGCGGCCTGATTCGGTTGTATCACTGGGGCTGGCAATTACGTTGGCTCCATATGTCTGCATAAAGATCCGGCGGTATGGCTTCTGGTGGTAGCTTACCTTTACCATATACACCAGGCACTCCATGTCAAAGAATTTACATGCAATACTCAGGGCACTGCCCCACTGTCCGGCTCCTGTCTCGGTAGTCAGTCTCTTTATCCCGGCCACTTTGTTATAATAAGCCTGTGGTATGGCCGTGTTTGGCTTATGGCTTCCTGCAGGGCTGACCCCTTCATATTTGTAATAAATCTTTGCCGGGGTATCCAGGGCCTTTTCCAGCCTGTGGGCCCTGTAAAGCGGGGCCGGCCTCCACAGCTTGTAAATCTCCTGTACTTCCTCGGGAATTTCAATCCAGCGTTCCGTGGATACCTCCTGTTTAATCAGGTCCATAGGAAATATGGCCCCAAGGTCTTCCGGTCCAACGGGTTTCTGTGTCGCCGGATGAAGCGGCGGTTTTGGCAGGTTTGGCATATCTGCCATCACATTGTACCAGGCCGTCGGCACTTCCTTTTCGGTCAGCAGTATTTTGGTCTCACTCATCTCATCTTACTCTCCTCTCATAGGCATCTTTTTTGAATATAACCTGATTCCCGTATGGGAATGTTCAGCAGTCGCGATTATCAAAAACTCTCCTGGTCTTCTTTTCACTCCTGGGCAAGGTCCCCCTGGGCACTGCCTCAACATCAGCAATAATGCCAATCTTGGTCTTAATGTTCTTTTTACATTCCCCGGATACCTGTTCCAGGCTGCAGCCGTCTTCTGCCTCTACCTTGATAAGGATCCGGTCCTTGGCGTTTTCTCTTGTAAGTAATATCTGGTATTCACTGCAGGCCCCCGGGGTCATCCTGAGGACATGGTCAATCTGTCCGGGATATATATTGACACCCTTAACCTTAATCATATCATCAGTCCGGCCCAGTACCCGGTCAATCATGGGGAACGGGCTCCCACACGGGCACATCTCCCTGCGCAGTGTAGTCACATCATGGGTCCGGTACCGCAGCAGCGGCATTCCTTCTTTGGTCAGGGTAGTAATAACCAGTTCTCCCTGGGTACCAGGAGGCACCTGTTTTCCTGTTTCCGGGTCGATTATTTCAAATATCAGGTGGTCACTCCAGAAATGGATCCCCCGGTGCATGGGGCAGTCGATTCCTATCCCGGGACCATATATTTCTGTCAGTCCGTAGATATCAAAAGTATCTATATTAAGGTCCTCCTCAATCCTGGCCCGCATCTTGTCACTCCAGCGCTCTGAACCGAATATCCCTATTCTGAGCTTTATCTTATCCCTGATACCGCGTTTATGAATTTCTTCGGCAAGTAGTAAGCCATATGACGAAGTCCCTATCAGTACGGTAGTCCCTATATCAGCCATCATTTCCAGCTGTTTCTCGGTATTTCCCGGGCCTGTCGGGATTGCCATTGCCCCGAGCCGTTCCACTCCGGCCTGGAACCCAATGCCGGCAGTCCATAAGCCATAACCGGGAGTGACCTGCACCCTGTCCCTGGGAGTTACCCCTGCCATTTCCATACACCTGGCCATCATTTCAGCCCAGACTGAAACATCATTTTTGGTATAGGGGACAATAATCGGTTTACCGGTCGTGCCTGAAGATGAATGTATCCGCACCACCTGTTCGTCGGGGACCGCCATCAGTCCAAAGGGATATCCTTCCCTCAGCTCACTCTTGGTAGTAAACGGGACCTGTTCCAGGTCCTCCACCCGCCGGATATCTTCCGGCCTGACACCTGCTTTATTGAGCTTTTCCCGGTAAAAAGGTGAATTCCGGTAGAGCCGCTCAACCATATCAGACAGTTTCCGGCTCTGCTCATTAAAGAGTTTTTCAAAATCAATCTCCACACTACAGTCTCTTTCTTCAACAGCCATTTATAACACCTCCACAGCCTGCCTGCCCAATTCAAGTGCCCGGCTGTTAATATCTCTTAATTTGGCAGGGATTGTTGCCAGCAGAGCAGACAAAAGCCCTTCCGCTTCAAACGGTAAACCGGGGATAGTTGACATCGCCCCCAGAAGGACGGTATTGGTCGCCCGGTAGTTCCCTGCCCTGATCGCCAGTTCGGTGGCATCCAGCATAGTCAGGTTATTGGTATTTGACCTGAGGAAATCCAATATGGAATCAGCATCATATGTTGACCTCCCGCTGGTCACCGATACCGGTATTATCCTGGCACTGTTAGCCAGCACCCGGCCATCCTTTTTCAGCTTATGCAGCCAGCGGACTGTTTCCGCCATTTCAAAACCCAGTAGCACATCTGCTGCCCCGTCAGGTATCAGGGCTCCATAAAGCGGGTCGCCAATCCGTACGTGGCTGGTAACATTACCTTCTCTCTGGGCCATTCCGATTGTTTCCGATGTCCGCACCGCAAGTCCGGCATCCATCGCCGCCTGGGCTATGACCCGTGAAGCCAGTACTGTACCCTGTCCTCCGACTCCGGCAATCACAATATCCATTCTCATAAGACCACCTCCCCGATTGCCCCGACAGGACATATCTGCCCACAGACATGGCATCCGTTACAGGTATTGCCTATGGTAACCTTATCCCCGTCAGGCATCAGGGCCGGACAACCCAGTTCATTAATACACTTTTTACACCCGATACACTTTTCATGGTCAACTGTACATTTCTTAACAGGTTTTACGATAGAAATACATTCCCGTTTCATGATTACAACTGAAACACCTTTATGCTCCATAGCCGCAATGGCTGCTTCCCTGGCAGCCGCCAGGTCATAGGGGTCAACCTCCCTGACAAATTCCACCCCGACAGCCCTGGCCACTTCGGCAATATCAATGTGTTTCTCATTTATTCCCGTTGCCGTCCGGTTAAGTCCGGGATGCGGCTGGTGCCCAGTCATGGCAGTAGTCCTGTTGTCAAGCACCACCAGGGTGATGTCAGAGTTATTATAAACAGCATTTACCAGGCCGGCCAGTCCGGTATGGAAGAATGTCGAATCACCCAGGAAGGCGACATGTTTGCGGTCTTTTTCCACTGCTGCCAGACCTGAGGCCACAGTAACACTGGCCCCCATACACAGGCAGGTATCCATTGCGGATAATGGCGGCATTACCCCAAGAGTGTAACACCCGATATCACCGGTAAACACAGCAGCATCCCTGTGGGCTGCTTCTTTGAATACATAGAAGGAAGCCCTGTGGGGGCACCCGGCACACAGAATGGGGGCCCTTTCCGGAAGCGGCGGTCTTTCGGGAGCAGCAGTCGTCCCGTTTGTGCCGGCTGCCGGCTGGCTGTCCCCGATTGCAGCCAGAAACTTTTCACTGCCGGTCAGTCCAAAATAATTCATCAGGATATCCCTGGCCTTATCTACATTAAGTTCTCCTTCCCGGGGCACAAGCCTGTCGTTTTTCCCGGAAATCTGTGTAGCCACACCGTTCTTCCAGGCCATTGCAATAACCTGGTCTTCGACAACAGGCTCCTGTTCCTCAATAACCAGTACCCTGTCAGTATTGTTCAGGAGCTGCAGCACCGGTTCGTCAGGCAGCGGATACGGTGTCCCAATCTTAAGGAGCGATACCTCCATATGAAGCATATCCAGGGCTTCCCTGACATAATTGTAAGCAACTCCGGAAGTGATAATGCCTGCCCTGGTTTTCAGTTCAAGTTTGTTAAAGGGTGATTCATTGAAGATTTTCCGGGTCGTTTCCTGCTGTTCATTGAGCCATTTATGTTTTTTGTATGCAAGACTGGGGAAAATAACCCATGAAGGGTCTTTTTCAAATCCGATCCTGTTACGCGGGCCTGTTTCATTTATGGTGACATCCTGACACACATGACAGCTCCTGGTTGTAGGCCTTATAAAGACGGGAAGCCTGAGTTTTTCTGAGAGTTCAAAAGCGGCAATTGTCATGTCTTTGGCTTCCTGGGGAGATGCCGGGTCAAAAACGGGCAGCTTGGCAAACCTGGCAAATACCCTGGTATCCTGTTCATTCTGTGAGCTGTGGGGTCCGGGGTCATCGGCAACTACCAGGACCAGCCCTCCTTTGACCCCAATATAGGCCAGGGTCATCAGTGGGTCGGCAGCAACATTCAGGCCAACCTGTTTCATCGACACAATTGCCCTTGCACCTGCATAGGCAGCTCCCGCAGCCACTTCAAGGGCTACCTTTTCATTGACAGACCACTCAGCATAATAGTCATACTCCCGGGCAAACCTTGCCAGGGTGCTGAAGACTTCCGAAGACGGAGTACCTGGGTAAGCAGTGGCTGCCTGGACACCGGCTTCAACCGCTCCGCGGGCGATGGCTTCATTTCCCATCAACAGCATTTTCCTTGTCATGTCCTATCCTCCCATACAAAAACATACATTATGATATTCGTTTTAAAAGATGGGGTTCTCTTCATAACCGCAAAAAATTACGGTTAAATAGTGAAAACCAGGTCTTTTTTCTCAAAAAGCCTGGCCTAATAAACTGATTATACTCAGCTCATCAGTTCCAGCTCAACTCTGCTTACTCATCTCTTCTACTTTCAATTGTTTTTTTCTGACTTATATTAATACATTTATGCTTCCAATTTATGCTCCAACACCATATATGTTACTACACTCAGCTTCGCCATAATTCTACATATATAATTGTAACACAGTATTGAAAATTTGTCAGCATTAAAAAGGCTTAGCTTCGCTAATCGTCTTTGAGTTTGCTTTCGGCGAAGCTTAGCCTTTTTAATGCAGATAGGATAAAATTTATATTTTCCTATCAGCCAAAATAACCGCCCCTGTGACTAAAGCATTATTGGGACGGTCTGTTAAAAAGGCCAAGGTGGATCAGCAGGTCTGTGAACTTTTTAATTGTTTCGCGCCGGTATGTGTCCACATCCATCTCAGTGAAGTCATAAAAACCCTTTCCCGCCCTCATCCCGGTCTGGCCTGATTCCATATTTGACACAATTATCTGTGGCGGTTCATAACGGTCTGTCTTAAGGGCATTCTTGAGATAATTGTCTGCATAATACAGGATATCTCCCCCGCCCCAGTCAATGAATTCCAGGAGCCCCAGGACAGCAAACCTCAGGCCGAAGCCTACCCTTGATGCCTTATCAATATCTTCCGGTGAAGCGACTCCCTCCTCTGCCAGCCTGGCAGCCTCATTCATGGCCAGAGCCTGAATGCGCGGTACAATAAAACCAGGTGAAGCCGCACATTTTACCGGGATCTTGCCTGCAGATTCCAGCAGAGTGAACATGTCTGCCAATTCGGCAGAACCTGTAGCCTCGGCCGGGCTTACCTCCACAAGGGGCATCAGGTAAGCAGGGTTCAGCCAGTGTGTGTTCATAAACCTCCCGGGGGAGGTTACAAAACCAGCCAGTGTATCAGATAAAAAGGTGGATGTTGTTGATGCAATAAGGGCTTTTTCTCCGGTCATGCTGCTGATCAGGCCGAAAATGTCCCGTTTAATTTCCATGACTTCAGGAACTGCCTCAAATACCACACCTGCATCCGCCAGCGCTTCTTCCCCCTGTTCGGGTCCAAAATAACTGATCCTGGACATGATTGGGTCCACCAGGTTTTCTTCCATGACTCCAAGTGATGCCAGCATCAGCAGGGTTTCTCTTATTTGGCTCTCTGCCGAACCCAACACCAGTTCCCTCTCTTCCGGGGACCTTTCCCTGGCGTCAAGGAGCCTGACCCTGTAACCAGAGTAGGCAAAGAAATTGGCAATACCAATACCCATGCGCCCGGCACCGACTATGGCAATAACCGGTTTCTCACTCATCATACCAATACACCCTCTGTCAGAAGTTTTCTCATTTGCCCGGCCGTCAGTCCGGCCAGCCCCATTCCTTCCAGGGTCCTCACACCAAGCCGCAGGTCTCTGCCCAAAATCGCTGAGGCCAGAGACAGCAGCCCCCGGGCCACCGGGACATCAATACCAGCCCAGTCAGCCACAGAAACAAACAGGGCCAGGCCGCAGGCGATATCTTCAGTCATGTACCTGTGTTCATAAAGATCCAGCGGTTCCCGCCAGTCAGTGCTGTCAACAATCTTCTCGTGAGCTGAGTTTCCATACATCCACTCCTCTCCCCCGGAACTGTTATAGTGGTCTGCCAGTGGAAAATGCGGCGGTCCGTATCCAAGGGCTTCCCTCACTGCAATCCGTTCTGCATCTAGGGCATCATGGACCCTGCGCACAGCCGGCTGGGTCCCTTCATTGTGGATGTCCCAATAATCAAAGTGTTCAATGGGCCCGGCATTCAATAAAACCAGCGGCGGATGGATAACCGGCCCCGCATTCATCAGGGCCCCGTCAAGGGCATCTGACAGCAGTTCCGCTGCCGGGTAAACTTCTTTGATAATTTTAAAAGCATAATCAGACTGGTCTGCCGGAAAAATGCCTGTTGGCAGGCGGGTTGCCCTTGCAGTCACCGCAACCGTATCCGGCCCGTGCTTCCTTGCCAGGTAAGGGAGAGTTCCGGTTTCCGCAAAAATAACCCTGGCCTGGCAGCCATTTTCCCTGACTCCCCTGGACATAACCAGACTCCCCAGTGTCCCCGGACAGAGCAGGATTACCTGACCATCCTCCAGGCATGGTGCCAGTTCCTGCACCAGTGACTCCTGTGCCGTTGCCGGAAGGGGAATCACCACAATCCGTGCGCCCCGGACAACCTCCGCAATATCGGTTCCGGCAAGTGCCAGCTTAACTTTCCTGGTGCCTTTAAAGTCTTTAAAAAAAATTGCCTGTTTTTCAGTAACAGGCCGGAAATCATCCCGGTTACGCCTCCATAACCGGACATTGTGTCCTTTTTCTGTCAGGTCGGCAGCCGCCGCATAGGCTCCATGGCCGCCCCCTATCACAGCTATATCCATGACCGTATCTCCTTTACCAGAATCATAGCATAAAGTTAACAATTTTCGGGAAGGCCACCAGTAAAACAGTAATCACTGCATAGGCAGCCACAAAATATCCTGCGCCCTTAAAAATTGACATAATTGGTATTTCGGGACTGAGTCCCTTGACTACAAAAACCGAAACCCCCACAGGTGGTGTAATGGCCCCGGCGCTGGTTACCAGGCACAGGACAATGGCAAACCATACCGGGTCATACCCCAGTCCGATTACAGTCGGGAAAAAGATAGGTATTGCAATGATCAGGAACCCCAGGGCATCCATCAGTGCACCCCCGATGAGGAATATCATCAGGATGGCCGACAGTATAAGTACCGGCGCTATATCCAGGGACCCGGCCCATGCTGCAATATCATACGGCAGCCTGGTTATGGTAAGGAACCTGCCAAATACCATGGCCCCGATGATTAGTGTTATCACCATTGTTGATGATTTCAGGGTTCCTGATATGGCAGTCTTCAGATTTTCAAAAGTAAGCTTCCGCATCACAGCTGCAATGACCAGTGCCCCAAAGGCCCCAAAAGCCCCTGACTCCGTCGGGGTAAACCAGCCCCTGAAAAGACCCCCGATAACAAAGACAAACAGTGCCAGGGTGGGGATAACCCCGGTCAGTGACCTGAGTTTGTCCGAAAAAGTTGTCCTGGGCCCGGCAGGCCCCAATTCAGGATTTCTCATGCACAGGTAGAACACAATTGCCAGAAAGGTCATTGTCAGCATGACCCCGGGAATTATGCTGGAAACGAACAGCTGCCTGACAGACTGCTCTGTTTGGAGGGCAATAACCAGCAGCAGGGTGCTGGGCGGAATGACCACCCCAAGTGTGCCTCCGGCCGCTACCACTCCTGCGCTCAGTGTCTCATCATACCTGTATTTTTTCAGCTCCGGCAGGGCCATGGTGCCCATGGTGGCAGCAGTCGCCGAATTTGAACCACAGATGGCGGCAAAACCTGAACTGGCCAGGATGACTGTGCTCGCCATACCGCCCCTGAACTGCCCCACCCATTTATATGCAGCCCTGAAAAGGCTCTCTGTGACACCGCTGCGGAACACTATTTCACCCATCAATATATACAGGGGGATAACACTCATAGAATAACTGGAAAACTGGTTCCACAGGTCCGCACTGAGTACATTAAAGGCTGCGGTAGGTGAAACCACCACCATAAGTCCCAGGAACCCCACCAGAAACATGGCAAAACTTATCGGCATCCGCAGCAGCATTAATACCAACAGAAGCACAAGCCCAACTATAGCCATAGTAAAGAGGCTCATTTCCCCTCACCCCCGGTCACCTGTTTCAGAAAATCCACCAGAAGTGCCAGAGTCAGTCCTGCAAATCCCAGGGCCACCAGGAAAATCAGGGGGTAAAAAGTGATTCCAATTGTTTCGGAAAGGTTGCCGTTTTCGGCCACATTAATGGCATAAATACATACCTGCCAGCTGACGAGGCCGAAGAATACCGCACTGACAAACAGCATCAGGCTTTTCAGCGTGCTTTGTACTACCTGGGGAAATTTTTCCACAAGTGCTTCAATATCGACATAACCCTTATTAATCTGGGTATACCCCAGGCCAAAGGCTGTGGTCACAGCTGCCAGCCAGCCAACTATCTCAGTAGTTCCGGCGTATGGAGCCGATATTTCCCGGGCCACGGCATTGCCTACAACAGTAAGTACCATTAGCATCAGGCTGCAGCCGGCTATACAGGCCAGCCCTGTATTCAGGTACCTGCTGAGGCTGTCAAGCCGGGACACGGCCTCACTGCTCCTTGCGCTGTTCCTTTCACTGATAATTTCCTCTTCCAAAACCCCCACTGTATTCACCCCCAAAATTCCTTATGCCTTACTCCTCTGCCTCCGCTGTTGAATTACTGTACTTATCGATCAGCTCATAAATCCTCTTTTGATATTCCCTGGCCGGATATCCCTTGCCTTCAATTTCCGTGACATAGTCATCCTGAATCGGTTTGAGTAACTGGTCCCATCTTGCTTTTTCCTCAGGTGTCAGGGTTGTCATCTGGAGCCCGTATTCCTGTTTGCTCCATTCAAGGGCATCCTGGACATGATTATCCATGTACTCTCCGGTCCATACCGCCATTTCACCGCTGAGTTCATCAATTACCTTTTGTACATCAGGAGGCAGGGATTCCCACACATCCTTGTTCATTACTGCAACAAAAGTGGTGATTGTCAATGGATATTCAGTGGTATACCTGGCATTTTCAGCAAGCTTCAGGTCTTTGAGGACTTCCCTGGAACTGACCAGTCCTTTGACAATTCCTGTCTGCAGTGCTTCGGGTACTTCAGACATGGACATCCCCACAGGAGCGGCCCCCAGTTCTTCCAAAACAGGGGTCAGTGCGCCTGAAATCCTCAACTGGCGTCCCTTCAGGTCTTCCAGTCTGGCCACCGGTTCGGTGACCATCAGGTGGGCCGGTTCGGTGGCAAATGCGGTGATAATCTTATAATCCTTAAAGGCTTCGGGTGGGTACTCCTTCACCAGGTCAAAGACCACCTGGCTGGCAACCCTGGAATTGGGGAACCCTGAAGGCAAATCTGCAACTGCCATCAGCGGAAACCGTCCCGGTTCATATGTAGTGCAGGACAGGCCAATCTCGGCAACCCCGTCCCTGACACCGTCATACATGTTTTTGTCTGTCAGCAGTGTGCCCCCATGGAATAAATCCACCTTGACCTTACCATTGGTCCTTTTTTCAAGTTCTTCCTTCCATTTTTCCATCTGCTTCGCAGGGAAGGTGGTCGCCGGAGCAAAAAATGCATATCTCAGGGTAATTTGCTGCCCGTCACCGGCAGCCCCCTTTTCTCCTGAACCACAGCCGGAAAAAATGATACCGGCAGCAAGGAAAGTTACCAAAATTACAGTTAACACAATTCTCTTTTTCAACTTTCTACCTCCTTAGTGCTTTGGTTAAAATTAAATTTTACCCGTGTTTTCCGGGAAAATGTTTTCCGGGAAAAACAAAAACCAGCACTCAAATGAGTGCTGGCATAATCCTTTTAAATACAGCTAACTCATCTCAGCTATTCCTGACTCATCTCAACACTTATATCTCAACTCAACTGACCCGGGTTTCCTGTCTCCCGGTTAATTAAAAGTTTACCATGGTACAAAAGCCCCTGTCAACAACTATTTAACTGATTTTTTTCTTCTCAGCAATGGCATTGCTCCACTTCCCGCACTTGTCATTCCAGCGGGCCAGGATGTTTTTGCGGTCCCTGATCTCTATTACTTCACACAGGTTAGGACAGTCTTTACATTCAAAACTGGCAGCCTCAAACATTTCTTCAGCCACTTCAAATCCTCTAAATGACGTGGTTCCGGTTTTCCTGACCGCATCTCTGGCCAGGATGGCTGCACCGACAGCTCCCATGACATCATAGTGTTCCGGGATGATAACCTCAACTCCCAGCGCTTTTTCAAATGCCTGTTTAATCCCGATATTGGCCGCCACACCACCCTGGAAAATAACCGGCTCCAGAATCTCCTTACCTTTGCCCACATTGTTGAGATAATTCCGCACCAGGGCATCACAAAGACCTGCCAGGATATCAGGCAGATTATGCCCCATCTGTTGTTTGTGGATCATATCAGATTCAGCAAAAACAGAACACCTTCCGGCAATCCGTACCGGGTTGCCGGCCTTTAAAGCAATATCTCCAAATTCCTCTATCGGGATATTGAGCCTTGCGGCCTGCTGGTCCAAAAATGAACCGGTCCCTGCCGCACAAACGGTATTCATGGCAAAATCAGCCACTACACCGTTCCTCAGGATGATTATCTTGGAATCCTGGCCGCCGATTTCCAGTACCGTCTGGACCCCCGGGACCAGGCTGGAGGCTGCAATAGCGTGGGATGTAATCTCATTTTTCACCGAGTCGGCCCCGACAATAATACCAGCCAGGTGCCTGCCGCTGCCGGTTGTCCCTACCCCTTCGATTTTCATGCCCTCAGGAATCCTCTCCCTGATATACTCCAGTCCCTTCTGGACAGCATTTATCGGCTGTCCCTGGGTCCGGATATACAAAGAATCACATACCCTTTCATCCTCATCAAGAAGCACAATATTGGTACTGACAGAACCAACATCTATACCTAAATATCCGCACATACCTGTTCTCCTTTCTTTTCAGAAGATTGTAACACTGTGTTTTTTACTGTGTTTTTTTCCTTTTTCCTTGCCAGGAGGTCAACAAATGCTTCCAGCCTGGTCAGCACCCCGGCATCACCGGAATGTTCATCAACAATCAGGCAGAAGGTCGGAATACCCAGGTCCCGGCTCACTGTCGGAATAATGCTCTCAGCAACAATCTCCGGCATACAGGTGAATGGCTGTACCTGGATAACCCCGTCATAGTTCCGGTTGGCAAAAAGGACTGTACTCCCAATAGTCTCCTGGCCATGTCCGCCAACAAAGTGGTTTACATAAGGAGGTGCATGTTTCCGGGCTTCTTTGCTGCCCTTGATCTTCAGCAGGCCCATGAACAGATGGTCATTGATCCATTCACTAAGGTAAATGGAACGCTCCACTTCCACCCCGAGCCGTCCCAGCTGTTTCTCCACCTCCAGGTTAACAAAAGGCTCCAGCATCACATAGATTTCTCCCACTATGCCGATTCTGACAACCTCGCGCCCATTATCCACCGGAATGGCGTCAAGTTCCTGCCGGGCTTTGGAGATGGCATCTTTCAGTTCATTCCTGTCGTGGGCATCATCAATCCACTTCAGGGCCTTTTTATAAACCACATCTGCCCTTCCCGGTTCATACTCCCTCGGCCTGATCCGGTGCAGGACATCCTCCACCTCATCCACTGCCCTGGCCTTGTGCCATCCAAACCGGATGGCCCTGACAACATCTATCCAGGAGCTGCTTCCGGTTACCTCCCTTATTTTAATCAGGAGTTCCGAAATATGTTTCTGGGGCGGCTCCAGGACCACCATCTTCATTTTCAGACCCATGTCTTCCAGGATTTCTCTCTGCACCTGAGCATAGTACCCAAACCTGCAGGGACCGACCCCTCCGGCCATCAGGATGGTGTCAGCTCCCATTTCATATGCTTCAATGAAATTGCCCATATTAATTTTCAGGGGCAGGCAGGCAAATTCGGGTGAATGCTGGGTCCCCAGTGTCAGTGTTTTTTTGCTGGGCATCGGTGGGACAACGACTTCAACCCCCAGGGATGTCAAAACAGCTTTCAGGCAAATATACATATTACCCATATGGGGAAAGGTTACTTTCATTGGGCAGCCCTCCTCAACCTGATCATATCCACATATGCCTCCAGTCTGGTGATTATTCCCGCTTCACCTGTATGTTCATCAATGGTCAGGTTCAGGAACGGAATATTCCTCCTGCGGCGCAGGTGCCTTTCAATAATTTCTCCTGTAAAGGAATCCGGCCCGCAGCCAAAGGAAGCGACATGAATAATACCGTCAATGCTGTCTGATCTCATGTAATGAAATGCTGAACCGATCATTCGTTTGCCAAGGGTCCAAAACATCTTCTTGGGCAGTTCTGCAGACTTTTCTTCTATTATTGTTCCGGTAAGGTTATCGGGAGTAACAACCCTTACTCCCATATCCCTGAGTTTTTGAATCAGGTTCATGCTTATATATGAGTCATAGATATTATACCCGTGTCCGACCAGTGCGATTGTCATATCACCCTGCCGGGCCGGGGAATGGTTTTGGTTGAGCAGTCCCCGGCCCATCTGCTCGATAGCTTCATGTGGCAGGTACCCCAGGTGGTTCAGCCGGTGAAATCTCTCCTGTTCCTCAATTCCCCTGTTATATGCCTTCCTGATGGTCCTGGGGTTGGATGTGAATACCCGGCCCACTTCAGCAAATGCCTTAAAAAGATTTTTTTCACTGCGCGACACATTGACAGTTACATCCAGAATCGGCGGCAGGTCCGGAACATTATACCTGATCATATCGGGGAGGCCCAGGAACTTGGGACATATATATTCCTTCCGTTCCACACTTACCATCCGGGGGATAAATAGGTAATCAACCCTGTCCTTTAAGTCAAGTACGTGTCCGAAAAACAGTTTTACCGGCAGGCAGGCATCATCCACCGACTGCCTGACACCTTTGTCGAGTATGGCCTTGGTTGTATTTGATGATAAGATAACATCAGCTCCCAGAGCCCTGAAAAAACCGTTCCACATGGGGAAGTAATAATAAAACAGCAGCGCCCTGGGAATTCCAACTTTGACAGTCATCCTTGCTTCAAACCTCCTTACTGCAATTGTTCCATCCGATGACATTTTAAGGACATGATTATAATGTCATAATTTAGTAAAAAACCCCAGCTCCTATTATTGACTGAGGTTTCTTTCTTTATACATCTTACTCACTGGCGTGGCTGCGTTTCCGTTTCTTTTTCAGCGGCTTGCGGGCGGCATTGAAGCTGGGCTGCCGGCTGGGGTCACGGGGTTTCAGGATACTGGGCCTGATATTATGCATGGGTACCGGGGATCTCAGGAAAACCGAAACCAATGCTTTACCGTTAAATGGTATCAGCGGCCACAGGTAAGGTATCCCAAAGGGCCGGGTGAGCGCCAGCAGGAGGATAATCCCTGCTATACCGGCCAGCAGCCCGGGAAGCCCCAGCAGACCCACCATTATCAACAGGCCAAACCTGAACAGCCTGTTGGCCAGGCCAAGTTCGTAACTGGGTGTGGCAAAGGTTCCTACAGCAGCTATAGCCATATATAATATGGTTTCCGGATTAAACAGTCCCACATTTATAGCCACATCCCCCAGCATAAAGGCAGCAATCAAACCCAGCGCGGTCGCCAGCGGCGAAGGGGTGTGGATAGCTGACATCCTCAGCATATCAAGTCCCACTTCAGCTATCAGGAACTGCCAGATCAGCGGTATCTTGGCTATCTTCGAGGGACCGATAAACTTCAGTGACTCAGGCAGCAGCTGGGGATTATTGGCAAACAGGTACCATAAAGGCAGCAGCAGTACCGAGCTTATCACTGCAATAAATCTCACCCACCTCAGGTATGCACCTACAGTCGCATTCTGCCTGTATTCCTCAGCATGCTGCAGGTGGTGGAAATATGTCGCCGGGGTAATAATCACACTTGGCGATGTATCCACAATTACGAGGACATGCCCCTCCAACAGGTGGACAGCGGCAACATCGGGCCTTTCGGTGTACCTCACCTGTGGCAGTGGATTCCAGTTTCCGGTTGTGATATATTCCTCAACTGACTTTTCGGCCATTGGCAGGCCGTCAATTTTTATGTCCTTAATCCTCGTTTTAATGGTCTCCACCAGTTCAGGATTGGCCACATCTTCGATATAGGCCACACAGATATCCGTCTTGGAACGTGCCCCTGCTGTCAGCAACTCAGTCCTCAGCCTGGGATCCCGTAACCTTCTCCTGAGGAGTGCGGTATTAAACAGAATTGTTTCAGTAAATCCGTCCCTTGACCCCCGGACAACCCGTTCAATGTCAGGTTCCTCCGGCCCCCTGGCAGGGTACTTCCTGGCCTCTATCAGAATTATTTCCGGCATCCCGTCAACTATTAGGGCGATGAACCCGGCCAGTACCTTGGAAATCACGTCCTCCAGCTTATCAGTGGGCAGTGCCTTTACATAGGTGACATACCTTGAAACCAGCTTCTGCAGGGTATCAGGTACAATCTCATCTCTTTCCAGGCAGGCAAAATTCTGCATAATCTCAGCAATGGGAAGGTCATTAATCAGGCCGTCAACAAATATAATGGCAGCCTTTTTACCGCCTATCCTGAACTCTCTCAGGGCAATATCATAACTCTTGCCGATACCCAGTCCTTTTTTGAGTATTTCGAGGTTTTCCTCATATTTTTTGCTGACATCATGTATAGGAGCCATTGTTTCGGTCATTTTTCCCTCTCACTCCTGTTAAGTATTTCTAACAGCGCCTTGGTTGTAATGGGGGCACCCTTGTGATAATCATCGGCAAAATCCATTTTTCCGGTATCTCCGGTACCGATAATCACCGGCACATCCAGCTGGTTAAGGACATCGACAGTATCACCCTCCAGATATTTATGCCCGAATTCCTCAGGCAGGCCCAGCTTATTGACAGGACCATCCACAACATTACCGTCATAAGCAACCGATTCATCTACCTTAACCCCTTCGGTGGATGCTGTATTGGAAGCAACGGCAACAGCGCCGATAACGTTGATATCCGGATGTTCTGCCACATACTTCAATATCCTTTCACCACAGCCGGGGCCGCTTTTACCCTTGTCATCAACCATGATTACTACCGGGTCTGTCGGGGTCTGTTTAATCAGTTTAACAACCTCCGGCCCTGAGATAGGGGTCGGGTTGCCCGTAGTCAGTGAGATAAACCGGGCCCCGATATTTCTGGCCGCCACCTGAACTGTCCTCCCGGCCACCAGGTCTCCGTCTGTGACCACGATAACTCTTTTCCTATTCAAAAAAATATCACCCCAAAGATATTATCTGTCTCCGGCTGAAAATTATGCCCGTGAGGTGAAAAGAGACATTTTGATTATGATAAATATCACACTTTGAAAAAAGCTCTTTAACATATTTTGCAGGTTGCCGGATGTTATCATTGGTAATAGAATTTAAATTGTGATTAAAAGAACTAATATTGAATCAGGAGGTGCACCTGTCACAATGAATTTTTTATCAAAACGAAACATAGGATTAAGAAATTATGTCCAGGGATTTTTCGTCTTGCTTTCGCTGTATATAGGCTGGCAGTTTATTGGCTTTTACCGGTTCCTGGAATCATCAGGTCTTTCCGGAAACCCTGTCCGTCCACCGGGGGTTGAGGCCTTTATCCCCCTGAGCGCCCTGGTCGGGCTGCGTTCCTGGCTGGGAACCGGAGTATATGATTACGTCCATCCTGCGGGGGTTACCTTGCTGATTGCTGCCATACTCATTTCATTTCTGTTCCGCAAGTCTTTCTGCAGCTGGATCTGCCCGTTCGGATTTCTGGAAGAAATACTGGGCCGCATCGGGGTCAAACTGTTTGGCAAAAAAATAAGGATGCCCCGCTGGGTGGACATCCCCCTTAGAAGTCTCAAATATATTCTGCTGGCATTTTTTGTGGGCAGCCTGTTCCTGATGATGTCGCCCGAAGCAGCCACGTCTTTTATGGAGTCACCTTACAATAAGGTTTCTGACCTTAAAATGCTGGAATTTTTCCTTAATATCTCCATGACAGGTGTCCTTGTTTTCGCATTCCTGATCGTGATGTCAGTTATAATCGAAAACTTCTGGTGCCGTTATCTCTGTCCTTATGGCGCCCTGATGGGCATCCTGGGCTGGCTGAGCCCATCACGGATTTCCCGTAATGAAAACCTCTGTACCGGATGTGGTGCATGTGACCGGGCGTGTCCCGGAAAACTGGCTGTCAGCAGGGCCAAAAGTGTTATCAGCCCGGAGTGCAACAGCTGCCTGAGCTGTGTAGAAAAATGCCCCTCTGAAGGTGCCCTGGGATACCGCATCCCCGGAATCCCCCGTTCCCATAAACCGTTTTGGAACAAATACGGCCTTCATGTAGCCATGCTGGGAGTATATTTTCTGATTATAGCTGCCGCCAGGGTAACCGGAAACTGGGTAACAACAGTAACTAATGAAGAATTCCAAATGCTGTACAGTATGATGGATATGTTTTAGTTTACAGTAATCCTTTTGACCTTGTGATTTATTCTTCGCCACAGTAATATCCCTGCAAACACCAGGCCAAAAAGGATAATATGCTTAAATATTAAAACCGGGACTATCCCCTTTTGTGCAGCCGGAAGCAATTCATAGCTGTTAAAGGCCAGGGCCCGGGGAATGCCGCCGGCCAGTATCCAGACCAGCGAAAATAGGGCCAGGCGGGAAAAATACCGGTAGATCCTTAAAAAGAACTCTTTTTGTTCAGGTGGGCTGCCGGCATCAACCTGGCGTCCGATATATGTCATCAGCAGGGTCAGTGAGATAACCATTGCAGTGGCCACATCATGCAGGTAATTGTTGAGGATGATCAGGTAACCAAGCACCATTTGCAACTCCTTTCACTGTTGTAATATATTTCTATATTACACAGCCGGAGTCGAATTCCTTCTCTACTCCCCCCTGGGAGTAAAAACTGCCGCCACCAGGTACCCGAAAATAATGGCTGCTGCAATACCTGTTGCTGCAGCCTCAACTCCCCCGGCAAATGCCCCCAGGAGGCCGTTTTCCCGGACACCCCTGACAGCGCCCTGGGCCAGGAGGTGTCCAAACCCCGGAAGGGGTACTGTAGCTCCGGCGCCGGCAAAATCCACCAGCGGCTGGTACAGGCCAAGCGCGCTGAGGGCGACTCCTCCGGTGACAAAGCCCACCAGGATGTGTGCCGGAGTGACCCGGTAACTGGTCAGGTCCATCAGCAGCTGGCCAATTACACAAATCCCACCGCCTACAATAAATGCCTTGAGATAATCCATTTTTTTCAGCCCTCCAGGTTAATCTGCTTCGATAACTACCGCATGTCCGATTCCGGGAATTGATTCACCCTGAAGGTTGCTGACAGGGCTCAACAGCGCTCCTGTCCCTATCCCCAGGACCCTTTTGAATTTTCCGGCCATTATTTCCTTTACCAGGTATCCGTTGAGGACCACAGCCGAACAGCCGCATCCGCTGCCGCCTGCATGGGTATCCTGGGCCGGATCATATATCAGGATGCCGCAGTCTGTATAATTCTCCGAAATATCATAACCCGCCTGTTTGACCAGCTGTTCCGCCAGCGCTCGGCCCACCGCTGCCAGGTCCCCGGTAATTATCAGGTCATAATCTGACGGCTTCCGCCCGGTATCCCTGAAATGCCGGATGATTGTATCTGCAGCAGCAGGTGCCATGGCGCTTCCCATGTCATTGGGATCCTTGATACCCAGGTCAATTACCTTTCCAATAGTCACATGGGTTATCACCGGCCCGGTGCCCTGGTGACCGATAACTGCCGCCCCGGCCCCGGTCACAGTCCATTGTGAGGTCAGGGGCCTCTGGACACCCATTTCCGTTGGGTACCTGTACTGGCGCTCAGCCGTATCATAGTGGCTGGATGCTGCTGCCAGCACATGGTCGGCAAACCCCCCCTCCACCAGCATGGCAGCCAGGGCAATTCCTTCAAACATGGTGGAACACGCCCCATACAGACCGATAAAAGGAATTCCCAGGTCCCGTGCCGTGAAATTTGCCGAAATCAACTGGTTTAACAGGTCACCGGCCATCATAAAGTCTATGTCTGCAGCCGTCAGGCCGGCCTTTTTTATTGCCAGCTGGCAGGCCCCGGCGAGCATTTTTCGTTCTGCCTTTTCCCAGGTCTCCTCACCATATAAGGTGTCGGAAAGGACGACGTCAAAAGTCCTCCCCAGCGGTCCCTGGCCTTCCTTGGGACCGGCAACAGATGCATTACCCCTGAAGACAGGCGGGTTGTGGAATGTTATTGTCTGTTGGCCGGTTTTTTTATGTGGTGCCACCTGATTTCCTGCCCCTTTACTCAAACAGATAGGTCATCAATCCTACTATCCAGGCACTGACAAAACCATAGGCCAGGACCGGCCCGGCAATTGTGAACATCCTCTGTCCCACTCCGAATACCATCCCTTCCCGACGGTATTCCAGAGCCGGGGCCACAATAGAATTGGCAAACCCGGTAATCGGTACAATCGTCCCTGCACCGGCATACTTGGCAATGGAATCATATACTCCCAGCCCGGTCAGTATTGCAGCCACAAAAATCAGGGTAGCAGCCGCTGCCGCACTGGCGTCGTCCTTTGCCAATCCTACAGAAATGTAGAAATTCCATAACGCCTGTCCCAGGGTACAGATAGCCCCGCCAAAGAAAAACGCTCCGGTTACGTTCCTGACCAGGGGTGGTTTTGGCTTTATCCTGGCCACCATCTGGCTGTATATTTTTTTCTGCATTTCATGCTCAGAAGCCTTCATTTCCCTTCACTCCCCCGTGAATTATTACCACACAATTATAATCTGCCATCCCGCTTTATTTTTATACCTGATAAACCATTAAGAGGCAGGCATATAGGTAATATTGTATGCCTCTTTCCATTCGTTTTTCAGGTCGTCCGTCCAGGACAGTCGAACGGGCTCTTTGCGCTTTAGCGCTTAGAGCCCGTTTTACCCTTTGGGTAGACCCGCAAAGCGGGAGCTGATGCCGGCGGAGATATTGCCCGCCGGAGGAATACATCTACCACTTTCCATTTTACATTTTAATATTTTTTAAAAATATGGACCTTTGAAATCCTGGAAAGAGCTACTCTGTATAGGCTATTTTCACATTAGCCTTAAAATCCACCAGGTCACCGTCAACAACATCTGCCGTTAGATTATAAACCTCTACACCGGTGATGTTGTCAAATCTCCTGGAGGCATCCTTGACGGCATTCTGGACGGCACTTTTCCAACTGCTCTCGGATTCTCCTATTACTTCAACCACTTTTACGTACATGTGCTAACCATCCTCCTTAAAATTTTATTGCATAACCTATCAAAATTTTTTCCCTAAACAACAAAATCTATGCATCACCAGACTCCTGTTCATTTAACATAGCCCTGATGTTTTTCAGGGCCTGTCTCTCAATTCTGGAAACCTGGACCTGGGAAATGTTCATCATATCTGCTACCTGTGACTGGGTCTTGTCCTCGAAAAAGCGCAGCAGCAGAACGGATTTTTCCCTTTCAGGAAGCCTCTGGATGACATCCTTTAAGGCGATTTTATCAAACCACCCGCTGCTTTCTTCCGTCTCACCCGCTATGGCATCCATGACATAGATCGGGTCACCGTCATCCTGATATACAGTCTCAAATATGGAGGTGGGTGTCTGGGCAGCTTCCAGGGCAGTTAGTATTTCTTCCCCTTCAAGCCCGGTATATTCCGACACCTCCTGTATCGATGGTTCCCTGCCAAGGGTTGCGGTAAGTTCTTCCCTCGCCTTGTGTACTTTATGCACGGTCTCCTTTAATGAGCGGCTGACCTTTACCGGATTGTCGTCCCTGAGAAACCTCCTGATTTCACCGATAATCAAAGGCACCGCATATGTGGAAAACTTGACATTATAACTTAAATCAAACTTATCAATAGCCTTTATCAGGCCTATGGTCCCAATCTGAAACAGGTCCTCCAGTTCATGTCCCCTGTTGGCAAAACGCTGGACCAGACTGAAAACCAGTTTCAGGTTACAGTTCACCAAAATTTCCCTGGCCTCTTCATCCCCGTCCTTGACCCTTCTTAACAGGCCTTTAATTTCTTCATCCGAAAGAAGCGGGAACCGGGGAAGATTCATTTCCGATAACCGGGTATTCAAATTTCCCACCCCGCTTAGTTCTCTTCAGATATTAATTCAGATGATGCTGCCACTCTCCTGGGCGGCTTCTTAGTCATAATGACCCTGGTTCCCTTGTCAACAGCAGACTCCACTTTAAGGGTTTCCATAAATGATTGCATAAAGGTGAAACCAAGTCCCATTCTTTCGGGGTCAGTGGAAAAAGCAGTTTCCATTGCCTTGGGTACATCGGGAATACCTTTGCCCTCATCTTCAATTACTAATTCCAACACCGCGTCTTCATAAATGGTACACAGCAGAGTGACAATCCTGTTGGGGTCATTATCATATCCATGGATAATGCTGTTTGATACGGCTTCAGATACAACAATCTTTATTTCCTCCAGGTCTTCAAGGGTAAATTCCATCTGTGCCGCAAAGGCTCCGGCGGCTGACCTTGCCAGAGGCACGTTCTCCGGCACAGACATAAAAGATAATTTAACTTGGTTCCTGATCTTCATTTTTCAGACCCCCTACATTGCCTCCAGGGCATCATTTTCTGTTTCAAATTCACTTGTAATGCGCAGAATCCCTGACAGTTCCAGAATCCTCCTGACCTGTGGCGGAGCTCCCACCAGGACCACCTTACCTCCGCCCATGGTGATATTCTTATACCTCCCCAGGATGGCACCCAGGCCAGAACTGTCTATAAAGTTGACTCCCTTCAGGTTCAGGACCAGATTTTTGGTACAGTTTCTTTCCATCAGTGTATCAATTTTCCTCCTGAACTCATCTGCGACCAGCATATCCAGTTCTCCGGCCACCCTTATAATCAGTGTTTTCCGGTCAACCGCAGATTCAATCTTCATATATGCTCCCACCCTCCTGTTACATGCTAACGGATTCTACAGGCTGGATACTTTTTCCTTCTAATCTGCTGCAAAACAATTGTAACCTTATGTCGACAAATAGCAGAATCTTTACTGCAGATAAACAAGGTATCCCCCTGGCGAGAGGGGGATACCTTGTTTATTCGTATATTGTGATTAAACTGTTACTGCTGTTACTGGCTGTATGAATAGACGTTATTCAGGAGTTTAAACATTTGCCTGAACACAGTGCCCCGGGGTATTTCCCTGGCTGCGGCAAGGTCAACCTTGAGCACTTCCTTACCGTCTTCATATACGACAACCTTACCCAGTACCTGACCCCTGGCAACCGGAGCTATAACTGTCGGGTCAACAAAAACTTTATGGGTTACCGCCTCTTTTTGTCCCTTCAGAACTACGGCACTTACCTGATTTTTTGTGGCCACTTCCACCCAGTCTACTGTACCTTTGCCGACCCTGACTTTACCCATAACCCGTCCCTGAGGTGCAATGGGGACTGCTTCATACTGGGCAAAACCGTAGTTATAAAGTTTCATGGACTCCCTGAAGTGGCTCCTGGGCTCAGGTGTAGCCATGACCACAGCAATCAGCCTGAGATTGTCCCTTTCGGCAACAGATGCCAGGCAGTACTTGGCCTCAGAAGTCCAGCCTGTTTTGCCCCCGAGGGTCCCCCGGTACCACCAGAGAAGTTTATTAGTATTATCTAGTATAAACTCTCCACCCCTGAGTTCATATCTCTTGATTGAAGTTAATTCAAGAAACAGGGGGTGTTTTATGGCTTCCCTCATCATAACGGACAAGTCCCTGGCTGAAGTGTAGTGGCCTTCAGCCGGGAGACCGTAAGCATTGACAAAGTTGGTATGTTTGCACCCCAACTCCGCCGCCTTTTGGTTCATCATTTTAACAAATGCCTCATGGGAACCGGCAATATGTTCGGCAACGGCAACACAACAGTCATTGGCAGACCCTACCGCAATTGCAATCAGCATTGTCTTCAGGGACATTTCCTCACCAGGCTCCAGATATATCTGTGAACCACCCATCTGGGATGCATTTTCGCTGGTCTGGACAATGTCAGCGAGCTTGGCCCTGCCATTTTCAATAGCGTCAAATGCTGTCAGGAGGGTCATCACCTTAGTCACACTTGCCGGCGGCAGTTCCTTGTCAGGTTCTTTTTCAAACAGAACTTTTCCGGTTGCAGCATCAACAAGTATAGCTGACTCGGCTGTGGTCTCCAGTTCCGGCTGAGCACTGGCCTGTGCAGCCTGGAATATCAGCATCAGAAATACGGTAACCAGACAAAACATTTTTTTCAGTTTCATTTTTCTGCCCCCTCTTGAAATTCTCTGCTAGATTTTCTGATTTAAATATTTCTGAGATTTTAATTTAAGTATTTCAATTTCTTGAAGGGGTTATTCGCGAAAACGGTTTTTCATCCTTTCCGTTTTAGTACATTTTTACTCCCTCCGGGGTTACCTGACCCCATATAAGTTTCCCCGGTTCAGGTGGTTCCTGGCTTATCTCAATTGCCCTAAGGACCAACTCTTTCACCTGATCTGCTTTTTCAGCATTATTTGCACAGATGACAGCCAGAGGCTCACCTCCGTTAACTTTGTCACCCCGTTTTTTCATCAGCTCAATCCCTACAGAATGGTCAATCTGTGAGTCTTTGGTTTCCCTGCCTGCCCCCAGTGTCATGGCAGCAATTCCGATCTGTTCTGCCCGGATACCTGAGATATACCCATCCCTATGGGAATAAACAGTAATTTTTTCTCCTGCCTGGGGAAGCAGGGACAGGTTGTCAATAAATGAGGGGTCTCCGCCCTGGTTTTCCACCAGTTCCCTGAACTTTTCCAGGCCCCGGCCGTTATCAATAAATGCTTCCAACTGTTCCCTGGCTTCCTCTGCTGAGGCTGCCTTACCTGCCAGGTATACCATATGGCTTCCCAGAACCAGGCAGAGTTCCCTTAGGTCCGGGGGCCCGTCTCCCCTGAGGCACTCAACAGCCTCCCGCACCTCCAGGGCATTTCCAACCGTATTCCCCAGCGGCTGCTCCATATCGGTAATCAGGGCGACAGTCTGCCTGCCCACGCGGGTACCTATTTCCACCATTGCCTTTGCCAGGTCTGCAGCACTTTCCAGGGTTTTCATAAAGGCACCGTCTCCTGTTTTGACATCCAGGACTATGGCATCTGCCCCGGCGGCTATTTTTTTGCTCATCACACTGCTGGCAATCAGAGGGATACTGTCAACTGTTGCCGTGACATCCCTCAGAGCATACAGCTTCTTGTCCGCCGGCGCCAGGTTCCCGGTCTGGCCTCCGATGCTGATTCCGATTCGGTTGACATTTTCAATGAACACATCCCTGTCAAGGGAAGTGTTAAAACCCGGAATGGATTCCAGTTTGTCTATCGTACCCCCGGTATGCCCAAGGCCTCTCCCTGACATCTTGGCAACCGGGACACCGGCTGCAGCCACCAGCGGGCCAAGTACAAGGGTAGTCTTGTCACCCACACCGCCCGTACTGTGCTTATCCACCTTTATACCGGCTATTCCCGAAAGGTCCACCTGTTCACCTGATGACACTATAGCCATGGTCAGGTCAGAGGTCTCCCTTGCCGTCATGCCCTGGAAAAAAACGGCCATTACAAAGGCCGCAATCTGGTAGTCGGGAACACTCCCTGACATATACCCCCTGATCAGATGGTTTATTTCTTCAGTGGACAGCTCCATGCCGTTTCTTTTTTTTAAGATAGTGTCATAAACCCTCACAGGGGGCTCACCTCTTCCAGGATTCCCTTAACCAGGGTAATGAACTGGTCCCTCACCCTGTTGGCTGTCTCCATAACTTCTGCATGGTTAAGTTTTTGCTGCAGGACACCTGCCGCCATATTGGTAACACATGATATACCCGTGACCCTGATTCCTGCATGATTTGCCACTATTACCTCCGGAACTGTTGACATGCCGACGGCATCAGCGCCTATAGTCCGCAGGTACCTGATCTCAGCAGGTGTCTCATAAGAAGGCCCTGTCATTGCCGCATATACACCCTTGCGGCAGGCCAGCCCTTTCTTTTGGGCCACCTCCTCGGCGATAGCTATTAATTCCCTGTCATAAGCCTCAGACATGTCCGGAAACCTGGGTCCGATGTCATCATAATTCTTCCCGATTAACGGATTTGTCCCCATCAGGTTGATATGGTCTGTTATCAGCATCAGGTCACCCGGCTGGAATTCCCGGTTGATCCCGCCTGATGCATTGGTAACCAGGAGGACCTTTACCCCCAGCCTTTGCATCACCCTGACCGGAAAGACCACCTGTTCCATGGAATACCCTTCGTAAAAATGAAACCGCCCCTGCATCAGGACCAGATTTTTGCCGGAAAGCTCACCGAAAATGAGCTGTCCTTCATGGCCCTCAACTGTAGAGACAGGAAAATGAGGCAGCTCTGAATAAGGCAGTTTTTGCTGGTTTTTTACCTCGGCAGCCAGGACGCCAAGTCCGCTCCCCAGAACAACCCCAACCTGGGGGCGTACCGAAATTTTCCGCCTGATAAAATCGACTGTTTCCTGAATCCTCACTGAACACATATATTTACCCCTCCTTACAACACTTCGGTTAAAAAGCTTGTCCCGTTCCCGGTCTGTAGTCCGAAATTGTCGGCAATACTAGCCGCAATATCGGCAAAACTCTGCCTTATACCCAGGTTTATCCCCTTCCTGACTGCAGGACCGTATACCAGCAGAGGAACATATTCCCTGGAATGGTCGGTACTTTCTGTAGTCGGGTCACAACCATGGTCAGCCGTGATTATCAGGAGGTTCTCTTCACTGATAAGTTCCATAATCTCCGGCAGTCGGCTGTCCAGTTCTTCCAGAGCCCGGGCATACCCCTCAGGATCGTTTCTGTGCCCATATGATGAGTCAAAATCCACCAGATTGGTAAAAATAAGTCCTTCCCGGGCCTGTTTCAGAAAGGCAACGGTCCTGTCAACACCGTCCATATTATCAGTTGTATGTACGGCTTCGGTAATGCCTCTGCCGGCAAAAATATCCTTAATCTTTCCAACTGCCTGTACAGATTTACCGCTTTCTTTAAGCATATCCAGAATGGTTGTCCCAATAGGTTCCAGAGAAAAGTCATGCCTGTTGGATGTCCTTTTAAACTCCCCCGGCCGCCCGACAAAAGGCCGCGCAATAACCCTTCCCACAGCATATTCCCCGGTTAGGACGGCTCTGGCAGTCCGGCACATTTCATAAAGCTCGTCCAGAGGGATGACCTCCTCATGTGCCGCAATCTGGAATACACTATCAGCCGAGGTATATACTATCGGCTTCCCTGTATTTATGTGTTGTTCTCCCAGACGGGCAATTATCTCTGTCCCTGAGGCAACCTCATTACCCAGGACTTTTCGGCCTGTCCGGGCCTCAAACTCACTGATAACAGATTCCGGAAACCCCTGCGGGAATACGGGAAATGGCTTTTCTAGGACCAGACCGGCTATTTCCCAGTGTCCTGTTGTGGTATCCTTGCCGGCAGAAACCTCAGCCATCCTTCCAAAGGCAGCAAGGGGCGCTTCTACCGGAGGCACCCCGGTAATATCCGCAATGTTACCCAGGCCCATTTTCTGCAGGTTCGGCAGTTTAAGACCTCCGACCGCCCTCGCTGTATTGGCCAGGGTATTGCTCCCCATGTCCCCGTATTTGGCGGCATCAGGCAGCTCACCGATACCCAGGCTGTCAATCACTATGACTGTTATGTTTCTTATGCTATTCATCATTAACCTCTCCTGTATTTACTTATTTATGCTCTGGGATGGCTCTTGGCATATACCTCCCTTAACCGTCCCTTGGTCAGGTGTGTATAAATCTGTGTTGTGGTAATATCGGCATGGCCCAGCATTTCCTGTACCGAACGCAGGTCGGCTCCGTTTTCCAGCAGGTGGGTGGCAAAGGAATGCCTCAGGGTATGTGGGGTAATATCCTTGGCAATTCCGGCCCTGGTGGCATATTTTTTGATAATCTTCCAAAAACCCTGTCTGGTAAGCCTTCGTCCGTGCTGGTTGACAAACAGGGCTTTTTCAGACCTGTTTTTTATTAGTTTTGGTCTTCCTTTTTGCAAATATTCGTGAACACATTTACGGGCCAGGCTGCCCACAGGAACTATCCGCTCCTTGGAGCCCTTGCCAAAACACCTTATGTATCCCATATCCAGGTTGATATGATTTATGTCAAGGGAAATAAGTTCACTCACCCGTATCCCTGTGGCGTACAACAATTCCAGCATAGCCTTGTCACGAAGTCCTGCAGGTTCATTCCCCCTGGGCTGGCTCAGCAGGTTTTCAACTTCATTAACTGTGAGGATGCGCGGCAGTTTCTTTTCCAGTTTGGGTGACTCCAGATTTGCCGTAGGGTCCTTCTCAATGTACTTTTCCCTGAGCAGAAAATGGTAGAATGATTTCAGGGCCGCCAGGTGCCTGGATACTGTTGCTGTGGCCCGTCCCCTCTTTTGCAGGAAAAGCAGGTAAGACATGATTACATTCCTGGTGGCCTTCTGCACATTTTCGACCTTTTCATTCTCCAGAAATACCATAAACTGCTTTAAGTCCCGGTTATATGAATCAAGGGTGTTATCTGCCAGACCCCGCTCCACGGCAAGGTAATTGATAAATTCTTTAACCAGGCTTTTCATATCCTTTACCTCTCTTTACACGTTTTCCGATTACTCCCCTATCTGCAAAAATAAGAGTAGCCCAGACTACTCTTATTTCCACAATAAACCACTGAATTCCTTTTTTCATTGGTCTTTGTGGTAAAAATCTCTAACTTTAACAACAAACTGGTCTAGGACACTCGGGCTATTTTCTTGGGACTCCCTGGCCTGATTTTCAACCCGCATCGGGTTCCCGCTTGGCTTATCTTCCCTGAGCCACCCTTCCCTGATCAGCTCATTGTCGTGGTACATGTTATATAAGTGTCCTATTACCAGTGCCAGGACAAACAGTGTTACCAAAATCCGGAAGCCCACGGTAAGCCTTTTTTTGGTCCGGGGCCTTAAAACAACCAGCACCTGTACCACCTCTTTTTATCTGTTTAATTGGGGAGCAGCCTGCTATCATAATTTTATGACAAGAAGCAGGAAAATAGAACATTTTATGCCACTGTCAGTGCAGCACATTTGTCCCCTTAACCTTCTCCGCCCCCTGTGGAATTTTCCCTCCAACCGGGGCCTCCGGACGTTCACCGCCGAACGGCACCTGGACCTGCTGTTCCCTGAGGGGGGCAGCTGCTTCCTGACCATCATAGGCCTGGAGGTAAATTTCCTGAAGTTCTTTTATCAGCGGCATTCTTGGATTTGAGATTGTTGACTGGTCCTCAAAAGCCTTTTCAGCCAGAAGGGGCACTTTTTCTGTAAATTCCTTCTGGTCCACCCCGCATTCAGCAATACTCATGGGCATTTGCAGTTCTGCCATCAGGCTGCGTACCGCACCTGTCAGGCTATTTACCCCCTGATCCGGGGTGCCTGCCGGCAACCCCAGGTAGGCAGCTATCTGCCGGTATTTCTCTGGTGCAATAAAGTGTTCATACTTGGGCCATGATGTAAACTTGCTCGGTTTCTGTGAATTATACCTGATCACATGCGGCAGCAGGATAGCATTGGCCCGGCCGTGAGGAATATTAAACTCCCCGCCCAGTTTATGGGCCAGGCTATGGTTGATTCCCAGGAAGGCATTGGTAAAAGCCATTCCAGCGATGCATGAGGCATTATGCATTTTCTCCCTGGCCTCCATGTCCTTACCGTTACGGTATACTTTCGGCAGGTAACCAAATACCAGTTCAATTGCCTTCAAAGCCAGGGCATCAGTATAATCTGAGGCCATTACCGAAACATATGCCTCAATGGCATGTGTCAGTACATCCATACCGGTATCGGCAGTTACCTGTGCCGGGACACTCATGACAAAATCCACATCAATAATGGCAACATCCGGTGTCAGTTCGTAGTCCGCCAGGGGGTACTTGATATCTTCCCCCTTGTCCGTAATAACCGCAAAGGCTGTCACCTCAGAACCTGTTCCGCTGGTGGTGGGAATAGCAACAAATCTGGCCATCCTGCCCATTTTGGGGTACTTATAGGTGCGTTTCCTGATATCCAGGAACTTCAGCTTAAGAAACTCAAACTCCACCTCCGGGTGTTCATAAAACAGCCACATTGCCTTTGCCGCATCGATAGCAGAACCCCCGCCCAGGGCAATAATGGTATCAGGCTGAAACTGTTTCATAAACCGGTAGCCCTTCCTTACAGTATCCAGGGAAGGGTCAGGCTCGACATCATAAAAAACATCTGTATAAACATGTTCATTTCTTTTTTGCAGGTGATACATGACCTTATCAAGGTAACCCAGTTCAACCATGGCCGGATCACATACAACAACTGCCCTCCTGACATTGGGCATCTTGGCCAGGTACTGGATACTTCCCGATTCAAAATAAATTCTCTCAGGGACGCGAAACCACTGCATCTTGACCCGTCTTCTGGCCACCCTTTTGACATTGATGAGGTTGGCGGCACTGACATTTGAGGTTGTCGAATTATGTCCCATTGAACCACAGCCCAGGGTCAGAGAGGGCATATTAGTATTATACATTTCTCCGATGGCCCCATGGGTGGCAGGCGCGTTTACTATAATGCGCCCAACCCGGACATGCTCGGAAAAATTCCTGATTATATCCTCATTCCTGCTGTGGATAACGGCAGAATGACCCATTCCGCCGAATTCAACCATTTCTTCTGCCCTGCTGATTCCCTCCCGGTAGTCATCTACATAATAACAGGCCAGTACCGGGCTTAGTTTTTCCCTGGAAAGAGGGTATTCAGGACCGACACCCTCCAGCTGGGCCACCAGTATCTTGGTGTCGGGCGGGACCCGAAAACCGGCCATTTCCGCGATTATCACCGCCGGGCGGCCGACTATGTCAGGATTCAGGGAACACTTGTCTTCACAGGTAGCCATTTTTTCCAATGCCCTGATTTCATCATTGTTCAGAAAATAACACCCGTACTCCTGCATCAGGGTGACCACATCAGTGGCAATTTCCCGGTCAATTATCACTGCCTGTTCGGAGGCGCAGATCATACCATTGTCGAAGGTCTTACTCATTATCAGGTCAGTTACTGCCCTGTTAATATCTGCACTCTTTTCAATATAACAGGGGACATTACCGGGCCCTACCCCCAGGGCAGGTTTTCCCATACTGTATGCCGCCCTGACCATTGACGACCCCCCGGTAGCCAGGATTGTGGCCACACCGGGATGGGCCATCAGGTATGTGGTTGCTTCCAGTGACGGCTTTTCTATCCAGGAGATACAGTTCTTAGGCGCCCCGGCAGCCACAGCGGCCTTATACATTGTTTCAGCAGCGGCTGCACTGCACTTCTGGGCCCCGGGGTGAAAGGCAAATATGATCGGGTTGCGTGTCTTTATTGAAATAAGAATCTTAAACATTGTTGTTGAAGTGGGATTAGTTACCGGAGTAATCCCGGCGATTACTCCGACCGGTTCAGCCACCTCAAGGTAGTCTTCCTCTTCATTTTCATGGATAATCCCCACAGTACGGTGGTATTTGATACTGTGATAGACTGATTCGGTGGCAAACATGTTTTTGGTTATTTTGTCCTCATATATACCCCGCCCGGTTTCCTCTACAGCCATCTTAGCCAGTTCCATGTGCCTGTCCAGGCCTTCCAGGGCCATTGCCCGGACAATTTCGTCCACCTGTCCCTGGTCCAGCCTGAGGAATTCCCCGGCAGCGCCGGATGCCTTCTGCACCAGTGAATCAATGTGTTGTTTAACCTCTTCAGGCAAGTCATTTTGATAATTATTCATAATAAATAAACCTCCGGTTGCAAAATGTTATAGAACATTCTCTAACCAAAGGTTTTCCTGCTCAACTTCTTAATATTCAACGGTCAGGTATACTTTCGTTCATATTTGCATACTAATTACCTTAATGGACAGGACACAGACAATGTCCGGTCTTCATTAATAAAATTTATCCAATATTATTCAGGAGGTAATATTCAATGATGCACCCATACAGATGCCAGGTTTGTGGAGAAACTTACCTGGGAGACACCCCTCCCGACAGGTGCCCATTCTGCGGCGCAGCCGGTTCAGAGTTAAAAAAAGCCTCATTGTGGTATGAACGCGGCACGGTTAAAATGAGTGAACAGAGTCACCAAAACTGTCAAAAGGCCCTGGACCTGGAACTCAATAATGCAGCCTTCTACAGCTGCGCTGCCGGTAAAGCATCAAACCGCATTTCCAGGGTTATTTTTAAGCGTTTGGGTAAACAGGAAGTCGAACATGCTGAACTATTATGTAATGCCATGGGAATTCAGCTGCCTTCCCTCCCTGCAGGCAGCTGTAAAGATTCTGATGGTGACAATTTTGTGGAAGCACACCAGCATGAAGATATGGCCATCGAATTTTATCTGAAGGCAGCCACTGATGCCGAACACGGCGGTGAACCAGAGGTTGCCTATATATTCCGTAACCTGGCGGAAATAGAAACAGAGCATCTGATGCTGACAAACCTGTATAAGTAAAAGACCGTTACCCCGGTCTTTTTTTAACCCTGTCTACCTGATATAAGTGGCAACAGATTTTATGAAAACAGGGGTGACATATGTTTCCAGCAGCCCTGCTGCACCGGTGATTACACACAGGACCAGCATTAATGCCGTATAGGCCCCCAGGTAGCTCCTGATTCCGGTTGTTGTCCGGGGCTGAAAACGTCTCCTGAGCAGAAGCGCCGAAAAAGACAATGCAGCTACCCCACCGACTATAACGGCCGGAATGACCAGAAGATTATGTGGCAGAACTGATATCAGAGCAAAGACAAATCCTTTCAATGCCTTTTCCCGGACCAGAAAACCAATAGTAAATCCGATGACAAAACCTTTGGCGAAGACGGCAACAAGTACCAGTGGGATTCCGATAACTGTTAGGCCCAGGATGTACATAGCAATAATAATATACAGGCTGTTGAAAATGTTTTGCCTGAAAAACAACTGTTCACTGACTGAAGAGGTGGTCACATGTTCCAGGAAGCTGTTAAAATAGGCCGACAGGTGGTCAGCCTGATCTGTGCTGATCTGACCGACAACAGCAGCCCCAAAAAATATCCCGGCAAAAAGAAAAACGGTAATGAAAAGAAACAAATACCATTTTCCGGTTATATAGTCGACTAATACTTGTCTGACCCAGAAACGCATCGGGCAGCCCCCTTTGTCCTTTATAACAAAATTTATGTCCCGGATGCGTTTTTATGCCTATGTTATTTTTTTCTCAGGGCAGTAAATCCTTCCTCAATAATCAGTCTCATGATATATTCGGCTGCCAGGATATCTTCCAGGGAATTGGCGCTGGCAGCGACAACAGAAATACCTGTCCCTGTCTGTGCGGCAGCCGCAACAGCTCTTTTGGCAGCCGCCCGGGCAGGTTCAGTCCCCCTTTTATGCATTGTCCTGGCAACGGTCCCAGTAATAACCTCAGGGGCTCCCGCGGTAATGGCAGCATCATAGGCTACCCCGCCGGTGTCGGTAACCGCGATAACTACCCTGCCCGAGAAGTCGCCCAGTTTCGCTGTTTCCGCACCGATATTGGGATAAACAGCATCTATTCTTGCTCCGGCTGCCACAACACCCTGAATCGTCCTGCCTGCCCGGGCGCGACGTTCCTCATCAGTCCCCACCCTTGGTTCACTGATAATGACTACTCCGGTATCGTTATCTTTGGCAACCTTTCCTGCCATCTCACCGATAGTCTCCGGTGACAGCCTTACAGGGGCCCTTGAGGAATCCGGGCTGGCCCCGAAAACCCTGAGTGCGCCTGCATCCAGCGCTGCCTCCAGAGTCGTTGACATATCAATAACATCAACAACCACAACCACGTTTTTGGCTTCCGCTGCCTGAACCGCCCCGGAAGCATTGACTGTCAGAAAAACTCCACTATTAGACACCTGGTATCACCACTTCCGTTTAACGACTGCATTTTTTAAACCACTGTATTTTTATTAACCTCTACGTTTTTTTAACCTCACTTTGCTTTTTTTACCCTCCCGTAATGTCCTCCGCCGCCTGCCGATACCGTAAGTTTGCCCTGTCGGGCGAGAATTATTATCTCAGCCGTCTTGGGGCCGGCAATTTTCATCAGGTCTGCTTCAGTGGACCGGTGCAGTATGTCCATCTCAGTACCTGCCTGCAGCAGCTTATTCAGGGTCTTTTTACCGATTCCCGGAAGATTCTCCAGGGGAATCTGGTGATAATACGGCGGCCTGTGCTCCGGAGGCTCAGGAACGGTATTATCCCTTATTTCATAAATCCGGTCCAGCACCCCTTTGACCACCCGGCGTCCGTCCACGGCTGCCCCGCAAACCGTACAATACATTACCGGAGGCTCATCTGCGGCTGTCAGGCCACAATCTTCACAGTATGTCCTGTGGTATTTCCCCAGTTTGGGATCAAACCCGTAATTGGCTGTAACAAAGCGGCCGCTTTCCCTCCTTAGCGCCATTCCCAGCTCGCAGAAGTCAGGCTGCTGCATCCTGATAATATTATATTCCCGGCCTATTTTGGGCAGGGAATGGGCATCCGAATTGCTGACAAAACTCTTTCCGGCCAGTTCCGAAATCATGTCAGCATAGTTGGAATCAGAACTAAGGCCCAGTTCCACGGCAGGTATTTTGGCCCAGGTTTCCGGTGCCATGATTTCCAGGGCGCTCTTCACACAGCTGCCATACATCCCTTTATGCGGGGTAAAGGCATGTGCAGGTACTGCTATGCCTCCTATTTCATCAACTGTATCTACCACTTCCTGAATAGACATATGGCACTTTTGTGAGCTTAATCCTATATTCCTGGTGCGGCCCGGTTTTGCCAGCTCTCCGGTAAAACGCTGCACTGCGTCCAGGCTTGGAAAATAACAGAGGCAGTGGGCGCTCCTGTACTTGACCGTATCCCTGTCCCGGATACATTCAGTTGTCTCCACCTCACTCCCCGGAATCAGGGTCACCCTGTCCCGATAGCGCAGCCCGCCGTTTCTCATTTCCACCAGATCACCGGAGTCAAGAAGTGTCATTAGATCTTCCCTGACATCCGGTGAAGAAGTATCGACTATGCCTACTATATCTATACCTTTGCGGGTCATACATTCATCAAGAATATTGGCTACGGTCAGGTTCATTGATGCCGTAATTTTAACGGGAGCACCGCTTCCGGCCCTCCCTATATGGACATGCAGGTCCGCAAAATAATTCTCCATATTTCCTCCTAATTTGTTCCCGGAAATGACCGAAGATGTTATCTGGTCATTTCCGAAACCATAATACTAGTAAATCTGTTGCTAATAATTTGTCTGTAAGGTGAATAAACTAAATATACCTTTGGTGAAAACACGCTTGGCAGAATTTAGTTTGCCAGATAAAGGAGGCATATTATATGTTAACGGAATTTGTCTACAGTGACCGCATATTTATATTCGCTACGGTCGCCGAACTCAGGGATCGCCTGCAGGAACACGCAGCAAATTACACCACTGTCAAAGCCATGCTGGATGACCTGGCCCCTTAAAAAACCACATACCTGGTAGCCAGGACTCCCGCCGCCCCTGCAGCGAGGAAAAACTCCCTGTCCTGACTCATAGTCCTGCCCATGGTTGTCACCACAATATCCTTTTCAATCAGGAATCGCAGCGCCGGGCTTCCGTCTTCAGTAATAACCTCATGGTCAAAGGAAATACCTGCTTTTAATATCTGCTTGTTCACATAGTCTTCTTTAATCGGGTCCATGACCGGTATCGGGACAACACTGGGGGTTATCGCAATCTTACTCAGCACGGTAATCGTATGATGGCTCAGCCCGGTATGCCGTTCCCTGGGGTCAACAAAACTTATCCTGGGAACAGCAATGGCCCTGCCTTCCAGGATATTGACGGCATTGATTATTTCCCCCTGCTCAATACCGGTAAAACCATATTGGGTACCTGTGCCCACAATTCCCGGGCCCATGGTGACAATAATTACATCTGCCCGGGCAGCCTGCTTTGCCGCAATCAGGCCGGTATAAATGTTTACTGCTTCGAAGTCGCCGCCAAAGGCATGTCCGACAGTTACCGTGGCATCAATCAGTCCTTTGTCCTTCAGTTCAGCCACTGTCCTGCTCATTGGCAGCGGCAGGGCAGCCCCGTCAGTCATTACATAGGCCACCCGGAGCCTGCCCCGGCTTGCGGCTTTAATCCCGGCAGCCGCCGGTGCCAGCATGCTGTGAAGTGTCCCCACGATCACAGGGGTTTTTTTCAGGGAGGTAAAGTCTTCGACCTTTGCCCTTGATGGATTAAGCTCTTCCTCCACACTGAAACACTTAACCTGCATCGGGGTATACCGCAGCTTCATAATATGCCCGATTTCTTCCGGATCTTTTTGTTTTACACTGAAATTTGCCATCACAAAATGATGGCCGCCGCTGCCCAGCTTTTTGTGCACAGCAGTCGTATTCAGTGAAATGGTGTCCCCAATCTGAACCGGTCCCGTCATAAAATCATAGTTTATCGCCTTTGCGTTTTCTTCCTGTTCTTCCCCTTCAATGGTAACTCTTATTTCGGTAACTCCCCGCTTGCGTTCGACAATTTCGGTTACCTTCCCCTGGCGGATTCTGATCAATTTATCACCCGCTTTCAGAATTTCTTTTTTTAGCTGCACTTTTAATAATCTCCAGCAGGTATTGTGCGTTCAGTACCAGATTGTCAATTGTAATATATTCTTCAGTTGAATGCACCTTAGACATCCCTATCCCCAGGTTAACTGTGGGAATCCCGTACCCGTTAAGAATATTGGCATCACTGCCGCCCCCTGTGCCTGCCAGCACCGGTTTCCGGCCTATGGCTAATGCCGCCTCCATAGCGATAACAACAGCGGTGTCTGTTTCATCAAGTTTGAGCCTGGGGTACAGAAAATCCTTTTCCACTTTAACCTGAGCGCCAAATTCCCGCGCTGTTTTCTTTAGTATTTCGACTATCCGGTCAGTCTGTTTTTCCAGTTTTTCCGTATCTATGCTCCTGGTCTCACCTTCGATGTTGACCAGGTCAGGAATAATGTTGGTGGCCTTACCTCCGGAAATAACACCAATATTTGCGGTAGTTTCCTCATCAATCCTTCCCAGCTGCATCTGTGAGATAGCTTTGGATGCTATATAAATGGCATTAATACCGTCTTCCGGGCTAATCCCGGCATGGGCTGCCTTGCCTATGATACTTGACTTAATCCGGTACTGAGCAGGTGCCCTGGTAATTATCGTTCCGGCTGCTCCGTCACAGTCAAGGACATAGGCAAACCGGGACTTCAGTCTCTTGTAGTCCAGGTTTTTGGCCCCTCTCAGGCCACCTTCCTCAGCAACAGTAAAGACAACTTCAATATCACCGTGAGGCAGATCCTGCTCTTTTAATACCTGGATTGCTTCCAGGATAGCTGCTATACCTGCTTTATCATCAGAGCCAAGTACAGTGGTCCCGTCTGAATAAACTGCCCCGTCTTTAACGATGGGGTTTACACCCCGTCCCGGCTCAACGGTATCCATATGGGCGCACAACAGAATGGCCGGTGCCCCCGGCACTGTATGCTTCAGGGTTGCTATCAGGTTCCCGGCGGGATTTCCCCACTCAGTACCGATAACATCTCCTGCCCCGTCTTCATACACTTCAAGCCCCAAAGCGGACAATTTTCCCTTAAGATAATCAGCTATCTCCCTTTCGTGCATAGTAGGTGAGTCTATTTTCACCAGCCTGATAAATTCATCCAAAATCCTGTCTTTGTTTACCATAATATCCCCCAAACATGTAATTTTTACCACTATATCTTTTCCCACTGACCCATTTTTATGTACTGCTACAAAATTCGCCGGCAGCCCTGCGTTTCCCTGCATTCCTCCAGGGCTTTACACTGCCGGAGCTAACTTCTAAAGCCAGGGCATCTTATCGGTATGGTCCCCCCTAAGCACTGGGGTAATTATCGACTGCAGCGGTTCAGGGACCTCCTTCAGCTTCATATCGTCAATTTTCAATATTCTGACAGTATCAACTTTTACTTTTACTGCCAGTTCCCTGGCTGTCAGGCCCTGGTTCTTGCGAAGTTCCTTTACGGTTTTCTTTTTAAATGAATTGAAAAACACTTCAGCCTGCCCCCTCTTATATTCCAGTATACAACATTTTCTTATTTTCAAAAACACCGTACAAAAACATATTAATCATTCATAAAAAAACTGCCTGCCAAAATATGCAGACAGTTTTGCTCATTATAATCTTAATTTGTTAAACTTTTGCCAGTCTGGCAAACTCTGCCCCCAGTTCCAGGGCCTGCCTGTTTAACGGAATCAGGTTATGCCGCCTCTCTGGCAGCACTTTTTTCAGAGACTCGACTATGGAATCAATTGTCACCACTTTAGTGCTTTCGATATATGCCCCAAGAATAATTATATTAGCTACTCTGGTGTTATTTAACTTTTCATTGGCCAGCTCATTTGACGGTATCTCCAGTACCCGCAAGTCATTGCGGGAAATGTCGGCTGAGACCAGGGAACTGTTTATCAGTAAAAGCCCCCCGGGTTTTAAGGTCGGCAGGAACCTTGTCAGGGAAGGCTGGTTCATTATAATAACAGAGGTTGGTTCTGTGACTACCGGAGAGCTGATTTCCCGGTCGGAAATAGTAACTGCACAATTAGCGGTACCACCGCGCATTTCCGGTCCGTATGATGGTATCCAGGCAACATTTTTGTTTTCTATCATGCCCGCATAAGTGATCAGCTGGCCCATCGACATGACACCCTGACCTCCAAAACCGGCGATTATGAGTTCTTCAAGCATTACCGGCTCACCTCCCCGGGTGTTTTGAATTCCCCAATGGGGAAATACGGAAGTATATTCTCCTCCAGCCACTTAATGGATTCAACAGGTGACAGACCCCAGTTGGTCGGACAGGTCGAGAGAATCTCGACAATGGCAAAACCTTCTCCCTTTATTTGTACCTCAAAGGCCTTTTTTATCACTTTTTTAGCCTTAATAACATTGGCCGGGTTATGCACCGAAACCCTTGCCGAGTATGCCGTTCCGTCCAGCACAGCCAGCATTTCGGTAAGTTTTACCGGGTAACCGGCCATATTACTGTCCCTGCCTCCAGGAGTAGTTGTTGTCTTTTGTCCCACTATTGTGGTCGGGGCCATCTGTCCGCCTGTCATTCCATAGATGCTGTTATTTACAAAGAGACAGCTGATCTTCTCACCCCTGGCAGCAGCATGCACTATTTCAGTGGTCCCGATTGCGGCAATATCACCGTCACCCTGCAGGGAAAAGACAACCTTATCGGGGTGTACTCTTTTGACCCCGGTAGCTACGGCCGGCGCCCTTCCGTGTGATGCCTGGTGAAAATCAACATCCCAGTAGTCATAGCAGAAAACAGCACACCCAACAGGGCCCACGGCAATTGTATTTTCCCTGATATCCAGTTCATCAATTACTTCGGCTACCAGCCGCTGGATAATGCCATGTGTACACCCCGGGCAAAAATGCATTATTTTGTCAGTCATTGAAGCGGGTTTGGTAAACACCTTAGCAGCAGACACTACCGGACACCCCCTTCAACTATTTTCTTCACTTCAGCATAAATCTCCGCTTTGGTCGGTACTATGCCGCCCGTCCTGCCGAGGAAATGGACCGGTTTCCTGCCATTGACGGAAAGACGCACATCTTCCACCATCTGGCCGTTACTCATTTCTACTGTAAGGAAGGCATCGGCGTGTTCTGCCGCCTTGTAATACGGTTCATCCGGAAAAGGCCACAGGGTAACCGGTCTGATAAGTCCGGCCCTGATACCTTCATCCCTGGCCTGGTCGACAACAGCCTTACATATCCTGGCAGTGGTCCCATATGCGGCCAGCACTATTTCAGTATCATCGGCAAAATATGATTCGTGTCTCTTTTCCACAGCTGCAATACGGTCATATTTTTCCTTGAGTTTGCGGCAGTGTTCTTCAAGTTCCTCAGGAACAATATACAGTGATGTTATCAGGTTTCTGGCCCTGCCCTTAGCACCTGTGGCCGCCCAGGGTTTTTCCGGACCTTTCCTGATCTCCTTTACCTTAAATTCTACCGGTTCCATCATCTGGCCCAGAATACCGTCACCCAATATCATAACCGGGTTGCGGTAGCGGTCTGCCAGTTCAAAGGCTTCAATGGTCAGGTCAACAAGTTCCTGGACTGATGCCGGGCCAAAGACAATCAGCCGGTAATCTCCATGGCCGCCTCCCTTGGTGGCCTGGAAATAGTCAGACTGGGCAGGGCCGATGTTTCCCAGGCCGGGTCCGCCCCTGACCATATTCACTATTACACATGGCAGTTCAGCTCCTGAAATATAGGAAATGCCCTCCTGTTTCAGGCTTATCCCCGGCCCCGAAGATGAGGTCATAACCCTGGCACCCGAGCCGGCAGCGCCAAATACCATATTTATGGCTGATATTTCACTTTCGGCCTGCAAAAAAGTACCGCCAACCTCAGGCAGTCTTTTGGCCAGGTATTCGGGAATCTCATTCTGTGGGGTAATCGGATATCCGAAAAAGTATCTGCACCCGCCCAGGACAGCCGCTTCAGCAACTGCTTCATTTCCTTTCATGAGTACTTTGCTCAATCTAACTCTCCTCCTTTTCCACTTCAATGGCGACATCTGGACACATCAACGCACACAAGGCACATCCTTTGCATTTTTCCATGTCACTTACCACTGCCGGGTGAAACCCGGAATTGTTCAGCTTTTTGGATAATTCTATCAACCCCTGTGGACATGCGGTAACACACAGCCCACAGCCCTTGCACCGGTCTTCGCAGATAATTGCCCTTCCCTTTGCCATATGCAATCCTCCCTTCGGATGTCTTCTCATACTATTAAAAACAAAAACAAACCCCGGATATGTTAACAGAGGGGTTTGTTTAATTAATCTGTTTACACCACAACTTAATCTTCTCTGGTCCTTATTTCTGTTCACGAAGCTCCCCCCAGGCTGCGGAACACAAAATAAGGACAGACATTTTTTGACCACTTTTATTATTATAAATCATAAAGACCCGTTTGTTAATAAGTTTTCGCTGATTCATCACCTGAAAGTACCCTGATGCCGCCACAGGCAAGGGCGTGCATTTCATCTTCACCGGGATATACCCTGACCGGGGCAATAAACCCGACCCGTTCCTCTATCCACTTGACAAGCAGGCGGCTGTGAGCAATACCTCCTGTTATTAGTATGGCATCAACATTACCCCTGAGTACTGCCGCACAGGCTCCGATTTCTTTACAGACCTGATACGCCATGGCCTCATATACCAGCCTGGCAATTTCATCCCCGTTTTCTATCCGTTTCTCCACTTCTGCAGCATCATTAGTACCCAGGTAAGCAGCCAATCCCGCATTACCAACCAGTTTTTTCCTGATATTCTCTTTGGAAAGACCGCTGTCGAAACAGATATCCACCAGTTTCCCGGCAGGCACACCGCCGCTGCGTTCGGGGGAAAAGGGTCCGTCACCCGGAATGGCATTATTAACATCAATGACACAACCCCTCAGGTGAGCGCCAACCGATATCCCTCCACCAAGATGGGCCACAATAAAATTTACTTCTGTATAGTCTTCAGCCATTTCTTCAGCCGCCCTTCTGGCCACAGCTTTCTGGTTCAGGGCATGAAAAAGGCTTTCCCGGGGATTTTCCGGCATGCCGGAGATCCTGGCTATTGGTTCCATTTCATCAACACAGACCGGGTCCACGATAAATGCCGGAACAGAAAGTTCTTCCGCAATTGCATTGGCTATCAGTCCCCCCAGGTTGGAAGCATGTGAGCCACGCCGTTCTTCCCTAAGGTCGCGCAGCATTTTTTTATTGACCAGGTAAGTTCCCCCAGGTACCGGCTTCAGGAGCCCGCCCCTGCCCACAACTGCATCAGTTTTACCGGCATCTGTCCCTGATTTTCTGAAACTGTCCTTTACAATTTCCAGCCTGTATTCAAACTGGTCGATTATTTTGGCATATCGTTCCAGATCCTTTGTGCTGTGCCTGACAGTTTCCGAATAAACAGGTTTAATGTCCTTAAATACAGCAATTTTTGTGGATGTGGAACCAGGATTTATAATCAGCTGCAAATAATCTTTCACTACAGATACACAACCCTTCTGATTAGTATTATTGGTCTCACTGATAGATTAGTCTCCTGATAAAAAAACCGTTTTATACAATTTGCCAAAAAATTAAGTTGTGTTCACACACAACTTAATTTCAACAAAATCTTTTCCATTCCTCTGTCAAACCGCTTTCAGTCCGTCATTGGCTTTTGGTTTGTTGCTTTTGCCGGATTCACCTTTACTGGTCATCAATACGCCCAAAGCCACAGAAACCAGTTTGGCTTCATGGGAGTCAGCTCTTGAGGTCAGGATAACCGGAGCCTGTGCCCCCATTACCAGTCCCGTTATCTTTGCCCCTCCCAGGAAAACCAGGGCTTTATATAAAACGTTGGCCGCATCTATATTGGCCAGCACAAGAATATCGGCCTGACCAGCCACCGGACTGGTCACTCCTTTGGCACGGGCAGATTCCCTGGACAGGGCTAAGTCCAGGGCTAAGGGTCCGTCAATGATACAATCCCCGATCTGCCCCCTCTCTGCCATTTTAGAGAGGAGAGCAGCATCGACAGTGCTCGGCATGTCCGGGTTGACCAGTTCCACACCGGCAATGACAGCAACCTTTGGTTGCTCTATCTTCAGGGCTTTGGCCACATGGACGGCATGCTTTACCATATCCACCTTCTGTTCAAAAGTTGGCATGATATTCATCCCGGCATCAGTCATCAGCATTAACCTGTCATAACCCGGTGACTCAAACACTGCCACATGTGTAAGTACACTTCCGGTACGCAGCCCTATATTCTTATCCAGGACCGCTTTCAGGATCACAGGTGACTGCACAGCGCCTTTCATCAGCATATCGGCTTTTCCGGCATGAACCATAAGTACAGCTCTTTTCACTGCTTCTTCATTATCAGGTTCGTGGACCAGCTCAAATTTATTTATGTCAACTTTTCTTTCAAGGGCAATCCTGGCCATCTCCACAGTATCCCCTACCAGAACGGCATCAGCTATACCGCTGTTCTGGCACTCCCTGGCAGCCTCCAAAACTTCTCCGTCCTGAGCCACTGCAATGGCAACCTTTTTTGGGGGGCACTTTTTAGCTGCTTCAAGTATTTCCGCAAAGGTTCGCATGATCTTGCACCTCTCTTTTACTGCAGTATTAAATCAAATATCCCACACACAACTGCTTTTTCAGTTATATCTAAATGCAATAATCATGCCAACTTTTCTTTTTGCTTGAAACCCTTATGATACGCTTATAAAACAGTATTTTACCCCAATTATTGTACTACATCTGTAGTATGTGTGCAATTATTCACATGCATCTCGGCTCCCTTGCATGCATTTTTTTGCAACTTTTTTACTATATATTTAAGAACTTTGGGTTAATTGTATTTGTAGTCATCGTGAAGGAATATGTCTGTCCCTCCCCGCCTGATTCAAAAATTGTAATCAATCAACCGATCCCATGTTTCTCCAATTTATAGTAAAGACTTCTGATGGCAATGCCAAGCTCCCTGGCAGCCATCGTTTTATTGCCTCCGGTTTTCTGCAGCGCCCTTTCCAGGACCCTTTTTTCAGCAGCATTCAGGATTTCCCCAAGTGTTCCTTCAAGTTCAGGGAAACCCAGCTCCTTTTCAATGCCGTGGTCCTCAGTCTTCCAGTGCGGGCGCTCACCTTTTCCCAGAACAGGCACGTGATGGGGCATTATTGTATCTTCATTGTAATTCATATTTATTATGGTCCTGCCAACCACATTTTCCAGCTCCCTGACATTGCCCGGCCAGTCGTAGGCAGTAAGCATATCAATGACGCGGGGGTCTATTTTGGCAACCTTGCGTCCATATTCCTGCCCCAGTTTTTTTCTGAAATGAGCTGTTAAAAGGGGAATGTCTTCCTTACGGCCCCGGAGTGGAGGTACAAAAACAGGGACAACATTAAGCCTGTAGTATAAGTCCTCCCTGAACGTACCTTCACTTATTCTCTGCTCCAGGTTTGCATTTGTAGCTGTGATCAGCCTTACATCTATCTGGACCGGTTTGCTGCCTCCGACCCTGACTATTTCCCGTTCCTGCAGAACTCTAAGCAGCTTTGCCTGGACTGCCAGATTGATTTCTCCGATCTCGTCAAGAAAAATGGTTCCTCCGCCGGCTTCTTCAAAGTAACCTTTTCTGCCGCCTTTAACTGCGCCGGTAAAGGCGCCCTCCTCATATCCGAAGAGTTCACTTTCAAGCAGAGATTCTGCAATGGCAGCACAATTGACCCTGACAAAGGGCCCCCGTGACCTGGCGCTGGCATTATGAATGGCATGGGCAAACAATTCTTTACCGGTACCGCTTTCTCCCCTTAGGAGAACTGTTACAGGTGTATCGGCGGCATGCCTGGCCTGAGATATTGCAGATTTAACCAGCTCACTCTCACCGATAATGTCATCAAAGGTATATTTGGCAGTCATCCGCCTGATCAGGCTTTTGGCATGTTCAAGCTCTTCGGTGAGCTTCCTGATCTCGGAGATGTCGTGGATAATCCCTACACTGCCCTTTAATTTCCCGTCGATAATAACCGGGGCAACATTTACCACAACGGCTTTTTTGTTTTTGCCTACCTTCATTGAAACCCCGCGGACAGGTTTCCTGGTCTCCAGTACCTTCATATGCATGCTTTCACCTTCAGCGATATCGACAGTACTGGGCTGGTTAATGACATCCTCCTCATTAAGGCCGGTTATTCTGGTATATGCCGGATTTATAAGGATTTGACGCCCCTGTTCATTGACAACCGAAATAGCGTCATCAGTAGAATAGAGTATGGCTTCCAAAAGGCTCCTGACTTCTTTCAACTCATCAATCTGCCTGACAAGATCTTTCATTTCGGTAATATCCCGGAAAACTGCAACTGCACCGGTTACTTTTCCCGAATGCTCCTTTATGGGGACCCGGTTGGTAATAATAGTGGCTTCCCCTATTTTTTGCTGCCTGTTAAGTTCCGGCTCACCGGTCTTGAGGACATGTGGAAGCCTGGTGTTTGGGATAACCTCTTTAACAGGCCTGCCTTTAACAGCCTTTGCAGCCAGGCCTGTAATCCGTTCAGCTGCCGGATTAAAAACCGTGATCCGTGCCGCATTGTCCACAGCAATAACAGCATCATTAGTTGTTTTCAGGATCACATCCAGTGCTGCTTCACTGTTATTTAGTTCCATCATCCTTCCCCCCAATGAAGGCCATTGGCCAAACAGCCGGTTTACACCCGGCCTGATAACACTACTATTAATTGTATTCTTTTTAAACTTGCAATTTCCTGCATAGTATCACCTGGTTCCATGTCTATTTTTGCATATTTTAGCGCCGTCCCATCATATCTATGTAAGTCAGGACTTTGTTTTTCTCAATGATCTTAGTTAGTGAATACTTTTCAGTGAGCAAATGGAAGCCCAGTAATAACACAAGCAGTCCGGAGCGGAACGGGATACTCAGCAGTGCCACTGCCGTGAGTCCGAGGGCTATACCCAGCACATTGGAACCGGTATCACCCATCATAGCCCTGGCTTTCAGGTCAGCGGGCAGGTACGCCAGCAGGCTTCCCGCAACCACAGTCAGGTAAAGTAAATATTCTTCGGCAGGTTCCGGATTAAAGAGGTATCCTGTGGCAGTTACAAGTATCGCTGCCAACAAAAAACCCTTGGCAGCCCTGCCCGGCCTGAGGTCCAGAAGGTTTACCGCATTAGTTGATAAGGCAATAACAGCAGAATTCAGCAAAAGCAGCACCCACTTGTCAAAGCCTGCCCCGGATACTGTCTGCAGTCCGGCCAGGATAGCAATCAATCCACCGGCCAATGCCTTTAGAGCTCCGGTGGTTAATTCTTTTTCCAACAGCAGTTTTTTAAAGTGCCCCTTCAGCCCTGTAGCATGCCTGGTTCCAAAAATATCATCAATAAGTCCGAACAGACACATCCCGCCTGTGGCAAAAAGGAATACATAAACACCCTGGCTGACCCAGCCCATGGCGGCAGCCCCCGTCAGGGTTATTACAGCTGCAAAAAAGAAAACCATTCCGGCTCCAAGGGGAATCTCTTCTTTGCGGTAATTTGGTCTTACAAAACCTGCTTCTGTCAGCATCGCCATAACCTGTGGAAGTATTTGCCTGGTTATGGCAAAAGAAACAGCCATCAGGACTGCAATATAAATCATAGTCATAAATCTGTCACCTCTTAACCGCGCACCGGGCCAACACCCTGAACACATGCACAAACTGCTTGCCGCGGTGTAAAAAACCGCGCAGGTCCCTGCCAGTTTCAGCATGGGTCATATTTACCTCAACCTCCATGATTGAAAAACCTTTTCTGGAGGCCTGAATTGTCATTCCGACCTCAACCCCAAAACCGGATTCAAATCCACCCAGAGCAGCAATCACTTCCTTCTTCATTACCCGCTGCCCCGATAATGGAGCCATTACCTCCAAGCCTGTATAAAACCTGATTCCCCCGCGTGCCAGCCCTTTGACCAGTCCAAAACCGCCCTTTTTTCGCGCCCGGGGAAACCTAGCAACCGTCATGTCTGCCCTGCCTTCCAAAACAGGTACAATCAGTTTTCTCACCTCAACAGCGGTAGCTCCAAGGTCTGCGTCAACCAAAGCGATTATGTCACTATTTACATGTTCCATTCCCTTATTTAGAGCCCCGCCCTTACCAACATTTTTAGGCATTGAAATAACCACAGCCCCCGCCTCAACCGCAAGTTGGGCGGTATTATCGGCGGAGGCATCATCAACTACAATTATTTCATTTACTTCCGGAATACTGCTTACTGCTGAAACCGTTTCGAAGATATACTTTTCTTCATTGTAGGCCGGAATCAGAACCGAAACTTTGCTTTGGGCCACTTGTTTCACTCCTATTGCAATTCGGGCATAAGCTGCCTTGCAGTGGTCTTAATACCATAGTTACCGGGTTTGCCATAGACTGACATCACCAGCGACAATTGTCCCGGAATCATGTCAATATTATCAATGGTTGTGACTTTCAGCCTTTGATATTCCTTCATATAAGAGTATGCCACATCACTGGTTTCTACTCCGTAAACAGGAACATTCCGTTCCAGGAAATAGTTCATCATTGGTAAATCAAAGTTGGCACAACGGTCTCCAAATTCCTCCTGGCTGCCTCCGACAAAAACCACTCCATCTATGGGAACTCCATATTCCCCGGAATTTTGTATTAATCCCAACTGTTCAAAATATTGCAGGTTTTCCAGGTTCTGAGCACTTATAACCCCTTCAGCTATTTCCCTGGCCAATTCCCTGGAAACAGCCGCCTCAGTATCATCTTTAAGCATCAATTTTGTTTTGATGCTTGTCCTGATATCTTTCTGACTGAGATCAAAACCTTCAAGAACAGAAGTAACAGAAACAACATTAGCTCCTGCCATGCGAAGTGTTTCAATCCAATCTTCATGAAAACCATAACTATTTGTTTCTATTACGGCTATCTGCTTATCAGTAAGTTTCCCGGTAAAAAGTACCGGGAGAATCTGTTTTTCAAACTGCTTACTTATATTTAATGCTGATTTATAAGCCTCAATTTCTTCCTGAGCTACCTTGTGGTCCTGTCTCATCTGTTCAAAGTCCCGGTTCAGGTTATTAACAATTTGTTTTTGCTGCTGTATTATAGCTTCATTGACATTATCACCCAAAAAAGATGATCCCACCAGAATGCCAATACCCAGGGCCAAAAATACTGCAACAAGTGAGGCAACATGGTACTTGAAGTCAATAATCATTTAAATGCCTCCCTATCGGACTAAAAAGTGTTCTGTCAGACTCCAAAGACTATTTTAAGCTTCAGCCACACCACCCTGAGGAACTGTCTGGTAACCGGAAACTGATAAGCCACAATAGCAAATGTAACCGATGCTGCTGCTACCAGTTCCGCCAGGTATCTGAATTTGACCTTGCTCTTGTAGAGCCTGTTTACCCCTTTGGCATCCACCAATATGGACCCAACCTTCAGGCGGACCAGAAAAGTGCTGGCCATACCCTTCCTGCCCTTTTCCAGAAAGTCGATCATATTTGAATGGGTCCCCAATGCTACGATTAAATCAGTCCCCTTGTGGTAAGCCAGTAACATAGCTATATCTTCACTGGTACCCGGAGCAGGGAAGGTGACAGCATCCAGGCCCAGTTCGGTAATCCTGGCCAAACCGGGCGCTCTCCCATCAGAATATGCGTGTACGATTATTTCGGCACCACACCTGAGGGTTTCATCACTAATACTGTCCATGTCCCCGATAATGATATCCGGTTTGTAGCCAAACTCACGCAGGGCATCAGCCCCTCCGTCAACACCTATGAGTACCGGCCTTACTTCATGAATATATGACCTGAGAGCGGCAAGGTCATCTTTGTAATTCTGGCCCCTGACAACAATTAAAGTATGCCTGCCTTTAAATAATGTTTTTGTTTCCGGGACTTTTATGTCGCCAAGCAAAAACTCCTGTTCCTGTTTTGCGTATTCAATAGTATTCTGGACAAATTTTTCCAAAACCATACCAATATTTTTCTTGGTATATTCCATTTCTTTTTCAACTTTGTCAACAGTCAGTACCTCACCAAAGGTTTGCCAGACACCTGGAAGTGATAACCTGTTATCGGAAATCTCAACAGTATCTCCTTCCTGAACCTTATCCATTACTTCCAGGCCCACGTTATCCAACAGGTAAATGCCTGCCTTCACCAGCGCCAGCGGACCCAGATTGGGATACTTCTCACTTATAGAGGTGGAGGCATTAACAACTGCTTTTACCTTGGCATCAATCAGCGCCTGGGCACTGACTTCATCAAGGTCCTGATGGTTAATAATCGCAATTTCACCTGGTTGCAGCCTTTTGACAAGGTGTTTTGTCTTCCGGTCAATCCGTGCGGTTCCTCGGATAACACCCATGGTATTTCACCTTTTTCTGAGAAAAAATATAACTCCACACCAACATTAGGATATTTCTAATTTACAATTGTACAATATTTAATTTATATAAGCAAGCAAACAATCCACAATAAGAAAACCTGACAAAGGTCAGGTTTTCCTATCAGCTGACTTTTGTGCTTATGCGAAGCTTGTCAGCAACCATTGCAATAAATTCCGAATTTGTGGGCTTACCCCGTTCGAGGTTTATAGTATAGCCAAAGAACTTGTTCATCATCTCGGTGTTGCCCCGATCCCAGGCAAGCTCTATGGCATGTCTGATGGCCCGTTCAACCCTGCTGGGGGTTGTGGAATACTTCTGGGCTATCAGCGGATACAGTTCCTTGGTCACTCCACCTAGAAGGTTCACCTCATCGACAACCATTTTGATGGCATCCCGCAGGTACTGGTAACCTTTAATATGTGCCGGAACCCCCATTTCATGAATAATATTGGTAACAGCTACGTCAAGATTACGGGTTTTTACCGGCGGTGTGTACTGGGGAATACTTTCTCCTTCAACCAGCTGCCTGATCCTTGTAGCCAGTACCGCGAAATCAAATGGCTTCAGGATGTAATAATCTGCTCCCAGTTCTATTGCCCTTTGGGTGACACTCTGCTGACCGAATGCCGTTAGCATAATTACCTTCGGCCTGGGCTGAGTTCCGGAGGTTACCAGTTTTTCAAGAACACCGATACCATCCAGGTGGGGCATGATAATATCAAGTACAACCACGTCCGGTTTCTCACGTTCGATAATTTCCATAGCTTCCACGCCGTTATTGGCAATTCCCACAAGTACAAAATCGTCCTCCTGGGAAATGAATTCTTTTAATAATTCGCAGAATTCTCTGTTATCGTCCGCTATTAGGATCTTAATACTCCTTATACTCATGAAAGTCCCTCCTGAAAAATTTTTCTAAATGATTCGTTATCAAAGATTTTCGACGGATACCAGAGAAATCCTGCCCAAACATTAACAAATTTGGGAATTATTTTAAAACAAATCAAGACAAAAAGCCCCTTATAACGCGTAGTAGTTGTCGAAATCGCATGTCATTTTATGTTAACAATTAAGTATTTATTTGGGTTCTTTTATGGGGATATTTCATTTTTTGTGAAGTATTTTGTCGGTCATTATCTAATTTCGGAACTATTTTAAAAATTACAGACTTGTTGTTGTTATGTAATAATCTCATACTTGCAAAAGAAATCAGGGGGTTTTTGTTTCCCCCTGGTCCTGATTGTCGACCGATTTTGGTCCCTGTTTCTTTTAGCATCCACTCTATCAGGCAACCATAACCCCGGGCAGGGTCGTTAATGAAAACATGTGTAACCGCTCCGATTATTTTCCCATCCTGAATCAGTGGACTACCGCTCATTCCCTGAATAATACCACCAGTTCTCTTTAGGAGCCTCCTGTCTGTAACTTCAACAATTAACCCCTTGCTGTCAGGAACACTTTGAGGTAATACCCGCTTTATTTCCACTTTAAATTTCTCTATTTTTTCACCATCCAGTACTGTAAGCATTTCAGCAGGGCCTGTTTTCACCTGATTCGCTAAGGCAATTGGCAGGGCCTTTTGATAAAGCGGGTTTTTTAGTTCTTCCTTCAGAGACCCATAAATACCATACTTGGTATTTTTTTCAATCGTCCCTGAGAAATCGTCTTCATTTATAAACATTCCGATTTTTTCTCCGGGAACCCCGCTCTTTCCAGCCTGGATACCCTGAATAGATGCTTTCACTAACCTTCCGTTGCTGACATCAATTGGCTGGTTGGTATCAGCGTCTGTAATCACGTGTCCCAATGCACCATATTTTCCTGTAACAGGGTCGTAAAATGACAGGGTACCTACTCCTGCGGCGCTGTCCCTGATGTACAGGCCGATTCGGTACCTGTCTGTCTCCCGGCATAGTACAGGTTTTAGATTTGCTGAGAATTTTTTATTACCGCGCTTCACCAATAATTTCAGAGTTTTGTTTTGTTTCCCCGCACGGTCAATTATTTTGGCTACCTGTTCATCACTGGTCACTGCCTGACCGTTAATTTTTATGATAACATCCCCTACTTCAACTCCTGCCTCCCTGGCAGGGTTATATTTCTTTCCGGTTTTGTCTTCCACTATGGACTGGCCAACAACTATTACACCTTCGGAATGAAGCAGCACTCCAACAGAATGTCCTCCCGGAACCAGTTTCGTCTGCGGCACTACTTCCACCTTAACGTTTTTGACGGGGAAAATGCCAAATAGCCTGATCTGAATATTGGCTTTCCCCGGTGCGGTTGCCACCGGCCATCCGTCAATAAAGCTGAATACTTTGCCACTTATATCTGTACCGTTCAACAGGAGTACCCTTTGTTCATTTGGTTCTACATAAAGACTGAACTGCCTGAGTAGATTTTGCGGAAACTCCAGGTTAAACCTAATATGATCTCCTACGGTTACCCGCTGTTGAGTAGGGAGTGAAAAAAAACTTCTTGCGTGTGGGTTAAAGGTGGCTGCAATTATCAGTGCTGCAATAAGCAATCCAAGTATTTTACGATAACCATCATAAGACAACTATATCACCATCACTCTCCTGATTATTTTTTCACCTCCGTATTCTGCCGGCAGAAATTTTCTATACAGCGCTGTAATACATCATGATGTTGTTATGGGTTCTGATTTTAAATTAACCTGTTTAACAGTCTTTTATAACATGAAATATAACGGAAAATTTCCATTAAGTCAGTATGCTCATAAAATATTGCAACAATTCGTTTTTTTAACGAATTTTAATCTATTTTGCCACAATAGCAAAAAAAATAAACTGCATATTTGCAGTTATAATAGACATATTAAAAATAGTAGTAAATTTTTAAAACAAAGTATTTTGTTTCAGTATTTCTTCGGCATGCGTCCTGGACACGGTGGTGATTTTTCCGCCCGACAGCATTCTGGCAAGTTCCTCAATCCGACCGTTATAGTCAAGTTCATTGACACGTGTAAAAGTGCGTTTTTTGTCAGTGGTTTTCCTGATCATAAAATGGTGGTCTGCAATTCCGGCAATCTGGGGTGAATGAGTTACACAGATAACCTGTTTGTCCCGTCCCACGGCTGACAGCTTGGAAGCTACCGCATGCAGGGCATTGCCTCCAATGCCGGCATCAATTTCATCAAAAATCAGGGTCGAAACCGGACCCGTTTTGGCCAGGATGGAACGGAATGCCAGCATGATCCGGGAAACCTCCCCGCCTGAAACTATTTTGGCCAGCGGTTTCAGGGGTTCACCCTTGTTGGGGGAAATAAGGAATTCAACCATGTCCTGACCATTAAATGAAGGCTCCCTGGGATCAATTTTGACATCAAAGCTCACATATGGCATACTAAGGTCTTTGAGTTCTGTAGTTATACATTTCTTTAAGTCTGCAGCTGCTTTTTTTCTGGCAGAAGTCAGCCTGTCTGCGTAACTTTTATATTTCCCAGCGGTTTTCTCTATCTGCACCTTTAGATTCCTTATCTCTTCATCATAATTATCAATTACTGCCAGAGAAGAAGCCACCTGCTTTCTGTAGTCCAGGATTTCATCAATAGAATCTCCGTACTTCTTTTTGAGGTTTTTTATGCGATTCAGTCTGTTTTCAATTTCTTCCAGTCGTGCCGGATCCGGTTCAAGTTTGGCTGAATAGGACCTGACATCCCTTGCTGCCTCTTCCACCTGATAAACTGCCGATTCCAACATTTCACAGACACTATTAAGGGAACTGTCCACCATACACAGGTCTTTTAATGATTTTAAGGCCTCATAAAGAAGCTCTGTCACCGGCCTAACTGAGCCGCCTTCATAAAGCAGGGAATATGCCTGAGATGACAGTGACATAAGCCGTTCCGCACTTGCCAGGATATTTCGCTCCTCCTCCAGCCTCTTGTCCTCATCAACAGCCAGGCTGCAGTTGTCTATTTCTTCAATTTGATATCTGTACATATCTGCCATACGCGCCTGTTCCTTTTCGTTGTCCTCCATCTGGGTAAGCTTTTTCCGCAGGGCCAGGAGTTGTTCATAGCAGGCAGCCAGTTTTTCCTTAGTATCACTAAAATCAGCCAGAGACAAGTTGCCTTCCCCGTATTCGTCCAGAATTTCAATGTGTTTCTGCTGGTCCAGCAATGACTGTTGCTGATGCTGCCCGTAAATATCGACAAGATTTCCGGCTATTTCCCGGTATAGTGAAAGATTAACTGTCCGGCCGTTAATTCTGCAGAGATTCTTTCCCGTTTTCACCAATTCACGTGTCAGGATAAGATCCTCGCTTTCTTCCGGTAATAAACCATACTCCTCCAGTATTCTCATGATTCCCTGGTTATCTTCAATGTCAAACACGGCTTCCACGATGGCTTTATTTTCCCCGCTCCTGACAAATTCGCTCAGGGCCTGGCTTCCGGTAACAGTACCCATGGCATCGATAATTATTGATTTACCTGCTCCCGTTTCCCCGGTGAGGACATTAAAACCGCGGTAAAAATCCAATTCAAGTTGGTCTATAAGGGCAAAATTCTGAATAAAAAGCTTTCCCAGCAATTGGTTCACCTCACATTATGTACTATTTCAGATAGGAAGTAAACCTGTCCAAAATATGACTTACTGCTGACTTCGGTTTTACCACAACCATTAACGTATCATCACCGGCAACGGTCCCAATGACCTCATCCCAGCCTTCATTATCAACAGCCAGGGCTACAGTCTGTGCCGCACCGGGTGTAGTTTTAACCACAATTATATTTTCACTGAAATCAATGCGGGTTACCGAATCCCTGAAAACCCGCTGAATGCTGCGTGGAGTTCCGCCAAGCATCCCTTCACCCGGCAATGCGTACCGGTAACGGTTATCACCCGATGCTGCCTTTACCAGCCTTAGTTCCTTAATATCCCGGGAAACAGTGGCCTGAGTCACTTGGTATCCCTGTCGTTTAAGTTCGGCTGCAAGTTCCTCCTGGGTTTCGATAACATTCTTTTGGATAATCTCAAGTATTTTTCGGTGTCGCTGTGTTTTCATGTCCATTCCTCCCGTGAACCCTGTAAAGCCTCCCGTTAACCCCTTAAAGCCTTTTCGACAACTATCAGGAACGGGGCATTATTCCGGTTTATATAATCAATCTTACCGACACAAAAATCCTTTTTATCCAACCGGGACAGGCAGGCCTCCAGCCTGAATTGTTCTTCCGGTCCGCCCGGATGCCCCGTATAAACAACGATACAGATAAGCCCCCCGGGTTTCAGGAGTTTAAGTGCGCCGGTAACTGCCCTGACTGTGGTCTCCGGAGTTGTGACAATACTATGGTTGCCTCCCGGAAGATAGCCCAGGTTAAAGACCACAGCGTCCACAGGCTCGGGAACAAATTTAACCATATCTTCGTGTCCCTGTAAAAAAAGTGTCACTGAGTCAGAAAAACCTTTTTCAGCCACGGCCTCAGCAGTTCTACTGATTGCCTCGGGCTGGATATCAAAACCATAAACACGGCCATCCCTGCCTACCAGGCCGGCCAGGAAAAGGGTATCATTTCCATTGCCTAACGTGGCATCAACAGCTACCTTTCCCGGTTTTAGCACTGCTCTTAAGTAATCATGAGCTATATTCACTGTATTTTTAAACAGGTTAAATGTCAGTGTTACCGCCCTCTTTCAGCTTGGTCCGTAAAATTTCGTAAAAACCCCGCTGGTTTAATTTCATAAATTTTGCATTAAAAGGCGCCCTCTGAATTATTACATCATCGTATGGTTCCAGCCGAAACCCGCTCTGTCCGTCCATTGTTAGCATAACGTCTGCCTGGGTAGCCTGGAGTTCAACCCTGACAATACTGTTATTGTCAATTACCATTGGCCTGGAATACAGGGTATGGGGGCAAATTGGAGTCACTATCATAACCTCAAGGTCAGGGGCCACCAGCGGTCCTCCCGCAGACAGGGAATATGCGGTTGAACCGGTCGGTGTGGATACAATAAGCCCATCGGCAGGAAAAACATCAACAAATTCATTGTTAACAAAAGTCTTCAGCCGGATTATCCTGGCAAACGCCCCTTTTGTTATTACGGCATCATTGAGTCCGAAAAACTCACATATCTCCTTACCCTGCCGTATTACAACAGCCTTAATCATCATCCTTTCCTCGATGCGGTAATTACCTGAAATCAGTTTCTCCAGAGCAGGATCAAGGTCAGGAAGTTCTATTTCAGTAAGAAAACCCAGTTGGCCAAGGTTGACACCAAAAAGCGGTATTCCCCGGACGGAAATATTCCTGGCCGTGTTCAGCAGGGTACCGTCCCCGCCCAGGACTATAATACAATCCGCCTTTGTGGCAAGGTCATCTTCAGGGCAAACCGAATAACCGTTACCGGTTTCGAATGCTCCGGCTCCGGAAACAAAAACCTTTTTACCGTGCTGCTTCAGCCATTTGATGATATTTTGGGTAATTGTTCCTGCTTCAGGTTTTTCAAAGTTTAAAATAATTCCGATACTGTCCATTGACCTCCCCCTCAGTTTTCCCCTTCGGAATTAATTATTCTACATAATGAATTGAACTCCTGTCATAAAAATTTTATTGTTAGTCCAAGGATTATAGAATTTTCTGTCGAATATAATTATTCATACTGCGGTATGATAACTGGCGAATGGGCCGAATAATACACAGACAAGGAGATGTCCTATGAAAAAACTGTTTATTTTACTGCTAAGTGTTTTGATTATTGTCGTTGCAGGTTGCTCAAAATCAGAAACCAAAAGTCCTCCTCCTGAACCCAATACACAGGAAAAGGCTGATACAGCACACCTTACTGCCGAAGACAAGGAGTTTAAAATGTCAGTCAGTAAAGAAATTCGTTCTCTGTCTGCCATGAATATTTATAACAAAGAAGGTCATGAACTGGTAAGTGTCCTAGTCGCCCTTGAAAATGTCTCTAAAGATAATGTACCCATTTCACCGGAATTTGTCACCCTGAAAACTGCAGATGGAACTGAGTACAAGTATTCAGCGGAACTTACCCGGCAAATAACCAATAAATCGGCCTTTAAAGAGGTAGTGCTCCCACCGGATTACCGTGGAGGCGGACTGCTTCTGTTTGAACTGAAAAAAGATTCGCCGCCTGATACGCTAACCTATAAAGATGACTCAAATCATGAGATGACAGTACAGTTTCCATCTCAAGTAAAAACAAGTATTTAAAAAAACGGGTTTAAAAAAACGGGACTGCCTAGTAAAGCAGTCCCGTTTTTTAGTTCAAAAGATTTTCCAGTTCACGGTACTTTTGCTGGGTATAGTCAAGAATTTTGGTAGAGTAATCAAAGTTGTGAATCCCCTTACTTCCGTCTGCAACAACAAACGAGAGATTAGTGTAGACCACATTATAAACCTCCTGGGCCGGACCCACCTGAAGACCCTGAGTTCTGCGGTAATCCAACTTTTTCTTTGCTTCAGCCAGTTTTTTCTCCAGGTCTTCACTATCCCGCTCAATCTGCTGCTGCATTTTGGCCACCTCTTTAGCAAATTCCTCTTCTGACTGGTCGGCATGACACATTACACAGATGCTTTCGGTATGTTCTTCCAGGGCTTCCTCCGGTGTTTTGCCCTTAAAGGTATGGGCTTCATTAGGCATATGGCACTCGATACATGTGAGTCCTGACTTGTATTTTGAATCCGGCGTTACCGGTACGCCAATGGCTCCATAACCCAGGAACATCTCCTTCTGGGGATGGTGGACCTCTTCACCTGCCACAATCTCTTTTGTGGCATTATGACAGGCAGTACATGTTTCCAGGGGGTCATACCTGAGTTTAAATTCACTCTGGGTTAAAACATGACAAACAGCGCAGGTTATAGAAAGCTTAACACTGGCAACATCAGGTTTCTGGCCGGGAGGAGCCAGGAAATACTCTGCTGAGTGGCACTGATAACACTCGGGTGCCTCATGGTCACTCTCCAGAAGGTCGGGAAGTGATTCGGTATGGCTGCTGGTGGCATACTGTTCTTTAATAGGTATATAGATATCTACCATACTCTTTTGTTTATTGTTTTGGAACTCCCTGACCTGTGCTTCGGTCACCTTAGCCCTTTCCGGAGCTTTATCATCAGGGTTTGTCTCCCTCTGCATACAACCGCCCAAGACGATTGTGATTACTGCAATAAACATTAATAATACTTTCCTGGCGTTCACACTGTTCCCCCCGTTCTTCAAGAATCAAAGGTTTCTTCACTGTTAACCTTAAATCTGGAAACCGCTTCCTGCAGTTGATGCACCATGCCGGCCAGGCTGTTAGCGGCATCAAAGAGTTCAATAACCGCCTTGGACTGGGCAATAACCAGTTCAGACATTTCCTGAGATGTCTTCACTGTTTTCTTTGATATCCTGCTGTTTTCAGTAACTTCCTGAACAATGTACTGGCTGCTGACAGTTATCTGCTGGGTATTGTTGACCACTTCCCTGGTCTGTTCAGATGCGGTATGGACCGCCTCAATTATCTCTGTAAGTATTTCTCCGGCATCATTGATGACAACTGTACCGGCTGCAACTACCTCCCGGCCTTCATCCATTGATAAAACAGCATCCTGGGAGCGTTTCTGTATCTGGGCTATTATCTGGCGGATCTTGTCCACTAACTGTGCAGAGCCTGAGGCCAGCTTGCGCACTTCCTCAGCAACAACCGCAAAGCCTTTACCCTGTTCACCGGCCCTGGCAGCCTCTATAGCAGCATTTAAAGCCAGCAAGTTTGTCTGCTTGGCGAATCCAGAGATCATATCAATGATATCGGAAATTTGATTGACATCACTTACAAGTGTTTTCACATCCATGGACAGGTGGTCAACCTTCTGCTCAATAAGGTTCATCTGTTCAATAGCCGCCCTTACCGACCCTCCGCCTTTCTGTGCCATTTCAGCCGCTGACGTTGTGGTCCGGTTGATCATCTGGATACTCAGGTTAATGTTATTTATGGCTTCCATAGCTGTTTCTGCAGATGCCTGGAGTTCTGCAATACCATTAGCCTGTTGTTTGGCTCCTTCTGACACATCATTGATAGACCGGTCAATTTTACTGTAAGCTGCCGCACTCTGCTGAGTATGTGATGCAAAGGCCTCACTTGCAGCAGCAATCTCCCTGCTCCAGTCTACAATTCGTTCGATTATTGCCCTGAGGTTGTCTACCATAATATTAAAAGATTTTGCCAGTTCACTGAATTCTCCGATGGAATTGTCCCTTATTTTCTGAGTCAGGTCTCCTTCCGCAATGTTTCTGGAGACACGGACCAGATTCGTCAGGGGTGTGGTAATATTCTTTGAAGTAATGAAGGTCAGGGTAAAACATCCGATAATGGCAACTACTGCAATTGAATACATAATGCTGCGCGAAGTCAGCAGGATGGCCCGGCTCTTCTCCTGAGCCTCGGTGGCCTGTTTCTGAGTCCCTTCAACAAGTTGATTGGCTGTATCGATCATCTTGTCGCCTGCCAGCCGGTAATTGCCCCAGAGGGTATCAACCAGATTGTCACGCCCGGCCTCCTCATATTTGAAAATATGGTTAGCCACCAGATTAAAGTTATCGTGTTCTCTTTTTACTCTGTAAAGGCTTTCCAGGGTCTGTTCATCCTGCCCCGCATCACCTATAAGCTCTTCAAACTCAGTTATTTTGGCTTTAAACTGCCTGTCCAGTTCCCGGTATTTCTGCTTAATGTTCTTGTTGCCGACAGTAAAATCCCTTGTCAGCATCTGCTGTTCCTGTACAATAGATTTGATGCTTCCGGCAATATTAACCTGAGGTAAAAACTTATATGTACTGTCATCTATGGCCTGCTGAATCCGGGCCATATTAGTATCAGCCACGATCATCACCAGTGTGAGCATAATAACTACACCCAGGTATCCCATCAGAATCTTTAGTGTGACATCACTAATCTTGAACTTCGAATAATGCACCCGGCCCACCCCCTGTGTCTATACCGGCCAAAAGTTTATTTAACAAAAAAACCTTTCCCCTGTATTCTGTTCTGGAAAGGTCGGACTATTGAGGAACATTAAATATTATTCGCCAATATTTTTCAATTTCCTGTTATGTTTTGAAACAATTCATAGAAATATGTAATAAAAGAGGCAATTTATAAGATTTACAGACCGGTATAAGCTTCGTCTATCACCCGGGCTGCCAAATCACTCAATTCTGCTGTACCCCTTGGGACCTGTACATCATCCTTTAGCAGGTATGCCAGGTATTCAATATTCCCCTCAGGCCCCTTTACAGGCGAATAAGTCAGGCCTTCAATACTGAAACCAATGGCTGTTGCCTTTTCCATCACTTTCACTATCACTCCCTGGTGCACCACAGGGTCTCTGACAACCCCTTTCCTGCCAACCTTATCGCGCCCTGCCTCAAACTGGGGCTTTATCAGGACTACTGCCTCACCGCCGGCAGGCAGCATTTCAGCTATTTTGGGAAGTACCAGCTCAAGTGAAATAAAGGCTACATCTGTTGTAACAATGTCCGGGGTTTCATCCAGAAGAGCTGTGTCGAAGTACCTGATATTATTGCGTTCAAAATTAACAACTCTGGGGTCCTGCCTGAGTTTCCAGTCCAACTGCCCATAGCCGACATCAATGGCATACACTTTGACTGCACCGTGTTTCAGGGCACAGTCTGTGAAACCACCGGTTGAGGCCCCGATATCAACTACAGTTTTTCCTTTGAAGTTGACCCCAAAACAATTAATGGCCTTTTCCAGTTTCAGCCCTCCCCTGCTCACATAGGGATTGGCCGGGCCGGCAACTTCAATAACAGCGCTGACAGGAATTTCTGTCCCTGCTTTATCTACCCGTTTCCCGTCAACAGTTATTAATCCTGCCATAATTGATGATTTGGCCTTTTCCCTTGAAGGGAAAAGGCCTCTTTCTGTCAGTAAAATATCCAGTCTCTTTTTGCCGGACATGGTAACACCTCGGTTTTATGTTCTATAATTGTGGCATGAGTTTTATTTTAGCCTTCCTGCGCAGGTTTTTCCTGCCCCCTGGCAGCATAATTTGTGCCTCTTCTATGATATTGGATGCCGTTAAACCGCACTGTTCCCGTAAAATGTCCTGAGCTCCGTGGCTGATGAATCTGTCAGGGACTCCGATCCTTTTAACCGGAACCATAATACCGTTTGTCTCCAGCAATTCCAGGACAGCGCTGCCAAATCCCCCCTGTAACACGTTTTCCTCAACGGTCAGGAGCCTGCCGGTATTGCTGATGCTTTTAAGCAGACATTCCTCATCAAGGGGCTTCACAAATCGGGCATTGATAACTTCTGCACTTATTCCCAGTTCAGCCAGTAAATCTGCAGCCTGCATCGCCTCATGGACCATGGGGCCTACTGCCGCAATGGTGATGTCATTTCCTTTACGTACCAGTTCAGCCCTGCCAAAGGGAATTGTCCCAATATCCGTTAAATCATCAATCTTAACGCCAAACCCGTTACCCCGGGGATACCTTACCACAACAGGTCCCTGATACTGTTCTATGGAAGCCAGCAGCATCTGTCGTAGTTCTGCCTCATCTTTGGGAGCCATAACCGTCAGCCCGGGTATATGTCTCAGGTAGGAAATGTCAAATACACCCTGGTGGGTTTCCCCGTCTTCTCCCACAAGGCCGGCCCGGTCTATGGCAAAGACCACATGCAAACCCTGCAGGGCAACATCATGCAGGACCTGGTCATAAGCCCTCTGCAGGAAAGTTGAGTATATAGCCACGACAGGTATGTAACCCGATACGGCAAGACCGGCAGCAAGAGTTACGGCATGCTGCTCTGCGATACCGACATCATAAAATCGCTCCGAAAAGCGTTCCCTAAATTCTGTCAGGCCCGTACCCGTCGGCATAGCTGCGGTAATCGCAAGTACTTTTTCGTTGGCAGCCGCAATCTGGCAAAGGGTTTCACCAAATACTTCGGTATAGGTTATCTTTTGTTTTTTTTCAGTATTACCCGTTTTCACATCAAATGGGCCTATTCCGTGAAATTTATCGGGATTTTCCTCGGCAGGTTTATACCCCTTACCTTTTCGGGTAATAACGTGTACCAGGACAGGTCCGTGGCTCTTACGGGCACGTTCCAGTACTGTCCTGATAAGGGAAATATCGTGTCCGTTGATAGGTCCCAGGTACGTAAAGCCAAGTTCTTCAAACAGCATCCCCGGAACAACCAGGTATTTGAAGCTGTCTTTGATTCTCTCAATAGCCTTCACAACAGTGGGGCCTATTGAGGGAATCTTTTTGAGGAGGAGTTCCATTTCTTCTTTATGTTTATAATATTTTGGATCTGTCCTCATCCGGCTAAGGTATCCTGCCAGAGCACCTACGTTTTCGGAAATTGACATCTCGTTATCATTAAGGATTACTATTAGGTTACTTCCAACATGTCCGGCATGGTTCATAGCCTCAAAAGCCATCCCGCCGGTCATGGCCCCATCTCCGATTACAGCAATTACATGATTTTTTTCACCTTTAAGGTCTCTGGCAATAGCCATTCCCAGGGCAGCTGAGATAGAGGTACTGCTGTGCCCTGTGTCAAATGGGTCACAATGTGATTCCGCCCTTTTGGGGAAACCGCTGATCCCGCTATACTGCCTCAAAGTGGCAAACCCTTCACGCCTGCCTGTAAGTATTTTGTGGATGTAAGACTGGTGGCCGACATCCCAGATAATTTTATCATTGGGACAATCAAAAATACTGTGCAGGGCAATAGTTAATTCAACGACCCCAAGGTTAGGCGCGATATGCCCCCCGGTCTCAGCAACTGTTTCAATGAGCAGCCCCCTGATCTCTTCTGCCAGCTTGTACAACTGTTCTAAAGAAAAATTCTTCAGGTCAGCAGGGGATTTTATCTTATTCAGTATAGGGGTATCCATCAGTTTCACCTTCTTCTGTCTTTACGCCGGTTTAATGCAAACAGGTTCCTTCCTGTCAATGTTTCAAACCAGGCAAGGATACGTCCGACTGTACCCACAATATGCTGTGATTCCTGTATCGCTTTGTTTTTGGCAAGAGCTTTGCCTCCAACTGTAAGTGAAGCCACTATTCCGGTCATCACCATTGTCAGGATGGATTCATCCCAGGACGGCCTCCGGTTAGCCAACTGAAATACGATAGCCACACCAAAAACACCACTGACCGTACCACAGATATCCCCCACAACATCATTACAAATTGTGGCAACCTTAGCTGCATTACGTATCAGCAGGATGGACTGCCCCGCGCCTTTCAGTTTCTTGGATGCCTTGGCATGAAACCATTTTTCATCGGCAACCGCTACTGCAAGACCAATCATATCAAATATTATTCCAATAAAGATGATAATTAACAGGGATAGAAAAGAGAGTATAATTATCTGGAGCTTTGGTAACACTATTTCAGAAAAAAAGCTAAAAAAAACAGCCACTAAAAACGCCGAGGTTCCTGTAAGTACTGCAAATTTGACGGAACCAGGCTTATTATTACCCAAATAGTTTCACCTCATACCAATATTGGCATCATGCGAATTTTTATGTAAATGGTAGGTGGCAGCATGACAAGTAAATGTTGTGGCTTAAGGTCCAGCTGGTTTTCCCATTCATCTCCGTCGCGTTACCGCTCCGGCGGTTTCCCTTTATGATGAATCCGTAGCGTCGCCGCTTACGGGGCTAGATTACCACTTAGACCACACTTTAATCCCTGTCATGCCTTAGTAAACCTAAACAGCCTAGGAGTTTTCCTCAACAGGACTGGGAACACTTCTAGCCTCTTTTGCAGTGATGGTTTCATACAGCGGTCCTGTCGAAAGCGGGCCCGCATTCAACAGCTCCGATAACCCATAATCCACCAGCACCACTCAAGGCAGGCTACACTGCTTTAGACACCTTACCGCAGTAAAGCATCATATACACAGGTTTCTCCCGGGAAGTTTCCGTTATTTACAGACCGGTATGCTTCCCGGGCCTCCACGGAGGCTGGGTCAACGCCTACATGCCTTTGTAGATCGCCCTTCCCCCTTACTCCCAGAACCGACCCCCAACTGGGCGTCAGCAGCCGGAACCAGGAACTTCATCGATATGCCCTTTGACGGATTTTTAGGCCCGCCTTCAAAGTGGCAGTCCTGACTAGGATACTGCGCCACCTACATTGTGTTTTCATTAAAATAGAATTATATCATGAAAAAAGTCATTATTCAATACTTTTTATATTATTAAGGCAACACTTAGACCCAAAGCCGCTCCTGCAATAACCTCAACAGGAGTATGACCGAGTATTTCTCTTAACTTAACCGGAGTGATAGCGCTCCCGCTGTATAAATCGTGCAGCAGTTCATTGAGGATCTGCGCCTGGACACCAACAGCCTGCCGTACACCGGCAGCATCATACATCACCACCAGAGCCATAACAGCTGCCAGAGCAAAAACACCGGAGTCAAAACCATTCTGTTTGCCCACACCAACCGAGACTGAAGTAACAAAAGCCGCATGACTGCTGGGCATACCACCGCTTTTTACCAGGCGGGTCAGATTAATTTCGCCGTCAGTGATAATTCCCAGGACAAATTTTATCACCTGGGCCAGCAGCCATGAAAGCATTGCCGCTAAAAATGCCGCATTGTTTGCTATTTCGTGTATAGCTGCACCCACTGGTTCCCTCCGTTATCTGCAGTCAGTTTTCCCTTTCCAGGAGGTAGTCTGCAATGTACCTCAGCAAATCTGCTTCAGAGCCAAAAATATCCAACGCCTCCCGGGCCCTGCCCACTGCATTGCCGGCCAGCCGTTTGGACTCCTCAAGCCCATATACTGATGGGTAAGTCGCTTTCATGAGCCTTTCATCACTTCCGACTGATTTTCCCAGCTTACCTGAATCCCCTTCAACATCCAGGACATCGTCGGTAATCTGAAACGCCAGTCCCAGGTTTTCGGCATACCGGGTCAGGGCACCCAACTGATCAGCGCTGCCCCCACCCAGAAGGGCTCCGGCACGGACACAGGCCCTAAACAGGGCTCCGGTTTTATGTGAATGAATGTAATCCAAAACCTGTTTATTGATTACCTGATTTTCGGAGTTAATATCGACTACCTGTCCACCTATCATCCCAAAAGGCCCTGCCGCCAGGGATAATTCCTTAATTACCTGGATAACCGTTTCCGGAGAGATGTTCCCCGAATCTGCACACTCCGTGATTAAGCAAAAGGCATGGGTCAGCAACCCGTCACCGGCCAATATGGCCATGGCTTCGCCAAAAACCCTGTGATTGGTAGGCAGCCCCCGCCTGAAATCATCGTTATCCATGGCAGGCAGGTCATCATGAATCAGTGAATAAGTATGGACCATTTCAAAGGCGGAAGCGGCCGGCAGCAGCATGGCGGGATCTCCCCCCACAGCTTCTGCCGATGCCAGCAGCAGAACCGGCCTGATCCTCTTCCCTCCGGCAAATATACTGTATCTCATTGCCTGGTTAAGTGTTTCCGGTACTGCTGTGCTTTTAGACAGGTAATGGTCCAGGGACTGGTCAATTAACCTGACTTTATCATTTATTTCCCTCCTGAGGGTATCTTTATTCATCCTTTTCCTCCATAATACCTGCTGGCTTCAGGACCATGTCCCCGTTCTCCCGGCAGAGCAGCATTTCAATTCTCTTTTCTGCCTGTTCCAGTTTTTTACTGCATATCCTTGACAGGGAAATTCCTTTTTCAAACCTGGCCAATGCCTCTTCCAGGTCCAGGTTGCCTTCCTCCATAAGCCTGACTATGTTTTCAAGCTCATTCAGGGCTTCTTCAAAGGTAGGTTCAGTATTTGACTTATCTATGGCCATAAGCACCCTCCTTAATGTTATTTACAATACAGTCGGCCGAACCATCGGCCACAATTACCTCAAGGGTATCTCCCGCCCTCATTTCTTTGATACTCTTAATAACTTTTCCCTTATTGTCCCGGCAAATACTGTATCCCCTTTTCATAGTAGCCAGCGGACTCATGTCATCAAGCCGGGAAACCTGAAGGGCCAGACATGACTTCTTTTCAGTTAGTTTCAGTTTAGCCGCCTGAGCCATTCTCCTGGTCAGGTGGTCCAGGTCCTGCATCAGCCGGTACAGCCTGTCCTGGGGCCTCTTCATAGCCGGACTTCCGGTCAGGGAATTCACCCTCTCGCTGTATTTGTGGATAATGCCCTTCATGCCAAGAACCATCCTCTGCTCCAGGGTGTCTATATTTTTTTGAATATCCCTGAAATCAGGAACTACAATCTCTGCAGCTGCAGAGGGGGTAGGTGCCCTCATATCGGCAACAAAATCAGCAATAGTAAAATCTGTCTCATGTCCCACCGCAGATACCACCGGTATATTGCTGGCAAATATACTCCGGGCTACCACTTCGGTATTGAAGGCCCACAGCTCCTCTATAGACCCGCCTCCCCGGCCTACTATAAGGACATCAAGGTTTTTCATCTCGTTTGCCAGGCGAATACCCTCACATATCTGCCCAGGGGCCTCATCTCCCTGCACCGCAACCGGAATGATAATAATATGGGCCTGGGGATATCTGCGGTGAATAACAGTCACAATATCCCTCACAGCAGCTCCGGTCTGTGAAGTGATCACACCTATCCGCTGTGGGAATCTGGGCAGGGGGCGTTTCCGGCCAGGTTCAAACAACCCTTCCTTTTCCAGTTTCTCTTTTAACTGCAGGTAAGCTACATGCAGTGTCCCGACACCCTGCTGGTGCATTTCTTCAACATAGAGCTGATAAATACCGTCTCTCTCATATACCGAAACATAACCCTTAGCTATTACTGCCATACCTTCTTTGGGTTCAAAAAACAGGCTGTTATTCCTGCTCCTGAACATTACCGCCCTGATGGCTCCGGTCTTGTCCTTCAGGGTAAAATACATATGCCCTGATGAGTGGTGTTTAAAATTTGAAATTTCCCCCCTGACCCAGAGATTGCCAAGTAACAAGTCTGAATCAAGTTTTTCCTTAATATAACCGTTCAGATTGCTTACGGAAATGATTTTCACGGTAATTCAGCGCCTTTCTGTATGATACCACTAATTATACCATAACAAAACCAGGGGATTCCAGTACCTCAAAATCTCCCTGCACAAGAATCGTTAAAGGGCAAAACAAAGGTGTGGTTTCCCACACCAGTGATAATTTGCTGTTTACAGCATCTTGCGGTATTCTTTTTGTATGGTTTCCCTGAGCAGTTCTGCAACCTGTGCTGCTCCGGTCATTTGGCTATACGGAATAGTCAGCTTCACATATCGTTCATCGAGGTCAAGGTCGTCCAGAAATCCCCCCAGGATCCCCCTGTTTTTCTTGTCAATCTGCATCATCACAACAAGCTCGTGTTCACCTGCAGACGGATAAAGCTCAATTTCATCCAGCTCTCTGGCCATAAAGGAAGTGGGCTTATATTCAAACTCCTGATAACGGCCGTTGTAATCTCCTGACCGGTGCTTCTCTCTAAATCCAAGGGCATCAACAGCATCAAAGAGCATCTTCAGGTATTTATTGGGAAGAATCCTGATATCATCATGGTCTGTAGGATCAATGGCCTTTTCGATATCCAGCCCGGTTTGCAAATAATACCTTGTCCTTCCTTTCGATACCGGCAGGTTGTTTGAAATTTTGAAAATTACGGGAATCTCTTCTTCCTGACCCGGCTTCAGCAGCATTTTGTCTGCTGCCGTAACCGTAGCAATATTCTTCCTGACATGCTTTGTTTCGTCACCACTACCGTAAGCTGAGGTTAGGACCAGGTTGATATATATCTTATCAATCTCCTGCTCCACATTACCACCTCTGAGTTTGACCACACCTTCAAGAACACCTCCCAGTTCGACCTGCGGCCTCGCTACCTCAAGGTCCACCGCAGCCGAACCAATGCCAATACTTGCAAGGATTTTTTTAAACACTTCGGCACCTCCGTATCATCTTTAATTTGGTTATCCTTTTACGGCTGATTACACCTATATTCTATTATATCTTTTATATAGGATAATTTAAATACTCACCTGAAAAGCTGTCATCTTTTGCAGCAGTTTTTCTGTCTCAGCAGCAGGTGCAGGCTTACTAAAGAGGTACCCCTGCATTTCGTAACATTCCTGCTGTTCAAAAAAGGCCAACTGCTCTTCATTTTCAACCCCTTCAATAATCACATTGAGCTTAAGGTTCTGGGCCATAACTATGATTGTGGCTACAATAGCGGCATCCTCAAGATCTGTAAGCACATCATGCACAAACGACCGGTCAATCTTAAGAGTGGTCAGGGGAAATTTTCGCAGGTAACCAAGTGATGAATAGCCTGTCCCGAAATCATCCATAGCAATTCTGATTCCCATATCCCTTAGTCTTTTCATCATAATCAGGCTGAATTCCACATCCTGCATTGCAGTACTTTCTGTTATTTCAAGTTCCAGCCACCTGGGTTCCAGACCGGTTTCCCGAAGTATAGATACTATCATATCCACCAGGTTTTTCTGTCTGAACTGGTATGCCGACAGGTTTACTGCCATCCTGACCGGTGGATAGCCGGCATCCTGCCAGGCCTTATTCTGGGCGCAGGCAGTTTTCAGGACCCATTCACCTATCGGTATGACCAGTCCCGTATCTTCGGCGACATTGATGAATTCTATGGGCAGGATAACTCCCTTTTCCGGGTGGTTCCACCTTATAAGAGCCTCAAACCCGACAATCAGGCCCTTTGCGATATTGACCTGCGGCTGGTAGTATATCTGGAGTTCACCGTTTTCCATAGCCTTTCGCAAAGCCACCTCAATTTCCATGCGCCTGATATTCTTAATATTCATGGAAGGTGTGTAAAACTGGTAGTTATCCCCCTGTTCCTTGGCCCGGTACATTGCCGTATCCGCATTCTTGGTGAGGGTTTCGGCATCTTCCCCGTCATTTGGGTAAAGTACTATTCCTACACTTACTGTAATCTGAAACTCATAACCATTAATATGCCACGGTTTTTTCAGTTCACCTATAATTTTTTGGGCAACCTTGGCCGCATCTTCCTCCCTGTTTATATCTGGCAGCAAAATGGTAAACTCATCACCACCGATACGGGCAACAGTATCATTTGACCTGACACAGGCCTGCAACTGCCTGCCTACCTTTTTCAAGAGCTGGTCTCCCATTGCATGCCCCATCATATCATTGACCATTTTAAACCGATCCAGGTCAATAAACATCATGGCGAGCATTTGTTTGTTTCTCTTAGCATTTGCCAAAGCAACAGTCAGACGGTCGAAAAACAGTATCCTGTTGGGGAGGTCTGTAAGGGGATCGTGATATGCCAGGTGGTTGATGGTCTCTTCTGCCTTTTTCCGGTCCGTCACGTCCCGAATAATCCCAAGGAGCACTTTTTCATTACCCAGTTCCGTTGCCTGCAGGCTCACCTCAACAGGCATGGTTCTGCCATTCCTGAGTTGGTGTATTGTTTCATAAAGCAGGCCTTTTCTCTCAACCTGGTCAATCTGTACCGCAAACAGCGATTTTGTCTGCGGCGCCCGCAGGTCCGAAACATTCATTGCCAGCAGCTGCTCTCTGGAGTAACCATAGGTATTAACCGCTGCAGTGTTGGCTTCCAGTATTTTGCCATCGGGGCGGAAAAATAGAATAATATCACTGGCATGTTCAAACAACAGCTGATATCTATTCAATACCTCTTCCGCCCGGATCCGTTCTGTAATATCTTCACCAAAACAGCTTAGGCCGATAATCTCCTCATTCACGTCCCTTAATAGGGTTGAATTCCATGAAACTGTCCTTAACTCTCCTGACTTGGTCTGGATTACAGCAACCTTGTGCAGGGCATCGGGGCCGGCATTCCCGGCAAACAAACTCAAAAACCCTTCCCGCAACTTGTTCCTGGTAGTTTCCGGAATAAAGGTTTCAAACCAACAGGTCCCAAGAATTTCTTCACGCCGCCACCCGGTAAGTTCAAGCAAAAAATCATTACAAAATGTTATATTTCCCTTCCTGTCCAGTGTTACTGTCAACAGTCTCACATTTTCAAGAATCTCCCGGAAGCGCCGTTCCGATTTTCTCAACTCCTCTTCAGCCTGCCTTCGCCTCGTAATGTCCCGGGCTATCCCTTCAAATCCCACCAGGCAACCTCTTTCGTCATAAAAAGGCACCGTATGGTGTTCAGTCCAGACGATATTCCCGTCTTTTCTGAAAGTACGCATGATTGCAGTTTTCCCCTGTTCGTCCGTGAGAACCGGGAGTTTTTTTAAAATATCCAGGTCATCAGCATGGGTTATTTTTTGCAGCAGTTCCGGGTCTGCATAATGTTCTTCCGGAGTGTAACCCGTAATATCTGCAGCAGCCGGATTGACATATTCATAACCGCGGTTGGGTACCAACCGGTAACGATAAATTATGTCCTGGGCATTTTCAGCCAGTCTGCGGAATCTTGCTTCACCGGAAGATAATACTGCCCTCATCTTTTCAAGATATACCAGCAGAATACCCATAGCAACAAAAAACTCCAGAATCGCTGCAATAAGGTATCCCCAGGGCGCAAACCCGGGTATCATGCCGATAAAGGGGTAGTTTAGCTTATGCAATCCCCAGGCAGCAAATCCCCATCCGGCAAACATCTTGCCCAGGCCCTCAAGGTCCCTGGACCGGAGAATTATTAAACCTGTCCATGTATACACAAACCCCAGCAATAAAAATGTCGGTAAATTCAGGATATGCCACGGAATATCCATGGTTAATCCGGCAGCTATCCATAACCCGTCACCCATAAAAACGTAAAGGAGCCACCTGGGTTGCTGTTTCCCCAGAAATGAATAGGTTCCCCACATCAGCAGCAAACCACTTGCCAGGTTGGCAACCTGCTGCCCGGCAATAAACAACGACTCACCTGTTCCGGAATTCACTAACAGTTCGAAAAAAAAGCGCAATAAGTAAAAGGTCCAGCTGATTGCCCAGATTTTCATGAAACGCTCATGATACCGGACAAAAAGATACCAGTAAACCATTGCCAATATTACTGTACCCAGCAGTGTTGCAATGACCGAGGGAATTATCCAGTCCATATTTCCCACCCTTACGGGCTCAGCCCTATTTGTCGATAATTGTCTGAAAAAGGGTAATATATGGTATAATACTACAATAATCAGAATAATTCCTGCAAAGGCTATTTTTATTTTTTACAGATTAAAAAATAGCTTAACCAAAAAGAGGGGCATCCCACTTATGGGACACCCCCTTTTTTAGCAAAAGCATTCACATTACTATTTTTTCTGTGATTTTGCCGGTAATGTCTTAACAGCTTCCTGAGCAACTGCTGCAGCCACCCGCATCTTTTTCAGATACAACAAATCCTTTACCCATGTAATTGTCAACCCAGTCTATAACGAGGTTTTTGTACATGTCATCGTAATCCTTGCTGATTACGACCTTAAAACCATCATATTCAATGACTTCATCATTGTCTTTAGCTGACTTTTCCAAAGCCAGACCGAAACTGGGGCCTCCTCAACCCATACCTGCAAACGCAATTCTAACCATTTCAGAATTGTTGGCATCCAGCACTTTTTTCATTTCTTCCTGTGCTGCATCTGTCATAGTAATCACTACAAATCGCTCCTTTTTATATAGAAATTCACATGTAATACCCTATGTGGGTATTATATAAAATTATCGTTAGAAAGGCAACCCCTGACTATTATTCATCATTCCACTCAAAATATACCCACTCATCATCATCATAGAAATAAAGGATCCTGTAGCTGACCCACCACCCTGATCCATAAGGTGATGCCGTGATGCTTTCTTCCGGGAAACTTTCGGGATAGCTCTCAAAGATCCCCCTGAATAAAACCTCACCCAGGACATGTTTGTCGGGGTACACCTGTTCAGTGTAATTTACAATATCTGTGAGCCACTCCTTGAAATCGTCTTCAGCCCCCTCTTCAAGTCCCATCAGGAGTTTTAGGTAATTTGCGTCATCCATGGTAAGCTGCATCAGTACTGTGGTTGAATCGTCGGATTCAACTGCCCAGGCCCCATCAAAAGCTACGGTGTTGGAACCTACTGCTGCTGCTCCCATGTCCCGGAGCAACATGTCGGCAAATTCAGTATATGCTACAGCCGGCTCTGAAGTGTCACTTATGGGCATTTCCTGATAATCCCCGTCCCTGATGATGTCTTTTACTTCATCAATTGGTATCGCCAGGTTAAGGTTCTGCCCTCCGGCATACATGGCAGTAGTAATTCCGATAACCTCTCCCCTCATATTAAATAGGGCCCCCCCGCTGCTTCCAACTGATATGGGAGCAGTTGTCTGGATATAATTGAAGCCGTCAACAGACCGGTTTAATGAACTGATAATTCCATCACTCACCGTATTTGTCAAGCCAACAGGGCTGCCTATGGCCACCACCTGCTCACCCAGTTTAAGGCCGGCCGATTCTCCCAAAACAACCGGTCTTAATACCTTCCGGGAAATTTTCATCAGGGCTACATCCCGGTCGGGGTCGTACTCAACAACACCCAGCACTTCCAGACTCCGGCCATCCTCCAGCCATATCATGGCAGAGTATGCCCCATCAATTACATGGTAATTGGTTATTACCATGTCATCACTTACTGCGAAACCACTGCCGGTGGCCAATTCGTTTCCCGTATAATCAAACGTGGTTATCATGACCACACTTTTACTCTCTTCGGCTACCTCCTGGACAGTTTTGGCTCCGGTTACTTCTCCGTTACTGCCCGTTCCGGAAGAGGAATTTATGTAGATGGTCCTTGTCAGAGGTTCCCATTCCACTGCTGCCCCCACAGCCTCAGATACAAACCTCAGGGGAACAAAAGTTCTGTCATTGACAATTTTCGGCGGCACTTCCAGTAATATCTGCCGGCCATCAACATATGCTGTCCGGCTGCCGATTACCAGGATGATAACCGTATCACCCCTGTTGGCTGTAACCGCCTTTGTGTCCGGGTCCCACAGGATCTCTGCTCCCAGGTCCTCAAATATGCCTCTCATTGGAACAAGAGTGCGTCCCTCTTCAATAAACGGCTCCTGGTCGTAAACCCTCACCCTGCCGTCAAGAACAATAACAGGTGCATCCAAGGCATATGCTGCAGACGGAACAAATGCCGTTACAGTTAGTATTGCCATAATAATCAAAGCTGTCAGGTATCTTTTCTTCACTCTCTTTAATCCCCCCGGCCAGACAGACAGTCTGCTGCCTGAATTTTAGTCAGTATTTACTAATTAGCCAATCACCGTAAAATTTCCTGCCAAACTCTGTTGTTTCTCCACAATCCCGCATAATTATGTTACAATTACAACAGACTTTTCACCTTTGGGAAAGGAAGATAACATGAAAAAAGTAATTGAAGAACTGGTCAATGAAAAGGTGTCTGCCAGCAAAAAAAGCATATTCCGCCAACCCCTGACAGGTTATGGTGATGCGGCTGACCCTTTGTTTAAACAGCTAAAATCAGTAATCGGCCCGGAACACCTGCTTCCATCCGAGATACTTCAGGGAGCAAGGTCCGTAGCTGCATTCTTTATTCCCTTTACAAAGGATCTTATCGTGGGCAACCGGCAGGGAGAGTATGCCTCCAGAGAATGGGCGGAAGCCTATGACTATACAAATAAACTTATTGACTCTATTTGTCGGGACTTAAGTCAGGCCCTGTCATCCCGGGGAGTTCGGATGGCCTGGCTGCTCCCTACTTATGATTTTAACCGGGAAAAACTTGTTGCCCAGTGGTCCCACAGGCATGCGGCTTACATCTGCGGTCTGGGCAGTTTCGGACACAACAATATGCTTATCACTGAAAAGGGCTGTGCCGGACGATTTGGCACTATAATACTCGATACTTACCTTGAATCAAGCTCCAGGCCTGAATTGCTGCATTCTTGCCACAGGGACACCGGTTGCCGTTATTGTATCGAGATATGCCCGGTTCAGGCCCTTGGGGAAACAGAATTTGACAGGCACAAATGTTACCACAGACTGCTGGAAAACGACCGTCTGTATCCCGACCTGGACCTTACCGATGCCTGTGGTAAATGCGTTACCGGCCCCTGTGCTTTTTGCGGTTAATCCTGACTATTTTTCAACACCCTGCCCTACAGGTCCGGGCAGGCCATCCTGCCCGGCCGGACTGTCCTGTCTGGTATATTTTGTAAAGATATATAACCCAAGAATAATTACAGCTCCGGAAACCAGCTGCTGCAGTGTTGGGTTTTCCCTCAGGAAAACCGCGGCCCATAAAATGGCACCCAACGGTTCCCCCAGTACGGCAACAGCCACCACTGATGCCTGGACATACTTAAGAGTCCAGTTAAAAACCGTATGCCCAAGTACCGTACAGACAAAAGCCAGGCCAAAAAACAGCGCCCATTCCCGCATCGGGTATGGATAGAACGGCGTGTCAGCCACTGCCGCAGTTAGTCCCAGAATAATACTGCTGCTCCCGTAAGCAAGGAAGGTATAGACCGGAAGGTCTACCCTTGACCTGATCCTTCTCCCGATTACAAGGTAGCCGGATACCGCAACAGCACCGGCAAGGGCCAGAATGTCCCCTAACAGGGCTTTTCCGCCTATTTCAAAATCTCCCACTCCGATCATGATACCTCCCAGTAAAGCTATCGCCCCTCCCAGGAGTGCTTTAAATCCGATTTTTTCCCTGAAAAAGATATAAGAACCCACTACCACCCATATAGGCTGTGTTGTCACCAGTACCACCGAACTGGCAACACTGGTGTATTCCAGTGAAATAAACCATACAACAAAATGGACAGCAAGAAATGTACCGCTCAGACACGCCAGCAGACCATCCTTTAAGGTGATTTCCCGCAGTCCGGCAATCTTTTCTTTCCAGGCTATGGGAAGAAGAATCAGAAAAGTGATAAACAGCCTGTAAAAGGCGATGATAAAGGAATTTGCATCTGAAAGCTTAACAAATAGCGAGGAAAAAGAGACTGCGATAACTCCAAAAAAAACTGCCACATAAGGATTCACTTTTGCCTGTTCCAATGCTGTACTCTCCTTTAATGTCCTGATTTACCCGTAAAATACTTAAGCAAAAATAATTCGCCCTGGGTATTGTAATCTCCTCTTTTTAAAATTCTTAATCCACCATTGGTTTTATAATTAAATTTAATTAAAGGGAGGAGATTTTGGATAATTGTTGAATAAAAACTAATTAATTGTTGTCAAGCTATAATATAACACTCTTGCACATACTCTTTAAGTCGCGATTGACGTGGAATATAATTAAAATAAACCGGAGGTGTAAATTCTGTGCTAGAAAAAATTTTGGCCAGTATGGGTATCGGTGCGGCGACAGTCGGCCTGGAAATACCCAACCCCCAGGTAGAACCGGGTGAGAGCCTGAAGGGTACGGTAACAATTAAGGGGGGTAATGTGGAACAGGAGGTTAAAAAAATCGAAATTAGCCTCATGCTCAAGTCATCCTATTACGAAAACAGGCAGTCCAGGCTTCTAAACAGAGAGGTTTCATCAGTAATAATCGCTGAAGATATGGTGATTACGCCCGGGTACGAAGAAATGATACCTGTCAGTTTCGAAATACCCTTTGCCAGAAATATGCCAATTTCCAGGGGCAGGACCAGATATTACCTCCAGACAAAAATCGATATCCGTAAAGCGGTTGACCCCGTAGACCATGATGATATCATTGTAATCCCAAATCCTTACCTGAAAATGTTTTTCGATGCCCTGGCAACCCTTGGTTTTCATGAAAAAGAACACTCAGGGGACTTTGATGGTGTCTTACAGGAATTCAGCTACAGTCCCACCACGTTCTTTTCCCAGGAAATTGAGTATATTAAGGTTTATGCAAAAGTAAAAAAATCTGAAATGGACATAACCATTAAATTGAATAAGAAAGGGCACGGACTTATTGACAATCTGGTTGATGAAATTGACCCCAACGAAGCGGTAATTCAGTTTACCCTAATTTTCAGTAAAATGGAAAACGTCCAAAAGGTAGCCGATTATATAAAAGACCTTTTAGAAGAAGAGTGCCGCAAAGTATAATCTACACCTTAAAAGGGATATCCCGGGCAGGCAATCCTGCCGGGATATCCCTTTTGTTTTCTCCTAAATGACAGACTACGTATAATAAACTGTTAACGAAATTGTAAATGTAACTACAGATAATATTACAGCCAGTGCCAAAAATACTGTTACTCTGGTCAGAAAACTCCTGATAGCAAATTTGTGAAAAGTAATATATGCACTAACAGTAAAACTGACCAGCAGTATCAAAATGATTCCCGCTATTAACAATGCTGACATTGGCCTCCCCCCTTCCCCTAAAAATACAACGGGTTTACGGTATCAGGGTGGCATATGTGTGTTGTTTCACAAACGCTGCCGGACTCGTATTCTGTTAATATTATGTTATTCCTGTTTTGCGCAAAAAGTCCCCCAAAAACATGAAACAGCTTTAGTGACGGAGTACACACCAAAGCTGTTTTGGAAACAGTTTATTTAACCATCTGTATATCCCCCCCAGATTCAAAGGCAAAACAGGGGCTGCAATTACAGAATAAATAATTTGTAATTTATTTCACATTTATTTACAATACTTTTACTATATTATACCATGGTGGTTTGCTATTTTAAAGAGCGGTTTGCTATTTAAAAAGATTTTTTTACTACCATATTTTCTGTTACCCAGTCGTTATTTTTTTGTAGGATTGGAATTTAAAAGCTAAAACAAACGGAAAGGGTACGACTTCGTTCTGAAATCGTACCCTTAATTTATACTGTTATACTGTTAGGCTAATCCGTTTTGCATCTCACATGCCATTATAGTCTGCTTGCAGAGAACAGCAGTGGTAACTGAGCCTACCCCGCCGGGTACAGGAGTGATTTTGTCAACAATCGGTTCAACTGCTTCATAGTCAACGTCACCACAGTATTTTCCAGGATTGTCAGGGTCTTCATTAATACCTACATCAATAACAACCTGACCTGGTTTTACAAAGTCAGCCTTAACCATCTTGGCACGACCAACTGCAGCAATCAGTACATCAGCATCGGCACATACTGCGGGAAGATTCTCTGTACGTGAATGACAGATAGTTACGGTTGCGTGCTCCCTGAGCAGAAGCATAGCCACAGGTTTTCCGACAACCAGAGATCGTCCCAGGACAACAGCTTTCTTGCCTTTTAAGGGGATATTATAGAATTTGAGGATGTCCATACAGGCTGTCGGTGTACAGGGCGGGAAGCCTGTGAGGTCATCTGCAAATACCTTGGCTGCACTTCCAAGGGTCATGCAGTCAACATCTTTTTCTACCGGAATCAGTGACCTGATCTTACGCTCATCCAGGTGTTTGGGCAGTGGGGCAAACATCAGGATACCGTTAATCTCTTTATTGGCCCCAACATCAGTGATGGCTTTTTCAAAAGCTTCCTGAGTAATATCGGCAGGATACTCGAATACCTCGTAAGCCATACCGATGGCTTCACATGTCTTCTTGGCGCCACCTTCATAATAAAGGTCATCGGGGCGGGCGCCGACCCGGACAATGCCCAGTTTAGGCGTAATTCCCTTTGCCTTCAGTTCCTCAACTTTTTTGCTGAGGTCTTCCTTCATGGCATCAGCAACAGCTTTTCCGGCTAATCTTTCTGCCATTATTCTACCTCCTTATTTTTGTAAAAATATATTCCGAAATTGCAATGTACTTAGGACAGCTTTTTGGTAACAAGCGCAAGTGTATCATCTGCAAGCTTGGTACCTTCAGCCAGCAGGCGGTCCATTTCTTCTTTGGTTGCTTTGTTAAACTCTGCATCCTTGATGGAGTTAACATTAATGATAACATTCATACTTGCAGCAATCAGAGCAGCTTTCATGAAAACGACACCACAGGCAACATCGGAGATAGCAAGCATTGTGCCGATTTCACCCATTCTGGCATGAATCTTAATGCCCTCAAAGGCTGCCCTCATAATGTCCATAGGAACTGAGCAGGCTACCTTACAGCAGTTTTCCAGGGTTTCTTCCCTCTTCTGGGCCAGCTCAGGAGTGTCCTTGGGCAGTCCGTATGCTTTTGAAAGGGGCTCAAACACTTCAGCATCTTTGTCTACCAGGGACTCGAGGTCAGCAATTACCTTGTTACCCTTTTCAATCAGTTCTTTTACTTCATCTTCAACATCAGCATACTTTTTCTTGCCAACTGTCAGGTTGCCGACCATGTTGGAGAGAGCCATCCCGATAGCTCCACCCAATGCTGCTGCTCCACCGCCGCCCGGTACAGGAGCCTTTGATGCCAGGACATCAATAAATTCTTTACAGGATTTGTCTAACATTGACATAAATACATTACCTCCCTGTTCTCTTAATAGATTATTATTTTGTTATTTTATGATTTTGATTCTACTGTAAATTTTCCTTGAAAAAAAACAACGTTTGTGAATTTGTTCACTACTATGTAGGAAGGACTAGCCACCGATAAAATTCCCAGTGGCTGTCCTTTTATGATTTTTTTAAAACCGCTTTCTATTTTTTGAGCAGTTCACAGATATTTGTGGCAGCAACCCGGCCCGCACCCATAGCCTTGATAACTGTGGCAGCTCCGGTTACCACGTCACCACCTGCATAAACTCTCGGTTTGGAGGTTGCACCGGTCTCTTCACTGGCAACAATGTTACCCTTCCTGTTGGTTTCCAGACCCTTTGTAGTCCTTGGAACCAGCGGGTTGGGACCCTGTCCGATAGCTACAACAACAGTATCTATAGGCATATGGAAGTCTGAGCCTTCAATGGCTACCGGCTTTCTGCGGCCTGACTCATCAGGTTCACCAAGCTCATACTTGAGACATGTCATGCCGGTTACCCAGTTGTCGTCATTACCAATAATCTCAGTCGGATTGGTCAGGATATCAAAGATAACCCCTTCCTCCTCAGCATGGTGCACTTCCTCAATCCTTGCCGGCAGTTCCTCCATGGAACGGCGATAAACGATATGAACTTCTTCCGCACCAAGGCGCAGAGCTGTCCGGGCACAGTCCATAGCCACATTACCGCCGCCAAGAACAGCAACTTTTTTACCTACCTTGATGGGAGTATCATACTCTGGGAACAGGTATGCCTTCATAAGATTGGTCCTGGTCAGGAACTCGTTGGCTGAATAAACACCATTTAAGTTTTCCCCGGGAATACCAAGGAAGTATGGAAGTCCGGCACCTGTCCCGATAAATACTGCATCAAAGCCCTCGTTTTCGAGGAGCTCATCAACTGTATCAATTGCACCGATAACAGAATCCACTTCGACCTTTACGCCTATTTTCTTCAGGTTTTCAATTTCGGCCTGAACAATGGCTTTGGGGAGACGGAATTCAGGAATACCGTACATGAGAACCCCACCGGGTACGTGAAGGGCTTCAAAAATGGTTACTTCATGTCCAGCCTGGGCACAGTCTGCGGCAACAGTAAGGCCTGCAGGTCCTGATCCCACAACCGCAACTTTTTTACCGGTCGGGGGAGCACACTCAACAGGTTTTACACCCTGTGCCCTTTCCCAATCAGCAACAAATCTTTCTAAACGGCCAATACCAACAGGTTCTCCTTTCTTGCCACGAACACAGTACTTTTCACACTGGGCTTCCTGTGGGCAAACCCTTCCACAGACAGCTGGCAGGGCATTTTTATCTTTGATGGTGGCAATAGCCCCGGCAAAATCACTCTCTTTGATTTTTGCAATAAACTGCGGGATGGGTACCTGAACCGGACATCCCTCACGGCATGGTTCTTTCTTACAGCCCAGGCAGCGGTTTGCTTCATCTATTGCCTGCTCTTCGGTATAACCCAGAGCTACCTCATCAAAGTTCTTTGCCCTTACCTTTGGGTCCTGGCATGGCATTTCGTTCTTTTTGGGACTATTGTTTAGTGACATCCACAGCCACCTCCTCCACAACTTCCTGCTGCTAAGGCGCGTTGCTCCTCATCTTTGAAAATCTGAGCGCGGCGCATTTGTTCATTGAAATCAACCAGGTGACCGTCAAACTCAGGACCGTCCACACAGGCAAACTTAGTCTCATCACCTACAGTAACCCGGCACGCTCCACACATACCGGTTCCGTCAACCATAATAGAGTTCAGGCTGACAAAGGTCTTTATTCCATAAGGCTTGGTCAATTCAGCACAAACCTTCATTGCCGGAATTGGACCTATTGAAATAACATAATCAACCTTTCCTTTTTCCTCAATAATCTTCTTCAGAACGTCGGAAACAAATCCTTTCTCCCCGGCGGAACCGTCATCTGTACAGATGTGAAACTCATCACACTGGGCCTTAAATTCATCGGTCCAGAACAGCAGTTCCTTATTCCTTGCACCGGCAATTCCGATAACCTCATTACCGGCTTCCTTAAGAGCCCTGGTTATAGGGAAAACCGGCGCTATACCCACACCAGCGCCAATACATACTACGCGGCCGTATTTCTCTATCTCTGACGGCCGTCCAAGTGGCCCAACAAAGTCCAGAAGAGCGTCTCCGGCTTCCATTTGGCCCAATTGCTTGGTTGTTTTGCCTACCTCTGCAAAGATAAGGGTAATGGTACCTTTTTCCCTGTTAAAATCAGCAATAGTCAGCGGAATTCTCTCACCTTTTTCATCAATACGGAGGATGATAAACTGGCCCGCTTGACACTTCTTTGCAACCTTTGGTGCATCGATTTCAAACAGTTTCAAAGTAGGAGACAAAACTTCTTTTTTGAGAATCTTGTACATGAAAACTTACTCCCTCCCTTTTTCAAAAGAAACTTTTCGTAATTTTTAGTATATTCGGCGAAAAGTCGTCGATTCCTGCTATTGGGGTCAAGTTTTTCCCAAAAAAACAGCAGGTCCACTACCTATATATATTATTACAGACAGGCCTGTATAACAATAAGTTTTTAATATTTTTTTCACAAACTCCGGCCCGCTGGAAAAGCGCGCATATTTCAGTTCCCTATGCGCGCGCTTTCACCTGCAAGGGGTGGGCCGCATCGTTCCAAAAAAAAAGCCGCCTTCAGGCAACTTTAGCTAAATTCATTCCCTTTACCTTATACCAAGACTGCTCCAGACATAAAAGTCTACCAATCCGTTTACCGGCATGCTGCAATCCTGTTGGAACCTTGATACTGCAGACATAGTACTGCGTCCATACCGACCATTGACCCGTCCTCTAAAATATCCCATCTCTTTTAGTCTTTTCTGCAGAGCCTGAACGTGGTTTCCTTTTTCCCCCGGCCTGATTATTTGCCCGGGCATTATTCCGGTTTCACCCGGTATACCGGTTTCCGGCCCTGCCGGAAAACCGGGCACATAGGGTGTAAAACCTCCCGGGGTACCGGGTACCCCCCAGCCTGGATGGCTGCCGGGACCAATTCCCGGATAGAGCGGGACATTATTGCCGGGCAAATCAGCACCCATCCCTCCGGGATAACCAGACATATTACCCAGAGGATAACCGAACATGCCACCAGCCGGATAACCAGGCGCAGCGCCCCCGGGATAACCTGAGACCATCCCACCGGGGTAACCGGGGGGCCCCTGGTAGCCGGCCATCCCGAATTGGCCGGACATCATTCCACCATGATAGTCACTGCCTTCCTCAGGACCGTGTCCCGGTGACATGTCGTCACTTTCCGCTGCCACAGGCACCTCAATTATCTGTCCCGGATAAATAATATCAGGGTCCTGAATACCCGGGTTAGCCTCAACAAGTTCGGCAAAAGGGATGTCATAATGTTTGGCAATGCTGTACATACTGTCACCCTTTTTAACAGTATACTTCATCTTTCAACCTCCATACGCCGGTCTGATTCGGCAATTTTTTTCTGAATTAACGTCAATATCAGCTTATGTAAGGCAACAGTCAATGGTTACAACCGGCTTGTCTTTTTTGTCTTTCATCCGACCTGGAGGTGGGAAAATGCTTCCTGACAAGGCGCACGGAGGACCGTAACCGCAGGCGTACTAAACGAAGCCCCCATTTTGTTACCGGTACCGCGGCTCCTGCGGAGACCGCCGTCCCGACAAAACGGGGGAACCACCGACGTCGAGGATTACGGTCCTCCGCGCAACGATGTTAGGGAACATTTTTACCTACATGCACAATAATTTAATCCTACATGCACAATAATTTAAAACTTATATCTGGCCAGCCTCATTCCGTTCAATGTCACCAAAATCGAGGCTCCCGTATCAGCAAACACCGCCATCCACAGATTTGATATGCCGACAAATGTCAGCACCAGAAAAATTAACTTCAGGCCGACCGCTATGACTACATTCTGTCCGATGATCGCCCTTGCCTTCCGGCCTAATCTGATTACAGCCGGAATGTGCATCAGCTCATCATTCATCAGGGCAACATCTGCTGTGTCCAATGCGGTATCAGTACCTGCCGCACCCATAGCAATGCCTACATTGGCAACTGCCAGCGCCGGGGCATCATTCACACCATCACCGACCATGACTGTCTCCCCTTGCCTGGTTAGAGCCTCCACCTCCCTGACCTTATCATCAGGAAGCAAATTTGACCTGTACTCTTTAATCCCCAGTCTTCCGGCGATATTTGCCGCAGTAGCCTCATTATCCCCGCTGAGTATAACAACCTTCTCTATGCCAAGCTGCTGCAGCTGTTTTACGGCCTCTCCCGCCGAATTCCTGGGAACATCTTCAATTCCCAGGATTCCCAGCAGTTTTCTTGAGGTGGTCATATAAACTATTGTTTTCCCGGATTTCTCCAGCTCTGCTTCCACCTGAGCAATTTCACCAAGGGGAATTCCAAGTTCGGCAACCAGCCTTTTATTTCCCACATATATTTCTTTACCCTCCACCTTGCAGACTGCACCCTTCCCGGGGAAAGAACGAAAGGAGTCTGATTCCGGCAGGGAAATATTTCTCTTTGATACTTCAGCCATTACCGACCTGGCCAGGGGATGCTCCGAAAACCGTTCCACTGCGCCTGCTGCCTGAAGCAGTCGGTCACTGTCAATATTGTCAACGGGATAAATGTCTGTCACAGTCATCATGCCGGTTGTTACCGTTCCTGTTTTGTCAAAGGCAATGTTTTTTACTTTTCCCAGGGCCTCCAGGTACACACCGCCCTTGATTAAAACTCCGTTCCTGGCCGCATTGCCAATAGCCGACACTATAGATACCGGAGTCGAAATAACAAGTGCACAGGGACAGGATATAACCAGGAGTACCAGGGCTTTATAAAACCAATCGGCAAATGGCAGGCCCAGCAGGACCACAGGCACTGCTACCACCAAAACCGAACCGATAATTACTGCAGGAGTATAGTACCTGGCAAAGACATCAACAAACTGCTGTGAAGGGGCCTTTTTGGCCTGAGCTTCCTCCACCAGTTGAATCATTTTTGCCAGGGTGCTGTCTGTAGCCAGGTGGGTACACCTGATATACAGGCTGCCCTCATTGTTAAGTGATCCTGCAAATACCTCCTCCCCCTCTGTTTTCTCAACGGGTTTGGATTCACCTGTGATTGATGCCTGGTTTACCCAGGACAGGCCTTTGATTACGGTCCCGTCAACAGGTATGCTTTCCCCGGGTTTCACCAGAATTGTATCTCCGACAGACACTTTTTCTGCCGGTATCATTGATTCACCGCCGTCACCGGCAATTACCCTCGCTTCCTTGGGAGCCAGCTGCATCATTGCCTTTATTGAACTTCTCGTTTTATCTATTGTATATGCCTGCAGGAGGTTACCCACGCTGAACAGGAATACAACTGTGGCTCCCTCTGACCATTGTCCCAGAAATACTGCTCCGACAGATGAAATACTCATCAGGACATTCATATCCAGGATAAGGCTTCTAAGTGAATCTATTGCTGTTTTATATACATAATAACCGCCTGTAGCCATAGCTGCGGCAAATAAATAGACCTGAAGACCCCGGTCAGCCCAGGCCCATTCGGAAACCAAACCTGCTCCCAGCAGCAGACCGGAAACCACAGCCAACAACGTTTTGGTCCGAAGTTTTCCCGCAGGCCTGGAAGCCTCCTCCAGCGGCTCACCCTGGACCCTGGCATCATACCCATTTGCCTTGATGAGCCTGACAATATCCTCGGCAGATGTGTTTTTGTGTAAAGCCTTTATCAATCCTGCTCCAAAATTCAGCTGAACCTCAGCCACTCCGGGAAGCTGCTCAATTTTTTTGACCAGCTTCCCTGCACAGTCCAGTCAGTCTATTCCTGATACTTCGATTACCGAATTAATGACCCGGGAACCTCCAATCTCTGGTTCAATTGCATTCCTTTCATAAATATATCCGTTTTTCATAAATTCCCCTCCTGCTTATGTCAGGTATTTTCAATAAAGCCGTTACCTCCCGGGTTTACTGTCCGTCTCCCGGTTAATCATGGGTTACATGGTCCAGGCACTGGTTAAACAATCCGACAATATGAGCATCATCCAGTGAATAGTATACTATTTTACCCTGTCGGCGGTATTTAACCAGCCTGCGGCTGCGCAGCGCCCTCAGTTGGTGGGAAACTGCAGACAGACTCATACCCAGCAGTTCTGCCAGGTCACAGACACACAGCTCTTCTTGTGCCAGGCAACGGATTATTTTTACCCTGTTCGGGTCACCCAGGGCCTTAAATATGTCGGCAATACCCCTGATAACATCTTCATCCAGCATTTCTTTCCTGACACGTTCCACTGCATCGTGGTTAATACAAACAACATCACACCTGTCATACTCTTTATTCATAATTGCCTCCCGGTAACTATTATACTTTATCACTTGAACAATTGTTCAAGTGTTCTAGTATTATTGTAAACTGTCCAGGTTGTTTTGTAAATAAAAAAACCTCCATGAGGAGGTTATCTTACATGTATTCGGGATTCACCCTGATATCGACTCCGTTTTTCAGGTTGTTGATGGCAGCTGAGATACTCTCAAAACACATCCTCCTGATAAACGGGTGTTGCTCTGCAGGAACAGAATCAAGTGTAATCAGGCATACAACCGCCTCCCGCGCCAGGGACCCTTTTCCTGCCTTCCTCAGGAAATCAATTGTCATAATCAGGCGTTCCTTGATTACAGGCAGCATGGGTTTAATCACCCGGTTAATAATACGGTTCTCCAGTTTCATGACCTTCCTGGCATAGGTCTGTCCGGTGTTTCTGTCTGCCAGGGCCATGATTTCCTCAGCGGCATCATAAACTTCAGGTGTTTCTTCATACCAGACCGCGAATTCGCGTTCCTCAAAGAGCAGTTCGAGACGGTCATAGCAATCCTGTATCTGTTTTTCTGTTTCGGGTACAACATCAGAAAATACCGGAGCATATTCCTCAGGATAAATATCTTTATTCATACACCGGCGCCAAAAAGCAAACTCCATGGGCACCCGGTACCCTAAAGAAAGATTTTTCTTCAGAGCCCCCCTGATCAGTTCGAGGCAGTATTCATAGCTGTTTCTTAATACAACAGCACTTCGGGATATTTCCCGGATCATTTCTTCAAAATCCGTCCGGGTGAGAACCGGAATGCCAAAACAGTCCCTGATCCCTGTTGCTGTGTTCAGCAACAGGTTAAAAGCCACTATCCTGTTCTTACGGTTAGGCAGCTTCCATGCCAGCCAAATAGCCCTGTTACCCTGTCCGTCTACTGAACTGACAACTGCATCATAAAGGTCTCCATATGGTTTTTCCCATTTTCTGCGGGACGGCTTTCGCTCACCATCTTTGTTGCATTCTGAGAGGACGCGCCTGGCCAGAGCACTGATGAACTTGTCATTACAGGATGCGAGTTCATTCAGGACACTGACTTTCCGGGCCCTCAGGTTCTTCCCCAGGAGGCTTACAGCCGGAGCGGCAATACCCGTGTCATAAGCATATGCCAGGGTACCAAGCATTTCTGCAGCTGCATCGGTATTTTCCTCAGCAAGCTGTTTCATTATCTCCTCCTGCCCCTGGTCATCAAAACCGCCAAACTCCTGTAAGAAAAGCAGTTTATCCCCCAGGTCACCCCTGGTAAGGCCAATCAGGTTATCAGTGGCAAACTCAGCCATTTCAGCCAGTTCGTCAAGGTCAAACAGTGTCGCAATAACCTCTTCTTCCATCCCAATGTCAACCAAAAAGGATAAGAAAAGGATTTTAATTTCCTTGTTTACTTCGCGGGACCTGGTAATTGCCATTATTTCATTTAATATAAACTGTTCCCCGTCATAAACTTCTCCGATTACTGACAGTAAGTTGTTGACTTTTATAAACCTGGAAGGATCTTTGTCATTGAGGGCAGTCTTTTTTATTCTGGAAACAGAGGAAAGCAGGACCTGTCTGTCATCAACCCCGAACAGGCCGGAAAACGCATCTGTTACATTGACCCTTTTATTAAAGGCTAACAGTTCATCAAGATAATCTTCAATAATCTTTTTATTGAGAAGCCGGTAACTGACTGTTCCGTAATTTTTCTTTTTACAACCGCTGTACACAATTAAACCTCCAGTAAGTAATACTATTTAAGGACTATATGATGATATTCGTCACAATATCTTTTTTACCTTTAACAGTTTAATTAGTTTTTTATATATTACTCTCAATAAAATCACATGCCACACCCGAACAACGCTTACTTTATCCCTTTTCTCCCTTTGCAGCACAGATACCCTTTTCTTCACAATCCTGATAAATATCGCATCCATCACAAAGGCCTCCACACGGCTCTATGTGAAAATACGTATTTGTATCATCAAGCTCTTTTTTGATTTCTTTTTCAATTTCATCACAGTAGTCCCTGGCTAAGGACACAGGTATATTCCGGGGCATCACAATATGCATGATGATATCAGTACCTCCGAGCCCCCTCCTGACCATAAGGCTGTGGAATTCAGCAATTCCTGCAGGTTTATCTCCCATTAACCGGCTGACCGTCTGCTCTGCCCTCAGGATGCTGCGGCTAACCGCTTCCCAGTCATCCTCAGGCTCAAAGTGGACCAGAATGTCATTACTGTGCCTTGACAGCTTTTCCTCCACAAGGGTGGCAATCCGGTGTCCCTCAACAAATGATATATTCCGGTCAATAACCACATGCATGTCACCGTGAATACGACCTCCCGCCTCACGGAGACGTACCTTGTGTACACCTACAACCCCGGGGGTTTCCATTACTTCACTGGCAATATCCCTGTCCAGTCCGTGAGGGGCTTTATCCAGGAGTGCATTTACGGTTTTTCTGGTCAGGCGTACACTGGCGCCTATGACTATTAAAGCGACTATTAACGCAGCCACCGGGTCGGCATAATGTATCCCGAAGTGTGCAAAGACCAGACCGACAAGTACCACAGACGAACTCAGAATATCACTGGAGAAGTGCAGGGCATCTGCTTCCAGGGCCTGGCTGTTGTATTTCCTGGCTGCTTTGGAAAGGGCCCTTGACCGTGAAAAATCCACCAGAATGGATACCACCAGGATGGAAAAGCTCCATGCATTAACCTCTATAGGCACATGTTCAAAAAACAGCCTGTTCACTGCCTCCCTGATTATCCACACACAGGTTATCAGAAGCAGTAAGGCCTCAATCAGGGCGGAGAAATTCTCCACCTTGGCATGCCCGTAGTGATGTTCCTCATCTGCAGGTCTGTCAGACACCCTGACAGCAAAGTATGTAATCATGGCCGCAAACAGATCCAGAGCCGAGTGAGCAGCTTCTGAAAGAATGCCCAGGCTTCCGGTATACAGCCCCACGGTCATTTTCCCCACTGTAAGTAACATGGAGGCAAATACTGAACTTAAGGCAACTGCCTTTTTTTCAGCAACCTGCTGTTCAACGGTCATAATGCATCCCCCTAAATATTTATAAAGCCTGTGGTACCGTTGAGGTCCCACAGGCTTAACCTGCTGCATGAAAGCCCGGCTCACCGGACTGCCCGGCTGCCTGATCCTTTAATATGAGTATATCATAAGGTTTCGAATTTATGCAAACAGTTTTGAGAAAAAAGGTCTATTTATACAGTATTTCCAATTTATGGCCTATAAATGGCGCTTCCGGTTCATGGTTTTCACCTGAAAAGAAATTGACAGTAACCATCCTGCTATTCTTGGTATAGGTCATCGAAAAATTATCTGTGGTATTGATTTTCTCCCCGGATTGTGTCCATCCGTTTTGGCTTAATTCCTGCCGGTACCATGCGGCAACATCGTTATCGCCAACTGAAGAAAGCCTGTTGGAGATTATTATTTTCGCCCCTGTAGAGTCGTACTGAACATCAAACCAGGGCTCACCCGCAAAAATCCGTGCATCCTGGGGAAGAGTCCAGTCAAATCCCGGATAAAGAGGTATATCTTCAGGAACTTTGGCTACAAAATTTACACTGTGACCCTCACTGTGACATGAAAAACAACTTGTGTTACCTGTGTCTATTGAATACCTGACAATTTCAGGTACATTTTCACTGTGGCATACCTGGCAGCCGCTTTGACTGTGAAACTGAGACTCAGAAAGAATTGACCCTGAATGACAGGTCTTGCAGGAAGCATCCAGACCTCCTTCGTGTGCCGGATGTCCTCCCGATTCTCCCAGTTCATGGCATGCCGCACATGATGATTCCTCACTGCTGATCGCTTCCTGAACCCTGGTTTCCACACTGGAGTGGCAGGTACTGCAATTTAGCCTGTTACCCTCATTGTCGGCATGCCGGTAATGTTCTCTGGTCAGGCTTTGGGCATGGCACTGGTCACAACCTGCAGAGGTTGTCAGGTGACGTTCTGCCGTATCAATTACAGTATGATACTGTGGTATATTGGACTGCCATGTTTTATTATGACACTCTGTACAACTGTCGGTTGCCTGTACCGGATGCTGAGGCGGTATATAGACCGGTAATCCGTTGCTGTGGTATGAAACAGGATAATCATTTAACTGAAAATGGCATTTATAACAGTCATCAACCGGGTAAACTGACCTGCTGGCACTCAGATTAGTACCGTGACAGGCGGAACAATTGTCCATCTGGTGTTCTGACCGCGGGTGGCAGGACTGGCATGTCTCATCAGCAACATTAAATACCATTTCTTCATATGTATTTGTCTTAAAGGACCATTGGGCCTTAACGTTACTGCCTGACTGACCGGAAACACTTAAATTCACCGTATGCACAGATTCGTTCTCAATATCTGCAGACGGTGTATAAGTAACCCGGCCGGTAGTGGCGTCATAAGAAGCATTTGCCTCCCTGCCGTCAAGGGTCATAATGACCGAAGCTTGTTCCATATTCTTCACAACAGCAGAAATCTCCGGTCTCAGGGTAGCCACCGTGGCACCGTCCAGGGGTGTCTTTGAGGTTATTTGTGGCGGAACCGCCACCGTTAAGGACCAGGTGTGTTCAGAGAAGTTCCCCCTGGCGTCTTTTGCCGCAATATATATTGTGTGAATACCCTGGGTCAGGCTCGCCGGGTAATAAATATTCAATGTGGTAAAATCATCTTCCCACTCACTTAGCCAGCCAAACTCTTTGATTGGGGACACCTGATTCCCATCCACCTTCATGATGACAGAAGTATCAATTACCCTGTCAATATCTTTGGCAGTAACTGATATGGTTATTTTCCCGGAATTAAGCTGTGCCCCCTCATAAGGAGTGATTCCGGAATAAGCGGGACCAGCAGTGTCAGCAAGAACACGACTTGTAAAACCAAATATTAGAAACAGGCATAATATGAAAACCGGAAACAGAAGCCCCTTTGTGGATACCGGTTGCAGTCTTTCCATCTTTTTCGCCCCTATTAATGCTTGTTTTAATCGCTATAAATCCGTAACAAACCTAATTTATCGTCTTGAATCCA
>JAENZJ010000016.1 GCA_016841325.1 Thermincola carboxydiphila
TCGTCTTGAATCCAGATTAAGCCTATTTCACCCCTTTCATCTCATTTCCAAAAGTACTGTACAAAAGTACTTTCGACAAATTTCGACATTTATTCCATCTATTCCTGCCCGATCTGAATTTTTTCTAACTAAAAAAGCGCGCATATTTCAGTTCCCTATGCGCGCGCTTTTTTGTACTACATTCCTTAGCCTTTTCCACTAATGTGGAAAAGATATATTTTCCTGTAGTATTAAAAAACGCATGCAACCGCATGCGCGTAAGAAGAGTAAAATTCATTCACCTGGAGACAATGCCAATTCAGGCACCTAAGCATTGCCCTCTTTCGGTAACCGGGTAATATCGATATTCTTAAACCTGCTCATCCCAAGGAGAGCTGTACCAACCGCATTATCTCCGCTAAGCTCGGGTGAAGCAAAATAAACTCTGGCTCCCACTGCCCTGTGTTGTAAACGTTCCCCCAGTCTTTTTCTGATATAGCGGTTTGCTGAAACACCGCCAATGACCAGGACCTCCTTTAAACCGGTCTCTGATACAGCCTTCCTGAGTACTTTTTCCAGGGTGTTAGCCACACATTTCTCTGCAGCCCTGGCAATTTCAGGGGCAGGGATACCATCCGCAGCCAGTCGCAATGCCGCAGCTTCAGGGCCCGAAAAACTTATTTCATAACCCCTGACGGAAGAAGGCAGCGACAGCTCCCCCCTGGCCTCTGTGGCTATCCGTTCCAGGTGTGGTCCTGCCGGAAAGGGCAGCCCCAGCCTTACGCCCACCCTGTCAATAAATTGTCCGGCGTGTAAGTCATTGGTTCCTCCCAATATTAAAATTGAAAAGTATTGGCCGCTGGTACCCATGTCTTTTCTGACCCGTAACAGTTCAGTGGTTCCTCCTGAAAGGTGTACAGCAAGAAATTCTCCGGCCCGTGGGCCTCGCGCCGATATAATCCCTGCCGCCAGGTGGCCTTCCTGGTGTGAGACACCGGCAAAGGGGACATTCAGCACTCTGGCCATTGACTGGCCATAGCTTGCGGCAACCCGGAATACCGGCATATAGGAACCCTCTGCCGGCCTCGGGCACACACTTGCCGCAATTCCTGAAAACACCGCCGCCGAAAAATTCGAACCGATGCATTCAAAGAGCCTGGGCAGATTATTTACGTGTTGGAACACAGCCTCGTTTTGCGGAAGACCCCTTTGGCCACTGCGGACATCCAGCAGTTTTCTGGCCTCAAAAAGCAAGTTTCCCTCACCGTCAACAACAGCAAGGGAAGTCGTATAACAACTTGTATCTATCCCCAGGAATATTTCCATCCCATACACCCCGCACCTCTAATAGCGCCCGTAACCACCTTTAACCATGGCAGTGATTACTGCCTGTAATCATGCCTATCGTCCGGAATTACTTGTAACCTTGCGGTAATCATCAAGATTTTTGACAACCTTGCCCAGGATTCCGTTAATGAATTTACCGGACTCGGCAGTACTAAACGTCTTGCCCAGTTCGATTGCTTCATTGACAGCAACATTTGGCGGCACCTCAGAATAACAGAGTTCATAGAGAGCCATCCTCAGGATATTGCGGTCAACCACGGCCATACGTTCCATATCCCAGTCCAGTGCGGTTTCACTGATAATCCGGTTAACTGCATCCATATGCCCCAGAACACCGTGAACTATGTCCCTGATAAACTGTTCCTGTTTTTGGTCAAGGTTGTTTTCCCTAATAACAAATTCAAGGGCATTCTCAAACTCCGTCTGCCCGATATCCATCTGGAAGAGTACCTGTAACGCCCCCTGGCGCGCTGCCCTTCTGCTCATGAGACCCTCCGGAAATCTTTTGGTGAAATTAGTTTTCCCTCTTAACGCCTAAATATCCTGTTTACAAAGGCACTCAGGCTGTCGCCTTCATCAAGCTGCTTACCAAAAATATACCCCAGGACAACAAGGATAATAACGAATAAGGTTTGAAACACCCCGTATTCAATAATCATCCATCCCAACAGCAGGCCTATTAGGACACCTATCAGTTTTCCGAGATTATTGGCAAGGAATTCCTGCAATGTCTGCCCCGACAAGGTAACCACTCCTTTCTAGTTAAGCCTGCGGGTTCCCTGGCTGTTATCTGATTCAGATATGCTTTTCACCAGTATCTTAACAGCCTGTACTTTTATTCCGGCAATCTCTTCAATATAAGCCCCGACCTTTTGCTGAATCTCATCTGAAGTACCCGGAATGTTTGTCTCAGGCGCCATGGTAACATGCAGAAAAACACTTATCCCCTCTGGCAGACAGGCAACCCGGGGTTTAATATCCCTGACACCCTTTATCTGTGCAGTCACCCTGCGGACCATATTTTCAAGGGCATCAACAGAGACTCTTACCTGCCCCATTGCAGTCTCCTGCACAACGGCCTGTGCAGGACGCTTTTCTGTAGACAGCGCCAGGAACAGGAACCTGATGCTTAGAAGAAGATATACTGCTGCCGCCACCCCAATCACCAGGCGGTCATTAACATGAAGTATGGCTACCCGGAACCATTCCACAGGGGTTGTCCAACCTGCGGCAGCCAATACAACTATAAGCAGTACAGCCATTACGCCAAGAGAATACAATGACAGCAAGACCCTGTCGAAAAACTTCAACTGGCTCAACTCCCTTCGTCAAAGCCGCTTAAACCCCCCGATTAACAGAGTTCTTGGCGTCAGGTGGAGTTTGGACTCCATCTGACGCTTAGAAATCGTTATCCAGGAGCTTAGCGCCGCTTATCTCCCACCTAACGAGGCGGGAGTCTTAGCGGCGCTAAGTTATCGGATAATTCAGGGGGTCTCAGTCTTATTTCACCCTATGATCTTCTTCTTTGGACTCAGGAGTCGGGAATATAACTCCCTGGACATGCACATTTACCTCTACAACATTAAGTCCTGTCATGCTCTCGATTGCTCTCTTGACACTTTCCTGAATCTGAATAGCCACATCAGGAATCCTAATCCCATATTCAACGATAATATACATATCAACTGCGGCTTCTTTTTCGCCAACCTCGACTTTAACACCTTTTGACAGGTTCTTCCTGCCGAGGATTTCGGCGATGCCACCCGCCAGGCCGCCGCTCATTCCGGCTACCCCTTTAATTTCGGTGGCCGCCAGACCCGCAATTATAGCCACTACCTCATCAGCAATGCGGATACTCCCAAGTTCAGTATCATGGCGTTCTATAAAATCCTTTTTCTCCATCAGGTTACCTCCTTTGCCCCTGGTAACTGCTATTATATGAATATTATACCAGATACGCAGTTATTTGCAAATTCCCTAATCTTCAAGCCGCCTCTGGATAAAGTTTGTATAAAACTCGCCGCGCTGAAAAAATGCATTCTCAAGGATACGCAGGTGGAACGGAATTGTAGTCCTTACCCCTTCAATAACATATTCCTGCAGGGCCCTTTTCATCCTGGCAATAGCCTCATTCCTGTCCTTGCCCCAGACAACCAGTTTGGCGATCATGGAATCATAATAAGGCGGAATGTTATAACCCGGATAAGCGGCACTGTCAATCCTGACTCCGGTGCCTCCGGGACTCAGGTACTCGGTAATCTGCCCCGGTGACGGCATGAAATTTCTGTGGGGGTCTTCAGCATTAATACGGCATTCGATGGCCCACCCGTTTATTGTAATATCTTCCTGGCCATACCCCAGTTTTTCGCCGGCCGCAATCCTTATCTGTTCTTTTATAAGATCTATTCCTGTGACCAGTTCTGTTACAGGGTGTTCTACCTGTATCCTGGTATTCATTTCAATAAAATAGTAATTGTTGTGTTTATCAAGGAGAAACTCCACTGTACCGGCATTGGAATAATTGACAGCTTTGGCCGCCCGGACAGCCATTTCTCCCATCTTCTCCCGGAGTTCCGGTGTCATTGCCGAGGACGGCGCCTCTTCCAGCAGTTTCTGGTTACGCCTCTGGATAGAGCAGTCCCGTTCTCCGAGGTAGACGGTATTTCCGTAGTTGTCGGCAAGGATCTGAAACTCTATGTGCCTCGGTTCTTCAACATACTTTTCGATATATACCTCGGCATTGCCAAATGCAGCCTGGGCCTCAGACTGGGCTGTCTGAACCGCCTGGATAAGGTCATTTTTCGACTGGGCGACCCGCATTCCTTTGCCGCCACCGCCTGCAGATGCTTTTATCATAACCGGGTAACCTATTTCCCCGGCAATTTTAACAGCCTCATCCAGGTCTGAGATAACACCTTCAGTACCGGGTACAACAGGAATTCCGGCCTTGATCATGGTTTCTCTGGCCACCGCCTTGGCACCCATATTTTCCAGTGCTTCGGGGCCCGGTCCGATAAACCTGATTCCGCTTTGTTCACAAATCTCAGCAAAATCTGCATTCTCTGCCAGGAAACCATAACCGGGGTGTATGGCATCCGCCCCGGAAACCTTAGCAGCACTTATAATATTGGCCTTATTCAGATAGCTGGAAACTGACTGGGCAGGACCGATACAGTAAGCCTCGTCGGCAAACCTGACATGGAGTGAATTCCTGTCAGCTTCGGAATATACAGCCACGGTAACAATGTCCATTTCCCGGCAGGCCCTGATAATTCGTAAAGCTATTTCTCCTCTGTTTGCTATCAGAATTTTGTTAAACATTATACACCTCCGTTAACGGGTATGTTTTTGGGAATATGGCTGAATTTATTATCACCAGAGCCCTTATACCTTCTCTATAAGGAACAGTGTCTGTCCGTACTCAACAGGCTGGTTATTCTCAACCAGAATCTCAACAATGCGGCCTGAAATTTCAGCCTCAATCTCATTCATTAGTTTCATGGCTTCAATAATACATACCGTCTGGCCTTCAGTTACCATCTGGCCCACTTCCACAAAAGGAGCGGCCTCCGGCGCCGGAGAGCGGTAAAAAGTCCCCACCATGGGTGCTACTATGGGAATAAGGTTATCCCTGTCCTGGGTTTTCTCTGCCGGTTTTTCGGGGACGGCTTCGATTGCTGCAGTTTTTCCATTATTGGCAGCAGTCTCAGGAGATGCTGTAAAACCTGTTCCCGGCGCAGCCCCGGACTTTCTGATGGCAACCTTTACCCCGGCACTTTCCAATTGGAGTTCACAGATATCTGTTGCATCCAGCATTTTAATAAGTTCCTTGATTTCTGATAAGTTCATGGTTTTCCCCTCCTTAGTCACTAAACCGCCTAAGTCTTGCTTAACCTGTATATTGCTGTCCGGAAGACCGGCTTCTTCATCCTTGGGTTTTTCAACTGCGGGGGGCTCAACTGCTGCATCTTCTGTGTCCAACCCCCTGTTCAGCCGCCACTCAAAAAACTTCCTGGCAACCTGAGGGTACATTGCATACGATAATACATCTTCTTCAGACTCGGCCAAATCCTGTATTTCCTTCTTCATTTTATCCATTATAGGCTCCAGTAAGTCAGCCGGCCTGCCCTTGATCAGTTTGACATCACTGTCCCCCAGGATCTGCTGAATAATTTCTTCTTTTATGGGAGCAGGCGGTTTTCCATACTGTCCCTGAACATAAGCCCTTACTTCACCGGGCACCAGCTTATACCGCTTACCTGTAAGCACATTTAGCACAGCCTGGGTACCAACTATCTGGCTTGTCGGGGTAACCAGGGGCGGATAACCCATGTCCTCCCTGACCGCCGGTATTTCTGCCAGCACTTCATGAATCCGGTGCAGGGCCTTTTGTTCCTCAAGCTGGGATACCAGGTTTGAAATCATGCCTCCGGGTACCTGGTGTTCAAATACCCTCATATCTGTAAGTCTGGTAACTCCGCGTTCAAACCCGTACTTTTTCCTGAGGTCTTCGAAATATTTGGAAACCTCGAACAGGGTGTGGATATCCAGCCTCGTATCATGGGGCGATTCCTGAAGGATCCTGACAACTGTTTCCACAGGCGGTTGAGAGGCGCCAAAGGCCAGCGGCAGAGAAGCGGTATCAACTATATCAACACCGGCATCTGCTGCCTTCAGGTAAGCTCCCACTGCCAGCCCGCCAATATAGTGGCTGTGGAGCTGCAAAGGTAGGTCAAGGTGTTTCTTGATTGTTTTCACCAGGTCATAGGCCACGTGTGGTGAGAGCAGTCCTGCCATATCCTTGATGCAAATGGAATCTGCACCCATTTCGGCCAGTTTCAGAGCTGTTTCCAGATAGTGCTCCAGGGTATGTACCGGGCTGATAGTATATACAACTGCAGCCTGTACATGAGCTCCGGCTTTCTTAGACATCCTGATGGGCACTTCCAGGTTCCTGATATCATTAAGGGCATCAAAAATACGGATAATATCAATTCCGTTCTCTACAGCCTTGTGTACAAAAGCCTCAACCATATCATCAGGGTAGTGTTTCAAGCCAACCAGGGACTGCCCCCGCAGCAGCATCTGCAATGGGGTCTTTTTTATCGCTTTCTTTAACTGCCTGAGTCTTTCCCAGGGGTCTTCATTTAAATACCGCAGGCATACATCAAAGGTTGCCCCTCCCCATACCTCCAGGGAGTGGTAACCCACCTGGTCCAGCTTTTCACATATAGGCAGCATGTCTTCAGTTCTCATCCGGGTGGCCCACAGGCTCTGGTGCGCATCTCTCAAAGTAGTATCAGTAATCTCAACCTTATTGGGTTTTACCATGTTTGATCCCTCCATTGTTTGTCCTAACTATCACAAATCATTCCCGTTATATACAACATAAAACTCAGGTTGTGTTGTGACAACCTGAGAGTATAAATTTTGATAATAACGCCTGCTTTTTATAATTATATGCGGTGCAATACCATATTTCAATATGTTTTAAACAAGTATACAATATTACGAATAATACAAACCTGTACAATACCTCATAATTTCTTATGGTTTTGCATAAACCGCGATATTTTCTGAATTTAACCCCGTAACCTTTGCCGCTATGGCGGTCAGCTTCTCCCTGTCAGGTTGTGTAAGTATGGGGGACTGCACTATTATTGTAACCGATTTACCCTCAACAAAAACAACTGCTTCCTTAAAATCCTCTGCTCTGATCAGGTTCTCAAGTTTCATCTCCGTATCAATAGCTTGTGAAATACCCAACAACCTCGTCTGGGCCTCTTTTCTGATTTCCTCTGAAGAATGGCCGTTGTTTACAATCTCCCTCAGCAAATCGATCTGCTGGCTCCTGGTCCGGTCACGTTCCAGCCTGTACTCGACGAAAAATGCACCACTGTTCTCCTCATTATCAATTTTACTTTTGTCCCCGCTTCCGGTTTTCCCTGTACCGGTAATTTGCGTACCTTTGATGGCTCCGCTGTGCCCGGTGGCGATATCACCACTTCCTTTATCCGTTGTTGCCGTATCACTGCCGGATAATTCGCCGCCTGCCTGGAATAATCCCGCTAAGATTAAGAAAAAGCCCAGAATAAGGAGCCCCGGCCACAATCCCTTTTTCCTGATAAATAACATACTCACCTAATCACCTGCTTTCCATGGGCAGGACAACTACCTTGTATAAAGGGACATCAAGGTAAACCTGTACTGCCATCATCAGACTTGCCTTTATCTCAGGGTCTGCGGCTCCTTCCGAAACCACGATGACTCCTTTAACCTCTGGCTTAAGTTCCTTAACAACCACCGGCGTCTCCTTGCTGCCCTGGGTTTCCCTTACCAGTACAATCTGGCCGTCTTCGTTTATTTCTGTTATCGTGCGGTTTGCCCCTTTCTGGTCGCGTTCCAGGGTGTCTTTCTTATTGGTACTGGTATTTACCGCATAATCCTTCTCAGTAGTAGATGCCAGATTAACGGTAACCCGGGTCTCACCGGCACCGCTGATTTGGGCTAGGGCATCTTCCAGTCGCCGGGCCAGGAGATTTTCCAGATCGGTAATCTCTGTTGCCAGCGTTTCTGTCCCGTTGCTACCTCCGCCTGGGCTGATACCACTGTCCTCCGCGGTGGTTCCCGGACCGGAAAGGTCATCTAAAGGGTCATCCGCAACTTTATCTCCTGTGTCAAAAGTATTTGCCAGTATGATCAGCAAAATACCTGCAGCTGCCGCTAGCATTAGGGTGTTCAGTCTTCTGGCGGCGTGGTTTTTTTCTCCGGATTCATTTTTGTTAGCCAGTAATTTCCTGAAATATTCCAAGATCTTGTTCATGGTAACACCTCCTGTTTTTTTATTTCAATTTGGTCGACTGACAGGCCGTAGAAATCAGCCACCACTTCCCTCAGCCCCCTGTCAGTGCCAGGTTTTTCAACCGATTCAGGTTCGTTTTGACCCACCTCAATTTTCACCTCTACTTCATCTATGCTTACCTGTCCCTGGCTGTCCCCGTTTTCCAGATCCTTGGCCTCACTGTCTTTTCCTTCACCGTTTACTGCTGCCGAATCATCAATCCAGAGGATAATTTTGTTTATTTTGCCAAAGTCAGGAGCTGCCGTATCTTCAACCATCTCAACCTGCACATCGGTCACATTGGTATCCTGATATAGTCCGGACAATGACTTTACCTGTTTTTCCAGTTTCTCTCTATAATCATTGGCAACCCTCCTGTCCCTTGTCCGGGCCATGTCCTTACCCTGATCTATCAGGGCCTGGGTATCACCGGTTATCCCGTCAGGAACAGTATTGAGGACCTCAAAATCAAAACCGGTGTTAAATATGGCCAGAATCGGATTCAAAACGGCAATAATGATAAACAATCCAATAATCAGATTGATATATCTTTTAATATCACTTCTGGGCAGCACGATTTCCAGAAAAGCAGTTATCAGTATAATGATCAGAATACTTTTTACCATTATCCGTAATGTTTCCATACAATCCTCCCCGGGTATCCTGGCTTGATCCATCGCAACAGCAGTTTTTTTCGAGCCTTCGCGCTTAAGAGTCTTTCTTTTTTCTAGGTAGGCTCCGGAAATGACCGTGGAATATGGTGAGGTGTTGTACAAGATTATCCTTGCAATGGCGCCGTTTATGAGTCTTTCTGCAAAACACCGGCAACAAGGCAGGGAGTCCCCGCATGTCCGAACATGGCGAAGGCAACCGGGAAGTTTTGGCCTGCCAAAACGAGAGGCGGCCATCTTTTAAGAAATACCCTACCTCACCATGTTAATTACTGTCATTTCCCGGAACCTACCTTAACATCAGGCTGAAATCCCCTGCCCCCACCACTATGGCGATCACAAAAAAGAACATTATTCCAACTGCTGTCACTGCCGCAAATACGATTGTCAGGCTGTTTCCCATGAGATTCAGGGAGTCGGCAATGAGTTTGTCTCCGACCGGCTGAATAACGGCTGCCGCTATTTTGTAAATGAGCATTAATGCAACTATTTTCAGCACCGGAAAAGCACAAATAAAAAAAACGGCCAGGATTCCAATCAGTCCCACAGCATTTTTCAACAGCAGTGATGTTCCAACAACAGCTTCCAGCGCATCGGAAAAGAGCTTGCCCACCACCGGGACAAAGACCCCGATACCGAATTTTGCTGTCCTCATGGCCACACCGTCAGCAACTGAGCCGGCTATCCCCTGGACCATCATAAAACCGAGAAACACTGTAAAAAACAGCCCCAGCAATCCCATGCTCCAGTTTTTCAGCAGATCTGCCAGTTTGGAGACATCAACCCTGTCGGTAATTTTATTGGCAAGTCCCAAAATTACCGAAAAAAATATCAGTGGAAATACGATGTTTTTTATCAGTGTACTGATAGTACTCAGCACTACCAGGGTAAGGGGGTGGAAGAGTGATGCCGTGGTAATATTCCCCATTGCCGTAAGCAGTGTGATCAATAGCGGGAGCATGGCATGCATAAATGACACCATATCCTCTATGGCCTGCCGTCCGGTCTGAATAGCTATGGTGAATGAACCCAGCGCCAGGGAAAGGAGGGCCAGAAAGCACACTGACCAGGCCAGTTTGCCCACTGTTCCTTTTTCAAATGCCGACTGGACATTCTGGAGAATGGCACAGAGTACGGCAAGTATCAGCAGCTGCCCCAGCAGCCTGGAATTGGCCACCATTTCCTTAAAAAGATATTTAAACAGTCCGGAGATAATATCTCCCACACCGACACCCAGCTCCCCGCGTGCCAGTTTTGTCAGCATTTCCTTAAAGTCCAGCTGGGGCATATATGTGTTTAGATCACGGTTCAGTTCAGCCAGGTGTTTCTCAACAGTTTCCAGGTTCAGTCCGGCCATTTGTTCCTTCAGTTCTGCTTCTGCACTCACTTCAGATGTCGCGCCGTTCGCTTCAGCCGTGTTGACCGGAGAGGCATTTGCGGCCTGTGCCGGGACTGCAGCCGGAAAACCAATACACAGTAAAACTGCCAGGCTTAACATGACCGGAATTACAAATCCCCGGAAAGCGGATTTATTTTTCAACATGTCCCACTCCCTAAGGTAGCTTTCAAGGTATCAGTTTCAGCAGTGAATCAAATACAGCCACAATAACCGGAATAGCCAGGACAATCACAATTACCTTGGCCGCAAACTCTATCTTTGAGGCTACTGCGCCTTCTCCGGCGTCCCTGCATATCTGGGCCCCGAATTCGGCTATATAAGCTACCCCGATAATTTTCATGATTGTCCCCATGTACAGGACACTGACATTTGACCTCTGGGCCAGGTCCTTCATCAGGGTTACCACCGAATTAATTTTCCCCAGCATCATGGAGAAGATAATTACTCCGGTGACAACACTTAACTGGATGGCCAGTTCCGGCCGCTGTTGTTTGATTATAACTATAAGGACTGTTACCACCAGACCAAGGCCGACGATTTGCATGATTTCCAAAAGAGATTCACCTCTTAATAAATTTGAAAAACAGAACGCACTGTCTCAAATAACCCGGCAATCTTGGGAATAACCATTGCCAGGACAACAACGATGCCCAGCAAAAGAGTTGAAAAGGCAAATTCATCCCTTCCTGCCTGCTTCAAAACAGTATATATCACTGTAATTACAATACTGATTCCGGCTAATTGAAAAATCAGGTCGGTATCCATTTACAGTCCTCCCTTAAAAAGTACTTAATATAAAATCAGGACTAACAGTAATCCCCCCAAAAAACCCAGGTATTTGTAGACAATAGCGTTTTTCTTGGCTGCAGCTTCAGCCTCGGCGACAGCCAGTCGTATCTGGCTGAGCGCCACTTTAAGGTGTTTGGCCTGGTCTTCCCTGTCTGTTGCCCCCAGGGAAACCCCAAAACGCCTCAGAATCTGTTGGTCCTTCTGTGACAAAGCAGAGTGTGCAGAAAATTTGGCAACTGCCCTCTCCCAGGCTTCACCTGCAGTCACCCCTTCCATCTTTCGCAGTTCTGCTGCAGTACAACTGAATAAGCTGCTAACCTCAGGACTGCAATTGAGGGCCACCTGTTCCATAGCCTCGGGAAGAGGAGTGGCCCCATATAAGATCTCGGTTTCCAGGAGCTGCAGCCCCTGGCCCAGGGATACCAGCTGCCGAGGCCGTTTCTCATATATCCCTGCCCACGTAAAACCCATTGTGGCACAAGCGCCAAGGGTCATACATGCACCAATGATTTTTATCACCACACCTCACCTCACTGCTTTAAGGGAAGTCATACTTCATAAAAGGGATTTTCCGGCCCTGCAGTCGATAATGTCCTCTATTGTGCCGACTCCCCTGGACCGCCCCAGGATAATAAGCCTCTCAAAAATGCCCTGTTCCATGATATACCTGAGTACCGGCCTCTGGGAAATTTCCTCCCGACCGGCCCCGTGGGCAGTGGTCAATACCTTAATCCCCGCATTTAATGCCTCTTCCAGGGCAGCAGCATCCTCCTGCCTGCCTATTTCATCAGTTGCAATAATCCGGGGGCCCATAGCCCTGATCAGCATCATCATTCCCTCTGCCTTGGGGCATCCGTCAAGGACATCTGTCCTGAGCCCTACATCTTTTTGTGGTATCCCGTGAAAACACCCCGCTATCTCAGACCGCTCATCAACAACTCCCACAGGACAGCCGATAAAGTCCAGTTTGGGTATCCCTGTGCTCACCTGCCTGACAATATCCCTGAGCAGTGTGGTCTTTCCACACCGTGGAGGTGAAATTATTAACGTATGGCAGAACTCACCGGAAACCGGGTCAATCAGATACGGTAAAACCCTGTCAGCTGCTCCGGTCACCTCCCTGGCTATCCGGATGTTTAGTCCCGTGATATATTTGACGGTTTTTACTTTGCCGCGTTCTAAAACCACCTTGCCGGAAATGCCCACCCGGTGACCGCCCCTGATAGTAATAAAACCGTTTTTAAGTTCTTCTTCAAAGGCATATATCGAGGAACTGCTGATTAGCTGGACAGTCCTTTTCATATCCTGATCGGTTACCGTGTAGCCAAACTCCGGGACAGTAGTTACCTGTCCCAGTGGGGTCACCAGTGCATCCTGTTCCGTGAGGCCAACAATGAGGGGTTTTCCCTGCCGCAGGCGGATTTCTTCAATCTGGTTGAGGATATCTCCAGGCAGTTCCACAATTATCTCCCTGATCCTATTGGGCAGGACAGGCAGTATATCACGGGAAATCATACATACCATTGACTCCCCGTCTTTTTTGCATTTTTTACCTGGAACAGCGAAACTGTCAGCCATACTTTGTCCCCCTTCCCTATATAGTTATGGTTGCTGTACAAGTTTTATGATTAAAAACGGGCGCAAAAAAACAGGCCTTCCGGCAAATTCCGCAAAGCCTGTCAGCATGTTGCTGTCTTCTAGATGTCTTCATCAACCCTGCTTACCAGGGGCATTTCCCTGTTACCAGACAAAGGCACTCCCCTGTTATTCCCTCCCTCGATAAGGTCCTGGTCATTCACATAGACCACCTCATCACAGTTAGGACAGGTAACCTCTATCAGGTCTTCATCATCCACTATATCTGCTTCAAAACACACGGTTTCATCACAGTTAGGGCAGACCACCTCTACCATGTCCTCATCAATCACGTCTTCATCACCGTACAGGTCTCCCTCGAGGTCATAGAGGTCTTCATCAATACTCTCCACATAATCCTCCAGATCCTCGTGGGCAATTTCAATATCTTCAATTTGTTCTGCCAAATCGTCCAGAATCGAGATTATTCCTGACAGCACCTTACCTTCCCTGGATGATTCATTGACATCCAAACCCTTGGACAGTCCCTGAAGGTAAGCTATTTTTTCCTTAGTGTTTTTCAAGAGATAAACCCCCTTCAAAAAGTCTTATTGACTTACTTAGTATAACTTTTTTTGGGGGAATTTAAACAAAATTTCACACCCTCTTGATATAATTGCCGGTGCGGGTATCAATCAACAGGACATCGCCAACCTCTACAAAGAAGGGGACCTGTACAACTGCTCCGGTTTCCAGTGTCGCCGGCTTGGAACCGCCGGAAGCTGTGTCCCCCTTAATGCCCGGGTCAGTAGCAGTAACCTCGAGTTCCACCTGATTGGGAAGGTCGACACCGATAACACTGCCCTGGTACATGAGGACACTCACGTTTGTGTTTTCCTTCAGGTATTTGGTAGCATCCGCGAGTTGTTCCCTGCTGATGCTGATCTGGTCATAACTCTGGTTATCCATGAAATTGTAGGCATCCCCGTCATTGTACAGATACTGCATCTCCCTGCGGTCCAAATGCGCCCGGGGCATTTTCTCCCCGGCATTAAATGTCTTTTCCACAACAGCCCCTGTTTTGACATTTTTCAGTTTGGAGCGCACAAAAGCAGATCCCTTGCCTGGTTTAACGTGCTGGAAATCAACTACGGTAAATACCTCTCCATCAAGTTCAATGGTTACTCCGGTTTTAAAATCATTGGTAGAAATCATGTCCTAGTCCAGACCTCCTCAGTAATTTGTATGTATTATTCCCATTGAGTGCTGCCTGCACAGCTGTAAGGCAATTACAATATAATAAGTTCTCTGGGGGACCGGGAAAGTATCTCACATCCGCTGCCAGTCACCAGTACCAGGTCTTCAATTCTGACACCGCCCCAATTGCTCAGGTAGATACCCGGTTCCACCGTCATTGCCATTCCCTGCCGGACAACAGTGTCATCCCTGGGAGCAAAAGCGGGCTTTTCATGTATTTCCAGTCCCACACTATGGCCCAGCCCATGTCCAAAGTTGGCGCCATATCCGTTTACTGTGATAAAATCGCGTGCCACCAGGTCTACCTGAGAGCACTTGACATCCGGCTTAACAGCCTCCAGGGCAAGTTTTTGTGCCGTCAGGACAATATCATAAACCTTTTGCTGGTCCGCATCCGGCTTACCCAGGACAACAGTCCTGGTCATATCAGCATGATATCCGGCAAAGACTGCTCCAAAGTCCAGGATAACAAGTTCACCTGCTGCCAGTTCCTTATCTGTTGCCACACCATGCGGCAGCGCCGCCCGCGGTCCTGAAGCCACAATAATATCAAAAGCAGACTTTTGGGCACCCTGTTTCTTCATATAATATTCGATTTCCAGCGCTATTTCCGACTCCCTGACACCGGGCCGGATAAAGTCGAGTATATAATCAAAGGCCTGGTCTGTAATTGAGGCAGCTTTTCTCAAGTCCTCAATCTCCTGCTCATCTTTTATCTGGCGTATTTTTTCCACAGCCTGGAAAAGGGAAATCAGTTCCACACCGGGAATTTTCTCTTTATAACCGGCATACTGACTATAGGTAAGGTTATCTCCTTCAAAGCCTACCCTGTTCAGTCCGAGGCTGGTTATCTGGTCTGCCAGGGCTTCTTCAACCACGGTACGCGGTTTAATTATGTGAAAACCCTCTGTTTCCTGCTGTGCCTGCTCCAGATATCTAAAGTCTGTAATAAAATAATTGTCAGACAAAGTGAAAAGAAGAATTGCATTTGTCCCTGTAAAACCGCTCAGGTACTGCCAATTTTCCTGCTTTGTGACAAACAGTCCGTCAAGCCGGTTTTCCTGCATTATTTTACGAAGTGCTTCTATCCTGTGTTTCATTTTCGTACCTCATTAGCCAACGCTCTCAGGCCAAGTAAATAGCTATGGGCACCAAAACCCGATACCTGACCCAAACACACCGGGGCAATCACTGATTTACTCCTGAACTCTTCACGGGAATGAATGTTGGACAAATGTACCTCAACACATGGAATGCCAACTGCGGCGACAGCGTCACGAATGGCATAGCTGTAATGGGTAAAGGCTCCTGGGTTGATAAGGATTCCGTCTGTACCCGAAACAGACCCGTGAATCCTGTCAATAAGCGCACCCTCGTGATTGGACTGGAAAAACTCCAGATCCAGCCCCAATTCCTTTGCAAGAACTGCCAGCTTACCATTAATATCATCCAGGGTATGTGAACCGTAAATATCCGGCTCCCTCATCCCCAGCAGATTCAGGTTGGGTCCGTTAATCACGAGCACTTTAGGCAAAATTATCACTCCAGACTAAAATCTTCCACTATGAAATTTTAACATAATTTCTTTATTTTGAATAGTATTTATTTGATTTGTTCTGCTGCCTGCCCACACCGGCTTATGACCCGCTGATCATCATCTTTGAGATTCTGATGGTAGGCGAGCCTTTGGCACCGAAAAAGGTCAGGTCAGAGCCAACCTCCTCGACTTCATTAAGGAGATCCAGAATATTCCCGGCAATGGCTACTCCCCTTACCGGCTTTGTGAATTTACCGTTCTCAATCCAAATGCCGGACGCACCTACAGAAAAGTCGCCGGAAATTGGATTAGCTGTATGCATCCCCATTACGTCTGTAACATAAAGTCCGCTGGTAATATCCTTTATCATGTCATCAGGGTCTGTGATACCCGGTTCAATATAGAAGTTTGTGGTCCCCACCTCAGGAGTGCTTTTGAAGGAATTTCTGATACCGTTTCCCGTTGACCATACCTTGTCTTTAGCAGCTGTGTAAGTATTGTGCAGATAACCCCTGAGCTCCCCGTTCCGGATGAGGACAGTTTTCCCCGTCGGCACACCTTCTCCGTCGAAAGGCGAAGAAGCAATACCCCCAGGCATTGAACCATGGTCTGTTATGGTAATCTTATCAGACGAAACCTTCTGTCCCACCTTACCGGCAAACAGGGATTTCCCTTTCTGTGCTGCCTCTGCAGACAGCGCCGGAGCAATGATTCCCAGGAAACTGGTCCCAATATAGGGGTCAAACACAATGACAGCCTTCTGAGTATTAATTGATTTGGCTCCCAGCTTGCGGACTGCCTTCTGTGCAGCTTCCTGCCCGATCTTTTCAGGGTCCAGGTCATTGAATTTCAAGCCTATTTTAAGGGCAAACCCCGTCTGGCTATCACCGTCTTCTTCGGCAACCAGGTCTGCATAGCAGCCGCAGTACGCGCCCTGGTAAGATGTCATAATTCCCAGTGAATTGGCCAGGATAACCTCATATTCGGCATCAAAATATGAGGAGCGTTCGGTTATGGTAATACGTTTATCAAAACCTGCAGCAGATTTTTCTATTCTCCTGGCAATATCTATTTTCTCATCAACAGAAACCTGTTGTATCCGGGGATCAAAGAGGTCCAGTTCATTATACGGCCCTCCCGGGCCTGGCATGATATTGAATTCGTCAGGGCTGGTTTTCTCAGAATTAGCCAGGGCCTGGCGTACAATTTCATCAATTGCCGTATCTCCCAGGTCAGATGTAAAAGCAAAACCGATCCGTCCGCCACGGAATACCCTAAGCCCAAGGCCACGGTCCTCGGCAAGCTTCAATGTCTCCACAAAACCTTCCCTGACATCAATGCTAAGGTCTTTGGACTTAATTAAATAAGCTTCTGAGTGGCTGGCACCCAACCCCTGGGCCATGTCCACCACCTGCTTTGCCAGTTGGGCAAAACTGCTCACCATAAAGAATCACTGCTCCTTTCACCCTCTCTAAAGTAGTATAATTCAATGGAAGTAAGAATATTCCTGCATCAGGAGCTGTCGCAAATGACCTGAAGCGGAATATGGTGTGCTGTTGTACCGTTTTTCCGCACTGAGTGCCGTAGAAATCTATCCTTACGATGCCTATTGAAGCAGTAACATTATTCTTTTAAATTAAAAAGGGGAATATTAGGACTATCGCGAATAATAAGTACAACCAAATTAAACATTAAATTTTAGAAAAGGAGTGAGTGTCTTGGAATTGCTGCCTTTTATTGCGGCCATTGAAGACAGGGATGAAAAGTTTTTCGAACTAATGAAGGGTCTGCAGGAGCTGGTATTCTCGGAAAGCTCCCTTGACATCAGGACCAAACTCATGATTTCACTGGCTGTGGATGCCGCAGTTGGAGCCGACAAGGGTGTGGAGTCGATTTCAAACACCCTGCGCGGTATGGGTGTCAGTGATGAACAGATTGCCGAAGTACTCAGGATCACATACTTTGCCAAGGCGAACTCTATACTGGGAACCTCAATGGCTGCATTTAAAAAATAAGAGGGCTGAACTACAGCCCTCTTATTTTTTCTTCCAGCTCTTTGGGAATGTTTAGTTTAGTCTTATCATAGTTTTCCGGCTCACTGATAACCCTGAACTGCATGGATGCCAGGCCGAAAAAGGAAACCCTGGCGCGAACTTCGTAATTCACCGGAAGATATGTTTCCCTGGAAATGCGAAATACCTGTTTAATGTCTTTTAGCTCGGCCCCTTTGAGCTGTGGAGGCATAGCATCAGTTAACTCTGAAAGAGATCCTGCATCAGGGACTACCTCGATTACATATTCCTTTTCGGATTCGGTGACTACTGAAATATTGCGGTTTTGGGGGTCCGTACCGGCAAGGTTTGACACCGGGTCAACCAGGCCCAGCTGTCTGTAAAAAAACTCGACAAACGGCCCCGTCGTCGGGTCCTCCTCCGGCTTCACCCATTTATTCCTGACAGGGCTTAAAATATAAATTTTGTTACCCTGGATGTACATCGATGCCTCCCCCGACATTTGGGGTATCTGCCAGGTGAAATCGGCCATCTGCCGGTCTTCTTCCCGGTCAACCCTGTTTGCTATATCCACATTTACCTGACTGCCTACCGATACCTTTGTTTTATACGTATAGGTGTCAATATTCCCGGCTGCATCCCTGGCTTCTTCCAGAATATCTGCAGCATTTTGGGGTTCCGGGGCTTTCCTGAGGGTATTCCATGGCTCCCAGAACCAGAGCATCACCCCTGCTACCAAAACCAGAAGCAGGAGTATTACCTTACCTTTTTTCATAACAGCCTCCTTGACTGATTTCCTAAATAAATTATGCCTCAAAACGAAAAAAAAGAACCAGGGGTCGTCTCTAAAACCGAGGCGCCTCCTGGTTTCTTCCGGAAATTAACAGCTCCCTGTGGAAATCTTAAAGAGTTGACATGACATCAGTTGCAGTTTCAGCATCTTCAGGTATGGTAATCACCTGAGTCTTGTTAATATCTGAAAGGGTCATTGTGAAATCACCTTCCATAGACATGCTTCCCAGGGCTGCACCCATATCAAACCCCATATTCATTTCCATGTCGAAACCGTAATAAATATCATCCCGGTCACCTATCCAGTATGTATAGTTAAGTTTACTGATAGTTATTGCCTTCATGGCTTCGCCAATCAATTCATTGAAGGTTTCATCATTCAACATTTCACCCATGGCTTCATCCTCAGCAATGGCTTCACCATAAATGTCGGTAAATATCATTTCCAGAAGTTTACCCATTTTCAGACCGTTCATATCAAAAGATACACCTGTTGTCTGCTTGCCATTAATGGTTTTTTCCCCGGCAAAGCTTACACTGCGGAATGCTCCGATTTCTTTGGCGGCATCAAGAAATGCCTTATAATCAATTGCTAATGAGTTGCTTTGCGCAATAAGCTGGGCATATGCTTCTGCCTCTTCTGCGCTCATCTCCTGTTTCATCCACTTTCCTGTTAACGGGTCTTTAAAGTAAAATACATAATCTTTAAATATGAACTCGAAATCCATTTCCAGGCTCTCAAATCCCTGGTTTAAAGTCATTGTACCATCAAAGGCATAGGCCGGGGCTTCAGCATCCATCTTCATGTTTCCGGTAATGCCCATCGTCATTTTCTCAGGCCCTGACGTCCCGGTGACTGCTATTTCCATGTCACCTTCCATATCAACACTAAACTGTTTGATGTCCTTATTCTTCTCCATTGAAGCAGCCAGGAGGGCATATGCCTCTTCATCTATATTTACCGGAGTTTTAATGGATACGGTGCGGGTTGCTGCATCCCAGACAACCACAGCATCAAGGTTCTCACTTACAAAACGCAGGGGTATCAGGGTCCTGCCATCAATGATAGCTGCCGGTACATCCATAAGGACATCTTTTTCATTTACCTTGGCCAGATTACTGTCAATCACCAGGATTACACTGGTATCACCCTTATTGACTGTAACGGTCCTGTTGGCTGCATTCCAGGTCACTTCTCCGCCCATTGATTCGATTATTTTCCTTACCGGCACCAGAGTCCTGCCCTCGCGAATCACCGGAGCCACATCAAAGGTAATGACCTCATCATCGATAAGGACTTTTACCGGTTCTGCCGCAGACGCCATACCGGCAAATGCGGTCAGGATAAATACGGTGCACAGGAAAATCCGTAAAGCTTTTTTCAACATTTTCTCCCCCTTAGTGTTAACACATATTGGTTATTTCTCCTTATTCAGTATATTATACAGCCGCCCTTATAATCCCTTTTATTTTTTTTATTTTTTATCTTTTTCTCATATTTCTCTCTCAACCTGGTGTTTGCGGCGGTCCTGGCGCTCTGGTCCGCCGTAACCTCCGGGCACGCCTCCCCTGACAAAAGAGACCGCTGCCCCGCAAAGGGCAATAACTGCCGCAGCCTTAAAGACAAGGCCGAGAGCCTCAACATAGGCTGTCTGCCAGGTGGTAACAGACTGCAGAAATTCAAACCTGGCCTTAAAAATGGCAACCGAAAGGGCCACTCCTATAACCATCCCGACATTTCTCACGGTAGCCACCACACCGCCGGCAACCCCCAGTTTGGGGGACGGTACAGTTCCCATTACTGAACTGTTGTTGGGTGACTGAAACATCCCGGTCCCCAACCCCATCAGGGCCATTTTCCAAACCAGTGAGTGGGGTGACATATCAGCACTGACGTCTGCCAGCAAAAACAGGCCAATTGCATTAATACTCAATCCCCCGGTAGTCAGTAACAGAGGCCCTGTTTTATCTGAGAGCCAGCCGCTAAAAGGCGCTGTCAGGGCCATAGCCGCCGGGAAGGCTGTCATTACAAGGCCCATTTGGTAGGCCTTCAGTTCCAGCATCTCAGCCATATAGAATGGCAGGAGATATGTAGTGAAGAACATGGCCACAAAAGACAGTAGTCCGGCTACGTTGCCGGCCAGAAACAGCCTGTTGCGAAAGAGGGAAAGGTCAATCATCGGCTGAGTAATCCTCAGTTCGGTGATAAAAAACACTCCCAGGAGAATAATCGAAGCTGCCAGGAGAATCAGTACCCGCTGAGACATCCAGCCAAATTCCTGGCCTTCTGACAGCCCTAAAAGGAAACACGTTATCCCCCCGCCAAACAGCAAAGCCCCAAAATAATCAAATTTCTGTTTTTGCAGTATATCTCTGTCCCTTGGCAGGATAAAGAGTGCAGCAATAAATCCCATGATAGCAATGGGAATATTAATATAGAATATAGCCCGCCAGCCCAGGCTGCTAACTAAAAAGCCTCCCAGACTCGGTCCGGTAAGGCTCCCAAGGGCAACCACGGTACCCATGCTTCCAAGGGCCCGTCCCCTTTCACGTGGCGGGAAACAGGATGTCACCAGGCCCATGGCATTTGCCATCATCATTGCTGCCCCGACCGCCTGAATAACCCTAAAGATAACCAACTGCTGTACGTTACCTGCCAGCCCGCACAAAGCTGAACCCAGGGCAAACCCGAGAAAACCCACCGCATATACCCTGTTCTTACCAATGATATCTGCCAGCCTGCCAAATGCCAGCAGCATGCTTGAAATAGTCAGCAGATATGCAGTAACCGCCCACTGCAGAGTCTCCTTGCCGACACCGAAGTTTACCGATATAGTGGGCAGGGCAACATTAACTATACTCCCGTCCAGGGTGGCCATAAAGGTACCGGCAGCAACATTAGCAAAAACAATCCATCTGTAATACGGCCTCTTCTGTAACTTTTCCTTAAATGACACGGGATGACACCGCCTTATCATGAAGATGAATAATACTGTTTCTTGGCACGTTCAATGGGAGTCTCATCATGGATCCCCAGCTTATATTTTCTTTTATCCTCATACATGCTCTGGTCGGCCCGTGTCAGTATATCACTCAGCCCTTCACGCCCATATGCCGTTGCCGTACCAATGCTTAATGCAAGAGATATATCCGGATTGTCATTTTCCTCTTCGTTCCATCTGGCCACATTTTCCAGAATCCGCTTTTGGACAATAAGTGCATCCTCCCTGGTGGTATTAGGCAAAAGAATTACCAGTTCATCCCCGCCGTAACGGCATACGGTATCACTGTCCCTGACACTGCGCTGCAGGACATGGGCAGCAGCCTTGATAATCTGGTCACCCATGACGTGACCAAAGAAGTCATTGATAAATTTCAGGTCATTTACATCAACCATAATAATGGTCAGATACAGATCTTTTCTTTTTAGCTGGGCCACAGCCTGGATTAGAATCTGGTCAAAATACTGCCGGTTATATAATCCGGTAAGGCCGTCAACAAATGCCATTTGTTGCGTCCGGGCAAATAACTGGGCGTTTTTGATAGCTACAGCTGCATGATTGGCAAATGTATGTAGAAGCTCCTGTTCTTCCAGACCAAAGACGTCCCACTCCTCACTTTCCACCACAAGGGCCCCCAGACACTTGTCCTGGTCCTTTAGTGGCAGAACAAAAACTGCATTTGTTTCCGGCCTTTTTACAATCCCGTCAAATCCCGGTCTGCCTCTTTCCAGGCAAACCATAGCACCCGACCTTATCGCAAAGGCAATAACACTGTCAGGAGAACCATAGTCAATGGTCTCTGCCGGTGTCTCTCCAAGGAGGCAGTCTGTGGTAGCCATAGGAACAATCGTTTCTTTTTCTTCATCCAGGAGATAAATTGTGCCTGTTGTAAAATTGATTACCTCCACTGCCAGAAGCAGTATCTTAAAAAGGACATCATTAAGATTAAGTGATGAATTAATTGTGTGGCTTACCTTAAACAGCGCTGACAGTTCCTTTTGGGATTTGCGGATACGGTCAGTAAGCTCACGTTTACCGGTAATGTCCAGACTTACCATTACTATGCCGATAAACTCACCATCAGGGGTAAATATAGGTGATACCAGATTCTCCAGGTCAGGTCCTGAATGAACATCAATTTTTTTCCATTCGGCAACCTTTAATTCTTTGATATCTTTAATAATTTTTTCAATTCCGGCATGTACCCTTTCAGGGTGGCAGTCAAACAGTCTTCTTCCGGCAAGGGCCTCCTTGCGGATATTTTTCATCATAGCTGCCGGGGCATTGCAGTATCGGATAATACCTTCCGGATCGACAAAGATAATTCCAATATGCATGCTCTCAAACAGGCTCAGTAAAACATCAACATCAAAAAACCGGTTCATTACAACCCACCTCAATCGGATACCACCTGAGTCCAACACCACGTCGAAGCAATATCATGCAAATATACCTTTCCACCAGACAGGCAGTGTTATTCAGAATGAATACTCTGTATTAATCTTCCAGTTCGACATCGCAATGATTAATCCTTTTTTTAGTTTTCATTAACAGGTTATGCAGAAACTGCGCTGCCGGACAAAAAACAAGCTCCCAAAGTATATCCCCGGGAGTTGCGCAAAACCAAATCAGTTTATTTCAAGCAGTACAGCAGTTTCATCACAGTTGGGGAACTTTGGACAATCGATACATTCCTTCCAGACCTTGTGAGGCAGAACATCTTTTGAAACAACCCGAAAACCGCATTTTTTAAAGAAGACTGCCTGATAGGTGAGGGAAAACACCCTTAGAATCCCAAGTTCCCAGGCTTCCCTGACAAAACTGTTTACCAGTCCCCGTCCTATCCCCTGTTTGGTATATTCGGGGGCAACTGCCAGGGCCCGGACCTCGGCCAGGTCCTCCCACAGAATATGCAATCCTCCGGCAGCTATCACCTTCCCATTATCCTCAGCAACGGTAAAATCCCTGATATGTTCATAAAGCAGCGCCCGGGACCGGGCCAGCATCAAGCCTTCATTGGCATAGTGTGTTATCAGTGCATGAATGGCTTCAACATCACTGATTCTTGCTTTGCGATAAATCATCCTACCATAACCTTTCCTCGAAAATATGATTAAACCAAACTACCGCGTATTATCAATCTAATATTCTGTACCCAAAAATTATATAATAGAGTCATTATATCATTATATGTTAAATCTCTTCAATAATAATTTTTCTCAACACACAACAACATCAAAATACCCTTGTCTACGGCAAATAAAAACTTGAAAAAACGCAAAAAAAAGGAGCACTCAACAATGTTGCATTGAGCGCTCCCTCATTTTCAGATCCGTCTGATTCGCTTTACCTGGGGACTGTTTTCATCCCCATGTGCTGTCCCTCCCACAACTATGTGTGGAATATGCATTGTTGGCTGGGCATCCGATACCGGGACCCCCTGGCCGTCCTTCCCGCAGGTACCTATTGTGTATCCAAGGTCGCTGCCTACCATATCAACTGTCTGCAGGACCTCAGGGCCATTCCCGGTAAGGGTTGCCCCCCTGACAGGTCCGGCAATTTCCCCGTCCCTGATAAGGTATCCCTCAGCCACATCAAAGACAAAGTCACCATTAGTTGTATTTACCTGCCCACCACCCATCTTTTTCACCAGCAGGCCGTTTTTCACAAGCCTGATTATTTTTTCAGGGTCTTCATTCCCGGGAGCAATATATGTATTGCTCATCCTGGGAATAGGTCTGTCCTGATATGACTCGCGCCTTCCGTTGCCGGTGGGACGGGCCTCTTCATCACGCATGGCCGTAAGCCGGTCATACATATACTCTTCCAGTATCCCATCTTTGATAAGTACCGTCTTCTGTCCCCCGGTCCCCTCATCGTCAAACCTGAAAGAGCCGTATTTACCTTTGATGGTGGCATCATCAACCACAGTAACCAGTTCAGAAGCTACCTTTTGGCCTTTTTGACCGGCATAAACAGACAGCTTTTTCTGCACCAGGTCTGCCTCCAGGCCATGGCCGCAGGCCTCATGCACCATGGTCCCGCCGGCTTCTCCGGCCATGACCACTTCCATTTTCCCCGCAGGAGCAGGCTTGGCTTCCAGCATTTTAACTGCCCTTCCCGCAGCTTCCCTGGCCACATCTTCAGGGCTGTATTCAGTTAAGAGTTCAAAACCCTGGAAACCACCCACAGCATCATATCCTGTCTGGATCACGCCATTATCCATGGCCACTGTGTTTATCATAAACCGGGTCCTCACCCGCTGGTCCCGGACATAATCACCCTTTGTATTGGCAATGACGACATTTTGAATAACATCCCCCAGCCCAACGGTTACCTGCTTAATACGGGGGTCAAATCCCCGTGCCGTCCTGTTACCCCTGACAACCATTTCAACCTTGTCATCGATGCTGACAGTATCAGGCATTTGCTCGATATCGAACTCAACGGCAGGTTTTATTTCCGTGAGATCTACAGTAACATCACGCCTGCTTTCAGTAGCAGCACTGACTATTCCGGCTACCTTGACAAGGCCTTCTTTTGAGAGGTCATTGGTGTACGCATAAGCTGTCGCATCTCCGGAGATCACCCTTATCCCTGCACCTGTATCTATCCCGGAATTAATCCGCTCAATCTTATCAGCCTCACAGGCAACAGCCACTGTCTTTTTTTCTTCAATGAATATATCTGCAAAGTCGCCCCCCCTGGCTAAGGCCAGTTGGAGTATTTCCTGAAGATCACCCTTTGCTAACACAGCAGCACCTCCACAGTTAAATACTTCGCCTCCGGTTTAGTGTTTGCCCCCGATTGCCTTACTATACTTGATTTTGCTGTCCCTGGAGCACATTTTTCAGTATTTCATGGGATATCTCCGGGACAATTGCAGCTCTTCCTATGGTTTCAGGCAACACATACCTGACTTTGCCGCCTACCGCCTTTTTGTCGTGGTACATGCTTTCTATGATTTCGGCAATATCCAAATTCCCAAAACCGCAGGGCAGCCCGTATGTCGCAATCAGCCTCTCAATCCGGGCCAGATCGGGTTCCGGCAGCAGCCCTGTTTTCACCGCAGCCCTGGCGGCAGATACCATGCCAATGGCCACGGCCTCACCGTGGACAAATTCCGAATACCCGGTCAGAGCCTCATAGGCATGGCCAAAAGTATGGCCCAGGTTAAGAATAGCCCTGATGCCCTGCTCAGTCTCGTCCTCTGCCACTATTTCCGCTTTTATGCGGCAGGAGGTCTCCACAACACGAATAACAGTCCCGATATGCAGCTGCCTGACGGCCGGGGCCTCCCTTTCCAGAAACGTAAAAAAATCTCTGTCCCTGATGATACCGTATTTAATCACTTCAGCCATACCGGCCCTGAACTGCCGGTCTTCCAGGGTATATAATGTGTTTATATCGGAAAAAACCATCCTGGGCTGGTAAAACGCACCAATAATGTTTTTTCCCCTGGGATGATTTACAGCCACCTTTCCTCCCACACTGCTGTCAACCTGGGCCAGGAGTGTGGTTGGAACCTGTATAAAGGGAACCCCTCTCATATATGTGGCCGCTATAAACCCTGCCAGGTCGCCGATAACGCCGCCCCCCAGGGCAAGTACCGCATTGCTTCGGTCAAGGCCGCCGGTAAAGGCAGTATCATAAAGAAGTGCGGCTGATTCCAGGGATTTATATTTTTCCCCGTCAGGCACCTCGGCAACTATAGTTTCAAAACCTGCAGCCTCCAGGCTGTCACTGACCTGCCTGCCATAAAGCGCCCCCACCGTCGGGTTGGTAACTACCATAATCCTGCTGCCAACCCCGAGCCTTTTGACATAGTCTCCAAGACCAGGGAGAATGTTGGCTCCGATATGTATGGGGTAGCTTTTGGGGCCCAGGTCTACCTTTACAGTTGTAATAGATTTGCTCTTTTCCATGGATTAGCCGGACTCCTTCATCTGTTCTGCCATGACTTGTATCACCTGTATCAACCCTGTTCCTTCAGTTCACTTTGCCCTGCTCCTTCAGAAAGGTTTCATATACCCTCCTGACCGCTTCAACCACATCGTCAAGTTCCCGGCGGGAGGTATCAATCCTGTAAGAAGCAAGGGAATAATAAGGCTCCCGCTCGGCGAGCATCTTGATAATCTTCTGCAGGGGGTCTTCTGTTCGCAGCAACGGCCTGTTCTTCTTCCGCCTGGTCCTTTCATGAATAATCTCCGGCTTCGCTTCCAGGCAGACCAGTAGTCCGTTTTCCTTCAGTAATTCCACATTTTCACGGTCCAGTACGGCCCCGCCGCCGGTGGCAATAACCAGGTTATCTTCACGGGTTATTCTCCTGACAGCCGCCTTTTCCTCGGAACGGAAGCGAATCTCCCCGTGTTTGTCGAAAATATCACTGACACTCATCCCGGTTACCCGTTCTATTTCCTGGTCGGTATCCACAAATTTCATTCCCAGCTTCCTGGCCAGTATCTTGCCAACAGTTGTTTTCCCTGTACCCATATAACCTATCAGAACCAGATTTGGCATTATTACACCTGCTTTACATATTCAACATAGGAATCATAGTTCCGTTTCATCTCGGCCAGGCTGTCTCCGCCAAATTTCTCGGCAACAGCCCTGGCAATTTCAAAGCCAACCACAGCTTCGCCCACCACTACCGCAGCAGGCACGGCACACACATCAGACCTCTCAATGGAAGCCTCATAGGTTTCCTTTGAATGCATATCCACACTCCTGAGGGGTTTGTACAGGGTCGGGATAGGTTTCATCACAGCCCTTAACACCAGCGGCTCCCCGTTGGTAATCCCGCCCTCCAGGCCGCCGGCCCGGTTGGTATTCCGATAGAAACCGCCAGAGGGGCTGTGGAATAACTCATCATGCACCTGGGAACCCCTGAGCCTGCCGGCCTGAAATCCGATCCCGAACTCCACGCCCTTGATGGCCTGAATGCTCATCACTGCCTGGGCCAGCCTGCCGTCAAGCCTGCGGTCATACTGTACATGACTGCCCAGCCCCGGCGGCAGTCCGCTAACAATGATTTCAAAAATGCCGCCAAGGGAATCACCTTCTTCACGGCAGCGGTCAATTTCCTGTTTTATCCTGGCCTCAGCTTCGGGATCCGCACACAACAGCTCCGAACGTGCTGCCCTCTGTGAAATTTCTCCGGCATCTCCGGGGATTTCAGTAATTTCTATGCTGCCAATGGCAGTTACATGACCAAATATCCTGATACCAAACTGTTCCACCAGCGCCCGTCCTGCAGTCCCGGCAGCCACCCTGGCAGCCGTCTCCCTGGCGCTGGCACGTTCCAGGATATTCCTTATATCAGTATGCCCGTATTTCAGAGCGCCGCTCAGGTCGGCATGTCCCGGCCTGGGTTTGGTTACCACCCGCTCATCAGTCCTGGCATCAGCCCCGGGGGACATAACCTCTGACCAGTTAGCCCAGTCCCGGTTTTCGATAACCAAAGAAACGGGGCCCCCTGTAGTGAGGCCACCCCTGACTCCTGCAGTTATGCTGACACTGTCTTTTTCTATTTTCATCCTGCCGCCCCTGCCGTATCCTCCCTGGCGTCTTGCCAACTGGATGTTTATGTATTCCTCGGTCAGGGGCACTCCGGCAGGAAGCCCTTCAACCAATGCTGTCAAAGCCTTTCCGTGGGATTCCCCGGCTGTCAGGTATCTTAACAAATCTACCACTCCTGTAAGATCAAATAAAAATAGTAAATAACCACCTCTGTCCCGGTGTTATTTACTATTATGATGCTATTTGAGCCTGATGTCAATCTTAGGTTACCTGAAGCCAATCACATTGAATAGTCTCAGGTTTACTGGATGTCAACTGTGCCCAGGGAGTTGATTTCCAGGGTTATGGTCCTGTTACTGCCGCTTTTTTCCTTTAAAATTACGGTTCCTGTATCATTTGTATTACCGGACCTGTCAAAGACAATTTCTCCATGGCTGGCAGAATCTATAATGATATGCCGGTCCAACTGCTGCTCTTCCCCGGTCCAGACTGTCCCCCCGGCATTTTCTGCAAACAGCCGGTAATAAGCAGCATCAGCCGTGTTTTCAAACCGGACTCCATAAACAGTGCCGATAACACTTTGGGTAATAGACTTCTGTCTGGCCAGCCTTATATTTCCCGACAGTTTCTGGGCCTCGGTATCCAGGGCTGCCGAGTTTGCTGCTTTGGACAGTCCCAGGGGCAATACCAGGGCAGCAGCCAGACCGATAAGTACCAGCACCACGGCCAGTTCAACCAGGGTAAATCCTGACTCAGACCGGAACTCCCTTTGCATAACCCCTACCCCCCTGTGTTTTATCATCAATTAATATATATAAAGCCTAACATAAAACTGATATATGACTAATATATAACGTCTAATATTTAAAAGGTGTCTGCTTCCCAGCAGCGGCATCAGGGATATCACTGTCATGCTTAAAATTACCGGCGCCGTATGCAGCTGCATAGGAAGTAAATTCAACTATGCACTCAAGCCTGGACTGGTCCTTGATCTCATTAATGGTTATCACTCGGTTGTGGGTTATCCGGGTTAGATTTTCGGTTTCACTTACAAACTTGCTCACCTGTGCATAGGTGCCTGATACACTGACCTTGGCGCCAACTATTACCAGTCCGTTTTCAGGTTCTTTTTTGGTATCGGCATCACTTTCAGTAAATTCATATTTCATCAGGACAGCACCGCTTTTTTCAGCAGCCTGGTTCAGATAATAGAGAAGTTCTGCTGATTCCGCTGACACCGGCAGTTTTTTTCGATACTCCTGAAGCTGATCTTTGATTTTATCGAGATCTTCTTCTGAAGTATTGATGGTTTCTGCAGCCTTGTGCAGTTGTTTCAGATTTGCCGCAGCGTCAGCAAGGCGTACCTGGGCAGATTTGTAATCATCTAATCTTGGTAATACCAGATAAGATATAAACAGAGCACAAAAAATTACTGTTGCTGCCAGGGTAATCAGGTTTTTTTCCCTTCCTGTCAGGGCCTGTTTCATTATTCATTCCCCCCTTTTTTGTCAGGGGTGACAGTAATTGAATATTCAATAGTATTTTGTTCATTGTTTTTGATACTGGAGCTGATAACCCCATCTTTAAAATAGACTGAGTCCTGTACATTTTTGCCAAACCGGGCTATATCCAGGTGTGACGGTGACTCACCCTTAAGGACAACCTCAAAAGGCTCATTCTTGATTTGCAGGTGAGTAAGATTTACCGCGGCGGGAATTATCTCCCCGACTTCTGCCAGGTACCTGGACATCTTCGGTCTCTCTGAATTGAGCAGCTTGATATTCTTTTCTGACTTGCTCTTTTCGGCGGCCAGGGCGCCCCTGGTTTTGAGTTGTTGGGAAACCTCCTGCAAACCTTCAATTTCTTTATTTATCCGGTCAACCTTGCCTAAGGTGTATTTTTCCATGCCAAAGGCATACAGATAAGTTCCGATACAGCATACCACACTGATGAGGCAGAGAGCCACCAGGACTTTGCTGGGACCTTCGGAGGCAGGCTTGGACTTAATTGAAGTTGACGGGTCAAGTAAATTAATCCGGTTTTGCATCTATTCCACCTCACTTAAGGCAAGGCCCACAACCTGGGTCAGGGCCGTACCGGCTTCCTGAATTTCTTTTTCCAGATACTGTACCTTTCCCGACAACTGCATATGCCGGACCGGATCAAACGCCGTTACCGGGAGGTCCAACTCATCAGTCATATATGCATCCAGCCCCTTAAGCTGTGCGCTGCCCCCGGTAATGAATATCTTGGAAAACCGCTGTCCCCGGTGCTGGGCCAGGTAATAATCCAGGGAGCGTCCTATCTCCTTGACCAGTTCACCGATCACCGGAAGGAGAATCTCTGCTTTCTGGTACAGTAATACCGTAAGTCCGTGCTGGTCAGAATCACCGCTGAAATCAATCAGTTTCTTGGTCCCTTCAGCCTCTTCCAGGGGCATATTGTAGTGGTTTACCAGGGCCATACTCAGCTTGTCCCCGCCAAACCCAAGGGTCCTGGTAAATGACAGCCTGTCATTTTCAAATACAGCAATATTAGAGGAGCTTTTCCCGATATTAACGATGACATAGCTTCCGTCAGCCGGCACAAGAGCAGGGTTCAGGGTCTTCAGAGCCCTCTGCAGAACCAGGGGCTCGACATCAACAACCACAGGCTCAAGCCCGGCACCGGCTGCAATCCTGGTCATTCTTTTGATGATATCATTCCTCACTGCCACTGTCAGGACTTCCTGCCTCCGGGAACTGCCATCAGAGGTAATGCCGCATTTAATAAAATCAATGGTGACATCCTTCCCCGGAATAGGCAGTTGGGCCTCGGCCTCGATTCTGACGGCTTCGGCCAGTTCCCGGTCCGGCATGACAGGTACCGACAGGTTCCGCACAATTACATTCTCCCCGGAAACAGCAAGGGCCACCCGGTTTGTGCCCAGCTGAACCTTACCGACCAGTTTACTCAGTGTGGCAATGACCCCAGGCTCGTCAATCATCATACTTCCTTCCATCAAACCGGGCGGGGTCGGAACCACTCCATAACCGGTTATCTCATAACCTGACCCGGCCTTTTGGGCCTCAACAAGTTTCATCCGGTGTTCACCGATATCCAGTCCGATACAGGAAACCGTTTTCGAAAAAAGTCCCATGCAATGTCCACTCCTTGTCTCTATGTCTCCGGCAGGGCAAATTACAGTTCATCATAGTTGGCAATAATCTCTGTCCCAGTAAATTCGAACACTTTGTCAACAGGATTGTCGTCCCCGTCAATAAATTCGATTTGAAGTTCCCCACTGCCGCATTCCATATTGTTACCAGAGATTACACTTCCCGTTGCCTTGGCTTCCCCCTGTACAATTACATTATTCAGGGCAATGACAAAGCCCTGTATTTCAGGTCCGTCAACTCCGGGCAGGTCAAACCCGCCGTGGTCACCGTAGAGTTTAAGATTATTTCCGGCAATTAATCCAACAGCCGCATAATCAGAACTGGGATAATCGTAGTCACCGCTAATGGTTATATCCCCGGTGGCCACTATCAGGGCATTCCCGCTAACCTCTCCTGTTAAAGTAAGGTCACCATCAACGAAGATCACGTCATTATCATTAATCAGATGCCCATCCAGGGAAGTGTTCTTGTCAAAAGCCTTAGTAGCATGTTCCCTGATATAGTCCCAGTCTATTTCCGGCATGATAACCGGCGGTGCCCCTACATTCATCTCCACTCCGGAAAAATCACCGCTTTGACCTATGATCTTGATTTCATCTGTTGTGCTGACAGGCCCCGAGACTTCAATCCCTGCGTTATTGCCATTATTATTGAAATGTATGCTGGAATTTGAATGCATTGGCCCCTGAATCCTGATATCACCGGTTAATTGGAACATTCCGGTGCCGCTTCCCTGGCCAAGTACTGCATATTCAAAGGGACTATTACCTTGGTTGTTGGGTGGGTCTGTCTTTACCGTAACATTACAAGTGGCGGTAAAACCTCCATCCTCTGTGGTTACGGTGATAACTGTCTCTCCAACCTCAACAGCCTCAATGACTGCTTTATTGTTACCTGATGCGGTCACCGTAGCAACATTAGGATCAGCGGTTTCCCAGGTAACATTTTTGTTATCGGCGTTCGAAGGTTCAACAATTGCTGTCAGAGTATCACTTTCACCCGGAGCAAGCTGCAGATTGGCCGGGCTCAATGATACACCTGTTACCGGGCGCCTGCCAGTTTCAGGCGGTGGTGGTGGATCGGTAGGATCTTCTGTCTCTTCTTCGTCGTCATCCGGGGGTGGTCCAGCAGGTACATACTTAAATATAACATCTATTGTCTTGGTTGCAGTTGTCCCATTAGGCATCTTAGCGAAACCAACAGCGCTTATCCTGTATTTGTTGCCCCCCTCATCGATTACGTCATACCTGTATTCTCCGCCGGGGACATTGGTGATGGGGCTGCCTGACACTGCATTACCTGCATCTATGTCTTCCATAACCTTCTGTTTGGCAATGTCAACAGCGCTTTCAGCCACATACAGTGCCGCCTTGCTTCCTTCCTGAGCCGAGGCTACCTGTGAGTCAGTACCGGTCACTGCAACCGCGGCTGAAGCCAGAATCATCAGTACTACAAACACCAAAAGGGTGAACACCAGTGCCGACCCCTGCCGGCTGTTCTTTAACTCTTTGATTAACCCCCGCATTTTAATCCCCCCTTAATAATAGGTAACCGTTAATTATCAATTACATATCTTCCTGCCATTCCTCCAGGTTATCGGTGCTGCGGACAACTACTGTAGTCTCCACCGTAAGTTTCCTGTTTCCCGGGTTGATGTCATTCCTGTTGTCAGGATCAATTTTGTTGATGCCTGTGTACTCACCGCTTATTTGTATTTTATAAACGGGCGGGTCTGAACTTTCCAGCACTATCCATGTCTCAGTAGTATCAATATTAATTAGATCCGGAGCTGTCACCGGTTCTCCGTTGAACTCCAGATAATGCCTGCCTCCGGATGACTCCATCAAGTTGAAGGAATTGTGAGGTCCGGAAGTATCATAATCGTATTTGTATCTAACAATTTCATCCGAAACATGATTAATAATAATGGTATTTGCCTTTGCCTGGCGCAGTTCCCTGCTCATTAACTGGAGCGCAGAATTAAGGTTCTGTCTGAGTTCCACCTGTGCCTGGGTAACCTGCCAGAAGTCATTGCCCTCTTTGAAAACAGGTGTAACGGCAACAACCAGGACACCAAAAATGACAAAGGCAATCAAGAGCTCGATCATGGTCAGGCCTGAGTTTTGTTTAATTAATTCCCTGCATTCAAACCTGAGTTTCATTGAACCACACCCTTAATTTCTGTCAAATTGTCTGACTGTTACTAAGCTTGCTTCCTTGGTACCGTTTTGGGTCCAGGATACTTTTATTTTCACGGTAACCAGTGTTGCCGGGTCCGGGGGCGGATCCGATGCGGGATTAAAGATAGCTTCAACCTCGTAATTGCCCTCATTTTTGGAATAGGCATCACCCGAGGAGACACCTGAAATGTCACTATATCCCGGAAACCCAAAATCAGGGTCAGGACTGCTCAGATCACGGTATTTCCATATTTCCATGTATTGTTCGGCAATGTTCATCGCCTTAACTTTATCGCGGTTAATGGCATTAACTGTTATTCCCGTTGATAAAAGGGTAAGGGCAGTCAGAATCCCGATTGACAGCAGCAGGGTGGCGACTACCACTTCTACCAGTGTCAGGCCCTGTTGGTCTTGTCTGAAAAAGTCCTTCATAATAATTCACCTTCACGTTCTCATCCCAGGATAACCCGGAAATACCATGAAATTATCTGTTCTGACCAAAAATAAACCGTAATTGTCGCTCCTGATAAAAACGGGCCAAAGGGAATAGCGGTTTTGCGTCCTTTTCCCATCACTGCCATCAGAAATATCCCGTAAACTGCTCCGGCGAGAAACGCCAGGAATATGGCCATCAGGACTCCCTCCCAGCCGAGGAATATACCCATAACAGCAGCCAGTTTGACATCACCGAAGCCCATCTGGCCACGTGACAGCACAGCCACGGCGAAAAGCGACCCAAAACCTGCCAGCAGTCCTTTCACCATAAAAACAATACCGGCTTCAGGACGAAACAGACCCACAACTAATCCGGCAGCAAGCCCGAATAAAACCAGTCTGTTGGGAATAATCCTAATATCTATATCGATAAATGCAACCACCAGCATTAGTGATGCCAGAATAATCACGGTCCAAAAATCAATGCTTAATCCGTATAAATAATATGATAAATAAAAAATTACACCTGTTAATAATTCCACAATCGGGTAACGCCGGGAAACAGCCGCACTGCAGCTGAGGCAGCGACCTCTCTGAACAATGAAACTGACTACGGGAACAAGCTCAAACCATTTCAGCCTATGACCGCATGCCGGACAGGCCGAAGGAGGATTGACCACCGACATCTGACGGGGAATACGATAAATACATACATTAAGGAAACTGCCGCTTATCAAGCCATAGATAAACACTATTGCTGCCATAAACAATCCTTCCATGAAAAGAGGGTAGGCGATGGCACCGCGGCAACGGTGCCATCGCAGGTGTATTAGCTGGAACTTTTTGTGCCGCCTGTTATGTTCCCATTAGAATCAATATCATAATCAGAATAATCTTCCGGGGCATCAGGCCATTCCTTTATATATGGACCACTCCATCCGGCATCACCTGTAGTACTTGTTGCTTCAAGATCATCTTTTGAAGGTACTACTCCGGTATCTGCCATGTATCTGTCCACCGCAGACTGCAGCATCTGTATATTAGCCGCATTTGCTGCATCCCTGGCATCTTCCCCGAAGTTACCCACAATCCTCGGAATAACCAACGCAGCCAAAATACCCAGGATGACAATAACCACCATAAGTTCAATCAGGGTAAAACCCTCTTCCCGGCGTGCCTGTTTCATAAACCTGTTCATTTTTATTATCATGTCATTTCACCTCCCCTCGTCCAAAAACGTTAATTTTTTTCAGGGTCTTATGCTTGGGACACTTTCTTTTTCCATTACGGTTGATATCGGAAAGTACCGCCTGGTATGGTGAGCTGTTGTACAAGATTTTCATTGCAGTGTCGCCGTTATGAGTCTTGCTGAAAATCGGTACAACAGCTCACCATATTTGACTACCGGTCATTTCCGGCAGCTTCCCGCAAATGCAAAAACTTAATACTGTCCAACCACATCATAAATCTTCAGCATCGGCAGGAGGATACTGACAATCATCCCGCCAATGATTACGCCAAGGAATACGATAAGAAACGGCTCGATGAGTGATGACAGGTTATCCATGACGTGTTTTACTTCCTTTTCATAGAACTCGGCAACCTTATGTAGCATGGCATCAAGGTTACCCGTCTCCTCACCGACAGCTATCATCTGAGTAACCATGGGACTAAAGACTCCGGTAGCCTCCAGGGGACCGGCTATCCCCTCCCCCTCCCGGATGCTGTCTTTGGCTTTTGCCAGACCATTGATGATTACCGCATTGCCGGAGGTTGCCTCAGAGACTTCAAGTGCCTGCATAATCGGGACACCGCTGTGGAGAAGTGTCCCCAGGGTGCGACACAGCCTGGCTGTAGCCACTTTGGCGGCAATATCACTGACCACCGGCACACGGAAAAGCAGCAGGTCAAACTTACGTTTCCCTTCAGGAGAACGCAGATAACGTACTGTCAGGATTACCACCAGGGCCATAAAGGCGATAATCACCAAAAAGTACTTCTTCATAAAAGCAGAAGTGGCTATCAGAATTTTGGTAATCAGGGGCAGCTCCACCCCCATGGATGTGAGCATCTTCTCAAATGTAGGCAGTACAAAAGTCATCATCACTATAATGACAATTACCGCTATCCCCAGGACTATCGCCGGGTACCTGGTGGCGGTCTTTATTTTTTCCCTGAGTTCATATTCGTTCTCAAAGTGTTCCGCAAGCCTGTCCAGAGTCTCGTCCAGAATTCCGCCTGTCTCCCCGGCCCGTACCATTGAAACCATAATCGGCGGAAATACCAGGTGGTGTTTGCCCATAGCATTTGACAGTGCGCTGCCACTCTCCACCTCTCGCCTGACATCATCCAGAGCCTCCCTGAGCCTGGGTTTTGAGGTCTGCTCAACCAGTATGGACAAGCCCTTCAGCAGTGGCAGGCCTGCTCCTACCATGGTAGCAAACTGGCGGCACATAATTGACAGGTCCCGCGCGGTAATGGCTGCCCACCTGGAAAAGGTCTCACCGACACTGGGGGAATCAGCCTTTGCTTCAACCCTGGTCACTATGTACCCGCTTTGTCGGAGCTTATCGATAACCGTTTCCCTGGAATCTGCAGTAATCTGACCTGAATGTACTTTTCCAAAATTATCTCTGACTTTATAGCTAAAGGTTTGGGACATTTATATCACCATCCTCTAATAGCCTTCCTGTACCAGGCGTTTAAACCCGTCCTGGTCCATCGCCCTCTTGCGGGCTTCCTCATAGCTGATGATACCCCTCAGGTAGAGGTCTTTCAGGGAATTATCCATCATCTGCATGCCATATTTGGCATTTGACTGGATAACAGTGTTCAGCTGAGGTGTCTTGCCTTCCCTGATCAGGTTCCTTACCGCAGGTGTAGCCACCAGGACTTCAACAGCCACAACCCTGCCGTCCCTGTCTGCTCGTGGTATCAGAGTCTGGGCGATAACTCCCTGCAGTATGAGAGACAACTGCACCCTGATCTGGTTCTGCTGGTGTGGCGGGAAGACATCAATAACCCTGTCCACTGTCTGGGCAGCGTTACTGGTGTGCAGTGTGGCAAAAACCAAATGGCCTGTTTCAGCTGCGGTAATGGCAGTACTGATAGTCTCCAGGTCCCTCATCTCACCTACCAGGATTACATCAGGGTCCTGCCGCAGGGCTGCCCTGAGTCCTGAGGCAAAGGTCATGCTGTCAATCCCGATTTCACGCTGGTTTACGATACACTTCTTATGGGTATGCAGAAACTCAATAGGGTCCTCCAGGGTAATGATATGTCCTGAAATTTCCTGATTTAAGAGGTCAATCATGGCCGCCAGGGTAGTTGATTTACCGCTCCCCGTAGGTCCAGTCACCAATACCAGCCCATATGGCCTCCGGGCCAGGGTCTTGACGATCTCGGGAAGACCCAGTTCATCAGGTGTCATTATCTTTGGAGGAACTATCCTGATGGACATTGCCGGAGTCCCCCTCTGGCGGAAGACATTAACCCTGAACCGGCTCAGACCGTAGATAGCATAGGAGAAATCAACTTCCCCGCGTTCCTCAAAAATTTTACGGTGTTCTGTATCAATTATCTGGTCCATCAGGGCAGCCACGCTTTCCCGGTCCAGATTGCCTCCCGGTAACTGCCGGAGATTCCCGTCAACCCTGATAGTAGGATGCACATTTGTAGTTATATGGAGGTCAGAGGCCCCCATCTCAACTGCCTTTTTCAGCAAATCATCGAAAAGCATTTCTCCACCTCTTGAACTGCCTGGTAATTGTTCCGGTATATTCGCCGGTTGTTCGCCCGGTATATTCACCTGTATATTCCGCCGGCCATCACGGTCGGCGCTGTTACTCAACTGATTCTTCAGCAACAAAAACAGCCCGCATTACTTCTTCAAGACTGGTCAGGCCAAGGGCGACTTTCCTCATGCCGTCCTGTTTCAGGGTCATCATCCCCTCTTCAATGGCCACACTCTCAATCTGGTCGGCAGGAGCCTTATTGGTAACCAGGTCTTTAATCCATGAACTCATGAACAGGACCTCCTGCAGGGCCAGCCTGCCCCGGAACCCTGTATTGCTGCATGCCGGGCAGCCTTTTGGCTGAAAAAGGACAACCCGTTCACCGGGTCTTACCCTGATGCCCAGTTTTTCCACCAGCATATCTGAAGGTTCATATGGCTCTTTGCATTCGGGGCACAGGCGGCGCACCAGCCTCTGGGCAACTATCCCGACCACCGATGAGGCTACCAGGAAGGGTTCAATCCCCATCTCCACCAGTCTGGTGAGAGTGGCTGAAGCAGTGTTGGTGTGCAGTGTAGAGAGTACCAGGTGCCCGGTCATCGCCGACTGGATGGCAATCTTGGCTGTTTCAGAATCCCTGATTTCACCTACCATAATAACGTCCGGATCCTGGCGCAGTACTGAGCGCAGCCCTCCGGAAAAGGTAAGTCCGGCTTTAACATTAAGCTGTACCTGGTTCACCCCTTCCAGGGTGTATTCCACCGGGTCTTCCAGGGTAATAATGTTCTTTTCCGGGGTATTAATATCATTTAATACAGAGTAGAGGGTTGTGGTCTTCCCGCTTCCGGTAGGTCCGGTAACCAGGATTATCCCATAGGGGTGGGTGATTACCGTGCGGAACTTTTTGAGTATTTCCGGGAGCATCCCCAGTTCCTGCAGGTGCATCAGCCCCCTGGATTTGTCCAGAACCCTTAAGACCACTTTTTCACCAAATATCGTCGGCAGGGTGGAGACCCTGAAATCAATTTCCTTTTTTTCGATCTTCATCTGTATCCGGCCGTCCTGGGGAACCCTGCGCTCAGCTATGTCCAGGTTGGCCATAATTTTCAGCCTGGAAATGACCGGGGCCTGCATCCTTTTGGGAAACTGGGTTACATCACTGAGTACACCGTCAACCCGGTAGCGCACATGAAGCTCCTTCTCTCTTGGCTCCACATGAATATCACTGGCCCTGCCGGCTACTGCCTGGGTAATCAGGGAATTGACCAGTTTAACAATAGGGGCATCCTCTACTATTTCCCTTAACTGGTCCAAACCGTTTTCATCAAAATCCAGCCCCAGGTCTTCAGGGATATCTTCGACCATTTTAACTATACTGTCTTTGCCAAAACAAGTGGCAATAGCGCTGTCGATATCACTTTCAGAAGCAATGGCAGGCTCAACATCATACCCTGAAGCTATCCTTACATCATCAATTGCCAAAACATTGAGCGGGTCAGCCATGGCCAGGGTGATCCGGTCATCATCCAGCTCGACGGGAATAACCTTGTACTTCAGGGCCAGTTGTTCAGGAATCAGTTTCACCACTTCAGGGTCCAGGTTTCTCCTGCTGATATTGATAACAGGTATACCAAGTTTTGCTTCCAACACCTTCAGAACTGTCTCTTCATCGACAAAACCCATATTAATAAGAATCCTGCCCAGGCGTTCATTGGTTTCCTTTTGCTTTTCAAGAGCTGCCTGAAGCTGGCCTTCTGTCAACAGGTTATCTTCACGGAGTATTTCTCCGAGCCGTTTCCTGATGGGTAAAAACACAATTCCGCCTCCTGTCACATTGCATTTTACGTCAAATATCGGGAATAATCGCGATAATGCCATTATTATGTAGTACTATGTAGAATAAATTCTACCCTTTTTTAGTAAATCCTGCTAAACTTGTCCCCGGCACGCACAAAAAAGACAAAAAAAATAGAAGCCTCTAAGCTTCCTCCTGTTCAGAAACCTTTTTTACCTGTATTTTGTCCTTCAGAAAATCCAGCAGGCCTTTATTTCTTTCCTCCAGCAGTTTCTCCTCCACTTTTATTTTCTCTTCCCGCAGCGCCCGGACCTGTTCAGCCAGTTTTCTGCTTTCCTCGCGGTAAGACTGCAGTTCGCGCAGTATTGCAGAAAACATGAAAAATACTGTTGTCTTGAAATTACTTTCGATGCCAAGGCCGCTGGTCAGGGTCCGCTCCATTTCCAGTCTCCGCTGAGCCCCCTTAATCGTATACTGCTCAGTATAGAGCAGTTCTTTAATCTGGCTGAATACCTCCAGGTTCTTTTCGGTAAACCGTTTGTGCTGACCTTTTTTATTTTTTATATTAAGGAATTGAGCAAATTCCTTTTCCCAGAACCTGATGGTACTGGTCTCCACCTGTAGTATTGTAGCAACCTGCTGCAGGGTTAAGTTTCGTTCAGAAGGTTCGGCCATTTTGAATCACTCCCAACTTGCCGGTTAAAAAAGAGTTTAGTAGGTATTTCATTACCTGGATATCAAAATCCTTCATAAACGACAGTTTTTTTGCCATCATTTTCCAACATTGTTTGACATAATAAGTCAGTCAGTTACTGCTTTTGCAAGTGCTTTTCTCATTATGTCCACCGGAGCGTGATTACCTGTCCACAGCTCAAAAGCGATGACACCCTGGTAGAGGAGCATTCCCATTCCGTTCATCACCGGAAGGCCATGTTCTTTAGCCTTTTTTAAGAGCATCGTTTCCCCGGGGTTGTATATCAGGTCACAGACTAGGACACCTTCCGGTATTTCTGATAACCTCAGTGGGGGCATATCATTGATATTTGGGTGCATACCAAGCGGTGTTGCATTGATTATGAGGTCAGATTCAGCCGCGGCCAGAGATATGGCCGTTTCATCCCAGGCAGCCTCGGTAACCGAGGTTGCTGCTGCTGAAGTGATAGTTTTTTTAAGAGGCGTTATCTCCTGAGGTACCGGTGAACTGAAGGTAATCCTCTCCGCTCCCTCAAGGGCCAGCTGTATGGCCACTGCCCTGGCAGCCCCGCCGGCACCGGTAATGATGACACGCTTTCCGGCCGGGTCCACTCCGCCCTCTTTTCTGAGTGCAGCCACAAATCCCGGGGCATCAGTGTTATAGCCCGTAAGTCTGCCTTCCCTGTTGACAATGGTATTCACAGCGCCGATCAACCGCGCTTCGGGGGTCAGTTCATCCAACAGCTCCATTACTGCTGTTTTATGGGGTATAGTCACATTAACCCCGGTAAGATTCATCCCCCTGATCCCTGCCACAGCTTTTGGCAGCTGCTCCGGTTCTACGGAAAAGGGCACATAGACATAGTCAAGGCCCAGTTGGCTAAAAGCCGCATTATGCATGGCAGGTGAAAATGAATGTTCCACCGGGTAACCAAACAGCCCGGTTACTTTTGTTTTTCCGCTGATACTTTTATTCATGCTCTGCACCCCAGTCTTTAAACGTTTGAAAACATTCCCCAAAAAGAAAAAGGTGACCCAAAGGATCACTGAGGAGAGAAAACTGATTGTAGAAACCTTGTCCTTAAATATATTATACTACAAACCACTGTCGTAACAGCTCGAAATCTGACCCCAGAAAAAATTTTTTATTAAGACACCCCTGTTGCGCTATGGACGCCTCCCAGGGGCATTAATTATCTGTTTCTTTACCAGTTTCCTGATTACTATCTTTTCAGCAATTCTGACAACCCTTGTGCCGAGAAATTCCTTTTTACTTATTGGCTTCACCAGCACAGTATAAAATCCCAGCCTGTTCCCGCCACAAACATCTGTGAAAAGCTGGTCGCCGATAACAGCAGTTTCATTTGTTCCAGTCCCAAGGATCTTCATTGCCTTTAAGAACGGCTTCCGCCTGGGCTTCCTGGCCATGGCCACACCTGGGATCCCCAGCGGGCTCAGGATTCCCGAAACCCTGCTGTTAAAAGAATTGGAAACAACACAAAGCTTAAGCCCGGCCGCGATATACTCCTTTAGAATTCCGGAAATTTCAGGTTCTATGGCCCCGCTTTCCCAGGAAAGCAATGTATTGTCCAGGTCGATAATTAGTCCTTTGATACCCCTTTCAATAAAATAGCGGGGTGTAATATCTGCCAGGGAAGAAATATATGCATCCGGATGAAATAATGATAACAAAAGCTACCCCTCCTAAAAACCTTACAGGAATATTATACCACGTTTATTGCAATTCATCCAAGGAAGCAAAGGAATAACCCGCGGCCTTCATGTCTTTCAGTATCCTGTCAAGGGCATCCCTGTTGGATTCCGATACTGCGTGCAGCAGGATTACAGCCCCATTATGCACATTGTTCATTACACTTTTATAAGATTCTTCTGCTCCGGGTTGATTGTTCACATCCCAGTCCTTAAAAGCCACACTCCAGAATACCGTCCGGTAACCCAGCTCCTTGCTGACTCTCAGGGTCCGGGAATTGAACTCTCCTTTTGGAGGCCTGAGATAGGCCATCGTTTGTCCGGTAAGTGTCTTAAATTTATCACTCACTGTTTGGATTTCCTTTTTAATTTCACCATTGGTAATTGTGGGCATACTCGGGTGGTTTTCGGTATGATTTCCTACTATGTGACCTTCGGCAACCATTCTCTTTACCAGTTCAGGTTCTTTGTCAATATATTTACCTGTCACAAAAAACGCTGCCTGAACCCCGTTTTCTTTTAAAGTATCAAGTATGTCAGCGGTATACCCGTTTTCATAACCTTCATCAAATGTAAGGTAAACCCTCTTGAGGGACGTACTTCCGACATACCAGCCCCTGCCTTCCAGTTCCCTGACAAAATAGGGGTCAGTTTCAGGCTGCCGGTGGTCCTGGTTCTTTTTATACCACCAGCTGTAAGTCTTGCCAAGGGGTTCGTCATCATTTATCACGTCAGGGAAGCTCCCTGTTCCGTTATTATCAGAATTCCCCCCGCCGTCTTTATTCTCCGCATCTCCGGAGTCTCCCGGAATTCCGGGTCCCTCAGTGTTTTCGGGCTCCTTATTGTTCTCACCACTGCGGTCATCTTTGCCGGATTCATCCGGAATTTCTCCGCTGCTGTTACCCGCAGGCTTGTCCTCTGGAGCACTGTTGTTTTGGGCAAACCCCAGCCCGCGTGCAATAGCCGAAACCCGGAAATCGCCGTAAAACAGGAAGGAGGCAACGAGTACAGGTACCAGTACTGCGATGATAACCCCAAACACCTTTTTCAGCAACTGTTTCATCTCCCTTAGGCTAACCATAGAGGTCTATTGTCATTATTCCTTACATTTTGATGTTTTTCCCGCTTCTCCTTCTGTTAATTTCCGGCAGTGCTACTGAAAATTCCGGACCATCAAAAGTCCCATTACTATTGAGATAAAGACTATTGTCCCCAATGTAATAAAGATAATCATCCGGATTGTTTCAGGACGGTTTTCCCCCTGTTTTTCGCGGTAAATAAGAATTCCCCCAAAACCGGCCATAAACAGTACCATCAACAAGACTGCACTAATCATATCAAACCTCCTGTAAAAATTTCGTTCATCTTTTTTATCAAACACCCTTGTCCTTCAATGGTCTTGTCTGATTAACTTCTCCACCGGTTCCCCCGATTCCTTCTCAGTCTGTAAACTCAGCTGCCCTCAGTTCCCTGCGTTTAACCTTGCCACTCTGTGTCTTAGGAAGTGATTCCACGAACTGAATTTTCCTGGGATACTTAAAAGGCGCTGTTTCTCTTTTTACATGTTCCTGAATCTCTTTAAGCAGGGGGTCAGAATACTGAAATCCCGTGCGCAGGACAATAAAGGCCTTAACCACATTGCCCCTGACCTTATCCGGGCTTTCCACGGCTGCTGCCTCCAGAACAGCAGGATGGGACACCAGGGCATTTTCCACCTCAGCAGGAGATATCCGGTAACCTGATGCTTTTATAAGGTCATTATTACACCCGTTAAACCAAAAATATCCATCTGCATCTTTTTCGACCACATCCCCGCTAAAGTACCAGTCCCCCCGGAATACCTGTGCTGTCTTGTCAGGCTTATTCCAATACTCTTTCAGCAAACCCGGGGTGTCCCTGTGGACCAGAAGTTGTCCCGGTTCACCGGCAGGGAGGTCTGTTCCGTTCTCGTCAGTCACCCGGCATATAAATCCCGGTTGCGGTTTACCACATGAACCGGGTTTGATATCCATCCCCCTCATATTAGATACAAAAACCATACATTCTGTCTGGCCTATCCCATCAAGAATGTCATTACCGAACCTGTCCCTCCACTCGTAAAACGTATCCGGCGGAAGAGGTTCACCGGCGCTGATACAATGCCTTAGAGAGGATAGATCATACTTCCCCCGCGGATTCTCAACATTAAGGAGCATCCTGTACCCGGTCGGAGTTGCCGCAAAATTGGAAATACGGTATTTTTCAATAAAATGGAGCCATTGTTCGGGGTCAAACCTGCCTGCCCCACGATGGATAAAAACCGTATTTCCATGCTGCAGGGGGAGAAGGAAGTTATTCAGTATAGTAAATATCCAGTTGAGCTCCCCGATGTGGCTGACCACTTCGTTACCGTGATAAGCAGACCAGAAAATAGCGTTTGGTTCATGACCCCTTACATACTGGTGTGTATGTACTGCAGCTTTGGGATTTCCGGTCGTCCCGGAGGTGTACAGCATAAAAGAAATGTCGTCTTTACGGGTGTTTTCAATTTTACATTCATCACTGGCCTGTCGTAAAATCTCCTCAAATAACAACTACCTTCGGAGGGTTCCCCGACAATGATCACATGTCTTAATCCGGGGCACTTATCCCTGACCGATTCCACTGCCTGTACATCTTGTCCATTTTTTCCTATTTGTCACTGGAACCTTATGTAAACCAGGGTGCGCATCAGCATTGCTGCCGCTTCGGCACGCGTCGCCCGGGAATGGGGGGAGAATTCCCCGTTCCGGTTGCCCTTGATTATCTGTGCTCCGGCAGCTGCGGAAACAGCCGGCCTGGCCCAGTCGCTCACAGAATCCCGGTCAGTAAAGGATACATTATAATTTGTGCTACCACTGTCTGAGGGATAGCCGGCGAACCGGACAGTCCGGGAAACCATCACCGCTATTTCCTCACGGGTTATTTCCTGATACGGCCGGAATGTCCCGTCCCGGTAACCGTTAATCAAGCCCGCTACAGCTGCACTGTTCACTGCTTCAGCATACCATTCCCCGGAAACATCACTGAATACTCGTTTGTCCGTACCGTCTGTGATTCCGAGGGCACGCACCAGAAGTGCGGCAAATTCGGCACGGGTGACTTTCCCGCCAGGGTCGAAGGTATCGCTATCTTTTCCGGTAACAATAAGCCGTGATGCCAGTCTTTCAATATCCTTTCTCGCCCAGTGGTTCCTAAGGTCTATAAAGGTTTTTTGTCCTGTAACCACGGTATACCAGCCATTATCCCGGTGTTTGATAATCGCACCGGCTTTACCCCCATCGGTCCCAAAAACCGCCGGAACAGGAGATAACATTTTGGTTACCGGATTGTACCGGACAGCTCCGGAAATATCTGAATTAACACTGTAACCCATGCCCAGAAAACGTTTTGTATAGCCGTCAAAGCCGCTGATCTCCAGTCTCTGTCCGTTGTCAGCCACTGCCCCGGCCCGAAATTCAACAGGTATGGCTGTCATCATGAACCCCTGCCTGCTGACCTCCTGTCTTACTTCGCCTGCCATTGCTTCCTCTGCAGTGCTGATGGTTATTGCTATGCTGAAATTCTCCAGAGGCGCACCCAGTTTGGTTGATAAATTCTCAACATTTACAGCCGACACGGGCAGGTCAAAGGAACCGGCCGGTACAGCCACCCGGATGACAGCCGAAGGCTTGCTCCGGTGCAGGGCGGCAATTACGTCTGCCGGAATTTCTGTGGTAATGCTCCGGCTGTCACTGTGCACCTGAATCACATAAACATTTGCTCCCGGGTCTGCAAGATCTATAAATTCACTGAGGGTACCACTGTCAACCTTAACCGGTCCCGCCCCTTCGGAGAAATCAGTATAACTGATTGTGGTAAGCCGCTCCGACGGTTCCGGGACAGGTATTACACTACCACCGCCCTCATACGGGCTGTCTTCAATGTCATTAGCTCCTTCACTGTTTTCCGTATTTGTATCACCGTCATCCGGGCCTGCCGGTTCCGGGAGACTACCGCCATTGCCGGGCACAGCACCCCCGATATCTCCCACACTGCCACCTGCCGAAATGGAAGTGAGTTTTTGCGGCAAAGTAACTGCATCAGGCTTGTTATCCTGGCTGCCCGGCTGAGTCAGGCCCCACTGCCAGAAACTGCCGTCACTCTGAAGGGCTATGGTATGGTTCTGTCCGCCGGCGACTGATACTATGCCCGTTAGCCCCGGTACTTTAACAGGGACAGTACTGTTACCTGTTGTTCCGTTCCCAAGCTGTCCCTGGCTGTTGGCCCCCCAGCCCCAGACTGTCCCTTCCCGGGTCAGGGCCATAGAATAGGAGAAACCTGCATTAATTGCCACCGCGTCCGTTAAACCGGAAACCCTGACAGGCAGGTTCCGGTTTGTCGTGGTTCCATCACCTGCCTGCCCGGTACTGTTAGCCCCCCACGCCCAAACAGTACCGTCATTTTTCAAGGCAATCACATGGTTTTCACCCGATGCCAGTGAGGTAACTCCTGACAGCCCGCTGACCATTACCGGGACCGGGCTGTCTGTCGTAGTGCCGTCACCGAGCTGTCCCATCCTGTTGCTTCCCCAGGCCCAGACAGTACCGTCACTTTTCAGGGCTGCCGTGTGATAGGCACCTCCGGTGACCGCAATAATATCCGTAAGGCCTTCCACCATTACCGGTACAAGGCTGTTGGTAGTTGTCCCGTCACCGAGCTGACCACACTCGTTGCTGCCCCAGGCCCAAACGGTGCCGTCACTTTTCAGGGCAATGGTGTGGCTGCCTCCCCTGGAAATATCCCTGACACCGCTTAGGTTTAAAACCTTTACGGGTATTGAACTGTTGCTTGTTGTTCCGTTTCCCAACTGGCCGTACATGTTACTTCCCCAGGCCCAGACTGTACCGTCATTTTTCAGGGCTGCCGAATGGTAATAGCCTGCAGTAAGTGCAGTCACCCCACTCAGGTCCCTTACCTGGACCGGTTCGGTACTGCCGGTTGTGGTCCCATCTCCCAGCTGGCCCTGGTGATTCCAGCCCCAGGCCCACACCGTACCGTCATTTTTAAGGGCAATCGTATGGTTATAACCGGCGGCAATTCGCGAAGTTCCCGAATCTGCCACGGCATCTGAAATACCCGGATAAAAACAAGTAAGCAGAAGCATTACTGTTAGAAATACAGCAAAACCTTTTCGGACTATGTATAATTTAATTTTCCCCATTATCAGCGCCTCCCCCTGTCCATCAGCCGGGTATGTTCACTCCAGTATTATCCATAATTCGACAAACTGTCGATGTTCCCTTCCCCGGGATAACAAAAGGTGTATTTTTTAAAGCTGGCATTAACTAAAAGAGGCGGGTTTTACCCGCCTCTGAATTGTTTTAAAACCTATTAAATTGATGAGTGCCTGAACACATTTCTCACCCATGACCCCGAATCCCGGGCCTGGGGAGCAGCAACCTTCTTAAACTGCTGATATTTACTGCCGCGTGAAATAAGCGTTTCATTAACAACAGCACTGTTAAAAACCTGCTTTATCTTCCCTATTACTTCTTCATAATTAAAAAACCGGCAGGAAAAGAGGTCCAGATATGCCAGTCCCGATTTCTCAAAATAGTGAAGGCTGATATGGCTCTCGGCAATCATAGTCATTATCGAAATAACAGGTTCATCCTCAACAAAATTCCTGGTCACATATGGCCGCATAATAGGAGTCATGCCAATCTCGAAGGGAAGGGTATCAAACACACTAAACAACTGGTCCATGGTTTTGGGACCGTTATAGTCCTCAAAGTCCAGAAATAGATGAGGGCCAAAATCCATTTCCTCATCAATTTCATTAAAATCAGGATAGCTTTCCTTACTATCTCTCTCAAGCAGATAAGATGCCGCTTTCTCCGCAGGAAAGGTTTCCCTGATTATCCGTTCCAGTTTGGCGGCATCAAACGGGGCTACAGAGACCATGTCAACATAATAGGCTTCCCTAAAGGAAAATGTATGAATAGTGAAGTGCCCCCCTGCCAGAAAAACAAAGGCACTGATACCACAGTCTTCCGGAACAACACCATTATAGTAAGGCAGAATGAAAGGAGGCATGGCAGTTTTCAGTCCCAGTTTTGCAGGCATTTCCTCCAGAAATTCGTGTACCAGAGTTATGTCATCCAGGCGGGAACGATATCCGTTATAGGCATCCATTACGAAATGGTTCATTTTACATCACCTGTCCTTTATATCAAGGTTTGCCGCAAAAAACCCCGAGAGGCTCGGTTGAATTGTCCTCCGGGGCTTTTGTCCCTCGTTAGGCATCGGCATATTCATATCATATTATAGTATGTTGAATAATTTTGTCAACCCTTTTAGTCAGTATTGATACTTTACTAGTCAGCATAACTCAATTTTCAAAACACCACACTATGGTGGTTACTACAGGATATTAAGAAATTTCTTTATATAATCCATGCATTTTAAACTAAAATGCCCATCTGATATTGTCCGGTTTTTACCACCTTTTTTCTGGGTTTTCATTTTAGATTCATATTGTTCACTTTTCCAGTCTGATACACCAAACCGGTAATACATTTCAATCCTCTTTTCATCGTCCACGGGTACTCCCCCCCCGAAGTATTTTAAGCAGTTTATACCATTGGTTTGATTTCATTATTTGACCACTTATGGGGATCTTTTAATGAATTTTTTATAATATAACACAAAGTTTTTATCCCTTCGTTAATTAACTCAGGTTTTGTATATGAGAAATTCAGCCGTATTTTGTTATGCCCGTCACTGTTGTGATAAAAGACCGGCCCGGCAACAAATGACACTTTGTTTTTAACAGCTTCCTGCAATACCTGTATTGCGGACAGGTTTTCCGGCAGGGTAGCCCATATGTAAAAACCACCGGTAGGTTTGTTCCATTGCAGCCCCCTGGGTGCATGCTTTTCCAGAGCTGCAAGCATCAGGTGAAGTTTATCTGAATAATATCTGCGGGAACGGATAATGTGGTCTTGGAGGTGACCTTCCCTGTAAAACAGATCTACCATTCGTTGTAAAACATTATTTGTATGTAAATTGGTAAGCTGTTTTCCGGCGGCAACAAATGGAGTGAGGCTTGGCGGAGTTGCCATCCACCCTAAGCGCAGTCCCGGACATAACATTTTTGACATAGAGCTGACATACACCACATTTCCGTGTTTGTCTAAGGATTTTAATGCCGGCGTCTCTGATTCTCCGTAATTCAACAACCCATAAGCATCATCCTCAATAATGGGTATATGGTGTTTTCCCGCTATTTCCAACAACCTTTGGCGGCGTTCCATGCTCATACAAACACCGGTGGGGTTTTGAAAAGTGGGGATAGTATAAATAAATTTGGGTCTCACCCGGCAAATAATGTTTTCCAGTCGGCTGACAACCATACCGTCACTGTCAACCGGCACACCGATGATTCTCACTCCATATGCCCGAAAAATATCTATTGCCCCCAAAAATGTAGGCTCTTCCATAATCACACAGTCTCCCGGTTCCAAAAGAATGCGGCTGATAAGATCCAGTCCTTCCTGTGAACCGTTGAGAACTATAATGTTATCCGGAGATACTTCCACAGATCGGTTTTGCATAATGGATGTCAGTGTTTCCCGAAATGACCTGATACCGTGGGCAGAGTCATACTGTAAAATTACATCAGCCTCAGAAAACAGAATTTTTTGACAGATTTCTGCAAACTTCTTTTTTGGATATAATTCAGGTGCGGCAATCCCTGAATCCATTGCAATTAAATCTCTTTGCCGGAGCAGTTCCGACATTGTGAAATTATAAGCATTCATCAGGCTCTCACCGTGACCGCTTAACAACTCCTGCCATCCAAAAGAATCAGCCTGTTCCCTGAACTGCACTGATGTAACCACAGTACCTTTTCCAACATGTGGAGTAACATATCCTTGCTTTTCCAGGTCATGATAGGCATTTATTACTGTGCTTCTGTTTACACCCAGTATGGCCGCAAGCTTTCGTTCGGCAGGCAGGCATACCCCCTCTTTTAATGTTCCCACAGTTATATTATCAATAATCTGACTGGCAATTTGTCGGTATAAAGGAGTCTTGCTCTGGCGGTCCAATTTTATTTTAATCTCCAACTTATACCCTCCAATTTTCAGTCATCCGGTATTATTAAGTCGATTATACGCCAAATTGGGGAAATTAAAAACTACCAATTATTCAGTGATTTGCCATCCAATTTTTTTACCAATAAAAATACCGTGCCGGTAAATTTCATGCAGAAACTGTTTGTCGGCAAAAATTTAATGGCACCATCATCCAGAGGAATGGATAATGGCGCCTTTTCAAAATGATTGTATATTATAGAGGTTTTTTGTCAGTCAAAACTACGCCTAATCACTATTTCTCTCCGGCCCTGGGTGCCAGCTTATTGCTGTTGTACCAGAAGCCTAACATCTTCGCTGCACCCAGTAATCCAAGAGCTGCAGTCACCAAAACTAAAGTTGTCCATAAACCGTACGTTGCAAAGAACACAGGACTTAATGCCACCAGAAACAATTCGATAGGAGCAATCAGAATATAAGCCAATCCGTAATCTTCAAGAGCTTCACTCACAAAATCAGGGTCAACAATTCTCAGCAGGATTACCCCAAAAGCTACGACCCCGGTACTCCATCCAAAGGTGAATATTCCCCTCTCAAACCAATAATTACTTAACATTCTTGGTCCAAGAATATACAGATTAAAAAGTACCCATAAAATCCCCACAACTATCAGGAACAACAGCGGCTGCCAGAATTGAACCACTACCGATATTTTAATTGAAGCAACTCCAAAACCAACCATATAGTCCGAAACGCCGCTTCCTATTCTGGTTACCACTTTCTTATCAATATATCCGTCCATATTTAGCATCATCAGGAGTCTCTGGACTACAATGGCAGCAATCATGGCTGTTGAAACCTCAGGCATGTACAGGGGCTTCCCGCCAATGGTCAGCCAGGATATTTCCCCTATCCACTTGGTGAGGTAAATCCCGCCAAGGGTAGCAAAGAGAATGATAGCAGAATGCCAGGCCAGTGGGTCCATTGACATGGGAGACACAGTCTGCTCACCTACCGAGGCCCTCTCGCCCGGTGGCACAAGTCCTGTCCGCATTGACTCAGGAAGGGTGTAGGCTTCCTTAACTATTCTGGTATAACCCTTCCTGGTAGCCAGTTTTATCAGCAGTATCCCACCAAAAATCGCTACCAGCAAACCTATTGTCGCCATTGTCATTCCAACTGTTATTGCATTTTCAAAACCATATTTCTCCAGTGTCCCGCCAATTGCTGTTGCATATCCATGTCCTCCGGCAAATCCAGCCGGAAGCATCCACGCAAATCCTTCATGAAGCTGTGGCCACAACAATTTCATTACAGACAATCCGAGCACTGCAGCTATGGCAAACTGGGCTACTTCTGCAAACAGGTTGTACAAAAACGTACTTCCTGCTTTGTCAATAATAACCTTTTTGGATTCAAGTTTCTTTTGCCCAATAGGGAATGTGGCAAACAGTACAACAACCAGCAACCATGCATAACTCCCCATTACAGTCGAAAATGGCAATACATTTAATACCTGGGGTCCTAAAACCAATCCCAAAAAACCCGCAATTACAGAGGCCGGTATAAAAAAGTTCTGGAAAAAAGGTATCTTGGCCCGGACAACCTTTCCAATGAACAGCAGGACTGCCATAAAACCAAAATCTTTTAGTATCGCCAGTGGTGCACCACCCATTACTTTTGCTATAACATCCGGGTTCTTCACCGCTTCGGCAATCATTTCAGGTGTCATTTCCCATTCCCTCCCTGTATGTTTAAGTGTTTATATATTTCTGTTTACAGTTTTTGGTGATCCTTCTGCAAATTATTATTTGATACCCGGTTCCATCTCCCTAATTTTTTTGTCTATCTCTTCAGGTATACTGTCCGGAGTATGATTTTCAAGAATCTGGCGGGCCACTTCCTCAGCCAGGGTCCAGGTATCTTTACAACCTGCCTGTTCCCAGCCAGCATAATTCGTCCTGTTTGATACCTTGGGATAATAGAACTCCGTTCGCATCTTTTTTGCTGTCTGTTTTTCAGCCAGGAAGTTGCCTCCAGGTCCCACCTTTGTAATAACCTCAGCTGCAAGAGTATATTCATCAACTTCAATACCCCGTACAGCACGCATTACCTGTCCATTGATATCATTGTCAATTACATACTGGGCATAACTGATTGTCATCCCGCTGTCCAGCTGGCCTGCGGCCTCATGAATAAAATTGGCCCCTGCAAGTGCCGGCATAAGGGCTGTCAGCACCTTTTCATATCCAGCCTGCTGATCAGGCTGTTTGGAGTCACTGATACCGCCTGTAGAATAAAGCGGAAGCTTGTAGAACTGGGCCATCTGAGCTGCAGCAGCATTCATTATTCCTGACTCCACACTTCCAAAAAGGAAGGACATGGTCTGCATATCCATTATTGTAGGCACAGCGGAATATAAAATTGGCGCTCCCGGATGTACCAACTGGCTGAGAACCACGCCTGACAGGGCTTCCGCATTTAACTGGACCAGTGTTCCGGCCAGGGTGACAGGTGAAGTCGCTCCTGCCAGGGGAGCACACGATGTGGCAACGGGAAGCCCGGCTTTGGAAATCTTCATCAACATCCGGGTGCGCACATCATCAAATTTTAGAGGACTAAGGATACTGGAAATAAAAGATATAAACGGTCTCTCAACCAATTTATCTAGGCCCCCGGCAATCTCTGCCGCCATATTAATTACGCGGTCAACCCCGTCCTCAGTAAAGAGGCCGCCCATGATAGGTTTGGTAGTATTGTTTATTGAATGATAGAAACGATTAACATCCACTACCTCAGTGTCGAGTTCATTAGGATAACATGGAATTACAAAAAAGTGTATATTGTCAAGTCCGTTAATCAAGCGGGCAGTTTTCGCAATATCTTCTACAGTTGTTTTTCTGCGTTTCCGGTCAAAGTCTATAACATTGAGAGCCGTACCCCCGGTACCCATATAAACCTTTGTCCCGCCCAAAGTGATATTTCTGGAGTCATCACCTCTACCGTAAATGGTCACTGTAGAAGGCGCCGTTTCTACTGCCTGCATTACCAAATCTTCATTAAAACAGGCCCTGTTTCTGTCATAGTCCACCCTGGCCCCTTTTTCGGCACAGAGATCCAAAGCTGCCCGTTCGTGAATCTCAACCCCGGCTTCAGCCAAAACGGTCATCGAAGCCTGATGAATCTTTTTAATGTCTTCATCGGTCAGGAATTTTAAAGCATTAGATTCTATTCCGCCTTTAAGCATACTAAAACCCCCTCCTTTGTTCCGCATTTAGGCCATTAATTTTTTGGCCAGCAGCACCGCTTCGGCACCGTCGAAGGCATAACCGTCAGCGCCTATTTCCCTGGCAAAATCCTCATCAACAGGGGCTCCGCCAACAATAACTTTGGCAGATATCCCTTTTTCTTTGAGTACTTTAACAGTATCCCTCATTGCCGGAAGTGTAGTGGTAAGCAGAGCAGATACACCGACAATATCAGGATTGTGTTCCTCCACTGCCCTGATAAAGTTCTCCTCCGGCTGACTAATGCCAAGGTCAATAACCTCAAACCCGGAGCTTTCCAGCATCATAGCCACCAAATTTTTTCCTATGTCATGAAGGTCACCCTTTACTGTTCCTATTACAACCTTACCTTTAGACTTGACGTCTCCGGCTTTCAACATTGGTTTGACTATTTCCAGACCTTCTTTCATGGCTTCAGCACATCTTAAAACCTCTGGGATAAATAATTCTCCGGAAGCCATTTTAGGACCGACAATATTCATAGCTTCAATCAGACCATCCTGTACAATCGTTCCCACATCTATTCCCCTGTCAAGAGCTTCTTTGACCAGCTCAACTACCTGTTCTTCTTCTCCTTCAATAACCTGTTCCCTGAGCTTTAAAATTAGTTCCATTATGCAAGTTCCCCTTTCTTATTTATATCAGTACATGGTTTATTCCTAAAATTCCAGTAAACCCTTGCGGAATGCATCAAGATAATTGGTGGCAAACTGATCCTGGTTCATTAATACCTCTGCCGCCCTGATGGCCCCCATCATCTCCAGATTGCCCGGATCAAGGATTGCCCCGTCAAGTCCGGCGAACATACACATAATGAGAAAAGTCCTGTTTAACAGCCCTCTCTTGGGCAGTCCATAAGATACATTGCTGAGACCGCACATGAAGTGTACTTCCGGATAGGCTTTCCTGATCCCCCTGATGGTGTCTGTCGCCACCAGACCCATTTCGGCACTGGTACTGACCGGCTGAATTAAGGGATCGATATAGATATCATCCAAAGGCACACCGTCTTTAAGCAGACTTTCAATAAGTTTTATGCCAACTGTAATTCCAGTCTCAGCATCCTTGGGCATACCGTGTTCGTCATCCATGACAAGTGCTATAATCCCCGCCTGATATTCTTTAACCAATGGTAAGATGTTTTCATATCTTTCCTTTTCGGCAGTTATAGAATTAATTAAGGGTTTTCCCCTGTGTTCCTTCAGTGCTGCTGCCAATGCAAGATGATTAGGGCTGTCAATACAGCATGGCCTGTCCACTGCTTCCTGTACTGTACGCACCAGCCATGGAAGAGCTTCAACTTCTTCATTAATTAAGGTTCCACAGTTGACATCTATATAATTAGCCCCGTTTTCTGCCTGGGCTATGGCACGTCCTTTTACAAACTCAACATCTCTTGCTTTGATTGCTTCACTGACTCCCTTAAGACTTGTATTGATTTTCTCTCCCACAATTATCATTTTTAGTTCACCTCAGTTCCTTTATAGTCTCTCAAATTCAGGCCTGAATTTGAGTATTATAATAACACTGCCAAACAGTGTTGATAAATAGCAAAATCCTGCTCGTTTTAACACTATCCTATCATATTGTAGAATTCCATACTATTTTCCGCTATTTTGTCAGCTCACAAGTAAAGAAAATACTGTGCAACACAAAAAAAGCCCTTTATATTAAGGGCTTTAACCATTGAACTTAGTTATCCCGGGGGTGTTTTAAAAAACAGTCTATTTGTTTTTTAATTTATTGAAGTTATCCTGTAAAAAATTTTTTAATTCAAAGGCATCTTCAAAGTAGTAATCTGCCCCGATTTCTCTGGCGAATTCGACTGTGATGGGAGTTCCCCCGACAATAACCTTGACCTGCTCCCTTAATCCGGCTGATATAAGTTCATCAATAACTTCTTTCATGTCCCACATTGTTGTCGTCAGAAGTGCAGACATCATCAAAAAAACGGGTCTTTCCCTGCGCACCGCATCAACAAACTTCTTTGGGGAAACATTTACCCCCAGGTCAATGACCGTAACACCAACTGAAGACACCAGCATATTTACCAGGAATTTGCCAATATCATGAAGATCACCCGCAACTGTACCCAGTACAGCTTTAACACTTGTATTGGGTTTAATTTTCAGGTATGGCTGCAGCTCAGCCATACCTGCATGCATGGCTCTGGTGGACCTCAAGACTTCAGGCACCAACACGCGTTCAGTCTTAAACTTTTCAGCGATGATGTTTATTCCTGCGATCAGGCCTCTCTCCAGAATCTTATCAGGAGGATACTTTTCGCGGAGGGCCTGTTTGGTGAATTGTTGTACAGTTTGGGCATCCCCCTCAATAATGCCATTTATAATCAGACTGTAATCAAACATAATATCCCTCCTAGAACAAGCTGTTACGATATACCAATGGGGCAACCCCAAGGTATTTTTTAAACACTTTACTGAAATAGCTCTGGTTTTTAAAACCCACAGTTTTAGCAACTTCCTCAATACTGTATTGGCGTTTTTTCATTAGCTCGACGGCTTCTTCTATCCTGACCCTGGTCAAATACTCCAGGACGGTACAGTCAAGTTCCTGGCGGAACAGCCTGCTGAGGTGTGAAGGGCTAATATACAAATGAACGGCTATATCTTCGAGCTTGATAGGTTTGTTATAATTCCGGGTTATAAATTCTCTCGCCTTTTTAAGCATACTTAAGTGTTTCCTGTCTGTAAGTGCAAAAATATCATTCAGAAACTTGTCTGTTATCTTTTGGGCCTGATAAAACATTTCCTCGATTTTTTCCAGCCTGTTCAATTCTTCATGATGCTGTTCCAGCACCTGCATGGCCCTTTCCGCATCCACGCCGCCCTCCACTGCTGCCCTGGATACCAGGGAAATTAGTTCCTGAATCCTTACTTTCACCTGCAGTTTTTCTCCCCTGGCTCTTGCGAACAGGTCAGCAAGAAGGCTGGCAAGGGTTTCTTCAGCCCTGTTGCGGTCACCGATTCTTATATACCTTAACAGTCTGCGTTCTTTTTTAAGGTAGGCCTCATAGTTATACTGCCATGATTCCTGAGATTTTTTACGTTCTTCAATTTTATTTCTGATTTGCTGTTGCATTTTTTTGGCATCTTCAAGTTCATCAAGTATACGCACATTACGTTTAACCACGTGATTGACAACAATAAAAAGAAGGTCTGCTGCTGACTGTGTCCGTTCCGGAGAAACCACCTCCAGTTTACCTGCTGCCTCTTTAAGCTTCTCAAAATCTCCAATCCTGGCGTTAAATATCGCTAACTCCTCCCAGAAAAATTCATCCGGCTCCCATAGCAAGACCTGTCCACAAATAATAGCCCCCACTGCCATACCCCTGATTATTATGGGTATTGCCCAGATGACCAATCCGGCATGACACCGGAAAAAATATGGTTCTTCCCACTTGGCGGCTTCCAAAGCTGCTCTTTTATATGAGTCCTGGCACTTTTGTGTTCCACCGGGGGATTTCCTCACAATATTACAAAACTCGCACCTTGTCTGACCCTGAGGTGCAAAAAAGGTCTCTCCTTCCGGTGTAACCGCCTCTGTATGCAGTCCGGTGGCATCTGTGAAACTGCCCAGGAAATCATTAAGGTATTTAACATTCAACTGTTGATTGTCACAAGATGTTTCCAATTTAAGCCACTTCCATTACATTTTTCATTTAAAATTACTATTATTCGTGGCTTTTTGTCCATTCCCTTTTTTTATTTGTTTCATAAGACACTATACGCTCGCTAATTCCCTAATAATTAAAAAGCGCGCATACTTGAGTTGATGCGCGCATCTGCTTTTTTAATACCCTTCAGCCCTGAACTCTTTTGTGAGCTTATTCAGAGCCCTTTTCTCTATTCTGCTTACATAGGACCTGGAAATGCCCAGTTTACGGGCTATTTCCTTTTGGGTCTTCTTAATGCCGTTAAACAGTCCGAACCGCAGCTGGAGTACATTCTTTTCCCGCTTATTCAGCCGCAAAACCTTTTCCAGCAGCCTTCGCTGTTCAAAGTTGCTTTCAACAAGGTCGGTGACAACTTCCGCATCGGTGCCCAGTACATCTATCAGGCTTATTTCATTGCCTTCCTTGTCAACCCCGATGGAGTCATAGAGTGAGACCTCAACACGGTTTTTCTTAATGGCTCTTAAGTGCATCAGGATTTCATTCTCAATACACCGGGCAGCATAAGTTGCCAGGCGGGTTCCCTTGCCCTTATCGTAGGTGTTTATTGCCTTAATCAGGCCTATGGTACCGATAGAAATCAGGTCATCATTGTCCTCCCCTGTGCTGTCAAATTTTTTGACTATATGTGCCACCAGACGCAGGTTGCGCTCTGTCAGGACATTTCGCGCATTTTCATCACCCTGTGCCAACAGGTCAAGGTATTTTGACTCCTCTTCCTCACTTAAGGGTTGCGGAAAAGTGTTGTTGGTGATGTAGGAGACCAGTAACAATAACCCTTTAATAAATGAAAAAGCGGCTAGCACCGCAAGCTCCGGTACCATTTATTAAACCCACCCCCGAATCATTTTTTGAGTCATCACTCTAAATTATATGCTCAAAAAAACAGGGTGGTGCCTGTACGGGGAAAACAATATCTGGTAACTCAGTTATCCCACTGGATCATAATGACAGCTGCCAGAATCAGGACTCCCCCGGCAATCTGGACAGGCAGCAGTTTTTCGGTAAACATGGCATAAGCGGCCAGTACTGTCACCACAGGTTCAAATGTGCTGATGATGGAGGCCTTGGCAGGTCCGATAAGTTTCATCCCCTTAAAAAGGGTCAAAATTGCCACAACTGTGGAAATAAGGGAGAGCCCGAGCACTGACATCCAGCCCCGCAACCCGATATCCCACTCGAATTGACCCGTCATCCAGCCAACAGTGTTAAATACCAGCGCTGCTGCAGTTATAATATAAGCCGACATAATGAGGGGATTATTCTGTGACAGAACCCTGTTTCCGAGGACAAGGTATGTAGAATAAACAAATGCTGCTCCCAGTCCAAAAAGGACACCGGCTGTATTCAGGCTTTCCAGTGACAGGCCGACAACCAAAACCAGCCCGCTTAAACTGGCAATCAATGAGACAACCTTTCTCCAGGTTAGCCTGTCGTCCCCCAGTCCGACTGAAGCCATTGTAACAATAACAGGGTACATATATAAAAGTATCCCTGCCATTGATGCCGAAGTCAGCCTCACCGCATTCAGGAAAAATGTGGACTGCAACCCATAGCCTACGGCCCCAAGCCCTGCCAGGTATAAAATCTGCTTTCTGCCCAGCAGGTAATTCTCTTTTTTCCAGAGTACCACCAGCCACATAACAGCTGCTGCAATCCCAAAGCGAAAACCTAGGATGGTTAATGTATTCAGATTAACTGTATATGCATATTTGACAAATATTGCCATCAAACCAAAACTGGCTGCAGATATAATAACAAGAATGGTCCCCAGCAGGCTTTGCTTCCGGACCTCTGCGGTATGCTCCGCAGGAACAGCAAAATCAGGTTCTGTTTCCGATATGCCTTCTAAAGCTCCGTTATTTTCCATTTCTTGATGCTTCTCCTTAAAAAATGATGCCTGGGATTAAGAATTACCAGTATTTACAATCATATTACCATACAATTTAAGAATTAGATATAACTATTTTTATTAAGTAGTCAGCATAATAATATCAAACTCAAAAGGTGGTGAAATTATGAGAAATATTGATGACAGGTATGATATTGGGACCTGGGCATTCCTGGGGACAGGCTGGTGGGTTTCACACCTTGCGGCAATCCTGGCAGTTGGATATATAGGATATTACCTCAGAAAAATGGTCCGGGACTAATTCCCGGACCGTCCTGCCCTCCCGGAGCCTGCCCTCTTCCGGACATGTCTGACCAGGGCAAGTGATATTGCAGTCACCGGGATGAGGAGTATAGCCCCGACCCAGTACCTGCCTTCAAGGACAGCCCTGACCAGCATATAGGCATGAAAAATTATTGTAACTACATAAAAAACAGTCCGTACATTGAGTATATCTTTATAATTAAGCAACCTGCGCCAACCTCCCTTTCCCCTTTTTAGTATCGCAGATTTATGGTTGCCTGGCAACAGATAGATTTTCACAATTTGTTCACATTTTTGCCATTGATTATTCTAAATCCTTTTTTATAATAAAAATTGAAAGGAGAGTGATGCATGTGGTTAAATTAAAAGAACGTTTTTCACTCCTTGGGGTGATTATTATCGGTTTCCTGATGGGAGCCATGTTTGTGGCCGGTGGGGTTGCCGCCTATAAGCTCTATTTCCCTCCGGCTGTAGTGGCAGAGGATGGTAATAATGCTGAACCTGTAAAAATCGGGCCGACAGACATATCTCAAACTGTTAAAAAAGCCAGTCCTGCAGTGGTAAATATTGAATCATTTGCTACACAGACATCACAGATGAGTCCATTTATGAATGACCCCTTTTTCAGGGAATTTTTCGGTAGGAATTTTGAGTTTGAGCCATATCCTGAACAGTCTACCGGAATCGGGACAGGTTTTATCTTTGACAAAAGCGGTCTGATTATTACCAATGAACACGTTATTCACGGGGCCTCCAAAATAGAAGTAACTATCGACGGATTTGACAAACCCCTGAGTGCAAAGGTGGTTGGCTCAGATCAGGAACTGGACCTGGCAGTACTTAAGGTGTCGGTTAACAAAGACCTGCCTGTTTTGAAACTGGGTGATTCCAATAAAACTGAAGTCGGCAGCTGGGTAATCGCTATTGGTAACCCTTACGGCCTTGACCATACCGTTACCGTTGGGGTCATCAGCGCCAAGGGTCGCCCCGTACAAGTATCAGGCCGTATGTTTAAAGACCTCCTGCAGACAGATGCAGCCATCAACCCCGGCAACAGCGGCGGCCCACTTTTGAATACGGCAGGTGAAGTAATCGGAATCAATACCGCAGTTAATGCATCTGCCCAGGGGATCGGTTTCGCCATTCCAGTGGCTACAGTAAAAGAGGTTCTTGATGATCTGGTAAACAACGGCAAGGTCACCAAACCCTATATCGGGGTCTATCTGCAGCCTGTTGACAAAGAACTTGCCGAGTACTTCGGTGCACCCGATACCAATGGAGCCATCGTTGCTTATGTGGTCCCCGGTAGCCCTGCTGAAAAGGCCGGATTGCGCAAGGGGGATATCATTGTGGAAATGGCCAAAAAGAAAATTAAGACTCCTGAAGATGTTACCAATAACTTAAAGAAGATAAAAATCGGAGATAAGGTCGTCTTCCAGGTGTTCAGAGAAGGGCACACAGAATTTATCACTGTAAAAATCGGTGAAAAACCTTAAAACAAATTCAAACCCGCTCGCTGCACAGGTATGGCTTACAGCCGCCAAAACCTGGCAACGGCGGGTTTTGTTTTCTCTAACTTTGTTTACAAACCTGCTTCCGGTATTCTGAAGGCGTCAGGCCGGTTTTCCTTTTGAAAGCCGTTGTAAAATGGCTCAGGCTGTTAAACCCTGTCATATAGCAGACCTGAGTGATGGAGTGTTGTCCTGAGCCGAGCAATTGGGATGCCCTGTCGATTTTTATGTCCAGCAGAAATTCAAAAGGAGTTTTCCCGGTTTCTGCCTTAAACACCCTGATAAAATGATATGGACTGAGATTGGCAACCTGAGCCAGCGCATTTAATGAAAGGGTGTCATGATATGATTCCATTAAAAAGTCGATGGCCTTTTTAATGTTCGTTTTCTCGTAATAATTCTTTTCCCTTACAGGGAACGAAACATTGTTTTCCACCGTCCTGAGCAGATTAACGACAATCTGTATGGCCAGGCTTTCAAGTATTAATTCATACCCCTGCTGCCTGTTCCTGGCCTCACAGGCAAACAGGCTCAGTAGTTCATTGAAGCCGGTAAAAAAAGCATCAGCCTTATTTTTGAAATAAACGTCACTTGTACCACTTATGGAACGTGATACTTTCCGGATCAGAGAGCGGTCTATCATCACAGCCGAAAAATAGCAGTTACTGACGGGTCTCGAGGGCCCATGGGCCTGATTTGGATTAAAGGCATATATGGTATTCGGTTCAGGCCGAAATTCGAGTTTATCAAGTCGGGTCTGCGGCATCACGTAAGGAAGCAAAAATTCGTAGGAATCATGTGCATGACTCCCTTCAGGCAGACTAATGCCGTTTTTAACCAAAGAAACCCCTATGCCCTTGGCGATTGTCAGATTAGTATCTGTTGCCAGGCGCTGGGGCGGAAAATGCGGGGGCGCCTCTCCAAAGAAAAGCCTTTTGCCATAATCATCCATTTACTTCCCCTCAAACCAACAGAATTATGTTATGGAACCATATTTACCCTTTAATAATAACCTGAATCGTATCGATTTGGCAACTACTTCTCCAATTCCAGGATTTCCTGCATAATCTCCCTGAAGATCGGAGCAGCAGTCTGGCCTCCGCTCACCCCGTCCTTAACCATGACAGAAACCACAAAACGGGGATTATTCAGGGGTGCATAGCCGCTAAACCAGGCATCAATATGTTCGTTTCCCGACTGTGCTGAGCCGGTCTTTCCCGCACTTCCGTAACCCTCTACCCATGCCTCTTTACCTGTGCCTTCCCGGGTTACCCTTTCCAGCATTCCCTGCAGTGTATATGCAGTAGCCTCCGATACGGCCCGCCTTTTTTTCCCCGGCTCAATAAAACGCTCCACCAGGCCCTCATCGCTGACCACTGCCTTTACCAGTCTTGGTGGTGTATAAATCCCGCCTCCGGCAATCACATTCATCATTGCCGATACCTGGATAACGCTGGCCTCTACAGGCCATTGTCCGAGGCTTGCATTCGTCAGATTGTACTTCTTCCCGATAAGACTCAACTGATCTCTTGTGTCAACATCCTGATAACCTATTATATCTCCGGACCCAAAACCAAAACGCAGTGCATATTCCGTTAACTTTCCGGCACCCATTTCAAGTCCCAGCCTTGCAAAAACCGGATTACATGAATAGGTAACCGCCTGGGAAAAGGTTAGCAGGCCATGGCCTTCTTTCCGGTAGCACTTTACTATGTCATCCTGTTCGCCGATACACAGGTATGTTTCCCCCGGTTCTGCAAATCCTTCTTCGAGGGCAGCGGCTGCAACAACCACCTTGAAAACCGACCCCGGCTGATATGGTAAAAGCCCATGATTGAGGTATGACTCCTCATGTTCTTTACGGGGGATTTCATCTCCAAGAAAATAATCAGGTCTGCTGGCCAGGGCCAGGATGTCACCTGTCCCTGCCTCCATTACAACAACCGCACCCTCCCTGACCCCGGACCTGTCCATAACCCGCTCAACCACTCCCTGGATTTGCCTGTCAATAGTGAGGACGACATCTTTTCGTTGGCTGTCAACTGGGTTTTCCTCAATCCTCAGCCCCAATCCGCCAATAAGCCTGCCCCTGGCATCAACAAACACCCTTGCTGCAGACCTGGGGGCAGCGCCGTTTAAGTCACTGTCATAGACAGCTTCAATACCCATCTTCCCTTCCCAGGTTTCTTTGTTTTTGCCCACACCCAGGAAACCCAGCACATGCGCTCCCAGGGATGGTTTCCTTTCGCGTATTTTGGCCTTTACCACCATTATCCCGGGTAGTGCCAGGCTTTTCAGTTCACCAGCCTGGCTCGCAGTTAAATCCCTGGGAATCATCTTTGCTTTTGTGGTAAAATACCCAGCAGCCTGTGAAATGTCTATATTCAGCACTTCAGCCAGCAAGCCTATCTCCCTGTCCCTGTCCTCCACCTGCCACGGAAGTACAATCACCCTTTCAGCCTCCCGATAACCAGTCAGGGGAATCATCTTCCGGTCAAGAATTTGCCCCCGCGGCGGTATTTCCAGTGATATCAGCTGTGTCTGCTGAGCCAGGGCCTGCCGGCTTAGCCGCGGTCCTTCATATATTTGTATATAGACCAGGTGAGCTGCCAGGCTGCAGAAAACCACAGCAAAACCACAAAACAAAAGAACGGTCCGTTTCCTGTTTCTGTTATCCACAAATTTCCCCTCCGGAATACCTGATATTCCGGCAACAATGCCGCTCCCACTAGCATAAACTCTGTGAAGAAATTTTATACAGGTCCGCACCGCTTAGCTCTGTTCATTTTAATGACACATCCATTAATTATGGGAATACGATAATAGTGAGAAAGGAGGACTGAACCCATGCTATATTATGTACAACCGGGTGACACCCTTTGGAATATAGCCCGCCGCTTTAACACGACAGTAAGTGCCATTCTGGATGCCAATGTTATTTGTAATCCAAACCTTATTTTCACCGGCCAGCCCCTTATCATTCCCCGCCCTGGCCTGGAACTGCCCACTGCCGGAGCCGGGCCATATTATGTCGTCTTACCCGGTGACTCCCTCTACTGCCTGGCCCGCCAACTGGGGACAACCGTTGCCGTCCTTGCAGGGATAAACTCCCTGGCTAACCCTGACCTTATATACTCCGGTTCAGAACTGCTGATCATCCCGGATACCGTCCCTGACCCAGTCACCCTGAAGGCCGAGTGGGAAAGCACCGGAGGTTTCCCCTGTGAAGAAATCCCGGAATTCACCATATATGGTATCTACTACCTGGGTACATTCCGCTGGGCTAGTCTGGGCCGGAGAGCGTTACCCTACCTTCTGGACTTACTAAACCATTCCTGTTACATTGTCCGCCTTTATACCCTGGAAGCCCTGGGCCGTATAGGAAGAAACTCCCAGGTCACCGTGGCCTTAACCCCGCTCCTGAATGACCCCAACCCCAGTGTTGCCAAACAGGCTGCATTTACTCTGCGGCGGATTTCCCTGGTGCAGAGTTATGGGAAAAGGGTTCACCTGTTAACCACAAACAATGAACTCATTACAAATTTGAACACCGGTACACCTGTGGTCCCTATACCTGAGGGTACTGAAATCGTGGTGCTGAGGTGGCATATCCCCAGTCCAACCGGTGAGGAAGGCCCCAGAGGAGGGATCCAGATTTATGACCGTGTCCAGGTCGTGAATACAGGACAAATCGGTTACCTGCCCCGCTTTGGATTGGAGCAGCTGACCTTTATATGATACTCACAGGCCAGGGGAGGTTCTGCAGGATATCCATTACCTCAGCATAAGTCTCAGGGGTGACGTGGACGACCACCTCTCCTGTGCCCGGGTTTCCGGTACTGACTATCCCCAGCCCGTCATATCCTTCCATAATATTATCCAGGAAAAATATGTTCCTGGGTTCCATTCTGATTTTAATCTGACACTTATCACCGGGCAACTTAATCCCACTCCTGTTCATTTACGGTTTCTGCCTTTTTCCGCCGCAGCATATCCAGCGGCTTGACCGGTTTACCGACTGGAATTTTAACTGTCTGCTGCGGATGTGGCGCACTGTCAATAGCGTTTCCATCACCATCAGACATCCGTGCCACTCTTTGGTAAAATATCTCTGTTTCCGGCCCTGTTATTTCCAGCAGGTCCCCGACAGCAAACCTGTTACGCTGTTCAATGACAGCCTCTCCTGTTTCCGCATCATATTCCCTGACTATACCGACAAAGTCATAATCCCTGCGGTACTTTGAAGTATCGGTTTTTTCTCCGCGCAGGTTCTCCCGGCCAAAGAAAAACCCTGTTGTATATTCCCTGTGGCTCACCTTCCGAATTTCCTCCATCCATCGGGAGTCAAAAGCATAACCACCCGGGTTGGCAAAATATGTATCGATGGCCTTTCGGTAAGCACCGACAACTGTTGCCACATAGTGGACACTTTTCATCCGGCCCTCGATCTTAAAACTGTCAACCCCTGCCAGGATCAACTCAGGAATATGTTCTATCATGCAAAGGTCCATGGAATTAAACACATAAGACCCCAGGCTGTCTTCTTCTACCGGAAAATACTGCCCGGGCCTTTTTTCCTCCACAAGGGCATATTTCCACCTGCATGGCTGGGCACATTCCCCCAGATTGGCCGAGCGTCCTGTCATTAAACTGCTTAGCAGACACCTGCCGGAATAGGATATACACATAGCGCCATGCACAAAGACTTCCAGTTCTGTATTTACTCTTTCCTTTATTTCCCTTATCTCCTTAAGAGACAGTTCCCGCGCCATGACTATGCGTTCTGCCCCCTGACCGGACCAGAACTTAACAGATGCCCAATTGGTAGTATTTGCCTGGGTACTGATATGAACCGGAAGTCCGGGAACGACCTCTCTGGCAACAGCCAAAATCCCGGGATCAGATACAATAATTGCATCTGCATCCAGTTCTGCAACTTCCTTAAGATACTCCGGCAGGTGCTCAAGGTGCCGGTTATGGGCAAAAATGTTCACCGTGACATAGACCCTGGCTCCTTGGTCATGGGCATACTTAATTCCCCTGCCCATGTCATCAGGGGTGAAGTTACCGGCGGCAGCCCTCAGGCCAAATTCCCTGCCTCCAATGTATACTGCATCAGCCCCGTACCGGATTGCCATGACCAGCTTGTCCAGGTCTCCGGCAGGGGCCAGAAGTTCAGGTTTATTCAATTCATTCACTCCAAATTCATTTTTTCAGGCTGACAGCGAGACCGTCCCCAAAAGGTACTATGGTGGTTTCCATCCCCGGATGTGTTGTAATCATCCTCAGGTAATCCCTCAGGCGGCGCACCGCGGTTTTCTGACGGTGCCGCAGTTCCTCGTCCGGAACCACAACTTTACCTTCTGCCAGGACATTGTCTGATACCAGGAGTCCGCCCTCTTTCAGCCTGGGGAACAGTTCCCCGAAAAACCAGCCATACTGGCCCTTTGCCGCATCAATAAAAACAAAATCATAGTTGTCCTTTAAATAGGGAACAATATCCACCGCATGTCCTTTGAGGAGGGTAATCTTATCCTCCATCCCGGCCCGGCGGATATTTTCGGCAGCAGCCGCCGCCCGCCGCTCATTAATTTCGATAGTGGTGACATGCCCCCCACGCGGCGCTACCGCCCAAGCCAGCCAGATAGTGGAATACGCGATTGCCGTTCCGATTTCCAGCACATCCCTGGCCTGGCTCAGGTGAATCAGGGTAGTCAGGAACTGGGCAACCTCAGGAGGAATGATAGAGACATGGTTTTCCTGTGCATATCTTTCCATCTCCATCATATATTCCGGTCTATGTGGTGCCAATCCCCTGATGTATTCTTCAATTAGCGGGTTTATTATACCAACCATTGCCACCCTCCGGGCCTGATTGTATTTATGGTATTTCCAGACTGTCCAGGTAAATTTCCTTGTTGCGGTTGTGTTCACTGAGTGTTCTGCTGAAGACATGCCTGCCATCTTTAGAAACAACAAAAAACAGGAAATCCACATCAGCCGGATTGACCGCCGCTTTCAGGGAAGCGCTTCCCGGAGAGGCAATGGGTCCCGGCGGAAGACCGGAAACTTTGTATGTATTATAGGGTGAGTCAATCTCCAGGTCCTTATTCAGCAGGCGTGGTTTTTGTTCCCCGAGGGCGAACTGCACAGTTGCACAGGATTCAAGTCTCCAGCCCTTTTTCAGCCTGTTCAAAAACACAGCAGCAACCTTGGGCCTTTCTTCATCTTTTTGGGCCTCACGTTCCACAATTGACGCCAGGGTCACCGCCTCATGAACCGTCAGCCCTGTTTTGGCGGCATTTGCCTTAAATTCAGGAGTGAGTTCCCTGGCAAAACGATCCAGCATCATCCCGATAATTTCTCTTTCCGTGGTTTCCCTGGTAATCCTGTATGTGTCGGGAAAAAGATACCCCTCCAGCTTACCCGGCCCTTTGGGAATCCCTTTGAGAAAGCCATGTTCAAAATCACCGGTGGCAGCAATCTCCAGGAACTTGTCCCGGTTGGCGATGTTCATCTTATCCAGACGGTCTGCAATCTGCATAAGATTGTAACCCTCGGGGATGGTAAAAGATATAGAAACAGTCTCCCCTTTTACCAGCCGGTCAACAATCTCCGGAACCGCCATCCCTGTATTTAGGCTGAATTCTCCGGCCTTAAGACTGCCGTCAAGCCCTTGATAAGCTGTATAAATCCTAAAGGCACCGGTACTCCTGATAAGGCCCTGTTCCTTAAGAATATTTGCTATCCCCACAGTACTGGCGCCCTGAGGGACAACCAGTGTCACCTCGTCTGCGGTACCGGAAATAGCAGGGGGCTGCAACAATTGCTGGAACCTAAAATAAGCTAAAAATAGTCCTGCAGATAACAGCAGCCCGAGAACAATAAGTATTATAAAAATTTTACGTCCCATGCCTGTCCCTTCCCTGGCCGCAGAAATGCCTGTTTCCAATATTTATCACTTCTTTCAGACAATAATATGCCAATGATATATTTCTACACTATTATACAACTTTCAGGGAGTTGGGACAACTGGTCTCATTTTTTGCTGTAGGCAGGGGCAGAATTGATGTTCCCGAAGATTAAGTAATTCAGGCCCATGACCCACCCCTGCCGTATATTATTCTGATCTCACTCCTCCGATTACCCGCTGCGGGCCGGTTTTTTCCTTTCCCGTTCCTCATTTTCCAGAAGCCTGACAGGGTCTGCCAGTCTCTTCAGCACTTCGTCTAATACAAGGTCCATATGGACCCCCTGGGTGGCAACTACGGGAATAATCGGTTTATACCTGTAAATCCTCTTCAGCAGTTTGATTGTTGTAGTGGCAACATCCCGTGCAGTTTCATCAATCTTGGTAATTACTAGGATATCAGCTTCATCAAGCAGGGTATTGCCCTGTTCCATGATGATTTCCGACTTAATTCCTGCCGGGACGACACTTACCAAAATATCTCCCAGACGCCTGGTTTCCTCGGATTTATACCCGTCATTTATGCCCACTGCCTCTATTAATATGACATCGGGAATTGCAGATACCGGTGGAATATCTTCCTGGTACAGATGGCCCAAATCCAGTACTGACCTAACCTTGTTAAGTTCCTCCAACGCCTTTTTGGCGTGCTGGATCAGTGAATTCCTTTCTTTTATCAGATTGATGGCATTTCTGACAACCCTGTCAATATCAGTAATCACATCATGTCCGGATTCAGGTATGGCAATAGTCAGATAAGTTGCCTCAATACCTTTCAAGAGGTATGGTTTCTCATCCTGAACCCCTGAACCGACAGCCAGGGGCTGATAGTCTTTTGACTTCAGTCCCTTATATATCTCCCCGAGGATTGTTGACTTACCGGAATCATTCCGCCCGGCAATCACTATTTTCTTCATTTTTTCTCCCCTTTCAAAGTTCTTGTCTCCACCAGACCCATCAATAATATATATGCAAAATATCTCTAATCTTGACGTAAAAAAACAACGGTTACGTGAACCGTTGTCTATAAATCAATAAACCTGTTAAATTTTATTGCGTAACATTTATCATGGTTTTGGAGGTATGGTAACAGGCCTCTGGAAATAGTCTTCCCCAGGGTCTGATGTATCCTCCGGCGGGCTTGTCTCTCCGGGTGGGGTCGTTTTTTCCGGTTGGGTTGCTTCTTCCGGTGGGTTTGTGTCTCCCGGATGGTTTGCATCCTCCGGGGGTATATTCACTTCCGGTGGAGTTGACCCCGCCGGAGGGTCGGCTACCGACGGGGGATTATCATCTTCAGGCAGCCGGGTCCCCCCTCCGGATGGAACACCAGTACCCGGCGCCCCCTGGACCGGTTTTACCCCGACATTAACCACCTGGTCCAAAGGTTTATAGTAGCTGGAGGGTAATTGTTTTGTCTCTATAAGCCTGTTACCTTCATATACCATCATTTTGGAAACAACCCGGTAACCGTTTTGTCCCTTGTTGGCAACAACCTGCTGACCTTTTGGCAGTGTGGGGTCATTTTTATATGCAATTTTAAAGGGGTATTCTTTAATCACATTATTTATAATCCTGACATTCCTTTTCAGAGCAGTATCCCCGAAAAGTTTGAAGGTAACCGTATTCCTTGTCATCACTGTTTTTATAATTACAGCACATGGCAGATTATTGGTAAACTTGAGGTCCTTGGCGCCGTAGACCACAGCCGCGTCCTGCCCCATAGGGACATAGGTGACCACCAGTGAGTGGTTATGCCTTTCCTTAACCTCGATTCCGGCGCGCAACAGGGCATTGTAAAGTGTGGAAGAAACCTGGCATACTCCCCCGCCGAGCCCGTCAATAAACTCATTATTCAGGATAATTTTGGCGTTTTTATATCCCGCCTCCTGGCTCCTGGGTCCTACGACTTCATTAAATGAAAAAGCCTCCCCCGGTTTAATCATCTTTCCGTCCAGGGCCATGGCGGCAACCCTGACATTCTCCGACCTGTTTGTGTTTTCAGCATTAAACCTGGTGGTAAACTCAGCAAGGACACCGTTTATCCTTAGATTTTTGATGTCTTCAGTAGTCTGTGACGGATTGACCTCCACCAGGCTGACATTTATCTCAGGATTAAGGTCGTCCCGAAAAATGGGTTCCAGTTGTTCAAAAGCACCCTCAAAATCTATTTCGGTCCCTTTGGTACCTTCCACTATTTCAACAGTATCCTGTGGAGTAATAACCAGCCTGGCATCCCTTGGGGGTACCCTTACCTCCCTGGTTATATCATTAAGGCTGTTCCTGAACTTTTCTTTGGAGAAGGTGACTTTAAAAGGGATCTTCCTGCCGTTTTGAGCCACTGCCTTGCGTTCCTGCCACTGCTGCAGAAAACTTCCGGTCCGGCCCACTGACCATGCTTCCTGTACTATGTTATCGGTATCAGCCTGCAGTCCTGTGTCAGATACCCTTATCCTCCCGCTGCCGCCGTCAAAATGCACTGTAATGTATTTGCCCTGCAGTGAGCCTACATAATCTTCGACTGCATCTGCGGCCTGATTTTTGGTCAGGTTACCCAGGCTGACCCCCTTCAGAGTTACTCCGGGAAATATCCGGTTACTGTTCCCGGTAACTTCGATAAATGTAATAAAGGAAACCACAGCAGAAATTGACAGTAGTACAACTATCAGAATGACTGTTTTTACATATTTGGTCATCTTAACACCTCGTATTTTGCCATTCAAATTGTTTCTAAGATATAGATATATTAGACAATCTTACATTTAATTCCTCTACACTTTCCCAAAGAACAAAAAAAAAGAGGAAGCATTTATGCTTCCTCTTCCTCAATCATTGACGCCCACGTATCAGCGACTTTTTCCCATTCTTCGTCATCTTCAATGTCCACGAGGATTTCGTTGCCTTCATCATCCTTGTCAATTCTGAGAATTATGGCTTCGCCGCCCTCTTCATCGTCTCCTTCTTCCACAGGAAGCAGGATTGCATATTCAGAACCGTCCATTTCAATAAGGTCAATCACCGAAAATTCGTGTTCATTGCCTTCTTCATCTGTCAGCATGAGTACTTCAGTCTCTTCAGTCATTTCATCACCTCATAATTTAATTCAGTATATGTATTGTATATTACCAAACATTGGTTGTCAACCAAAAACAACCCATTTATATTTTAACCGTTTTCCCCATCCTTATACTTCATATTACTGTCAAGATAACCCTGTAATATCATAACAGCAGCCATCTTGTCAATTACCTGCTTTCTTCTGGACCTGCTCACATCAGCACTGATAAGCATTTTCTCCGCTGCCACGGTAGATAACCTCTCATCCCACATTACTACAGGTAAATTAAAAGTATTCTCCAACAGGGATGCAAATTCCCGGATAACCTCGGACTGCGGGCCCATGGTACCATTCATATTCCTGGGCAGACCCACAACAATTCCGCTGACTTCTTTTTCAGTTATGATGTCCCGTAACCGGGTAAGGTCTTTTTCCTGTCCCTTGCGCCGGATAACTTCCAAGCCCTGAGCGGTAATTCCCAGGGGGTCACTTAGGGCAACTCCGATAGTCTTGGTCCCAACATCCAAACCCATTAATCTCAAGTTATTTCCACCCCGCCAGATAATTTTTCGCTAAATAATTTTGATGCAAAACTCCTCACATACCGGACCACAATATCCGCATATCCGGCACCGCGCATGGTCTGCCACGGCCCTGCCGTTTTCGATACGAATGGCTCCTGCTGTACACCTGGATGCACATTTACCACATCCCGTACACCATGATTCAATATGGATCCTCCGGGGTACAGCATTTACCTTGTCCCTCACTGAATCAGGTACTTCCCCGCCACTGAATATCAGGATATTCATATCAACTTCTGCTGTTGTTTTCATTCCAACTGCTATTGAATGTAAACCTCGTTTTCTGAGGACAAAATCAAAAGCTTCCCGGGAATCTGCCAGCAGATTGCCACCCCCCAAAGGTTTCATACTGTAAATGCCCTTACCGGCAGCAACGGCTTCTTTAATAGCCTGCCCCATTGCACTGGCATCACCGTCAGTTATCCCCACACCCCGGTAATTATATAAAGGATGGATCACATCAATCTCCGGAACCTGGCAGGCGGCCTTTACACCGGCAACAGTATGGGTAGAGATGCCGGCTGCCCTGATGATGCCTTTTTGCTTACACTCAAGAAGGTATTCATAGGCCTCCCAGTGGCCCCTGATTGTCAGCGCTGATTCCTGCTCATGAAGCAAAAAGATATCTATCATATCCCGTCCCGTCTCTTTCCGCGCCTCCTCAACTGCTTCCTGCATCATTTTTCTGGTATAGGCATAAGATTTTGAAGCCAGGACCACTTCCCCGTGATAGCCCCTGACTGCCTTTTTTATGTATGGATAAGTCCTGTAATACTGGGCTGTATCCAAAAAACTGACTCCCTGCTCCAGTGCATACCTGATAACTTCAGCCCCGCTGTCAACTGTGAGTCCTGCCTGAAGAGGGCCCACTGTGAGCACCCCAAAGCAAAGCCTTGACACCCTGATACCTGTTTGTCCGAGTTCCCTGTATTCCATATTACCACCACTGTAACCGTTCTCTATAATTGCCTCTGAAAAATAAATTGCCTCTGAAAGAAATGCAATTCAGAGTTAAAATAACACTGAGTTTAAAAAACAAAGAGGGCATTGGCCGCCCTCTGTTACTTCTGCAGGTAATGCTTTACCAATTCTTCTATTACTTCATCTCGTTCCATTTTCCTGATCATGCTCCTGGCATTGTTGTGACTGGTTATGTAAGCAGGGTCTCCCGATAACAGGTAACCTACAATCTGGTTGATCGGATTATAACCTTTCTCTTTTAGGGCATCGTATACTTTAAATAGTATATCCCTGACTTCATTGTAGTCCTCTGCCTTGACCTTAAACATCATTGTCTCTTCAAAACCCCTGTTCACATCGGTTCCCTCCCTTACGCGCTGATAGTAGTAGTATTCTCCATATCTCCTTATTTTCCTCTCATGAGGCAAAAAAATTGTTCCCGTTTGCATCTGGTATTATTAGATATTATATGATAGAATTTAATCAAATATATTTTTTCCAATATGGTCAGGATATGGCACGAATGTGAGGTAATCCAAAAGCATCGTTCAAGCACGGCACCGGTTGTTACCAATTACCACCAACAGCATTCAGTGTCCTTTTGAAAACCGTAATAGCGAACCGGTATCCGTGAGTTGCCTTGGTATTGCCTCATCAGGTTTTACAAACCACTTTGAAGGAGGGGTTACTATGGCACAGGGATATTGTAAGGACTTAGGTTATTTTTTCGGCCGTTTGGATTTTCCGGATGAACTGACTATTGCCTTCCTGGGACAAAACGATGATCTTGTATTTGGTTTGGCTTCACTTCTTTCAGATATCGGTCCTGAAAACCTTCATGTTCAATGCAGACTGATTCCTACCGGTTTTGTGGAAATAACGGTTTATGATTACCGCGACCCCGAAAACTTCACTGACACGCGAAAGAGGCCCATCGAACACGTATCGAGATTTATGCTGGATTTTCATAATGACAAGAAGTTCGTCATCACAGTTGGTGACCTGGACTTGAATCTCCATTACGATATCCTGAGACTGGAACTTGACCATATTGACTGGGTAACTGAATATCTGCACTAAGATAATAAGGGGCTGTCCCATAATTTAAAATCTTATGGGTACAGTCCTTTTATTTTTGGTCAAAAAACCAGTGGGCTTTTTCTTAAGCCCACTGAATCACTGCCAATCTTGAAATATTATGTGCTATACTCCCTATTTGTTTTTCTTACAGAGCTCCGGCCAGGGTGAGTACATTCGCGGCAGCATCCGGACCGGAATTGGATTTGCCCAGTAAGAGGGCCTTTTTATTTATCAGCCGGTAAACATTTTTATCACATGTAATCATCCTTACCTTTGCCGGTATTTCTTCAATTGAGTCAGCCTTTAAGGCAGCACCGTTACCGGTAAGAAAACGGGCATTCCACACTTCCTGTCCATAAAGTACATCAAATAGGACCATCGGTACTCCCGATGCCAGGCACTCCGTTGTGGAAAGGCCGCCGGGTTTTGTCACCATAACATCTGCAGCCCACATGTATTCGTGGATATTGTTTACCAGTCCCTCAACCCTAACAGAATGCTTTTGTGAGAACCTCCTGAGCATAATTTTTCTGAGTCCGGCATTGAGACCTGTGACCACTGTCACCTGCGCCCTTTCGGGCATCTCTGCCAGGATGGCGGTAATTTTCTCAAGGTCTCCGAGGCCCCAGCCTCCACCGCCTACCAGCACCACAGGCCTGCTGTTGTCCAGGCCCAGTTTTTCCCTTGTCTCTTCACGGCTGGCCCTCCTGGTAAAAACCGGGTCTATGGGGATACCCTGCCCCGAAACACAGCGGGGTTTAAAGTTCAGATCCCTGAAACCGTTTTCCAGACAGTTGTCCCCCACAATATACAGGTCAATATTCGGGTTCAGCCAGTAAGCATGAATGTCATAATCTGTTATTATCCCAGCCAGAGGCGTGTCCAGCCCCTTTTCTTTGAGTCCGGCGATTACTGAAGCCGGAAATGGGTGTGTACATACAATGACATCGGGTCTGAACCTTTTTATTTCTGAGATAATAGAGCCTTCTAACAACAGCCGCACCATTCGCCTTGAGGTTTCGTCATCTGTTCTGGCCCTGCTTTTCTCGTAAAACCTGTGCCAGGTCTGTGGCAGCCTGTTAATTAACTGCAGATAGCTCCTGAATATCATATCCTTCAGGCGGGGAAAGCTGCTGCCAATACTGTTAATATGACGAACCTCGGTATCATGCACAAGCTGTTTCATGGCCCTGGTTAAGGCATCAGCTGCCCTTTCATGTCCAAGGCCGAAAGACTCAGAAATAACCAGCACTCTCTTAGCCACGGGTCCCGCCACCTCCGGTATTTAAATCCTGATACCTTTAAACTGCAACTACTGGCTCATGCAGTATTCATCTACTATACTACATGTTATTCACCCGGAGTTCAATTGAATAAATCTGGTTAAGCTATTTGACCTGGTTCTGAATAACCTCATATGCCTTCTCCAGAGCTTCGGCCATCTTGGCAGGGTCTTTGGCTCCTGCCTGAGCCATATCCGGCCTGCCTCCTCCGCCGCCACCGGCAGCTTTGGCCACCTCCCGGATGATGTTTCCGGCGTGTATGCCTTTATCCAGGACATCTTTTGTGGCCATGGCCACAAAATTAACTTTGCCGTCAGTGATACTGCCCAGTACCACCACTCCGGAACCAAGCTTATCCTTCATCATGTCTCCCATGTTCCTCAGGGCGTCCATGTCCGGAGCATTCACCTGGGCTGCCAGGGCTTTGATGCCTCTGATTTCCTTCACCTGGTCCATTATTCCCTGTGATTCGTACCTGGCCAGCTTAGCCTGCATGGCTTCAAGTTCCCTTTCCTTCTCCTTCAGTTCCTTTATGATACCTTCGGCTCTTCTGGCAAGCTCATTTGGTGTTGTCTTCAGGGCTGCACTGGCCTCTGCAATCAGGTTTTCCTGTTCAGTAATATAGGTGATTACACCGTCTCCGGTTACCGCCTCAATCCTCCGCAGCCCGGAACCGATTCCACTTTCAGAAAGTATCTTGAAGATTCCGGCCTCAGCAGTTGCATTTAAGTGGGTACCGCCGCAAAGCTCCATACTGTAGTCACCCATGCTTACCACCCGGACATGCTCACCGTACTTTTCACCGAAAAGCGCCGTGGCCCCTGCTTTTTTGGCTTCTTCTACCGTGCTGACCATTGTGCTGATCTCCAGATTGCTCATTATCTTTTCATTGACCCTGGCTTCAATTTCCTGCAGTTCTCCGGGAGTAACCGGCTGAAAATGAGTGAAGTCAAATCTTAGCCTGTCTGGCTCAACCAGTGAACCAGCCTGGTTCACGTGGTCACCCAGGACTTCCTTCATAGCCTTATGCAGCAGGTGGGTCGCCGAATGGTTCCTGGCAATCCTTTTCCTTCTTTCTACATCAATCCGGGCTTCAATAAAGTCCCCAAATGACAGGGTTCCCTTTTCCACCTCTCCAAGGTGAATATACAGGCCGTTGAAAGCCTTTTTGGTATCGTAGATACGAACCACTGTCCCGGCCTTGGTCAGGTACCCGGTATCACCCACCTGACCACCGCTTTCAGCGTAAAACGGTGACTTATTCAGGATAACCTCAACCTTTTGGCCCTGTTCTGCCTGAGCAACAGCCTCTTTATTGACAATCAGGCCAATTACATTGGAATGTGATGATATCTCTCCATAGCCGATAAATTCAGTTATCCCCATTTTTTTGCCGATTTCAGCGTAAATTTCCTGACCGGCCAGCATTTCGGTATCCTGCCGTGCCGCCCTGGCCCTTTCCCGCTGTTGCTGCATAGCCTTCTCAAAACCGGTCCGGTCCACTTCAAGGCCGTTTTCTTCGGCAATGTCTTCTGTAAGGTCAAGGGGAAATCCATATGTATCATAAAGAACAAAAGCATCCTCCCCGCCAATCCGGGTCCCCCCGGCTGACTTGACCCGTGAAATCATTTCACCGACAATTTTCAGGCCATCATTGATGGTTTCATGGAAGCGCTCCTCCTCAAGCCGGATAATCCGGCTCACATACTCCTTCTTTTCGGCAATTTCCGAATAAGCATCTCCCATCAGGGCGACCACCGTGTTAACCAGTTCATGGAGAAACGGCCTTTCTACACCCAGGCTTTTACCAAACCTCACTGCCCTCCTGAGAATTCGGCGCAGCACATAACCCCTTCCTTCGTTGCCTGGCAGTACACCGTCTGAAATAAGGAAAGTACAGGCCCGGGCATGGTCTGCAATAACCCGGAACGGAAATCCCCTTTCATCTCCGTGGTATTTCAGGCCGGTCATTTTTTCTACTTTTGTAATAATATCTTTAAGCAGGTCTGTGTCATAATTTGATGAAACACCCTGAATCACCGATGTTATCCGCTCCAGTCCCATCCCGGTATCAATACTGGGTTTGGGCAGTGGGGTCATTGTTCCGGTTTCATCACGATTGTACTGCATAAACACCAGGTTCCAGATCTCCAGCCAGCGGTCACAATCACATTTTCCGACAAAACACTCCGACTCCTGGCAGCGGAACTCCTCACCACGGTCATAAATTATCTCACTACAGGGACCGCACGGTCCGGTATCCCCCATAGACCAGAAATTATCCTTTTCACCCAGGCGGACAATTTTCTCAGCCGGCACACCGGTAACTTCCTGCCACAGCCTGAATGCCTCATCATCATCAGTATAAATGGTGGGATAAAGCTTTTCTTCAGGAAGTCCCAGCACCCTAGTGAGGAACTCCCAGGCATATGAGATAGCATCACGTTTGAAGTAATCGCCAAAGGAAAAATTGCCCAGCATCTCAAAGAAAGTATGGTGCCTGGCTGTACGTCCCACAGTATCCAGGTCATTGTGTTTTCCACCGGCCCGGACACACTTCTGAGATGTTGTCGCTCTTTTATAAGGACGCTTGTCCAGTCCAAGGAAGACGTCCTTAAACTGGTTCATCCCCGCATTGGTAAACAGTAGAGTCGGGTCATCATGGGGCACCAGGGATGAACTGGAAACAATCGCATGCCCCTTGCTCTCAAAATATTTAAGAAACTTTTCCCTCACTTCATTTCCGGTCAACATATTTACCTCCTAACTTAAAAGCCTCTCGCCCGAAGTGAACAACACTCCAGGGACGAAAGGCTTTCTTTCGCGGCACCACCCTGGTAACATTATGGGTAACATTAAATGGTAATTTATAAATTCGCTAAAATTATACCTAAAGCTGCTGCTATTGTCAAGCAATTAACCGGTGTCCTTATCATCTACCAGCTTCAGGTAAATATATCGCAGGATTACTTTAAGTGCCGCGGCAGCCGGTACTGCCAGGAGCACTCCGGCAAAGCCGTAAAGTTCTCCACCTGCCAGTAAAGCAAAAATTACCACCAGGGGATGCAGCCCAAGGCTTTTCCCGAGAATTTTCGGTGAAATCACTGCATTCTCCAGTTGCTGGACTATCAGGATTATTATGATGGCATAAAAAGCGGTCTTTTTGGAGACAAGCAGTGCCAGGGATACTGCAGGCACAGCAGTAATAAATGGCCCCAGGTATGGGACCAGTTCGGCTATCCCGGCAATAAGCCCTATAATGAAGGCAAAATCCACACCTGCGAGATACATTCCCAACCCTGTCATTACTCCCACAATTACTGATATAGTCACATGCCCCCGGAAAAATCCACTGATTATGTCATCCAGGTCCCTTAGAACTGCCATGACATCACTGCGATATCTGCGTGGTATGGTTAAGGTAAAGGAATTTTTTATCTGTTCCGCATCTTTTAGCATATAAAATGCAAAGAAAGGGGCAATAATCAGTCCCAGCAGGTAGGAAAACAGTTTAACCATAGAGTCTGCTGCTGCCCTGACCATGTTTATCAGTAGGTCTTCACCCTGTTTAATGCGTTCATCAATTACAGCCCTGATACCCTGTGGCAGTCTGAACCTGCTATAGCTGCCCTCAATATCGGTAATAATCCCTTTTATTTCCGAGGTTAACCGGGGGATGACATGTCCCAGACGATTGAATTCCTCGAGAATGTACGGGACACCAAATACCATTATTGATGTGCCCACAGCAAAAACCACCATATAGACCAGGAGTATTGCCAGCCCCCGGGGAACTTTTCTGCTTTCAACATACTCCACCATAGGATTCAGGAGGTAAGCAATAAAAAATGCCAGTATAAATGGAATAAAAATAATCCTTACCCTGTACAGAAAGTACAAGCCGGCAATTGATACTGTTCCCAGGAACAATCGCCGGTACATTGTTTTGGTAGTTGTATTATACATTCTTTATTTCATCCAGTCATCAGCCATTTTTTTTGCTCCTCTAATAACTCTTCGCGCGCTGCTTTTGACCAGTCTGGAGTCCTTTAACACAGGCCTTCTGTGTTTTTTATACTGGGGTGCCATAAACATTGTCAAAACCATTGCTGCGATGCCGCCTGTAAGCAAACCGTTCCAAAATCCTTTGCGCATGTATTCACCCCCTTTACCGGTTTAAATCCTAAATATCGTCCTGGGCGCCCAATACCATCAGGGTACCGTCTTCGGCCACTTCAAAAATATTAACTTCATTTCTCTTCATACTGTACTCTACACAGCAGTCCCAGCAGTAATACTGGTCTACGCCTACCTTTCCGGTAGCTTTACTGCCACAGGCAGGACAATTCATCATATTACCCCCCTTGCAAAGGAATTCCGTTTATTTCGAAAGAAGCAATGACCCGGTCAGGTCCAATGCTCAGACCTGTGTTTGGTATGGTAAACCTTCCATTAAGAAGGTCTTCGATAACCCCGTCTGAAATTTCATACCCGATTATTTCACCGGTGTTTTCATCAAGAATCAGGTCTTGAATAATACCAATAATGCGGCCATCCTCATACTCAACACGCCGGCCCCTGATATCGCTTTTGGCAACAATGGTCTGTTTTAGAGCCGGGATGGATTTGACCGGTTTAATCGCTGATTCATCAGTTATGATAAGGCTTTCGTCTTCCCGTCTGCAGATATCTTCGTGGAGAAATCCCTTACTGTTCCTTAGCCACCCGCCGTTTTCCACCAGGTAACCAACTACCCTGTTTTCATTGATATCATAAACCAGGTCTTTAACTTCTCCAACCTGTTTACCGTTATTTAACGCAACCACCGGCAGGCTGATGATTTCCCTCCCTTTGAGCACACCTGTTACCTCCAAGTCATGTTTTTTCCCGGTTACCTGTGGTCTCTAATAGTATGACCGGAAAATGCATAAATAATTCGAAACCCAGGGGGTGACCTCAAAATCCGGAGAAATTTACCTTATGGATTAAAATTACTGTAAGTACTGGCAAAAAAAAAGTTACCGGTCACGATACATGCTCCCGTGGCCAATAACATTCCTCTTTTGATTATTCACTTAATAAAACAATTACCATAAGTGCCTTAAGAGTGCCGTAAAGCCCCTGGTTTTAGGCATGGGGAGTATCAACCGTATATAATATGCAGGATTGTACCTGCAGCCACACTAATCCCAAAAAGGAGCCCAATGATTAACAGATTTTCCCTGGTATTCCTGTTTTCCCTAAACAGGACCAGTATTCCCAGGCCGGTACCTGAAGACAGGCCGGCAACCGCAGAACCGAAACTTAACCCTCCCTTAAGGTATACTTCTGTCACCGCCACCGATGCAGCACAATTAGGTATCAGCCCAATCAGTGCGGCAAAAAATGGCTGGGTTACACTGTTCACCAGGAAAAATTTCCCTAAGTTATCTTCACCTACCTGGAAAATTATGTAGTTTAACAGCAATGAAATCACAAAAATAAAGCCAAATACCTTTACGGTATGGACAACGGGGTGGATAATCCACTGCCTGATGTCATTCTTTTCCGGGGTACAGCTATGCCCACAGCAGCCTATATTTGTATTTTCCGGGTGATGCGGGAGGGCTTTACCCCATTCTGCAGCCCCCTTGACCTGAGGGTCGTTATGGCTGTGCCCATGGCATTCACTTCCGTTTTTTTCCGAAAAGTGGCTGCTGCCTCCGCCGCCGGCCCGGGAAGCACATGCTTCACGTTCTGCCGCGGCTTTTCCCGACCTTGACAGGACAAAGTCAACCATATATCCAGCAATTAATGCAATACATATTTTGGCTGTCAGCAGGGGCAAAAGAACCCCAATCTTTTCCGGATGGGCCAGAACAATGGGGATTGCTTCATCAGAGGTTGACAGATAAACTGCCAGTAATGTACCCATTGTAATCAGCCTTTTGGAATAAAGGGCAGCAGAAATTACCGAAAACCCGCACTGGGGAATTACTCCAAAAAATGAGCCAAGTGTCGGGCCGGCTTTGCCCACATTCTGGACCTTTTCTTTTATTTTACCCCCCAGTTTTATTTCAATGTATTCGATACCTATATAAGCCGCCAGCAAAAAAGGTATCATTATAGCTGAGTCAATTAAAGCATCAATAATAATTTCCACCATATTATGGATAGCTCCCTTACCTTTAGTTACAGCCGTCCTCAGTTCTTATCATATGAAGCGCCTACCGCATTTATCATTAAATCGCCTAATCCCGGCACTGCCTGCAGTATCCGAAGACCTCAAACCTGTGAGTGGTTATCTTGAAATCTTCAGGAACTGTATTAACAATGTTCAAACCTTCCAGCGGGCAGGCCCTCAGTTTCCAAGTACCGCCGCATTTCAGACATACCAGGTGGTGGTGATGGTCCTGGCTGAGGTTAAGTTCATACCTGCTGCGGCCCTCCTGAAATTCCAGGCGGTTTACAATTTGCATTTCCTGCAGCAGACTAAGGTTACGGTAAACCGTATCAAAGCTCATGTTGGGATATTTCTTCAGCATCCGGTCATAAATTTCCCTGGCAGCCAGGGGGGTCCTGGCCCTGATAAGTATCTTTAATAGTTCCCTCCTCTGCAGGGTAAGTTTACACTTTTGGGAAGATAACTGTTCAAGTATGTTCTCATAAATCATATTTTTGTGTCCCCCAAATCAGAATCTTTCTGTTTATGTCTTCTAAATCAGAATCTTTCTGATTTTATTATACTCCCAAAAATGTTCCCTGTCAAAAGAAATCGGACCGATTAACCCCTTATTTTTTAAAGGAAACGGTCCATTAGAGGAGGTATGTGATATAGTTTAGCAGCCTTCAGGAATGAATGAAATCTGAGCAAACTGAAAAACTTTTTCCGGACAGTTTACTTCACACCTCTTACAGGCGGTCCCATTACACCTGTCAGGCTTTATAGATATTGTGGCCTCCCTGTCCGTGAGAAGCTCCAGTGCTTTTTCAGGGCATTTTTCCACACACATACCACACCCAGTACAACCGTCAAACTGTACCAGACATGGTTTTCCGACACTATCAATATACGTTACTCCCCGGTAACCCAGGTCCGGAATATCACGCTCATAGAGCCTGATAATTTCCGGATTCTGATAAGGTTCAATTAGGGTGGGGAGCTTATACATTTTACTGAATTTATGATACTGCTCCCAGGGCATACCTTCACCCCAGAATGACAATTCCAACAGGTATGCCCTTTCAAAGACCTGGGACTCCCCAAACATACAGTGATTGGCCCTTAAGGCACGCGCCAGATCCTGTAATTTCCAGAGTCTCTCCGGATCCAGCACTATATCCCTGGCCATTGCCAGAGATGTATTGCCAACCTGATAAATCTTTTCCGCTCCGGGAGGAACCAGACCAACCTGCAGGGCCTTGCGCGCATTCACATATGTTCCGGAAGCGCCTGCCATATATGCGGTCCGGATATCCTCCAGCTCAATACCTGCTTCCGCAGCCAGGGTTATGAATCCTGCCCGGATGGCGCCTATTGCCTTACCGGCTTCGGTGATATCATGTTCACTGAAGGCCACATCTTTTCCCAGGTGTATTAAATGTTGAGGTGTTTTAATTTTGGGAAGCCGAATAAGGTTTGCGTCCATGCCCTCATAGAGAATTGAGATTACACCGGTACCAGTAATTCCGGTAACATTTACCGATCCCTTTTCCAGGACGGTTTCTGCCGTTATATCCACCAGGTCTCCCGGTTCACTGATCATATTCTCATTGAGGACATAGCATCTAAAGCCCACCTTTTCGGCTTCTATATCGTGAACGGCTCCCGGGGCCGCCAGCATTCCGAATTCAATATGCTGTCCTTCCAGTGCCGGCCCGGCCGCACAGGAACCTGTGATTATCCTGTCTCCGATTTTAAGCGCCATTTCGGCATTTGTTCCATAGTCGGTGACCAGAGCGATGTCCTGGTTTTCCAGCAGTCCCGACTGGACCATCATGGCCAAGGCATCAGCCCCGATTTCATGCTTTACTGCTGCCGGAATGTATACTTCCACACCGGCCGGCAGTGATAGTCCGTTTATGTCGGAAGCTGCCAGCTTTTTGGCATCCCTGTTGGGCGGGACAATTCCCATGAGCTTCTTTTTGCGTTCCCCGGCATAAGCCAGGTCCCGAATTTCAATCCCTTCAAACAGTGATAACTGTATGGGGTTGCCACATACAGCCAGCCTTTTTATATCTTCTGTTGATATTCCCAGGGTCCTGATGACCTGGTTAACTGTTTCAATAACCACACCATGGGCTGTTTCCAGTCCCGCTTCAATGGCAAAATTCAGGTGGTCCATGACATTTGCCCCTGGCAAAGGGTGTCGGGCGGTAAGCACAGTGGCAATGATTTCTTTTCTTTCCAGGTCGACGGCCTGCCCTCGGAAGCCGCTGGTACCCAAATCAAGCGCAATACCTGTTTGACCCATGTTACCACTCCTCATCTGGCAGTTTTCACATTATCTATACCTTATGTACCATAACGTCTCACAATTGGCAGCTGCGGAACTCTTCCTTCAGCAAATCCTTCCTGAGGTTTGTCCCGATTACAATAATTTTACTGGAGGTCAGCCCTGTTCTGACACCTGATTCTTCAATTTCACCTGATGCAAGGTCCAGGCGTATCCAGTTATCACCTGTGATGCGAAAAATACCTTTTGCCCTGTCAACAAGGCCAAAGGCCTGGCGGTTAATTCCCCCGAACAGGTCCCTGAGCTTTTTCAGGTCAAATATGCCGTTGCTGGTGGTACTGAACTGCTCATACCTTTTCAGGGGTGTTTCCGGTGCTGCAAACACTTCGGGAGCTTCTTCCCCAATTGACTCCCCGTTGTGTAATTTACTGCCCTTTCCGGCTGAATCGATTTCAGCAACACCGTCCCTGCTTATAACTCTTCCGTGAATAGTCAGGAAAATTTCGGCCGTTGTGTTTATGCTCCTGATAAAAGCCATTATCCAGCTGATTTCACCTGCATCAACCCGGTCGCATTTGTTTACGGCAATGACGTGAGCGGCCTTAATCTGGTTTTCTACAAAGGAACGGTTCTGGGAAATGATTTCCCGCAGATTTGCAGCATCTATAACCAGAATAACCCGAATCTCATCAATGTATTTTTCAAGGCTCAGGCTGTTAAGGATTCCAAGTAAATTCTTTATGGTAGCGATACCGGTGGGCTCGATAAGCAGCCGGCCCGGTGCGAAGTTTTCGGCAATCTCCCTGACCTGACTGCGCAGATCAGCCGTCAGGGTACAGCAGATACACCCATTGGGGAGTTCCACCACATTGGCTCCATGTCCCCCAAGGATATCACCGTCAATGCCAATTTCACCAAATTCGTTCACCAGTACTGCTGTCTTTTCACCAGGTTCCATTTCTTCCAGTAAGTTTAACAAATATGTGGTTTTTCCGGCTCCCAGTAGTCCGTTAATTACGTCTATCTTCATATGATTGCGCCCCTCATTTTAGGAATTTAACCTGTTTAGTACTTATTATAATATAACACCGGTTTACATATTGTCACTGATTATAATACTGACCCGGGCCTGGATAGACAGTCCCGGGTCAGCTGTCAGACATTAATTAGCTGTTCCACTTCTCCCTTAACTGGGTCCAGTTCAGGCCATTTACAGCATCACTGGCCATTCCGGGCGCTTCTGATGCATCCTTGCCAAATACCCCGAGATCGTAACCGGTTACATACTCGAGAGAAACAGCACCGCCGCCGCAGACAAACGGTACCTGGAAGTTGTCTTTAACCAGGCGCTTGGAAATTCTCTCAAATGCGGTCATAGTGGTGGTCATCAGGGCTGTACCGGTTACCATCACCGGTTTATGCTCCTTGACTGCAGCCACAACTTCATCAACAGGAACATCCTTGCCAAGGTCGATAACATTGTAACCATTGGCCCTGAGAAGTGCATTTACAATTTTCTGTCCCAGGTCATGGATATCGCCTTCAGCAGTATGGGTAATTACAGTTCCCTTTTTCTCTAAAGCTTTACCAAGTTTTTTCTCACAGATATCCAGTCCTTTAAGCATGGCATCTGATGCCACAATAGCCTGGGGAAGGTAGTATTCTCCTTCATCCCAAAGCCTGCTGACTTCATTCATGCCTTTAATCAGGCCCTCATTGATAACTGTCATCGGGTCTTTTGTTGCCAATGCCTCATTAACAGCATCAACAATATTGTCACTGTCCCCTTCCAGAACACACTGTAAAACCTTCTGCATAGCGGAATCCTTACTGGAAACCTTGGCCCCTTTGGCTGCTCCTGAACCAATGAGGTCATATCTTACAAAAATGTTTGCATAATTTGCCACTGTTGCCATCTTTGTCCCTCCTTTAATTCATGACATTCTTCCCAAAGTTTACAGGCCATAATTAGCCAGGGTAAATCCAGGAATAAGCTTCTTGTATATGTCAGCACATTCACTGATGAAGTCTTCCTCTTTGTCAGGCAGACTTTCCAGGGTACGCATAGCTGATTCCAGTGATTCCTTCTCAAATGCAGAAATCTGGAGCTTGCTGTCAGCCAGCATCAGTTCCCCGGCCTTAATAGCGGCAGCACGGGCCCTGGCATAGTAGGAAGTATTGTTGGCTACTATTGCCTTACCAATCTCATATGCATTTTCCGGGCAAAGAATGAAGCCATGGGTATCACGGTACTTGTCAGACTGGACCATCATCTGCTGCAGGTCCTTAGCCTTACCAAGTTCGATAGCGGTATTCATCAGGGCCACATCATAACCAAGAATCTCGGCAAATACAGCTACTGTGGTTCCACCGAACATGTCATGGTATTCAACAGCCTCGTTACTCCACAGGTCACAGCATGCTCCGACCAGGTTGCCCAGGAGGTCACTGTGAGCACAGGCACATGTTTTACCTTCCATTGAGATGGGATTTCCGGTAATGGACTTGATGATAACATCTTCATAACCACAGTCTTTGCTTGGCCCTTTGGCTCCCTGTTCGTAGGCAACCAGGGAACGAGCCGCAGCAATAGCCCTTGTCAAAGCGGCAAAGGTATGCGGAACTGAGCGGTCCTGGTACCCGCCGGCCATAAACATGGCCACATTGGCCTGGGCACAGTTAGTGTCGCCACCGGGAGTAGCCCCGTACTTATCAGCAATCTCAACAATCTTCTTCCACATAAACTCCATATCCAGGCTGCCCAGGACACCTATCCCAAAGAGAGTCCCCCGGATATCCTGCCTGACAATAGTGTAGTCAGAAATCTCTTTACCACCCACAGATTCGATGGAAAGGTTATCAGCTCCACCTGCCGCACTGGTTTCAAAAGTCTTTAACTGGTTTTCCAGGGCCACACTGTTCCTGATGTCTTCCTCATCAGGCTTCCGGTAGTCTGCAATAGTTGCCCTGATAGCGCTCTTGAGCCCGTATTTACGGAAGTAATCCTCTTGCAGATGCTTTGTTGCTGCAGCAATTTCGCCGCCCCATTCAGGATTTTTGGTCATTTGGTAAACGTGTTCCAACTCAATCTGGATTCCCGGAATACCAATGCCGACACAACGATCAAGGACATCAGTGACCATTTTTTCATATTCCTTGACCAGGGTTTTCTTGGTGGATTCTGTGCCCGGCCTGGGATGCGGAACCAGCTCCGGATAAACATAACCTCCACCGACAGTAAAGTCACGACCGTACTTCACAGGATTCTTTGCTGAGCCAAATATCATTTCATCAGCGCTTGCGTAAGCCATTTTGTCATATTTCGGCATTCTTGCTAACCTCCTTTTGTTAACTAGACTATTGGGTTTTTACCAACCTGCTAAAGAACACGAGAATAAAAACTGAACCCGACACACCTCCTCCCGGCACGGAACATTAATTTGTCCGGTGAAAATTCCACCAGGCGCATCTATACAATATATTAAGCAATTACCGTGCCAAAACCAGGTGTTCAGTAAAATATTTCAGTCAGCAGGCTTATCCCTTTTAAATAAAGCATTTACAAAAAACTTAACTCATCCGGAAGTGTGATCCAGATGTGTACCAAAACTCTTCTATTGTTCCATTGCAGAACAGCCTAATAGCCGTAACTGTGTTTAGTTCCACAATACTGCCTTGTACAGGTTGGCCCATTCCCCCTTTTTTTAGGTGTTACAAAATGAAACACTGTTTCATTGGAAAGAACAATACATAACGAAAGAACAATATATAAAAAAAGGGGCAGGTGACTCAGCCATTATATTTTCGCCTGAGCCCCTGCCATGACATCCCCCGTTCCGCATCCTCAGCCATCTTTGGTGCAAGGGAAGCGTCTTTGCCGTAAATTCCGAAATCAAAGCTGGTGATAAAAGACTGGGTCACCCCTCCGCCGCCGCCACAGGCAAAAGGAACACTCAACCCCTCTTCTTTCATCTTTTCAGATATCCTTTTCAGCGCCCCCATAGTTGTGCTTAAGTGGGCTGTACCACAGATTATGTCAGGTTTATGTTGCCTGACAGCCTTGACAACTTCAGACACCGGAACGTCCTTCCCAAGGTCAATTACTTCAAAACCGCTGGCCCGGAGTAATGCATTAACTATTTTCTGCCCCAGGTCATGGATATCCCCCTCGGCAGTATGAGTAATAACAAGCCCCCGCTTGCGCACCGGACAGCCCAGTCTTTCCTCACAGATTTCCAGGCCCAGGAGCATGGCATCAGAAGCCAGCAGGGTCTGCGGCAGATAATAAACCCCTTCATCCCAGAGGGTACTGACCTCTTTAATCCCTGCTATCAGACCATTGTAAATAACATCCACAGGATCTTCTTCTTCCAGAGCTGCCTTGACAACATTCTCTATATTGTCAAGGTCACCAAGAATAACAGATTCAATCACCCTGGCCATGATCTGATTTTCCCCTGCACTTCTCTTGATTGAATAATATGGGCTCTCAGTAACCAGGTCATAACGGACAAATACTTTTGAATAATCCCTGATAGGCATTATTTTTACCCCTTTCCAAAAAAACAGTCCTTAACCATGGCTCTTATCCTGGCGTAGATTATACCTGTCAATCTTTCTGTAAAGGGTGTTCCGGCCGATCCCCAGAATTGCAGCAGCCTTGGAAATGTTCCAGTTGCTGGATTCCAGTGTGTTCATGATTACAGTGGCCTCGGCATTTTTCAGCTTGTCTGTCTGGATACTCTTTTTGGAGACATTCTTTTGCGAAGAATAGATTCTTGAAGGCAGGTGCTCAGGAACCAGAATGTCTGCTTCCACCATGTGCAGAGCCTGTTCGATAATATTTTCCAGTTCCCTGACATTCCCCGGCCAGTTATATTCGGCAAGACAATTGTAAAATTCAGGACTGATGGTTGGAGGGTTCAGACCAAGTCTGCAGCTGATTTTTTCCACAAAATACTGGGCAAGGTAGGGAATGTCCTTGGGACGTTCCCGCAAAGCAGGCAGTTGAAATGTGATTACATTGAGGCGATAATAAAGGTCAAGGCGGAAGTTGCCTTTTTCTACTTCTCTGGCGAGATTCTTGTTGGTAGCGGCAATTACTCTTGTATTAATCGGAATCGCTCTCTGGCCACCTATCCTGGTAACCTGCCTTTCCTGTAATACCCTTAACAGACTGGACTGGATATCAAGGGGCATGTCACCTATTTCGTCAAGAAAAATGGTGCCCCCGTTGGCCAGCTCAAATTTTCCCGGGCGTCCTCCCTTCCGGGCACCGGTAAAAGCGCCGTCTTCATATCCGAAAAGCTCGCTTTCCACAAGTTCACGCGGGATGGCACCACAGTTAATTACAATAAAAGGTCCTCCGCTGCGGCCGCTGGCATTGTGCACCGCCTGGGCAAATATCTCTTTTCCGGTACCGCTCTCTCCCTGCAGCAGGATGGTCGAGCCGCTCCTGGCAACCCTTTTGGCACGCTTTATCAGGGAATGCAGCTGCGGGTCATTGCCAATAATGTGGTCAAAAGTCATGGTAGCCTGTGCTCCTACCATCTTATGGACCAGTTTATGTACTGTATCCATTTCCCTCAGTGTGGCTATCATCCCGGTTATATTGCCATCTTTATCCCTGATGGCTTTGGCAGTTGAGGTAAATCGCGAGCCCCCGGAAGGCGTATCCAGAAAAAACTCCTTATCCTCAAATTCTTTCCCCTGTGTTACTGCATCAAGCAAAGGAAATTCTGTCCCAAAGACGTCGGATACATGTTTGCCGAGACAGTCCTCCCGGTTAACCTGAAGAATTTTGGCCCCCAGGGAATTCAACTGGGTAATCTGTCCATTAGCCTCAATGGCAATTAAACCGTCACTCATTGTTTCAATAGCTGTCTTTACTTTATTATAGGCTATCAGTAATTCATAAGATGCCTTCTGACTGGCAAGCTGGTTCTCGATTGCAGCCACTGCCGCAACTACCATCCCCAGGGTATGTGGATGTACATTATGATACATTCCAACAATACATAAAACCCCAAGCAGTTCGCGTTCCGGGCTGAAAATCGGGGCCGCTGAGCCTGTCAGTTCATGAAGGACTTTACAATAATGCTCACTGGCACTGATCTGAACCGGCTTTTTTTCAAACAATGCCGTTCCGATTGAGTTGGTCCCTGCTATGGCTTCACTCCAGTCGGAACCTACATGGTGACATAAGTGTTTAGTCCGGTATTGGATAACCGGGTCTCTTAAAACATCCAGAACCATTCCCTGGTCATCTGCCAGGCAGACCAGAGTATCAGTTCCCTTGACAAAGTTGTATAAGTGATTCATAAACGGCATCGCTGCATCAATGAGCTTTTTTCTGCGTTTAATACGTTTCTCAACCTGTGCCTGGCTTAAGAGGCGCAGGTCACCTAAAGTTGCACATGGGTCGACCCTCATCCTCAGACACCGATGCCAGGAATTTGCTACCAGTGGCCTGATTACATATGGTTCAATTTCAAAATTATTAATAAATTTTTCCCAAGACCGGTAAATTCTGTTGAGTTTACGGTCCACAGGTTCACCCACCTTATTTGTCTCTTTGAAAGACTGATTTGCCTACCGTTATCCCAAGTAATAATTTTTACTCTAAACTAATTATATACAATATCAATTGAAATCAGTGTCGAATTTACTTTATGTATCTAACTAAATTTTATGGTATTTTCCAATTAGATTGTCGTTTGCTGTCGAATTTAATTGGCCTGTATCTTTTTATCCAGACATTTTAACATAGATACCATTTCAATGGCATATTTGATTGCACTGTGAGCATTATCAGCATAACTGTCAGCGCCCCATTGGTCTGCCAGACTCCTGTTTACGGGAGCCCCTCCCACCATTACCTTCACCCCGGGACTCTTTTCTTTGATCCGCTTAATTATATCACTCATTCCCGTCATTGTTGTTGTCATCATAGCTGAAAGGCAGACTAGCTCGGCATCTGTGCGCAACTGTTCATCCACAAATTTATCCAGAGGCACATCACAGCCCAGGTCGTGAACTTCAAAACCGGTAGCATCAAACATCATTTTGATAATGTTTTTCCCTATATCATGGATATCTCCGGCTACCACCCCAATAACAATCTGCCTTCTTTCCACATGTGTTTCTCTTTTTATGTGGGGGCGCAAGACATTCAGTCCGGCATAAAGAGCATCAGAGCACATCAGCATTTCTGCGATAAAATACTCTCCCCGTTCGTATAGTTCTCCTACTTCTTCTATCCCCGGCAAGAGACCTTTCATGATACACTCATAGATATCAAGGCCATATTTCAGGACATCCCGGGATGCATTGACGACTATTTCTTCATCATAGTTTAAAACTCCTTCCTGCAGCCTTGCCCAAATTTTTCTTCGGACATCACCAGTCATCCAGCTCCCCCCTTTGTGACTTTAAGAAACTTTTTTCGGGAAAAACCTTTTTTTGGAAATACCCTGGGGACGTTTTATCCCCAGGGTAAAGAATTTATTTGAACACTATTCCGTTATTAGAGGTCTCTCAGGGAAGCGACCATGTTGATAGCATCTTTAAGGGCATTATTG
>JAENZJ010000017.1 GCA_016841325.1 Thermincola carboxydiphila
AAAATGCAGGGATAGGTTTTAACCTGGGTTTATCCCAGGAGGTTGTCTATTGCGGACTTGTGTTGTTGGACTAGTTTTGATGGATGGAGCGAAACAAAATGTGATACCGGATTAGAAGAGAAGGGTTCCGGACTGGAGTGGTGAGATAAAAATTTCCGGTTCCGGACCGAAAAAGGGTTTTAACAATAACAAATTACAGGAGGGACATCAATGGTTGTAAAACAGTTTAAGGAAGAAATGACAGGTTTGGAAAGGGCTCTGGCTGCCCTGTCCTACAAGAAGCCGGACAGAGTGCCTGTGGCCTCACTGGTCTGCGGGGCATCCAGGAGAATCCTCGGGGTTACTTATGACAAATGGGCTACTGATTCCGAGCTTTGTGCAGAGTCAATGTTACAGGCTCATGCACTAATGGACTTTGATATTTTTGTAACCCTGGTAGACCTGTCTGTGGAAGCAGAATCCTTTGGGCAGCCGGTTATCTACCCAATGGAGAGTACTCCCTATTCTGACCCCAATAATCCGATTCTGAAGTCCCATGAAGATTACCATAAAATTGAGCAGGTTAACCTCAGGGAAACCGGGCGGACTAAAATGGTAATTGATGTGGTTAACAGGATTGCCAAGGCCAAGGGTAAGGAGTGCGGTGTCTGCGGCTTCGTTTATGCCCCGCTGGGGGTACTCGGCGCTATGAGGGGCCATGAGAAAATGTTTGTTGACTGTATCAAGCACCGGGATGATCTGATAGCTGCCTGTGAGGCCATAACACCTGCACTGATTGATTACGCTGTTGCCCAGGTGGAGGCAGGCGCTCATGCAATTGTAATGGATACCCTCTATGCTTCAGCAACCATTATGAGTCCCAAAATGTGGGAAGCCATTGAAGCTCCTTTTGCCAAGCGGATTGCCGATGCCGTTAAAAAGGCCGGGGGCGCTCTGGTACTGCATAACTGTGGTGGCGGTATTTACTTTGATGTTCAGCAGAAATATACGGACCCTGTGGCCATATCACATGCTTACCCGGCTGCTGACTGCAAGACCTGGGAAGAGCATGCAGCCAAATGGGGCAAGAAAATTGTTTCAATTGGTTCAATGGATCCCGCAAAAGTGGGCATGACCCTTGACCCGCAGGGTGTAATGGAATATACCCGGGAGTTCATTGAATACTTTAAGGACTGTGATGGCGGCTTTATCCTTTCAACAGGCTGCGAATTCCCGCCAAATGGTTCTCTGCTTAATGCAATAGCAATTATGGATGCTGCCAAGGCATATGGTTCATACCGTTAAAGGCTTTGGAAGTGACGCATTTAACAGAAAGTAACGCAATTAACAGAAAGTAACATTTAACAGAAAGTAACGCAATTATACAACTATATAAGTTAACGCTGAGAATATATAAGTTAACACTGAAAAGCAAGAGGCAACCTGCAAATATGCCTTTGAAAGGCGGGGGTGGAACCTTGAAGATTAAAATAATCAGTGGATTTTTAGGGGCCGGAAAAACAACCTGCATAAGAAATGTTTTGAAGAAGGCCGATGGAAACATGGCTGTCATTGTTAATGAATTTGGTGACGTCGGGATTGACGCAGAAGCCGTCAGTAAAGGTGATGTGGTCGATATGGTGGAACTCCCCAGCGGATGTATCTGCTGTACCCTGGCCAATGACCTGGTGTCAGCAGTCAAGGAGATTAAAACCAAATTTAATCCGGACCGGCTGGTCATAGAGCCGTCAGGACTGGCAGTACCCTCGGGGATACTGGAAGCTCTGGAGCCGATAAAAGAAAAATATGAACTTGAATTTGAAGCAATTATTGGTATCGTGGATGCTGACAGTTTCCTGTCCAATGTCCATTCCGGCTTGTTCGGTGATTTTTATACAGACCAGCTTGCCAATTCAGACATTATCCTGATCAACAAAGCCGACCTGGTAAATGAAAAGACTATCAAAGCCGTTGAGGAAGAATTGCGGAAATATAATTCCCATGCCATTATGCTGACAACGGTTAACTGTGAAACCGACCTGCCTGACTTTATCAGGGAGCACGGTACCGAATACCTGCACCTGCATTTTGACCATGATTTTGATTCAGTTGCCATAACTAATGATGAGGCTTTTGACCATGACTTGCTGGCTGAGATTATGGAAGAAATGAAGGCAGGGAAATATGGCGTTATTTACCGGGCCAAAGGAATTTATAAAAAGAGCGGCGGCGGGTTTGAAAAAATGGATTATGTCCAGGGCAATTACGATTTTGAAGAATTCCCCAGTGCAGAAGGAAGCAAGCTTATCTTTATCGGAAAAGACTTTGACCGGGAAGCACTAAGAGAAAGGCTGACAACTTAGTTTAAATTATTTGGAGGAGGTTACAAAAATGGCAGACAGGAAAGCAGAATTACTGGAAGCTTTAAAGCAGGGAGTTATTGATTATGATGAGGATGCAGTAAAAGAAGCGGCTCAGGCTGTAGTTGACGAAGGTATCGATGCTTATGATGCAGTATTTGACGGTCTTGTTGAAGGTATGAACGAAGTTGGCCGGCTGTATGAAGAGCAGGAGTATTTTGTTCCTGAAATGCTGATGTGTGCAGATGCCCTGTATGCAGGACTGGATATCCTGAAGCCCCATATCGTGCAAAAAGAAGGCGGCGTTAAAGGTGCTGTGGTAATGGGAGTCGTCCAGGGTGACGTTCATGACATCGGCAAAAACATCGTTAAGATGATGTTCGACGTAGCCGGCTTCGATGTCCATGACCTGGGCCGTGACGTTCCCATGGACAAGTTTGTTGAAGAGCAATTGAAAACTGATTCCGAACTGGTTCTTCTCTCAGCTATGATGACAACTACCATGGTTGGTATGAAAGACATCATCGCCAAGATCAAGGAAAAGAACCCTAAGTGCAGGATTATGATCGGCGGGGCCCCTGTTTCTGAGGATCTGGCTGACAAGTGGGGCGCTGACGGCTTTGCCAAGGATGCTAACAATGCCCTGAAAGATGCCCTGAACATGGTTAAGGCTCTGAAAGACCTGCAGCAGTAGTTTCCCCGGTGCAGTCGGTGAACAAATATTGCCTGCAGAATTTATAAGCAAAAATGTGACAAAGGTAAACCCGTTGAAAGACGGGGACACAAAGCCATGGGTCTAAGGTACTGTTGCTATGACTGCCAGGCTGCCGGATTAGGATAAAACCGTTTCGGTATGCCGAAACGGTTTTATCCATTTAATGGGGGTATGGGAATTCTGTTACGGGAGGGTTAAAAGTTGGAAAAACAGATATATAAACTCAATTTTTTGGAAAAACTCGGCCTCGAGGGTCACGTATTTACCCGCGTGAGTTTTAATCTTAAGTACATATTTCCTGCAGTATATGCTTCTCTATTGATCTTCCTGGTACCTGCGGTACTGTACCAGGGTAAATGGAATTCCCTGAGCACAATTCTGCTGGTTATTTCCCTGGGAGGTCTGGCAATTAATGTTGTTATAGGCAGTAAAGTAAAAATCCTGAAGAATTTTTCCGGTATCCTGCACCCTATATGGGCGTATACAACAATTGTTTTATTTGGGCTGGTTTCAGGGTTAAACATGGTGGACTGGATCCTGGCGGCCGGTTTTGTTGTTTTTGGCATAATTTATTGGTGGATTCCCAGTGCCGGTATGTCAAATGCTATCCGAGCCATATTAAACGGTATTGTCCAGGCTAATTCAGGTGATACAGATGCCCGGATCTGCCTCAGGGTTAAAAGAAAAGATGAAATCGGGATGCTGGCAGAAAACTTGAACTCATTCTTTGAAGAAAGGCAGAATTTTATCAAAATGCTCCAGGAGAATGCGTCACAACTGGCCGAGACGAGTACTGAACTGGCCAAAATTTCTGACAGCAGCTCAGCTGCTTTCAGACAAATTGCGGCTGCCATTGACCAGGTGGCACAGGGTTCAACCGAGCAGTCAAAGAGTACCAGTGAGGCTGTTGAGGTTATGGGACAGGTGGCCATGTCTATAGAGCAGATCGCGACCGGTGCCCAGGAACAGAGTAACAATGTGGTCAAAACCACTGCTCTGGTTGATGAGATGACAGCCAAAATGGACCGGATGGCTGCCGGTATGCAAACTGTCAGGGAGGTTTCGGAACAGAACGGAGTGCTGGCCCAAAATGGCGGAAAGTCAGTAAATAAAACCGTGGAGGGGATGAACAGGGTCAGGACAGCTGTCCTGGAGACTTCACAAAACCTGAACCAACTGGGGGAAAGGTCACAAAAGATCGGGGAAATCATCCAGGTAATTGACGATATTGCCGAACAGACCAACCTCCTGGCGCTGAATGCAGCCATCGAAGCGGCCCGTGCCGGTGAGCACGGTAAGGGCTTTGCTGTGGTGGCAGATGAGGTCAGGAAACTGGCCGAGCGGTCCGGAAAGGCCACCAAGGAGATTGCTGACCTGATAACAGATATTCAGCAAAGGACCAAGACTGCTGTCGACTCCATGGAAATTGGGACCCGGGAAGCCGCAGAGGGAGTCGGGCTGGCTGAAGAAGCCGGGCAGTCTTTAAGTGAAATCGTAAATGGGGTTGCTACTGCAGCTGATAATGTAGGCAAAATTACGGATATTATTAATGAGATAATCGAGAGCAGCCGCGAGGTTTCCGATGCAGTCAGCAATGTTGCTGCCATAACTGAGGAAAACTCTGCGGCAGCAGAGCAGATATCTGCTTCCAGTGAACAGGTTAATGCCACCGTACAGAATGTCGCCTCCATATCCCAGGAGAATGCTGCCTCTGTGGAAGAGGTATCGGCATCAACAGAGGAACTGGCCGGTTCTATTGAAAATATCTCGACATCAGCCAAAGGGCTGACCACGATGGCTGCCCGGATGCAGGAACTGGTAAATCAGTACAGGTAGAAAATTAACCTCTTATCGCGGAAATGTTTAAAATTTTCCAGTATTGTTCATAATAATGCTGGGTATAATCCGGGAAGGAGGTTGATAGTTTGAAAAAAATTGCTTTAATTAGCATAATTATGGTTGCCATTGTTTTTTCAGCCTGTTTTGCATATGCAGGTGAAACTGCCGGTTATACGGTAAAACCCGGGGATACCCTTTATGGAATAGGAAAACGATTTGGCTTGCACCACAGCGCAATCATAGAAACCAATAAATTGGATTCTACTGTTATCGTGCCTGGAATGAACCTGATTATACCTTCAGGTGAAGGTGTTTTCCATACTGTCAGGGCAGGGGAAACACTCTACGGTATTTCAAGGAAGTATGGTATCCGGGTCCGGGAGATTAAAAAACAAAATAATCTTGCCACTGACCTGATTGTCCCCGGTATGCAGCTTGTCCTGCCGGTCGGCAGCGGTGCAGCGGACCAGCAGGTCCAACCGGTACTCAGTGGTTATACATCTTTTGGCAGTGATGATATTTTGCTGCTGGCAAAAATGATTTATGCCGAATCCAGGGGTGAGCCGCTCAGCGGCCAGATAGCTGTAGGTGCGGTCATATTAAACAGGCTGAAGAGTGAGCATTTCCCTTCAACAATCAGGGAAATCATTTTTCAAAGGACTAAAGGTGTGTATCAGTTTACCCCTGTGGCAAATGGACAGATTAATATGGAACCCGACCGTTCTGCCTTTTATGCCGCTGAACGCGCCATAAAAGGGGAGGATCCCACAGGCGGGGCGCTCTTTTTCTATAATCCGGAGACAAGTTCGGATAAGTGGATTAAGACACTGCCTGTCACAAAAGTAATTGGCAACCATGTATTTGCCAGATAAGCAAAAAAAAAGAGAGCCTAGTAGCTCTCTTTTTTAATGTGTGACAAAAAGGCCAGGGCCGCCGGGGAAAGGTGAACTCCTTTGGGGAAAATACAGAGCAGCTGCCTGTTCATTTGCAGTTCAGGAAAACCGGGGGCACATAAAAGGCCGGTCTGCAGTTCCAGTCCCACGGTGAACCTGGACAGAAAAGTAATCCCCATCCCAGCCATGACGGCCCTTTTTACAGCCTCGGTGTCGCCCAGGGTGACAACCCTGCCGGGTTTGATATGGACACTTTCCAGAATTGATTCCAGGGCCTTCCTGGTGGCTGAACCCAGTTCCCTTAGAATAAAAACCTCATCAGCAAGCAGTTCCGGTTGAAATGCGTCTGTTTTGGCTAAAGGATGGTCCGGGTATACCAAAAAAAGAATCCGGTCCTCAAGGATTGGTTCAATACACAGTCCCGGAGGTTCGGCAATACCTGCGATAAAGGCCAGGTCAAAATCCCTGTTGGCAGCTCTGGCGGCAATTTCATCACTGCTGCCCAGTTCCAGGAAGGCCTCAATGTTGGGGTGCAGCTTTAGAAAAGTGGCCAGTGGTGTGGGCAGTAAATAGCTGCCCATTGTTGTACAGGCCCCAATACTCAGTTTCCCGGTATGCAGGCCCTGCAGTTCCTGCAGGGTCCTGTCAGCCTCATCAGCCAGCCGCAGCATCTGTTCAACATATTCAAACAGCCTCCGGCCGGCTTCACTCAGGTAAACGCCACGGCTGTGCCTGTTAAACAGGCTTATTCCCACTGATTTTTCGAGGGATTCAATCTGGCGGGACAGGGCCGGCTGTGTAATGTGGAGTCTTTCGGCCCCTTTGCTGAAGCTGCCGGACCTGGCAATTTCATAAAATGCCCTGAGCTGGGATAATTCCATCATGCCACCACCTGAAGAAGTGTTAAGGAGTATCAGTATGATATAATTAATATTTATAACTGGTATGATGATTATGCATTTCTATTATATCACTACATGTGGTAATATGTAAAATATAAGTTCAGTGAGAAAAGAGGTTATTTATATTGAAAGAGAAAACTGCTGTCAGGTTGACAAGTTTTTCACCGGGCTCCGGCTGAGCCTGCAAAATAGATCCGGCGGATCTAAAACAGATTCTGACCAGTCTCCCCAAAATCGAGGATAAACGCTTTTATACTGAGGACGCTGATGATGCGGCGGTCTTTAAGGTCAGTGAAGACCTGGCAATGGTCCAGACCGTTGATTTTATCACCCCTGTCTTAAATGACCCCTATTCCTTCGGAGCGGTAGCAGCTGCGAATGCCTTAAGTGATATATATGCCATGGGAGCTGAACCGGTTTTTGCTTTAAATATAGTCTGTTTTCCCGTAAAAAGCCTCGCAGTCAGTATCCTTGAAGAAATCCTGCGTGGCGGGGCCGATGTTGCTGCAAAGGCAGGGGTAACCATCGCCGGGGGGCATTCTGTGGAAGACAATGCGCCCAAATATGGGATGGCTGTTACGGGTACCGTGAATCCCGAAAAATTGTTATTTAAAAAAGGGGCGCGCCCCGGAGATAAGCTGTACCTGACCAAACCTTTAGGGTCAGGGATTATAACAACAGCCATTGACCGCGATTTAGCCGGGGCAGAGTTGATAACAAAGGTCTATGACCTGATGGTGGAACTAAACCGCGGCGCCGCCAGGGCTATGCTGGAAGTTGGTGTCAATGCCTGTACCGATGTGAGCGGGTTTGGCTTCCTGGGCCACCTTTATGAGATGCTTGCTGCAGGCAGGACGGGCGCCCGGATATATACCGGCTCCGTACCGGTCATTGATGCGGTCTGGGATTTGGTCCGTTCCGGGATAGTACCTGCCGGAACTCATAATAACTACCGTTACCTGGCAGATAAAGTCAGGTCAGATAAAGTACAGTCCGAAACCCGGACAGTCTTATGTGATTCCCAGACATCCGGAGGGCTGTTAATTGCAGTATCACCTGAAAAGGCAGCTCAGCTGGAAACATCACTGATTGAAGAAGGGTGCCTGGCAGCGGCCTGTGTGGGGGAAATCACTGACGGGCCTATGGGTATTATAGAGCTTTGGCCATAACCGCATTCTTTTATTACCATAATTTTTAGCACATTTGCTGTTATAGGAGGAATTTTGGTGACACCTGTATATATGGACTATAATGCAACAACACCCGTTGCTTCTGAGGTTGCCAGTGAAATGCTGCCTTATATTACCGAATATTTTGGAAATCCCTCAAGCGGTCATATTTATGGAGCTAAAACCAAAGATGCCGTAATCAGGGGGAGGCAGCAGGTAGCTGATTTGTTAGGCTGTCTGCCTAAGGAAATTGTCTTTACCAGTGGTGGAAGTGAGGCCGACAATCTTGCCCTTAAGGGAATTGTGTATGCAAACAAAAACCCGAATGGGCACATTATTACCTCTCAAATTGAACATCCGGCCATTTTAAATACATGTAAAAGTTTAGAGCAACAAGGGTATCAGGTAACTTATCTTCCGGTTGACCATACAGGTACGATAAATCCTGAGGATGTAAGAAAAGCGGTGACAAAGGACACTGTTCTGATAACAATAATGCACGCAAACAATGAAGTGGGTACCATTCAATCACTTTCCCAAATAGGGGAAATCGCCCGGGAGCAGAACATTTGTTTTCATACAGATGCAGCGCAGTCGGTTGGCAAAATTCCCACTAGGGTGGATGAGCTGAAGGTTGATTTGCTGACCCTGGCAGGACACAAGTTTTATGGGCCCAAAGGTATAGGGGCTCTCTACGTCCGTTCCGGAATAAATATTGAACCCCTTATTTGCGGAGCCAGCCAGGAGGGAGGATTGAGGGCGGGTACAGAAAACGTTGCCGGTATTGTGGGCTTGGGGAAGGCATGTCAACTGGCGGTTCAGGAAATGGAGCAGCGTGTAACGGAAATGACTGAGCTGGGCAGGTTGTTTTATCAGCTACTGGCAAAAGGGATTCCGGGAGTTGTTCTTAACGGGCATCCTGAAAATAAGCTGCCTAATACTTGGAATATAAGCTTTCAGGGTATAAATGCGGCAGAATTACTGGCAGTTGTTCCTGAAGTTGCTGCTTCAACAGGCTCAGCATGCCACCATGGGTCCCAAACTCTGTCCCCTGTTTTGGCAGCTATGGGTATTGAGAAAGAAAGGGGAATGAGTTCCATCAGGTTTTCGTTGGGATGTGAAACTAATCGTGAACAGGTTCTGCACGCTGCTGAAATAATTATTGCAAGAGTCAAAAATATTTTAGGGAAGGAGGGATAATATGAAGTATCTCTTTATAGTCAATGACGCTCCTTACGGAACAGAAAAGGCCTACAATGCCCTCAGGCTGGCCATGGTGATGCAAAAAGAAGTTGCCGCCGATATCAGGGTTTTTCTTATGGCTGATGCTGTTGCCAATGCTGTAACAGGCCAGAATACGCCACAGGGTTTTTATAATGTTGAGCGTATGCTTAAGGGAATCCTGACTAAAGGCGGAAAAGTCAAGTTATGAGGCACATGTATGGACGCTCGGGGACTGAGCGAAGTACATATGATTGAAGGAACTGAAAGAAGCAATATGATAGAATTGGCCAACTGGATGGAAGAGGCTGACAAAGTGTTGACATTTTAGCCATGATTATTGACCAAACATCTGTTTTTTACCGGAGGCTACAGGCCTCCGGTAAATTTTAAGGAGGCAGGAAGTATGGCATACAAAACTGTCATCCTGGGTGGAGGCCCGGGAGGGTATGTGGCGGCCATCAGGGCTGCACAGCTGGGGGCAAAGGTCCTGGTGGTAGAAAAAGACCGGTTGGGAGGAACATGTCTTAACAGGGGCTGTATACCTACCAAGGCGCTGGTTTCCGGGACTGAACTACTCCGGGCCCTCAACAGGGGGGCGGAATTTGGAATTAATGCCGATAACCTGGTGACAGATTTTTCGCGTTTTATGGGGCGCAAGGACGAGGTTGTGCAGAGACTCGTTACCGGTATCAACTATCTGCTTAAAAAGAACAAGGTTGGGATAGTCAAAGGCACCGGAAAGCTGTTGTCCCCAAACACTGTCCATATTGCCAAAGAGGATGGCAGCAGTGAACAGGTAAAGGCTGAAAACATAATAATAGCGACCGGTTCCAGACCGGCTGTCAATCCCTCCTGGGGTTATGACGGGACAACTGTCTTAACCAGTGATGAAATCCTCAACCTGACGGAACAGCCAAAGAGTCTGCTCATAATCGGCGGAGGAGTCATTGGGTGTGAATTTGCCTGTATTTTTGCCCAACTCGGTACTGAAGTTACCATTGTGGAAATCATGCCTTCAATACTGGGTACAATCGATAAGGAAGCGGCCAGGTTAATGCAGACTCTGTTTAAAAAACAGGGAATCAGTCTAAAAACCGGAACCGGAATCCGAAAAGTAATCAAAGGTCAGGAAGGCTTAACGGTGACCCTGGAAACCGGGGAGGAAATTAGGGCTGAGAAAATGCTTGTTTCCGTTGGCAGGGCTTTTAATACCGAGGGGATAGGTTTGGATACCATTGGTGTGGAGACCGGCCCCAGGGGCGAAATACCTGTTAATTCCCGAATGCAGACCGGTACCGGGAATATCTATGCCATTGGTGATGTGACCAATAAAATTCAGCTTGCCCACGTAGCCTCGGCCCAGGGTATAATTGCAGCGGAAAATATTATGGGTAAGGACACTGAAATGGACTATACGGTGGTGCCCAACTGTATTTTTACTTATCCGGAAGTAGCTTTAGTAGGGATAACCGGCCAAATGGCCACAGAACAGGGAATTACCGTAAAACAAGGCAAATTTCCTTTTATGGCTTCCGGCAGGGCATTGGCCGCCGGACAGGCAGAAGGATTTGTGAAGATCATCACAGACCCGGTAACTGATAAAATACTAGGGGTTACTATTGTCGGATCACATGCCTCAGACCTGATAGCTGAAGCAGCCCTGGCTATGAAACTGGGGGCAACTGCCCAACAACTGGCCGGCACAATCCATGCCCATCCTACTTTGGCAGAAGCGGTAATGGAAGCAGCCGAGGCTGTCCATGGAATAAGCATTCATATTTAGGTATGCTATTTCATCATAACTAATATGATAATTATGCATTTCAATTATATGTAGGGTTATGGTAAGATAGGACCAACTCATAAATGCAGGACTGTAACTACTACCTGCTTAAATACTACAGGAAGGAGAAAGACACCATGAAGTTTAACCCATTTAAGTTTCAGGTACCTCTGGCTGCAGGAGGGATCTCATTGATGGCCTTTAATTATCTGCAGTATGCCGTGCCACATGGGGAGGGCTTAATCAGACTGTCAGATATGCAGTGGGAGAAACTCAGTACGGTTCAAAATTTCTTATATCTTTTTTTGACGGCAATCATGTTGCTTTTTACTGTCATCAGCCTGGTTTCCACTGTTATCCTGTTAAAAAGCCTAATAATATGGCTTATTAACAGGGAGGAATATTCCGCATTCATGAACGGGCCCCCGACAATGAGTATCGGTATTTTTGTCCCCATTGCCTCCATGTCCATGATAGCAAATGTGGTCCTGGCCCCCCTGGCGTTTTTTGTTCCTGAAATATCATCAAATATACAATCCTTAATGCTTCCTGGATTGATTTTCTTTGGCTGCCTCTGGTTGATTCTTTTTGCCCTTGAATTCAAGTTTCTAAAAAATTGGCTTACCCGGCCTCTTGACGGGACCAAATTAAACTTTGTGTGGCTGCTTGATGTCTTCGCCTTTGGTCTGGTTAACCTGACCGGTACAGGAATAGCATCCATGGCTGCCGGTAAAGAAGTTTCATCAATAGCTGCCTTTGCATCATTGCTGGCTTTGGGTGTTGGTCTGTTTTTACTGGTTACCAAACTTGGCTACCTGGTTTACCTACAGCTGAAATCTGTCAGCCTGCCGCAGGACGCAGTACTTCCCAGCTATTTTATCATGATCCCCATTATCTGTTTGTTTGGTATAAGTCTTCTGAGACTGACCCAGTATTTACAGATACACTTTAGCTTTAATACAGAAGTGATTTCCTTCCTTTTAATCAATTTTTCATATGTTTGTGCTATTGGCTGGGGTATCTTCAGTGTTTATTTACTCAGCAGTTACTTCAGGAAATACTTCTACAGGAGTGAATTTTCCGCAACCCAGTGGGCTATGGTCTGAGCTTTTGTTGGCTCCCAAGTTTTGGGGGTTTATGTCTACGCAAATTATTTTCCCAATGCAGTTCTTTCCACAGTAAATTATATCAGCGTAATCCTTGCATCTGTCATGTATGCTGTTGTTTTTGGCAAGTTTTATCAGGCTCATAAGACTAAATAAATAAGAGAAAAGGCTCCAATATATATAATTGAATGGGGTGGTTGCATGGACTCAGGTGTAGTGCTCTACTACAAACCATGGATAATATTCTGGGTAATTCAGACATCAGGAATACTACTATTCATAGTAGGCATGGTCAGTAAATTTTCCTTTTATTTTAGCGGAAAAGGCAGGTTATTATATAAACAGCCTGACTACAAAGCAATGTTAGCCGCTCTCTTCCGGGAAGTATTGTTCCAAAAACATATCATCCAGAGAAGCCTGTTGCGCTGGTCTGTTCATATGCTGATCTTTTGGGGGTTTATGGGGCTAATTTCCCTTTCGGCAATAGCGGTGGCTCTGGAGACCATTATCCCGGAAGGTTCCGTAGTCAGCCAGTATATGCTCCGCGGCCAGGGCCACAATTATTATAAGCTGGCCGGAGACCTTTTCGGATTCATGCTGTTGGCAGGAGTAACGGCTGCCTTCCTCAGGAGGTTTATTTTCCGGGCAGACCAACTGCATACCGACTCCTCAGATACGACAACCCTGGTTTTTCTGTTATTACTGGTTGTTACCGGCTTCCTTCTGGAAGCTGTCAGGATAGGGATGTCAGGACCGGCGCCGGGACTGCAGTATTCATTTATCGGATACCGGCTGTCTCAGCTTACGTTATTACAGGGAGAGTGGGCTCGCACTGCCGCATCTGTGCTGTGGACCCTGCATGCCTTACTTACAGCCGCCCTGCTGGCTTATTTTCCCCACAGCAAGTTTATGCATGTCTTCAGCAGTCCGGCAGAGATTATATTGAATGCTTCCGAAGAACGGGTAAGGGGTGATCTCTACGTATGAAAAAGAATAATAATCAGATCCCTTTGGAAAAATTAAGCCCCCGCAGGCTAATGTGCCTGGATGCCTGTACCAGGTGCGGGGAATGTAAGAACTGGTGCCCGGTATACAGCCTCACAGAAAATGAAAAGGTTACCCCAAGGACTAAAATCAAGAATTTCAAGTCGGTGTTAAAGGCTCAGAACGGGTTTCTGGGGATGTTCAAGTCCGGGATCGACCCGGATACCCTGGCAGACTTTCTGACAGGGCTGTATGAGTGTTCCTGCTGCAACCAGTGTCATTTTGTCTGTCCGTCAAGAATCGATACTGTTGAGTTATGGGAAGATGTCCGGGAAGCCATATACAGGTCAGGATTGGGTCCGATGCCTGAACAGAGGACCTTCTGTGAAAATCTGGTCAAATACGGCAATCCCTTCAAAAAAGACCAGTCAGCCCGGACTGACTGGATAGAGACAGGCCTTCAGGATGGAACACTGCTGTACAGACCTGAACTGATTACCGAAAACAAGGCTTCGGTCCTGTTGTTTATCGGGTGTACGGCGACTTTTGACGAAAAGGTAAGCCGCATCGCCAAACACACAGTCAATATCCTGAGCCGGGCGGGAGTTGAGTTCGGGGTTCTGGGAACAGAAGAAAACTGCTGTTATGGCAAACTGCGCCGCATGGGGGACCCGTCTTTTAAGCAGCTGGCCGGGCAAAATATCGAAAAACTGAACAGCTTGGGATTTGATACCCTGGTTTCTGCATGTGCCGGGTGTTTCAAAACACTCAACGCTGATTATCCCAAAGTTGGACAGCAAAAATATAAGATTTACCACCTTTCCGAGTACCTTGATATTCTGATTCAGCAGGGAAAGATAAAATTTGAGGTGCCTGTTGAAGGGAAAATTACTTACCATGACCCCTGCTTGCTGGGCAGGCACAACAACATCTATGAAGCCCCGCGCAGGGTGATTGCAGCAATTCCCGGTCTGGAACTGATTGAAATGGAAAGGACCAGGCAGTTCTCCAGGTGCTGTGGTGTCGGCGGAGGTTTGAAGATTGCCAACCATGATCTACAGGAAGCGGCATCTGTCCGCCGTATCAGGGACGCTGAGGAAACAGGGGCTGAGTTCCTTACCACTCCATGCCCAACCTGTTTTTCCGGATTGTCAGGTGGCGCCTTGAAGGCGGAATCTCACCTCAAGGTGGTTCATATGGCTGAATTGGCGGCCAGGTCAATGGGAATTGGACCTGCTGTGAAAGGCTAAAATTCGAAAAAACTTCCCACATATCTACAATCATTTCGCCCTTAAAATAGAGGGATTTCCCCTGAATATAACGAAAAAAAAGTAAGCTCCAAACTGGTTTCAGAACATTCTAAAAAATAATTGATTAATAGTAAAGGGGATTCCGGAAAAAAAGTGAAAAGTGATGTGTTTCCAGGGTATGATATAAGGAAGACTATAGTTTTAGCTTTTTCTTTGATGCTCGCTTCTGTTTTGAGTATCGTAATTATAATTGGATTTAAAATATATCGAAACGGTGGTATATCAACAGCAGTTTTACAGGAACGGTCCGGATATATCTGGGTGTCAATCCTGCCGGCGATTCTCCTGACGGGTATTGTCATCACTTCAGGGATCATTTTCAGGTACCTGTACAGTATCCGGAAGCGCATTGGCAGGATTATTGAGAGCCTTGATGAGGCAGCAGCAGGGAAGTTCACCACTGTTATTGCTGATGAAGGGACAGACGAAATTGCCCGGCTAGCTGTTTCTATCAATGATATGGTCGGGAAAATCCGTGCATACCATGAAGATGACAAACGGATGCTGGCAAATCACTTTATGTATGAAAAACTTACTGCCATCGGAGAAACTGCGGCAGGCGCCGCCCACGAAATCCGCAATCCGCTTACAAGCATCAAGGGATTCACATATCTTCTTCAGGACAAATTCAAACCCGGGGAACAGGAATGGGAATATGCCCAGATAATTAACAGAGAGGTCCAGCATATCGAGGAAATCATTAACCAGTTCCTGCTGATGGCGGTACCGACATTCCCGGTCATGAAACAGAGCAGCCTCCATAAACTTATCGACCGGCTGCTGCCGGATATTGCTATGGATGCAGTTGATAACGGGGTTTTAATAGAAACTGAATTTTCCGGTGACATACCTGATGTTTATATTGACCGCCAGCAGATTAGGCAGTTGGTGGGCAATTTATGCAAAAATTCAATTCAGGCCATGCCGGACGGGGGGATATTAAAAATCCAGACTGAGTATTCAGGTGATGAAAACATGGTTACCCTGATCATAAGGGATAATGGGATCGGAATTTCCCCTGAGGTCCTCGACCGGATTGCAGATCCATTTTTTACCACCAGAGATGAAGCAGCCGGGCTGGGACTCACTGTATGTTACCGAATAGTTCAGAATCACAACGGCATTATGCAGGTTAACTCGACTGAAGGTGTCGGCACAACCTGTATAGTAAAATTACCTGTCCGGTAGACGAGTCCTGAAGAAAAAACTTTTTGTGGGGTGGCAGATTTATTCTAAAACGACGGCAGCCGTCGTGGAGGAATAAGTCTGTCACTCCTGTGTTTTCCGGTAAAAAAGGGCTCTGCAATTACTGACTGCCGGATTATACATGATAAACAGTACCGGGGTGATAATAATAGAAAGTGAGGTGGTGCTTATATGAGAAACCTTTGGAAGGGAGCCATCAGTTTCGGCCTGGTGCATGTACCTGTAAAACTGTACGCGGCAACTGAAAGAAAGGACATTAAATTTAATTACCTCCATGAAAAATGTAAGACACCGGTGCGGTATGAAAAGGTCTGCCCGACATGTGAAACAGAAGTCCCTATGGAAGAAATAGTCAGGGGTTACGAGTATGAGAAAGGGAAATATGTAATCCTCAAAGATGAAGATTTTGAAAACATTCCCCTGGCGACAGCAAAAACAGTTGAGATTATAAACTTTGCTGAACTCAGTGAAATAGACCCGGTGTTTTTTGATAAGTCTTATTACCTGGCACCCGGAGACGGTGGCCAAAAGGCATATGAACTGCTGAAACAGGCTATGGCAGAAACCCAGAAAGTGGCAGTAGCCAAGGTGATTATCAGGTCCAAAGAGTCCCTGGCAGCTCTCAGGGTTTACCGGGATTTAATTGTTATGGAGACAATGTTTTATCCTGATGAAATCAGGAACACTGAGCTGCTGCCGGAAGTCAATTATAATGTGAAGATAAATGAAAATGAGGCTAAAATGGCAGCAAACCTGATAGAGAGTCTTACCGAGCCATTCAATCCGCAAAAATATCATAATGAATACCGGGCTGCGCTAAGTGAACTCATTGAATCCCGCATTAGCGGTGAAGAGGTTGAAGTGGCGCCCAGGGTTGAGACAGGCAGGGTTGTTGACCTGATGGAAGCCCTTAAGGCAAGTATCGACCTGGCCAAGGAAGAAAAGGAACGGGCGGGAATGAAAAAAGGAACAAAGGCAGAGGCAAAGACAGGCAGAAAGGCCGGGACCGGGTCCGGCAAAGGCCGGAAAAAGGCTAAGACGGTTTCCTGATGAGAAAAATGAATCGTGATCAGGCCATCAAATGGTTCAGGACATTAGACCCCATGCTGGCTGTCCCGGCAGAGCCTTTCAGTTCCCCGGAATACATTTTTGAGGTTAAATGGGACGGATTCAGGTGTCTGGCTTATCTGGATGATAACACTATACTGCAGAGCCGCAACAGGTTGGAGTTTGGCCATAAGTTTCCCGAACTGGAAGGAATAACCCGGTTGATCAGGAAACACCCTGCCATTATAGACGGTGAGATTATCATTATGGAAGGTGGCCGGCCGTCATTTTATGAGCTGCAGAAAAGGGGCTGGACAAAGGATGTCCGTTCTATCGCCAGGGAATCTGCCGTCAAACCGGCCACTTTAGTTGTGTTTGACATCTTGCTGTCCGGGGATACGGTAGTCACAGGTGTGCCCCTGGCTGAAAGAAAAGAAATTCTCAGGGAAATTGTTGAACCTGATGACCGGATATTTATTTCGGAAGGTATCCCCGGGAAGGGCCTGGAAGTATATCAGGCATGTATTGAACAGGAACTTGAAGGGGTAGTCGGCAAAAGGGCTGACAGCCTTTACTACCCGGGCCGGCGTGTTGAATTTTGGAAGAAATTTAAAAAAGCTCATGAGGGGGATTTTGTTATCTGTGGATACCGTCAGACCCATGAGAATACAGAAAGGGTTGATTCATTGATCCTTGGGTGTCCGGTGGGAAACGAAATGGTATTTCAGGGAGCTGTGGGGGTTGGGCTGGGCGGTATAACAGGGCAAAAACTCTACCGGGAACTCAGGTCATTAATAATTGATACACCCCTTTTTAAAGTGCCACAGAATGTATCCCGTGGACTAAAATGGGTCAGGCCTGTCATCTGCTGTTCTGTGGAATTCCTGGAACCGGCCAGGGACGGCGGGCTAAGGCATCCCGTTTTCAGAGGGCTGCGCCATGACCTGGACCCCGAAGAATGTACCGGAATTGCCGGGGCTGTTCCCTCCCATGACCGGGCAGCCGACCCGGATGACACTAACTGATATATTCCGGAGGTAATGAATTTGGACCAAGAGGTTATAATTGAAGGCAAAAGCCTCAAGCTGACAAATCTGGAAAAACTGATGTGGCCCGGGGATGCAATTAATAAGGCCGGGCTGATAAAATACTATGCCGATATTGCAGATATCCTGCTGCCACATTTAAAAGACAGGTTGTTTATCATGAGCCGGTATCCTGACGGGATATATGGAGAGATGTTCTATCAGAAGGACTGCCCTGGTTATGCTCCCCAATGGATCAGGACATTTCCGGTGGAGTCAGCTGATGTGGGTAAAACTATAAACTATGTTATCTGTAATGACCTGCCAACACTCTTATGGCTCGCCAACCAGGCCTGTATTGAAATGCATATCTGGCTGGCAAAGGTGCCAAATTTAAACAACCCTGATATCATGGTCTTTGACCTTGACCCCATGCCCCCGGCCGGATTTAAGGATACCCTGGAGGTTGCCCTCCTGGTAAAAGAGGGTCTGGAACAGTTTGGCCTCTGCGGATATCCCAAGACCTCCGGAGCTACGGGAATGCATGTTTTTGTGCCTATCAAACCCAATTACACCTACAATGAAGTCCGTGATGCCGTTGAGTTCATCTGCCGGCAGGTCCATACGGTTTTTCCCCGGAAGACTACTATGGAAAGACTGGTGGCTGACCGGGGAGGAAAGGTTTATTTGGATTACCTGCAGAATACCCGGGGGAAGACCATGACTTATCAGTACAGCCTGCGTCCAGTCCCCGGGGCTCCGGTATCAGCTCCGCTGACATGGGACGAAGTCAGGCAGGGAAAGGTACGCCCCGGGCATTTTCACAGTGGCAACATGGTGGACAGAATTAAGGAATACGGCGACCTTTATGAAGATTTTCTGAAAACGGGCCAGGACCTGGACAGGCTTGTGTCAATGGTACGTTAATACAATAATTTGGCAGAAAAAATTCCGGCCATGCAGGAAATTAAGCAACCACCCCGAAACACTGTAAAAGACAAAAAGGCACTGCAAAAAACTAAATCTCTCTATTTGTCAGGGGTGCAGTTTGTGGATTCCAAGGCTTTTTATGTTTTGTTAAGCATGGTGGACGGCCTGGGGCCGCGCCGGCTTGCGGCATTGACCCGGTTTATGGGCACAGCGGAAAAGGTGTGGTATGGCAGTGAAATGGTTTTACGGTCGGTACCGGGAATTCCGCAAAAGGTTATTTCATCTCTTCTGGAGAAGCGCAGGGAACTGAAACCTGAAACAGTAATACAGAAACTTGCTGACCGGGGAATTGACCTTGTGGCCATTGAGGAACCGGAATATCCCCAGGCGCTGAAAAGCATTTATGACCCGCCCGGGATTCTGTATGTTAAAGGTAAAAGGGATATCCTGAACAAAAGTATGTTTGCCATAGTTGGGGCCAGGAGGGCCACTCATTACGGACTGGCAGCCGCCCGGTCGATAGCGGGAGAATTATCACAGGCCGGTCTGGGTATTGTGTCAGGTATGGCCAGGGGAATTGATACTGCAGCTCACCGGGGGGCTCTGGATGCCGGTGGAACTACTGTTGCCGTTTTGGGATGTGGAGTTGATGTGGTATACCCCAGGGAGAACCGAAATATAATGGAAGAGATAAGTGAAAGAGGTGTGGTAATAAGTGAATTTCCTCCCGGTACGGCCCCGGTGGCGGGCAACTTCCCGCAGAGGAACAGGCTAATCAGCGGTTTATCCTGCGGGGTATTGGTGATTGAAGCTGCAGAAAAGAGTGGTTCCCTGATTACCGTGGATTTTGCCCTGGAACAGGGGCGTGAGGTGTTTGCAGTACCCGGGCAGGTGACCAACAGGCTGAACCGGGGCTGTCACCAGCTTATCAGGCAGGGAGCCTGTCTGGTCGAAAACGCCGGGGATATCCTGGAAGAACTGGGCCTGAAAACAAAGGACGGCATACCCTCCGGCCCGGATTTTTTTGGTGGAGGGGATAATAATAATTTGACCGCCGCCGAAAAAAGGGTATATAATATTATTTCAGATGACCCGGTAAGCAGTGAAACAATTATATGTGAGACCGGACTCAGGCCTTCTGAAGTAATGTCTGTGCTGCTGACTATGGAATTAAAGGGTCTTGTCAGGCAGCTGCCCGGACAAAGGTATGTGAGAAATGGTATTGTTTAAAACCACACATCAGTACATTTTGTTTTGTATATAAAGTGAAATGTACGGTTAAGACTACGAAATAACAGCACTGTGATAATGAGGGGACTGCCGTAATAAATATATAGGTGCAGGGGCTGTTACAGGGGTGATAATTTTGTCAAAGTATCTGGTGATTGTGGAATCACCTGCCAAAGCTAAGACTATAGGCAAGTTTCTTGGGAAAAAATACATGGTGAAGGCATCTATGGGCCATGTCAGGGATTTGCCCAAGAGTCAGTTTGGAGTAGATGTGGAAAACAACTTTTCCCCCAAATACATTACTATCAGGGGTAAAGGGGACATTTTAAAGGAACTGCGCAGCGCTGCCAAGAAATCGACCGGTATTTTACTGGCCACTGACCCGGACCGGGAAGGTGAGGCTATTGCGTGGCACCTGCAGCACCAGTTGGAGGTAAAAGAGAACGAAAAGTGCCGGGTGGAATTTAACGAAATCACTAAGGATGCCGTGCAAAAGGCAATGAAATCCCCGCGCACCATTGACGGGGCCAGGGTAGATGCCCAGCAGGCCAGGAGGGTTCTGGACCGCCTTGTCGGATACAACCTCAGCCCCCTGCTGTGGCGCAAAGTTAAAAAAGGACTTAGTGCCGGTCGCGTCCAGTCAGTGGCTGTAAGGCTGATATGTGACCGTGAAGAGGAGATCAAGGCTTTTGTCCCTGAAGAATATTGGTCTTTGACCGGTGTTTTCAGGAAACCCGGGAACAAAACAGATATTGAAGCAAAGCTGCTGAAACATAAAAACAAAAAAATCAAGATATCCCACAAATCAGAAATGGACAGGGTGATTTCAGACCTTAACGGGGCTGATTATGTTATTAGTGAAATAAAAAAAAGGGAAAAGAAGAGGAATCCTTCACCTCCCTTTACAACCAGTACGATGCAGCAGGAAGCCTACCGGAAACTGAATTTTGCAGCCAGGAAAACAATGCAGGTGGCCCAGCAGCTTTATGAGGGTCTCGATATCGGGCCTGAAGGTACAGTGGGTCTGGTTACATATATCAGGACAGATTCAACGAGAATTTCTGAAACAGCGCAGGAGGAGACGGCACAATATATTCTGGATAACTACGGCGCCGATTATAAGCCTGACAAGGCCAGGCAGTACCAGGTCAGGGGCAGGACACAGAATGCCCACGAGGCTATACGGCCGACTACGATTAAACATGAACCTGATCAGATCAAAAAGTTCCTTACCAGGGACCAGTACAAATTGTATAAACTGATTTGGGAGCGGTTCCTGGCAAGCCAGATGAGTTCTGCAGTAATAGATACCACTACAGTGGATATTAAGGCCGGGGATTATATTTTCAGGGCCACGGGATCAGTGGTAAAGTTTCCGGGGTTCATGAAAGTTTATACTGAAAGTCAGGACAACGGGGATAAAGATGAATCAGGAACACTGCCTGCAGATCTGGAAAAAGGTATTTCACTGGAAGCAAGAAAACTGGAACCGAAACAGCACTTCACCCAGCCGCCCCCGAGGTATACGGATGCCAGCCTGGTTAAGGCCCTTGAGGAAAATGGGATCGGGCGTCCGAGCACCTATGCGCCGATAGTGGAGACTATCCAGAAGAGGGGATATGTAATAAAAGAAGAAAAACAGTTTTATCCTACTGAACTGGGATTTGTTGTGGTTGACTTGCTTAAGGAGCACTTCCCGGAAATTATTGATATCCAGTTTACTGCTGCCCTGGAGGATAGGCTTGACAGCATAGAAGAGGGTAATACCGACTGGAAAGAGATTTTACGGGAATTTTATACACCATTTAAAAAGACACTGGACAAGGCCGAAAAAAATATCGGTGTAATTGAGATAGAAGACGAGGTAAGTGATGAAGTCTGCGACCAGTGCGGGCGCAACATGGTTATCAAAATGGGCAGGTATGGGAGATTCCTGGCATGCCCCGGTTTTCCTGAGTGCAGGAATACCAAACCCCTGCTGGAGACAATCGGAGTTTCCTGTCCTGAGTGCGGGGGAGATATTGTCCTCAAGAGAAGTAAAAAGGGCAGAAAGTTTTATGGCTGCAGTAACTACCCGGATTGTGAATTTGTTTCCTGGGATCAGCCTACTGATAAGAGATGCCCGGAATGCAGTAAAGTCCTGGTGCAGAAATCCATGGGCAGCAAAGGCATGGTCTTCAAGTGCTCTGATAATAAATGCAAGTATCAGGAAAGGGTTTTGACATAAATGAAACCAGTAACTGTAATTGGTGCCGGGCTGGCGGGTTCAGAGGCAGCCTGGCAGCTTGCTGCCAGGGATGTCCGGGTCAGGTTGTTTGAGATGAGGCCGGTAAAAAAGTCCCCGGCACATCATACCGACATGTTTGCTGAGCTTGTATGCAGTAACTCCCTGAGGGGAAGTTCTCTGGAGAATGCAGTCGGTTTATTAAAGGAAGAAATGCGCCGCCTTGATTCGGTAATTATGAGGTGTGCCGACAATACTTCTGTACCGGCAGGAGGGGCTCTGGCCGTTGACAGGGAGGAATTTGCCCGGCAGGTCACAGAAGCGGTATCGGGTCACCCTAATGTAGAAATAACCAGAAAAGAGATTACCCAAATTGATACTGATAACCCGGTGATAATTGCCACCGGGCCTTTGACATCTGATACCATGTCAAGCGCCATCATGGAAATCACCGGTTGTGAATACCTTTATTTTTATGATGCGGCAGCTCCGATAGTTACCCTGGAATCCCTGGACCACAGCAAGGTCTTCCGGGCTTCCAGATATGATAAGGGTGAGGCTGCCTATCTCAATTGTCCCATGGACAGGGAAGAGTATGAGAGGTTCTGTCAGGAACTGGTAAATGCCGAGTGTGTTCCCCTGCAGGAGTTTGAAAAAGAGATATTTTTTGAGGGTTGTATGCCTGTGGAAGAACTGGCTGCCCGGGGACCACGGACGTTACTGTTCGGACCCTTAAAGCCTGTGGGCCTGACCGATCCCCGTACCGGCAGCAGGCCCTATGCAGTGGTACAGCTTAGGCAGGACAATATCGAAGGCACTTTATATAATATGGTGGGTTTTCAGACCCATCTCAGGTGGGGTGAACAGAACCGGGTTTTCAGAATGATTCCCGGACTTGAAAATGCCGAGTTTGTCCGTTACGGTGTAATGCACCGGAACACCTTCATAAACTCCCCGGAACTCCTGAAGCCTACCCTTCAGCTAAAAAAGGATGAGAATCTCTTTTTTGCCGGACAGATTACCGGGGTCGAAGGGTATGTGGAATCGGCGGCAATGGGGCTGGTGGCCGGAATAAATGCCGCCAGGATAACTGCCGGTGATAAGCCGGTCGTTTTTCCTGAGGAAACGGCACATGGGGCATTATGCAAATATATTACCACCCCCGGGGCCAGGAATTTTCAGCCTATGAACATCAATTTCGGTCTTTTGCCCCAATTAGGTGAAAAAATCCGGGATAAACGCCTGAGATATGGTAAAATATCAGAAAGGGCCTTGAACAGGCTTGATGAATTCAGGTCAGCTTTTGAGCCCGGCAAAGTTTAAAAATGGTGGAGGATGAGTTATGGTAAACACAGGAGAATATTCTCTTGCAGAGGAGAGGATCAATGCCCTGACTCACGGCATAGGTACGGTTCTTGCCGTTACCGGCCTCGTTTTACTGATTATATTTGCAGTAATGTATGGCAATGTCTGGCATGTTGTCAGCTTTAGCATCTATGGTTCGACTCTCGTTTTAATGTACCTGATATCAACCCTGTACCATGCCCTGCGGAACCGGAAGGCCAAAGATATCCTGAAGGTTTTGGATCATTCGGCGATATTCCTGTTGATAGCAGGTACATATACCCCGTTTGCCCTGATCACTCTTCACGGGCGGTTGGGCTGGACATTGTTCGGTGTAGTCTGGGGGCTGGCAGTGGCCGGAATCGTGTTTAAGGTCTTTTTTGTGAAGAGGTTCCGCATTCTGTCAACTGTAATGTATCTGTTAATGGGCTGGCTGGTGCTGTCAGTGGTCAGGCCGCTGATTGCAGGTATACCCGGACCGGGCCTTGCCTGGCTGGTTGCCGGAGGATTACTTTACAGTGTCGGAACAGTTTTTTATGTGCGAAAAAAGAAGGCTTTCAATCATGCGGTCTGGCATTTGTTTGTGATGGCTGGCAGTGGATGCCATTTCCTGGCTGTTCTTTTATATGTACTGCCTTTAAGGTCCTGATCCGGCCGGCCTCAGGTGTTTGGCAGCAGACCGCCGTCCGCTGTCCGCCATTTGCCGGGCATAAATAAGGAGATTGCATGTATACATTTATTGATGGCTTCATAGTTTATTTGAAAGTGGAGAAAAACGCATCACCCAGGACCCTGGAAAGTTACCAGAGGGACATCTGGCAGTTTGTGGATTTCCTGGCTGATGAATTCAAGCTGCCCGGTGAGCAGGTAAGCCCGGAGCAGGTTGACCACCTGTCAGTCCGCAAATACCTGGCTGAACTTCAGAAAAAAGGGCTGCACAGGTCTACTGTTGCCAGAAAACTGGCATCCCTAAGGTCTTTTTACCGTTATCTCTCCCGGGAAGAAATCGTATCCGGCAACCCTATGTTAAGGATTTCCACTCCGAAACTGGAAAAGAGGCTCCCCGAATTCCTTTATGAGGATGAAGTCAGAAGCCTGATGGATGCTCCGGATACTACAACAGCTTCAGGGCTCAGGGATAAGGCCATACTTGAAGTATTGTATTCCAGTGGTTTACGGGTCAGTGAACTGGTGGGGCTGGACACGGGTGACCCCGACTTTGAACTGGAGTATGTCAGGGTGAAGGGCAAGGGCGCCAGGGAAAGGATTGTTCCCCTGGGCTCTTATGCCATAAAGGCACTGGCCGGGTATCTGACCGGCGGGAGGTCGCAGCTTGCCGGAACCGGGGTCACCGGAGCCCTTTTTTTAAACAGGAACGGTGGGCGGCTGACGGCACGGAGTGTCCGCAACATTGTGGACAAATATGTGAAACAGGTAAGCATCCAGCGCCGGATCAGTCCGCATACATTAAGGCATTCCTTTGCCACACACCTGTTGGATGGGGGAGCGGACCTCAGGTCTGTTCAGGAGCTGCTGGGACATATAAAAATGTCAACAACTCAGATATATACACATGTGACCAAACAGAAACTAAAGTCTGTATATGAAAAGACCCATCCCCGTGCATAGATGGGGTCAGGAGGGATTGATTATGTTTCAGGGAACGACCATTGTTGCCGTAAAGCTGAACGGAAAAGTTGCCATAGCCGGTGACGGGCAGGTAACCTTTGGCGGGAATATGGTTCTAAAACAAAAGGCCAAAAAAGTCCGCCGCCTGCATCATAATAAGGTGATCGCAGGTTTTGCGGGTTCAGTGGCTGATGCCTTTACCCTGTTTGAAAAATTTGAAAAAAAGCTGGAAGAGTTACGGGGCAACCTTCCCAGGGCCGCAGTGGAACTGGCCAAGGAGTGGCGTATGGATAAATTCCTGCGTAAGCTTGAAGCCCTGCTGATAGTGGCTGACCAGGAACATTTACTGATCATCTCGGGTAACGGTGAGGTCATCGAGCCTGATGACAATGTAACAGCTATCGGCTCCGGAGGGTCATATGCCCTTGCTGCAGCCAGGGCCCTGGTAAAGCATTCACAGATGAGTGCTGCAGATATTGCCAGAGAAGCCCTGGAAATAGCTGCAGCAATCTGCATTTATACCAATTCCAATATAACAATTGAAGAATTATAGGGGGGTTATTTTGTGGAAAACCTGACTCCAAGGAATATAGTGGAGGAACTGGATAAATATATTGTGGGCCAGGATAAGGCTAAAAAATCAGTTGCCGTGGCCCTGCGCAACAGGTACAGGAGGAAAAAGCTACCGGCCGGCCTCAGGGATGAGATTGTGCCAAAAAACATTATCATGATCGGACCCACGGGTGTAGGCAAGACTGAGATCGCCCGGCGATTGGCAAAACTTGCCAATGCTCCATTTGTAAAAGTAGAGGCTACCAAATTTACTGAAGTCGGGTATGTGGGCAGGGATGTGGAATCCATGATCAGGGACCTGGTGGAAACTGCCATCAGGGTCGTGAAAAATGAGAAGATTGCTGCTGTCGAAGAAAAGGCTGCAGAACTGGCAGAACTCAGGATTATCGAACTCCTGGCGCCAATGCCGGAAAAGGATGGAGGGGTGAAAAACCCATTTGAGGTTTTTTTCGGAGGCGGTAAGCAGGAACAGACCGGTGATGATGAATACAGCCAACGCATCAAGAGGCTGCAGTTTGAGAGGGAGACCCTCAGGGAAAAGCTGGCAGCAGGAAAACTGGAAGATGAATATGTAGAGATAGAGGTTGAAGATGCAGGTACTCCTATGGTTGAAGTCTTTACAGGTGCCGGTGTCGAAGAAATGGGTATTAATATCCAGGATATGCTGGGTGGAATTTTTCCCAAAAAAAAGAAGCGTCGTAAGCTTACTGTCAGGGAAGCACGCAAAATATTAATTCAGCAGGAAGCACAAAAGCTTATAGATATGGATGAAGTTGTCTCTATAGCTGTAGAACGGGCTGAACAGTCAGGGATAATATTCCTTGATGAAATAGATAAAATTGCGGGACAAGACGCCGGGTCCGGACCTGATGTATCCAGGGGAGGTGTGCAGCGGGATATCCTGCCTATTGTCGAAGGTTCTACCGTGATGACTAAATACGGGCCTGTAAAAACTGATTTTATTTTATTTATTGCTGCCGGGGCCTTCCATGTTTCCAAACCCTCAGACCTTATTCCTGAACTGCAGGGACGTTTCCCAATTCGTGTTGAACTGGAGAGCTTAACCCAGGCCGATTTCAAGCAGATTCTTACTGAACCACAGAATGCCTTGATCAAACAATATACAGCTTTGCTGGAAACAGAAGGGGTTCGTTTAAAATTTACTGAAAATTCTCTTGATGAAATTGCCAAAATAGCTTATACTGTTAATGAACAGACAGAAAACATCGGTGCTCGACGTTTACATACAATTTTAGAGAAATTGCTCGAAGATATTGCGTTTGAGGCGCCTGATATGGAGGCAAAAGATATTTCAATAGATAGTGAATATGTTCGCAATAAACTCCAGGATGTTGTTCAGAATCAAGATCTGAGCCGTTATATCTTATAAGGCCTTTGAGCTGAGGGAGGAAAGTTATGAAGGATTTGCTGGAACGGACCCGGGAGATTAACAAACTGCTCCAGAAGGCTGCCGGAAACCCTGTTGATTTTCAGGAAATGGCTGACGTTCTGACTGAAAACATTGAATCAAACACCTACATCGTTGGCAGAAGAGGCAAAATTTTGGGATATTCTTTTGTGGACAAGTTTGCCTGCGATGTTATCAGGGATATCATTGAAAATGCGGAACGGTTTCCTGAGAGTTATAATGAGTCACTGCTAAGGGTTATTGAAACAAAAGCTAATTTTAATCAGAAATCAAACACCTGTGTTTTTCATATTGATGATGAGTGTGTTTTTCAGGATAAGGTGATGACAGTTGTCCCTATAGTAGGTGGTGGGGAAAGGCTGGGTACACTGGTACTGGCCAAATTTAACGAGCAGTTCACAAATGAAGACCTGGTTTTAGCGGAATACGGGGCAACAGTAGTCGGTATGGAAGTACTCAGGATCAAAGCAGAACGTGTTGAGGAAGAGGCACGGAAAAAAGCTGCTGTGCAGATTGCCCTGGGAACCCTGTCTTATTCGGAACTTGAAGCTATTGAACATATTTTCGAGGAGCTCGAGGGTGATGAAGGCCTGCTGGTAGCCAGCAAGATTGCCGACAGGGTTGGAATTACACGGTCCGTTATCGTCAATGCCCTAAGAAAATTTGAAAGTGCCGGAGTTATTGAGTCCAAATCACTAGGGATGAAGGGGACTTATATTAGGATATTGAATGAGCGGTTACTTGATGAGCTGCATAAGCTGAAACATTAATAAAGGGGCTGTCCCGAAAGTAAGAAAAGTAATGGTCACTACGCAAGGTGTAGTGACCGTTTTGTTTATGTGGTGGTGAGATGTTAATTCTGGGACAGCCCCTTTTTGTGCGTGCAGGGGAAAATCGTTCATGGCGGCGTTGCGCGGCAGTACGCAATCCGCGGCGTCGGGGGTTCTCCCGTTTTGTCGGGACGGCGGCTCCGCAGGTCCGGGGTTCCGGTAACAAAATGGGGGCTTCCAAAGAAAGTGCATTCCGGTACATGCAGGGAAAATGCCATCCGGGAAGGGATGCGAAGTTTGTCGATAAACCAAGTAATTTCAAAGAAAAAAAGATACTAAAAAAAGGATTTTGATTAATAATGGCGAAATATTGTAACATTGGAAACCGCTATATAATAGAGGTTAAAATTGTAGGTTAACATATGGGAAAAAAATATAAAAATATGTAAGAAAAGGTAGGATTTTTGCAGACAGATGACGAATACACCTCAAAAATACATACCAAACTTTGTTCAACGGCAAATTTACCGAAAGGTAAAGGCGCAAAGCTACGGACCTAGAGGCTTGGTTATGATACCATAATCTTTTTGAGTTATCGGACAAACGGTCATTATATATTTATGATGCTGGTAACTTCCTTTAGATTATATTACATTTATTAAGAGCTATGGTTGCCGGGCTGCCGAAGGGAGGTTAGCATCATCATGCCAAACTGCGGTAGCCGTAGTTTGGACTTTTATATTTTACGGGAGTGATGGTTTTGATCGAAAAACTGTTGTTCACCAGGACGATGAACATGCTTGAAATGGGACTTGATGCAGCTGCCCTGAGGAACAGGGTAATTGCTGACAACCTTGCCAATGTGGATACCCCGGGGTATAAACGGTCAGAGGTGCTTTTTGAGGATGTGCTGAAGCAAGCAATGGGCAGGGATACCTTGCTGGCCGGAACACTTACCCATGAAAAGCATATTCCCATTGGCAGAAAATCTGAGTTTAGCGTCACTCCAAAGGTTGTCAGGAGTGAGGACACGTCTATGAGGGCTGATGGCAATAATGTAGATATTGACAGGGAAATGGCGGCATTGGCAAAAAATTCGATTATGTATACCGCATTGGCCCAGGAATTAAACGGTGAATTCCAGAAAATGAAGATGGCGATTACCGGGAGATAAAGGAAACTTGCTTCAGGGGGAGTTTTAATCTCCTCTGAAGTTTAGTTGACTTATCCAGGGGCTTAGCGCCACTTATATCCCACTTTTAGAAGAGGGAATCCTAGTGGCGGTTAGCCATCGGATAAAACTAGGACAGGGGGGTTAATATGAATCTCTTTAAGGCTTTGGATATCAGCGCATCCGGGATGACTGCCCAGAGGCTGAGAATGGACCTTATATCTGAGAATATTGCCAACATAAATACTACCAGGACTGCTGCCGGAGGTCCTTACCGGCGGAAGATAGCAGTTTTTGAGGCCAGGGGACCGGAAAGCGTTTTTGCCGGCATATTGGGGAAGACCCTTGAACAGCAAAAGACCGGGGGCGGCGTCAGGGTATCTCGGATAACTGAAGATATGAGCCCTTTTAAAATGGTTTATGACCCCAATCACCCTGATGCCAATGCAGAGGGATATGTAAGCATGCCCAATGTCAATATTGTAACTGAAATGGTAAATATGATTTCAGCCACGAGGTCATATGAGGCTAATGTAACGGCCAGCAAAGCTTCTAAGGACATTGCACTGAGGGCGCTGGAAATCGGGAAATAAAGGGGGATTTGAGCATTGAATATCCTGAATATACCTGTTGATGTGCTGCAGACCGGCCGCAAACTCGGAGGGTTGTCTGAGGCTCAGAACAATGACAAGGGAACTGGGTTTGCAGATATGCTGCAGAATTCCATCAATGAAATAAATTCTCTCCAGCAGCAGTCGGCAGAATTAAAAAATGCCCTGGTTACAGGTGAAATAAATGAACTGCACCAGATGATGATTGCAGCAGAAAAATCAAGTCTCGCTTTTCAGTTTACCCTTCAGATTCGCAACAAAGTTATAGAAGCATATCAGGAAATTATGAGGATGCAGGTATAATAGCTTTTTCTCAAAGAGTGGAATGAGGTGACTTGTCTTAATGAAAGAGTATTTGTTGCAACTGAAAACGCAGTCTATTGAGTTGTGGCAAAAGATGAACAAAATACAGAAATCAGTCATTATAGGTTCGGCGGCTCTTCTGATTGTGGTCTTGATTCTCCTTACCAGAAGCGCGACCATGCCGGATTATGGGGCCTTATTCACTCTAAAAGACGAACAGCAGGCAGGGCAGATAGTAGAAAAACTTAATGAGAAGAAAATACCTTTCAGGTTTGCCGACAATGGGACTGATGGCACCGTTACCATTATGATTCCTAACAAGGATATTACTCAAACACGTCTGGAATTAGCCGGTGAGGGACTGCCCACAGGCGGAGTTGTCGGATTCGAAAGTTTTGATAACACTAAGTTCGGGGAGACAGATACTGACCGCCGGGCCAGATACCTCCGTGCACTGCAGGGCGAACTTACCCGCACAATCGAGGGGATGTCCGAGGTCGACATGGCCAGAGTGCATGTTGTCCAACCCGAACCTTCTCTTTTTTCTGAAGAACAAAAAAATGCCACCGCTGCAGTAATGTTAAAACTTAAACCTAATAAGACCCTTGAGGAAAACCAGGTAGGAGGCATTGTCAAACTGGTGGCCAACAGTGTTGAGGGGTTAACGGAAGACAATATTACCATTGTCGATGTTAACGGAAATGTCCTTTCTGAAAATGTCAGCAGTTCAGAAGATGGTGCCATTTCAGGGAAACAGGTGGAAATAAGGCAGCAATACCAAAGGCAGTACCAGAGCGAACTGCAGGACTCTGTTGAAAGTATGCTGGAAAAGATCTGGGGACCTGGGAAGGTTGTCTGCCGGGTTAGCCTGGATATTGATTTTGATAAGATTGAACAAAAGAAGCAGGAGTTTGGTGAGGTCGTACCAAGGAGCACTGAAGAGTCGGAATTAGTCAGCACAACTACCAGCAATACTGCCGGGACAGGGGTTCCAGGTACAGATGCCAATATCCCGGGCTATGAACTGCCCGGGGAAACAGGGACGAGTGAGACTACAGAGACTCATGAGATCAGGAATAACGAGATTAATACATACGAAGAATTCAGGGAAGTCGCCCCTGGCAGTGTAAAGAGAATGTCTGTGGCAGTTGTTATTGACAGGGAGATTGATGCTAATCAGCAGGCGGTTATCGAAGACATCGTCAAGAGTGCGGCTGGTTTTGACACTGAGCGGGGTGACCAGTTATCAGTTGCCGGAATGCCGTTTAATACTGAATACCAGGATGAACTGAGCAGGCAGATAGCAGAAGCCGAGCAGCGGGAGATGTATATTTACGGCGGGGCTGCCGCCCTGGCAGCATTTGTACTTATTGGAGCAATTGTGGCCAGCATAGTTATCGTGAGACGCAGGAAGGAAGACTCAATGCCGGCTGAGGAACAGTTTGTGGTCAGCAGGCCGTTCGCGGTGGACGAATCAGGGGACAGCGAGATCCCTGAAAAAGACCTGACACCTGAAGAAAAAGAGCAGAAAAGGATTAAGGAACGTGTGGAAAATGTTGCTAAACAGCAGCCTGACGATATTGCCCAATTGCTCCGCACCTGGTTGATTGAAGAATAGGGGTGACATTAATGGCCAGAGGCTTAACGGGAAAACAAAAAGCAGCAATATTACTGATTTCCCTGGGTCCGGAGGTTTCTGCAGAGATATTTAAACACCTCAGAGATGAGGAGATTGAAGAATTAACCATTGAAATAGCCAATATTCGTAAAGTCAGTGCTGATGACAAGGCCGATATCCTGTCGGAATTCCATGATTTACTGGTAGCTAAAGATTTCATATCTTCAGGGGGTATCGAATATGCCAGAGAAGTCCTGGAAAAAGCGCTGGGAAACCAAAAGGCCCTGGACATCATCCAGAGACTGACAGCTACCCTGCAGGTCAAGCCATTTGATTTTGTCAGGAAGACAGACCCGGCACAGTTACTCAACTTTATCCAGTCTGAACACCCGCAGACCATAGCCCTGATTATTGCATATCTGGCTCCTGATCAGGCAGCCACCATACTATCGGCGCTGCCACCGGACCGCCAGGCTGATGTTGCCAGGAGGATTGCCATGATGGACAGCACTTCTCCCGATGTGATCAGGGATATTGAGCGGCTGCTGGAACGAAAACTTTCGACTGTGGTTTCCACGGACTTTACCAGTGCAGGAGGAGTTCAGTCTGTTGTCGATATCCTTAACCGGGTTGACCGTACTACAGAAAAGACCATTATGGAAAGCATGGAAATTCAGGACCCCGAAATGGCAGAAGAAATCAAGAAAAGAATGTTTGTTTTCGAGGATATTGTGCAGCTTGATGACCGGGCTATCCAACAAATACTTCGTGATGTGGACAGCAAGGACCTTGCCCTTGCACTGAAGGGATCCAATGAAGAAGTCGGAGCCAAGGTTCAGCGCAATATGTCAAAACGTGCCTCCGATATGCTCAAGGAAGACATGGAATACATGGGTCCTGTCAGGCTGCGTGACGTTGAAGATGCTCAGCAGCGTATAGTCAATATAATCAGGAAACTGGAAGAAGCTGGGGAAATTGTCATTGCTCGCGGCGGAGGAGATGAAGTAATTGTCTAAGGTCATAAAAGGTTTGTCCGTCAAGCTGCAATCTCCTATGGTTGTAAGACACAGCAATGATGCGGCCCTGGAAAAATCACCGGAAAATTACCGTGAGCCAATTTCCGAACAGGATGTTGGACAGCTCAAGGACCAGGCAGCTCAGATTCTTAGTGAAACAGAGCAGATGGTTAAGGAGCTCCTCGGGACTGCCAGGCAGGAAGCCGAGAAGATAATCAGGAATGCCAGGGAAGAGGCCCAGACCATAATTGAAGGGGGCCGTGCCAAGCTCCGGGAAATTGAGACAGAGGCATTCAACAAGGGATGGGAGGATGGCAGCAAGGCAGCCAGAGATGAATATGAGGAAAAGCTTAGGGATGCAAAAGCTGTATTGGATAAGGCTCATGAGGAAAAATGGCAGGTGGTGGCCGGTTCTGAAGAAGAGATCGTCAGGCTGGCTGTCGCCGTGGCCAGGAAAGTTATTGACCGTGAAATTGAGACAGGCCCTGATATTGTGGTGGATATGGTTAAACGGGCCATTCAGAAGGCTTCTGACAGGGAAGAACTGACGGTAAGAGTCAATCCTGACAACCTGGATGTGACTATAAATGCCAGAGATGACATATCACAGGAAGTGAAGGGAATCCGCAAGCTGAAGGTACTTGCAGACCCGGCCATTGCTCCGGGAGGATGTGTGGTTGAAAGTCACAACGGTACTGTTGATGCCAGGATTGAGAGACAGATGAATGAAATAGAACAAGCTTTGATGGAAGTGAATCCCAATGCCGAAGTTTGAAAAATATTTTCAGGCTATAGAGAAGACAGAACCAATTAAGACAAATGGAAAAGTAACTCAGGTTATCGGCCTTATTATAGAGTCCCAGGGACCGGGGGCCAACCTGGGGGAATTATGTTACGTTTTTCCTAATAACGGTTCTGTGAAGATAAAAGCAGAAGTAGTGGGGTTCAGGGAAAATAAGATTCTCCTGATGCCCCTCGGTGAACTAAGTGGAATCGGTCCCGGATGTGAGGTAGTGGCAACTGGGGACACCTTCAGGGTTGGTGTGGGAGACCGGATTCTGGGAAGAATTATTGACGGCCTGGGAAATCCCCTTGACCATGGCGGATGCCTGGAGATTACCGGGGATTACCCGGTAAACAATAATCCCCCGAATCCTCTGGACAGGAGACGCATTACCGAACCCCTGTCAATCGGTGTCAAGGCAATAGACGGAGTTTTGACATGCGGTAAGGGTCAGAGGATAGGGATATTTTCCGGAAGCGGGGTTGGCAAAAGTACTCTCCTGGGGATGGTTGCCCGGAATACCTCGGCTGATGTCAATGTAATAGCCCTGATTGGTGAAAGGGGCCGTGAGGTCAGGGAGTTTATCGAAAAGGACCTGGGTGAAGAGGGACTAAGACGTTCGGTAGTGGTTGTAGCCACATCAGACCAGCCTGCACTGGTGAGGCTGAAGGGCGCCATGGTAGCCACCACGATTGCAGAATACTTCAGGGACCAGGGCCTTGATGTTATGTTTATGATGGATTCGGTTACCCGGTTTGCCATGGCCCAGAGGGAAATCGGGCTGGCAGTGGGGGAACCGCCTGCCACCAGGGGTTATACTCCTTCTGTGTTTGCTCTCCTTCCAAAACTCCTGGAACGTTCAGGGACATCGCCCAGAGGCACAATAACCGGGCTGTATACAGTGCTGGTAGATGGGGATGATCACAACGAACCCATTGCTGATGCCGTCAGGGGTATTCTGGACGGGCATATAGTCCTCACCAGGGAGTTGGCAATGCAGACTCATTATCCGGCCATAGATGTCCTGGCAAGTGTCAGCCGGGTAATGAATGATATTGTACCTGACAGCCACAGGAAATCTGCTGATGAAATACGCAGTATTCTGGCGACTTACCGGGAAGCCAAAGACCTGATAGATATCGGTGCCTACTCTATGGGGAGCAATCCCAAAATTGATTATGCCATCTCCAAAATTGATTCTGTGCATGAGTTTCTGAAACAGGACATAAATGATAAATATACTTTTGAAGATGCCGTGGCTATCCTTGGGTCGCTCACCGAAAAGCGCATGTCCGCGTAAGAAGGAGATGAAGCGAAATGAAAAAGTTTGTCTTTAAGCTCCAGACGGCTCTGGACCTAAAGCTGAAGGCTGAGGAAATAAAAAAAGAAGAGCTGGTTACGGTGACCGGGATATATAAGGAAAGCTGCCGGGTCTTAGAAAGCCTGAAAACAAGACTTGCTGAAATTCAGGATATGGTCAGGGGGAAGCAGGGCGAACAGTTGGATGTTACCGAAATAAAGAGATGTCAGGAATATATACCTGTCCTCAATGAACACATTTCCCAACAGGCCCTGGTGACCGAAAACCACCGTACTGTCATGGAACAGGTCAGGGGTGAACTTATCCAAATAATGAAGGACAGAAAGGTTCTGGAAAAGCTCAAGACCAGGCACTATCAGGAATATATGCGGGAATTCCTCAGGGAAGAACAGAAACAGATTGATGAGATGGCAACAACAGGATTTATTCACAGGGATTCGGCGGTATAACAGGGGGTTAATTATCAGTGCGGGTAAAAAGGATTTTGTCCAGAATACTATTGGTAATACTGATTCTTGGCATAGTTGCGGGAGCTGTCTGGGTGCTGGACTGGCTGGGGGTATTTGATGTCCGGAAGACAGCAGCCAAAATACCTGTTGTCGGTAAGATGATACCCGCAGAGGAAAAAACTGAAAAGGAAAAGGAGGAGAAGAAAACTCCTGTAAACCCTTTTGAAGAAGAAAATAGAAAACTCACACAAGAAGTACAGAAGCTTCAAAAACAGGTCGGAGAAATGGAAAAGCAGCTGGAAATTGTAAACACAGAAAAACAGGGCCTCCTGGAAGAACGGGAGACTCTCAGGAGCACACTGGAATCGCTGGAGAGTCTTCAGGATCAGCAGGAGGCAGCCAAGGTCAGTTATCAGAAGCTGGCAGAATACTATGCCGAAATGAAACCTGAAGCTGCGGTGAACATAATCAACAGTCTTTCCGATGAAGTTACCATAGGAATACTGCAGTACCTTGATAATGAACAGGTAGCCAACATCCTCAGTGCCATGGACCCTGAAAAGGCAGCGGATATTGTGGACCAGATGAAACAATAAAAGCCCTCGGAAATGACCGGGAAATGGCTTATGGTGAGATGTTGTACCGATTTTCCGAACTGTCGCCGGAGAAATGTAGCCTTGTTCCTGGCGAAGTCCGGGAACACCGCCAATTCGCCTTCCGTGGCTCAGTGGCGGCGCGGGCCGTCCATGGCCCGCGTCCCGGACTTCGCTTAGCGGAACAGCGGCGACATATCTCACGGCGCCAGTATAAGGAAAATCTTGTACAACACCTCATCAAATTCCACGGTCATTTCCGGAGCCGGTGTCGGAGAGGAAAAAGAAGTCTGGGCATAGGGCCCTTAAATTAGAGGAAGTTATATTTATTATATGAAGGGGGGTGGTTGCGGAGAGGAACAGGTTGTACAACAGAATAAGGGAAAGGAGGTGAAAACGTTGCAGACAATGCCATTTATGGCCTGTACAGACAGTTCTCCAGCGGTAAGACAGGGGAGCGGCCCCAAACAGGGTACAGGGCAGCGGAATGATATCGGGAGCAGCCAGGGGGCAGAGCAGACAGCCTTCTCCGAGACTCTGAAGAATGCATCCCGCAGTGCCGGTGAGACTGGTAAAAATAAGGAAACAGCCCGGGCAGCAGGAAATGAACCTGCAGATATACAGCAGGAGGAAACCTGCTCTCAGGAAGCAACAGGCGTTCAAGCTACTGAGGCTGCTGAACTGATTAGGCAGCTAATGGAACTGCTTCAGAAAATTAATCCGGAAGTCGGCTGGAATAACGCCGGGTCCGGAAATGGTGAACAGGCGGGCTTGCAGGGCGGAGGGTCTGTCCAGGGCAGCCTGAACTCACTGAATGGTCTGCTGCAGGGTCTCAATGATCTGAACAGTATGGATGCAGGGCAGCTCATCAAAGCCCTCGGCAGTCTGCTAAAAGCGCTGGAAGCAGCCGGTGACGGTTCGCCGGGAATGAAGGACCTTAAGCTCCTGATACAGAACCAGTTAAACTCTGGCACAAGTCTGTCCCGGGATGTTTTTATGGCCCGGTTTGCGGCTATAATCAGGGAAATGGCCGGGAGCAGCGGGCAGGCTTCCCCGGGAAACCATCAGGGACTGTCCGGCAGTTCCAATACGCAGCCTGCAGGCACCCAAATACCGGCAGATACCGGAGGGGGACAGGCACAAGCAGCTGACAGCCGTTGGGAAAATGAAGTCAGGACAGGCAGTCCCGCGGGTGCCGGTGGAAATAATTCCGGTGTGACAAGTAAGGGAAATACGGATGCGACAGCTGCAAACACCCGGGAAAATCCGTCTCCGGGGATGCCTGCCAACGGAAGCGGTTCCACAACTGCAAAATCCCCCAGGACAACAGCTCCTCAGAGTGATCCCGCAGTGAGAAATGTTTCGGAGAATCAAAAGGGCACTTTTGAGAATACCAGGCCGGCACATTTCAGTGAACCGGGTACAGCAGGGCTCCGTGTTGAACCACAGCCCCAGGCACAGGTCGGGCCACAGCATCAGTTTTCCGGAAATGCTTCCTCTGAAGGGGGCAATGTAACGGGACAGGTTTCCCAAACCACACAGACATATCAGGGAGACAGGGCTGTATTTACCCAGATTATTCAGAAGGTAAAGGTGGCTGCCTCTCCGGGAGCATCTGAAATGGAGATAGAGCTAAAACCAGAATTCCTGGGCAGGTTAAAGCTCACAGTTACTGCTGATAATGGGCTGGTAACAGCCAGATTCAATACTCACAGCCCACATGTCAAGGCTGTTATTGAGGCCAACCTGCAGGTTCTAAGGGATACCCTGGCTGATCAGGGAATCAAAGTTGATCAGCTCACAGTAACCGTCACTCCTGAGAAAAACCATTCGGGGCAGAACGAGCGTGAGGGCTTGTTTAGGAGAAAGAATCAAACCGGTGGCAAGAGATTATCACTTAATGAAGAACAGATTGAGTCAGTCTTCTCTAACGGAGGCGGAACCCTGAGTACTGCGGGTTATTTTGGGAATACCGTTGATTTTACTGCATAGGAGGTGATGTGAGTGAGTTCAGTTTCCGGAATTGACAGCAGTTCACCTGAAAGCACGGCCACGACTGCCAAAAACATTCTCGGCAAAGATGATTTTCTGAAACTGATGATTACCCAGCTCCGGTACCAGGACCCTCTGGAACCGACCGATAACAAGGACTTTATAGCCCAGATGGCTCAGTTCAGTTCTCTGGAACAGATGGCTAACATGAGTGCGGGATTTGAAAATCTGGCTCAGGTTCAGGAATCAATACTCCGGGAATCGGCTATCGCTCAGGCCATTAATCTGATTGGAAAGACTGTGAGTGCTGTCCTGCCTGTAGATACGGTTACCGGGAAAATTAATACTGAACAGACCAGGCTTTACCTGGAGGCAGACAATACCTCAATGACATTACAGACCCTGGCTAAGGATACTCCGGTTACAGTGCTGGCTTTGGAAGGCGGAATGTATGAGGTGCTCCTGGAAGACGGTTCTAGAGGCTATGTTACCGAAGACGCCCTGACTATTGATGAGAACCCGAGGATTGTTGGGGTTGCCACAGGTATGAAACTTATTGACGGGGTACCGCACGTTACGGTAAACGGAGAAGATGTCCCCATAACCCAGATTGAAGAAGTAAGGATGGCTGCTGCGGGTACTCCGGTTGATAATCCAACAGACGGTACTACAGATGATACCACAGATGGTACTGCGGACGACGCCACAGATGGTGCGACAGACGTCGCCACAGACGGTGATGCCGCAGATGGTACGACAGACTCCCAGGGTTAATTTCCCGGCAAATGGGAGAAATGAAAACGGAGACATAAAGACAGGACGGCACAGGGAGGTGCAGATTTATGGTAGATAAGGTGATGTATCCCCAGCCAATTATTCCGGTTGGTCAGTCCAAGGGGGGAACTAAACCGCAAAGACCGGACCAGGCAGCACAGGTCCCGTTTAAGGACCTGCTGGAAAGCCAGCTGACAGGGGGAATCAAATTCTCATCCCATGCAAGGCAGAGGCTGGAAGTAAGAAATATTCAACTGACCCGGGATGACCTGGCGAAAATCAGCAGTGCTGTTGACAAAGCCGCTCAAAAAGGCGCCCAGGATTCCCTGATAATGATGAATAACCTGGCTTTTGTGGTCAGTGTCAAAAACAAGACAGTAATAACGGCAATGGATGATTCCAGTATAAAGGAACATGTATTTACCAATATTGACAGCGCTGTTATCGTGTAAGGCTGTCCGGGGTTTGAGAGTTATTTTTGAAAAAACCGAGATAGGATGGGGCCGGACCTCTGAGAGGGAGCCCCGGGGCTGTGACTGACTGAATCAGCTCCGTATCTCAGCCGGATTTAGGGTCCGGAAAAAATTTATTAATTGGAGGTCGATTTACTTATGATGCGTTCCATGTTCAGCGGAGTATCAGGTTTAAGGAACCACCAGCTCCGCATGGATGTTATCGGCAATAACATCGCCAATGTTAACACAATCGGTTACAAGAGAGCAAGAGTTACCTTCCAGGATATGCTCAGCCAGACAGTCAACGGTGCTTCTTCGCCCCAGGGGGGTAAGGGGGGCACCAACCCTCAGCAGATAGGTCTGGGGATGACAGTCAACAGCATTGATATCCTCCATACCCAGGGCAGTTCTGAGACTACCGGAAAAGTTACCGATATGATGGTGGACGGTGACGGATTCTTTATAGTGGGGGATGGTGACAACAACTTTTACACCAGAGCAGGGAATTTCGACTTTGACTCGGTGGGGAACCTGATTAACCCGTCCGGCCTGATGGTCAAGGGATGGATGGCTGACAGTTCCGGGAACATTGACACAACAGGAGCCATATCCGGGATACAGATTCCCAAGGGACAGGCAATCCAGCCAATGGCCAGCACTGAGGCGGTGTTTGTGGGGAACCTTGATGCAGATGCGGCAACAGGAGACACCTGGCCCTCAAGTCTGACAGTTTACGATTCATTGGGCCGCAGCTGGACCATGAATGTTGAATTTACCAAAGATGCGGCCGCACATACCTGGGATATAACTTTGACAAATGCCCCTGCATGGGCCAGTCTTCCGGCGGCCACAGTTACCTTTAACCCTGATGGTACGCTGAATGCAGTATCTGTTTCGCCACTCAATATTACCGGGACCCCCACTGATGGGACAAACCCTGCTGACCCGGTCACTATTGAACTTGACCTTAACGGACTGACCCAGTTTGATTCTGAGTCCAATGTGGAGATGAATAGCCAGGACGGTTATTCATCAGGTGTCTTAAATGGTTACTCCATAGACAAGACGGGTATTATCACCGGAAGGTTTTCCAACGGACTTACCAAACAGCTGGCCCAGGTAGCCCTGGCCAATTTCAATAACCCGGGCGGCCTGCAAAAGGCCGGGGAGAACCTGTACACGTCTTCCAACAATTCCGGGCAGGCACAGGTAGGTAAGGCCGGCTCAGGGGGCAGGGGGGACATATCTCCCGGAAAGATAGAAATGTCCAATGTGGATCTCTCACAGGAATTTACCGATATGATTATCACCCAGAGAGGTTTCCAGGCCAATTCCCGGATTATCACCGTGTCTGATGAGATGCTTCAGGAGCTTGTCAACCTGAAACGTTAATCCGGATTAGGGCACTAGCGGGGAGAGCAGGGATGGGGACAGCCATCCCCTCCTCCCATTTTGAAAGAAGGGGTTAAAATGATCAAAGTAATCAGGATGAATGGTTCGGAGCTGGTTATTAATGCTGAACTTATTGAGTTTATTGAGGCCACTCCGGATACGGTGCTCACCCTGTCCACCGGAAAAAAATTAGTCCTTAGGGATTCGGTCCAAGAAGTGATCGACAAGGTGATGGAGTACCGCAGGTCTATCGGTATTAAGATCATTGACCGGGTTTCCCCTGAAACCGGTGATTTGCGTAAAACCTATGACGAATAGGGGGTAGACATTTATGGCAGATGAAAACAATGAAGTACAAAAGACAGAGGAAAAGCCTTCCTCAGGTTCCGGGACGATCAAGCTGGTTATAGCAGGAGTGGCTGTCCTGATCCTGTGTGCCGGATTATCCTTTGGTGTAGCCATGTATGCTGCAAATTCTTTTTCCAAGAGTGATGCTCCCAAAGGGGATGGCTATGGCACCGTGAAAAGTGAAACTATAGGTACCATTTATGATGCCGGGGAGTTTATCACCAATCTTGACAGTCCTGATAACAACAGGTACATCAAGGTGAAGATAGTGCTGGCCTTCCAGGAACCTACGGTTCAGGAAGAGATAGTTGCCAAGCTGCCACAAATCCAGCACACCATTAACAGTACCCTCCGCCAGCAGAGCCCGGACAGCCTTTCCCAGGCAAAGGCCATGGAAAAGCTGGCAGATTTACTCAAGAAAAACATCAATTCCCACCTGGTTAAAGGGAATGTGAACAGTGTTTATTTTACAAGTTTTGTTGTACAGTAATCAGCCGGTACTGGAGGTGAGAGCAAGGTGAGTGAAATTCTGTCCCAGGATGAAATAGATGCTCTGTTATCGGCTTTATCCACTGATGAGGCTCAACCGGACCAGATAAAGAAGAAAGACGATTCCTCCCACAAGAAGATCAGGGTATATGATTTTAAAAGGCCCAGCAAGTTTTCCAAGGAACAGATTCACACTATCCAGGCCATCAATGAAAACTATGCCCGCCTGCTGGCCACGTATTTTTCGGCACACCTGCGGACAATTGTACAGATTACGGTTCATTCAGTTGAACAGCTGACTTATGATGAGTTTATTCATTCATTACCAAACCCAACCATCATGAATATTTTTCGGGCTGAACCCCTTGAAGGGAATGCCATACTGGAGATTAACCCCTCAATAGTATTTACCATCATAGACAGGCTGTTTGGCGGTCCGGGGCAGGCGCCGGAAAGCATCCGGGATCTGACGGATATTGAACGGGTAGTTATCGAAAAAGTGGTTATCCGTACTCTGGACATTTTTCGGGAGGCCTGGGAAAATATCATTGCCCTTAAACCGAAGCTTGAGGTCATTGAATCAAATCCGCTTTTTACTCAGATTGTATCTCCTTCTGAAATGGTGGTCCTGGTATCATTTAAGACCCGCTTTGGGGAGAATGAGGGCCTGATTAACCTTTGTATACCTTACATTGTCCTGGAACCCATTATCGGTAAGTTATCTGCCCACTTCTGGTTTGCCGGTACAGCAAGGGAGACTACTCAGGAAACCATTGGCCGCATCAAGGCCCAGATTGAGAAAGCAAACCTTAATATTACGGCAATTCTGGGTAAAGCTTCTATAAGTGTAGGAGAACTGCTGGAACTTCAGCCAGGTGACGTAATTTTGCTGGACAGTAAGGTGAATGACCCTGTGGAGATTATGGTAGGAACCCGGAACAAGTACCTGGGAAAACCAGGGACTTTGGGGAGCAAAATGGCTGTTCAGATTGCGTCAGTAATAAAGGAAGGAGATGATAATGATGAGTGATGGTGTTCTGTCCCAGGAAGAGATAGATGCTTTGTTAAGGTCAGATGCCCTGTCCCAAATAGATAGTGAAGGCCCCGGGGAAGTCCAGGCATCTCTGCAGCCGGAGACCGCTCCCGCTGAGTCCGGGGAGGGGCTTACAGATATGGAACGGGATGCTGTCGGTGAAGTCGCCAATATTGTGATGGGGTCTGCAGCCACAGCGCTGTCTACTTTATTGGGCAGTAAAGTGGAGATTACCACTCCTGTGGTGCAGTTGACAGATCCTGACACCTTCAGGCAGGACTACCCGCTGCCCTATGTGCTGGTCAATGTGGAATATGTTACCGGATTAAGCGGGGCCAATGTTCTGATTATCCGGAACCAGGATGCCTGTGTAATGGTAGACCTGATGATGGGCGGTGATGGCCAGTCTCCTCCTGCCGAACTCAGTGAAATGCATATCAGCGCTATCAGTGAAGCCATGAACCAGATGATGGGGTCGGCAGCAACTGCTATGTCAACTATAATAAAGGACAGGGTAGAAATATCCCCTCCGACTGTTGAGGAAGTTAATTTTGCCACTGATGAACTCAAGGGCACCCTTGGTGAAAAGGGTCAGGTACTGGTAAAGGTCTCTTTCAGGATGACTATTGAGGGATTGTTAGACAGCGAGATAATGCAGTTGATACCTTTGGATTTTGCCCGAAACATGGTCAGAAACCTGATGGATGAAATGGCTGCTCCGGAGCCTGCGGAAAGTCCTGCTGCGGATGAAGCTGTACCGGACTTTGCTGCCAGTGCCGGTGATACCGGTCCGGACATGTCTGAACTGAATAATTTACTTAATCAGGAGATAAACGGCGCCGGGAAAGGCAGTGCAGGCATCGAATATGCTGCCGCAGCGGCGGAACCGGCCGCATTTCAACAGTCAGGAAATTACGTACCGGACAGCCAGCAGGGTATGCCTGCCGGAAAATCAGCTGTACAGTCCCCACAGGTACCTGTCCAGCCCGTGCAGTTCGCTCCTGTACAGTCCGGTTACCAGTCCAAGGAAATAGCCAACATTGACCTGATTATGGATGTACCACTGCAGATTACGGTCGAACTGGGTAAATCCCGCAAGACTATCCGTGAAATACTGGCTTTGGGTCCGGGGTCTGTAGTGGAACTGGATAAACTGGCCGGTGAGCCTGTTGACCTGTTGGTAAACGGCAAATTACTTGCCAAGGGAGAAGTCGTTGTTATTGACGAAAATTTTGGGATCAGGGTTACAGATATAATTTCACCAATTGAGAGAGTAACGAATTTACAATAAACAGTGATAAGGAGGACAGTTATGGGAGCGCGTATTCTCATTGTCGATGACGCAGCCTTTATGCGCATGATGATCAAAGATATTCTGACCAAAAACGGTTACCAGATTGTCGGGGAAGCGGAAAATGGCAGTGTTGCGGTTGAGAAATACAAGGAACTTAAGCCGGACCTGACTACAATGGATATTACCATGCCTGAGATGGACGGAATCAGCGCTGTCAAGGAAATACGTGAATTTGACCCCAATGCCAATATCATCATGTGCAGCGCTATGGGTCAGCAGGCAATGGTAATTGACGCCATTCAGGCCGGGGCCAAAGACTTTATTGTAAAACCTTTTCAACCGGACCGCGTGCTGGAGGCTGTCAGAAAGGCTTTAGCCTAACCCTTGATGAGAGAGGGGTCAACTTAATGATGCAATTATTTACCAGGCTAATCCCGGCGTTCTTTGCAGCTTTCACCTGGTATGCCGTTTTGTCGGCTGACAGGGTTTTGGCTGCTTCCGGGAAGCTGAATCTGGATAATATCGAGGATCCCAAGGTTACCCCAATGCCGAGCATGGCTGTTTTATTTATCAAACTGGTCCTTAGTCTCCTTATTATTGTGGGACTGGCATATCTCACCATGAGATTTTTACGTAAGAGCATGAAGGTGTCATCAAGGGGAGAGACAATCAGTGTCCTGGACCAGTATGCCTTTAGTATGAACAAAGGTATCTATATCACTCAAATTGCCGGGAAGGTTTATGTTCTTGGAGTTACCGACCAAAATATCAGCCTGATTTCTGAGATTACTGATGAAGAAGTAATTGGGGAAATGATAGAAAAAGCAGAGGCCCGGGAGGCGGAGGGGATCATTCCGCCGGGCATACTTGAACAAATACTGCCTTCGCGGTTAAACATACCCGGTTCCAGGCAGAAAACATTTAATGAGCATATCAGGAAACAGATACAGAAGCTTCAATCCATTGCAGAAAAGCGGGGGGACAGTACCCGGGGGGATGACAGTAATGAATAGGGCAGGCAGGATCAAGCGGAATCTGATAATAGTTGCATTAATGGTCACCGCCGCTGTTGTTTTTTGGGCCGGACCCGCCGGTGCTGCCCAGGCGGTACCTGTACCTAATATAAATATAGGTGTGGGGGATGCGGATAACCCCGCAGAAATGTCTGCCAGCCTGCAGGTACTTTTCCTGTTGACTATTCTTTCACTGGCGCCGTCGATCCTTATTATGATGACATCATTCACCCGGATAGTCATAGTACTTTCTTTTATGAGGAATGCCCTGGCCACCCAGCAGGCTCCGCCCAATCAGATCATTATAGGGATGGCCCTGTTTCTGACATTTTTTATCATGGCACCTACCTGGTCACAGATAAACCAGAATGCCCTGCAGCCCTATATGCAGGAGAAAATTAACCAGGAGCAGGCCTTAAATAATGCATTAAAACCCTTGAGGGAGTTCATGTTTAAGCAAACGAGAGAAAAGGACCTGGCTTTATTTGTTAAACTTTCAGAAAATCCCCGTCCTCAGACATATGACGATGTGCCGACACTGGTCCTTATTCCGGCATTTGTCCTGAGTGAGATGAAAACAGCTTTCCAGATTGGTTTTATGTTATTTATTCCTTTTATTGTCATTGACATGATTGTGGCCAGTTCCCTGATGTCAATGGGTATGATTATGCTGCCACCGATGATGATATCTCTGCCTTTTAAGATTCTCCTGTTTGTGATGGTAGACGGCTGGCACCTGTTAACGCGTTCCCTGATTCTCAGTTTCCAGTGAAAGGGGATAACCAATGAGCGCTGATAATATTGTATATTTGGCAAGGGAAGCGTTGTTTACGGTTTTGCTGGTATCTGCGCCAATTCTCGGCAGCAGCCTGATAATAGGTATCCTGATCAGCTTTTTCCAGGCTACCACCCACCTCCAGGAACAAACCCTTACCTTTGTGCCCAAGATAGTTGCGGTCCTGGCTGTGGTTGTGTTTTTCGGTTCCTGGATGCTTAATGTAATGCTGGCATATATGTCAAATATTTTTGTAAACCTGAACAGTTTCATTGTTATAAAATAACGCTGAAAGTAGGGCATATTTGTGGAGATTATCGGACAAATAGCCTCAAATATAGATTTGTTCCTGATGGTTTTGGCAAGGGTCAGTGGTATCTTTATTGCGGCTCCCGTATTCAGCAACCGGGTAATGCCGTCTCAGGCCAGGGCCCTGATGACAATAATTTTGTCAGTAATAATGTTTTCCAGCCTCCGGCTGACCACACCGGATATTCCGGCTCAGATAGGACCATTTACACTATATATGGCCGGCGAAATTATAATCGGTCTGGTAATAGGTTTTGTCGCCCAGTTTGTCTTTGCAGCCGTACAGTTTGCCGGACAAAATATCGATTTTATGATGGGTTACAGTATTGTCAATGTTGTTGACCCCCTTAACATGACCCAGGCATCACTGATAGGTTCTTTTAAAAATATAATTGCGATCCTGGTGTTCCTGGTTACCAACAGTCATCACTATATAATTGTTGCTTTATATCAAAGCTATAACAAAATACCCGTTTTTGGCCTTACGGTACCCCCTGAGGCTACCAATTTTATGATAGATTTATTTGGCACTATGCTGGTTACCGGTTTGAAAATGGCCATGCCGGTAATTGGCGCCATATTTGTGGCTGAAGTTGCCCTGGGCATGGTGGCCAGGATGATGCCCCAGATGCCGGTTTTCTTCGTCGGGATACCTGCCAAAATATTTATGGGAGCAATAATGCTTACAATAATTCTCCCTGTATATATCATTACACTGGAACTCCTGTTTGAGGGAAACTACCAGGATACCCTGAGGATGCTGCAAATACTGGGTAAAGAGGTTTAGGGATGGCAGAATCGCGTATAAACGGTTTCAGGATTAACCTGCAGCTATTTGCTGAAAAGACCGAAAAACCTACCGCAAAAAGGAGACAGGAAGCGGCTAAAAAAGGCCAGATTGCCAAATCTGCTGAAGTAAACTCGGTTTTGGTCCTGCTGGTGGGATTCCTGGGGATTAAGATTCTTGCTCCCCAATTAGTAGACGGGTGGGCGGTACTAACATCAGACCTTTTCAGGCTGTTTGGACAAAAGGATTTTCTGCTTGACTACAGATCTTTACAGAGTATCCTGATAATGGTGATGATTTTTTCGGGAAAGATACTGGTTCCCATCGTAGGCGGCTGTCTGGTTGCGGGTGTGGCTGCCTCGGTCGTCCAGACCGGGTTCCGGTTTGATATAAGTTCTGTTAAGTTTGACCTGAAAAATATCGACCCGGTTCAGGGTGTTAAAAGGATATTTTCCCTGCAGTCCCTTGCTGAACTGGTGAAGTCAATTCTTAAGGTATTACTGGTAGGTTACATTGCCTATACCGAAGTTATGAAAGAATTTATGAACTTTTCGGGCCTGAGTGAAATGAGTCTCAGGGCTTCGGCAGCTTTTGTCGGTACTGTAGCTATGAGAGTGGTTTTTAAAATTATTCTCTGGCTTGTAATCATAGCCATACTGGACTACATCTTTCAGAAGTGGCGTAATGAAAAGAAAATGATGATGGAAAAACAGGAGGTCAAGGAGGAACACAAACAGTCAGAGGGTGACCCGCAGATTAAAGGCAAGATTAAGCAGAAGCAGAGACAGATGTCAATGATGCGGATGATGCAGGCGCTGCCCAAGGCAGATGTGGTCATTACCAACCCGACACATTTTGCAGTGGCCCTGCAGTATGACCCGGAAACAATGTTTGCTCCTACGGTGATAGCCAAGGGTCAGGACAGGATGGCCTTGAAAATCAGGGAAACGGCCAGGGAACATGATATTATAATCGTGGAAAACAAACCACTGGCCCAGTCACTTTATTATAGCGCTGAAATAGGGGATGCGGTTCCCGCTGACCTCTACCAGGCGGTGGCAGAAGTCCTGGCTTTTGTGTATAAGCTTAAGGGTAAGATTTAGGAGGAGGACAGAAATGGCAGGACAGCAGGTTGCGCTATCCGGAGTGACTAAACACAGTGATATATTTGTAGCAGCTGCAGTTATCGGAATGGTGGTCATGATGGTAATTCCCATCCCCACCACTCTGTTAGACCTCTTTCTGACTGTAAATATCACCCTGGCCCTGATTGTGCTGCTGGTCAGTATGTACAACAATGAACCCCTGCAGTTTTCATCATTTCCGTCTCTCCTGCTGATTATGACTATATTCAGGCTGTCCCTTAATGTCAGTTCCACAAGACTGGTGCTGCTAAACGGATTTGCCGGACAGATTATTGAGAGGTTCGGGCTCTTTGTTATCGGGGGTAACCCGGTAGTGGGTTTTGTCATTTTCCTGATTCTTGTGGTCATTCAGTTTATTGTAATTACCAAAGGCGCTGAGAGGGTATCTGAGGTCGCTGCCAGGTTTACCCTTGATGCTATGCCGGGAAAACAGATGAGCATAGATGCTGACCTCAATGCGGGTCTGATTACCGACAGGGAGGCTATTGAACGCCGGGAACGCATCCAGAGGGAAGCAGACTTCTATGGAGCAATGGATGGCGCCTCCAAGTTTATCAAAGGTGATGCCATTGCCGGGATTGTAATTGTAGTCATCAATATACTTGGTGGATTTGCCATCGGGGTTTTACAAAGGGGAATGCCCCTTACTGATGCCCTGAACACATACACCATTCTGACAGTTGGTGATGGATTGGTTTCCCAGATTCCGGCATTGCTGATATCGACAGCGACGGGTATTACGGTGACCAGGGCCGCATCTTCTGAAGTCAGCCTTGGTCAGGAGATGTCGGTACAGCTGATCAGCCGCCCCCGGGTACTGGCTATTGCGGCAGGCGCCCTTGCGGTAATGGGACTTTTGGGGCTTCCCCCGGTGCCGTTCTTTATTCTTGCGGGAATCATGGCGGCAGGCGCCTATTCAATGAAAAAGATTCAGGATGACCAGAAGCAAAGGCAGCAGGAAATGGAACAGGAAGAAGAAGTCGAAGAAATCAAAAAACCCGAAAATGTCATGTCACTTTTGCAGGTCGATGTGTTTGAAATAGAAATGGGTTACTCCCTTATTCCACTGGTAGATGCCAACCAGGGCGGGGACCTCCTTGACAGGGTGGTAATGATCAGGCGCCAGTGCGCTCTTGAGCTGGGCATTGTCCTGCCCCCGATCCGGATGAGGGATAATATGCAGTTAAAACCCAACAGTTATGTTTTCAAGATTAAAGGAGTGGAGGCGGCAGGCGGAGAGATTATGCCTGACCATTACCTTGCCATGAGTTCCGGACTTACCGAGAACGGAATTAAAGGCATTGACACCGTGGAACCTGCCTTTGGACTGCCGGCCAAGTGGATACCTCCTGACCTGCGGGAACAGGCAGAGCTTGCAGGATATACTGTTGTTGATCCTTCATCGGTTATCGCCACACACCTCACAGAAGTTATCAAAAGCCATGCTCATGAAGTGCTGGGCAGACAGGATGTGCAGAACCTGCTTGACCATGTAAAGAAAACCCATCCGGCTGTTGTTGAAGAACTTGTCCCCAGTCTGCTGACCCTTGGTGAGATCCAGAAGGTACTGGCTGGACTGCTGGCGGAAAGAGTGCCTATCAGGGACCTGGTCACAATCCTGGAGACACTGGCCGACCATGCCAGGGCAACAAAAGATACCGATATGCTAATTGAATACGTGAGACAGGCACTGGCGCGCACTATTGTAAAACAGTACACTGATTCGGGTGATACCCTTCATGTAATTACCCTTGACCCGGGTGTTGAACAGACTATCAGGGATTCCATCCAGACTACTGATCACGGGTCATACATTGCCCTGGACCCCGATAAGGCCAGGATGATATTTAGCAGCCTTACGGCAAGTGTGGAAAGCGCCTCCCGTAACGGCTACCAGCCAATAGTATTATGTGCCCCGGTTGTCAGGATTTACTTTAAAAAACTTACTGAAAAGCTGATTCCTGAACTGGTGGTGCTCTCATACAACGAGCTTGAGGGCAGCATAAATGTTCAGTCTCTAGGGGTGGTGAGTATTTAGTGCGGGTGAAGCGATATGTTGCCGAGACATTGCAGGATGCGATGCTCAAGGTCAAAATGGATATGGGCAAGGATGCTGTTATTCTGCATACGAGGAAATTTAAAGAGGGAGGTTTCCTGGGTTTTTTCGGAAAGGTCAGATTTGAAGTTACGGCAGCGGTGGAGGAGGCCCGGCCGGCTCCGCAGTCTCCGGTACCTCCTGCCGGTAAGGTTTCTCCTGACAAGCCTGAGAGTCAGGAAAAAACAGAAACTGGCAGGATGACAGCCATAACCCTGGAAGAACCCGCTGAAACGGGTGTGGAGGAAGAACACGACCTGCACGGGGAAATTCAGGAAATGAAGGATATGCTTAATGAAGTGATTTACCAGATAGATATGGCCCAGGATATCCGGAGCCTTCCCAAACCGGTGCAGAGGTTCCACCAGATATTGACCGATAATGACGTTGATGACAGACTGACTAAAAAGATGCTGCAAAATATCCTGAAACAGATACCAAGGGAGGAAATCGGCAACAGTGAGCTTATCAGGAAATCACTGGAGAAACAGGTTCTCAGGCTGTTAAGAAAACCCAGGCCGGTATCTTTCAAAAAACAGGCTCTCGGTCAGCAGTCGATTGTACTTGTGGGACCGACAGGAGTAGGGAAAACAACTACAATCGCCAAGCTGGCAGCTACTTTTTCCATTGTCAACCAGAAAAAGGTAGCCCTGATAACCGCAGACACATACCGGGTCGCGGCTGTTGAGCAATTAAAGACTTATGGCGAGATAATAGGGATTCCTGTTGACGTGGTATATACCCCTCAGGAGCTCCAGAACGCCATTGCCAGGCATACAGATAAAGACCTGGTCCTGATTGATACAGCAGGGCGCAGTCATAAAAACAGTGAACAGATGAATGAATTAAAGACATTTCTGGAGATGGCAGAACCCTCTGATGTTTTTCTGGTCTTAAGTGCCACGACCCGTTACAGGGATATGATGGATATTGTGAACAGCTATTCAGATATTCCCGTTACCAGGCTGGTGTTCACAAAACTCGATGAGACATCAACGTATGGACCTATCCTGAATGTTGTCAGCAGTACACAGAAGCACCTGTCTTACGTAACGGTGGGGCAAAATGTTCCTGATGACATAGAAGTTGCAGACCCCAGCAAAATAGCCAATATGATTATGAGGGAGAGATAGCCATGCGTGACCAAGCAGAGAAACTTCGCGTATTGGCCAGAAACCTTAAGAATCAGGTTGAGTGTGAAATTAAGGGAACTCAGAAAAAAACCCGGATTATCGCGGTGACAAGCGGTAAAGGCGGGGTTGGCAAGACTAATTTCACCATCAACTTTGCCCTGGCTCTGATGTCTTACGGGCAGAGGGTTTTAATTCTTGATGCGGATCTGGGTTTAGCTAATATAGATGTTGTGCTGGGGATAAATCCCAGGTACACTCTTTATAATGTGTTAAAAGGTGAAAAGAATATTCAGGACATCATCCTGTCAGGGCCCCAGGGGCTTCAGATTATTGCCGGGGGCTCCGGGATGCAGGAACTGGCCAATCTGAGAAGGTGGCAGGTAGAACAGTTTATTGCCAAATTTGAGGAGCTGGAAGGTATTGCCGACATACTGATAATTGATACCGCTGCGGGACTTTCCAGAAATGTTATGAGTTTTGTGCTTGCCGCTGATGAAGTTATTGTGATTACAACACCTGAGCCGACAGCCATCACAGACGCTTACGGCCTGGTGAAGGCAATGACTTCCAAGAGGAAAAACGGAGTTGTGCACCTGGTAGTTAATAAGGTAGAAGATGCCCAGGAGGCTGACATTACTGCCAGCAAACTAAAGATTGTGGCCGAAAAGTTCCTCAAGCTGAATATTGGTCACCTGGGGTTCATTCTGGATGACCCCAGTGTTTCCAGAGCAGTTAAGAGTCAGGAACCGTTTCTCCTGAAATATCCCAAATCCTCAGCAGCAGAATGTATTTTGCGCCTGGCGGCCCAGATGTTGGACCAGGAGTTTCAGACAGAACCAGGGGGAGTCAAATCTTTTTTTGGAAAGATTGCCAGGCTTTTTGGTTAAAATCCTGGTTTGTTTGTAAAGATTCTATGAATTACGGAAGGATGTGGAGGTTATGGGCTCGTTTGACCCCATAAAAATAAACCAGCCCATTGAACTGGAATTGCCCGGTGATGCATTGACACAATACCGGAGTAAGGTACAGAGTCTCTCAGAGGACAGGATGGTAGTTGCAGTACCGGTTAAGGGCGCTTCCCGGGTAGCACTGGAACATGGACAAAAAGTGAAGGTCATTTATACCGACAGTACAGCAGTATATGTGTTTTTTACCACGGTTGTTTCCCAGGCCAGTGAAAATGCAGAAACGATAACCCTGGGCAGGCCGTATGACATAAGGAAAATCCAGAGAAGGAACTTTGTCAGGCTGGATACGCGGTTAAAGGTTTTATTATGTAATCTTGATAACAGTTTTGAGCGCAAGGGCACTCCGTTTGAGGCTCTTTCGGTGGATATCAGCGGCGGGGGAGTGATGTTTATGTGTGATGAGGTCCTGAGTCCCGGGGATATCCTGGATGCAGACATCTTTCTTTCACAAAGTGAGAGGGTCAGGGCCATCGGACGTGTAGTCAGGTTTACTGAAAACCCGCCCAAAACCAAGTTGAAGTATTCTGTCGGTTTTGAGTTTACAGTTATTGAGGAATCTGAGAGAGATAAAATTATCAGGTTCATATTTAACCAGCAAAGGGAATTAAGAAGAAAAGGACTTCTTTAGGGGTGGGACAGCTTGATGAGTGGACGACACCGGGTACTTGTAGTTGATGATTCTTCATTTATGCGAAAATTTATCAGTGACATTTTACATACCGATGAACGGCTTGAGGTAATAGCAACAGCAGTTGACGGAGCTGAAGCAGTAAAAAAAGTAAGGGAACTGAGGCCCGATGTTGTTACCATGGATATTGAGATGCCTGAAATGGATGGACTTACGGCCCTGACTGAAATCATGTCGCAATGCCCTGTACCCGTGATAATGTTGAGCAATAGGACCAGGGTCGGTGCAGAGGCTACGGTAAAGGCCCTTGAATTTGGAGCTTTGGATTTTGTGGCCAAACCTTCGGGGAATATCTCCCTTGACCTGGACAAGGTCAAGGATGAATTAATCCTGAAGGTAAAGGCAGCAGCCCGGGCTGACATAAGGTTAATCCGGAGTCTGGCTGCATGCCCCACAGTTGATACCGGCAGGCACTTGCAACCGGAGCACCGGTTTACTTCCGGAAAGGCCCCGTTGAAAATTGTTGCCATTGGGGCTTCTACCGGAGGACCAAGGGCTCTGCAGACTGTTTTTTCAGAGCTGCCGGGAACACTTCCGGCCGCAATAGCTGTGGTCCAGCATATGTCAGAGGGTTTTACCCAATCATTGGCACAGCGGCTTAACAGTATTTCTGAACTGGAGGTTTCTGAAGCCAGGGATGGTGATGAACTGACTCCCGGGAAGGCCCTGATTGCACCCGGTGACAGGCATATGAAAATCAGGCGGATTGATGACCGCTTTTATATAACCCTTAGTGATGAACCACCTGTGGGAGGACTGAGACCCTCCATTGACAAGATGATGGAATCACTGGCTCAGTGCAGTGTACCTCTCCTGGGGGTCCTGCTTACCGGCATGGGACAGGATGGAGTGGCCGGACTGAAAAAAATCCAGGCCGTAAATGGGTGCACTATTGTGGAAGATGAGTCAACCTGTGTAATTTATGGGATGCCCAGGGCGGCAATTGAAAACAGGTGTGCTGATATAGTAGTGCCGATATTCCGGGTCGCCCGGGAGATTATGAATAATGTCTTAAACATCGACTGACCTGTTGGAGGTGAAGGCAATGGACATGAGTCAATACAGGGGCATGTTTCTGGAAGAGGCTCAGGAGCATCTGCAAAAACTTAATGATGCTCTTCTGGCTTTAGAAAGCTCGCCCGAAAACCGTGCCATTCTGGATGAGATTTTCAGGTCTGCACATACATTAAAGGGTATGTCTGCAACTATGGGCTTTAATCAGGTTGCTGAGTTGACCCATAATATGGAGAACGTTTTGCATAAACTCAGGAACGGTGAACTCTGTTCGGCTTCCGGAATCGTGGACCTGCTCTTTAAGTGTGTTGATTCCCTCGACAGTATGATTAATGATATAGCCGGGGGTGGGGAAGGTAATTTAACCGTTGGTGACCTCCTGACAGAATTAAAAAACCTTCATGAATCAGAGGGCCACGCGGGGTCAATTCCGGTGGCAGTGGGCCCGGAGGCCGGGTCTCATCCGGACACTCCTATAGACGGGGCTGCTGTTGGACAGAAAATTATAACATCAATTGAGTTTAACGAATACGAAAAAAACCTGATTAAACAGGCAATTGACCAGGGCTACCATTGCTATCATATTGTTGCTTCCATTGACCCGCGCTGTGTAATGAAATCTGCCAGGGCTTTTATGATATTCAAAAATATGGAAGCTATTGGAGAAATCATAAAGAGTATTCCACCTGTTCAGGAAATTGAGGAAGAAAAATTCGACACGAGTTTTCAACTTATACTGATATCCATGGAACCGGAGGAAAATGTAAGAAAAGGCCTGGTGTCCATTACAGAGGTCATGGAGCCTGATATTACGGTTATTTCTCAGGTCTTTACGTCAAGTATACCGGCTGAGGGCACAGAAACCCAGTCTGCAGAGTCACAGTTGCTGCAGCAGGGTCGGGAAGCTGACAAAACAGGCAAGCAGGATTCCGGTGCGGCTGATATCTCAAACCGGGAAAAAACCAAAAACGAACCGGGGTATGTTCCGGCAAAAGCCAAAGCCAGCCAGACTGTCCGGGTGGATACGACAAAACTTGATAATCTGATCAATCTCGTAGGTGAGCTGGTAATTAACAAGACACGAATAGAGCAGATCGGCCGGGTTAACCAGGTTCCGGATCTGGCCGAAACCCTTGAACAGATGGACCGGATTACCACAGACCTGCAAAACGTGGTTATGAAGGTCAGGATGGTGCCAATTGATACTGTGTTCAGCCGTTTCCCCCGTATGGTCAGGGACCTGGCCAAAGAACTGGGGAAGGAAATTGAACTGATAATTGAGGGTAAAGAAACAGAACTTGACCGCACGGTAATAGATGAGGTTGGTGACCCCTTGGTACACTTACTGAGGAACGCTGTGGACCATGGCATCGAAGAACCTGAAGCGAGAATTGCAGCCCAAAAGCCGGAACAGGGCAAGGTGTTGCTGTCAGCCCGTCATGAAGGCAATAATGTGGTTATTGAGGTTGAGGATGACGGAAAGGGGCTTGACCCTGAGGCGATAAGGCAAAAGGCTGTTGAAAAAGGTATCCTTGATGCTGAAAGTGCTGCTGAACTTAGTGATACTGAAGCTGTCAGACTCGTTTTAAAGCCCGGGTTCAGTACTGCCGAAAAAATAACTGACATCTCAGGGCGCGGTGTCGGCATGGATGTTGTGAAAAACAAGATTGAGGCCCTGAGTGGCAGTATCAATATTGAAAGCACACCCGGCCGGGGGACCAGGTTTAAAATTCAGCTACCCCTTACACTGGCCATAATTCAGGCACTGCTGGTGCTTATTGAAGAAGAGACCTATGCCATACCCCTGAGTTTTATCGCTGAGACAACCAGTGTAATGCCTGAACAGGTAAATAAGATACAGGACCAGGAGGTTATCCTCCTGAGGGGTGATGTCCTGCCCCTGATCAGGCTTAATGAGGTCCTGCAGGTTCCGCCCTCTGATTTACCTAAGGATGAAGAAATAAATATCGTTGTGGTCAAAAACGGTGAGAAACGGGTAGGTCTTCTTGTTGACACCCTGATAGGGCAGCAGGAGATAGTAATTAAGCCTCTTGGCAAACTACTGGGGAATATACCTGTTGTTGCCGGTGCGACAATCCTCGGAAATGGGCAGGTGTCCCTGATAATCGATGTGGCAGGGTTGTTTTAAAGGGGGGACAGGTAATGGAAACTGGAGTACAGGTAGTTGCCTGCACAGTTGAAGGTGAAGAATATGCAATTGAAATCAAGATAGTTCAGGAGATAATCAGGGTGCTGGAGATAACAAGGGTGCCCCATGCATCCCCATTCATCTCCGGGGTAATTAACCTCAGGGGCATGGTGATTCCTGTAATGGATCTGCGGAAAAGGTTTGGTTTACCGCCCAGGGAACCCGAAGAAACCGCCAGAATAGTTGTCATTAACTGGAACAGGGAAATGGTGGGTGTTTTGGTGGACAGTGTTTCTGAGGTAATCTGGTTGCCGGCACAGACAGTGGAGACCCCGCCTTCCGGTACAGGGGGCGCTAATACTGAGTTTTTTTCCGGAATTGGCAAACTGGGCAGCCGGCTGCTGATAATGCTGGATCTGGAAAAGATTTTTGAGATTAATGATTCGGTTTCCTCAGGAAGGGGGATAGTCTGATGCCTTTGTATGATAACATTAGTGAAACACAACTGGATGCCTTCAGGGAGATTGGCACAATTGGCGCCGGTAATGGAGCCACTGCACTGTCTCAGCTTATGGGTCGCAAAATAGGGATGTCTGTCCCGGCAATCAGTGTGCTGCCCTTTTCTCAGGTACCTGATGCAGTCGGAGGGGCCGAGAAACTTGTTGCCGGAATTTTTACCACTGTAGGCGGACCGGCCCCGTGCAATATCCTGTTTATGTTCCCCGTCGAATGTGCCAAGACCCTGGCCGGTCACCTTATGGACAGAAAGTATGGTAAGGATGAGGCTCTGGATGAGGTGGGAATGTCAGCCCTTGCTGAGGTGGGAAATATTGTCTCCGGTGCCTACCTGAATTCCCTGGCAAGTTTCACCAATCTGGAGTTTGTGCCTTCTGTGCCGGCCCTGGCCATAGACATGGCAGGAGCCATATTGAACACTGTGCTGGCGCGGATTGGCATTGCCGGGGACCATGCACTCCTGATGGAAACAGTTTTCAGTGAGATTGAAGGTAATGTCAGTGGACACTTTTTCCTGCTTCCTGAGGCTGATTCACTGGAAAAAATCATGGAGGCGATAGGGGTGAAGGGCTAGTGGCAAATATAATCAAAATAGGAATGGCAGACCTTAATGTTACAGTATCCCCGAATATTTTGCAGACTTGCGGCCTCGGCTCTTGTGTTGGTATTTGCCTGTGGGATCCGGTTACCAAGGTATCCGGTATGGCTCACATTATGCTGCCTTCAAGTTCTCTGGGAAAGACTGCCAATGATGCGAAATTTGCTGATACGGCTGTCCCCCTGCTGATTAATGAAATGAAAAAAACAGGTGCAGACCCTTCGCGCCTGGTTGCCAAGATTGCTGGAGGGGCTCAGATGTTTTCGTTTTATAGTTCCAATGACATCATGAAAATTGGCGAACGGAATACCGAGGCTGCTAAGGCGGCCCTGCAGTCCGCCAGGATACGCCTGCTTGCTGAGGATACAGGCGGCAGTTATGGCAGGACCATAGAATTTTACTCTGAAAACGGTAAACTTTATGTCAGGACCATAAATCTGGGAGAGAAGTACATTTGAGGAGGACATTGATGTTTTCGGGAAATAGCCGGGTTTTTCTCTTGGCTTTTGCTGGGGTTTTTGTCTTGATACTGTTTGTCGGAGTCCTGTCCGGTGTTAGCCTTAAAGCCGGGCTGGGCCGGGCTTTTTTGGCAGGATTGTTGTTTTCAGCGCTGCTGTGGATCACTTGCCGCATAATTACCGGGTATGTCGTGCCCCAGCCGGATGCCGGCGGCGATATGCCGCCACAAAAGGATGCTGTGGGCAGGCAGTTGGACCTGACAGTCTCAGATTCTCCCGGTGATTTTTCACCCATTACCCCAAAACAGATTGACCCTGATATAGAGCGAATTATTAATAACGACCCTGAGAGAATGGCGGAAATAGTTAAGAAAATGGGTTACAGTGATTAAAACCCGGTAGGAGGTTTGTTATGAACCCTTCTGTTGCTGCAAATGAGACCGGCCTGTTATGGGAGCGTTATAAAATTCATAATGACATTACTGCCAGGGAGCAGCTAATCCTGACTTATGTGGGACTGGTCAAGTATGTTGCCGGGCGGATGGCAATTTCCCTGCCACCCAGCGTGCAGCAGGATGACCTGATAAGTTATGGGATATTCGGGCTGATTGATGCTATCGAAAAATTTGAACCGGAACGCAATATTAAGTTTGAGACATATGCCCTGGCCCGAATCAGAGGGTCTATATGGGATGGTTTAAGGTCTATGGACTGGGTACCTTATTCAGTCCGCCAGAAGGCCAAAGAACTTGAACACGTATATGCCCGGCTGGAAAGCAAACTCGGCAGAGCAGCAACAGATGAAGAAATTTGTGATGCCCTTAATATCTCCAGGCAGCAATTTGTCCATCTGTTGGTAGAAACCAGCTTTACATCATTTTTGTCACTTGATGAGATATGGAAATTTGACAAAGATGGAGGCAATTCTGTAAGGGTTATCGAAACTATTGAGGATGAGAAAGCCGTTGATCCTGTTTCCATGGTGATGTTTGAAGAGAGGAAAATGGCCCTGACTGATGCCATTAACAAACTGCCGGAACGGGAAAAGCTTGTCATTGCGTTGTATTATTATGAGGGACTGACACTGAAGGAGATTGGTAAAGTACTGGGTGTCAGCGAGTCCAGAATATCACAGTTACATACAAAGGCTGTTCTGCGGCTTCGCGGCCGCTTAAGCAGGGTGAAAAAAAAGATTTTTGATTAAAACGGAGGGTAACCATATGAGTGAGGACACCTTAAAAAACCTTACCCAGCAGGACATGGAGAAAATTCTTGAAAGAGCCGAGGATGTAGCCAATGATGTGCTGGAGAGCGGAAAAATGCAGTTGCAGTTTAGACCGGATGGCGTGTACCTTACTGTTACCCCACCCGGCGAGAATGGTTTGGCGGTATCTTTAGAACAGGTTTTCAGGGAACTGGAACTGCGCGGTGTCCAAAACGCTGATTCCAGAAAGGTACAGCAAATAGTCAGGGAGATGAAAGGAATTCCTGAATTAATTGCACCTCCCCAGCAGGAACCTGAAGAAGACGGGCACGTGACAGTAGAAATCAGTAAAAATAAAATGGAGGCATATTTAACCGTATATCCCCCCAGGGGCAAGGGTAAACCCGTTACCAGAGATGATATCAGAAAGGCCCTTGCAGATAACAATGTCGTGTACGGGATACAGGAAAACGTAATTAATTCAGCCCTCAAATCAGGTCAAATGGGGGAAGTACTGACAGTTGCCGCAGGTTCTGAACCGGTTGACGGGGAGAATGCCGTCATCGAGTATAAAGTCAATCCCTCAAGTGTGGGTAAACCCGAAGAGCTTATTGATGGTAGGGTGGATTTTTATAACCTTCACCTGATTCAGAATGTTGAGCCTGGTGAGGTTCTTGCGGTTAAAACACCTGCCCAGCCCGGAACCCCGGGTTATACCGTTACCGGGGAGGAAATTTCTGCGAAACCGGGCAAGGATGTACAACTGGCTGCCGGGAAGAATGTGGAACTGTCTGATGATAATAATGCTGCAGTAGCTGCTGCCAGGGGCCATGTAGTCATAGCAGGAAATAAGATCAGTGTATCCAATATCTATGAAATTAACGGTGATGTTGATTTTAATACCGGAAATGTTGAGTTTAGCGGTACCGTAATTGTTAAAGGCAGTGTCAGGGAAGGCTTTAAGATTGTTGCCGACGGTGATGTCGAGGTAATGGGTAACATAAGTGACGGCGTTGTTGAGTGTTCAGGCACCCTTAAAGTAAAAAACGGCATTGTCGGCAGAAACAAGTCACGGATAAAGGCCGGGGGAAGTGTTTTTACCAGGTTTATCGAAAACACAGTCCTGGAGTCAGGAATGGATGTAATGGTCGGAGAGGCCATTATGCACAGCAGGGTTCATGCCCGGAAGTCGGTTGTGGTTGCAGGTAAGGGGGTTATCGTAGGAGGAGTTATCAGGGCCGGTGAAGAAATAAACTGTAAAACCGTTGGCTCTTCCATGGCTACGGTAACTGAGCTGGAAACGGGAGTGAATCCTGACCTGAGGCGCCGATATTCATTTCTTTCTAAAGAGAAGCAGGCCAAAGAGGTAGACCTGGACAAGGCAGAAAAGGCTGTTAAATTATTAAAGTACCTGGAGCAGACCCAGGGGACCCTGCCTGAGGATAAACGTGCCATCCTGGCCAGGGTTACCAAGGTCCAGGGAGAACTCATCCGTGAACTTGAAGAACTTAAAACATGCCTCGAAGACATTGAAACACAGATCCAGCAGTCAGAACGTGGCCGTATCAAGGTCCATGGTGTTATCCACCCGGGAGTTAAAGTGACCATCGGTTCGGCAATGATGCAGGTCTATGATGACCTTCCCTTTGTGACCCTGACCAATGTTATGGGTGAAATAAAGATTAACCCATATAAATAGAGACAGGTGGTGGAAGACTATGACTCTGCGTCCGGTAGATATGCAGGTTCTTCTGCCTAAGGTTTCCGAAGTTAACCGCAATCAGCCGATTCAGAATCAGCAGGACCAGACTCAGCAGCAGCAATTGGCTGCACAGTTCCAGAAACAAATGGAAGTACAGAAACAAAAGGTTCACAATTCTGAGAAACCTGATGGAGAAAGAATCGAACAAAAAGCCGGGGAAGGGTCTCCCGGCCGTGACGATGAAGCCAGAAAACGCCGTAAGGGCGGGCAGAAACAGGAAAAACAGGAAGACATAAAAGACCCTGACAGGGGAAAGCTTTTTGATATCAAAGTTTGATTTGCGGAGCCTGACCAGGGTCTGACATGTGTTGTTTAATTTTTTATTAGGGGCGTGAAGGTATTGGTTTACCTGTTCATATTTCTGGGGGTAGTATTTATCGGGCTGGCTGTATGGAGCGGCCGGGTTACGGAGATCAGGAGGCAGCAGGAGGTTCAGGAATTCAGGAGACTGCATGAAGACCTGAAACTGGCCAGAAATGATGTGGAAAAGCTCTTGGATCAGTTGGAAACTGTTTCCGAAAAGGTTGTTGCCGATATTTCTGCCAGTATCGAGGAAGCAGAAACTCTTAAAGACCTAAAAATATATGAAGATTCTGAGGAAGATTCGGGTGAAACTGTTAAGGTAAAATCAGTACCGGAAGAAGCGCATTCCGGACCGGCTCCTGATACAGCTGAACAAGATAATAAGACCGAAAAAGCAAATAATACCGAAAAATCATCAAACAACGGTTTAAATAAAACAAAGGCAACCGGCAAAAACAATACAATATTGTTTCCACGGAGTTCGGTTCCCCAGGGCGGAGAGCAGGAAGGTACTTCCAGGTCTGATTCCAAACCAAAGGAAATACCGGCAAAACACCAGATGGTTTATGCAATGGAGCGGCTGGGTTACCCCGAAGATGAGATTGCCAGGCAGATGAATATCGGAAAAGGTGAAGTTAGCCTGATCCTGCAGATAAAAAGAAAAGGTGAAGAATTAAATGCTTAATATATTCAGAAAGGATTTTTTGCTGGGAATTGGCCTGGGATTTTTACTGAGTGCACTTATAGTCAATCTTTCCGGTATGGAAAAACTGACTGACAGTGAGATTATAGAAAGAGCATCCCAGCTTGGCATGGAACACCGGGACAGTATTGAAGAATCTGGCGGTGAACGGGTGGAAAAACCTGTTGAAAATGCCGGGCTGTCTTCTGTTGAAGACACTGATAAAAATACCGGCCAAACTGTTGAGACAAGTCCGGATGATAAATTACCAATTATAAAATTTGTAATCAGACCGGGAAGCGGTTCGGAAGAAATTGCCCGGAAGCTTGAAGAACAGGAAATTGTTGCCGACAGGAATGAATTTTATCGGCTGGTAACTGAAAAAAACGTCCATCACCGGTTCAGGACCGGAACTTTTGAACTCCCTGCAGGCGGGGATATGGAAGAGATACTGGAAATTTTAACGGGAAAATAACTCTGACTGCATAAAAATTTCCATTGATTGCAATAATATAGTTGCACTTGGGGAAGAATTGTGCTACAATATCAAACGGTGTAAAATACACACGTTTCCGGATTTTTGCAGGGGTGCCGGGTAATTTCCGGCTCTGCAGGAAGATGAAAGGAACGGAGGGAAAAACCAATCAGAGAGGAGGTGACTCCAATGGCTGTTATTTCCATGAAACAACTTCTGGAAGCCGGAGTTCACTTTGGACATCAGACCCGCAGGTGGAACCCGAAGATGGCGGAGTATATTTTTACCGACCGGAATGGGATCTATATCATTGACCTGCAGCGTACTGTCAAGAAAGTTGACGAAGCATACAATTTTGTAAGGCAGCTGGCTTCAGAAGGCAAAACAATCATGTTTGTGGGAACCAAGAAACAGGCTCAGGAAGCTGTCAGGGAAGAGGCCACCCGCTGTGGTATGTTCTATGTTAACCAGCGCTGGCTCGGTGGTACACTGACCAACTTCCAGACTATCAAAAAGCGTATTGACCGTCTTCATGAATTGGAAAAGATGGAGACTGAAGGTACTTTTGCTGTTCTTCCCAAGAAAGAAGTAGCTGCTTTACTGCATGAAAAGGAGAAACTGGAAAAGTTTCTTGGCGGTATCAAAGAAATGAGAAATCTTCCCAGCGCACTGTTTATTATTGACCCGCGCAAAGAGCGTATAGCAGTTGCAGAAGCACGTAAACTCGGGATTCCTATCATTGCAATAGTTGATACCAACTGTGACCCCGATGAGATTGACCTGGTTATACCCGGCAATGATGATGCTATCAGGGCGGTAAGGTTACTGACTTCCAAGATGGCGGATGCAGTTATCGAAGGGATTAACCTGAGTAAGGATAACGAAACAGAAGCTGAAGATGAAGCAGAAACAGAAGTAATGGAAGCATAAACAAATCAGGGTGACCAGGGTTACAGAGGAGCCCTAGTCACCCTTATTTTTAAGGAGGATAAAATAAAATGGTTACTGCTGCAATGGTTAAAGAATTGCGGGAACGCACCGGGGCCGGGATGATGGACTGTAAAAAAGCCCTGGCCGAAACCGGGGGCGATATGGAAAAAGCAATCGAGTTTTTGCGCGAAAAAGGCCTTGCTGCTGCAGCCAAGAAATCAGGGCGTATCGCCGCTGAGGGACTGGTTTTGGCAAAAGTGGCTTCAGGGAACAAAAATGCCGTTCTTCTGGAAGTTAACTGTGAGACTGATTTTGTGGCCAAAACAGATGAGTTTAAGGCTTTTGTTGACGAAGTTGCTGACGTGATTTTACATAATAATCCGGCAGATGTTGACGAACTTCTTCAGGTTAATACAGGCAGCGGGACAGTAAGTGAAATGCTTACCGAAAAAGTAGCCAAAATCGGAGAAAACATTTCTATCCGCCGATTCGCGTCCTTTGCGACCACTGACGGATTTGTAGAGGCTTATGTTCATGGTGTGGGACGTATCGGTGTTTTAGTCGAGCTTACGGGCAATGCGGACAACATTAGTGAGGTTGCCAAAGATGTGGCCATGCAGGTTGCTGCATCCAAACCCGACTATACCACCCGTGACCAGGTCCCGGCCGAGGTTATTGAAAAAGAAAAGGAAATCCTTAAAGTTCAGGCCATGAACGAAGGGAAACCTGAAAATATTGCCGAAAAAATTGTTATGGGCAGAATAGACAAATTTTACAAGGAAAACTGCCTGGTTGAACAACCGTTTATTAAGGACACTGATATAAATGTCCAGCAGATGCTTGACCAAAAGCAGGTTAAGGTATCCCGGTTTATCCGTTTTGAAATGGGTGAAGGACTGGAAAAGAGAGAAAACGACCTGGCGGCAGAGGTTGCCGCCATGCAGAAAAAGTCTTAGCCCAGTATGGCTTGAGATCATCTGAAAAAGAGAACACCCAGTGTGTTCTCTTTTTTTAAAAGAATTATCTGAAAAAAATATTATTTCCCAAAAGGATTTTTTACTGTTGTGTAGAACATTATTCAGAGAAATGGGAGGTTAACAACTACATGGATAAGCCCAAATATACCAGAGTGGTCCTCAAACTGAGCGGGGAAGCTTTAGCCGGTCAGAAAGGATTCGGAATAGACCCGGAAACAGTTTTTTCCATAGCGGAACAGATTAAGGACATTATCTCCCATAAGGTTCAGGTTAGCATTGTTGTCGGAGGGGGCAACTTCTGGCGTGGCATTGCGGGAAGTACCAAGGGAATGGACCGGGCTACCGCAGATTACATGGGTATGATGGCAACTGTGATGAACTCACTGGCTTTACAGGATGCCCTGGAAAAGCTGGATGTCGATACCAGGGTCCTTACTGCCATTGAAATGCGTGAAGTTGCTGAGCCGTATATCCGCCGCCGGGCCATCAGGCACCTGGAAAAAGGCCGGGTGGTAATTTTCGGTGCCGGAACCGGCAATCCCTATTTCTCTACTGATACTACTGCAGCCTTGAGGGCTGCGGAAATAGAGGCTGAAGTCATTCTGATGGCAAAACAGGTTGACGGGGTTTATGATTCCGACCCCGTTAAAAACCCTGAAGCCCAAAGGTATGATGAACTCTCTTACATCGAAGTTCTAAACAGGGGACTGGGGGTTATGGATTCGACGGCCACTTCCCTGTGTATGGACAACATGATCCCAATTATAGTGTTTAACCTCAATCGAAGTGGAAATATTAAACGTGTTGTTATGGGGGAAAATATTGGTACATATGTCGGGGGTGAATTAAAGTGATTAAAGAGGTTGTCAGTGAAGCAGAAGAAAGAATGAAAAAAGCTATTGAGGTATTACGAAAGGACCTTGCTTCTTTGAGGGCAGGGAGGGCTACTCCGGCCCTGCTGGACAAGATACTTGTAGATTACTATGGTGTCTCCACTCCCATTAACCAAATGGCAAATGTCTCTGTTCCTGAGCCGCGCCTGCTGGTTATCCAGCCATGGGACAAAAATGTAATCAGTGATATTGAAAAAGCGATCCAGAAGTCCGATCTCGGGCTGACCCCCAATAATGACGGTTCGGTTATCAGACTGGCAATTCCTCAGCTGACTCAGGAGAGAAGAAATGAGTTGGTCAAATTTGTCAAGAAAAAGGCTGAAGAGGCCAGGGTGGCTGTACGGAATATCCGGAGGGACGCCAATGATAACCTGAAGTCTTTTGAAAAGGAAGGAGAAATTTCGGAAGACGACAGCAAGAGGGGACATGATGAGATTCAAAAGCTTACTGACAGCTGCATAAAAGAGATTGACCAGGTACTGGCAAACAAAGAAAAGGAAATTATGGAGGTCTAAATATAACAGGATTGAGGGATATATATGGAGCTGCCTGATGTGACAGGGTTTGTGCTGGATGAGGCATTGCAGGTGATTAAAGATTGCGGCTGTGAAGTCGCTGAAATGGTCTTGTTAAAACCACCGGATAAATCACCAGAACCTGTTGGAATAGCCCGAGTAGTGCGTCTTTCTCCTGCGGAGAGAGGTGGGCTACAGGTTATCATTACATATCAGGATTACGGAAAGGAGGTGTAACACATGGCCTACAAAATTACTGATGAATGTGTAGCTTGCGGTACCTGCATGGATACATGCCCCAATGGCGCCATTTCCGAAGGTGATATTTATGTAATTAATGCTGACGAGTGCGTTGACTGCGGCGCTTGCGCTGAAGCTTGCCCCACAGGAGCAATTGTTGAAGGTTAGTCCATAACCCCCTCATTTTATGAGGGGGTTTGTTTTCATCAGGATAATCTACAGAAACCTCTAACCCTGACAAAAAAAACGTAATATAAATATAAAATAGTAGTAATTAATGGTATAATATATTTTAATAATTCCTGAAAGCCGGGGAGGCTGCCAAATGGTGCGCGAATGGCTAAGTGTGTTGAGATTAGGCAAAACTAAAAACGATTCTCCCGAAGTGGATGACTTATATAAATCACTTGATGCAGACAAACTGCCTGTACATATTGCCATTATTATGGACGGAAACGGGCGCTGGGCTACCCGGCGCGGGCTGCCAAGAGCCCTGGGACATCGGGCGGGTGTTGAATCATTAAGGGAGATTGTGAAAACATGTTCTTCCCTTGGGGTGGGCTTTCTCACTGTTTACGCCTTTTCCACAGAAAACTGGAAAAGGCCGGCTGATGAGGTTTCGACCCTGATGGACCTCCTGGTGGAGTACCTCCATAAAGAACTTCAGGAACTGCACCAAAACAATGTCATGATTAAGACTATCGGCAGAATTGATGAGCTTCCGTCTAAGGCGCGGGAAGCGCTGAAAATGGCTGCAGAAGAAACCTTCAGGAATACCGGGCTTACCCTTAACCTGGCCCTTAATTACGGAGGCAGGAATGAGATAACAGAAGCGGTTAAACAGATAGGCAGAGATGCCGCAGCCGGGAAACTGAACCCTGATGACATTGATGAAAACATAATATCCGGGTACCTGTATACTGCCGGTATGCCGGACCCGGACCTGGTAATCCGGCCCTCAGGAGAGCAGCGGATCAGCAACTTCCTCCTTTGGCAGGCTGCTTACGCGGAATTCTGGTATTCTCCGGTTTTATGGCCGGATTTTCGAAAAAGACATTTACTGGAGGCCCTGGTGGATTATCAGAACCGCCAGAGAAGGTTTGGCGGGCTGTATCAAAGTAAAAAGTGAGGCCGGTGATTTTTTTAAAATGCTTTTTTACAGAATATTGAGCGCTGTAGTCGGTATCCCGGTGGCGATTTTTCTAATATGGTATGGCGGTATTCCACTCTCATTGGCTGTTTTGCTTCTTGCAGTGCTGGGTATCTATGAAACAGGTTCCCTCCTGAGAAAGACCGGGGTAAATGTTTGGATGCCAGGTGCTTTTTGGGGAGGACTTTTGTTTGTAGTCAATGCATATCTTAAAAATACGGACTTATTGGGTGCCATTTTATTGCTGCTTTTAGCTGCCGGATTCATCCGTCTTGTCTGTTTATATCCCCGGTTTAACATGACTGAACTGGCCGTAACGGTTTTTGTTTCTTTATATGCCGGATGGCTGTTATCACATATAATTGCGCTCAGACAGCTTCCGGGCGGTTTTCATTTGACCCTCTTAATGATAATAACCACCTGGAGTACCGACACCTTTGCATATTTTACCGGCAGGGCTATGGGAAAAAGAAAGCTGGCCCCGGTACTCAGTCCCAACAAGACTGTTGAAGGGTCAATTGGAGGTATTGCCGGGAGTGTGGGGACAGCGGCCGTTTTTTGGGCAGTTGGACAACAATTCGGACTTATTCACTATATCCTTATCGGACTATTTGTCGGGGTCCTGGGTCAGGTGGGGGACCTGGCGGAATCGGCGCTTAAGAGGCTTGCCGGGATAAAGGATTCCGGGAGTATAATCCCCGGCCATGGAGGTATTCTGGACAGATTTGACAGTATGCTGATAACGGCTCCGGTTGTGTATTTTTACCTGATCACCATTATTTTTGCTTAAAGGTGGACTTACCTTGAAAGACTTTGCCAAAACCCTGATTATTATATTGTTGGGAACAGCAGTGGCTTACCTGCTGGGCCTTTATGTTGCCCCGGTGTTGGCGCCGTTCATTTTAGCCCTTTTCCTGACTTTTTTTATTGAACCTATGGTCGACTTCTTCCAGAACAGGTTGCGATTCCCCCGGACAGCTGCTGTCAGCATAGCTATGCTGATAGTATTCGGCGGTGCCGGCCTGGTGATTGTGGCCATTGTGACCAGGTTAATCGTGGAACTGGTCCATTTAACGGAATTTTTACCTGATTACATTAATAATATCAAATCAGTGATTGTATCTTTCCAGGGTAAGGCCGAAGCCTATTATCTGGCTTTGCCCCCGGATGTTACTCATTTCATCAATGAGAAAGTAACCGGCGCTGATTACAGCCTGGATTCTATACTTGGCAGGGCGGAGAAAATAACCGGTGCTTTGCTTAACGCCCTGATGAGCCTTATTTCATCGGTACCGACATTTATTTTGCTGGTAATTATAAGTGGTATTGCCACATATTTTATGGCCAAGGACAAAACCATTCTACTTGATTTCTGGCTGCGGGTAATACCGGAGCCGTATGGCCGAAAGGTCCTGGAGGTGGTCAGGGATATTTTTACTGCTGTAATCAGCTATGTTAGGGCAATACTGGTACTGGTAATGCTTACTTTTCTGCAGACCCTTATCGGCCTTTACCTGATTGGCGCACCTTATGCCCTGATTATGGCGCTTGTTATCGGGGTTGCCGATATCATACCGATTCTCGGGCCGAGCGCTATTTATCTGCCCTGGATTATCTGGGAGTTTATTACAGGTGACATTGTCTTTGGCATCAAACTGGCAGCCCTTTATGGGATTGTCATCATTGTCCGGCAGGTGCTGGAGACCAAAATTGTAGCCAGTTCCATCGGATTGCATCCACTGGCGACACTTGTCAGCATGTACGTGGGTCTTCAGCTTATGGGACCCCTGGGGGTAATTGCCGGTCCCCTGTTTGTTATTGCGGTGAAGGCTTGTGGTTCTGCCGGACTGCTGCGGTGGAAAAGTTAAACTGACCGGCGGCTAATGTATTTACATGATTTTGGGTTTGAATTGACATTATAGTATAGTATCATATAGGAGAAGATATAATGAAAAATATCGCTGTACTTGGCAGCACCGGCTCCATAGGGACCCAGACCCTTGAAGTGTTAGACAGGTTTCCTGACAGATTCCGGGTTACCGGGCTGGCTGCGGGCACCAGCCTGCAAAAGCTGGCCACACAGGTGCAAAGGTACCGGCCCCAAGTTGTCAGTATAGGCCAGGCTGATAATATTCCATACTTCAGAAGCTTGATACCGCCTGATGTAAAGGTTGTTTCCGGTGTTCAGGGGATGTCGGAGATTGCCCGGATGACAGAAGTAGATACTGTGGTGACGTCAATTACGGGCACATTAGGGCTGCTGCCCACTGTGGAGGCAATTAATGCCGGAAAGAACATTGCCCTGGCCAACAAGGAAACCCTGGTGGCTGCAGGAGAAACCGTAGTCACCCTGGCCCGGCAAAAAGGTGTCAGGATATTACCGGTGGACAGTGAACACTCGGCAATTTTCCAGTGTCTGAACGGAGAAAGGACTTCCCGGATAAGCAAGCTGATACTTACTGCTTCCGGAGGGCCATTCCGGGATCGCACCCGCAGCCAGCTGCGGAGTGTTACCGTCGCCCAGACCCTGAAGCATCCCAATTGGGACATGGGACGTAAGATTACAGTTGATTCGGCAACCATGATGAATAAAGGACTGGAAGTCATCGAGGCCAGGTGGCTGTTTGATGTGGAACTGCAGGACATTGAGGTACTGATTCATCCCCAGAGCATTGTCCATTCCATGGTTGAGTTTGCAGACGGTTCGGTGATTGCCCAAATGGGTTTGCCTGACATGAAGGTGCCCATTCAGTACGCGCTTACTTATCCTGACAGGTGGGAAAACGGGTTTCCCAGGCTTAATCTGGCGGAAGTGGGACAATTATCATTCGAAAAACCGCGTCCCGAAGTTTTTCCCTGTCTGGGCCTGGCCTATGAGGCCGGCAGACAGGGAGGCACAATGCCCGCTGTAATGAATGCTGCCAATGAAAAGGCTGTTGAAATGTTCTTAGACGGGCAGATTGGATTCCTGGATATCCCGTTACTGATTGAAAAGGTTATGGCCAATCATACTCCGGTACACAGTCCCGGTCTGGACGACATTCTCGCGAGTGACATATGGGCCCGTGAAGAAGCTGAGTCTGCAGCCGGAAAAATAATAAAAACATCGAGAACAATATGAGAAGAGGGTGAAATAAATGCCAGACTGGTTAATATATATTCCATATGCGATTCTGGTTTTTGGAGTCCTGGTCCTGGTACATGAACTGGGACATTTTGCCGTGGCCAAACTTGTCGGGGTTCAGGTTTATGAATTCAGTATTGGATTTGGACCGCGGCTGTTCGGGTTTCAGAAGGGTGAAACCGCATACAACCTCAGGGTATTCCCATTAGGCGGTTTTGTGCGCATGGCCGGAATGGACCCTGAGGAGGACCGGCGGGAAGCCGGGGAAAACAATGGCGCCAAAGGGGAAACCACTGAGGAGGCCTCTGCAGACATAGTAGTTGTGGCCCCTGAGAAAAGTTTTGCCAATAAGACGGTGCTCCAGAGAATGGCTATTATAGCTGCCGGACCTGTGATGAATTTTGTCCTGGCAGTGGTTCTGTTTGCAATAATTGTATGGGCATCGGGGGTCCCGGTAAACAAAATAGATCAGGTACTTCCTGACAGGCCGGCGGCAGAGGTGGGTATAAAACCGGGAGATACCATTACCAGGATTGATGATAAAAAGGTCACTGCCTGGGAAGATATCCTGGAGGTCATCCATAACAGCCCTGAAAAGCAGCTGCAGATTGAAGTCCGGAGGGATCAGGGGACAAAGATTTTTGAGGTCACACCGGAAAAAGACCCGGAGACGCAGTGGGGATTGATAGGGATTACACCACAGACCGAAAAGCCGGGGGTCCTGCAGTCCTTAAAGCAGGGCTCTGTGAAGACATATGAGATGCTTAGCCTGACAATTATGTTTATCGGAAAGATGATTTCTCAGGAGATGCCTGTTGAATTAAGCGGACCGGTAAGGATTACTTATGAACTCGGTAAGGCAGCTGAGATGGGATTCATCTTTTTGGTGAACATTGCCGGCTTCCTAAGCCTGCAGATAGGGCTTTTTAACCTCCTGCCAATACCGGCTTTGGATGGGAGCAGGCTTGTATTCCTGGGTTGGGAAGGAATCAGGGGGACTCCGGTTGACCAGGCCAAAGAGAACTTTATTCATATGGTAGGACTAATGTTCCTGCTCCTCATAATGGTTGTTATTACTTATCAGGATATAGTCCAGATGCTAAGTTAGGAGGCAGGAGTTTGCAGAAAAGGCTGACCAGGCAGATAATGATCGGAAATGTACCTGTCGGCGGCGGAGCACCTGTTGTGGTCCAGTCAATGACTAATACGGATACCAGGGATGCCGGGGCGACAGTGAATCAAATTAGAAAGCTGGCTGAAGCCGGTTGTGAGTTAGTAAGGGTAGCAGTGCCGGATGGTACTGCTGCCGATGCATTGCAGGAAATTACCCGTTTGAGTCCGGTGCCGGTAATAGCAGATATCCATTTTGACTATAGACTTGCCCTGAAATCTATTGCCAACGGTGTCAGCGGCCTGAGGCTCAATCCGGGCAACATCGGCGGCGCTGACCGCGTCCGGGAGGTTGTCAGTGCAGCCAGGGAACACAGGATTCCTATCAGGATCGGGGTGAATGCGGGTTCACTGGACAAGTCTCTTATGGCGAAATACGGTCATGTAACCCCTGAGGCACTTGTTGAAAGCGCCCTGCAGCATGTGCGGATCCTGGAGGAAAACAAATTTTTTGATATTAAAATTTCTCTTAAGGCCTTTGATATACCGCTGATGCTGGAAGCATACCGGAAAATTACTGCAGAAGTGGATTATCCGTTACATATTGGGGTAACCGAAGCAGGGACTCCCTGGGCCGGTACAATAAGGTCGGCTGTTGGGATTGGCGCCCTTTTGAGCCAGGGAATCGGTGATACCCTGAGGGTTTCCCTGACAGGCGACCCTGTAGAAGAAGTAAGAGTTGGCTTTGAGATACTCAAGGCGCTTAAATTAAGGCACAGGGGTCCGGTTATAGTTTCGTGTCCTACCTGTGGCCGGACGGAAATTGATTTGATTGGGATTGCCCGTGAGGTTGAGAAAAGGATACAGCATATTGCTAAACCTCTGAAAGTAGCGATTATGGGATGTGTGGTCAATGGCCCGGGTGAAGCCCGGGATGCAGACATCGGGGTAGCCGGGGGCCGGGGCGTCGGGCTTTTATTTAAGAAAGGACAGGTCATCAGGAAGATTCCTGAAGACAGGATGGTTGAAGAGCTATTGGAAGAAATCAGAAAGATGGCCTATGAATAAGTTCTCACCAAAGGAATAAATTTTTTTTGGTATAGAAAGCATCCAAAAAATGGATAATATAGAGGGAGGTTTCTATTTATGAAGATATCTGAGCTTTATGCTCCGACACTTAGGGAAGTCCCTGCCGAAGCAGAGGTAATCAGCCATATTCTGATGCTGAGGGCGGGGATGATCAGAAAAGCGGCTTCCGGAGTGTACACATTTCTTCCTTTGGGATACCGTATTATCAAAAAAGTCATCCAGATCATCAGGGAAGAAATGGATAAAAAGGGTGGGCAGGAACTAATGCTCCCCATTATACAGCCTGCCGAACTCTGGATGGAATCAGGCAGGTGGCATGTATACGGTGATGAATTATTCAGGCTTAAAGACAGGCATGGCCGGGATTTTGCCCTCGGACCGACACATGAAGAAATTATCACCGATCTGGTAAAGGGGGATGTCAGGAGCTATAAACAGCTGCCCCTGCTTCTCTATCAGATTCAGAACAAGTACCGGGATGAACGGCGGCCCCGGTTTGGACTGATGCGGGGCCGGGAATTTATCATGAAAGACCTGTATTCCTTTGACAAAGATAAAGAAGGCCTTGATATCAGCTATCAAAAAATGTATGATGCTTATTCAAGGATCTTTACCCGGTGCGGGCTGAAGTTCAGGCCGGTAGAGGCCGACCCGGGCGCCATCGGCGGCAGCGGGGGCACTCATGAATTTATGGTTGTCGCTGATTCCGGAGAGGCGGCAATAGTTTATTGTGATACTTGTAATTATGCGGCTAATGTAGAAAAGGCCGAGGCAGTCCCGGTACCTGTAGATACCGGTGAAGCTGTGAAGGAGATGCAGGAGGTACATACACCCGGTGCCAGGACTGTCGAACAAGTGACCGAATTTTTGCATATCGGCCCTGAAAAATTAATTAAGACACTCATTTACCGGACCGAAACCGAAACAGTTGCGGCCCTGGTCCGGGGTGACCGCGAAATTAATGAGATTAAGCTGCAAAATCTGTTAGGGTCTGTTCAGCTGGAATTGGCAGATGAACAGACAGTGCAGGAAATTACCGGTGCAGCCACGGGTTTTGCCGGCCCGGCAGGGTTGCAGGATATACGTATCATTGCAGACACTGAAGTCATGGAGATGAGAAATGCCGTTACCGGGGCCAACAAAACAGATACACACATGATAAATGTTAATCCCGGCAGGGATTTTACAGCTGACCTGACGGCTGATATCAGAATGGTCAGGGCAGGTGAAAAGTGCCCCAGGTGTGAGGGGGCCCTCCTGGAAGCAAGGGGTATTGAGGTTGGACAGGTATTTAAGCTGGGGACCAAATACAGTGAAGCCATGGGAGCAAAATACCTTGATGAGAACGGTAAAGAAAAACTCATGGTTATGGGCTGTTACGGTATTGGGGTAGGCCGTACGGTAGCAGCTTCAATTGAACAGAACCATGATAAAGACGGGATTATTTGGCCGATGCCGATTGCTCCTTTTCATGCTGTGGTTATCCCGGTTAGTGTTAAGGATCAAAAACAAACTGAATTGGCCTGGCAGATATATAACTCCCTAAATGACAGTGGTGTGGAAACAGTCATAGATGACAGGAACGAACGGCCCGGAGTCAAGTTTAAGGATGCCGACCTGATAGGTTTTCCGCTCAGGGTTGTGGTTGGTTCAAAAACGGTTGAGGAAGGCGTGGTTGAGGTTAAACACCGCCGCACGGGAGATATCAGCACCGTTGGTGTTAATGAGGCCGCTTCAGTTATCCGGAAGATTGTTGCCGATGAGCTTGCCGAATCCATGCCCGGGGCTTAGGAATCGGTATATGGGAGGAGACAGGCATATCCGGTGAATTCACGAATAATTATTAATCAGTACAAGTACCGGGGGGAGGGACTGTTATGAAGTCAGCAGTTATTATTCCGGCATATAATGAGGAGCAGACTATAGGCAAGGTTATTGAAGCAGTAAAACAAGTACCATTTATTGCCGAAACCGTGGTTGTCAGTGACGGCTCTACAGACAGAACTGCAGACATTGCCAGGGCAATGGACGCAAAGGTCATTGCCCTGGAACAGAACCTTGGCAAGGGCGGCGCCATGATGGTGGGGGTTAACAACACAGATGCTGATGTGGTGTTGTTTTTGGATGCCGACCTCATCGGCCTGCAGCCCATGCACGTGGTCGACTTGCTGCTGCCTGTGGTTGAGGGGCGGGCTGATATGACAGTGGGAATTTTTGACCACGGCCGCCTGGCCACTGACCTGGCCCAGTTTATCGCACCATATTTGTCGGGACAACGTGCCATTAAAAGGGAACTGTTCCGGCAGATATCCAATCTGGAAGTAACCAGGTATGGAGTAGAAATAGCGATGACGAGATTTGCCAAAACGGCAGGAATTTCCGTAGCCGAAGTCGAATTAAGGGATATGAGTCATGTTATGAAGGAAGAGAAAATGGGAGTTGTCCGGGGCTTTATGGCCCGGCTTAAAATGTACTGGGAGATTGCCAGGTGTGTCAGGCGGAGTTGATAGGGGATTAGGGGGGAAGGCTGTTGCCGGGTACCGGTGATGTTGATATCATAATCAGAATTATTTTGGCCGGGATATTGGGAGGTTTAATCGGTCTTGAGCGTGAAAGTCTCAACAAGTCGGCCGGTTTCCGCACCCATATCCTGGTTTGTGTCGGGTCTGCCCTGATTATGCTGGTATCCCAGGACCTGTATCAACTGTATCATGGAGCCACCAATATTGACCCGGGAAGGATTGCGGCACAGGTCGTCAGTGGTATCGGTTTCCTGGGCGCAGGCACTATTATGCGTGAAGGGGCTACTGTCAAAGGCCTGACCACTGCTGCCAGCCTGTGGGTTGTTGCCGGAGTGGGCCTGGCAATAGGCGCCGGTTTCTATTTTCCTGCCCTGATAACCACCGGGGTTGTTTTTCTGGCCCTCATTTACCTGGGCAAAGTTGAGAAACTTATAGCCGGACTGGCACATGTCGTGGTTTTCATGGTTACAGCGGAAAACAGGCCGGGGCAGTTGGGCCGTGTTGGCTCATACCTGGGCGAACGCGGTATCCTTATTCTGAACATACAAATGAAACAGCTCAGTGATGACCGGAAAGTGATGTTTGAAATTGACACCAAGCTGCCACCTAAAACCGATCTCAATGAAATTATGTACGAACTTGGTGATATTCCGGGTGTTTATCAGGTGGAACAGGGTGAATAACAGATCCGGATTCAGGAGGGAGAATTGTTGGCATTATCACCTGAACCAAATAAAGAACGGCTTCCGGCCGTTCTACATTTTTGCAGTTACATAGAAAATTTAAGTATTCCTGAGGAATTAAAACAGGCATTGCAGAATGCCCGGGTCCTCAGGGTGGAAATAAAAAAATCCGCCAGGGCATGGCAGATTCATCTTCTCCTGGACAGGTTGGTGAAAAAGAGTCACTTGGACGTCCTGGCCGGAGAAATGACCGGAGAAATCCCGGAACTTCAGGGGATTGGTTTCTCGGTAAAGTATAATATACCCGGACTGACCCCGCAAGACCTTCTTGAGGACTACTGGGATGAAATTGTTTATTACCTGGTCTGCAGGCACCCGGTTCTATCAGGGGTGTTGAGACAGGTCTCTAAAAAATATCATGAACATACACTTCAGTTGTATGTAAAGAGCCAGGTCGGTGCCGAATTACTGGAGCAGCGCAGGGTCCCGGGTTTGATTTCAGAACTGCTTAAAGAAGAATTTGGCTTTGAGGTCAGGGTAAGTGTCCATGTCCAGGAAGAGGACCTGGGTGAACAGGCAGAATGGGTCTCCCGTAAGGAGGCCGAATATGTTAAGGAACTGATTACCCAAAACCGGGAAGGTTCTCATCCTGTAAAAGAAGAGCGCAGTTGCCCCGGCAATGGGCAGAAACCCGAAAAGACCGGTTTTCGCCGGAAAAGGTCCGGTGAGCCCGAGCCGGGCGCTTTGGTGGGAAGGGTTATCAAGGATGACCCTGTACCCATGGAACAAATAACAGAGGAAGAAAAAAGCATAGTTGTCAGGGGAAAGATCACCGGAACAGATATCCGTCCCCTAAAGAGCGGCCGGACTCTGGTGAGCTTTGATGTTACCGATCTCACCGACAGTATCACGGTAAAGTATTTTGAAGATGAAAAGGATGCCGGCAGGGTGTCCGGAGCCTTGGGGAAGGGAGTCTGGGTCAAGGTCAGGGGCCCGCTTCAACAGGACAAATTTTCCCAGGAGCTTACCATTATGGCATGGGATATCAACCTTGTTGAACACCAAGCCCGGTCCGATAAGGCGCCGGAAAAGAGAGTAGAATTACACCTGCACACAAAGATGAGCGCCATGGACGGGCTTACCGGTATCAGCGAAGCGGTAGCCACGGCGGCTGCATGGGGACACTCTGCTATAGCCATAACTGACCACGGGGTTGTCCAGGCTTATCCTGATGCTTATGAAGCCGGAAAAAAGCATGGTATCAAGATAATTTACGGTATTGAAGGATACCTGGTGGATGACGTTGAGCCGATTGTGACCAGACCGCGCCCGGTTAACCTTCAGGAAGAGGAATTTGTGGTCTTTGACCTGGAGACAACGGGTTTTTCTCCAAATGTAAATGAGATTATTGAAATAGGAGCTGTTAAACTGAAAGGCGGCCGGATTATTGACCGGTTTGCCAGGTTTGTCAGGCCCCGGAATGGTATCCCTGTTGAGGTGCAGCGCCTTACAGGGATCCTGCCGGAAACTGTTGCCGGCGCCGATGGGCTGGAAGCAGTGCTGCCGGAGTTTATGGAATATATCGGTAATTCTGTCCTGGTGGCCCACAATGCTGGATTTGATACCGGTTTTCTGTCGGTTGGTCTGTCACGTCTGGCCAATTCTGCTCTGACCAACCCTGTTCTGGATAACCTGGGCCTGGCCAGGGCCCTGCTTCCCAAGCTAAAAAAGCATAAACTGAAAACCCTGGCTGCCGAATTTGGGGTGCCCCTTGAGAACCACCACCGTGCGGTTGATGATGCTGAAGCAACAGCAGCTATCTTTCTCCGGCTTCTGGAACAGCTGAAGCCCAGGGACATTAACCGGCTGGATGAAGTTAACGGGTTGGTTAAAAATATTAATCTCGATAAACTCCGGTCCTACCATATCCTGATGCTGGTCAAAAACGAAACCGGACTGCGCAACCTTTACGAGCTTGTCACCCTTTCCCATACCAAATACTACTACCGGCATCCACGAATACCCCGCAGTGAGCTGGTCAGGAGAAGGGAAGGGCTATTGCTTGGTTCTGCCTGTGAGGCCGGGGAACTGATCACCGCTTATCTTGACGGGGCTGACAGGGGAAGGCTTGAAGACATAGCCTCATTTTATGATTTCCTGGAGATACAGCCTACAGGAAATAATGAATTTCTGATTCGTCAGGCACGTGTCAATGGAATTGAAAACCTGCAGAACATGAACAGGAAGATTATTGATATTGGCTTAAGTCTTAACAGGCCGGTTGTGGCCACCTGTGATGTTCATTTTCTTGAACCTGCGGACAGCGTGTACCGGAGGGTGCTGATGGCAGGCCAGGGCTTTGAGGACGCCGATAACCAGGCACCGCTGTATTTCCGGACCACTGATGAGATGCTGGAGGAGTTTTCATATTTGGACCCTGAGACAGCCAGGGAAGTTGTGATCACAAATCCCCGAATGATTGCAGACCTGATTGAAGTAATTAAACCGATGCCTGATAACTTTTTCCCGCCCAAAATCGATGGGGCTGAGGAACAGATAAGAGAGATGACCTGGGACAGGGCGATAACAATTTACGGGGACCCCCTTCCTGAAATAGTACAGAAGCGTGTAGAGAAAGAACTTAACTCCATTATAAATAACGGCTTTGCAGTGTTATACCTGATTGCCCACAAACTGGTCAAAAAGTCCAATGCCGACGGTTATCTGGTAGGTTCCCGGGGCTCTGTCGGGTCGTCATTTGTGGCCACAATGACCGGGATTACCGAGGTCAATCCCCTTGCGCCACATTATGTCTGTCCTGCCTGCAGGAAAAGTGAGTTTATTACAGACGGTTCCTATGGCACCGGGGCCGACCTTCCGGACAAAAATTGTCCCGATTGCGGGACAAAGTACAAAAAAGACGGATTTGATATTCCTTTTGAGGTATTCCTTGGTTTTGAGGGAGATAAGGTGCCCGATATAGACCTCAATTTTTCAGGTGAATACCAGCCGGTTGCTTTTAAATACACTGAAGAACTCTTTGGTGAGGGACATGCCTTCCGTGCCGGTACCATTGGCACTATTGCGGAGAAGACCGCATATGGCTTCATCAGGAAGTACCTTGAGGAACGGGGCCTGACCAAAAGAAAAGCTGAGACAGACCGGCTTGTTTCCGGTTGTACCGGGGTAAAGAGAACTACGGGACAACATCCGGGAGGGATCATGGTTATTCCCAGGGATATGGATGTCCATGATTTTACTCCCCTGCAGTACCCTGCAGATGATAAAAAATCCGGTGTGCTGACAACACACTTCGACTATCATTCCATTTCAGGACGGATAGTCAAGCTGGATATCCTGGGCCATGATGATCCCACAGTGATCAAGATGCTGGAGGACCTTACCGGGATAGATGCCAAGACCATTCCTTTGGATGAGCCCGAAACCATGAAGTTATTTTCCGGTGTGGAAGTCCTGGGGGTTACCCCTGAGCAGATAGGTTCCAATGTGGGGAGTTTTGCCATCCCTGAGTTTGGGACTAAGTTTGTCCGGCAGATGCTGGAGGACACTAAGCCAAATACATTTGCCGAACTGGTGAGGATTTCAGGGTTCTCCCACGGGACAGATGTATGGCTCAACAATGCCCAGGACCTGATCAGGGAAGGTACCTGCAAACTGTCTGAGGCGATTTCCGCCCGGGATGATATCATGATTTACCTTATTCACCGCGGGCTGGAACCCCGGAGGGCTTTTAAAATAATGGAAGCCGTGAGGAAAGGCAAGGGTGTCAAGCCTGAAGATGAACAGTATATGAGAGAATTTAACGTCCCTGCCTGGTACATCGAATCCTGTAAAAAAATTAAGTACATGTTTCCCAAAGCCCATGCCGTTGCCTATGTAATGATGGCCTACCGGATCGCATATTTTAAGGTGCATTATCCGGAAGCCTTTTATGCAACATATTTCACTGTCAGGGCAGATGAATTTGATGCTGATATTGTGGTCCAGGGCTCGTTTGGTATCAGGCAGAAAATTCATGAGATAGAAAGCAGGGGTAATGACGCCAGCGCCAAGGATAAAAACCTGCTGACAATACTTGAAGTTGCCCTGGAGATGTACGAACGCGGCATTAAAATGCTGCGGGTCAGTCTCGAGAAATCTCAGGCAGTTAAGTTTTTGATTACAGATGAAGGGATCCTGCCGCCTTTTGCAGCTCTGCAGGGTCTGGGGGAAACAGCTGCCCGGAACATCGTTAAAGCGCGCAGTGAAAAATCATTTACATCTGTGGAAGACCTTAGGTTCAGGGCCAGGCTTAGTAAAACGGTAATAGAAATAATGCATAACCACGGCTGCCTTAACGGACTGCCGGAAACTGACCAGATGGCCCTTTTCTAAGACTGGTGCTGCTAAAAAATATGGTGATGGTTTTCGGCAGCACTCCGGGTTGGAGGTTATCAAAGTGAATGATGAACAAAAAACAAGAGAAGAGCTTATTGAGGAACTTTTATTCCTGCGCGGGCTTGTAGAACGATCTCAGAGGGAACTGCAGCTGGCCAATGCCATTCAGTCCAGCCTATTTCCTGTCAGGCTGCCTCAGGTCAGGGGGGCTACCCTGGCGGCTACGGCAGTATCTGCAAATGAGGTGGGAGGCGATTATTGTGACCTCCTTGTTAATAAAAATAATAAGCTGGCAATTGCTATCGGGGATGTGATGGGCAAGGGGGTCCCGGCAGCGCTCCTTGTGGCCATGACTTATGCCTTTGTGAGGAACTATGCCTTTGATCTTGACTCCCCGGCCCAACTTACCAATATTTTAAACCGCAGCCTTTTTCCCCAGCTGGATTTTGCCAAACAGTTCATGACATTCTTTTACTGTATTTATGACCCTGAGGACAGGGGGCTTATTTATACAAATGCTGGACATAACCCTCCCATGGTGTACCGGGCCGCCACAGGTGAATGTGAACTTCTGCCGGTCAGGGATTTCTTTATCGGAGGCCGGTTGGATGCAGGGTACAGGGAAGGAACAACTGCTTTATATCCTGGAGATATTGTATTATTCTATACCGACGGAATCAAGGAAGGGAAGAACAAGGATAAAGAACAGTTCGGCATGAACAGAATAAAAGGCCTGTTAAAGGAATTCCATGTTTATGACCCTGCCAGTATCCAGGAGATTATTTCATACAGTTTTCTGGAATTCCTGGAGGGGGAACCTCCCGGTGATGATGTAACCATGATTATCATCAAGATTAAATGAAAAATACGGTGCAGCAGGAAAATCTATTGTTTTATAGAAAACTTTTAATGAAGGTGGTTGCATGAGCACAGATGCCGGCAATATCGAAAAGATAAGGTCCTATCTCAACAAGTCATGGATTCTGGGCACACTCCGGATGAGTTATGTCTGCATATGGGAAAACAATGAAATCAGGAACATCGGTACAGAGGCTGTACCGGACCGGATATTAAAATATCTTCATGACTGCATGGAAAGCGGCCTTGAAGTGGATTCTTATCATAAAGAATTTATAGTGGATGCAGATACCGCCAGTGTATTTGATATATACTTTATCCGCATTAACGGCAGTTCCTGCCTGATCACCGTTTTTGACCTGACAGAGGTTTTAAAAGCCGAAAAAGTTCGGGAGGAACGTGAGACCCAAATATACAGAGATGTTATTCAGGCAGTTACTCAGGGCAGGCTTTTACTGACCGGTTATGATGAGATACAGCAATATCTTGATGAAGATAACTTTTACGGTGGGATGAAAATATCAGAACCCAGTGATATTGCAACATTACGTTATATAGTAAGAAAGGCACTTGATGGACTGCCAATGTCCAAATTACGCAAGGACAGGATGGTTCTCTGTGTGTCCGAGGCTGCCACTAATGTAATTAAACATGTGGGAGAAGGAGAAGTCAGGATATATTTGGGGGAAAACGGTATCAGAACGGTTATCAGTGATGACGGGCCCGGAATAGATATTTCCCGGCTTCCGCAGGTGGCCCTGATGAAGGGATTTTCAACAGAGATTTCCCTGGGTTGTGGGTTTAATATAATGCTTGGCTTTCTTGATCACTTAATCATGTCAACAAGTAAAGGCACAACCCTGGTTATGGAAATGAACTGCTCTGCAGACGAGGACACCGGGTATCAGAAATGCCTGGAACCTGAAAACAGGAGGTTTGCCGGAGTACAGTTCGGATAATACATATAAAAACTACGGGGGGTTGGGACATGTTAGAAGTAAAGACATCAAAGAAAAACGGACAAACCGTCATTGACCTGATCGGGGAGATGGATATTGCCACTGTGGATAAATTCAAAATGGCTGTCGAGGAAGCTCGTGACGGGGCACCAGGTATGGTGTTTAACATGGCTGAACTGACTTTTGTCGATTCTACCGGTGTTGGCGGCTTGTTGAATGTTATCAAAAGCTTGAAATATGATGATATAGATGTAAGGGTAATTAATGTTTCAGATGAAGTGTATGAGGTTTTTGACCTTCTTGGCCTTCCCATACTCCTGGGGAAAGAGATTTTTCAAAGGGCCGAGTAATCGGCAGATTCTTTGCTTGCCAATAGTTTTCAGGTATGGTATACTATTCATGCATGATTTAGGCAATTTATTAACCCAAAGTTATTCTGAGGGAGTGGGGCAACCCACTCTTTCAATATTCCGGGCATATACTTTGAAGTAAAATGTTGAGTATAACCCTATTATTTAGTTGGTACAATACTAAATACACAATGGCCCAAGTACAGATAAATTCCTGCAAAAGGAGTGAAGCCCTGTGGCTAGACATCGAGTTGAAGATATTGTCACGGAATTATCCGCACCAATTACAGAATCTCTTGGTCTTGAACTTGTGGATATTGAATATGTGAAGGAAGGAGCTACCTGGTTTCTCAGGATTTATATAGATAAACCGGAAGGGATAACCCACGATGACTGTCAGGCGGTTTCCATACGCCTGGGGGAACTGCTCGACCAAAAGGATCCCATACCCCAGTCTTATGTGTTGGAGGTCTCGTCTCCCGGTATTGAAAGGCCTTTAAAAAAACCGGCTGACTTTGTTAGATTCAGGGGACATATGGTTCGTGCCACAACCTTTGCTCCGGTAAACGGTCAGAAGGAATTTGTCGGTTTACTGGAGGGTCTTGAGGATGGTAATATCCTCATAAGTGTTGATGACAGACAGGTAACGCTGCCCGGGGAATCAGTGGCTAAGGTTAGGCTTGAGCCGGCTTTTAAAATATAGTTTTTTTCGGTAATGGCAGGCAGACTGCTGACAATTGAAAATTGAGGGGGTTTGGTTTAAAAAAATGAATACTGAGTTTATTGAGGCCTTAGCGGAACTCGAAAGAGAAAAGGGTATCAGTATGGATGTGCTTCTGGAGGCTCTTGAAGCAGCCTTGATTTCGGCGTATAAACGGAACTTTGGTTCCCTGCAGAATGTCTCTGTGGATATAAACAGAGAGACCGGGGCAATTAAGGTATATGCCCGGAAAACGGTTGTCGAGGAAATTGAGGATGACAGAACTGAGATATCTCTTGAGGAGGCAAGAAAAAAGGATCCCAGGTATGAACTGAATGATATCGTTGAAGTTGAGGTTACCCCAAGGGATTTCGGCCGTATTGCTGCACAGACTGCTAAACAGGTCGTTGTGCAGAGAATCCGGGAAGCTGAAAGGGGAATTATTTTTGAGGAATTCTCCAGCAGGGAAGGGGATATCGTCACCGGTATCGTACAGCGTCAGGATCAGAAGAATGTCTATATTGACCTTGGAAAAACGGAAGCTACCCTGGGCCCGTCAGAGCAGATCCCGGGAGAAGAATACAGGTATGGTGACCGGATCAAGACTTATATTGTTGAAGTCAAAAAGACAACCAAAGGGCCCCAGATCATGGTTTCCAGGACTCACCCGGGTCTGTTGAAAAGATTGTTTGAGCTCGAGGTGCCGGAGATACATGATGGTATAGTTGAACTTAAATCTGTGGCCAGGGAAGCCGGTGCCCGTTCCAAAATAGCAGTTTATTCCAGAGATGAAAACGTTGATCCTGTGGGAGCCTGCGTCGGCCCCAAGGGAATGAGGGTTCAGACAATTGTCAGTGAACTCAAAGGTGAGAAGATTGACATAGTAAAATGGAATCAGGATCCTTCCAAGTACGTTGCTAATTCCCTTAGCCCTGCCAAAGTGGTTGATGTGCGAATTTTTGAGGAAGACAAGGTTGCCAGGGTGGTTGTGCCGGACTACCAGCTGTCCCTGGCTATAGGAAAAGAGGGCCAGAATGCCAGGCTGGCCGCCAAACTCACAGGTTGGAAAATAGATATCAAGAGTGAATCTCAGGCAGAAGAACTAATGGAGTCTGAGGATTATATTGAGGATCAGGATGCCGATTACATAGAAGAGGAATGGGCCGAAGGTGATTATCCCGAAGCCGGCGAAGATTACGATTATGAAGACTGGGATGAGTCCGGAGAGTATCCCGCGGAATACGAAGAAGAGTACGATGAAGATTATGAAGAATACGATGACGAATATAACGAAGAGTATGATGAAGAATACGATGGAGAATATGACGAAGAATACAGCGAAGATTACGATGAGGAGTATACCGGCGAAAATGACAGTCCACAGGAAAACAATGATAATGAAGAGGGCGATGACGGGGATTCAGATGTAGCAGCAGATGGCTGGGAAGACGATGGTGAAGGCAGTGACGAAGGAACTGGTTTTGAAGAAGCACCGGAAACTGACGGAGACGATATAGCGGCCGATACCGGGGAGTATGAACCTGGCCCTGAAGTTGATATAACTGGGGCAGTACCGGAATCGGAAATTAAAGAAAGTGAATTGATTGAGGATAAAAAGAAGAAGAAAGCCAAGAAGAAGACCAAACAGCAGCAACCTAGGGGTAAGAGGAAAAAGCTGTCTCTGGAAGAATTGAGTGAATACCTGGACGAATTGGAAGACGAGAGCTGATATCCCCGTTATTCCGGGAATATTTAGCGGTTGGCTATCGGGAGGGTGCATGGTGAAGAAAAAAAAGATTCCCATGAGAATGTGCCTGGGCTGCCAGGAAATGAAACCCAAAAAGGAGTTGATCAGAGTCGTCAGGACTCCTGATAACCTTATAGAAATAGATACCGGAGGTAAGCGTTCCGGGAGGGGGGCTTATGTTTGCCCGACAGAAGAGTGCCTTCTGAAAGCAGTCAAGGGTAAACGGCTGGAAAAGGCCTTTGGTCAGGTTGTCCCGCCGGAAGTAATCGAAACATTAAAAGAGCGGTTGGTGAACTCCGGTGCGTAAGGGATATGACCTGCTTGGGCTGGCCCAGCGTGCCGGCAAGGTACAGTCAGGTGAAGCGGCTGCTGAGACTGTGATTAAAAAAAATAAAGCCAAATTGGTGATTGTGGCTAAGGATGCATCGGAGAATACAAAACGAAACTTTACTACCATGGCGTATTCTCGTAGGGCGAGACTAATTGAGGCCGGTGAGAAATTGCTCCTGGGTACAGCTTTGGGCAGGTCCCCCAGGTCAGTGGTGGTTATTACCGATGATAATTTTGCCAACAGATTACACCAACTCTTCGGAGAAGAAGAGTAGGATTTCTAACCCGGTTAGAAATTCAAAATAACGGGGGTGAAAGGATGGGTAAAATCCGTGTATATGAATTAGCGAAAGAACTGCATCTTGAAAGTAAAGAATTGATACGGAGACTTGCCGATATTGGAATAGATGTAAAGAACCATATGAGTACACTGGAAGATGAAGAAGTACTCAAAGCCCGTAAAATTATGGGACAGGACAAAAAGGGACCGGCTTCAGGGCACGAAGGCAGGCCCCAGGGTGCCAGGCCAGAAGGCAGGCCCCAGGGTGCCAGGCCAGAAGGCAGGCCTCAGGGGGCACGTCCC
>JAENZJ010000018.1 GCA_016841325.1 Thermincola carboxydiphila
CTCCATGGCGGCGTAGCTCAGTTGGCTAGAGCATGCGGTTCATACCCGCAGTGTCAGGGGTTCAAATCCCTTCGCCGCCACCAAATTTGAAGTCAAATTTTATCTCTTGCTTAAAGGGGTAAAATTTTTTTTATAAATAAATATGGTTTAAAGGTTTTCCATGATAGGGTGAGGAGTTCACTGTTAATTATTTATGATTTGTTGAAGGAATTTTTACGTGTGTGTAGAAATACAGAAGCTAAATAGTCAAAATATTCTACCGCAATCAAAGGCCATGATACATAAAAACTGCCAAAAATGGTAAAGCTTCTATAAGGTCTGTATGCAGGGCCGGCAGATATCAGAGCAAATTGAATCAACTCAAATAAAAAACACTTTAAAGGATTTAAGGAGGAAAGATAAAATGGCAAAAGCAAAATTTGAACGTACCAAACCCCACGTTAACGTAGGTACTATTGGTCACGTAGACCATGGCAAGACAACCCTTACGGCGGCAATCACCGTCTGTATGTCAACAAAAGGCTGGAGCTCTGTAAAGAAATATGATGAGATTGACAATGCCCCGGAAGAGAGGGAAAGGGGTATTACCATCAATACCGCCCATGTTGAGTATGAGACCGAAAACCGCCACTATGCTCACGTTGACTGCCCGGGACACGCCGACTATGTAAAGAACATGATAACCGGAGCAGCCCAGATGGATGGCGCCATCCTGGTAGTATCAGCAGCAGACGGCCCGATGCCCCAGACCAGGGAACATATCCTGCTGGCCCGCCAGGTAGGTGTACCTTACATCATCGTATACCTGAACAAAGCAGACCAGGTAGATGACGAAGAACTGATGGAACTGGTAGAAATGGAAGTCCGGGAACTGCTGACCGAATACGAATTCCCCGGAGATGACATTCCCATTGTATCCGGATCAGCCTTAAAAGCCCTTGAGTGCGGCTGTGGCAGCCCTGACTGTGAATGGTGCGGTTCCATCTGGAAGTTGATGGCAGAAGTAGATGCCTATATCCCGACTCCTGAGCGTGATGTTGACAAACCGTTCCTGATGCCTGTAGAGGACGTATTCTCCATTACCGGACGTGGAACAGTTGCCACCGGTCGTGTAGAGCGGGGCATGGTCAAGGTTGGGGATGAAGTAGAGATTGTCGGGATGACCGAAGAACGCAAGAAGACAGTAGTAACCGGAGTAGAGATGTTCCGCAAGCTGCTGGATCAGGCTCAGGCCGGAGACAATGTCGGCTGTCTGCTGCGCGGTGTTGACCGTAAGGAAATAGAGCGGGGCCAGGTACTGGCAAAGCCGGGTTCCATCAACCCCCATACCAAGTTCCAGGCAGAGGTTTATGTCCTGACCAAGGAAGAGGGCGGCCGCCATACCCCGTTTTTCCAGGGATACCGTCCGCAGTTTTACTTCAGGACTACAGACGTTACCGGAGTAGTAACCCTGCCGGAGGGTGTTGAGATGGTAATGCCTGGTGACAATATTAAGATAGATATTGAACTTATTACCCCGATTGCTGTCGAGGAAGGCCTCCGTTTCGCTATCCGTGAGGGTGGCCGCACTGTGGGCGCCGGTGTGGTAAGCGCAATTTCAGAGTAAAAACAGTTAATGGAGTGGCAGACATGTCTGCCACTCCTTGGCTTCGGAAATGAATGTTTTCCGGCCAGATTGTTATAAAAATTGCAAAAACAGGTAAACTATGAATATGTGTTTCATTAAACTATTGACAGCAAAAATTAATTGTGATAAATTGTTAAAGTAACCGGTTTTGCGGGTTTATTTTTATTGCCCAAAAAACAAGTTAAATAAAAAACCTGGCAGCGTATCCGGTGTATTGCTGTGGGAGGTGTTTTGAAATGAGAGTCGGAGTTACACTCGCCTGTACTGAATGTAAAAACAGAAATTATCAAACCAACAAGAATAAAAAGAACAATTCTGAAAGAATTGAAATGAAGAAATACTGTAAATTCTGCCGTAGTCATACACTTCATAAGGAAACCAAGTAATGAGGTAAGTTAGATTAACAGTGAAAAATTTCTTCGTTTGCACCACATGGAAAAAATGGTAAGGATGTGTGGGAGAACATGGTCGAAACCAACCAGGAATCAGTTGGAAGTCAACTTAAGAAGAAAAAGGTAACATCCAAAAAAAACGCCGGGAAGCCTGGCGAAGGGGACAAACCCCTGGTAAAGAAACTGCCTGTTAAAAAGGATGGTAAGTCGGCAAAAACAGCAGGGTCTGCAGGGGCTGGCAAGGGACAGACTGTTGCCAATATGAAAAAGTTTCTCAAGGGCGCCTGGAATGAGCTGAAAAAGGTTCATTGGCCAAACAGGCGTGAGATTCTTGCATTCACCAGTGTTGTTTTGGTTGCTGTGGGTATTGTGGCTGTCCTTATATTTGCCATTGACGGGCTACTGAGCAGGCTGCTCGGATTAGTTCTGCGCTAAGTGTTTTTTTGAACAGGATATTCTGTTGTTATCATTTGTTGATGTTAAGTCGGTAATTAACCAATAATTCCCGAAACGGATCAAGGGGGTGGGGGGCCTTTAGTGAAGGTCCCTTGTGTTATGGATAGTAATATAGAAAACAACAAACAGTGGTACGTCATACATACCTATTCAGGTTATGAAAACAAGGTCAAAGCTAATCTGGAAAAAAGGGTCGAATCCATGAATATGGGTGACAAGATATTCCGTATTCTTGTGCCCATGGAAGATGAAGTTGAGATCAAAGATGGGAAAAAGAAGGTTACCAAACGTAAGGTCTTTCCGGGTTATGTCCTTGTTGAAATGATTATGACAGATGATTCATGGTATGTTGTACGTAATACATCCGGAGTGACCGGATTTGTTGGTTCTGGGACGAAACCGATCCCGCTTCACGAATCAGAGGTCAGGTCGATACTAAAACAGATGGGAGTGGAAGAACCCAGAGCCAGAAGCCTGTATCGGGTTGGGCAAAATATTCGGGTGATTTCAGGTCCATTTGAGAATTTTGTCGGTGTAATTGAGGAAAACCATCCCGAAAAGGGTAAGTTGAAAGTACTGGTATCTATGTTCGGCCGGGAAACTCCCGTTGAGCTGGAGTATTCTCAGGTTGAAGATGTCTAAGCGCCTGTAAGTGGGAGGGCATTTTGCCATTTGCCCGTCTTACCACATTGTATATAAGGAGGTGTAGAAACATGGCAAAAAAAGTAGTGGGAATGATTAAATTACAGGTTTCCGCAGGTAAAGCTACTCCGGCTCCTCCGGTTGGCCCGGCACTTGGTCAGCATGGTGTTAATATCATGGCCTTCTGTAAGGAATACAATGAAAGGACTGCCAATCAGGCTGGGCTGATTATTCCTGTTGAAATAACAGTATATGAAGACAGGTCATTTACATTTGTTACAAAGACGCCGCCTGCTTCGGTACTGTTAAAAAAGGCAGCCGGAATTGAGACCGCGTCCGGGGAACCCAACAAGAAAAAAGTTGCCAAGTTGTCCCGTGACAAGGTCCGTGAAATTGCTGAATTCAAGATGAAGGACCTGAATGCTGCCAGTGTTGAAGCAGCCATGAGAATGGTTGAAGGAACTGCCCGCAGCATGGGAATCGAAATCGAAGGGTAACGAAACTCTGACAGTTATGAGCAAACCGGGTTAATCGGGTGTTAGCCATAAAAGTGGGAGGATGATTCCGTTATCACCACAAAGGAGGTATATATGCAATGCCTAAACACGGCAAAAAGTATCAGGATGCTTTAAAGAATATTGACCGTGATACATTATTGGAGCCTGCAGAGGCAATTTCCCTTGTCAAGCAAATTGCACCTGCAAAGTTTGATGAAACCGTTGAAGTTGCTGTCAGGCTTGGGGTTGACCCCAGGCATGCTGACCAGCAGGTAAGGGGAGCAGTTGTCCTGCCCCATGGTACCGGGAAAACCGCAAAGGTTATTGTTTTTGCCAAGGGTGAAAAACAAAAAGAGGCTGAGAATGCCGGCGCAGACGAAGTAGGCGCTGAAGACCTCGTTGAAAAGATTCAGGGTGGCTGGCTTGATTTTGATGTTGCCATAGCTACTCCTGATATGATGGGAGCAGTAGGTAAGCTGGGCCGGGTGCTTGGTCCCAGGGGCCTTATGCCAAACCCTAAAACCGGTACCGTGACTTTTGAAGTTGAAAAGGCTGTAAAAGAGGTTAAGGCCGGTAAAATTGAGTACAGGACCGATAAGGCCGGTATTATACACGCTCCTATCGGAAAGGTATCCTTTGATACCGAAAAGCTTGCAGACAATTTTGTAACCCTGGTGGAGACCCTGGTACGTGTCAAACCTGCAGCCGCCAAGGGGACTTATCTTAAGAGCATAACGGTGTCCTCAACCATGGGACCCGGTATCAGGATTAACCCTCTTAAGGCAGTAAAGTAAGTATTGACCATTGGATGTTTTCGGTATATAATATGTGCTGTGGCAATTCAGTATATAAAATATGCTGATAATAAAATATATAACCTGAATTGGGCTGTAGACAGTTGGCGCCATCATGGCTTAATTATGCCAACCGAGGCTGGGGTTCTGAATTAAACTTTTGTTTGTGTTTCAGGCCGCGGTATGTCAGCCGCGGCTTTTGATTTTACAAATAAAATTCTCCCGGGAAACCGGCTCAACAGAGTTATTGTCAAGGAGGTGGAATGGTTGTTAAATCTTGAATCAAAAAAGCAGGTAGTTGAGGAGATCAAGGACAGGCTCCAGAGGACCCAGGGAGCTGTTGTTACAGACTACAGGGGACTCAATGTTGCTGAGGTCACTGAATTAAGGACAAAACTGAGAGAAGCTGGCATTGAGTACAAAGTACTTAAAAACACTCTTATCCAGATTGCTGCCAATGATATTGGCCTGGAAGGCCTGGACCCCATTTTGGAAGGTCCGACGGCGATAGCTTTTGGTTATGAGGACCCGGTGACTCCGGCCAAGATTATTTCAGAATTCAGCAAACATCATAAGGCCTTGGAAATTAAAGCCGGCATCCTTGAGAACAAGGTTGTTGATGCCAACAGTGTCAAGGCTTTGGCCGACCTTCCGTCCAAAGAAGTACTTCTGGCAAAGCTACTGGGGTCTATGCAGTCACCAATGTATGGATTCGCGGGCGCTTTACAGGGACTGCTGCGTAATTTGGTCTACGTGCTGGATGCAGTCAGGGAGCAGAAGGCATCTGCTGAAGCATAATACTGGCTGGGAAACCCGCTGCTCCAATTTTTAAGCGCCGGGATACCGGCTGCTGACGCAAAGATTTATGCAAACACTAAAAAACAACTGATTTTAAGGAGGAATTATAAATGTCTAAAGTAAATGAGATTTTGGAAGCTGTTAAAGGTTTAACCGTATTGGAACTTGCTGAATTAGTTAAGGCTTTTGAAGATGAGTTCGGAGTTACCGCTGCCGCTCCGGTAGCTGCAGTTGCCGCTCCGGCTGCCGGCGCTGCTGCCGGTGGCGCTGCTGCCGAAGAGCAGAGTGAGTTCGATGTAATCCTGACCGGTGCAGGGGACAAGAAGATAAATGTTATCAAAGTTGTCCGCGAAATCACCGGCCTTGGCCTGAAAGAAGCAAAAGCTCTGGTTGACGAGGCTCCGAAGCCTGTTAAAGAGAAAGTGGGCAAAGAAGAAGCTGAGGCCCTCAAGGCAAAACTTGAGGAAGCCGGCGCCAGTATTGAACTTAAGTAACCTGTTAAGATAACTGATGGTAATAATGCCCGGCTATCCAGGGTAAGGTGTACATGATGTCACTATAACCCGGGTGAACCGGGCTTTTACATCTGTAAAGGAATGGCTGTGCATGAATGGTTGTTATTGACAGTAAGGCGCAATTGTGCTATCATTAAATAATGCAATTGTATTACAATGCCAGAAATATCAGTCTTTCTAAGGGTTTTATGTATACTAATATCATTTGCAGGGAATAGTAAATAGATGCCGGATATAGTTTTAGAATGGAAAGAATGTAAATAAACAAAGGTATAAAGCGAGGTTTAGTATTAAGCCTTGCTTTTAAATGTTTACCAAAGATTCAAGCATCAGCTAAGTCTTTTTAAGGGGTGAAGGTCTTAATGGTTTATCCGATCAAGGTGGGGAAGCGGGAGAGATGGAGCTTTGCTAAGATTGAGGAAGTATTGGAAATGCCCAACCTTATTGAGATCCAGCAGAATTCATATGACTGGTTTCTTAATGAAGGATTACGCGAAATGTTCTATGATATTTCCCCCATTCAGGATTTCACAGGAAATTTGATCCTTGAATTTGTAGACTATACCCTCGGTGAACCCAAGTACAGTGTTGAGGACTGTAAAGAACGGGATGTTACATATGCTGCACCACTAAGGGTAAAAGTGCGCCTGATTAACAAAGAAACCGGGGAAGTCAAGGAACAGGAAGTGTTTATGGGGGACTTCCCGCTGATGACAGAAAAAGGCACGTTTATTATTAATGGTGCCGAAAGGGTTATTGTCAGCCAGCTGGTTCGTTCTCCCGGTGTTTATTATGCAGAGCAGATAGACACTTCCGGGAAAAAGCTCTATAATGCCACCATAATTCCCAACAGGGGAGCATGGCTGGAATTTGAGACAGATGTTAATGATAATATTTTTGTCCGCATTGACAGGACCCGGAAACTTCCGGCAACGGTTCTGATCAGGGCATTGGGCCATGGCACCAATGCCAAGGTACTGGATCTTTTTGAGGATGACGAAAGAATCAGGGCTACTCTGGAGAGGGATAATACCGATTCTGAGGAAGAGGCCCTGGTTGAAATATACAAAAGACTGAGACCCGGTGAGCCGCCTACTGTTGAAAGTGCGCGGTCATTACTGGAAACCCTGTTTTTTGACCCCAAGAGATATGACTTAGCCAGTGTGGGACGATATAAACTGAATAAGAAACTAAAGGTACAGATTGCTCCCGAAATACGAAACCTGACTAAAGAGGATATTATCGCTACAGTCAGGTACCTGTTAAAACTTATTGACGGGGAAGGACGGCCTGATGATATCGACCACCTGGGAAACCGGAGGCTCAGGTCTGTGGGTGAACTGCTGCAGAACCAGTTCCGTATCGGGTTGTCCAGAATGGAAAGAGTTGTCCGGGAACGGATGACCATTCAGGATGTCGATGTGATCACACCTCAGGTGCTAATAAATATCAGGCCTGTTGTTGCAGCTATCAAAGAATTCTTTGGCAGCAGTCAGTTGTCACAGTTTATGGACCAGACTAACCCGCTAGCTGAGCTGACACACAAGCGCCGCCTGAGCGCGCTGGGCCCCGGAGGTCTGAGCCGGGAGAGGGCAGGTTTTGAAGTTCGGGACGTGCACCACTCCCACTACGGACGGATGTGTCCAATAGAAACTCCTGAAGGTCCCAATATCGGTCTGATAGGATCCCTGAGTACCTATGCCCGGATTAATGAATATGGCTTTATTGAAACTCCTTACCGGAAAGTTGATAAAGAAACAGGCCGGGTGACCGATCAAATAGAGTACCTCACTGCAGATGAGGAGGACAACTACGTTATTGCTCAGGCTAATGCCCCGCTTGATGATGAGAAGAGATTTGTCAATGATAAGATAAACGTAAGGCACGGGCATGATATCATGGTAGTCACCAAGGATAAGGTTGACTACATGGACGTGTCACCCAAGCAGGTCGTCAGTATCGCTACGGCCCTGATTCCGTTCCTGGAGAATGATGATGCTAACCGGGCCCTGATGGGTTCCAACATGCAGAGGCAGGCGGTTCCCCTGCTGCGTACCGAAGCCCCTTTAGTGGGTACCGGTATGGAGCACAAGGCGGCAAAGGATTCAGGTGTTGTGGTGGTCGCCAAAAACCCGGGAATTGTACATAAGGTAACTGCGGATGAGATAGTAATTAAGACTGATGACGGCCAGACCGACAAACATAAATTAATGAAATTCACCAGGTCAAACCAGGGAACATGTATGAATCAGAAGCCGATCGTGGAGGCACAGGCAAGGGTAGAGGCAGGGGACATAATTGCAGACGGGCCTTCCACAGAGATGGGCGAACTGGCCCTGGGACGAAATGTGCTGGTGGCATTCATGCCCTGGGAGGGTTACAACTACGAGGACGCCATCCTTGTTAGTAAAAAACTTGTTAAAGAAGATTATTTTACATCAATCCACATTGAAGAATATGAATGTGATGCCAGGGATACCAAACTTGGCCCTGAGGAGATTACCAGAGATATTCCGAATGTTGGTGAAGATGTGTTAAAAGACCTTGACGACCGGGGAATTATCCGGATTGGGGCTGAAGTAAGGCCGGGTGACATCCTTGTGGGTAAGGTTACTCCTAAAGGGGAAACCGAACTGACAGCAGAAGAAAGGCTCCTGAGGGCAATCTTTGGTGAAAAGGCCAGGGAGGTCCGGGATACTTCCCTGAGGGTGCCCCACGGGGAAGCGGGTAAGATAGTAGATGTCAAGGTATTTTCCAGAGAAAACGGCGATGAGCTTGCTCCCGGTGTAAATCAGCTGGTAAGGGTTTATATCGCACAGAAGAGGAAGATCTCTGAAGGGGATAAGATGGCGGGACGCCATGGCAACAAGGGTGTTATTGCCAGAATCATGCCGGAAGAGGATATGCCCTTTATGCCTGATGGAACTCCTATAGAGATTGTTCTCAACCCCTTGGGGGTGCCTTCAAGGATGAACCTGGGACAGGTATTGGAAACCCATTTGGGATGGGCCGCCAAGAGCATGGGAGTTTATATGGCTACTCCGGTATTTGACGGGGCTTCCGAAGATGATGTTCTGGAAACACTCCAAAAAGCGGGACTGCCTCCTGCCGGGAAATCAATTTTATTTGACGGCCGCACCGGCCAGCCCTTTGACAACCCGATAACAGTCGGTTACGTATATATGCTGAAACTGGCTCACCTGGTTGATGACAAGATACATGCAAGGTCAACAGGGCCATATTCACTGGTTACACAGCAGCCGCTTGGCGGTAAAGCACAGTTTGGCGGTCAGCGGTTCGGGGAAATGGAAGTGTGGGCGCTGGAAGCATATGGTGCAGCCTACACGCTACAGGAGATCCTCACTGTGAAATCAGATGATGTGGTGGGACGTGTCAAAACTTATGAAGCAATTGTAAAGGGTGAGAATGTCCCCGAACCGGGAGTTCCCGAATCGTTCAAGGTTCTTATCAAGGAACTGCAGAGCCTGGGGCTTGATGTTAAGGTCCTCTCCGAGCAGGATGAGGAAATCGAAATAAAAGAAGCAGAAGATGATGTAAGTGAAGCCGCCAAGGAGCTTGGGATTGACATCCAGGGCGAGCAGGAAGATGATGACAGTTATGATTCCCCGGGTGACGAAACAGATGAAGAGTCCGAGGACTTTGATGAGGATTTTCTCGAGGATAATTTCGATTTTGCAGATGAGGACTAAGGACGGGGTACGAAGTTTTACGGCCGCACAGGCTTTTAAATAAAAACGGTGAAGGGAGAGTGGCCCTTTGTTGGATGTAAATAATTTTGACCGTATGCGCATCGGTTTGGCTTCTCCGGAACAAATCAGGGCATGGAGCAGTGGAGAGGTTAAAAAGCCTGAAACTATCAATTACCGGACATTGAAACCGGAACGCGACGGTTTGTTCTGTGAACGTATTTTTGGACCAACCCGGGATTGGGAGTGTCACTGCGGTAAATATAAGAGGGTAAGGTATAAAGGCATTGTGTGTGACCGCTGCGGTGTTGAGGTAACCAGGTCCAAGGTAAGGCGGGAACGCCTGGGACATATTGAACTGGCAGCTCCAGTGTCTCATATCTGGTACTTTAAAGGAATACCGAGCCGAATGGGCCTGCTACTGGACATGTCACCACGGTCCCTGGAAAAAGTACTCTACTTTGTTTCATATATCGTAATCGAGCCCGGTGAGACCCCCCTGATGAAAAAACAGCTGCTTACTGAGACAGAATACCGTGAGTACAGGGAAAAATACGGTAATCTGTTTAAGGCAGGCATGGGGGCAGAAGCAATCAAGGTCCTCCTTGAAGAAATAGAGATGAACAAGCTGGCCAGGGAACTCCGCCAGGAGTTGAAAGAGGTTAGCGGGCAGCGCAAAATCAGAGCTATCCGCAGGCTGGAAGTTGTTGAAGCATTCAGGAAGTCAGGCAATCGTCCGGAATGGATGGTAATGGATGTTATCCCGGTTATTCCGCCGGAACTGCGTCCCATGGTCCAACTGGACGGGGGCCGGTTTGCCACTTCCGACCTGAACGACCTGTACAGGAGAGTAATTAACCGCAATAACAGGCTAAAAAGACTTTTAGACCTTGGGGCTCCAGATATAATTGTCAGGAACGAAAAAAGGATGCTTCAGGAAGCCGTCGATGCTCTAATAGATAATGGCAGGCGCGGGCGGCCCGTTACCGGGCCGGGCAACCGGCCGTTGAAGTCCCTCAGTGATATGCTTAAGGGTAAACAGGGCCGGTTCCGCCAGAACCTCCTGGGTAAGCGGGTTGATTATTCCGGACGGTCTGTTATCGTTGTCGGACCGGAAATGCAGCTCCACCAGTGTGGTCTGCCCAAAGAAATGGCTTTAGAGCTCTTCAAGCCTTTTGTAATGAAAAAACTGGTCAATGACGGTTTTGCCCATAATATCAAAAGTGCCAAGAGAATGGTTGAACGGGTACGCCCAGAGGTTTGGGATGTCCTTGAGGAAGTCATTAAAGAACACCCGGTCCTCCTAAACCGTGCCCCGACCCTCCACAGGCTGGGGATTCAGGCCTTTGAACCGGTACTTGTGGAAGGGCGTGCCATTCAGATTCATCCAATGGTTTGTACAGCATACAATGCTGACTTTGACGGGGACCAGATGGCTGTTCACGTGCCCCTTTCAGCTGAGGCCCAGGCTGAGGCCAGGCTGTTGATGCTGTCAGCACATAATATTCTCAACCCTAAGGATGGGCGTCCGGTGGCCATTCCAACACAGGATATGGTACTGGGATGTTATTACCTGACCCTGGAGAGGGCAGGGGCCCATGGAGAAGGGCGGATATTTAAAGACGCTAATGAAGCTGTAATGGCTTACCTGACCGGAAGTGTATCTCTTCATGCCAAGGTTAAGGTGCGTCAGAAAGACGGCTCTCTCCTGGAAACAACAACGGGAAGGACTATATTCAATGAGGTTATTCCTAAAGAAATCGGCTATATAAATGAGGTTGCCAGTAAAAAGGTACTTGGCAACATAGTGGCCCGGGTATACAGGGAGCTGGGATATGCACAGACAGCCGCACTGCTTGACGGATTAAAGAGGCTGGGCTATTCATATGCAACACGTGCTGGAATTACCATAGGCATTGAAGATATCACCATTCCTGAGGAGAAAAAGGCCCTTTTGGCAGAAGCCGAAAAAGGTGTGGAAACAGTTGAACTGCAGTATAGAAGAGGCCTGATAACCGATGATGAACGATATAACAAGGTAATCGGGATATGGAATGAGGCTACTGATAATGTAACAAAAGCGCTCCTCAGTACTCTTGACAAATTTAACCCGGTTTACATGATGGCAACATCGGGTGCCCGTGGTAATATTCAGCAAATTCGGCAGCTGGCAGGGATGAGGGGACTTATGGCTGACCCCTCAGGACGGATTATCGACCTGCCTATCAAGGCCAATTTCCGTGAAGGCCTTACAGTTCTGGAGTACTTTATCTCAACACACGGGGCCAGGAAGGGTCTTGCTGATACCGCGCTGAGGACTGCAGACTCCGGATATCTTACCAGGCGTCTGGTGGATGTGGCTCAGGATGTGATAGTACGAGAAGATGACTGCGGGACCACAAACGGCATCGAAGTTGAAGAGATCAAAGATGGCAATGAGTCTATAGAAAAGCTGGAAGACCGTATCATAGGAAGGGTTTCTGCCGAAGAAATCCTGGACCCGGAGACAAACGAGGTTATCGTAGCTGCAGACCAGGAGATTTCTGAAGTCATGGCTGCCAGGATCATTCAAGCCGGAATTACCAAAGTCCGGATTCGTTCGGTGCTCACCTGTAAGACCAGGTACGGTGTCTGTAAGAAGTGTTACGGGCGTAACCTGGCAACAGGAAGGCAGGTTGACATCGGTGAGGCAGTAGGGATTATAGCCGCCCAGTCTATCGGGGAACCGGGCACACAGCTTACCATGAGGACATTCCACACCGGTGGTGTGGCCGGGGATGATATCACCCAGGGTCTGCCGCGGGTCGAGGAGCTTTTTGAAGCCCGCAAGCCCAAAGGTCAGGCGGTTATTGCCGAGATTGACGGCCAGGTAAGAATACAGGAAGTCAAAGGACGCAAGGAAATCGAGATTGTTAATGACAGCGGTGAAAGGAACGTATATCAGATACCTTACGGTGCCAGGCTTAAAGTAAAGGACGGCCAGGAGGTTGCCGCCGGAGACGAACTGACAGAGGGTTCGGTAAACCCGCATGACATGCTGAAGATTAAAGGACTTAAAGGAGTCCAGATGTATCTGGTGCATGAAGTACAGCGGGTGTACCGGCTGCAGGGTGTCGATATCAATGATAAGCATATAGAGGTTATGGTCCGCCAGATGCTGCGCAAAGTCAAGATTGAGGACCCCGGTGATACAGAGCTCCTGCCCGGAGGATTGATTGATATTTTTGACTTTGAAGAGGAAAATGCTGCTGCCATAGCTGCCGGCGGCCAGCCCGCTACGGCAAGGCCGGTACTCCTGGGGATTACCAAGGCTTCACTGGCTACAGATTCATTCCTGTCGGCTGCTTCGTTCCAGGAGACAACACGTGTCCTTACTGAAGCGGCTATTAAAGGAAAGCTGGACCCGCTGCTTGGTCTGAAGGAAAATGTTATTATCGGCAAGCTGGTTCCGGCCGGAACAGGGATGTCCAGGTACAGAAATATAAAAATTATTACAGAAGGGCAGGAACTGGACCCGAAAAATCTTGACAGCAACCTCTAAAGGTGGTATTATCTTAAAGTGTCTGGAATTCTGAGGGGAGGGGTAATAGTGCCCATGAGCAGTTTAGCAACAGCCAGAAAAAGGACTGTCGGCACTAAACAAACTCTTAAGGCCTTGGAAAAAGGGCTGGCCAGGCAGGTTTTTGTGGCCCTGGACGCGGAGCAGCACGTTATCAGGCCCCTGATTCAGATGTGTCAGGACAAAAATATCCCGGTCGTTGAAGTTGATTACATGAAGGACCTGGGTAAGGCCTGTGGCATAGAGGTTGGCTGTGCCGCTGCAGCTGTTGTTGAATATTAAATAGCGCCGGCTTTGGGGTAACTAATAATTGTCTGTTTTCTGCCCCTTGCTTCGGTGAGGGGCTTTTAATATTTTCTTGTACAATACAGGAAGGAGGTGCACTGGATGCCTACCATCAGTCAGTTAGTACGCAAGAGAAGACAAGTCACAGAAAAGAAATCTACAGCACCGGCTCTTAAAGAGTCCCCGCAAAAAAGGGGTGTATGTACCCGGGTTTATACAACTACGCCCAAAAAGCCCAATTCAGCACTGCGTAAAGTGGCCAGGGTGAGATTAACCAATGGTATTGAGGTTACATCATACATTCCGGGAATCGGCCATAACCTTCAGGAACACTCTGTTGTCCTGGTAAGGGGAGGAAGGGTAAAAGACCTTCCCGGTGTAAGATACCATATCGTGCGCGGCGCACTGGATACCGCCGGAGTACAAAACCGGAACCAGGGGCGTTCTAAATACGGAGCCAAGAGGCCCAAAAAGTAAAGCTGTTATTTATTTCCGATAAAGTTTTGTTAATAAAATTACCAATTAAGGGGGGAAAATTGATGCCCAGAAGAGGTTCTATTCCCAAGAGGGAGGTACTTCCTGACCCGATTTACAACAGCAAGGTTGTAACCAAACTTATTAATCAGGTTATGCTGGATGGAAAAAAGGGAACTGCAGAACACATCTGCTACAATGCTTTTAAAATAATTGAAGAAAAAACAGGTAAAAACGCATTAGAGGTTTTTGAAGCTGCCATGAAAAATATTATGCCTGTTCTTGAGGTTAAAGCCCGTAGGGTTGGTGGAGCCAACTATCAGGTGCCTATCGAGGTCCGTTCCGACCGCAGGCAGACCTTAGGCCTGCGCTGGCTGGTCATGTTCAGCCGTAAGCGTGGCGGAGAACGAACCATGGAAGAGAAGCTGGCTGCTGAAATAATGGATGCTGCCAATAGTACCGGTGGATCTGTGAAAAAGAAAGAAGATACTCACAAAATGGCTGAAGCCAACAAGGCTTTTGCTCATTATAGATGGTAAATTGATTGGTTAGAGTGCTTTGTTTTGCTTTGTTTTGTTTTCACCTCAAGGTAGAAAGGAGGATCAGAATTGGCTAGAGAATTTACTTTAGAAAAAACTCGCAATATTGGTATAATGGCCCATATTGATGCCGGAAAAACTACTACAACTGAAAGAATATTATTTTATACAGGAAGGGTTCATAAAATCGGCGAAGTGCATGACGGAGCTGCTACCATGGACTGGATGGTCCAGGAACAGGAACGCGGGATTACCATCACATCAGCAGCCACCACATGCCAGTGGAAGGGTCATCGTATTAATATTATAGACACACCTGGGCACGTGGACTTTACGGTTGAGGTGGAACGTTCACTCCGGGTTCTTGACGGAGCTGTTGCTGTTTTCTGTTCGGTTGGGGGTGTTGAGCCCCAGTCAGAGACCGTATGGAGGCAGGCCGATAAATACCGGGTTCCCCGGATTGCTTTTATAAATAAGATGGACCGGATGGGTGCTGATTTCTTCAGGGGCCTTAGTATGATTAAGGAAAGGCTCGGGGCTAACCCCATAGCCCTGCAGATCCCCATAGGTGCAGAGGATAATTTCCGCGGGATTATTGACCTGGTTACCAATGAGGCTCTGATTTATACAGATGACCTGGGTACTACCAGTGAAAAGACCGCAATCCCTGAGGAACTTGCTGACCTCGCTGCTGAGTACAGGGAAAAGCTTGTGGAGGCAGTGGCTGAATCAGATGAAGACCTGATGATGAAGTACTTAGAAGGTGAAGAATTAACTGAGGATGAACTGAAAAAGGGTATCAGGAAGGCAACCATTGCCGTTAAAATGATTCCTGTGCTGTGTGGCTCTGCTTTTAAAAACAAGGGTGTTCAGCCTCTACTGGATGCAGTTGTGGATTACATGCCTGCACCTGTTGATGTTCCCGCAATTAAGGGTGTCAATCCTGATACAGGGGCAGAGGATGTGAGGGAAGCCAGTGATAATGTCCCCTTCTCTGCACTTGCCTTTAAAATAATGGCTGACCCGTATGTAGGTAAGCTGGCATTCTTCAGGGTTTACTCAGGAGTTCTTAAGTCCGGGTCCTATGTATTTAATTCATCAAAAGGCAAAAAAGAAAGAATCGGCCGGATTCTCCAGATGCATGCAAACCACAGGGAAGAACGTACTGAAGTATATACAGGGGACATCGCTGCTGCAGTTGGCCTGAAAGATGTTTCCACAGGTGATACCCTCTGTGATGAAAAGTCCCCCATTATTCTGGAACAGATGGAGTTCCCCGAGCCTGTTATCGATGTTGCCATTGAGCCCAAGACAAAGGCTGACCAGGAGAAAATGGGCCTGGCCCTGCAGAGGCTCGCGGAAGAAGACCCGACTTTCAGGGCTCATACTGACCCTGAGACCGGACAGACAATTATATCCGGAATGGGAGAACTTCACCTGGAGATTATTGTCGACAGGATGCTTAGGGAGTTCAAAGTTGATGCCAATGTCGGCCGTCCCCAGGTGGCCTTTAAAGAGACCATCAAGAACTCCGTTAAGGCAGAGGGCAAGTTCGTCAGGCAGTCAGGCGGACGCGGTCAGTACGGCCACGTCTGGATTGAACTAGAACCCCTTGAACCGGGACAGGGATTTGAGTTTGTCAACAAAATTGTTGGCGGTGTGGTCCCCAGAGAATACATCTCACCTGTAGAGGCCGGTATCAAGGAGGCCATGGAAAACGGTATTGTTGCCGGTTATCCGGCAATAGACATCAGGGCAACCCTGTATGACGGTTCTTATCACGATGTTGACTCTTCAGAAATGGCATTTAAGATTGCCGGCTCAATGGCCTTTAAAAGTGGAGCGGTCAAAGCAAACCCGGTCATTCTTGAGCCCATTATGAGAGTTGAAGTGGTAGTGCCTGAGGAGTACATGGGTGATGTTATGGGTGACATTAACTCCCGCCGCGGCAGAATTGAGGGTATGGAGCCCAGGGGCAATTCCCAGGTAATCAGAGGTTTTGTACCGCTCTCCGAGATGTTTGGGTACGCTACAGACCTCAGGTCCAGGACACAGGGCCGGGGGACATATACCATGCAGATGTCTCATTATGAAGAAGTACCCAAAAATATTGCCGAAGCCATCATTGCCAAGAGACAGGGATAAAGAAAACAGGCTATGAGCCGGCAGCCACCGGTTACCGGCTGAACAAATAATTTTTTTAAAGGATTTAAGGAGGAAAGATAAAATGGCAAAAGCAAAATTTGAACGTACCAAACCCCACGTTAACGTAGGTACTATTGGTCACGTAGACCATGGCAAGACAACCCTTACGGCGGCAATCACCGTCTGTATGTCAACAAAAGGCTGGAGCTCTGTAAAGAAATATGATGAGATTGACAATGCCCCGGAAGAGAGGGAAAGGGGTATTACCATCAATACCGCCCATGTTGAGTATGAGACCGAAAACCGCCACTATGCTCACGTTGACTGCCCGGGACACGCCGACTATGTAAAGAACATGATAACCGGAGCAGCCCAGATGGATGGCGCCATCCTGGTAGTATCAGCAGCAGACGGCCCGATGCCCCAGACCAGGGAACATATCCTGCTGGCCCGCCAGGTAGGTGTACCTTACATCATCGTATACCTGAACAAAGCAGACCAGGTAGATGACGAAGAACTGATGGAACTGGTAGAAATGGAAGTCCGGGAACTGCTGACCGAATACGAATTCCCCGGAGATGACATTCCCATTGTATCCGGATCAGCCTTAAAAGCCCTTGAGTGCGGCTGTGGCAGCCCTGACTGTGAATGGTGCGGTTCCATCTGGAAGTTGATGGCAGAAGTAGATGCCTATATCCCGACTCCTGAGCGTGATGTTGACAAACCGTTCCTGATGCCTGTAGAGGACGTATTCTCCATTACCGGACGTGGAACAGTTGCCACCGGTCGTGTAGAGCGGGGCATGGTCAAGGTTGGGGATGAAGTAGAGATTGTCGGGATGACCGAAGAACGCAAGAAGACAGTAGTAACCGGAGTAGAGATGTTCCGCAAGCTGCTGGATCAGGCTCAGGCCGGAGACAATGTCGGCTGTCTGCTGCGCGGTGTTGACCGTAAGGAAATAGAGCGGGGCCAGGTACTGGCAAAGCCGGGTTCCATCAACCCCCATACCAAGTTCCAGGCAGAGGTTTATGTCCTGACCAAGGAAGAGGGCGGCCGCCATACCCCGTTTTTCCAGGGATACCGTCCGCAGTTTTACTTCAGGACTACAGACGTTACCGGAGTAGTAACCCTGCCGGAGGGTGTTGAGATGGTAATGCCTGGTGACAATATTAAGATAGATATTGAACTTATTACCCCGATTGCTGTCGAGGAAGGCCTCCGTTTCGCTATCCGTGAGGGTGGCCGGACTGTGGGCGCCGGTGTGGTAAGCGCAATTTCAGAGTAAGTTCGCAGTAAGGCTGCTTGGTGCGCGATTCCGGGTATTTCCCGGAATCGCTCACTGGCCTTATGTTTTAATATTTATGTATAAAAAATCAAAAAAGAACCCGATAAATTTAAGCATGCCATGATATACATTGCGATGAAGTGAGAGGTTGCTAATCACAGATTAGGTATTTTTCACTGAGAATGTCCGCTAATCGGGCGAAAAGGAGGTACAAATATGGCAAAACAGAAAATCAGGATCAGGCTTAAGGCCTTTGACCACAAAATTCTTGACCAGTCTGCGGAAAAAATCGTTGATACCGCAAAGAGGACCGGAGCAAATATTGCCGGGCCGGTTCCGCTTCCCACAGAAAAAAGCATTTATACAATTTTGAGGTCTCCTCATGTCAACAAAGATTCCAGAGAACAATTTGAAATGAGGACCCATAAGCGCTTAATTGATATTTTGGAACCCACACCCAAAACGGTAGATGCTCTCATGAGACTTGATTTGCCTGCAGGTGTTGATATAGAGATCAAATTATAATTACGAATATGCCTTATATAAGAGGGTGTCGGATGTCAGCCGGGAGACGTTATCTTACAGCGGTTGACCTCTGGACACAGAATTTAGGAGGTGGCTTAAATGAAAGGCATACTAGGGACCAAACTGGGGATGACCCAGATATACAGTGAAGACGGCCATATTTTGCCTGTTACCGTTGTTCAGGCAGGGCCCTGTTATGTAGTACAAAAGAAGACCCGGGAATCTGACGGGTATAATGCTATTCAGGTTGGCTTTGGAGAGATGCGTGAAGCCCAGGCTAACAAACCGGAAAAAGGCCATTTTAACAAGGCTGAAATGAAACCGCTGAGGTACCTCCGGGAGTTTAGGGTGGATAATGTAAACGAATACAACGTTGGTCAGGAAATCAAGGCAGAATTGTTTGAACAGGGTGACCAGATTGACGTAACCGGAACTTCCAAGGGTAAAGGCTTTGCCGGAACCATTAAGAAATATAATTTCCGTAGAGGCCCGATGGGGCACGGTTCCAAGAGCCACCGCCGGGTAGGCAGCGCCGGTGCCAAGGGCCCGGCCAGGGTATTTAAAGGTACCAGGAGGCCCGGGCGCATGGGTGGCGAGCGGGTGACTGTACAAAATCTGGAAGTTGTTAAGGTAGATGCGGAACGAAATTTGCTTATCGTTAAAGGCGCAGTGCCGGGTCCAAAGGGCAGCCTGCTTGTAATTAAAAGCAGTGTCAAGGCACAGTAAATGAACGGGCAGGAAAGGAGGATGTCATATGCCAAAGGTTGCTTTATATAATTCCAAAGGCGAACAGGTAGGCGAAGTTGAACTTAAAGACGAAATTTTTGGTGTAGAAGTGAATGAAGCAATTCTTCATGAAGTTGTGGTTAACCAGCTTGCAAACAAAAGGCAGGGGACCCATTCTGCCAAGACTCGCAGCGAAGTCAGCGGCGGAGGCAGAAAGCCATACAGACAAAAAGGTACCGGGCGTGCCAGGGCAGGGACTATTCGTTCTCCGCTGTGGCGCAAGGGTGGTATCGTTTTCCCGCCTAAACCCAGGTCCTATAAGTACAGCCTGCCTAAGAAGGTAAGGAGGCTGGCGCTTAAATCGGCATTGAGTTCCAAGGTTCAGGACGGAAATATTATCGTCCTTGAAGGGCTGCAGATAGCTGAGCCCAAAACAAAGGAGATTGCCGGTTTGCTGGCAAACCTCAAAGTAGACAGTAAAGCCCTGGTGGTTACAGCTGAGGCTGATACTGCTGTTGTAAAATCCGCAAGGAACATTCCCAGGGTAACTCCGACTCATGCTAACAGCCTCAATGTTTATGATGTGCTGAACCATGAAAAACTCATTATTACCAGGGATGCAGTAACCAAGGTTGAGGAGGTGCTGGCATAATGAGAAATCCCAGGGATGTACTGAAAAAACCCATCATTTCTGAACGCAGCATGGGCTTAATGGAGCAAAACAAATACAGTTTTTATGTAGAGCCCAAAGCAAATAAAATCGAAATCAAGAATGCTGTTGAGGATTTGTTTAATGTTACCGTAACCAGTGTGAATACAATGAATGTCAAGGGTAAAGCAAAGCGGGTCGGTAAGTTTACAGGCCGTACATCAAACAGAAAAAAGGCGATTGTTACCCTGAAGCAGGGTGACAAAATTGAAATCATGGAAGGCATGTAATTTAGTTTCAGGTAAAGGAGGGAATAACAAGTGCCTGTTAAAAAGTTTAAGCCAACATCACCCGGGAGAAGGTTTGTAACAGTTGCTGATTTTCATGAAATTACAACCGATGAACCGGAAAAATCCCTGACAGAACCTCTTAAAAAGACTGCAGGGCGCAATAACAAAGGTCGGATTACCGTCAGGCATCGTGGCGGTGGACATAAAAGGCTGTACAGGAACATTGATTTCAAGCGTGACAAGGACGGGATTCCCGCAAAGGTTGCTACTATTGAATATGACCCTAACCGGACATGCAGGATTGCCTTGTTGAACTATGCTGACGGTGAAAAGAGATATATCCTGGCGCCTAATGGTGTTAAGGTTGGAGATACGGTAGTATCAGGACCTGATGCAGATATCAAAACAGGAAATGCACTTCCTTTAAAAAATATTCCGGTGGGTACCATTATCCACAACATTGAGCTTAAGCCTTTAAAAGGCGCCCAGATAGTGCGCTCTGCAGGTGCAGCTGCACAGTTGATGGCCAAAGAGGGCGACTATGCACATGTCCGGATGCCGTCCGGAGAGGTACGGCTGGTGCACATCAATTGTAAGGCTACAGTTGGCCAGGTAGGTAACCTGGAACACGAGAACATTACAGTGGGTAAGGCCGGCAGGAGCCGTTGGCTGGGCCGCCGTCCTACTGTACGGGGTGTTGTAATGAACCCGGTAGACCATCCGCACGGTGGTGGTGAAGGCCGCTCACCTGTTGGCCGGAATCCGGTTACTCCGTGGGGTAAACCGGCTCTTGGTGCCAGGACAAGGAAGAAGAAAAAGGCTTCAGATAAAATGATTGTGAAGAGACGGACCAAGTAATTTTTAACTGAGTCGTCTGGAAAGGAGGCTGTTTGATTAATGGCTAGATCCCTAAAAAAGGGCCCTTATGTTAGTGAAAGACTGTTAAAACGAATTGAGGAAATGAATGAAAAGAACGAGAAAAAGGTTCTTAAGACCTGGTCCAGGAGATCAACTATTTTCCCGCAGATGATTGGGCATACAATTGCGGTACATGACGGCAGGAAACATGTTCCGATATATATTACCGAGGATATGGTAGGTCACAAGCTGGGCGAATTTGCGCCAACAAGATTTTTCAGGGGACACGGATCTCATACAGAGCGATCCACTTCCCTTAAATAGTGAGAGGGGGTATATTTAATGTCAGAAGCGCGAGCCACCGCAAAGCATATCCGTATTTCCCCTCGAAAGGTACGGCAGGTTGTGGATTTAATCAGGGGGAAAAAGGTTGATGAAGCCCTGGCAATCCTGAAATTTACGCCAAGGCGTGCGGCTACTGCTGTGGAGAAGGTTGTTAAATCCGCTGCAGCCAATGCTGAACATAATCTGGATATGGATAAGGCTGCACTGATCATTTCAGAGGCATTTGTTGACCAGGGGCCCACACTTAAGAGATATAAGCCCAGGGCTATGGGCAGGGCAGATCTCATAAGACGCAGAACAAGCCATATTACAGTAGTAGTTCGTGAAAAAGAGGAGGGATAATGAGTGGGTCAGAAGGTACACCCAAAGGGTTTGCGTATCGGAATTATAAAAGACTGGGATGCCAAGTGGTTTGCTGAAAAAGACTATGCCACTTTGCTGAACGAAGATATCAGATTAAGGGAATATATCAAAAAGAGGCTTTTTATTGCCGGTATTTCCAGGATTGAAATAGAGAGAGCGGCTAACCGGGTGAAAATCACCATTCATACAGCTAAACCGGGGATAGTTATCGGCCGGGGCGGTACTGAAGTGGAGTCACTAAGAAAACAGCTGGAAAAGATGACCGGTAAAAATATCAATGTTAATATTGTCGAAGTTAAGGTGCCGGAGCTTGATGCCCAGCTGGTTGCAGAGGGCGTTGCCGCCCAGTTGGTGAAAAGGGTTTCCTTCCGCCGTGCCATGAAGCAGGCTGTTTCCCGGACCATGAGGATGGGTGCCCAGGGAATCAAGATTTCCTGCAGCGGCCGATTAAATGGTGCCGAAATGGCCAGGACCGAATGGTACAACGAAGGGAAAGTACCCCTGCATACACTTAGGGCAGATATTGATTACGGTTTTGCCGAAGCAGACACAACCTACGGAAAAATTGGGGTAAAAGTGTGGATCTATAAGGGAGAGATTCTTCCGGAGGCAAAGAAAGGCACTGTTGCTAAGGAAGGAGGAGAATAATTAAATGTTAGTACCCAAGAGAGTAAAACACCGTAAACAGCACAGAGGTACTATGGCTGGAAAGTCAAAGGCCAATACCGTCACTTTCGGTGAATATGGCCTGCAGGCCTTAGAACCGGCATGGATTACCAACAGGCAGATAGAGGCTGCCCGTATTGCGATGACCAGGTATATCAAGCGGGGCGGTAAAGTATGGATTAAAATATTCCCTGATAAGCCTGTCACTGCAAAACCTGCTGAGACACGGATGGGAAGTGGTAAAGGGACACCGGAGCATTGGGTTGCCGTAGTGAAACCAGGCCGGGTTATGTTTGAACTGGCCGGGGTTCCTGAAGAGATTGCCCGTGAAGCTATGAGGCTGGCCTCCCATAAACTGCCCATCAAAACCAAGTTTGTTAAAAGAGAAGATGTAGGTGGTGAAGCTAATGAAAGCTAAGGAAGTTCATGAATTATCTACTGATGAACTGGCAAGGAAGGTTGACGACCTTAAAGATGAACTCTTCAAGCTACGCTTTCAGTTAGCCACCGGGCAACTTGAAAATCCTATGAGAATCAGGGATGTTAAAAGGTCAATTGCCCGTGTGAAAACAGTTTTGCGGGAGAGAGAACTGAAAGCCCTAGAGGGATAGTATAAAAATGGATATCAATGAGAAAGGGGGCTTAGACTTTGACAGAAAGAAAAGCACGTAAGGTACAGATCGGCAAGGTTGTCAGTGATAAAATGGATAAGAGTGTTGTTATTGCCATAGAGACACTGGTAAGGCATCCTTTGTACGGAAAGATTATTAAAAGTACAAAGAAGTTTCAGGCCCATGATGAAGAAAACGCCTGCCGTGTAGGAGATAAAGTAAGGGTTATGGAAACCAGGCCGCTCAGCAAGAATAAGCGCTGGCGCGTTATTGAAATCCTGGAAAGAGAAGAGCAAATCTGAATATTACCGGATAAACCCGAGATCGTTGAAAGGAGGGTTACAGCATGATTCAACCTGAAACAATGCTGAACGTTGCAGATAATACCGGAGCCAGGAAGCTGCTGTGTATAAGGATACTGGGCGGTTCATTCAGGCGCTATGCCCGTGTCGGTGATATCATAATCGCTTCGGTGAAAGAAGCTACACCCGGCGGCGTGGTAAAGAAAGGCGATGTAGTCAAGGCCGTTATCGTCAGGACAGTCAAAGAAACCAAAAGACCTGACGGTTCCTATATCAAGTTTGATGAGAACGCTGCCGTTATTATCAATGACCAGAAAAACCCGCGGGGTACAAGGATATTTGGTCCTGTGGCCAGGGAGTTAAGGGACAGGGATTTTATGAAAATAGTATCTCTTGCTCCTGAAGTTCTGTAAAGCAAAACCTCAACACGCAGTAGAGTTAGGAGGTGGATTACATTGGCACATGCCAAGGCAAAAACAAAGGCTAAGATACATGTGAAAAAGGGAGATACAGTTCTCGTTATTACAGGTAAAAATGCCGGTAAAAAAGGAAAAGTAATAGAAGTGCTGCCCAAGGATAACAGGCTGGTTGTTGAGGGGGTTAATGTCGTCAAACGGCACACCAAACCGTCACAGCAAATGCCCCAGGGTGGTATTGTAGAAAAGGAAGCTCCGATAGCTGTTTCAAATGTAATGATTTTTTGCTCAAAATGTAACTCTCCGAGAAGAATTAACAAGGAGATTCAGGCAAATGGTAAAAAAGTCAGGGTTTGTAACAAGTGCGGAGAAGCCTTTGATAAATAGTCCGGGAAAGGAGGTTAATCATGGCACGTCTGAAAGAGAAATATGCTAATGAAACAATTATCAAGCTGAAGGAGAAATTCGGCTATAAGAATATTATGCAGGTACCCAAACTTGAAAAAGTTGTGATTAACATGGGCCTAGGTGAAGCCATCCAGAATCCCAAGGCAATTGATGCTGCTGTTGGTGATCTGTCCATAATTACCGGGCAGAGACCGGTGGTCACCAGGGCCAAAAAGTCTATTGCCGGTTTTAAGCTCAGGGAAGGAATGCCGATTGGCTGTAAAGTTACCCTGAGGGGAGAACGGATGTATGAATTTGTTGACAAACTGTTCAACATTGCCCTTCCCAGGGTAAGGGACTTCCGCGGGGTATCAGGCAAGGCTTTTGACGGCCGGGGCAACTATACCCTGGGTATCAGGGAACAGCTGATATTTCCGGAGATTGAATATGATAAGGTTGATAAAGTACGGGGTATGGATATAGTTTTTGTTACCAGCGCCAGAACGGATGAGGAAGCTAAGGAGTTGCTTGCCCAGTTAGGGATGCCATTCAGGGACTGATAAAACCATAATAACCGTAAGGAGGGAAATCAATAATGGCCAAAAAGTCAATGATGGTGAAAATGGACCGTAAACCCAAGTTCTCAGTACGCGGGTACAATAGATGCAAAATCTGTGGCAGGCCCCATGCTTATATGAGGAAATTCGGTATCTGCCGTATTTGTTTCCGTGAGCGTGCTTACAGAGGAGAAATTCCGGGAGTGAAGAAGGCCAGCTGGTAATCATGGAAAGGGGGTTAAATTGATATGGTAATGACAGATCCTGTTGCGGACTTTCTGACCAGAGTCCGGAACGCTAACATGGTACACCACGAGAGAGTGGAAATACCGGCATCCAAAATGAAAAAGGCCATTGCGGAAATCTTTAAGTCCGAGGGCTATATCAAGGACTGTGAATTCATAGATGACGGTAAGCAGGGTATAATCAGGATCTATCTTAAGTATGGTCCTAACAAGGAAAAGGTAATCACCGGCTTAAAGCGTATCAGTAAGCCAGGTTTGCGCGTATATGCTAAAAAAGACGAAGTTCCCAAGGTCCTGGGCGGTCTGGGTACTGCAGTAATTTCCACTTCCCGTGGAGTGATGGCAGACCGTGATGCCAGAAAGCAGGGACTAGGCGGAGAAGTAATCTGTTATATCTGGTAAACAGGCACGATATATGATATTTCGGTACAAATATAGTGCACAGGAGGTGTAATCATGTCCAGGATAGGTAGAATGCCCATAACTGTCCCCCAGGGGGTTGATATAAAGATTGAGGGCAATGTTGTAACAGTCAAAGGGCCTAACGGACAACTCACCAAAAAGGTCCATAATGACATGATCCTGGAACTCGAAGATGGTCAGCTTTTAGTAAAAAGACCAAGTGAAGAGAAGTTCCATAAGTCACTGCACGGGTTGACAAGAAGCCTGTTAAACAACATGGTTGAGGGAGTAACCAAAGGCTTTCAGAAGTCTCTTGACCTGGTAGGTGTCGGCTACAGGGCTGCCAAACAGGGTAATAAACTGGTACTTACCGTTGGTTATTCACATCCCGTGGAGATTGAACCCAAAGAAGGTATTGAGATTGAAGTACCTGCAGCTACAAAGGTAGTTGTAAAGGGCGCTGACAAGGAAGCTGTCGGGGCTCTGGCAGCAAATATCCGGAAAGTCCGGCCGCCCGAACCATACAAGGGCAAGGGAATCAAGTATGATACTGAGCGTATCCGCCGTAAGGCCGGTAAGGCTGGGACCAAGAAATAACAGCCGTTATATAACAGCTTGTTAGCAGAAAGGAGTGAAACCCTTTGTTCAAGCAAGTAGACAGAAAGGCTGAAAACAAGAAAAGACACCTTCGGGTTCGCCGCAAAGTAAAAGGTACTGCTGAGCGCCCGAGGTTAAATGTTTACAGAAGCCTGAACAATATTTATGCCCAGATTATAGATGATACCAAGGGAGTTACCCTGGTAGCCGCATCTTCCCTGGAAGACGGTAAAGGCGGCAATATTGAGGCAGCTAAGGCTGTGGGCAAATCCATAGCTGCCAAAGCCGTGGATAAAGGTATTAAACAGGTAGTATTTGACCGGGGAGGACATATTTATCACGGACGTATCAAGGCACTGGCTGAAGCGGCCAGGGAAGCCGGTCTGGAATTTTAACTCTTTAAGCAAGGAGGGAAATTAATGGCTCGGATTGATGCCAGCAAACTTGAAATATCCGAAAAAGTAGTCAGCATAAATCGTGTTGCCAAGGTCGTTAAGGGTGGACGCCGCTTTAGCTTCAGCGCTCTGGTGGTTGTCGGTGATAATGACGGGCACGTAGGGTCCGGCCTGGGTAAAGCAGGCGAGGTCCCGGAATCCATTCGTAAGGGCATAGAAGATGCCAAGAAAAAAATGATCGAGGTTCCGCTGGTAGGGACTACTATTCCACATGAAGTGGTCGGCCGTTTCGGGGCAGGCAAGGTTCTGCTGAAACCTGCCGCACCCGGTACCGGTGTTATCGCCGGCGGTCCTGTCAGGGCGATTCTTGAACTGGCAGGGGTAAAAGATATCCTTACTAAGTCCCTTGGTTCAAATAATGCGCACAACATGGTTAATGCTACCATGGACGCCCTTAAGAACCTGAAGCGTGCCGAAGATGTAGCCAAACTTCGTGGCAAGACCGTAGAAGAGCTTTTAGGTTAGGGGGTAGTTGGAGATGGCGAAACTGAAAGTTACCTTGGTTAAAAGTGTAATCGGAAGTTCCGAATCCCAGAAGGCAACTGTTAAGACCCTGGGATTAAAGAAGATTAACAGCATAGCGGAGCATAGTGACACACCGCAGATTCGCGGCATGCTGCGTAAGGTAAACCATCTGGTAAAAGTCGAAGAAACGGAGTAGGAGGTGTAACCATGGAACTACACAACCTGAAACCTGCCAAAGGGGCCAGGAAACAGCCTACCCGCAAAGGAAGGGGAATAGGTACAGGCCTGGGGAAAACTGCAGGCCGCGGCCACAAGGGACAGAAGGCCCGTTCCGGGAGCGGGGGTAAAGTAGGATTTGAAGGTGGACAGAAGCCTCTGATTCAGAGGGTCCCCAAAAGGGGTTTTCATAATAAGTGGGGCAAAGAGTATGCCGAAATTAACGTAGCTGTTCTGAACAGGTTTGATGATGGAGTGACGGTTACTGAGGAAGGCTTGAAGCAGGCAGGTATTGTTAAGAACATCAAAGACGGAGTAAAGATACTTGGCAAGGGTAATTTAGAGAAATCACTTACTGTACAGGTTCGTGCCTTCAGCAAGTCTGCTGTGGAAAAGATTACCGCTGCCGGCGGAAAAGCCGAGGTGATTTAGGTTGTTAGGAGCCTTAAAGAATTCTCTAAAAGCAGGAGATTTGCGAAACAGGATTCTTTTTACCTTGATGATGTTCTTTGTTTTCAGAATCGGGGCACATATCCCGACACCGGGGATAAATGCAGATGCTATGGATGCATTGATCAAGGGTGGCAGCATCCTGGGATTCTTTGATGTTATTTCCGGAGGAGCCTTTAAAAGGTTTTCCATATTTGCGATGAGTATTACTCCTTATATTAATGCCTCAATCATAATGCAGCTTTTGACAGTTGTTATTCCAAAACTTGAGCAGCTGTCAAAAGAAGGTGAGGAAGGCAGGAAGAAAATGACCCAGTATATCAGGTATGGTACTGTAGTCCTGGCATTCATCCAGGCTATCGGGATGGCCTTTACCCTGCGGGCGGCAGGTGCCCTGATCAATCCGGGTATTGGTTCCTACCTGATGATAGCTGTAACACTTACAGCCGGAACTGCATTTCTTATGTGGCTGGGTGAGCAGATTACTGAAAAAGGCATTGGAAACGGAATTTCACTGATAATTTTTGCCGGAATCGTGGCAGCGCTTCCCGGTGCTCTTTACAGGATATATCAAGGACTGACTGCGGGGACGATTAATATTTTCAGTGTGATTTTCCTGGTTGTCATTGCAGCACTGGTCATTGCCGCAATAGTAGCAGTAAATGAAGGGCAGCGCAGGATCCCGGTGCAGTATGCCAAAAGGGTTGTTGGCCGGCGCGTATATGGTGGGCAGAGCACCCATATACCTCTTAAGGTAAACCAGGCAGGTGTTATTCCGGTAATTTTTGCATCTTCAATTTTGCTCTTCCCGACGACGATAGCGCAGTTTTTCCAGTCTGCCAAGATTTCACAGTGGATTTTGGATGTGTTCAGGTGGGGCGGCCCGACTCACACCATATTGTACGCAGTGTTTATCATATTTTTCACCTATTTTTATACAGCGATTACATTTAACCCTGTTGACGTGGCAGACAATATGAAGAAACACGGCGGATTTATACCCGGACTGAGACCGGGGCGGCCAACAGCCGAATACCTGGATAAGATACTTACAAGGGTTACTCTTTCAGGTGCCGTATTTTTGGCATTGATCGCAATTTTGCCAACCTTTGTATTACTTGCCACTAAAATTGAGAACGTGTATTTCGGTGGCACCGGACTTCTCATAGTTGTGGGTGTGGCCCTTGAGACCATGAAACAGATTGAATCTCACCTGCTGATGAGGCATTATCAAGGGTTTATGAAATAGTTAGGAGCGAATGTCCGTGATTGTTTGTAAATCTGACCGTGAACTTGATTATATGAGAGATGCGGGCAGAATAGTCGCCCAGGCTCACGAAGAAATTAAGAGAGTGGTCAGGCCGGATGTCACCACACTGGAACTGGATAAGATAGCTGAAGATTTTATCATTGCCAGTGGTGCCAGGCCAGCCTTCAAAGGTTATCATGGTTTTCCGGCATCCATATGTGCTTCGGTGAATGAACAGGTGGTTCACGGTATCCCTGGTTTAAGAAAATTGGAAAATGGGGATATTATTAGTATTGACATTGGAGCGGAAATAAATGGATATTATGGAGATGCTGCCCTGACCCACCCGATTGGGGAGGTCAGTGATGAGGCGATGGATCTGATCAGGGTTACCGAGGAAGCCCTGTTTACAGGGATCAGCAAAGCAGTTGACGGTAACCGCTTAAGCGACATTTCCCACAGTATCCAGACCTTTGTTGAAGGAAAGGGTTATTCGGTTGTCAGGGATTATGTTGGACACGGAATTGGCAGCCAGATGCATGAAGAACCGCAGGTACCTAATTTCGGCAGGCCGGGCCGCGGCCCGAGGCTCAGGCCCGGAATGACACTGGCTATAGAACCCATGGTTAATCAGGGCACATATGAAGTCATGACCCTGGGGGACAACTGGACAGTCATTACCAAGGACAGAAAACTGTCTGCCCATTTTGAACACTCAGTTGCGATAACTGATAAACTGCCTGAAATCCTTACCAAGGTGTAAGCGTAATTTATTACGGCAGATTTCAGGAGGTGTTTGGCAGTAATGGATAATGTACAGATAGGCCAACTGGTTAGGTCCTCTGCAGGTCGAGACAAGGGGAAGTTATATTTGATTTATGATCTGCTTGATGAAGCCTTTGTTCGGGTAATAGATGGCGAAAAAAAGAGACTGATAAATCCCAAGAGAAAGAATATTAAACACCTTGAATTTCTTCCTGTAAGAGCTGATGGTATTGCTGAAAAACTGATCAGGGGGGAACCCGTTACAGAGAAAGAAATCTCCGAAACTATCAGGACCTTGGGGTTAAGCCATACAGATTGAAAAGTCGAACAAAAGGGAGGGTGTTTGCCTAGTGTCAAAACAGGATGTAATTGAGGTAGAGGGCACTGTGATTGAGCCGCTGCCGAATGCTATGTTCAGGGTAGAGCTTGAAAATGGACATAAAGTTCTGGCCCATGTATCCGGTAAGATTAGGATGAATTTTATCAGGATTCTTCCCGGAGATAAAGTTACCATAGAGTTGTCACCCTACGACCTAACACGTGGACGTATTGTTTATCGATATAAGTAGGGTTTACCGGAAGGAGGACATAAAGATGAAGGTTAGACCGTCTGTTAAACCTATATGTGAGAAATGTAAGATTATTAAGCGCAAGGGCAAAGTAATGGTAATCTGCGAAAACCCTAAGCATAAGCAGAAGCAGGGTTAGAAAATTGTAAAAGACGGAGGTGCACATAATGGCGAGAATTGCAGGGGTTGACTTACCCCGGGAAAAACGTGTGGAAATTGCTCTGACATATATTTTTGGGATCGGGCGCTCTGTCTCCAAGCAGATCATGGCAGAAACCGGGATAAACCCTGATACCCGGGTCAGAGACCTGACTGAAGAAGAAATTGCCAAGCTAAGGGAATATATTGACAAAAACCTGAGAGTTGAAGGTGACCTCAGAAGGGATATCTCACTGAGCATCAAGCGGCTGATGGAAATCGGGTGCTATCGTGGGATACGCCACCGCCGGGGACTGCCTGTCCGCGGCCAAAAGACCAAGACTAATGCCAGGACCAGAAAAGGTCCCAAAAAGACTGTTGGCGTACGCCGCAAGAAATAGTAAGGGGGGATAAAGGATGGCTCGTAGAGTTAGAACCAGACGTAAGGAACGGAAAAATATTGAACGTGGTGTGGCCCATATCAAATCTACCTTTAATAATACCATTATCACCATTACAGACCCCAACGGGAATTGTGTGTCATGGTCTAGTGCGGGGACACTGGGATTTAAAGGTTCCAGGAAGAGTACTCCCTTTGCTGCCCAGATGGCGGCAGAATCTGCTGCCAAAGAGGCTATGGACCACGGGATGAAGGAAATAGAGGTTTTTGTAAAAGGACCGGGTGCCGGAAGGGAAGCAGCTATCAGGGCTATTCAGGCTGCGGGTCTGGAAGTCAATATGATTAAGGATGTTACCCCGATTCCCCACAACGGCTGCCGTCCGCCAAAGAGAAGAAGAGTTTAGGAGGTGTTGACACAGGATGGCTAGATACAATGGACCTGTTTGCAGATTATGCCGCAGGGAAGGTGCCAAATTATATCTTAAAGGTGACAGGTGCTATACCAATAAATGTGCTATTGACAGGAGAGGCTATGCCCCAGGTGAACACGGACAGAGCAGGAAAAAAGTTTCCGAATACGGTATTCAGCTCAGGGAGAAGCAGAAGGCCCGCCGGATTTACGGTATTCTGGAAACACAATTCCGGAATTATTTCGAAAAAGCCGAACGCCAGAAGGGGGTTACCGGTGAGAACCTTCTCAGGCTGCTGGAAAGGCGACTTGACAATGTTGTTTACCGTATGGGCTATGCAGGTTCGCGCACTGAGGCCAGGCAGTTGGTCCGCCATGGTCACTTTACCGTAAACGGAAGAAAAGTGAACATACCTTCATTTCTGGTAAAGATTGGAGATGTCGTCGAGATTCGTGAAAATAGCCGTGAATCCAACAGGATTAAGGAACTCGCGGAGCAGGCAGCAAGGAAAACCCCGCCGGCATGGCTCGAGGTATCTGCTGACCAGTTTACAGGAAAGGTGGTTGCTATTCCTTCTCGGGAAGAAATTGATGTACCTATCGAGGAACACCTTATTGTAGAGCTGTACTCCAGGTAATCAACCAAAGTTTCAAGTCTCGAGAAGGAGGGTCACTTATGTTGGAGATCGAAAAGCCCAAAATAGAGTGTGTGGAACTGATTGATGATTATGGTAAGTTTGTGGTTGAACCCCTGGAGAGAGGTTATGGAATAACCCTGGGTAACTCTCTAAGACGCATCCTGCTGTCTTCATTGCCCGGAGCTGCAGTTACCTCAGTAAGGATTGACGGTGTTTTACATGAATTCTCTACAGTACCGGGAGTGGTTGAGGATGTCACTGATATCATTCTTAACCTGAAGGGTCTTTGTATTAAGATGCATACTGATGAAGAACGGGTCCTGCGGATTGAAACCGAAGAACCGGGAGTAGTTACTGCAGGTGACATTATTACAGATGCAGATGTTGAGATACTCAATCCTGAACTTAAGATTGCCACTATATCTGAAGGCCGGTTATTCATGGAGATTACTGTTGCCAAGGGCAGGGGTTATGTCCCTGCTGAGAAGAATAAAAAAGAGGACCATGTCATTGGCGTGATCCCTGTTGATTCCGCGTTTACCCCGGTGCGGAAGGTGAATTATTATATTGAGGATACCAGGGTGGGACAGATTACCGACTATGACAAACTTACCCTGGAAGTATGGACAAACGGCAGTATCAGGCCTGATGAGGCTACCAGCCTTTCGGCCAAGATATTGAGCGAGTACCTGAGGCAGTTTATTGGCCTGACCGAGACAGTTAATGATGTAGAAATAATGGTAGAAAAAGAAGAAGAGGAAAAAGACAAAATACTTGAAATGACCATAGAGGAACTTGACTTGTCGGTAAGGTCTTATAACTGCCTTAAAAGGGCTGGAATAAATACAGTCGAAGAGCTGACACAGCGTACTGAAGAGGACATGATCAAGGTGCGCAACCTTGGCAAGAAGTCCCTTGAAGAGGTTATCAACAAGATGCATGAACTGGGTCTTTCCCTGAAGGAATCAGAAGAATAAGACAGGAGGGGGGAAACAAAATGGCATTTCCCAAACTGGGCATTCCGACCGATCACAGGAAAGCTCTGGTACGTAACATGGTTACTTCCTTGCTTCGTGAAGAACGGGTCCAGACCACAGCAGCCCGCGCCAGGTCTGTAAGCCGCGTCACGGAGAAGATGATTACCCTGGCCAAACGGGGTGACTTACATGCCCGCAGGCAGGCAATGCAGTTTATCTATGATGAAGATGTTGTCAAAAAACTGTTTGATGTACTGGCAACTAAATATGCCGACCGGCAGGGTGGCTATACCAGGACTATTAAGGTAGGCCAGCGCCGCGGTGATGCTGCTGAGATGGTAATACTGGAACTGGTATAATCAGAACATGAGTGAGGTCAGGATGGTTTACTGAAGAATTATGTAAACAATTCCTGGCTTCTGTTTTTTATTTAATATTTTCGGCTGCGCCAAATATAATGATTGATATATAATGGTAGTGTGGTGAGAGTATGTGTCCTATTGTCAGTATCAGGGATGTCAGCTTCTGGTATACCAGGGAAAAGGAAAAAGATAATGAATTTCAATCTGCGGGAAACCATGTGCTTTCAGAAATCAACCTGGATATCAGCCGGGGTGAATTTATAGCCCTGGTGGGGCCTAACGGGTGTGGCAAATCAACACTGGTAAGGCTGATAAACGGCCTTTTACTGCCTAGCACCGGCAGTGTGACAGTAGATGGCCTTGACACGGGTAATAAGAATAACCTCCCTGCAGTCAGGAGAAAAGTAGGCATGGTTTTTCAGAACCCGGATACCCAGTTATTCGCCTCTGTTGTCGAAGAGGATGTTGCCTTTGGCGTGGAAAATCTGTGCCTGCCCCGGGCTGAGATCAGACAGAGAGTTGACTGGGCATTGGAACAGGTGGGTATGCAGGATTACCGGAATTATCCCCCGCACAGGTTGTCAGGAGGGCAGAAACAGAAGGTGGCTATTGCCGGTGTACTCGCTATGCGCCCGGATTGCATCGTCCTTGATGAACCGACTTCAATGCTGGACCCAGGAAGCAAAAAAGAAGTCCTGACAGCGGTAAGGGACCTGAACAGCCGGCATCAAATCACGGTTATCTATGTGACTCACGATATGAGTGAAACTGTAATGTGTAACCGCATCATTGCCATGGTGCGCGGCAGGACCGTATTTGAAGGCAAACCCCGGGATTTTTTTGCGGATCAGGGAGCCCTTAGTGCAACAGGCCTGGAAGCGCCGCCGGTGCAAAAACTCGTTAACTCATTAAGGGAAAGAGGTATCCGGTTACCTGCAGACATTAATTCTTCGAAAGAACTGGTGGATTTTATATGTCGATAGAATTAAGAAATGTCAGCTATGTTTATTCAAAAGGCACCCCGTTTGCCAGACCTGGTATAAAAGGCATTAATATACGGGCAGCCAGGGGTGAGTGGCTCGCCGTAATGGGGCCCACCGGGTCAGGGAAGTCCACCATGCTGCAGCATTTAAACGGGCTTCTGAAGCCTGATTCGGGTGAAGTGCTATTAGATGATACAAACATACATTTATCTGCCGCAAGTTTGAGGGAGGCCAGGCAGAAAGTCGGCCTGGTTTTTCAGTATCCTGAACACCAGCTTTTCGGGGCCACTGTTTATGAGGAAATTGCCTATGGACCGGAGAATTACGGCTTTCCTGCCGGCGAAATTCCTGAAATAGTCAGGAAGGCTATGGATACTGTGGGTCTGAGTTATGAGAAGTATAAATACCGCCAGCCCTACGAACTTAGCGGTGGGGAGAAGAGGCGGGTAGCCCTGGCGGGAGTGCTGGCAGCATCACCTGAAATCATAGTCCTTGATGAACCGACTGCCGGACTGGATGCTATAGGCAGACAGCTTCTGACAGAGACAATTACCGGTCTGAACTGCGCCCATGGGAAAACCGTGATCTGGGTGACCCATGAAATTGCAGAAATAGCCCACCTTGCTGACAGGCTGCTGGTTTTAAATAAAGGTGAAGTAGTTGTCACAGGAAAAACACGTGAAGTGTTGACCAATCCCATTATGTCTGAATTGGGTCTTGATATCCCCCCGGCAGTGGCAATATCCGGGGAGCTGGGGGCAAGGGGTATCCCCGTCAGGGGACAGCCGGTCACCCTGGACGAAATCGGAGAGGAAATAATCAGGCTGGTAAAGGAAAAACTGTAATTAATGCAAAAAATTATGATCAGGGTGTGGTACTAATGGAAGGTATCGTTTTCGGACAATACGTACCGGGAAATTCACTGCTGCACAGGCTTGATCCGAGGACCAAAATTATTGTTTCAGCAATACTGCTCTGGTTGGTATTTGTGGTGGAGACCCCTGCTGAATTCGCGGGATATGGCCTGTTTATCCTGCTGCTGTATGTAATCGGAGGTGTAGCCGGAAGTTTCCTCAAAGTTATGAAACCGGGCCTCTTTTTAATTGTCATTACCCTGGTCCTCAATATGACGTTTACCCCAGGTAAGGTTCTGTTCAACATAGGACCGGTGTCTGTTTCCCAAACAGGTCTGGAAAATGGACTCATCCTTGGTGTTAAAATCGTGTACCTTATCCTGCTTTCTTCCCTGGTGACACTGGTTACTTCACCGGTACGGATGACCGATGGGCTGGAACAGCTGATGAAACCGCTGCAGCGAGTCGGCCTCCCGGCCAGTGAGCTGGCCATGATGATTAATATTGCCCTGAGGTTCATTCCGACTTTTTGGGAAGAAACTGATAAAATAATCAAGGCCCAGAAGTCAAGGGGGGCAGATTTTGAAAGCTGGCGCCTGCAAAAACGGGCCAAGTATATGACAGCCCTTTTGGTACCGCTGTTTGTAAGCTCCTTCCGTAAAGCTGATGAACTGGCACTGGCTATGGAGTCAAGGGGCTATGTGGTAGGTATGAAGAGGACCAGTCTGCACAAACTGGAGTTCAGAGCTGTGGATTTTGTGGTCCTGGCAGGTTTGGCAGTGGTTACAGGCTCATTTGTATTTTATAAATATTTTTGAAATCCTATTGAAATATTGTTGAAAGGATGTCCACTGTTGTGAGGAATATCAAGGTACTGGTGGAGTATGACGGGACAAACTATCATGGCTTTCAGAGACAGATAGATGATTTACCAACGATCCAGAAATCCCTTGAGGAAGCCCTGGGCCAACTGGTCAAACATCCGGTGACTGTGACCGGATCCGGCAGGACTGATGCCGGTGTCCATGCCCGGGGACAGGTGTTCAACTTTTTTACGGACTGCCGGATACCGGCAGAAAGGCTGCCCCTGGCCATGAACAGTCTGCTGCCCGGAGACATAGCGGCAAAAGAAGCCCAGGAGGTTAGTCCCTCCTTTCATGCCCAGTTTTCAGCCAGGTCCAAGGTTTACCGGTACCATATTTATAATTCGCGCACCCCTTCGGCATTTGAAAGGCTATACAGCTACCATGTGCCTCAGGGGCTGGACATTGAAAAAATAAGGGCAGCGGCCGGTCACCTGGTTGGAGAACACGACTTTACCGCCTTCAGGGCGGCCGGGTCATGTGCCAGAACGTCTGTAAGACATGTTTACAGGCTTGATATTGAATATATGCCGCCTCACTTATATATAACCATTGAGGCTAACGGCTTTTTATATAACATGGTCCGGATAATTACAGGGACACTGCTCTACGTGGGTAAAGGCAAACTGACACCGGATGAAGTAGGGGAATTTGTCAATTCAGGCAGGCGCGAGGAAGCGGGGCCGACAGCGCCGCCCCAGGGTCTGTGCCTGATGGAAGTGAAGTACTAGGACGGTTTGAGGAGTGGACTGATGAATATACAGATTTTCGGTATCAGAAAATGTTTTGAAACTAAAAAAGCGGAGCGCTACTTCAAGGAGCGGCGGATCAAATATCACTTTATTGACCTGGCTGAAAGAGGCCTTAGTAAGGGGGAATTGCAGAGTGTCAAGTCAGCCGTAGGTTTGGACAGTTTAATCGACAGTTCGGCAAAGGACTATAAGAAACTGAATATGGACCGCATTGCCGGTTCAGCTGTCAGGGAAGAGATACTCCTGAATAACCCCCGGCTTTATAAAACTCCCATAGTACGCAACGGAAAACTCGCCACAGTCGGCTATCAGCCGGATATATGGAAGACGTGGGAAGATTGAATTAACTTCTGATATGAACCTCCATTCCGGGAATGGTTGAATAAGGGATTATCCAGTTCGCATAGCAACATAGCCTTGCATACTGGTTATACTATTTCGTGACCATTTTTTTTATATTTTAGGCTCCGGGCAGTAACCGCAATGTATGTGTTGATGTGTTATACAGGACTTTCCTGACGATGCCTTGTTGCCGGTGGTGGCAGCTAAGACTATAGGCGACAGTGCGGAAAATCGGTACAACACATCGCCATATTCACCAACGGTTACTTCCGGAAGGCCGGAAAAATTACATAATAAGGGGAATCATGTATGGAAAAAGCAGTAATCAGACAACTGGTACGGGATACCGTAAGATACAGCAATCAGGAAGTGGAGATCAGCGGCTGGATCAGGAGCAACCGTGACCAGAAAGCCTTTGGTTTTATTTCTTTAAATGACGGGACACACTTTAATACAATACAGGTAGTTTATGAAAAAGATATGGTCCCTAATTTTGATGAAGCAGCGAGATTCAGGGTGGGTGCTGCTGTCAGGGTCAGAGGTGTCCTTATTGAAACACCACAGGCAAAACAACCCTTTGAAATCAAGGCCAGGGAAATAATTTTGGAGGGAGATTCCCCTGAGGATTATCCTATTCAGCCTAAGAGGCATACCAGGGAATTTTTAAGAGAGGTAGCCCACCTGCGCCCGCGGACAAATCTGTTTACAGCAGTGTTCCGGCTCAGGTCACTGGCTGCTTATGCCATTCATAGGTTTTTTAATGAACGGGGTTTTGTTTACGTACATTCACCGATAATTACGGCAAATGACGCCGAAGGTGCGGGGGAAATGTTCCGGGTATCGACACTGGACCCAGCCAATCTGCTGCTAACAGAGGACGGTAAGGTTGATTTTTCTGCAGATTTCTTTGGCAGGAGAACCAACCTTACTGTGAGCGGGCAGTTGGAGGCAGAGGTATTTGCCCTGGCCTTCAGGGATGTGTACACCTTTGGACCGACCTTCAGGGCAGAGAACTCAAATACTGCCAGGCATGCTGCCGAGTTCTGGATGATAGAACCTGAAATAGCATTTGCAGACCTGCAGGATGATATGAGACTTGCAGAAGACATGATGAAATACGTTATCAGTTATGTTCTGGAAAATGCCGCACCGGAAATGGATTTTTTTAATGAATATGTGGAGAAGGGAATCAAAGACAAACTGCAAAACATAGTAAACTCCGAATTTGCACAAATTACCTATACAAAAGCCGTGGAAATCCTTAGGGAATCAGGTGAAAAGTTTGAATATCCGGTTGCCTGGGGCAGTGATTTACAGACTGAGCACGAAAGATACCTGACGGAAAAAGTATATCAAAAACCGGTTTTTGTTACCGACTACCCCAAAGACATAAAAGCCTTTTACATGAGACTTAATGATGACGGCAAGACAGTTGCCGCTATGGATTTACTGGTACCCGGGGTGGGAGAGCTGATTGGCGGCAGCCAGAGAGAGGAAAGGGCAGATGTGCTGGAAAAAAGAATGCAGGAGTTTAATATTGATAAAAAGGACCTATGGTGGTATCTGGACCTGAGGAAATACGGCGGGGTGAAACATGCCGGCTTTGGGCTGGGTTTTGAAAGGGCCATTATGTACATGACAGGAGTAACCAACATCAGGGATGTAATTCCATTTCCCAGGACAGTTAAATCCTGTGAGTTCTAGCAGGCCACAGGCCCCAAATAATGCCTGGGGCCTGAAGACGGTTAGCTATCGGATAAATTAACGGCAAACCGTATATAATTAACTTAAATCGAAAATGAGAGGATGATTATCATAAATAAGGTTACCAAACAGGCTTCGACAATACTTTTTCCTGTCCCTGCGGTGCTGGTTACCTGCCAGTCAGGGGACAGTCCCCCAAATATTATTACCATTGCCTGGACAGGGATAATGAACAGTTCACCGCCGATGGTATACATAGGGGTACAGCCGACCAGATATTCCTATGGCCTGATAAAAGAATCGGGTGAGTATGTCATTAACATACCCTCATCTGACTGGGTCAGGGTGGTAGACTATTGTGGAACCGTATCGGGCAGGACAGTTGACAAGTTTAAGGAAAAACACCTGAACCCGGTGCCTGCATCTTTTGTGAAACCTCCTTTGATTAACGAATGTCCGGTTAATGTAGAGTGCAGGGTCAAACAGGTCATTAGTCTGGGGAGTCATGATGTCTTTATAGCCGAAGTGCTCGCAGTTCATTATGATGAAAATGTGCTTGATGACAAAGAGAGACCTGACCTGGACAAAATAAGGCCTATCGGGTTTGGGGCCGGGGAGTACCGGCTGATGGCAGATATCCTGGGACAGCACGGCTGTTCCAGAAAGGAATAGATGCCTCTTCCGGTAACTATTCAAACACATCTTCAATCTTTAACTCTAAATGTTCAGCGAGGTTCAGGTGTACAGGTTTCGGCAGCGGCCCTTTTTCGTCCCAGAAGAGCCGCACTACCGGCCTGGCCGGGACACCACTGTTTTGTTTGGTGACAATCCCGGACCGGCCGTCATTGAGGGTAACCCGGGTTCCCTGGGGATAGAGGGCAACCTTTTCAATAAAGCGGTCCAGGATACGGCTGTCAAATTGTGCTCCCGAACTCTCTGCCAGATACTGGCAGACTTTATGGACAGGTATTGACTTCCGGTAACAGCGGTCACTTGTCATGGCATCATAAACATCTGCTATGGCACTGATGCGGGCAAACTCTATTATTTCATCACCTTTCAGGCTCCTGGGGTAGCCTGAACCATCCTGGCGTTCATGATGCTGTAAGGCCACATGGGCAGAGGTGAGCCTGATGCCGGGGCTTTTTCGCAGGGTCTCGAAGCCGTACCAGGTGTGTTTTTTTACGATTTCGTATTCTTCATCTGTCAACTTCCCTGGTTTATTAATAATGTCAGGAGGAATCCGGGTTTTACCCACATCATGGAGGAGTACACCAATACCAAGGTCTTTGAGCCGGTTCTTTGGGTAATGAAGGCACATGCCGATAACAACGGAAATCACCGTTACATTTACTGAATGACTGAAGGTATAGTCATCATAAGAACGTATATCTGATAAGTTGAGCATCATTTCCCTGTTAGCCAGCAGGTCGTCAATGATACTGTCTACAGCTTTACTTAGTGGAGCTGCATTAATAACGTTGTCCCGCGTCACATTTTTCATAATGTCCCGGATGCAGTTAACCGCCTGTATCCGGGTTTCCTCTGAAATGGCTTCCTCAAGGCTGATGTCGTCAATCAGACCATCATCTACAAATACGGAGGAAAAGCCAAGTTCTTTTAACCGGTTTACATAACGGCGGGTAAGGACCGTGCCTGCGCTTAACAGTACCTGCCCTTTGGAATTATAAATGTTTTTTGAGATTCTTGAACCAACTTCGATATTAGCTATATCAATTTTTCTCATAGGCACCTCGGTAAATGGGCACGGTTAACTCAATCCCTTTTCTTTCAGAAAAGGACCCAGTTTTTTATCAGTGTTCTGGATGTGGTTCACCAGCCAGTCCTTAAGGAAATTCATAATTTCAATGGAAAGTGATATTTTACCTTCATTATAACCCTTCTGAAAATCAGAAACCTGGTCTACAAACTTTTTATGTTCTGACCTATGGGGCAGCATCCATGGATAGCTGTATTTGATCATAAATTTTTCTTCAGTGGAAAAGTGGGATACAGTGTAATCAACCAGTTCCTGAATCACTTTGGAAACCGCCTGTTTCCCCTTACCGATCATCATGGCATCATGCAGGTCATTGATCATATTGACAAGTTTCTTATGTTGGTCATCAATGAGCCTGATACCGGTAATAAATTTGTCGTCCCATGAAATATAAGGCATAATCATACCTCCCTTATTTTGGTTTAACCAATTATTCGACATAAATTTACCAATACCCTGTCTATGAATTGTAAAAAATAAAGAAAGTGTCGAAAAAAATCGATTAAAACCAGATTCAATTGGTAATTTTGGGTAACAATAGCAGCAGATGTATGATAAAATACACGTATGTGGTCAATTCTATCAATAGGGTGATTTCATTGTTTAAAGGTCTCGGATTATATTTTCTGTTATCATTTTTAACACGCAGTCCGTTTTTGGCACTGGTCATCATTTTTGTCATCTATGTTTTCATGGACAGGGCGTATATTGGTTTCCTGCCTGATTTTGTTGCGCCATTCAGGAGAAACAGCCGTATCCGGCACCTGCGCGAAGTCTTGCGGATTAACCCGGCTGATGCCAATGCTGCACAGGAACTGGGGAGCATTTATTTTGAAAAGAAGGATTACCGCAGTGCCCTGGAGTTCCTGAATAAAGCACTGGCAAAAGTGACCAATTCCCCGAGACTGTACCTTTATCTGGGAATGGCATACATGGAGGTGCAGCAGGCGGACACGGGAAAGGAAGCTCTGGAAAAGGCGCTGCAGCTTGACCCCCGGGTAGGACACGGGCTTCCGTACATTTACCTGACCCGCTATGAGTTAACCTGTAAAGAACCGGAACTCCAAAAACTTAAGCAGTTGGAAGACTCTTTTTCCGGCTTTGCCAATACCGAAAACTTCTACCGGATGGGGATGGTATACAAAGAGACAGGAGACAGGCAAAAGGCAGTTGAATTGTTCCGCAAGGCTCTGGAAGAATATTCGTACGTACCTGGCCGGCTTAGAAAGCTGCACCGCAGGTGGGCGCTTCTGGCACGGCTGCACAGCGTTTTTTGAACTGGTTTTGCTTGACATACAGCCACATTTTGTAATAAAATATATGCGTGACTTTATAACAATTAATCCACTGCCCCGGATTATCCGATAGCTAACTGCCGCTAAGACTCCCCCCTCGTCAGGTGTGAGATAAGCGGCGCTAAGCTCCTGGATGACGGTTTCTAAGCGTCAGATGGAGTCCAAACTCCCACCTGACGCCAAGAACTCTGTTAATTGAAGCTGAAGCCAGTGGTAGATGGCACAGCACATAAAGTAACAATTTTCGGTTATTTTCCGAAAAAGTAACACTTTCAGGTAAGGAGGGAACATAAGTGACTACTTATATGGCTAAGCCAGATGAGATAAAGAAAAACTGGTATGTGATTGATGCTGAAGGCAAGCCTCTGGGACGGGTGGCTACTGAAGTTGCCAGGATTCTCCGCGGCAAGCATAAGCCGATTTACACTCCACATGTTGATACCGGAGATTTTGTTATTGTAATTAATGCCGAAAAAGTTCAGCTTACAGGCAAAAAGCTACAGCAAAAACAGTATGTTCGCCATTCAGGTTACCCGGGTGGTCTGAAAACCATGTCATATGAACGATTGCTCAAAGAAAAACCGGAGCGGGCAATTGAAAAGGCGGTCAAAGGCATGCTGCCTCATAACCGGCTGGGACGTGCCCAGGGACGTAAGCTTAAAATTTACAGTGGACCGGAACACCCACATACAGCCCAGCAACCGGAGAAATGGGATTTTGCAGTTTAATAGATCGAAGAGTTTAATGGATGGAAGGAGGAACAGACATTGGCACAGGTTCAGTTTCAGGGAACAGGCCGCAGGAAAAACGCAATTGCACGCGTCAGGCTGTTACCTGGTGAAGGTAAATTGATAGTAAATAACAGGTCTTTAGATGCGTATTTTGGTAAAAAGACCCTTGAAATGATTGTTAAGCAACCGCTTAACCTGACTAATACCCTTACTCAGTACGATATCCTGGCTAAGGTTGAGGGAGGCGGCACAACAGGTCAGGCAGGGGCCATGCGTCTGGGTATTGCCCGGGCTTTGATCAAGGCAGATCCCAATTTGCGTCCTGCATTAAAGAAAGCCGGATTCCTGACAAGGGACCCGAGGATGAAGGAAAGAAAGAAATACGGCCTCAGGAAAGCACGCCGTGCACCTCAGTTTTCCAAGCGTTAATATGGGCTGGGTTACACTGCATTACGGGAAGGTATATATTACCTTCCTTTTTTGTTATCTTTCCCGGGTAAGTTTGCCGAAGCGGCTTGATCCAAGCAATAATAAGTGTTGTAATGCCATATGGCGTAGTAGAAGTTTCAGAAAGTTCAAGAAAAAATAGCTGGAGAAACTGTCCCACGAAAAGAGGAATATAACCGTTTGAATAGAATATTTTAGATTAGGACTTTTATATATTTTGGTGGAAAGGAGGGGAAAAGGAAGAATGAAGGGGGAAAGACTACATAAGTGGTCACTAAAGAAAGTAACATTGTTCACTGCACTGCTTGTAATCCTGGCTTTTATGGTCGTGGGCTGCACATCCAATACTGCTCCGACTTCCGGTGAAAAAACTGCTCCGGCTGGTACTTCAACAGGGACCCAAAATGCTTCCGGTGAGGACAAGGGGGCAGAACCGGCTAAGGTTAATAATACCACCATAGCCCAGACCGAATGTACAGAATGTCATGAAATGTGGCCTGAAATTGCCACATGGCAGACTTCTGTCCATGCCAAGGTTGATTGTCTGGTGTGCCATGAGGGGTATAACCCGACTCAGAATAAGGCGGCTCACGACAGTAAAGCATTCCAGAAGCCGATTGCGCTTCGGAATACTACTGTCAGTGACAAGGCATGTCAAAGCTGTCACGCTATGGAGAACAGGGATGCAACACTGCTTCCCGACCTGATTGCACCTCACTCCAAGCACGCTGCAGCCAAGGTTTCATGTCTGGAATGCCACAGGTTTACCACTCACGGAAATATTGCCGAACGTAAGGTTACCACAAGAGCAGAATTTGCAGATTATAATCAGTGGAGCCCGCAGATGGCCAAGAAGGCTGCTCCTGGTGTGCAGCGCAGGCCCAACATGTTTGTTTGTATTAAATGCCACGAGGCCCGCAGTGTAACCACAAAGTGTTCCGCTTGCCACTACTGGCCTGACAGGGCGTCTCTGCCTTCTCACGAGAATCCTGAGTGGGGCAGTATTCACGGTAAGGTCGGTCGTCAGGATGTCGATAACTGTGCCAAGTGTCACTATGACAAAGAGAGCCAGAAATTTGCAACTCCTTCCACAGGAGATAAAATTGCTGACTTTGCCAGGGCTAACAGTTATTGCTACGGCTGCCACCTGAAGCGGCCCACTAATCATGATTCCCAGTGGATGGGTAAACACCCGCAGATGGCTAATGAGAAAGGACTGCCCAACTGCTTCGCATGTCATGATAAGAACCAGCCCGGTGCCAATGTAACAGGCACATACTGTAACACCTGTCACTGGTTCCAGGTACCCGAAGCGCCGGCAGCAGAGGAGAAGAAGGAATAACCTATTAAGGGAGTGCCTTTTGACAGGCACTCCCTTAAGTAGTTTAGCGGCAAATCCCTGCTTTTTGGTCAGACACTATTTCCTGGCCTGAGGTTCTTCCTTTGCATTTGCAGCGTAGTATTTGGCAATACCTGAACAAATGGCATATGCAAGCTTGCGCTGGTAATCGTTGTCTGCCAGAAGTTGTGCTTCAGCGGGGTTGGAAATAAAGCCAATTTCCACTATAACAGCTGGCATGTTTGTATTCCGGGTGGTGTAATAATCTTCGGGTTTAGCCTTTCGGGTTGTATTTTTCATAGTCGTGACCAATTCTGACTGAATTGCTTCAGCCAGTTTTTTGCTTTCAGGCTGATTTTTCTGGTAAAAGGTCTGGGCGCCCCGCCATCGGGAGGAGGGGAACGAATTGACATGAATACTGATGTACAGGTCTGCATTCTTCTTATTAGCCAAATCCACGCGAAGTGACAGGTCTTCGCGCTTTCGCCTGCTGAGTTCCGTATCTGTTGTCCTGGTCATAACCACTTCTGCCCCGGCCTGATTAAGGATATTTTGCAGGTACTTTCCTGTCTTAAGTACAATATCTTTTTCCAGCAGTCCATTATATCCAACTGCTCCGGGATCAATCCCGCCGTGACCGGGATCGATCAGGATTACGCGGTTGGCAATTGCCCATGAGGTTACCGGGACTGTTTTATTCAGTGCAGTAACCGAACCCAGGCCAAGGGTCATTACCAGGGCTGCGGCTGCAGCCAATAGAAAGATTTTTTTTACCCGCAGTGTTCTAATATAAACCAGCCGCAAATCTCTTCCCCCAATCATAAAATTGTTACACCTCACCTTATTTCATTCCAGGTCATTTCCAGGGCAAATGGTTTGAGGATACTCACTTTAACAATATGCGCCTCATAGTATGGCTTATGCCATTAAAATGCAGGAATTTCCAACATGTTATAGAAATATCACATAATGGATAATAATTGAATACGGAGGCAAAAATAAGAATCAAAGGGGGTTCACAATTGAGTAATATAGTTTTTTACGGTGTGGCGCCTCATCCGCCGATACTTCTGCCAGAGGTAGGGGGAAATGATTCGAAGAAAGTGGACCGGACATTTGAGGCGATGCAGAGATTTGCCCATAAGATAACTGAGAGCGGGGCTGATACAGTTGTCATAATCTCACCACATGGTGCTGTTTTCAGGGATGGGGTGGCCATAAACGGTAATGAAACCCTGTCAGGGAACCTGAGGCAGTTCAGGGCTGATATCAGCTTTACATATGACAATGACCTTGCTTTGGTAAACGAAATAATCAAACAGGCGGGAAAAAAGGGAATTACCGCACTTGACATAGATGATACCTTGGCCGCCCAGTACGGGATTGCTGCCGGACTTGACCATGGAGTGATGGTACCCATGTATTTCCTTGACAGGGCCGGGATTAAGGTACCGGTTGTGTCAATTTCCATGAGCCTGCTGCCATTTGAGGAATTGTACGCCTTCGGGGCTGCCGTAAAAGAGGCCTGCACCAGCCTTGGGAAAAAGGCAGCTCTTATTGCCAGTGGTGATATGAGCCACCGCCTGACCCCGGATGCTCCTGCGGGTTTTTCTGAAAAGGGGACCGTTTTTGACCGGACGATTATAGAATTGCTGAAAGAAAAAGACTTCAGGGGTATAGTTAATTTTGATACCGGTCTGGCGGAAACTGCCGGGGAATGCGGCCTGCGTTCCATTATAATGATGCTTGGAGCAGCTGATGGTGAAGAGGTGGATAGTGAGGTATTGTCTTATGAGGGACCGTTTGGCGTGGGTTATATGGTTGCGGTACTGAATCCTCTGGGGAGAAAAACTGCAAGCCTGTTGGAGGATATTTTTAATGGGCGGGAAGATAAGATCAGAAAACAACGGTCCAAAGAAAGCGATCTGGTCAGTCTTGCCCGAAGAGCCCTGGAGACATATGTCAGGGAAGGAAAGAAAATATTCCCTGATATCGGGGACAATCCTGCACTGAAGGAAAAGGCCGGAGTCTTTGTATCAATCAAGAAACACGGACAGCTCAGGGGCTGTATCGGGACGATAATGCCGACTACAGAGAATACGGGTTTTGAAATCATCAATAATGCCATTAGCGCCGGCACCGGAGACCCCAGGTTTGACCCGGTGGAACCGGAGGAACTTGATGATTTGGTGTATTCGGTAGATATCCTAAAACCTCCTGAGCCGATAGAAAACATGAGCCAGCTTGATGTCAAACGTTATGGGGTCATAGTACGCAGTGGCAGGAGGTCAGGCCTTCTGCTGCCAAACCTTGAGGGGATTGACACAGTTGAGCAGCAGGTAGCCATAGCCAGGCAGAAAGCGGGCATTGGAACCGACGAACCGGTGCAACTGCAGCGGTTTGAAGTTATCAGATATTATTAGGTATTTTTAGGTATTTTTAGGAGGTCAGTATGAAACAGGCAATGTTCTGGGAAGACACCGGTAGTAACAGGGTACAGTGCCTGCTGTGCCCGCAGAAGTGTGTTATTGCTGACGGAAAAAGGGGTTTCTGCCGGGTGAGGCAAAATGACGCAGGGGTTTTATATACAGTCAATTACGCCCAGGTTTCCTCTTATAGTATTGATCCCATAGAAAAGAAACCACTGTACCATTTCTATCCCGGTTCCCCCATCTTCTCTGTGGGTACCTTCGGGTGTAACCTGCGTTGCGGTTTCTGCCAGAACTGGACTATTGCTCACGGTGAACCGGAGACAGTAACTCTTTCTCCAGAGAAACTGGTAGCTGCTGCTGAAGGATATGACGGGGGCAGTTCGATAGGCATTGCCTATACATATTCCGAGCCTTTTATGTGGTATGAGTATGTTTATGATACAGCAAAACTGGCCCGTGAAACAGGGCTGAAAAACGTGCTGGTGACCAATGGTTTTATCAATCCTGAACCCCTGAAGAAAATTTTGCCCTTTATTGATGCCATGAATATAGATGTTAAGGGTTTTTCGGACAGCTATTACAATGAAACCTGTGTCGGGGAATTGCACCCGGTCCTGCAGACTGTGGAGATTGCCAGTGCTTATTGTCATGTTGAAATTACCACACTTCTGGTAACCGGTTTGAATGATTCGAAGGAGGAAATCGGCCGTTTGGCTGATTGGCTGGCTGGAGTTGACAGGGACATACCCCTGCACCTTTCACGTTACTTCCCCAATTACAAGATGGAGCTCCCGCCCACACCTTTATATGTGATGGAGCAGGCCAGAGATGAAGCCCTCAGGAAACTGAACTATGTCTACCTGGGTAATGTGCCCGGTTCAGAGGCCGCCAATACATATTGCCCGGAATGTGGGGCATTGCTCATTGACCGATATGGTTACCGGGCTCTGGAAACCGGTCTGGAAAAACAAAAATGCCGCAAATGCGGCAGAGATATCGCGATTACCCGATAGATGACCCGTCAGAGGGGTCATTTCTGATTGTTTTCGTTATAAATGGTGACCAGGTCATACAGGTGGTCGACCTTTTCCTGAAGTACCGATAATGCTGTTTCGTGTTCCCTGACCTTTCCCCTGAACATGTGAACAGAGTCGGCCAGTGACCGGGGAGCCGTTTTTTTACCGTTTATGACCTTTATTCCGCTCTTAGACAGCGTCATGGCCTTTCCGCTTATTTCCCTGACCATATTATTTATATATTTAAGTTCTGTCTGTAGTTTCTCGACAATGTCAAGCTGAATCATGTTTTTCTCCTCCGGTCTGGAGCCATAAAGGCTCATGTTATAATATTACGAATGTTGTGATTATTTTACGGGGGTAGTCTTGCCCTGTGAAACCTGTCGGTGATTATAAAGTAAATGATGTCTCTCTGGTTCCAAAGGCTCACTGATAAATGGCAAATTCATATTCCGGCTGACCTCCCACAGTTTTTGATTTATTTTAACATAATGAGTTTATGTACCGGAACCTGTGGTTATACTTTAGATACAGGAATTCTTCCGGGAGGGTGATTTATGAAGCAAAGCCAGACTTTAAAAGACATTAATAACAGGCTCGAGATTTATAACCTGTTTATGAGGGTTGCCAAAAAAATGAGGGCTGAGAAAAGGCGGGTGCGTTAACAGTACCCGCATTTTTTGTTTTAAAAAGGGAAAGTATAAAAAGAAAACGTGGAAGGGGAAAATTAATTGCTAACCAGGCGGCAGTTTATTAAAACGGCCATGGCAGCCACGGCAGGTCTTCAGCTCTCGGATTTTCTGATCCCACATTTGGCAGAGGCCTTTACAGGGAAAAAGAAACCGCCGGTAATCTGGCTGGAAATGATGACCTGTACCGGTGATTTCCTTTCTGTGGCCAATACCCTGCGTCCGGACATGAGTGAGATGTTATTTGACACCATAGACCTCCGTTATAGTAACACGGCAATGGCTGCAGAAGGCGAAACGGCTATTAAGGTCCTTGAAGAGACGGTTGCCAGGGAAAAGGGAGAATATATCCTGATTGCTGAGGGGACTGTACCCCTGAAGGCAGGAGGCAGGTATGGCGCTATCGGCCACCGCGCTGACGGAAGCCTGTTTACAGACGTGGAGGCTATCAGGTTTACTGCATCCGGAGCAAAATATATTATGGCAGTGGGTACCTGTGCTGCTTTTGGCGGGCCCTATGCCGCTCATCCAAATCCTTCAGGGTCTGTACCGGTTCATAAGGTGGTTGACAGGCAGGTGATTAATGTTCCCGGCTGTCCGGTACACCCTGACTGGGCAGTGGGAACCCTGACCCATTTGCTTCTGTATGGGGTTCCGGAACTGGATGCGTTTAACAGGCCAAAAGTTTTTTTCGGCAGGAGGATACACGACTGGTGTCCCCGGAGGCAGCACTTTGATAACGGGGTATTTGCAACCTACCCCGGTGAAGACAAATGTACCTATAAAATTGGCTGCAAAGGGCCGGTAACTTTTGTTGACTGTCCTACCAGGCAGTGGATCAGTGAACACAACAGCTGGCCGGTTGAAGCCAACACACCCTGTATTGGGTGTGTCAGCCCTGATTTCCCGGACGGGATGTCTCCCTTTCATGCACACCTGCCAGATATGAACGTATTGGGGTTCCGCACGGCCTCTGACAAGATCGGCAAAGGTGTTGCCGCCGCAACTGCAGCCGGTATAGGGACACATCTCCTGGCCACTGTGGCAACGGGAAGGCTGGGCAAGAACCTGGTTGACGGAACCAGGCCCAGGAGTGAAGGGATTAACCGTGATATCAGGAAGCACTCCGCGGATAAGAACCGGGAGATAGTGTATCTGCCGGAGGATAGGATAAAGAAAATTTACCTGAAAAGGTATTACCCAAAGAAAAAAGACCGGAATACAACTATTTTAAATAAGCCCATAAAACTCTTTGGTAAAATAAAAAGAAGGTGAAAAGTTTGGTAGAGAAAATCCGTATCAGTCCGGTGACACGGATAAACGGGTTTTGGAATCTGGAAGTGGATTTGGATGGCGGACAGATAACAGATGCCCGCAGCAGTGGAATTTTTTTCAGGGGTTTTGAGGAGATCCTTAAGGGGAGGGATCCCAGGGATGCCGCCTACCTTACGGAGCGTATCTGCGGCATCTGCTCGACCGCTCATGCCATTGCTGCCTCCCATGCCATGGAAAATGCCCTGCAAATTGAAATTCCACTAAATGCTGTTTTGTTGAGAAATCTGAGTTTTGGGGCAGACCTGCTGCAAAATCATCTCAGGCATTTTTACCTGCTGACGGTATTGGATTTTGTCAGGGGCCCTGAACAGCCGCCTTTTCTACCGAGATATGAAAGTGATTACCGCCTGGACCGACAGGAGACTGACCGGGTAATGGAAAGCTACCGGCTGCATTTTGATATAGCCCGGCTTACCCATGAAATGGTGACTATTTTCGGTGGCAAAGCACCACACCAGCACGGCATTATTGCCGGTGGTGTGACTACTCCGCCGACTGTAGACAGGATTCAGAAGTTTATGGGATCACTGGAAACTGTTTTGGAATTTATCGGTGAAAGGCTTCTTCCTGATGCCGGGCTGCTGGCCCGACGGTATGAAGACTATTTTGAAATAGGACGCGGTTATGAAAATCTCCTGGCCTACGGAAATTTCCCTGTTCCCGGAAAAGAGAGTGAATATGTGATGCCATTCGGAGTATACATTGATGGCAGGATAGAGGAATTCAATCCTGAAGAAATCAGGGAACATGTGCATCATTCGTGGTTTGCCCAGAAAGTCCCTAAGCACCCGGCTAAAGGGGAAACCAGCCCTGAGCCTGATAAAGATGACGGTTATTCCTGGGTCAAGGCTCCGCGTTACGCCGGTAAGCCTTTTGAAACCGGACCCATTGCTCACCTGTGGATGAAAGGTGAATACCGCAGAGGGATTTCCACTATGGACAGGATCCTGGCCAGGGTTCTTGAGGCCCAGATGGTTGGCAGGATGATGAAAGAATGGCTGAAACAACTTGAACCGGGAAAGCCTGTTTACCGGCCATATGAAATGCCTGAAAGGGAAGTGGAAGGAGTTGGCTATACGGGTGCCATGAGAGGAGCACTGGCCCACTGGGTAAGGTTTAAGGGAACCAGGATACTCCACTACCAGATTGTCACCCCCTCGGCCTGGTACTGCTCACCAAGGGATGGCAATGGGATGAGAGGGCCCCTTGAGGAAGCCCTGGTAGGGACTCCGGTGGCTGACCCTGACAACCCCATAGAAATTGGGCGGGTAGCCCGTTCCTTTGACCCATGCCTGGCGTGTGCAGTCCACCTGCTCCAAACGAATGGGAGCAGGAAGAGTCTGCAGATAATGTAAATAACGAAATTGGGTGATGTCAAGTTGGCAGAAAAGATATATATCCAGTCCAGACCTAACAGGATTTTTCACTGGATTTCATCGGTAAATGTGACTATGCTTCTGATTACGGGATTTTATTTGACTAAGCCTGTTAACCTGGGAGACATCTATGAAATTGATATCGCTGTATTTTTGCAGGCGGCCGTTGGTTTTTTCCAGTCCGGGATATTTTTTGCCTGGGTGTACCATCACCTGGTAACCGGGGCTTACAGGGATGTCAGGTTCAGGCTGCAGGATGCTGCTGATTTCAGGGGTTTGTTAAAGTACTATTTTTTTATGGAAAAAAAGCCTCCGGTTCACGGTAAATACAATGCCGGTCAGAGGCTGATTTATACTTCCTGGTTTTTTGTTTTTTCGTTTATGTTTATTACAGGCCTGATACTGTATTCTGCCAATTTCGGATATGTGCTCCCATTCCCGGTGCTTATCCAAAAGGTACGGTTTTATCACTTTTTTGGTGCATTATGGTTCCTGGGGACTGTCTTGGTCCACATCTACCTCGTCCTGACAGAGGACCCGGCAAAACTGCAGGCCATGTTAACCGGCTGGGTCAGGAGGTAATCAGGTCCCGAAATTAACCAATACTGTAGTGCCTCCAGGACCGGTTTTGAATTGTATTGAAGCATTATGCCTGGCAGCCACCCGGTAACACAAGGCCATACCGAGGCCGGTACCGTTTTCACGGGTGGTAAAAAATGGGGTTCCTATTTTATCCATCACATCATCGGGGATGCCGGTTCCCTGGTCGGATATGGCCAGGACCACAGAACTGTTCTCAGGATATGTATTTATTGAAAGTATTCCACCCGGGGACATTGCCTGCAGCCCGTTTAAGGAAAGGTTTTTCAGCAGCATGATTATTTCCGACTCGTCCAGGAGCAGGTCCGGGATGCTGCCCAGTTCTATATTCAGCCCGAGGCCTAATTGTTCAGCAGTGGTTCTGATAAGGGGACAGGCAGAACGGATGATGTTGTTCAGGTTCTGTAATCTTAAATTGAGAGCTTTGTCTTTGGCCAGGAACAGAAATTTTTTTATTATTGAATTGGCCTTATCCAGTTCCTCAAGCATGAGATTAAGGCGGTCCCGGTAATGACTGAGATATTCGTCTTTTTGCATTAGCTGAAGGAAACCATACACAGTAGTCAGGGGATTTCTGATCTCATGTCCCAGGCCGACAGCCACCTCACCCACCAGGTTTATCTGCTTAAGGCAGGCCATGGTCTTTTCCAGTTCCTTGCGCTGGGTAACATCTCTGCTGCTCATTACAGCTCCGGAAATCAGGTTATCCTGGTTAAAGAGGAGATTGGCCACCGTTTCCACCCAAAGGTAGTTACCATTACTGTGCCTGTACCTGAATTCAATCTTTGCCGGAGCATTTCCCGATATGAAGGACAGGAATGCAAAATATACCCTCCGCAGATCCTCGGGGTGTACCAGGTCAAATACAGAATTTCCAACCAGTTCTCCGGGGCTGTAACCAAGAATCTGCTGTACTGAGGAACTTAAATATGTGATAACCCCCTGGGGTGTGGTCTCAGTAATCACATCCAGCATATTATCAGTAACTTTTCTCAAATGTTCAATATTAATTATAAATGTGAAATCAAGATATGTTTTGGTTAATGGCTGAAAATGCCTGTGGATGACTAATTCCACCGGAACCCTGGTCCCATCCTTGCGGAGATACTCCTTTTCGATACGCTGCGGCGTGCCTGTAGCTATTAATTCATAGGCGTGACGAATCTCTTTTTCCAGGTACTCCGGGGGTGTGATGGCCACCCATGATTTGTTAATTAGTTCTTCCCTGTCATATCCAGTCAGATCACAAAAGGCCTTGTTACAGGTTAAAATAGTGCCTTCCGCGTCACACACAGAAATTGGTAATGGAGACCTTTCAAGGACCTCCAGAGGAATTGAGAACGGGTGCATAGTTGTATCTTCGGAAAGACTCCGGAAAAATGAGGCCTTTGTTACGGCTTTTTTTTGTTTTGCATTGATCATGTTTTTTAAGCCCCCTGCCGTCAAAGTGAAGAAGTTTTAATGATGTTATCCGGTTTTGCCCATTCTTTGGTAACTTCATTTCTTTTTCGGGAATTATCAACATATGTGGAGCCATGTTTAGAATTCCGCCTTTGGCCTATTTGGTTGGAGTTGTAATATAATAGCACAATTGAGGCAGTAAGTCTCAAATTATCTGTCGAAAAAATTTTAAATTGATTGTCGAAATAGTGGATAAACTCATGTATAAAAGGATATCTGTATATTTCCGTCGAAAAAAAGGTGTAGCCTGCTATTGCATTTTTATGCAATAGTGGTGTATAATTATAAATTATTGGGCAGGAAATTGATCCCGCAGAGCAGTGAAGGAGATGAAAATCGTAATGATTAAGGCAGGAGTTGTTGGGGCGACCGGCTATACTGGGGTGGAACTGGTAAGGATACTTTCCCGCCATCCGGAAGTCCAACTGGCAGGACTAACATCACAGACATATTCTGAACAGAGTTTAGACAGTGTTTTTCCCAGTACCGCAGGTTTTTCGGAAGCCGTTTTGGAGACTCAGGACATTCGGTCACTGGCTGACCGATGTGATGTCATATTTACCGCACTGCCTCACGGTATCTCCATGGACGTGGTACAGGAGGTTGTTGCGGCAGGTAAAAAGGTCATTGACCTCGGGGCTGATTACCGCTTTGATGATATAAAGATTTATGAAGAGTGGTACAAAGTTACTCATAAAACACCGGAACTGGCAGCCGCGTCGGTATACGGGCTGCCTGAAATTAACCGGAAGCTGATTCTGGAGGCAGATGTTATCGGGAATCCGGGATGCTACCCCACCAGTATTATCCTTGGCCTGGCTCCGCTGCTGAAAAACGGGATGGTGAAGACAGATACCCTGATAGCCGATTCAAAATCCGGGGTGTCCGGGGGAGGACGCGGCCTCAATCTGGCCTTCCATTATGCCGAATGTAATGAGAACTTTAAGGCATATAACATTGGAAGACACAGGCATACCCCCGAGATCGAACAGGAACTCGGCAAACTTGCCGGTGAATGTGTAACTATTTCTTTTACACCTCACTTGGTTCCAATGACAAGAGGTATCCTCAGTACCATTTATGCATCTCTTGTTAATCCCTGCTCCACAGAGGAGATTCTTGACCAATACAGAGACTTCTACAGTGAAGAGTTTTTTGTCAGGGTTCATCCTGAGGGTCAGTATCCCCAGACCAAGTGGGTATACGGGTCCAATTTCTGTGATATCGGCCTCACGGTAGACAACCGGACCGGTCGGGTTGTAGTTGTATCGGCAATTGATAACCTGGTCAAAGGCGCTTCGGGGCAGGCAGTACAGAACATGAACCTGATTTTTGGACTGGATGAGAAAACCGGGCTCGATTTTGCGCCGGTCTTTCCGTAGGAATTGAGGAGGGAAATATATGACTGGTGATATACATTATACAGAGGGAAGTATTACAGTCCCACAGGGGTTTAGGGCTGCCGGGGTAAAGGCCCGGATCAGGTATGATAAAAAGGACCTGGCATTGATTGTCTCAGACGTCCCGGCAGCAGCCGCAGGAGTATTTACCACCAATGCGGTGAAGGCTGCTCCGGTGGTCCTTTCAGCACAGCACCTTGCTGATGGCAGGGCCCGGGCCGTTGTTGTCAACAGTGGGTGTGCCAATGCCTGCACAGGTGAGGAAGGCATGGCCATGGCGGTGGAGATGGCCCGTGAAGCGGCAGGACACCTGAGCATCAGTCCTGAAGATGTCATCGTGGCTTCAACGGGAGTAATTGGTGAAAAGCTGCCTATGGACAGGATAAAAGACGGGATAACTGAAGCCTTCCGGGAATTGAGCTCCAGGGGCGGACATGATGCTGCCCTGGCTATCATGACAACAGATACGGTCCCCAAGGAGGCCCTGGTACAGTTTGAAGTTAATGGCACAACAGTATCTGTTGGCGGGATTGCCAAGGGCTCAGGGATGATTATGCCTAACATGGCTACTATGCTGGCTTTTGTGACCACTGATGCCGCGATAACCAGCGAACTGCTGCAAAAAGCCCTGAGGTATGTAACTGCCAGGACTTTTAACATGGTCACTGTAGATGGTGATACCAGTACCAATGACTCCCTGGTGGTTATGGCCAACGGTCTGGCAGGCCACGGCACAATTGAGCGGGAAGATGAGAACTTCTATGCTTTCAGGAATGCACTGGAAAAGGTTTGCACCGCCCTGGCCAGGATGATAGCCCGTGACGGGGAAGGGGCCACGAAATTGATTGAGGTAGAGGTCAGGAATGCCCCTACCTTCGCAGATGCCAGGAAAGTGGCCATGGCAGTGGCTAATTCCAATCTGGTGAAAACCGCTGTTTTCGGTGAAGATGCTAACTGGGGCAGGATTATCTGTGCAGCAGGCTACTCGGGTGCAGACATCAATCCCGGAAAGATCGATATTTTCATTGGTGATGAGAAAATGGCTGAAAACGGAGCCGGCCTGAATTTTAGTGAGGAGCGGGCAAAAGAGGTTCTCGGCCGTGAAGAAGTCAGGATTACTGTCGATTTACATCATGGCACTGAAAAGGCAACAGCCTGGACGTGTGATTTTTCATTTGATTATGTGAAGATAAATGCCAGCTACAGGTCGTAAACGCCGGCTCAGGCTATCAGTCCGGCTGTAGGACAGTAATCAGACTGCAGGACTTTGGGGAAGGACAGGGTGGTGGCAATGAAATTTTCGCAGGTGATGTATCTGGCCCGGTATTATGTCAGGGCAAGGTTCATGAATGACAAGAGGCCCATACTTGCCGGGATGAAGCTGACCCACAGGTGTACCCTGAAGTGCCGGCAGTGCCCTTACTGGCAGCGGCCTGTTCCGGACCTGGGGTGGGAGCGGATTATCGAAATGCTGCCATACCTCAGGGAACAGGGAGTCAGGATTTTGATCCTGGAAGGCGGTGAACCTCTATTGTGGAAAGACGGGGACCGGACGGTACATGATATTATCAGGGAAGCCCGTAATTATTTCTTCTGTGTCGGAGTGACCACAAACGGAACCCTTCCCCTGGATGTGGGGGCAGATATTTTATGGGTTAGTATAGACGGGCTGCCGGAGACCCATAACAGCCTGCGGGGAGAGTCATTTGACCGGATAATTGAAAACATCAGGAAGTCACAGCACCCCAAGATTTTTGCCAATATTACCATAAACCGCATTAACCACAAAGAAATCCCGGAATTAATCAAATTTCTGGCACCACTTGTAAGGGGTATTACCATCCAGTTTTTTTATCCATATCCGGAAAGTGAAGATTTACTGCTCACCTGGGAAGAACGTGCCGCTATTCTGGATAAGCTGATACAGATGAAGCGGGAGGGCTATCCTGTCAGTGACTCCGTATTGGCCCTGGAAAAACTGAAACACAATACATGGGTTTGTGAGCCGTGGATGATTGCCAACATTGAACCTGACGGGACTTTTAATCAGGGTTGTTACCTGCAAAACCGGACAACTGACAATAATCCCTGCCGGCTCTGCGGGTTTGCGGCCCATACCGAGATTTCCCTGGCCTACCAGCTGCACTGGAGTGCGATAATGGCCGGGAAGGATATTTTGGGGATATTTTAGTATAACGTAATATAGTGAATAAATTTTAGGAGGAGGAGCGTTGTCCAGAAAAGATTTACTGCCGGAACGGTGTATGGAAATACTTGAGCGGGAAGAAACAGGTTTCCTGGCAATGTGCCGGGAAGAGCTGCCGGATTGTATTCCCTTGAACTATTTTTATGACAGGGGGCAGCAAAAGATATATATCCATACAGGCCTTCAAGGGCTTAAGTGGGATATCCTTTCATATAACCCGTCGGTTTGTTTTACTGTAGCTGACCCGGGTTCAAAACGCACAGGCAGCAGCCCCTGTACATATGCGTATGAATTTGAGAGTGTAGTGGTTTTCGGGAAAGCCGCAGAGGTGGAGTCGGAACATGAAGTGGCTCAAAGTTTGAATAGATTGATAGATAAATACCGGGAGTCAGAAGTATTACCGGTGCCAAAAGAAAAACTCGCTGTGCTTAGGATGGTCCGGATCGACATAGAAACGATTACCGGCCGGCATAACCGGCCTGAATAATGCAGGGAAATGAACAGAATGTGAAAGGGATTGAGAGCAAATGAAAGATGCAGTGGAAAAAGCGGGTATTCTTATTGAAGCCCTGCCATATATCAGGAAATTTTATGGGAAAACCGTTGTTATCAAATATGGCGGTCACGCCATGGTAAATAATGACCTGAAACAGGCTGTAATTAATGATGTAATATTGATGAAACTTATTGGGATCAACCCGGTAATAGTCCACGGGGGAGGGCCTGGAATCACCGAAATGCTGAAGCGGCTGGACATACCCTCACAATTTGTGGCCGGGTGCCGGGTAACAGACACGGCTACCATGGAAATCGTGGAAATGGTCCTGGTAGGGAAAATTAATAAAGAGATTGTGGCCCTGATTAACCGAAACGGCGGCAAAGCCGTGGGGTTGTCCGGAAAAGATGCCAGTCTTATCAGGGCTGTTAAAAAAATGGGCAGGGCTGTAGACTCTGATGGCAACCATTCCCTGCAGGATATCGGGTTTGTGGGAGATGTCGAAAGAATTAACCCGGAAATAGTCCAGACTCTTATCAGCCAGGGATATATCCCTGTAGTTGCCCCGGTTGGCTTCGGGGAAGAGGGGGAAAGCTACAATATCAACGCCGATTATGTTGCCGGTGAGGTGGCTGCAGCCCTGGATGCCGATAAGCTGATCCTGCTCACTGATGTTGAAGGTATTTTTGAAGACTATAATAATAAGAAAACACTTATTTCTGAACTTAAGCTTGATGATATTGGAGAGAAAATTGCTTCAGGGATTATCAGCGGGGGCATGATACCCAAAGTGGAGTGCTGTGCCCAGGCAATAAGAAAAGGTGTAACCAGCACCCACATTCTGGACGGCAGGATACCACACTCCATTTTGCTGGAGGTGTTTACTGACAAAGGTATCGGGACAATGGTTGTAAAGTAGGTTCCGGTACACCATATTCCACGGTTATTTCCAGAGCCTGCCGTGGAGGGAAAAAACAATAAGGGGGGAAACCTGTGAATACAAAGGAAATAATGGAAATAGGGCAGCAATATGTGATGAATACATATGGCCGGCTGCCCATGGCGCTGGTCAGGGGTGAAGGGGTATATGTCTGGGATGCTGAGGGAAACCGGTATCTTGATTTTGTTGCCGGACTGGCGGTAAATTCCCTGGGGCACTGCCATCCGGCAGTGGTGGAGGCCATCCGGGAGCAGGCAGGAACACTGATGCATGTTTCCAACATGTACTGGATTGAGCCCCAGGTCAGGCTGGCAAAGCTCCTGGCAGAGAATTCCGCCCTGGATAAAGTCTTTTTCTGTAACAGCGGGGCTGAAGCCAATGAAGGGGCTATCAAGCTGGCCCGTAAGTATGCCCGGAAATACCTGGGAAGTGATAAATATGAAATAATTACAATGGAAAAGTCATTCCATGGCCGGACCCTGGCTGCTATCACGGCAACTGCACAGCCTAAGTACCAGAAGGACCTGGAGCCTCTGCCGGAAGGGTTCCGGTATGTCCCTTTTAACGACATTACAGCCCTGGAAAAGGCGGTCTCCCCGCATACATGTGCCATTATGATGGAACCGGTGCAGGGAGAGGGCGGAGTTAATACAGCCGACTATGAGTATATGCAGAAAGTGAAACAGCTCTGCACAGACCGGGACCTGCTGCTGATTTTTGATGAGGTTCAGTGCGGCCTGGCCCGGACGGGCAAACTGTTTGCCTATGAACACTACGGTGTCGAACCTGATATAATGACACTGGCCAAGGCCATTGCCGGAGGTTTCCCCATGGGGGCCCTGCTGGCAAAAGAAAAGATAGCTGCGTGCTTCCAGCCGGGTGACCATGCCTCAACATTTGGCGGCAATCCTCTGGCAGCGGCAGCCGGGTGTGCCGCCGTGAGCCTTCTTGCCGACAAAAAATTTCTGGCTGAAACGGTGGAAAAGGGCCGTTATTTTGCAGGTAAACTTGAGAGCCTTAAAGAAAAATATTCTTTTGTCACTGATGTGCGCGGTAAAGGCCTGATTCTCGGTATGGGTATTACTGCAGACGGTGGGGAAATAGTTGAGTCCTGTCGGCGCAAAGGGCTTTTGATTAACTGTGTGGGGTCAAATGTATTGCGGTTTCTCCCGCCCCTGGTCATTTCACATGAGGATATAGACGAAGCAGTAAAAATACTTGATGAGGCAATGGGGGAAGTTACATTAGATGTTGTATAGCCTTATCAGATAAGGTAAACTATTATCGTATAGGAGGGATGACATGACCGGTTTACATACCAGTCTCAGGGGTAAAGACCTGCTTGCCCTTTATTCCCTGAGCAGGGACGAGATATGGGCCATTATGAAGGTGGCCCAGGAGCTGAAAACCAAACAGAAAAAGGGGGAACCTCACCCGATTTTAAACGGCAAGACCCTTGGGATGATTTTTACCAAGTCTTCTACTAGGACCAGGGTATCCTTTGAAGCTGCAATGTACCAGCTGGGGGGGTATCCGTTGTTCCTGAGCGGGCAGGAGCTTCAGCTGGGACGCGGGGAGACCATTGCGGATACAGCCAGGGTATTATCGCGTTACCTGGATGGAATCATGATCAGGACCTTTGCCCATTCTGATGTCGAAGAACTGGCTAAATATGCTGATATACCGGTTATCAACGGACTTACTGACCTGAACCATCCCTGTCAGATTCTGGCTGATTTCCAGACTATTCTGGAACACAAGGGCTGCCTTGAAGGGCTGAAACTAGCCTATGTCGGTGATGGCAACAATGTCTGCCACTCCCTCCTCAACGGCTGTGCCAAAGTGGGTATGCATATTTCTGTGGCTGTGCCCCCGGGATATGAACCCAGTGAGGAAATTGTAAGGATCGCCAGGGCAGACGCGGAAGAAACCGGAGTTGTGATAGAGATAACCGGGGACCCCTTTGCGGCTGTCAGAGATGCTGATATCGTATATACTGATGTCTGGGCCAGCATGGGCCAGGAGGAGGAGCATGCGGAGCGCCTGAAAATATTTAAACCTTACCAGGTCAATGCAGAGCTGGTTAGGGCCGCAAGGCCGGATTACCTGTTTATGCACTGCCTGCCCGCACACCGTGGTGAGGAAGTTTCTGCAGAAGTGATTGACGGGCCCAATTCTGTTGTCTTTGATGAAGCCGAAAACAGGCTTCATGCACAAAAGGCCGTACTGGCCCTGACAATGGGGTAACCAGGCTGTCCGGCGGCCTTCGCCATCTTCGGACATGCGGGGACTCCCTGCCTTGTTGCCGGTGCTTTGCAGCAAGACTCATAACGGCGGGAAACTCAGGAAGTATTAGGAAGGAGTTTGACAATATGTCGAAAAAAGTTGTGCTTGCCTATTCCGGAGGATTGGATACCTCTATTATCATCCCGTGGCTAAAAGAAAACTACGGCTATGAAGTAATTGCCATGGCTGCCGATGTCGGCCAGGGAGAAGAGCTTGCGCCCCTTAGGGAAAAAGCCATTAAAACAGGGGCCAGCAAAATATATATCGAAGATGTCAAAAAAGACTTTGTTGAGGAATTTATCTGGCCAACCCTGAAGGCCGGTGCCGTATATGAAGGCAAATACCTGCTGGGGACCTCTTTTGCCAGGCCCCTGATCGGGAGAAGGCTGGTGGAGATTGCCCGGCAGGAGGGAGCTGAGGCCATTGCCCACGGGGCTACCGGAAAAGGCAACGACCAGGTGAGGTTTGAGCTGGCAGTTAAGGCCCTGGCACCAGACCTGAAAATTATTGCCCCATGGCGTGAATGGGACATCCGTTCCCGGGAGGATGCCATAGCATATGCTGAGGAGAGGGGGATTCCCATTCCGGTGAAAAAGGGCCATGCCTACAGTATGGACCGTAACCTGTGGCACCTGAGCCATGAGGGTGAAGACCTGGAAGACCCGTGGAATGAACCCAATTATGATATGTTATTAATGATAACCCCACCTGATAAGGCTCCTGATAAGCCTACATATGTGCAGCTGGACTTTGAACAGGGGATCCCTGTCAGGCTCAACGGAGAGGTTATGGACGGAGTCAGCATGGTAGAGGAGCTCAATAAAATCGCCGGGGCCAATGGTGTGGGGATAGTTGATATGGTGGAAAACAGGCTGGTGGGCATGAAGTCCAGGGGGGTTTACGAGACCCCCGGGGGTACGGTCCTGTATGCTGCTCACCGTGAGTTGGAACTGCTCTGCATAGACAGGGATACCCTTCATTATAAAGACCTGGTCTCCCAGCGCTATGCCGAACTGGTGTATTACGGGCAGTGGTATCATCCTCTAAGGGAAGCCCTGGACGCTTTTGTGGATACTACCCAAAAGACAGTTACCGGGACAGTGAGGATGAAACTATATAAAGGCAGCTGTATCCCGGCAGGAGCCAAGTCACATTACTCCCTTTACAATGAGGAATTTTCCACTTTCGGCCGTGACGAGGTTTATAATCAAAAAGATGCCGAAGGATTTATCAATCTTTTCGGACTGCCGTTGACGGTCAGAGCCATTATGGAGAAAAAAGCCGGCATCAGGGACTAATAAACCTTAAAGGAAGTTGGATATTATGTTGACTACTCCGGTTTTTGTCAGCCTGCTGGTCATCAGCGGGCTGGGTATTTTACTGGGTGGGTATTATTACTACAAACCTGAATCCATTGTAAAAAAGAGGGTAAAAAATAGCCACTGGAAGGCGGCCCGCAAGGATGCCGAATTCCGGAAGTGGCTGGAAGCCGAAATCAATGCCCAGGTTACGAAGACCCGCCGCATGGGAATGATTATTATTGTAGTAGAGGCCATTCTGATGGTCCTCTGTTTCAGCCTCTGGCAGAAGGGCTGAGTACGTAAAGATGCTGTCAAATTAAGGCACAAAGCCTTTTTGAAAGGATTTTGGAATGGAGGAAAGCAATGAAGCTCTGGGGTGGACGCTTTACCAAGGGAACTGACAAAGTAGTTGAGGACTTTCATTCATCAATATCTTTTGACCAGAGGTTATACAGGCAGGATATCAGGGGAAGTGTTGCCCATGCCAGGATGCTGGGCAGACAGGGGATTATTTCTCGTGAGGATACAGAGAGGATAATCTCCGGGCTGACAGAGATTCTTGCAGATATTGAAACCGGCAGGGTGGAATTCGATGTCGGGGCCGAGGATATCCATATGAATATCGAAAAACTGCTTACAGAACGGATCGGTGATGTGGGCCGCAGGCTGCATACGGCCAGAAGCCGCAATGACCAGGTGGCCCTTGACATCAGGATGTATCTCAAAGAGGAAATCTGTGCTACGGCAGACCTGCTGGCCCGGCTTGAAGAAACCCTTTTGAAGCTGGCGAAACGGTATATTGTGACTGTTATGCCCGGTTATACCCACCTGCAGCGGGCACAGCCCGTTACCTTCGGACATCACCTGATGGCATATTTCCAGATGTTTGCCCGGGATATGGGCAGGTTGGCGGACTGCCTGGAGAGGACTGATATCATGCCCCTTGGTTCCGGCGCCCTTGCCGGGACCACCTTTGACCTGGACAGGGATGCTGTGGCCAGGGAACTGGGCTTTGCCGGAATTACGGAAAACAGTCTTGACGGCGTCAGTGACCGGGATTTTGCTATTGAGTTCTGTGCAGCGGCTTGCATTATAATGATGCACCTGAGCCGCTTCTGTGAGGAAATCATCCTGTGGTCTTCAGCCGAATTCAGGTTTGTGGAACTGGATGACGCTTTTTCTACCGGGAGCAGTATTATGCCACAGAAAAAGAACCCTGATGTGGCTGAACTCATCCGGGGGAAGACTGGGCGTGTTTACGGTGACCTGACAGCCCTGCTGACAGTGATGAAATCACTTCCTCTGGCTTATAATAAGGATATGCAGGAAGATAAGGAAGCGTTGTTTGATGCTATCGACACTGTCAAGGGGTGCCTGTTGGTGTTCACTCCTATGGTGGAGACACTGACCGTCAATGAAACAGCAATGGCACAGGCGGCCCGGGGAGGATTCACCAATGCCACCGAGGTTGCCGATTACCTGGCCAAAAAGGGAGTCCCGTTCCGCAAGGCACATGAGATTGTCGGCAAACTGGTTTTGGACTGTATAAAAAAGGGGAAATCCCTGGAGGACCTTGCTTTGGAGGAGTACAGGGAGGCTTCGCCGGTGATAGGACCTGATATTTATGATGCGATCAATATCGAAAAGTGCGTTGCAGCCCGCAAAGTTCCCGGGGGCCCGGCGCCGGAGGCTGTTGCTGAATCCATAAAAAAGGGACAGGTATTACTGGAGGATATTAAGAAAAAGTTTGTTTAATGAATACCCGGGTTACCCGGATAAGTAATTTCATTATAAAATGTCCCAAAGGCGGGCGGGATACCTCCTTTTGGGACATTTACATTTCGGGCTTAAAAGCTCACTGTCACATTGTTATAATCAATTTCATAGCCGTCAGGTGTAATCAGCTGGAAGATAAATTTCTTATTGTTATTCAGGGCCATCACTTCACCGGTAACACTGTTTACCAGGTCCCTGAGGTCTACTGCCAGCACCTGAATGCCTGTCCTTGCCGGTGTGCCCGCCAACACCACCTGGTTATTGTAAAGAAATATGTCTGCAACCAGGTGATTGACAGCAATAATGGCAACTGTATCAGATGCCTTATTGCCATAGACCGGGAGTTCGATATCACCGGAAAGTTCAGCTATGCCGCAGTTATGGAGGGCCTCATTCCATAAGACAGGGGTTCCCTGGGTGACAAACAGCCTGTGGTAAGAGTTGTGGATCCTGTCAGGGACGCTGCTCCATTGGCCGTTAATACTGTGCCAGTATGGCTGGTAGTCAGGGCGGACCCATGCCGGGTCTTCGTAAACCTTCTCAAACGGAATCTGTATTCCTTCCTCTATTACCGTGAGTGGAGAGAGGGTTAGGTCCACAGGGATGATGTTGTCTGAGGCAACCATTTTTACCGGCGCAGGCGGCTCCAGTTTTGCCAGCCTGTTTTTCAGGTCGCGGTTTTCCCTGAGGGTTTTTTCCATTTCGGTCATCTGGCTTTCATTTACCGTCTGGATGCTGACTTTTGGCTTCTCATGGGTCATGGTGAATATCATGAAAGTCACACATATAATGAGTACATATATTGTAAGCCGGTTTTTTGCGATCAGGTCTTTTAATTTAGACATAAACAACCACCTCATTTAGAGGATAGGCATTTAGGGCGGTGTTTATACAACTATTTCTTATTGAAATAGTATAATGATAGGTTTATACTAAAAAGATAGAGTGAATTGGGGAGATTAGAGTGAAATCGGGGAGAGGTGTAATCATTGAAGATCGTCGTCCAAAAATTCGGAGGGACATCTGTCGCCACTGCGGAGTCCAGAGAGAAAGTAGTAGAACGGATAATTGACGCTAAAAACCAGGGTTATTCCCCTGTGGTTGTTGTTTCGGCAATGGGCAGAAAGGGTGAGCCTTACGCTACAGATACCCTGCTGGACCTGATAAAATCAGTACATAATGATGTGGAACCGAGGGAACTGGACCTCCTGATTTCCTGTGGGGAGATTATTTCATCAGTGGTAATAGCCACACTGCTGAAAAGCATGGGCCACCGGGCCATTGCCCTGACCGGCGGCCAGGCGGGCATACGTACCGACGGGATACACGGGAATGCACAGATACTGGAGATAGACCCCGCCTTTATCAAACGGGCCCTGGCAGAAGGTAATGTTGTTATTGTGGCCGGTTTTCAGGGGATTAGTCAGGATGGCAGCACAACCACCCTGGGCCGAGGAGGCAGTGATACCACGGCAACTGCCCTGGGGGCAGCCCTGGAGGCAGAGTATGTGGAGATATATACTGATGTTGACGGGGTCATGACAACTGACCCGAGGGTTATTCCCGATGCCGCCATTATGAAGGATGTTTCCTACAGGGAAATCTGTGAAATGGCGTACCACGGGGCAAAGGTCATTCACCCGAGGGCAGTTGAAGCAGCGATGAATGGCAAGATACCTATCAAGATTAAAAATACCTTTTCAGATGCTGAGGGCACCCTGATAGCCGAAAACGTTGCTGAGAGGGTTATTACCGGACTTGCCCACCTGACCAATATCAGCCAGATAAAAGTAGGACCTCTTGACGGCAATGCCGTCCAGATGGCCAAGGTCAAGGTGCTCAAGACTATGGCTGAAGCCGGAATCAGTATTGACATGATTGGAGTGGCTCCTAATTCTATTTTCTTTGTCATCAATGGCGATGATACCGCAAGGGCCAGCCGGGTCCTTCAGGAGGCAGGGTACAATATTGTGGTTGATACCGGATGTGCCAAGATATCGGTAATCGGTGCCGGCATGGAGGGTGTCCCCGGAGTAATGGCAAATGCCATGGAGTCCCTTGACAGGGCAGGGATTACTGTCCTGCAGACATCAGACTCTGATATAACTATTTCATTCCTCATTAAAGAAACAGATGTATCGCGGGCAATGCAGATTCTGTACGAAACATTCGACCTGGGCAAGGAGTAATTTTTCTGAAAAAACACCTTGACACATCGAAAGTGAATATGTATACTAGATTCAATATATTTTCAATTCAAAGGTGATGAAGGGGAATTTATACATGCTGAAGGCCTCCAGAGAGCCGGGGAAGCTGAAAACCGGCGCCGGATTATGTATAAGCTACTCACCCCTGAACCGGCAGCTGAACGGCACTTGATGATTGCCCAGTAGGTTGGCCCGGTGCATACCGTTATCATGCAGGCGAACACATCAATTGAGAGGCCGTTTTATTACATTAATAAATGGCAAGCAGGGTGGTACCGCGGAAGGTTGTTAACCTCTCGTCCCTGATAGGGCTGTCTATCGGGCGGGAGGTTTTCTAATATTTAGGAAATTATACTTTGAGGTAAAATTGTGGATAACCTCAAAGTATAATTTCCGGATATCAACAAAAGTTTCCTTAAAGTTTCGATAGAAACTTTTGTTCTTTAAGGGAGGGGTTTCTTGATGAGAAGTGATGCAGTTAAAAAAGGATTGGAGAAAGCGCCCCACCGCTCCCTCTTTAAAGCGATGGGATATACTGATGAAGAGTTAGCCAGGCCGCTTATCGGGGTGGTTAACTCCCAAAATGAAGTGGTGCCCGGACACATTCATCTGGATACTATTGCCGAGGCAGTTAAAGCCGGGGTGAGAATGGCAGGGGGTACTCCAATTGAATTTCCGGCAATCGGAGTCTGTGACGGTATTGCCATGAATCATGAGGGAATGAAGTATTCATTGGCCAGCCGTGAGATTATTGCCGATTCTGTAGAGATTATGACCATGGCCCATGCTTTTGACGGCCTCGTCCTGATACCAAACTGTGACAAGATAATTCCCGGGATGTTGATGGGCGCTGCCCGCATTAATATCCCCACAATAGTAGTCAGCGGCGGGCCGATGCTTACAGGCAGGTACCAGGGGAAAGATGTTTCCTTAAGCAATATTTTTGAAGGCGTTGGCGCTGCCCGCGGCGGTCGGATCACAGAGGACGAACTGGCAGAGATGGAGGAGTCTGTCTGCCCGGGATGTGGTTCCTGTGCAGGCATGTTTACTGCAAATACCATGAATTGCCTGACAGAGGTACTCGGGATGTCCCTGCCGGGGAGCGGCACCATTCCGGCAGTAACGGCAGCCAGGAAAAGGCTGGCTAAAGAAACAGGCATGAAAATAATGGATCTGGTGGCCAAAGATATTAAGCCCCTTGATATTATGAATGAGGAATCCTTCCATAATGCCATAGCTGCAGACATGGCCCTCGGGGGATCTACAAATACGGTGCTTCACCTGCCTGCAATTGCCCATGAGTGCGGTTTTGAACTTGACCTTGACATTTTCCAGGAGATCAATGAAAAGACACCACACCTGTGTAAGCTGAGCCCTGCAGGAAGCCACCATATCCAGGACCTCAACGAAGCCGGCGGGATCCCCGCGGTGTTGGCTGAACTCAGCAAAAAGGGGATTTTGTACCTCGACCGGCCGACAGTAACCGGAAAGACTGTCAGAGAAAATATTACCGGTAAAGAGATATTGGACCCGGAAGTAATCAGGCCACTGGACAATCCATACAGCGAAAAGGGCGGCCTGGCGATACTTAAAGGCAACATCGCCCCTGACGGGTCTGTTGTCAAGGAAGCGGCCGTAGCGCCTGAAATGCGCCAGCACAAAGGGCCGGCCAGGGTTTTTGAGTCAGAAGAGGAAACTGTCCAGGCCCTTATTGACGGTAAAGTTAACAAGGGAGATGTTATTATAATCAGGTACGAAGGTCCCAAAGGCGGCCCCGGCATGCGGGAGATGCTTACTCCGACTGCAATGGTGGCCGGCCTGGGATTGGATAAGGATGTGGCCCTGATTACAGACGGAAGATTTTCCGGGGCCACCAGGGGAGCCTCTATCGGCCATGTTTCACCGGAAGCAGCCGAAGGCGGTCCCATAGCTGCAGTGCGGGATGGGGATATTATTGAAATAGATATTCCCAACTGCAGTTTAAATGTCCTCATCAGTGATGACGAACTGAAGGCAAGGCTTGCCCAATGGCAGCCCCGAGAACCCAGAGTCAGGAGAGGTTACCTGGCCCGTTATGCCGGACTGGTCACTTCTGCCAGCACAGGGGCAGTGTTGCGGGACAGCTAGAACAGGTGCCAGGCACCACCGGCTGATGCCGTCGGCTCCGACCGGCAGGCTTTGGCCGCCATTATAGTATGACGGAGGTGGATAGGGTGAAATTATCCGGAGCGGAAATAATCATAAAAAGTCTGCAGGAAGAAGGCGTGGAAGCCATTTTCGGATATCCGGGGGGGCAGGTTCTCCCCATCTATGATGCTTTGTATGACTCCTCATTGAAACACTATCTGGTCAGGCATGAACAGGGGGCGGCACATGCAGCTGACGGTTATGCCAGGGCCACCGGAAAACCGGGTGTCTGCCTGGCAACCTCGGGACCGGGAGCTACCAATCTGGTAACAGGAATTGCCACAGCCTATATGGATTCAGTACCGTTAATTGCCCTTACCGGACAGGTGCCCTGTGATATGCTGGGAAAAGACTCCTTTCAGGAGGCTGACATTACAGGGATTACACTTCCGATTACCAAACATAATTTCCTGGTGAAGGATGTGAATGACCTGGCCAGGACTATTAAAGAAGCATTCCATATTGCCACAACCGGCCGGCCCGGACCGGTGCTGATTGATATTCCCAAGGATATCTGTGTTAAGCAAACCACTTTTAAATATCCCGACAAGGTCAATCTGAGGGGCTATAAACCTACCATGAAAGGGAATAAAGGCCAGATTTCCAATGCGGTTAAGCTCATTGGTGCGGCGAAAAGGCCTGTTATCTATGCCGGAGGCGGTGTAGTCGTTTCCAATGCCAGTGAGGAACTCTTCAGGCTGGCAGAGCTCACTGTAAGTCCGGTAACAACAACATTGATGGGTATCGGAGCTTTTCCGGAGACCCACCCCCTTTCAGTAGGGATGCTGGGAATGCACGGGACAAAGTCAGCTAATTATGCCGTCAGCGAATGTGACCTGCTGATTGCAGTAGGAGCCCGTTTTGATGACCGGGTTACCGGGAAACTGGACGAATTTGCCCCAAATGCCAGGATAATTCACATAGATGTTGACCCTGCAGAGATAGGTAAGAATGTCAGGGTTGATGTGCCCATTGTCGGGGATGTCAGGATGGTACTGACAGAACTCAATGATAAGCTGGAACAACAGCAGCCCACTGAATGGCAGGAGAGGGTTGCCAGGTGGAAAGAAAAGTATCCGTTATGCTATGAGGAAAACGGTATATTAAAGCCACAGTGTATTATTGAGGAAATATATAAAATAACAAATGGGGAAGCTATCATTGTCACCGAGGTAGGACAGAACCAGATGTGGGCTGCCCAGTATTATCAGTATACCAAGCCGCGTACATTTATTTCTTCAGGCGGTCTGGGCACTATGGGTTACGGTCTCCCGGCAGCAATCGGCGCCAAGGTCGGTCGTCCTGACTCAGTGGTTATAGACATTGCCGGTGATGGCAGTATCCAGATGAATATTCAGGAAATGGCCACTGCGGTACATTATAACATCCCTGTAATTGTTGCCATCTTGAATAACAATTACCTGGGAATGGTCAGGCAGTGGCAGGAAATATTCTATGACCGCAGATATTCCTATACCGATATCACCGGTCCTGACTTTGTGAAACTGGCTGAAGCTTATGGAGCTTTGGGGATGAGGGTTACCGAGCATAAGGATGTCGGACCGGCCCTGAAACAGGCTATCGAGGCCAATCGCCCGGTGATCATAGATTTTGTCATTGAACGGGAAGAGAACGTCTTTCCTATGGTTCCTCCCGGAGGCGCAATTCACAAGATGTTAGGAGGTTAAGGTTATGAGGCATATCCTTGCAGTTCTGGTAGAAAACAATCCGGGTGTACTTACACGTGTTGCGGGACTTTTCAGCAGGCGGGGTTACAATATCGACAGCCTTACCGTAGGCCGGACCGAGAATTCCAGGATTTCCCGGATGACTATTGTTGTTTCCGGTGATGACCAGGTATTGGAGCAGGTTACCAAACAATTGCATAAACTTGTCGATGTCATCAAGATTAATGATATTACATCTGACCAGTACGTGGACCGGGAACTGGTACTGATAAAAGTTGGGGCAGATCCTTCCGTGCGGGCCGAAATAATGCAGATTGTAGACATTTTCAGGGCAAGGATTGTCGATATCGGGCGGAAGACCCTGATGATTGAGTGTACCGGTGATGAGGGAAAAATAAATGCGGTGATTGAGTCCCTGATGCCCTTTGGCATCAAAGAGCTGGTGCGTACCGGAAAGGTTGCCATGCTGAGGGGACATAAATTTACATCAATAAATGATAACAGAGAGGATGATTAAAAGTGGTAAAAATGTATTATGACAGTGATGCCGACCTTAATCTGCTAAAAGACAAGACTATTGCTGTTATTGGTTACGGCAGCCAGGGCCATGCCCAGGCTCAGAACCTCAAGGAAAGCGGTCTTAATGTTATTATCGGTCTGCGCCGTGACCTTCCCGAATGGGATGCTGCTGTTGCCTACGGTTTTGAGGTTATGAATGTTGCTGAAGCTGCTGCCAAAGCAGATATTATCCAGATTCTTGTTCCTGACCAGATCCAGGCCATGGTTTACAAAGAATCTGTTGCTGAACATATGACTTCCGGCAAGGCCCTGGTATTCTCCCATGGCTTTAATATTCATTTCGGGCAGATCGTACCTCCCGCTGATGTTGATGTCTTTATGATAGCTCCCAAGAGCCCGGGACACATGGTCCGCAGGATGTATCAGGAAGGTGCCGGAGTCCCCGGACTGGTAGCCATTCACCAGGATGCCACCGGCAAGGCCATGGATGTGGCCCTGGCCTATGCCAAGGGGATCGGCTGTACCCGCGCCGGAGTTTTTGAAACAACATTTAAAGAAGAGACCGAGACCGACCTCTTTGGTGAGCAGGCAGTTCTGTGCGGAGGGGTATCTGAACTTATCAAGGCAGGTTTTGACACCCTGGTTGAAGCCGGATATGCTCCTGAGATGGCATACTTTGAGTGCCTGCATGAACTGAAGCTGATTGTTGACCTGATTTATGAAGGAGGCCTGAGCTACATGAGGTACTCCATCAGTGATACTGCAGAGTACGGAGACTATGTGACCGGTCCCCGGATTATTACTGAGGAGACCAGGGAAGAAATGCGCCAGGTGCTTTATGAGATCCAGTCAGGCCAGTTTGCCCGTGAATGGCTCCTTGAAAACAGCGTCAACCGCCCGGTATTTAATGCTATGAGAAAGCAGGATGCCGAACACCAGGTTGAGGTTGTCGGCAAAAGGCTTCGTGCCATGATGCCCTGGCTGAAGAAGTAAGCTGCGGAAAACAGTAGTGTTGAAATTTCGGCCTCTTCTCCGAAGAGGCCTTATTGGTAAAGGAGGGAATGGAATGAAAATGACGGCTGCCGAAGCACTGGTTAAGTGCCTGAAGGAACAGGGTGTGGATGTTGTCTTCGGGTATCCCGGGGGGAATATACTGCCGGTTTATGATGCTATGTGTGAATCATCTGATATCAGACACGTGCTGGTACGGCACGAGCAGGGAGCCGTTCATGCCGCTGACGGCTATGCCAGGGTTACCGGGAGGGTAGGTGTTTGTATGGCCACCTCCGGCCCCGGCGCTACCAATTTGGTTACAGGGATAGCCAATGCATATATGGATTCCATTCCCATGGTTGTCATTACAGGTCAGGTGCCCACTACAATGGTAGGGACCGATGCTTTTCAGGAAGTTGATATTACCGGAATTACCATTCCGATTACCAAGCACAATTACCTGGTCAAGGACCCCCGGAAGGTGCCGCTGATAGTCAAACAGGCGTTTCACATTGCTTCTACCGGCCGGCCCGGCCCGGTACTTATTGACCTTCCCAAAAACGTACTCCAGGCAGAAATCAGTTTTGAGGAGACCGGTGACCTGAAGCTGCTGGGGTATAAGCCGACTTACAGGGGCCATAAATCCCAGGTAAATATGGCCTCTGAGCTGATTATGCAGGCCCGCCGCCCCCTGATATACTGCGGGGGAGGCATACATGCCTCAAATGCTTCAGATACCCTGATCAGGTTTGCTGAAACGCTGTCAGCCCCGGTTACCTGTACCTTGATGGGTTTGGGAGCGATTCCGGGAGGCCATGACCTTTCCCTGGGAATGCTGGGCCTGCATGGGGCCAAGTATGCCAACCTGGCGGTGACTGAGTGTGATGTACTGATAGCCCTGGGAGTCAGGTTTGATGACCGTGTTGCCGTGGACTTTTCCTCATTTGCCCCCAATGCCAAAGTTATTCATGTTGACATTGACCCTGCTGAGATTGGCAAAAATGTCAGGGTTGATATCCCCATCGTGGGTGATGTCAAGATGGTAATGGAGGCTATGCTGGAAAAGCTGGAGGAAAAGAGTTGTGATGAATGGCTGGCCCAGGTGGCGGAATGGAAAAAAACCTATCCTCTTCATTATAAAGCCGGGGCCGGACTAAAGCCTCAGGCTGTGATTGAGGCTGTCAGGGAACTGACTGACGGTGATGCGGTCATAGTTACTGATGTCGGACAGCACCAGATGTGGGCTGCTCAGTATTATAAGACCAAAAAACCGCGTACATTTATCAGTTCAGGCGGCCTGGGGACCATGGGATACGGTCTGCCTGCGGCTGTGGGCGCCAAGGTTGGAGCGCCTGACAGAGAGGTTGTCCTGATCACAGGAGACGGCAGTTTTCAGATGTGTATGCAGGAATTCGGCACAGCTGTCGAACAGGGGCTGCCGGTTAAGGTGATCATTTTGAACAATCACTCCCTTGGCATGGTGCGCCAGCTTCAGGAGTTTTACTGTAACAGGCGCTATATGGCAGTGAACTTTCAGAAGAACCCTGATTTTGTAAAATTTGCCGGGGTATATGATGCCCTGGGCCTGAGGATTTCTGATGCCGGGCAGCTGCACAGTGTTCTTGAACAGGCGCTGGGGCATGACGGACCTGTAATAGTTGACTGTATCATCGAAAAAGATGAGAATGTTTACCCAATGGTGCTGGCCGGGCAGCCCCTGAGCCAGCCGATTGAAGGGTAGAGAGGGGAATGAGGATGGACCAGAGGGTTTATATTTTTGATACCACCTTAAGAGACGGGGAACAGTCACCCGGAGTAAGCCTGAATGCACAGGAGAAGCTGGATATTGCCAAACAGCTGCAGAGGCTTGGGGTGGACATTATTGAGGCCGGATTTCCGATTGCCTCACAGGGGGACTTCGAAGCTGTCAGGAATATTGCCAAAAAGGTTAAGGGTGTCACCATAGCAGGCCTGGCAAGGGCTTCCGAAAAAGATATTGACAGGGCCTGGGAAGCCGTGCAGTATGCTGACCAGGCCAGAATACATACATTTATTGCCACATCAGACATCCACCTGACCCATAAGCTTAAAATGACCCGTGATGAAGTACTGGATGCTGCTGTGGCAGCCGTAAAATATGCTAAAAAGTATACTGTGGATGTAGAATTCTCAGCAGAGGATGCCTTCCGCAGTGCCCCTGATTTTCTCTGCAGGGTAATTGAAGCTGCTATTACGGCAGGAGCAACGACAATTAATATTCCCGATACAGTGGGTTATGCCACACCGGCCGAATTTGGTGAATTCATCAGGGATGTCAGGGCCAGGGTGCCCAATGTAGACAAGGCGGTTATAAGTGTCCACTGCCATAATGACCTGGGGCTGGCGGTGGCTAATTCCCTTGCCGCCGTTGCCAATGGAGCCCAGCAGGTGGAGTGTGCTGTTAATGGAATCGGGGAACGTGCAGGCAATGCTTCTCTGGAGGAAGTGGTCATGGCCCTCTATACGAGGCGGCCATATTTTGGCAGGAATACCGGAATCAAAAAAGACGAGATTTATCGTACCAGCCGCCTGGTATCCAGCCTGACAGGGATGCGCATTCAGCCCAACAAGGCCATTGTGGGTAAAAATGCCTTTGCCCATGAGTCAGGGATACACCAGGACGGGGTCCTGAAAGAGCGCAGCACCTATGAGATTATGAATCCGGAAATGATAGGATTGAATATCAATAATATCGTTCTGGGGAAACACTCGGGAAGGCATGCCATCAGGGACCGGCTCCTGGAACTTGGTTACCACCTCTCAGATGAGGAAATTGACAAGGCTTTTGTAAAGTTTAAAGAACTGGCTGATAAAAAGAGGGAGATCAAGGATGAGGACCTGGCTGCTATAGTGGAGAATGAGGTCCTGACAGTTCCGGACACATTTACCCTGGAATACCTCCATATATCCAGCGGGACCCAGGTGATTCCAACAGCTACAATCCGGCTGGGGAAACACGGGGAAATGTTAGAGGAAGCTGCCTGTGGTGACGGTCCTGTAGATGCTATTTACAAGGCCATAGACAAGATTACGGGAATCAGCAGTGTTCTGCAGTTATATAACCTCCATGCCGTTACGGGGGGCAAGGATGCCCTTGGTGAAGTTACCGTTAAAATACTGCCCAATGGCGGCAATAAAAGGACTTTCCTGGGCAGAGGCGTCAGTACCGATGTCCTGGAAGCCAGCGCCAAAGCATATCTGAATGCCGTTAACAAGGTAGTTAATGCTGAACTGGAACACGGCAGCCATGATGCAAGTCCCCGGGATGGGGTCTAAAGGCAATGGAACTCTGTTAATTTTAGCATGAGAGAGGTGACTGAGGATGGGGATGACCATCACTGAAAAAATCCTGGCAGCACATGCGGGTAAAAAGACCGTTACCCCCGGAGAACTGATCAGCAGTAAGGTTGATATTGTCCTGGGCAATGATATTACTGCTCCTGTTGCCATTAAGGAATTTGAAAAAATCGGAGTACCGGATGTATTTGACAAGGAAAAAGTTGTGCTTGTCCCGGACCATTTTACTCCCAACAAAGATATTAAGTCTGCCGAACAGGCCAAGATGCTGCGCAGCTTTGCCAAAAAGCAGGGACTGACCAATTACTTTGAGGTAGGCAGGATGGGTATAGAACACTGCCTGCTGCCGGAACAGGGAATTGTCCTCCCGGGAGACGTGGTTATCGGAGCTGACTCCCATACTTGTACCTATGGTGCGCTGGGAGCATTCTCTACCGGGGTTGGCAGTACCGACATGGCTGCAGGTATGGCCTCAGGTGAAGTATGGTTTAAGGTACCGGAATCAATCAAGTTTGTCTACAATGGGGACGAATTAAATGAATGGGTCAGCGGCAAAGACCTGATCCTGCATACTATTGGTGATATTGGTGTAGACGGCGCATTATACAAGGCAATGGAATTTACCGGGCCTGCTATCCGGAACCTGTCCATGGACGGCAGGTTTACCATGGCCAATATGGCTATTGAAGCCGGGGGCAAAAACGGTATTATTGAACCTGACCAGACGACCATTGATTATGTGGAATCAAGGGCCAAAAGGCCATACAAGGTATACAGCAGTGATGATGATGCCATTTATGATGCAGTTATAGAATATGATGTTTCTCAAATCGAGCCCCAGGTTGCTTTCCCGCATCTTCCGGAAAACTCCAGGCCCGTAAGTGAGGCCGGGAATGTTGAGATTGACCAGGTTATTATCGGTTCATGTACCAATGGTCGTATGGAAGACCTGCGTATTGCAGCAAAAGTACTCAAAGGGCACAAGGTACATCCCGATGTCAGGCTGGTTATTATTCCCGGTACCCAGGAGATATACAAACAGGCCATGAAAGAAGGGCTTTTTGAAATCTTTGTTGATGCCAATGCTGCAGTCAGCACCCCAACCTGCGGGCCGTGCCTGGGGGGACATATGGGCATTCTGGCCAAGGGTGAAAGGGCCATAGCGACAACTAACCGCAACTTTGTTGGCAGGATGGGCCACCCTGAGAGTGAAGTTTACCTGTCAAATCCTGCGGTTGCTGCCGCTTCAGCGATAATGGGCCGTATCGCTGCACCCGGGGAGGTGGAATAATGGAATTTCAGGGACGCACATGGAAATTTGGAGCCGATGTCGATACTGATGCCATAATTCCGGCCAGGTACCTGAATACGTCAGATCCTGCCGAACTGGCAAAGCATTGTATGGAGGATGCTGATCCCGAATTTCCCAGCAAAGTAAAACCCGGAGACATAATTGTTGCCGAAAAAAACTTTGGCTGCGGCAGTTCCAGGGAGCATGCCCCAATATGCATCAAGGCTGCCGGGGTCTCCTGTGTTATTGCCAGGTCCTTTGCCCGGATTTTTTACCGGAATGCCTTCAATATCGGGCTGCCGATCCTGGAATCATCTGAAGCTGTTGACGGTATTGATGAAGGGGACGAAGTAAAGGTTGATGTTGATAATGGAATAATATATAACGTTACCAAGGGCACAAGTTTTAAGTCCACGGCTATTCCACCGTTCATGCAGGAACTTATTGATGCCGGAGGTTTAATTAACTATGTGCGGGGGAGGCTGAACCGATAATGTACAAGATTGCTGTTTTACCCGGAGACGGAATCGGTGTGAAAATAGTACCTGAAGCAGTCAAGGTGTTAAAGGCTGTGGGAAAGAAATTTGGACATGATTTCGAATTTACCGAAGGGCTGATTGGAGGAGCAGCTATTGATGCTGTAGGGGAACCGCTGCCCAAAGAAACGCTGGAACTGTGTTATAACAGTGATGCGGTTTTGCTGGGCGCTATCGGGGGGCCCAAGTGGGATACCCTCCCGGTACACTTAAGGCCCGAAGCGGGGGCCCTGCTGCCCCTGAGAAAAGCCCTGGGACTATATGCCAACCTGCGTCCGGCGACCCTCTATGATGCCCTGATTGATGCCTCCACCCTGAAGAGGGAAGTTATTGAGGGAATTGATATCATGGTTATCAGGGAACTCACCGGAGGGCTGTATTTTGGTGAGAAGAAACGTGAAAAGACAGCAGCCGGACAAGTGGCTGTGGATACTCTGGTATACAGTACAGAGGAAATTGTCCGTATTGCCCGGCTTGGTTTTGAAATCGCCAGGAAGCGCAAAAGGGTTCTCCATTCCGTGGATAAGGCCAATGTTATCGAAAGTTCGCGCCTCTGGCGGGAGACTGTAACCGAACTGGCAGCCGAATATCCTGATGTCGAGCTGGTACACATGTATGTTGATAACTGTGCCATGCAGCTGGTGCGCTGGCCCAAACAGTTTGATGTGATTGTTACGGAAAACATGTTTGGAGATATTCTCACAGACCAGGCCTCAATGCTGACAGGCTCTATCGGGATGCTGCCTTCTGCCAGTATCGGCGGAAAAATCGGCCTTTATGAGCCAAGTCACGGCTCAGCTCCTGACATAGCAGGACAGAAAAAGGCCAATCCCCTGGCCACGATACTGTCTGCAGCCATGATGCTAAGGTACTCCTTCAACCTGGATGATGAGGCTGCGGCCATTGAGGAAGCTGTGGTCCGGGTCCTTAACAGCGGGTACCGGACGCCTGATATTATGGAGAACGGCGGTAAACCGGTGAACACTGAGGAAATGGGAGACCGTGTTATGGAGCAGATTACCGGCTAGTATGCCTGTGACCGCTGTGTCCCGTGAATACCGGCTATTGAATTAAGGAGTAGGGATTTTATGAAGAAAGTGTCTATTTATGATACTACATTAAGAGATGGCACCCAGGGTGAGGGGATTTCCCTTTCTGTTGATGATAAACTGAAAATCGCCATTAAACTCGACAAAATGGGAATTCACTATATTGAGGGAGGATGGCCCGGCTCTAATCCCAAGGATATGGAGTTTTTCCAGCGAATCAGGGAAACCGAACTGGAACAGGCTACTGTCGTTGCTTTTGGCAGCACCTGCAGGCCGGGCGGCAAACCATCTGAGGACAGCAGCATGGAGGCCGTCCTCAGGTCCGGGGTGAAGGCTGCGGCTGTTTTTGGCAAGAGCTGGGACTTTCATGTCACTCATGCCCTAAAAACAACCCTTAGAGAAAACCTCAGGATGATTTATGATTCGGTTGCCTACCTTAAGGAAAAAGGACTTGAAGTGATCTATGACGCGGAGCACTTTTTTGACGGGTACAAGAATAATCCTGAGTATGCCATAGAGACAATTCTTGCTGCCCAGGAGGGCGGCGCTGATTTGATCTGCCTGTGTGATACCAATGGAGGCAGTCTGCCTGCAGAGATTATGGAAATAGTCACCAGGGTGGTTTCTGTGGTAAAACTACCTGTGGGGATACATACCCACAATGACGGTGAACTTGCAGTAGCCAATTCCCTGATGGCAGTCAGGGCCGGTGCGGTCCAGGTACAGGGGACTGTAAACGGGCTGGGGGAACGGTGCGGCAATGCCAACCTGTGTTCTGTAATACCTAACCTGGTACTGAAGATGGGCTGCCGGTGTATTCCCGAAGACAGGCTGGCAGGGCTGACAGAACTGTCCCGATATGTCAGTGAGCTGGCAAATGTTATTCCCAATCCACACCAGCCCTATGTCGGTAACAGCGCTTTTGCCCATAAAGGCGGAATTCATGTAAGTGCAATGTTAAAGCACCCGGAGACTTATGAGCATATCAGACCGGAAACAGTCGGAAATGTAAGGCGTGTGCTGGTATCAGAACTCTCGGGAATGAGCAACATTGTTTATAAGGCTGAGGAGCTTAACATAAACGTTGATCTCAGCCAAACCAACCCCGAAACCCGTGCTGTCCTTGAAGAAATTAAGGAACTGGAACACAGGGGATTTCAGTTTGAGGGTGCTGAAGCATCTTTTGAGCTTTTGCTGAGAAAAGCCTTTAACGGATATCATGAACCCTTTAAACTGGAGACCCTGCGTATCATCATGGAAAAACGGGAAGAAAATGATATATACTCTGAAGCCATCATTAAGATGAGGGTTGGTGATGAGATTGTCCATACCGCCGCAGAAGGCAATGGTCCTGTAAATGCACTGGACAATGCCCTGAGAAAGGCCCTGGAAGGATTTTATCCTGAAATCCGCCAGATGCAGCTGGCCGATTATAAGGTCCGGGTGCTTGGCGGTAATGCCGGAACAGGCGCCCTGGTCCGTGTCCTCATTGAAACCAGTGACAAGCATGAGTCATGGGGTACTGTGGGGGTATCGGAGAATATTATCGAAGCAAGCTGGCAGGCCCTGGTGGACAGTATAGCATACGGGCTGCATAAATACAGGAAGAACAAAGAAGAGCAGGAGGCCTGAGAAGGCCTCAGTAATATGTCTAATTTTTGCAACGTCCTGTAATCAGGGTTAGCTGGAAGGTACAACTGCACATAAGGTGATAACATGTCAAGGCCGTTTAAAAGGCCTTGTTTTTTTGTATAAATTACCGAAAAACAGTTAAATAAAGCGGAAATTAACGGTTAACGGTCATTTTTAGGGTGATTAATACCAGAGGGCAGACCGCTTGCAATCATATTTAACCATTGGAGTTCACAAAAGTGCCGTTCGCGGTCAAATAATAGTATATTCCGGGCAGTTATATTAGAATAAAACTGACAGAAAACAGTGTCAACAAATGTATACATATGAAGCCGCATCTGGGGGGAATGCGGTTGTCTGTGCCTGAAGAGGATTAAGGTTTAGTCTTCTTTATTAGACAATATGCCCTCAAAGGGCTTAATTTCATGTATGTTGGTTTTTAACCCGTGGTTCGTGGAATTTCATCAGTCAGGTGGGATTATCTTGGGGGAAGTATAACGAACCGGGGATAGACCTTAGAGTCATATATGTTAGGAAAGGAGGCAATGGGCAGATTCTAAGGGGCTAAAACTTTCTAGGGAAATCCGGAGACGGTTTATACGGATTATCCCGAATAATCAAAAAAATGTAATTATTAAGGGGGAGTAAGCTAAATGGAGAAGACTGCAATTGAAGATCGTGTGTTTAACCCATCTGAGGAAGTTGTCGCAAACGCTAATATCAGTCAGGCAGTTTATGATGAAGCCAAAGCCGATCGTCTGGCCTGGTGGGGGAAACAGGCAGACGAGCTGGTAACTTTCTTTAAGCCTTATGAGAAAATCCTTGATGATAGCAACCCGCCGTTTTTCCGCTGGTTTACCGGGGGCACAACAAATGTCTCCTATAACTGTGTTGACCGCCATTACAATTCCGCCAAGCGGAATAAAGCAGCTCTCTGCTATGAGAGCGAAATTGGCCGAAAAGTAATCCTGACCTACCGCGAGCTTTATATTGAAGTAAACAAGTTTGCCAATGCTCTGAAGAGCCTTGGGGTAGGAAAAGGCGACAGGGTCTGCCTGTATATGCCTATGATCCCTGAAGCTGCAGTAGCCATGCTGGCATGTACCCGGATAGGTGCGATCCACTCAATAGTATTTGGCGGTTTCAGCGCTGATTCACTGGCTGACCGGATTAATGATGCCCAGGCCAAGGTTGTAATTACCGCTGACGGAAACTTCAGGAGGGGGAATCCGTTCCCGCTGAAAAATAATGCTGATGTTGCCCTGGAAAGTACTTTATGTGTGGAAAAGGTTGTTGTGGTTAAAAATGCCGGCAATGAGATTAATATGGTGGAAGGCCGCGATGTATGGTATCATGACCTGATGGCTGTTGCTGACAAATACTGCAAGCCTGAGGAAATGGAAAATGATGCCCCGCTGTTTATTCTTTATACTTCCGGTTCAACCGGTAAGCCCAAAGGTGTCCAGCATACCACAGCCGGTTACCTGACCCAGGTCCAGGCTACACTCAAGTATGTATTTGACCTCAAAGAAGAAGATACTTTCTGGTGTACTGCCGACATCGGCTGGATTACCGGTCACAGCTATGTTGTATACGGGCCGCTGGCTCTAGGGATGACCACCTTTATGTATGACGGGACCGTTGATTATCCTGAAAAAGACAGGATGTGGGATATGGCTGAAAGGTGGGGTGTTACAGTATTCTATACTGCACCTACCGCAATCAGGACATTTATGAAGTGGGGTACCGAGTATCCCAAGAAGCATGACTTGTCAAATATCCGCCTGCTGGGTACAGTTGGTGAGCCCATCAACCCTGAGGCATGGATGTGGTATTATGAAAATATCGGTGGCGGCAGGTGCCCCATTATGGATACATGGTGGCAGACTGAAACAGGCGCATTCATGATTACACCGACCCCGATTGTTCCGCTGAAGCCGGGTACTGCAACAATCCCGTTCCCCGGTATCGAAGTCGATGTGGTTGATGAGAATAAGCAGTCTACCGACAGGGGTTACCTGGTTGTTAAGTCTCCCTGGCCGTCAATGCTGATGACAATCTGGGGTGATGATGACAGGTATATTGATCAGTACTGGAAGCGTTTCGGTGATTTCTACTTTGCCGGTGACGGCGCTAAGAGAGACGAAATGGGCTATATCTGGGTAACCGGCCGGGTTGACGATGTGCTTAACGTTTCCGGACACCGCCTAGGGACAGCTGAGATTGAGAGTGCCCTTGTTGAGTGTGAGGAAGTAGCTGAATCAGCTGTTATCGGTAAAAAGCATGATGTTAAGGGTGAAGCACCGGTTGCTTTCGTTATCCTTAAGGATGGTTTCGAACCCAGCCCTGAACTGATTGACAAGCTGAAGAAGCACGTTGGTGTTAAGATTGGCCCTATCGCACGTCCGGATGATATTATTTTCACAGGCGGTCTGCCCAAGACCCGTTCCGGTAAGATTATGCGCCGTCTTCTGAGGGATATCGCTGAAGGCCGTGCTATCGGTGATGTGACCACCCTGGCAGATCCGGGTGCAATGCAGGAGATTGCCACCAAGTATTCCGGAAAAGAAGAATAACCACGGGAAGAAAATATTATAAGATATAAGTTAACGCCAAGACTTATATAAAAAAAGGATAAAGGGGAAACGGTATACCGTTTCTCCTTTATTTCTCCGATGGCTTATAAAAATTGGCTAATTGTTATTCAAAAAGCTTTTATCGAATTTGCCCTCTTTTACAAAAGCGGCCCAGTCGACAAAGGATATGCCTGATTTAGCATAAAAATCAACTTCCCGGGCACGTTCTTCATCCCATTCCTTAAAGAATTCCCTGACTTCCTCAAGGGCATCAAAATATATTTTTTCTTCAACCAGTCCGTATTGAAACAGAAGGACCTTTAAGGTATTGTTCTCCATTTCAAGATTTTTGACTCTGTTAAACAATTCAATAAACATAAGGCGCACATAGTCCTGGGTCAGTTCCCGGTCCGCATCACCCAGGAATGCCCAGATTTTCTTATCAGCCAACATTTCCCAGGGCTCATTGGATTTCTGCATCATTACTCCGCCTTTCATTTGGTTTTTTTTGGACCTTATTTAAATGGTAACCTCAAAAATAGGCTTTTATACGGAAATAGCCTGAAAATATCAGTCTTTTCGCTGACCGCGTGAAAAGATGAGAAGGGCAGGTGAAGGGCCTGTTTTGGGAAAGGCCCGCTTATATGCAAAATGTTTGGAGTATGCTGGCAGACAAGGACATTTATCAGTCGATAGAGGACTCTGAAACCATTGACAATGAATTTCTCAGGCTTATGCTGGTAGAACTGCTAAGCAGAATCAAAAGGCTTGAACAGGTCAATTTTGCTTTTCAGGCGCTGCTTGTACAGGAAGGAATGTTTGATGAGGATACACTGCAACAAACTATAAAGAATGCCGGTGAATATTTAAATGAAAAAGACAACAGAAAGTCGGAAATCAATCGGGTGATGAAGGATTCGGGGATTGAATTCGCAGAATGGGTAAACTTTGTGGTAAACGGTAGTTTTAGTGAGCGGTAAAGACATTTTGCCAGTTTACATAACACGAAGGGCTTGTTAAAATCAGGCCTTTTTTCTTTTGGGCAAAGTATTGTTAGGTTAATGGTTCCATAAAATTAATTTTATATAAGAAAGTTGACATTGTTATGACTGGTCAAATCAACCGTTCAGCGCCGAAATTCGACCGTTTGCCGCCAAAATGATGACTTTGGCTTTTTGCATGTTTTACAATGTAGACACGTGGATGAATCAGTCTGAATTTTACAACATTTAATCAAAGGGGTGATGTAAAGGGGGCGCCTGAAAAAGAAGGAGACGGAGTAAGTTCTGTGATGTAACTATAATTAAAATTAGTCTTGGGGGGAGAAAATTTTATGGAAAACGTTGCATTAGAAAACCGCGTGTTTAATCCGCCGGCTGAGATTGCAGAAAACGCAAATGCAAAACCGGATATTTATGAACTGGCAAAAAAGGATCGCCTTGGATTCTGGGATACCCATGCCAAGGAGCTGGTAACCTGGTTTGAGCCATATGATAAAGTTCTTGATGACAGTAAGGCCCCGTTCTACAAGTGGTTTGTAAACGGAAAACTGAATGTCTCTTACAACTGTGTTGACCGTCATGCCAAGTCGGACCGCCGCAACAAGGCAGCTATCCTCTATGAAAGTGAAATTGGCAGGCAAGTATGCCTTACTTATGGAATGCTGTACAGGGAAGTTAACAAATTTGCCAATGCCCTGGCCAGCCTCGGTGTCAGGAAGGGTGACCGGGTAGCCCTGTACATGCCTATGATCCCCGAAGCTGCAATTGCTATGCTGGCATGTACCAGGATTGGGGCACCCCATTCACTGGTATTCGGAGGTTTCAGTCCTGAGTCCCTCAGGGACCGGATTAATGACTGCCAGGCTAAAGTCCTGATCACTGCCGACGGTAACTTCCGCCGCGGTACCCCGTTCCCGTTAAAGAACAATGCCGACAAAGCCCTGGAGGACACACCTTCCATTGAAAAGTGTGTTGTTGTCAGGAATGCCGGCAATGAAGTTGATTTTGTAGAGGGCCGTGATGTCTGGTATCACGACCTGATGGCGAAAGCAGGAAATTACTATGAGCCTGAAGTAATGGATGCCGAAGACATGCTCTTTATCCTTTATACATCAGGAACAACCGGCAAGCCCAAGGGTGTTGTGCATACAACAGGAGGATACCTGGTACAGACCCAGGCTACCCTGAAGTATGTTTTCGATATTAAAGAAGATGATGTTTACTGGTGTACTGCAGATATCGGCTGGATAACCGGCCACAGTTATGTTGTTTATGCCCCCCTGGCCCTGGGAGCTACAACCTTCATGTATGACGGTACTATTGATTATCCTGACAAGGACAGAATGTGGGATATGGCTGAAAGGTACGGAGTCACCAAGTTCTACACTGCTCCCACAGCTATCCGGACATTCATGAAGTGGGGTACCGAATATCCCAAGAGCCACGATCTGTCGGCAATCAAAATACTTGGTTCTGTTGGTGAACCCATTAACCCGGAAGCCTGGATGTGGTATCGTGAAAACATCGGTGGAGACAAGGCGCCTATTATGGATACATGGTGGCAGACTGAGACCGGAGCTTTCATGTGTACTCCCCTTCCCGGCATCACTCCGCTTAAACCGGGTACGGCGACAGTTCCCTTCCCCGGAATTGAGCTGGATGTTGTCGATGAGAACAAGAACCCTGCAGATGTGGGCTATCTTGTCGTGAAATCACCCTGGCCCTCTATGCTGCGGACAATATACGGTGATGATGAGCGTTATGTGGAAACTTACTGGAAACGCTTCGGAGACTTCTATTTCGCCGGTGACGGTGCCAAGAGAGATGAAATGGGTTATATCTGGGTTACCGGCCGTGTGGATGATGTGCTCAATGTATCAGGACACCGCCTGGGGACTGCTGAGGTTGAAAGCGCCCTGGTTGAGTGTGAAGAAGTTGCTGAAGCCGCTGTTGTCGGTAAGAAGCATGATGTTAAGGGTGAAGCTGTTTGTGCTTTTGTAATTCTTAAGGACGGTTATGAAGGAAATGCTGAGCTTATTGACAGACTGAGGAAGCATGTTGGAGTGAAGATAGGTCCGATTGCCCGTCCTGATGACATCATTTTTACCGGCGGACTGCCCAAGACCCGTTCCGGTAAAATCATGCGTCGTCTCTTGAGAGACATCGCTGAGGGCCGTGCCATTGGTGACGTGACTACCCTGGCAGACCCCGGTGCAATGCAGGAAATTGCCTCCAAGTATTCCGGTAAAGAAGACTAAACCCTCAAAATATTTAATATAAATAGTTGTTGTTGCAGGGACAAGTGTCCCTGCCTTTTTTTGTACTACATTCCTTAGCCTTTTCCACATATGTGGAAAAGGCTAAGGAATGTAGT
>JAENZJ010000019.1 GCA_016841325.1 Thermincola carboxydiphila
TGGTTATGACCGTATTATACGAACAACGGGCTAAATGGCTCCGCTTCGCTCCGACTCAACTTTCCCCGTCCTCGGCTGTCACGATTTTTGCGGTAAGTGGGGAAGGGATGCAAGAGCAAAAAGCGCGCCAGCCCTGTGGGCGGGAAAGTTCATTTAGCCCCAATGCGTTATACGCCATGTTCTTTACTTATAAGCCGTCGGCCGTCTTTGGCCGATGAATATGAAGGAGAAAAAATATGATTATTACCTATCAAAACATGATTCCCGGTGAAGAAAAAGAAATATCAGAAATGATAAGCACCGTATTCCATAAATATATTGCCGCAGATTATTGTAATGAAGGCATACAAGAATTTACAAAATACATAGAGCCAAAATTAATATTAAAAAGATTCAATGAAGGCAATATATTAATTACAGCAAAACATGAAGGGAAAATAGTTGGGGCAGTAGCAATTCAGGATAAAAAACATATATCTTTGCTGTTTGTATCAGAGCAGTACCATCAAAAAGGAATAGCAAAGGAACTGGTCAAGAAAGCAATTGAAAAAGCAGAAAAAGAATATGGAATAACCGACATATCAGTTAATTCATCACCTTACGCAGTAGAAATATATGAAAAACTTGGATTTATCAAAACAGACAACAAACAAGAGCAAAATGGAATTAGATACATACCGATGACTAAGGAATTATAAAGGATTACACAAATAAAAAAGCCATTTCCGCCATCCGTGGCGGAAATGGATAAGCTTGGGTCAAATCGGCGCATAACATTTTAGCCGTGTTTCCGCAGTTGAGCATGCAGAAACACCGGCAAAGCAGTGCCCTACCGGTGTTTTAACCATTACTTAATATGCTCAATTGCGGTAACACGTGTTGGACGAAGCCGCGTGTCCAGAAGCAGTTATGGGGATTCAAATTTTTGGAATCCCTGAATAAACTCTTGCTGACAGTAGAATGTTAATAGCTTTCATACATAAAACGTTATTTGTGATATAATTTGGTAAAGCAATGGATGCACTTTCCCCCTCCCCAAAATGCGCAAAAAGTTTATGTAGTTAAGCCACAATGGGCGGGGAGCAGTTCTTGGGTTCAAGTTTCATCTTCTTTAGCATTTTGCCTTTACCACACTGTGGACATAGAGTGATATCCCTGCCAGTCAGTTTCAGGATTAATTCTGCAATTTCAGTGATTTTCGTCCTGGATATACTCAATTTAAACAGCTGTTTACAGGTATTCAGCTTGGTATTACGGTTTCTGTTGCTCAGGATTCCGTAGTGACGAATCTTGACGAACCTTTGTGGCAGAATATGCAGCAGGAACCGTCGAATGAACTCCTGGGCATAAGGCCTGACCTCCTTTGAAATATTTTGCAGGCAGCCAAAAAACAACCTGTCACACTTGAAAGTGTAGTATGCGTCCTCAGAGGGAACAATTATTTATCCATCCAGGTTGTCGTCACATGGTTAGGCTCGGGTTTATCCCAGGATTGGATTCACCAATCGTTACCTCGTGCTCTTAATGCTGCCTATAATATCATGATAAAGGAAGAACAAGACCTGTAAAAGAGGGGATAGCCCCCTTGTTTTTCATATATTATTTTTGCCGCGAAGTTTACAGCGGCGCGGCATGGGGATGGTTAGGCGAAATGCGGCGAGCTCTAAGAAAAAGAAAAGGCCCTATTTTAAGAGCCTGAAGTAAGTTTATTAGGTTTTGCTATAAGTCAGCGTCAAGTGCGTATTGTTCGGAAGGCGGTGCAGGAGATATCGTGACATAGAGAATTAAGCTATCCTCTCCAGAATTGTTAATTGACATATTTTCTGGACCATCCAATTGAATCAAATCACCTTTCTCTGCAGAGATTGTTTTTTCGTTTGCATTTACCTTTGCTTTTCCTTGAATAACTTCTATCAACACTGTGCAGTCAAAATGAGTATGGTTGGGTAAGGATGACCCACTCGCTATATTTAGTATAAAAGCGATTACTTGATTATCCTTGTAAATCATCCTTTTAGCGATGTTTTTTTGTGGTTTAAGGATGTAGTCCTTTAGTTTAAATTGTTTCATGAAACCTCCTACGACTATAGTTTTTGGTTGTAAGTAGTATTTAACAAAGGCTTTATTTTATACAAAAAGATTTCCTTGGTGCCGCACATCGCCTAAACCAGCTAAGAAACGTCAAGATTTATTTTAAAAAAACTTTTCTTGTTTAAAAAAGGTCATAGCAAAGCTAGCCTACCGGTGGTAGACTTAATAAAAGAGCTGCTGCCGAACCCTTGGGAAAAAGGGGATTTCATATACACCAAATAAGATGCTGGGAGAATACAGAATGAAGCAACTCTCTATAGCAGCATAAACAAAATTTTCTACCTTAGAGGGGGATGCTTTGAGACAATCGTGGAATAACCTGAATAGTTCGCCTTAAGGGCAAAGACCCTGTGCGTTAGCAACATGGTATTCGGAATTCAAAGTAACCAGGAGAAAACGGGAGAAATTTTGCTTTACTGAGAGAGACGAAATCTTCTAAATTGGCTTTCGGGTAATATTTGGGGTAGAAAGGATGATTAAAATGGGTTTAACCGAGCGGATAAAAGAATTGGCACTTCAGAATGGTGTTACTTATTTTGGCGTTGCGGATTTATCAAAAGCAAAGCAAGCTATTCTTAATCAAGGTGGTTCGGAGATTGCGAGTTTTCCCTATTCTATTTCTTTAGGTATTTCGTTAATTAATCATATTGTTGATCAATTACCAAGAAGGTCTGAACGATCTGTGGCACTTAACTATAGGCACCATGCTTATGATGTTATTAATCAACGGTTAGACTTGGTTGCATCAAAAGTAAGTGGTTTCATACAACAACAGGGGTATACTGTACTTCCTATTCCAGCATCGAAGCGAATTGATGACGAGCGAATTTGTGCCGCTTTTTCTCATAAGATGGGAGCAAGTCTATCAGGACTGGGGTGGATAGGTAAGAGTTGCTTATTAATTACGCCTGATAGCGGACCTCGAGTAAGATGGGTATCAGTTTTAACGGATGCTCCAATTGAACCAACAGGACAATTAATGGAAGAGCAATGTGGCGATTGTACGGCTTGTATAGATGTATGTCCAATGAAAGCATTTACTGGTAAACCATTTCATGAAGAAGAGCCTCGAGAAGTAAAATATGACGCTAGAAAGTGTGAAAAATATTTTGAAACAATGAAGGCAAAAGGTCAGATAGACGTTTGTGGAATGTGTTTATATGTTTGCCCATATGGGAGGAAACAGGAAACCGGTATTTAAAAGACTTTCCAATTTAGAAGACATCGTCTAAACCAGCTAGTAAACGTCAAGAGTTTTTAAAGAAATATTTTTTGCCCTTTTAAAAAGGCATAGCAAAGCAAGCCTACCAATGGTGACTTAAGAAAAGCAGTAACCGTGTTGATTCTAGGTCAGTTTAAAGGGTTCGTTTTTCCGCCACATACCATAGATAATTCTTAGCAGTTTGTTAGCTGTAGCAACCAAGGCTATCAGAAGCATCAAGGCCAGATAAGCTGTTAGCTGGTGGTCAGTAGAGAAGCGGTCTATATCTTCAATTTCTGCCAGGATAGTAGCAGCAGTAATATCTCCAATGCCGGGAATGGTCTTTAATAAAGAATAAAGCGATATGTCTTTGGCCGCCGCAACAATTTGAGCCCGTATGTCAGCCAGCTGAGTTTTTTGTGTCAAGAGTATGCCTATGTACTCGCGGAGAACACGGACATTGGACTGTTGGGAGACTTTGTAGGGCAAACTTGCCCTGGCGGCGGCCATTAATTTAACATAGATATTTTCCGCCCATCCTTTTCTCTGGTATTGCGACTTAAGAAGAGCAAAGATATCTTCTCTAGCTAGAACTTCCCAGAATAACGGAAAGCCTCAAAACCAGTTAGAACTTGACTTTAGTTTTGTTTGATTTACGGAAGGCGAATATTCCTGAAGAGCCCGGTGCGGTAGTTCTGCACGCCGGGATTTGAGCGGGGGACGTCGGGCAACCGGCGTTCCTACCGTGACGACAAAATGATGACACTAGGGGGTCGAAAAAGTGAATGTAGTAATAGCAGAAGACGAAGATTTTCCTTCCTGGCTTCATCTTGCAGAGGAGGTAGAAGGTCTTTTTGGACCAATGGTCTCTGATGAGTCATTTAAAGAAGCGTTAAGAAGGGTAATATCTGATAAACAGTCTTTTTGCATAAGGGTTAAAAACGGAAAGGCCGGATCCAAATTAATAGGAGGAATCATTATTTCCTACGAGAAGAACGAAATCATGTGGTTTTCGGTTGCAAGTCAATATAGAAATCAAGGAGCAGGTCAAAAACTCATTGATCATGCAATGGATCATTTAGATAAGACTAGACCCATAACTGTTAGTACATTTGATAAGACAGTAATAGAGGGTATTCCGGCAAGAAAATTATATCTTAGGAATGGATTTGCCGACATGGAGAGCAGGGGTGTTAATCCAGCTGGCATACCGATAGTTTCAATGAGCAGAAAGCCGATTTAAATTGTTAGGTTGGGGCCAGTCATCACTAACCTCCGGCAATTGGGACAATGCCTGTTGCAGAATTATATAAAATTTTCACATGGAGTTGAATTTTGCTGGGACTGTAATAAGAGTAGTCAGTGTAAGAAGTGGAAAAAGCATAGAGATTCCGGCCGAAAAGTTGATTCATTTAAGTGTTATCAAAAACTAGAAGATGATATCAATTTCATTCGGAGAAATGGCATTAAGGAATTTAAAAAGGAACAGTTGTATAGAGAGCGGTTACTAAAAGAAATGTTAAATGAATTCAATGAGGGGCGGTCGAAAAGTTATTATTGTATTGCCGCAACCGTTTTAGAACTTTACGAGTTAGAAGATGCTTTAAAAAGGGCAAAAAAGGTTTCTTCTGGATTAACCATTAAAGAAAAATCTAAATTACTTCATTCGATCATTGATGAAACAGCCAAGCAAAAGAATTATCACTTAAAGTTGAGAAAGTGAAAAATTGTAACTGCTCCTCCTCCATGTAAAGGCTTCCCCGTTGGGTGGCCTAAGCGGCCGGCGTTTAAGTCCTTCAATGGCTGCATTCTCTATTGTTTCTTCAATAATTCTAAGACCAGAAAGATGCAACCCATTTTCTCGTAAAATCTTTCCAACTGGAGCATTATCACCTCTACTGTGCGGGGGGCGTTGGCTAACCGGCGTTCCTGCCGCGACGACGAAATAACCCTTAAACCTTAAGATTATTGAGTTTCCTTTATGGATAAGATTTTTTTCTGCAAGCTATGTCCCATAGGTATAAATAATGCTGCTCTGATCCCATAACCATATAAAAGAGAGAGGAAAGCAACCGCAAGGGAGGGGCCTAGTTTGTCAGGAGTAGTTAGGCGTGATAAAACAAGAATCGTTGCCATTATTACTACAGTCCAAGACCAAAACATAGTGGCGGCTTCGAGGTTTTTGATTATTAGCAGTCCCTTATGATAGTTATTCAACTTATTTGAGCACTCGCCTTCCGAAAAAGAATCCTTAAATACATTAATAAGTTCTGCCATACTAAACGAGAATAACGTAGAGAATAGCACTCCTAAAAACATAACGATTATTACAGTAGGCCCGATTAGCTGGGACAGGGAACCTCCTTCAAGTATGAATACAGCCAAAAAAACTAACATTGATAATAGAACCCAAAATAGTTTTTTCATTTACCTCACCCTTTCTTGTTATTTTTCTCCAGTGAATATAACCTTGGCTCCATAGGCCAATTGATCTGCTAAGGCAATTGTGTTGGAAGCTAGTCTAACACCGTTCCTAGATTCGATATCCCAATTCAGAAACCCTACAGTGATGATAATTGCAATAATTCCCATACAGGCGAACTTATAAGTTAGCTCCGATAACATTAATGGTGTACGTTTCGTTTTATCGAATCTGCATCTTTCAATAACATTGTACGTTAATTCTGGAGGTACCTCATAGGCCGGAAGCTTTTTAATTAAATTCAAATAGTCTTTATCATTAATCATAAAAATCACCTATCGTACTTCGAATTTTTAATCGTATGCCGTATAGACGAGATTTTACTGTTCCAACAGGCATATTGAATATTTTACTAACTTCATTATATTTAAAGCCCAAATAGTCCTTGAAGATTACTAGGGATCTGTCTTCGGGGGTTAGAGACTGGATTGCTTCGATAAGCTTTTGTAATTCTTCTCTGGCAAAATATTCGTCTTCTGTGGAATTGAGTTCAGAAGATGCTGCCAATTCATTGGAGGGGATTTCTCGGTAAGAATCTCTCATGCTATTAATACATGTGTTATGGGTTATCGTATAAATCCAGGTTGCTAGGGAGGCTTTTTGGCTGTTATATGAATGTATGTTCTGATAGGTTTTTATAAAAACTTCCTGAGTAAGCTCTTCAGCAAGGTGATAATTGTTAGTAACCCTAATGCAGTAATTAAATATCTTATTTTTATATTTATTTACTAGAGATTCAAAGGTTTGGATGTCGCCATCACGTATTTTTTTAGCTGTTATTTTATCTAATAGCCTCAATGTAATCACTTGTCCTTTTGATTATCTTCACTAATATATACACAAATCGAGCAAAATGGTTCGACTGGTCATTATAAAATTTTCTCTTTTTCTACAAAAATGCCTTTATTCTGCGCAATTTCACAAGGATAATTACCTGAAGCAGTTCTTCAGTGATTTCCTCTTTGGTGGGAAGAGCAAATATAATATTCATGCCGCGAAGCTTACAGCGGCGCGGCATGGGGATGTTTAGGCGAAATACGTAGCTTAATGCATGTCAAAAACCTTTTAGACTTTTATGGGAGAACTATTTATGCTCAAATATATTAACAATTTGGATTCAGCTGTTGTTGTTTTACATGAGATATATGGGATTAATGAACATATATCAAATTTGTGTAGTCATATCTCAAATTGCAATTTTGATGTTTATTGTCCGGACTTATTGAATGGCATCGGTTCCTTCGATTATAGCGAGGAAGCAATAGCCTACACGAATTTTTATCGGAATGTGGGATTTGACAGGGCTGTTGGACAAGTTAAGGTCCTGTTGAAACAATGCCGTTCTAAATATAAGCATGTCTCTGTTGTAGGATACAGTGTTGGTGCTACCATTGCTTGGTTATGTAGTAAAGAAATAAATTCATGTGGTGGTGTTGTTGGATTCTATGGTTCTCGGATTCGGGATTATCTTGAAGTTAGACCTAAGTGCCCGGTGCTGCTTTTCTTCCCTACAGAGGAGATTTCATTTAATGTTGGTTCCTTGGTTGAGAAACTATCATCTAGGGAAGAAATTCAGGTCAAAGTACTCCAAGGAAAGCATGGGTTTGCAGACCCTTTTTCAAGATATTATGTAGAGGAATCGCATAAGAAATCCGAAGCCATGATGGTCAAATTTATCAAAGACGCCGCGGTTTAGCAGCCAAAAGTGAGGGAATTATGCTTAGTGCTTTACATTGTAGGAGCAACTGCAAAGCCACTGCCTAAAACAACAAGAGTTGTTCTGTGGCTTGAATTGCTTCCCCATTAAAACGTTTTGATCTTGGCATCAACAATACCTGTGGCAACTTGGAATATTGACTGCCAGACAAGATGGGGACTGGATTGAATTAAATTTTCCTTCATAACTTTAGCCGGAAAAGCTACTACAGTTATCAAAGGAGAGTTGACAAAACCATAAACCAATTTTTCAGTAAAAAAACATGGCAAAGAAAGCCAACCAGTGATAGACTTAAGAAAAGCGGTCAATATAGTCGGGGAAAACAGGTAAAGGATTGACGTCCACAGAGCTCAGGTTGCTCCGTTCTCTCTGGGAAAATAAAATAATACAACTTTCGATCTCATTAATAGAAAAGGGGGAGATAGATATGAACGATGGACAATTTAAAGTTGCAGTCAGCTTAATTAACCAAAAAGTTCAATTTAAAGGGGTGTCCATGTCAAATTCGGAACGCCCGATACAATTTGATTTCAGTCCCCCGATCGGAGACGGTGATGGTTATGCCGGCCTGGAATTATTGCTGATGAGTTTTGCCGGGTGTGTTGCCACTACTATAGTCCATTTGTTAAGGAAAATGGGAAAAGACATTTCCGGATTCAAAGTTAACGCGAGAGGGGTAAGAACAGCCCAGCCCCCATTAAAACTTGAAAGTATTTTTCTGGAATTCAATATAAGTTCCGGAGATGTTCAAGATGCGGACATTGAAAAAGCAATTCTGTTAGCAAAAGAGTCATTTTCACCCGTGTGGCAGATGTTGAAGGACAATGTAGAAGTAACAACTGAGTATAAATTTATCTGAATAGGTGGTATCCACCAATACGTCGGATAAAATAGTGAAAAGTTATCTGGACAAGGAGACTAAGAGTGAGCAAACGCGGTGACTATGTAATACAATTGAAACCCCTGATACAAAAAAATGCTTTTAGAGAACTGGAAGATATGCTGATTTCAAATTCTGATTTACCGGGTCCCAGGGGCAATTTAGAGCTGGCATATGCCTTTGGTGATTGTGTGAATGCTGTACAGTATGTTGATGATACTCTATGGAACATCCTAACTGATTGGGCGTTAGTACCTGCTGCAGAGACGCCTCCGGACGGACCCGGAGAATTCATTCCCTTTTGTGCTGTACAGGCCCTGGGAGCTGTATTTACGCTTACAGATGATCAGCAGAAAACAAGAATTATCGAAATATTTAAATCTGCCAGCAATGACCCAAAGTGGCGCATCAGAGAGGCTGTGGCAATGGGTCTGCAGTGGATTGAAGAAAAAGACTTTAGTGAATCAAAAGAAATATTTGTTAATTGGATTGACGAAGCCTCTCTTTTGGAAAGAAGAGCAATAATTGCTGCCCTGGCACATCCTCCGGTATTATATAATCGGGATAATGTCCGATTCTGCCTTGAAATTACCGGAAAAATATTAAATGATATAATTGATCTGGAAGCAGGTTTTCGAAAGACAGAAGAATTCCGTGTTTTAAGAAAAGGACTTGAATATGCCATAAGTGTATTTACAGCACATCTGCCTGATGAAGGATTTGAATTTATGAAAAAGTGGGCTCTCAGTCATGACCCTGACATAAAGAAAATAATCAAGTCAAATTTAGGTAAGTCCAGATTAACCAAAAAATTTGGTCCCAGGGTCAGCGAATTATTAGCTATTATAAACTAAAATGGTGGTGTACATGAACAATAAAATTAAACTGTCAAGGGAAAAGCGGGAAGACATGATTGCTGCGATTCAGGCTTATTTCCTGCAAGAAAGAGATGAGGAGATCGGAGACCTGGCAGCAGGATTTTTGCTGGATTTCTTTATAGGACAGCTGGCCCCGGAATTTTATAACCAGGGTGTTTTAGATTCATACACCTATATGACTGGTAAAATCGAAGATTTACTGGAAATTCAGAAGCAATGAAATCCGGGTGGAGACACACACCCGTTAACTGAGTTCCTTAGTTCACGTGGTCTTCAGGGTATCGAGAATCTTTAAAGAGTATGAGATAACAATTCCGAACAAGAGTGCCCCAATGAAAAAGAAGGCCACAGTCTCCGGATGTACCCCCATTATTACAGGTATTTTAAACATGGTTGCACTGGCCTTGATTAAATACCAGACAACCGCTCCATAAAGAAGTCCTTTTAAAGCATAGTAACGGCTTGAAGTGTAGCTGATGATGTAGGCAAATATTACTCCAAGCATGATGTCCCAGACCAGGTGCCCCAGTAATCCCATCAAGTTTGACAGCAATCCCTGATAGTCGTGAATAGCCAGGACTATTTTGCCATAGCTGATGTATTGCGGACCCTTATAACCAAACAATGTGGCAGCAAAGGCATACAGATTTTGGACAATTGCTCCTGCTGTACCGGCGATGGCGCCGTATAGCATCCTGTCTTTAATCATATTTGATTATGCTCCTTTATTCATGATGTATCTGCTATTAATTTGCCTGATTTGAAGGCAGGTTATTCAGTTTTATTGGTAGATCCAATCTCAACTTTGACGGGGGGAATTATATTGAAAAAAATGGGGATCGTTGGAGGAATTGGGCCTGAATCGACTGTTGACTATTATCGTCTGGTAATAAAAACATATCAGGAAATGACAGGTGACCGGAATTATCCGGAGGTGGTTATTAACAGCATTAATATGACCAAAATGCTGCAGATGGTCTCCGACAGGGACTGGGACAGTCTGGTCGGTTATCTGGCCAGTGCCGTAAAAGAGCTTGAAAATGCAGGCGCTGCATATGCGGTAATGGCTTCAAACACACCACATATCGTTTTCGACGAGGTTCTGGCAGTATCAGGTATTCCGCTGTTAAGTATAGTTACCGAAACGTGTAAAAAGGCAAAAGAACTGGGGCTGCAAAGAGTTGGCTTGTTTGGCACCGGGTTTACGATGAAAGCAGATTATTATGCCAGGGTATTTGAAAAGGAAGGCATTTCAGTAATCGTACCCGGTGAAAAGGAACAGGAGTACATTCATAACAGGATATTTTCAGAACTCCAGGCATTGGTGATCAGGAAAGAGACAAAAGAAGGCCTCCTGGCAATTGTACGGAAAATGATTCAGGAGTCCGGTATCGATGGCATTGTTCTGGGATGTACGGAACTGCCTTTAATACTGGATAAAGATGAATATGGGATTAAGTTTTTAAATACGTCTTTAATTCACATGGAAAGTGCACTTAAATACGGGTTATCTGAAACCTAATAAATCCGAGGTGGATATGATGCAGCAGGAATCAGTTTATGACAGTTTTATCAGGCGTGCCTATGAGCTCGGAGCCCTTGAAGCCAGGGTCATTGACCCAAGGAGCGTCAGGACAGGTGCCTGGGTAAGGATGAAGTGCCAGTTTGGATGCAGTGGTTATAACAGCAGCTGCTGCTGCCCGCCAAGGACGCCAACACCGGAGAAAATGCGCGAAATCCTTGACTGTTACACGACCGCTATTTTGATCCATGGTGATGACTACAGAATACAGAATAATTTAGTCGCCACCCTGGAACGGGAAATCTTCCTCTCCGGGTTTCATAAAGCTATGGGACTGGGGGCCGGCCCATGTAAGTTATGCCAGAAATGCAATATCGAAAAATGCATCCGGCCTGAAACCGCCCGGCCTTCCATGGAGGCCTGTGGGATTGATGTGTATGCAACAGCAGGATTAAACGGTTTTCCAATAGAAGTTGTAAAAGACCGGTCATGTGACCAAAACAGTTTTGGCTTGATCCTTGTAGAATAATCGGGAGCAGGACAGGCCTGCATTAAAAGGAGGTACAAATGGCGGTTGATGAATTGATGCATATCTTAGGAGAGGAAATATCAGATTCCCGGGTTAGTTTCAGGCCCTTTGAGATATCAGATGTAAAAGTTGAGGAAAGTGTCCGTCTCAAATGTATGATTCCACCATGTCCTGACTATGGGCGGCGGAAGTTCTGCCCGCCCAATTTACCGGACCTGGATTTTATCCGTAAGGCTATTTCCCAATATCAGGGTGGTTTGCTGGTTACTTTGACCATTCCCTTCAGTAATGAGGCCGTGGTAGAGGTAAAACAATTTGAGCCGCATCTGCAGTTACTGAAAATAATCGGACAGTGTGAGAAAATTGCCTGTGAAAGAGTTAATCATCTGGCATTTGGACTCACTGTGGGCGGCTGCAACCTGTGCCCTGAGTGTACTCCGGCAGGTGAACCATGCAGGCATCCCCTGGAATCGCGTCCGGGAGCTGATGGGTTTGGCATTGATATTACCACACTGGCACGTAAGTTGGGTGTAAATATTGAATGGCCGGTTAAAACAGAATTAAATTTTCTGGGAATGATATTTGTATAAGTTCCAATAATTAAACAGGAGGAATGGAATGTGAAAAAAATATTGTTTCCAATACTTATAGTCATGCTGACACTGGTTTTTGCAGGTTGTACCGGTGCAGCGGACGATAAGGCCAAACAGCCCAATAACGAAAAAGGGGCTAAACAATCAGATAAGGGAAATGAGATAGGACAATCTGATAAAGGAAATGAGCAACCCAATGAAGAAAACCAGGACCCGGAGGCTGTTATTGGTGCCAGGGCGCAGGAAGCGGTCCTGACACTTAAAAACGGCGACATGGAAAGACTGGCTGATTTAGTTCACCCTGTTAAGGGAGTAAGGTTTTCACCCTATGCTTATGTAAATACTGATACCGATGGAGGCAATCTTGTTTTCAGGGCGAACCAGGTCAGGGAGTTTCCCAATGATAATAAAAAGTATACCTGGGGACATTACGACGGCACCGGTGAACCCATCATACTGACCCCTATGGAATATTTTAAGAAATTTGTCTATACCGCTGACTTTGCCAATGCTGAAAAGGTCAGCTATAATGAGACAATTGGGACCGGTAATGCCCTGGAAAACCAGTTTGAGGTATATCCTGATGCGATTATTGTGGAGTACTATTTTTCGGGTTTTGAAGAACAGTACCAGGGAATGGACTGGCAGAGCCTGCGGCTGGTTTTTGAAGAACTGGAAAACACCTGGTATCTGGCAGGGATCATTCATAACCAGTGGACATCATAAATGAACAATAAGGAGAATAATTATGGCCCAAATGACACTTGAACACCTGAGGGGGAATACTTACTATATCCCGGCTCCGGCTAATATAGGAGTTTTTGCAGCCAATGATAATGCTATCCTTATTGACAGCGGAAATGACAGGGAAGCAGGAAGGCAGATACTCCGCCTGTTAAACCAGCAGGGCTGGAATCTGAAAATGATCATAAACACACACTCCAATGCCGACCATATAGGTGGCAACGCGTTTTTGCAGGACAGGACGGGCTGCCGGATTGCAGCTCCTCTGGGGGAATGCGGGTTTATTAACACCCCGCTGCTTGAACCGGCGTTCCTTTATGGAGGCTTTCCGCATCAGGAAATGAGGAATAAATTCCTGATGGCAAAACCATCTGCTGTTACCGATATCATTTCTGCCCCGGGAGATATAGCTGATTCCGGCCTGCAAAGCATTCCACTGCCGGGACACTTTTTTGACATGGTGGGAGTGATGACACCTGACAATGTCTTTTTTATAGCAGACACTTTATTCCCGGAACATATAATCAAAAAATACCACCTTTTTTTCCTGTTTGATGTGAAGACACACCTGGAGACCCTGGAACGGCTGAAGTCATTAGATGCAGAAGTCTATGTGCCCGGGCACGGTAAACCGCTCGATAATTTACAAATGCTTATAGAATTAAACAGAAATAAAGTATTGGAAATAATGGAGAACATCTTCGGCATCTGTGCGGACCCGGTTACTCCTGACGGAGTACTGGAAAAACTCTGCGGCATTTATGGAATATCCCTTGATTTAAACCAATACCTGCTGCTGTCCAATACAATCCGTTCTTACCTGTCCTGCCTGTACGGTGACGGCAGGCTGGAATGTATCTTTTCCGGTAATCAGGTCAGGTGGAAACAGACAGGATAGAACATGATTGGGAGGGATATAAATGCCCTGGTGTCCGAAATGCCGGAGATTTCAGGAGGAAGATGACCTGTGTGCATACTGCTGGGTAGAGACAGTGCCCGAATTGGGCCCTGAGGCCGAAACACCGGAAAGTAAAACTCAGGAAGTGCTTTTGGTAACAGTTTCTGATGAGTATGAAGCTGACCTGATACAGGCACTGCTGGAATCCCATGACATACTGACCCTGCGGAAATACCGCGAAAGCGGGCAGTACCTTAAGGTGTATATGGGAGTTACCCGTCTTGGGATTGATATTTATGTACTGGAAAATCAGCTGCAGGAAGCAATGGAGCTTATTAACAGTGAAATTGCCGAGAGCAGCGGCACCTGTGATGAAAATGGGATTAATGAAAAGACCAGGCTTCAGGAAGATAAACTGGAATTCCGCCGACAGATGGCCCAAAAACTGACCTGGGTAATACTTATTCCTTTGTTAATCGGTATCTTAATATCCTTAGTATATCTGTTTCTTAATATCCCTGGTATTTCTGGCTAAGATGGCAGGATAACAGCAAAGGGGTTAGCAATTTGTGCAGAATTATGCTGATCGATATGAATTCATTTTTTGCATCAGTACACCAAGCCCTTGACCCTGACTTAAGGGGTAAACCGGTAATTGTCTGTGGGGATCCGGACAGGCGGCATGGCATAGTGCTGGCTGCCTCTTATGAAGCCAAGAAGTATGGTGTCAAAACAACGATGCCTAAATGGGAGGCAGAAAGACTGGTCCCGAGTGCAATATTTCTCAGGCCGGACCATGAGAAATACCGGGTATTTTCCGGGATGATTATGGATATCATCAGAGAATTTTCTCCTCTTGTAGAGCAGTTCTCTATAGATGAGGCATTTGTTGACATGACCGGATGTATATCTCATGGTGATGTTATGGAAACAGCCAGATTAATAAAGAAAAGAATCCGGGAAGAAGTTGGGGTCTTGTGTTCAATCGGTATCGGCCCTAACAAGATTGTGGCCAAAATGGCAGCAGAGCTGGAGAAACCTGACGGGCTTAAATTGATTACCAAGAGTGATGTCCCGGCAAGACTGTGGCCGCTGCCTGTCAGGAAGTTATTTGGGGTGGGGAGGACAACAGAGAAGAAGCTGCGATCCCTGGGTATTTATACAATTGGCGACCTGGCCGGTTTTCCCCCTGAGGTGCTGGAGAGGAGACTGGGAGCAGCAGGGCGGGTGCTTCACATGTCGGCAAACGGAGAAAGCGGCAGCCCGGTCAATCCCGGTTCTCATGATGAGACTAAATCAATAGGAAATCAGGTCACCCTGAGCAGGGACTGCATGGGTGACGAAATAAAAACAGTCATTGTGGAAATAGCCGAAAAAATAGGTTACCGGGTCAGGCGGAGTGGGTATATGTGCAGAACCGTCACCCTGATAATCAGGGAAACAGATTTTACCAACCATACATGGTCATATACTTTAACTGAATATACAGATATTACAGAAGAGATCCGTGATACTGCTCTAAGGCTGTTTAAAACCAAATGGCCGCAGGACAAAAAAGTCCGGCTCATTGGGGTCAGTGTTTCCCACCTGGTGAAAAAACGATTTGAGCAGGTTGACCTGTTTAATGAAAAAGAAAAGCTGCGCCAACTGGACAGCGCCTGTGATGAAATCAAGAAACGGTTTGGCTATAAAAGCATAGTCAGGGGTATCTCCCTGGCAAAACAGGAGGACAACCCTGACTAGGTCTGCTAGTTTTCTAACCCAACTTCGGCAAAGAAATCATGGAGTTTGTTGGCCTTTTTAAACAGGCCCCTGTTTAACAGGAGCTGGCTCGAAATATACCTCTGTTTTTCCAGCCAGTTGTTTATGGGCATAAAAGGCCAGCGGCTGTCGGTTATCCTGATATACTGATTGTCTTTGAGCCATTCAAAAAACAGCCGGAATATTCTTTCCTGCTCAGATTTTGACTGCTCCCAGAATATACCCGGAGCTGTATAATCAAAGGTTTCAATCCACCGGCAAAAATCTCTTTGCTCTTTTTCTGTATCTGAGGCAATCCCAAAAGCCGGAAAAGGGTCAGTTACCCTTTTGATTACATTGTCATTAAGGAGAGCTGACCTGAAAGCCTTTACCGAATGCAGCCTGGTTTCCCTGATAAGTCCCAGTTCCCGGGCAAAGAGCTCCAGGTCAAAGAAACACTGCATGATCTCGGACTCGGTATCAATACCGTTTTTATCAATAACAAAAATGACCCCCCGGCACCACTTGGCCAGCTGTACATCACGTTCACCGATTTCCTTCAGTTTGACCCTGGTGTAATTGGGGTCAATTGCATGTACAGAGACCATTGAAAGTAGAGCGCCATATGCGGGGTCTATTCTTGAGATTGGTTTCCCGTTAACATAAGAGTTAATCTGCTTATAAAGGTTTTCCGCCTTGTCATAACCGAGACATGCCTGTAAGTAGAACTCTATCAGGGCCCGGAAGAGGCTGATACCAAAAAAGCACAGTGTACCGCTGATAGCAGGCATAATCTGGTTTGCTATCTGGTAAGTTGTGTTTAGGGCCTGCCTGATCAGGAAAAGCACCATTAATTCGGCAATATGGTCTTCCCTGAAGTTATCCTGACGGATATAAATAATCAGGTGTCCGGATTCCTGATACATAAAGGTGTCTTCAAGGTCATAACGAAAATGGACTTCGAAACCAAGCCTCTTTATTTTGCCCATTAGTTCATGCAGTTTTGGGGGAAGTAATGAAGCTATTTCTTCTGTATTATTAAATCCCCTGTCAATAGTTTCTCTGTGAGTGATCATGGTCCTGGCCAGTGTGAGGCTCTTCACAGTTCCCATAACAGCACCTCCTGGAATTAGAATACACTCAGAGAGTAATTTTTATCCAAATCTAATATCATTATATACTTTTATATTGTTCCAGTCCAATGTGGTAAAAAGATTATGGTTATAATTATTTTATGGAGATAAAGGAGAAATATCTTTAGAAAAATGGATGAAAAATAAGGAGGAGTTGTCTGATGGGGAAAAAAACATTTACTGCTAAAGGAGCCATGTCTGTGGGACCTTATTCGCATGCAGTGGAATCAGGTGATTTCATCTTTCTTTCAGGACAAATACCCCTGGATTTTAAGACCGGAAAATTAATTGAAGGGGATATTGCCGCTCAGACGGAACAGTGCTTCAAAAACATCTCAAATATATTGCAGGCGGCAGGACTGTCTTTTGACAGTGTTGTTAAAGTAACAGTATTTTTAACTAATATGGGCGACTTTGGGGTTATGAACTCAGTTTATGAAAAACAGTTTTCACCCCCCTTCCCGGCAAGGACAACAATCGGTGTGGCCCAGTTGCCGCTTGGGGCTAAGATTGAGATTGAAGTAACGGCAAACAGGGAATGAAACACTGCAAAGCTTCTCAGGAAAATATAATTTGACAAACCAGTAATGCTGTGACAAATCCGGCTATATCTGAAGTAAGGCCTACCGGGAGAGAATACCGGGGGTTTTTTACTCCTACTGAGGCAAAATATACAGCCAGGATGTATAAAGTGGTATCAGTGCTGCCATCAATTACAGAGGCTAACCGCCCAATATAGGAGTCAGGACCATATTTTTCAATAAGGTTAGCGGTTATCCCGAGAGCTGCCGGGCCGGATAGGGGGCGGACCACCATCAGTGGAATTACTTCTTCAGGTACTCCCAGGAACTTTAGTACCGGCCGGAATGGATAAAGCAGGATATCCATGGCTCCGGAATTTTCAAACAAACTGACGGCAACATAAATACCAACTACATAAGGTAAAAGTTTTACTGCCAGATTAAATCCTTCCCTGGCTCCTTCAATAAAGGTGTCATAGAGAGGGATTTTTTTATAACTGCCATGTAAAAAAACTGCCAGCAGAAAGATGGGAATAAACCAGTTGCTAAGTTTGTTTATCAACTGAATAACCATTATAGCAGGCCCCTTTTCCGGTAAAAAAGGCGACACAGGAAGTCTGCATTAACAGCTACAAAAGTGGATACAAGGGTAGCCAGTATCATCGGTCCCACTATTTCCGCCGGGTTTGCTGAATGGGCATTAACCCTGAGAGCAATTATGGTACTTGGGATAAGGGTGAGACTGGAAGTGTTAATAGCCAGAAATGTACACATGGCCTCACTGGCTCTCTCGGAACGGTTGAGACTCTGGAGTTCCTTCATTGCCTTTAACCCAAAGGGAGTGGCAGCGCTGCCAAAGCCAAAGAGGTTAGCGCTAAAGTTCATCAGTATTGACCCCATGGCAGGGTGTCCTTTGGGGATGCTGGGAAAAAGCAGGCTTAGGAAGGGTTGCAGCAGTCTGGTAAATAATCCTAACAGCCCGGAACGTTCGGCAATTTTGGCTACTCCCAGCCACAGGGTAAGGATGCCGATAAGGCTGAAGACCCGGGTGACCCCTGCAGCCGCAGCGGACATTGAATCTGCTGTTATAGTGCTAATTTTACCCGTAAGGACAGCGGCAATAATACTGGTGATGATTAAAAAACCAAAAGCCTTATTTATAACATAACCTCCTTTGGTTATAAGTGAATAATGACCAAAGTGCCCCCGGGGATATTCTGGTAGACCCATTTGGCGTCTTCTTCACTCAGCCGGATACAGCCATGGCTGGCCGGCAGTCCCAGTTTCTCATGCTCATCCTTCTTGATTTGCCATTTATGGTCCCGGGGAACAGAGTGTATCAGGATCTGACCGACGAGCCTGACCCAATAGGTAGCCCCTTCTCCAAACCTGGGTGACCAGAAGCTGTGGCCCCTGTCCTGGGTATAAAAGCTGCCCAACGGAGTAGGGGTTTCCGCGCGCCCTCCCGATGCCGGCATATGGCGGATTGGTTGGTCACCCTTATATACTGTGACAGTATGGGTTTTGCCCAGCTTAACATCCAGCCAGTATTTGCCATCCATCTTCATGGTAGTAAAGAAGAAATTATGGTTTTCCAGCACCTCATTGTTTTTGGCAGCAGCCCGTACCTCAACCTTGTATTGCCTTCCGGGTAAAAAGGCATGGTCAGGCTTAAAGACTATTTTATTGCCCTGAATCTCATGCACTCCGGGAATAATTTTATTTGTATTCAAATCGGTAATCTTTAAGGAACCCCTGATTATTTCCTGGTCAAAAACAGCCTCGACATTTTGATAAAGAGTTGTTCCTGTGCTCTGGTCAGCCGGACTGGTACTAAAGACCCGGACAGGAAGGGCTGTATGAAAAGTTATTTTCTCTGCAGTATTGAGTTTGACACCGGTCTTGTTGCGCAGGCCGGGATTGATTAGAATTTGGTAGGAGGTATCGTTTTTTAAGGGATGGGACGGAATGTACTGCCAGCGGCTGTAGTCAGTGTAGCTGTTTCCCCGGTACACAGGCGTCAATGGCTCTATTTTCCCCGCAACAGGCAGTTTCACGTATTTCTTCATGTCTTCAGGATTTACCGGAGAATTGAATGAAATTGTTACCGGGCCTCTGGTACAGATGTTTTCCAGCTTTTTTTCCGACACCAAAGATACCGGGACCGGGGGCCTGAATCTGGTTTGGAAGCTCTTTTTTAAAAAGGGCAGTCTCGTGTGCGCCCGGTCAATTTTGACTGTCAGCAGCTGTCCATAGGGAAGTCCATCCTGCTTAAGTGTCAAAACTACGGTGGAACGGTTTTTCCACCTGATCTGATAAGTTATTTTAGTTGTCGGTATTTCCGGAATAACGGTTACTGCTGACTCCAGGTTATCCTGCTGCATCGGTAACAGAAAATTGACTGTCAGTGCTATTACGGCAGGGTTTGGGTGTTTGGAGACCTGGCTGGCAGAGTATAGAAAAATCCAGAAAAACAGTAAGGTGAAACAAGCTGTCAGCAGCAATAAAGTGATAAAACCTTTTCTTAACAGAAGAATCCTGGTTCCTGACAATTAGTTACCTCCCGCAATTAAACGGATTTTTTTAACAGTTTTTTAGATAACTATATTGTCGGAACAGAAAAAAGATGCATCAAACGTCAGTCATTATTCGCCAATTATCTTGATCAGGACACGCTTTTTTCTTTTCCCGTCAAACTCACCATAAAAAATCTGTTCCCAGGGGCCCAGGTCCAGCCTGCCACCCGTCACAGCCACAACCACCTCACGACCCATAATAGTGCGCTTGAGGTGGGCATCAGCGTTATCCTCAAAGCCATTATGCCTGTACTGTTCATATGGTTTCTCCGGTGCCAGTGTCTCCAGCCAGATTTCAAAATCGTGATGCAGCCCGCTTTCATCATCATTAATAAAGACACTGGCAGTAATATGCATGGCATTACAGAGCAACAGGCCCTCATTGATGCCGCTCTCAGACAGTGCCTGTTCCACCTGTGGGGTGATATTAATTAATTTCCGGCGTTCCCTTGTTTCAAACCATAACTCTTTGCGGTAGCTTTTCATGTGTTATCCCTCCAATGATATAGGTTTTGGCTTTTATAGATTATTTTACCTTAAAAAAAATTTTAAATCCAACATTTGTTAAACATACAGAATCAAGTTCTTTTATACGCCCTGTCAGCAACTGATATGAGGGAACCGAGGGCTGCTGTTTTACATATTATATATATAATGTTACATACATGACGGTACCAACCGTGAAATATCTGGAGGAATGTTTATGAAAGACACTCAGGTGGTATGGAGGGGGCCGGTTTTTGATGCCAGCGGATATGGTACGGCGAGCAGGGAGTATGTCTTTGCCTTGGACAGACAAGGGGCCGATGTTAAAATTGAAACATGGTCATGGGGCCTTCATCTAAGGGAATGGAAACCGGGTGAAAAAGAAAAGATACACTACCTGATGAAAAAACCTGATTCTTTATCAAAAAGGAGAATTTTGGTTTATCATTCCCCGCCAGTGAATATCGATATCAAAAAAGAAAGAAGTAAGTTTAACCGGATTATTTTGAATACAGTATGGGAAACCACGAAACTTCCCGACAGTTGGATACCGGTTATTAATGGATTTGATGCAGTGTGTGTCCCTTCCCGTCACAATATCGAAGCCATGATAAACAGTGGTGTGAAAATCCCATTGTTCCTGGTGCCTCATGGGATTGATACAAATAAGTTCAGACCGGGTAATTACAAACTATCCCCTGATTTAACAGATAAATTAACAGGTGATCCGAAAATTGAATCAACAGGTGAATCAGTAGGTGAATTAATAGATGGCAGGTTTGTTTTCATATCAGTCTTTGAATTCCAGCATCGAAAAAATCCTGAGGCATTGTTAAGGGCCTATTGGGAGGAGTTTAATCGTAAAGACAATATAGCGCTGGTGATCAAAACCTACTGGGGTCGGCGCAAGAGCAGGGCTATTGTTGACAAGGTCCTTGAATATAAGAAAAGCCTGGGATTAGGTGATGATACAGCTCCGGTCTACATTATTTCCAAAATACTCGAAGAAAAGGAGTTAAGAAGTATTTACAGGCTTGGCCAGGCGTTTGTGCTGCCTACCAGGGGGGAGGGGGTAGGCCTGCCATTTATGGAGGCCCTGTCAAGTGGCATTCCGGTAATAGCAACCGGCTGGGGAGGACAGATGGATTTTCTTAACCCACGGAATTCGTTCCTGGTGGATTATACCCTGAAAAACCCCGGTAACAGCATGGGTGGTGAACAGGCCATATCACCTTTTTGGCGGGAACTTTTTGCAGAACAGGACCAGCTTTGGGCTGAGGTGGATATTCAGGACTTAAAATCAAAAATGAGAACAGCATATGAGAACCCGGAGCTCTGTAAACAAAAAGGCCGGCAGGGAAGGGAAGATATGCTCCGGTTGTCCTGGGACAAAGCCGGCATCGCATTACAAAATGCAATATTTACCTGAACTTTTTCAGGAGAAACAGGTCCTTGTTCAGGGTCATCCCCTGGTATTTAAATTTCCTTATGATTGACTGCATGTGTTTAAAGTGACCAAGGAGTATAACTCCATTGATTTTTTTTTGTGTAAAAAGAGAAGAGGCCTGGTTTACCTTTTCATTATCTGTTTCTTCATCATTGGTATGCTCGAGACCTAATCTTACCTGGAGCCCGGTTTCCGGGCAGGTAATTCCGGTGAATTTCTCCAGGTCCTCCCGGGCAGCAAAGACGGCAAAGACAGGGCTTATGTTATTTTTTTCATAGATTCTTCTGATATGGTTTGCTGAAACTGTTATCAGGGCTGCACGGGTCTCTGCAGGATTCTTCTTGGTGGTGGAGTAACGGTGATACCGGTATTGATACAGCACCTCCGGAACCATAGCGATTTCCCCCAATTCCAGCAGGCGCAAGAAGAGGTCATAGTCTTCCCCAATCCTGTACCTGAGGTCATAACCTCCTGCCTTCATAAAAGCCGGGCGTAAAATAGCTGCCGAACCGTAACATAACCAGTAACAGCAATACCTCTCTTTTTTAATTCGATTTAAGGTGAGACAGGGGGATGTGAGGGACCATGAACCGAATGAGGAATTTTCACCTGGCGGTGTTGCGGCTTTGACTATCCGGAACCTTGAAAACACGGAGATCAGCTCCGGGTGGGCATTTAGGTAATTTAACTGTTCTTCAATTCTGTGAGGAAGACTTATGTCATCATCGTCCTGTAAAAAAACCCAGTCATATTGCGCCTTGGCGAATGCAAAATTCCGGGCATAGGATACGCCGTAGTTCTCTGCAAGGTGATAGACCCTTACTCTCGGGTCTTTGATGTTGTTTAAAATCCCTGGTGTCTGATCCCGGGAACCATCATTGACAATAATGAATTCGAAATACGGATAAGTCTGTTTTAAAATACTGTCTATTGATTCTTCCAGATAGTCCTGACCATTGTAGGTGGCCATGACTACAGAAACCTTATCCTTCACTTTGAAATGCCCCTTCCAGGCTGGTCTTTTAAAAATTTTTTACAGACTCATGTTATCATGGTATTGATTTCTTTCTGTATATCATCTGCAATTTTGCTCCAGGAGTAATTTTCAATGATATAATTACGTCCACATGAAGCTATCTCTTTCAAGAGCTCACTCCTGTGGCTGAATTCATTTAGGATATCATGAAAATTCTCTGTTTCGGCTCTCAGATAGTGTTTTTTATCAAGAAGTTCTAACCCCCTGACCCCAAACTCAGTAGAAAACAGGGGTATCCCGGCAGACAGGAATTCAAGGGTTTTGATATTTACTCCGGCCCCTGAAATTATGGGATTTACCGCTATATCCACAGTAGCAAACAGGTCCAGTTTTTTCCGGTTGTTCACTTTCCCCAATAACATGACATTGGGCAAATCCAGGTTGCTAAAAGGCAAGCAACACCCTCCGGCTATAAAAAAATCTATCTGAGGACATTTGTTTGCCAGGTGATTGACAATATAGTTAACAGCCTCGATGTTTGGGGGATAGTTAGCCCCGATGAAAAAAGCGGTTAACCTGTTGTTAGAAGTATCTTTTCGTTTTGACCATTCATCGGGGTTAATTCCATTTGGCGCAATTTTAACCTTATCTAGATTCAGGTCATACATGTCAATAAAGCTTTCTCTTTCCCTTTCTGATGTTGCGAAAACCAAATCTGCACACCGGGTTAGTTTTTTTTCAAGGTCATAGACCAGTTGAAGGTACTTTCTGGCCTTCTCATTGGCCCAGAGCTGCCGGGCTAAGACGAAGTCATGATTATGGCTGTTATATATCCTGGGTTTGCTGTCAGTGTCCAGGTGCCTGTCATAGCCGAGCATATAGGGTGATTCATGGATTATGATATCACTGGTTTCATATAACCTGTCATATTGTTCCTGAAACTCAGTCGGGCAGTCGAATAGTTTAATATTTCTTATCAGGTTTAGTTCATAATTGAATCTGCCACATTGCAACTCCTTCATAAGGCTCCTGGTAATCTGCCTGTGCAGGGGACCTTTTGATGCCCTGAATTCCCTGAATGTACCTGAATACCTGATCACATCGCTGCGGTTTGCCTGAGACAGAAGAGTAATATCAAAGTATTTACTTAATTTATCATAAATATGGAAATATCTTAGCTGTCCTCCGGAAATGGGAGAATTTGAGGCAGGGAACAAATTCAGGACCAGTACTTTTTTCACCAGAACAGTCCTCCTCCTTGGTTTTTCCCTTCATTGTATGTAAATTGATTTACTTATGTTAACAAACATATTATCATATACTATCAGGAAACAATTGGCTAACCGTACTACTTATGGTAAGATATATATAGATAAAAACATGAGGTGTACGGCTATGACAATGAGGAAAAATGCTGATAAAACAACCAACAACCCGGTTATGCCGGGTTGTTGGTTGTTATGTCTGTTAATACTTAACAAACTTAGTGATAATTGCTAACAACAGCAACTGGGGAGGGATGATGAATCATGAATAAAAAAACAGGTATTATCCTTTTAACACTGATTCTGTTAGTATCTAGCATATCTGTTTCTCCTGCTGCTGATACAGGTTTGGATAAAGGCAATGATAACCAGCAGTTGTCAGTTCTATCGTTTTTTAAGTTAATAACTAAACATTCCATCCATGTATTCAAAAATATTGGTAAGAGTATTGACATTATTTTGGGTGGCCCATCCCTTCCGGGAGATCCGGCATTAAAACCAACCACTGTTAATTCAACTCCACCTAAAAGGCAGGCTCCATCAGGTAATTCAAACACAATACCCGGACCGGAATTGACTTTTTCTGACCACGGAAAAACCTTTGATACTTCAAGTCCTTTGTTAAAGATAAATGTCAGTGCTTATACTGAGTTAAAAGAAGATGTCAAAATAAAAATCAACAAAAAGAATGTAAGTGGAGAGGTCCAATTTACAGATGGTAACAAAAGGGCAACAATACTGGTCCGGCCTGAAGAATTAAATGACGGACTGAACGGTATTGAAGTCAAAGTAAAGGACATCTCCGGCAATCAATCAACCCGGGAATGGACTTTTAATATTTCGGAAAAACCTGTTATCATTGAGACCGTCCCTGCCGATGGGGGAACGATTGAAAGAAACGGGTCAATCACAATTAAACTTGCCGATAATGGAGGAATTGACCCGGACACAATCATATTAATGATTGACGGGATTCGTGTGGAACATTATTTTGACGAGACTACCGGCATTGTTTCCTGTGATCTGAGCAATATTCAGTTTCCCCAACCTGCTGCAATGTTTGCTGTGCAGGCATCAGATTATCAACCCGTGGAAATTAACAGTTTATTGTATAGTACCAGTTCTCATACTGCCAGTATCACAGCTTCTGACCTGAATGGAAACATCCTGTCATCTTCATGGGGCTTTACTATCCTTTCTGCTGGGATGGGACCAAGCCTGAGCTTTAATTATGCCGGTGCTGACATTAACACAGGATCACCGGATTTATCAGTAACCGTGACATCAAACTCAGCAGAAAATATATCAAGTGCTTATGTAATTAAAGTTGACGGTGTAATTGTGGATGCAGAACTCCGGTATAAAGGCCATTGGGAATCTGATTCCTGTTCCAGCTGGTGGGTAGTTGACAGCTATAAAGAGGCGACTATTATATACCAGGCCGCCGGTCTGAGCGATGGCCCACACACTATTGAAGTAACTGCCAAAGACAATGCAGGTAATATTACCACCCAATCATGGACCTTTAATGTGGCCGAACTACCGGTCTTTTATAACAAGTATCCAACCAGAGTAACAAATGTTAACAATGCTGTTTCTGTCCAAATCAGTGACAACGACCCGGTGGATGCATCATCTATTGTATTAAAGGTAGATGGTTCTATAGTATCACACACATATGACAGCGCGGCAGGAAAAATAAGTTATCATCCGGAAACCCCGTTAGCTGACGGTTCCCATTCAGTCTGGGTTTCCGCAAAGGGGACCGGCAGCGGTGTTGCCGGTAGTACCAGCTGGAGCTATACAATTGAGACCTCAGGGCCGGAGTTAACTTTTGCCGGTGCCGGGACGACCTTTACCTCAAACTCGCCTAATCTGGTTGTTAATGCGAAAACCATTTACAATGATTTGGAAGAATACAGCATATTCAAAGTTGACGGTGTTGCCGTCTCAGCTGCTTTCAGTTTCCCTGGGCACTGGGAATCAGACAGCTGTAGTACCTGGTGGGTTGTTGACAGTTACAGGGATGCAACATTAACTTATCAGGCTTCGGGACTGACGGACGGTACCCACACCCTGGAAGTCACCGCAAAAGATGTTGCCGGAAATATTACTGTTGAAGAATGGACATTTTTTGTAGACACTTCGGCCAGCCGTCCCGTGCGGTTCAGCACTACAAATTATACGGTTATGGAAGGTGATTCGGCTGTTATAACAGTTGAAAGGTCAGGTATCCTGACCACTTCGTCCACAGTCGTATTCAGTACTGCGGGCAATTCGGCTGTTGCGGCAGCAGACTACTCGCCATTGACACAAACAGTTTCCTTTGAGCCGGGAGAGACCACGAAAACTGTAATTGTCCCGACCATTGATGATAATTCATATGAAGGTCCGGAACGCTTTAAGGTTACCCTCAGCAGCCCGGGAGGTTGTATTTTGGGGAGTACTACCACAGCATTCATTAATATTTCAGACAATGATCCCATACCTGAGATATCATTTAGTACCGGGAGTTATACTGTCGATGAAGGGGATACGGTTACCGTTACCGTAGTCAGGTCAGGCGCGACAGGCGGCGCTTCTGCAGTAAATTATGCAACTTCTGAGGGTACTGCCAGTTTATCTGATTTTGTGTCTTCAGCAGGAACTCTCAGTTTCGGACCGGGTGAGACTGTCAAAACATTTACGGTAACCATAAATACAGACATGGAAATAGAGGAGGACGAGGCACTTTACATCAATTTAAGTGACCCTGTTGATGCCGACCTGACCACACCAGCAGATGCGGTTTTAACTATTGTTGATACAACACCACTGCCCGTAATTGAACTGGACAGCATTACTTACAGTATGAATGAAGGGGGCAGTGTTAATATCACGCTTTCTCGCTCAGCCTTGGGGACTGTTTCAACTGTAAATTATATTACGTCTGATGTGACAGCTGCCGGCGGAACTGATTATACTGCCGCTTCCGGGACAGTTGTTTTTGCAACGGGTGAATTAAGTAAAACTATTACATTGACATCAATTGATGACACCACCTTTGAATCTGACGAAAGTTTCAGTTTAGCATTAAGTAACCCCACCGCTGCAGAACTTGGAGATAATACAAATACGGAGATTAACATAATTGAAAACGATGCCCCGCCTATTATTGAGTTTGTTTCGGCAGCATACAGTGTGGCCGAGGATGCAGGCAGTGTTACTGTTACCGTCCGGAGGTCCACAGATGCTGCTGTACCGTCAACCGCAGCTTATGCGACCACTGACGGGACGGCAGAAGCAGGCTCTGATTTCGCCAGCTGGTCGGGAACTGTTACATTTAATCCGGGTGAACTGGAAAAAAGCTTCGACATTGCTATACTTAATGATGCTTTTTATGAGTATGATGAGACCTTCTATATTGGCTTAAGTAATCCAACAATGGCAGCTTTGGGCAGCCAGAGTAATACAGAAATTACTATAACTGATGATGACCCGGTGCCGGTAATTGAATTTGTATCATCACCGTATATGGTAAGCGAGGGGGATATTGCAGTAATAACCCTTGCCAGGTCAGGCGGTGACAGTATAACCTCAACGGTTGAGTATGCAACGGCTGACGGAACAGCAAATGCCTCGACAGATTATACCCCGGTATCAGGCACAGTAACATTTGCTCCGGGTGAAAACGTTAAGACTATTAACATATCTGCCACAGAGGATATCTCCTTTGAAATTGATGAAACCATTACTGTTAATCTGAGTAGTCCGGTTGACTGCCAGTTGCCGGATAGCCCGGTTACAAATGTGACTATCTTAAATGATGATACACCACCGGATATTTACTTTATGGTCAACTCCGTCACGGCTGAAGAAGGAGAGGGGGCCACAGTTACCGTTATCAGGTCCGGTGATGCTGACTGTGTTTCCTCAATAAATTATACATTATCTGACAATACAGCCACCGGTGGCAATGATTATGTTTTGTCTGCAGGGACGGTTACCTTTTCTGCCGGTGAGACCAGCAAAACCTTTACAGTAAATTTGCTGGAAGACAGTATATACGAAGGAACTGAGTCACTTACTGTCAATCTGCAAAACCCGGTAAATGCTGATTTGGGGTCGCCTTCAGCATTGGAATTAAAGATATCAGATAATGACCCGGCACCTGTTTTGGAGTTTAATGCAGCTTCTTATTTTGTTGATGAATCGGCAGGCATAATAACAGTTCAGGTGAATAAAACCGGTAATACCGCTGTAGAGGCAACAGCGGAGTATGCAACAGGTGATAATACTGCCGGTGCCGGCACTGACTATACTGCAGTTTCCGGAACACTGACTTTTGCTCCGGCAGAAACAAGTAAAACTATTACTATTGAAATCCTTGATGATGCCGTGTTCGAGCCTGACGAGAGCTTTATAATCAGCTTAAATGACCCAATTAATGCGGTGACGGGCATCCGGTCAGACACAGTGGTAACTGTTGCCGACAATGACCCGGTACCCTTTGTGCAGTTTGACTCAGGTACATTCAGTGTTAATGAGGGTGGTACCGGGACAATCACTGTCAAGCGCACCGGAGACATCAGTAATCCGTCATCCGCAGACTACTATATATCAGACGGTTCGGCTGCTGCAGGGGAAGACTACGTATCAGCCGCAGGGATACTTAACTTTGCTGCAGGTGAAGGGTTAAAAACCTTCACCATAGACACAATTGATGATTTCCTGTATGAAGGTGATGAGGATTTAACTTTAACCCTGAGCAATCCCAGTAATGCAGTTCTGGGGTCACAGGAAAGGGCAGAACTGATTATTGTTGATGATGATCCGCCACCCGTGATAGAATTTACAGTGACTCTTAGCAATATTGAAGAAGGTTCTTCGGCAGCTATCACAGTGCAGAGAACCGGTTCATTAGGCGGTACATCGTCAGTTGATTACTTCTCCGGTGACATTACCGCTGTTGAAGGGCAGGATTATACTCCTGTAAACGGCAGAATAACATTTGCCCCGGGAGAAAGTACCAAGGTAATTAGTGTTAATATCCTCGATGACAGTTTATATGAAAATGATGAAACCTTTAATATTACTCTGTCTCACATAACCGGAGCTCATTTGGGTCCAAATGATGTGACCCGGGTCATAATAAATGATAATGAATTATCACTTATTGCCTTCTCACCAGGTTTATTTGAGGTTGCCGAAGGGGACAGCGTTACCGTTACGGTAGCAAGAACAGGGGATACCGCTAACATTGCTGTGGTGAGTTATGCTGCTACAGGCGCGGGGACAGCACAAGCCGGTTTTGATTATACACCTGTTTCAGGGACCCTGACCTTCAACCCCGGTGAAACAGCTAAAACGTTCTCTGTCAGTACTATCCACGATAATATAGCTGAATATAATGAACGTATCAACATAGAACTGCAAAGCTGCACCGGAAGCACATTGGAAGGTTTAGGAGCCCAAAAGCTGACCACTGTTACCATCCTTGATGATGACACCCCTTCCGGAGACATAGTGGAGCTGGAGTTCAGTTCACCATACTTTGTTGCAGTACCACTGGGAACAACCACAGAAACCTACCTGTACGGAATAAGCAATGATGGAGAGCGGACTGATGTTACCCAAATATCAACATGGAACTCATCAAATCCTGAGGTGGCAACTGTGAATACAGGCAGAATAACCGGCCGTGGAGTCGGGACCACTGTAGTAAGCGCAAAATACAATAGCCTTGTAAAGGAGATTACTGTAGTGGTCAGATAGGTACTTTACCTGAGAGGCTTATTGCATCCAGCCCGGGATTAACAATTTAACGAGCCCTGATTCCAATTAACCTGCTTAAGATAAAAGCAATAGGAGCAGCGCTGATGCTTAGTAAAGCTCCCATTTTTGCGGCACTCTGCAGGTATGTATCCGTAAAGGCGGCTCCAGAAATGAGGAGGGCTACTGTTAGTCCCATTGCAGCAATTAAACCAGCCATTATAAGGTCTTTTTTTTGCATACCGGAGGGCAGGGGAAATCCTAAAATATTTGCAATAGATGAAAACATACTGATTCCTATTGTTTTTCCCATCAGCAGACTAAAGAGTACCAGCCACGTTACCGTATCAAATAAAAACAAATTTATACCAGCATTGGTTAAGCCAAACATAAACAATCCGAAATCAACCAGGACATCCCATTGATGTTTAAATCGTTCCAAAGTCGATCGGGAAATATGCTTTAACAAAGGTTGGCTGCAATTACTGGGATGTGGCAAAAAAGGTATGATGAAAAATAATGCTAACGAAGGATGGAGGTATGCATGGTATAATCCGATCCAGCTTACTACACCGGCAGTTAAAACATAAACCCAATAATTTTGAACCCTTATTTTTCTCAAAAAGAATGCTATTCCCATAGCAGCAGGTATTAACAGGAGATATACCGGTTGCACCGGATGCAGCGGTTCAGGATAAAATACTGAAATTATAAACAGGCCTATTATATCATCTGCGACTGTTAACAGAAGCAAAAACTTTACTGCTGAATGAGTTGCTCCGAAGATTAATTTGGCTGCAAGCCAGGCCAATGCAATGTCTGTAGCTGTAGGAATACCCCAACCCCTAAGTAGATCCGGTGACCCAAATAAGCTGTTAAAAACAAGAAAAAAAATAATCGGGCCAATCACCCCGCCAAGAGACCCAATCAAAGGGTTAATTGCCTTCCTGACGGGATTAAGAGGTCCTCCCGGCATTAGGCTCTGAACCAGTTCAGCACCTGCCAAGCCAAAGAAAAAAGCCATAAATATGTCATTAACAAAAAAATAAAGATTATGGCCCATTATCAAATCTGATTTAATAAATATATTATAGCTTCGGGGTGCTGTATTTGCCCAGATCAATGCAGTGATGACACCCATTATCAGTGGCACAGAAAACTTCCTAAGGAAGTTGATCGTTTTATAAAGGTTATTCTTTTTTCTTTTAATCCCAAACATAACTTAATTTATTATTACAGAGCCATTTTTATGACAAACTGCGCCAGTTTAAACATATCATGGATAATATGGCACATTCCGTATTTAAATGAGAAAATGACTACAAACCGCGAAAATAAGGGTTTTCTCCTAGATGGGGAAAATGACAGGATGCTGGCACTGGCTTTTTGGTCCGAGAAATTGGATGGCCGGTTTTTAGAGGCCCATGCACCAATAAATTCTAGGCATATGTTATTATTTCAGGCTGATAATAATCATTGAGGTGATAACATGAAAAACAAAACGGACATTTTGCATACAAAAAACCAGAGAAACCAAAGTTTATTTAATTTAGATGATAATATCATAGAAACAGGTCCAGAACCAAAACTGGGTGACGAACATTATAAAGACGAAGATGGTCGTGATTATGCAGGTTAACAACAAAAACATCCCAGAACAACTATTGGGCTCTGGGATAATTTCTTTCTCTCTGCTAGTTTACATAATTATTATTATAGGAAGTTATCAAAATATTAAATTAGATGTACCTTCTAGAAACAACCATTCTGACCCGGTTTTCCTCTTTTAAAGACCTGTATTTTTTCTCTGGTCTTTTTTCCTTCACTTGAGCATTATATATTGAAGTGGCCTAATTCTGGCAGAGTATATTCTGTCTCTTATGTATTCTCTTGTATTCTCTGAAAATCTATTGATTTCTCTGAAAAAACGAAGCCTCAGATTGCCCTGTAGGCCGTCATAACAAGCTGCTTAAGGTATTTATACCCGCCAGTTTTCCTGATTGTACTTAATGACACAAAAAATGAAGGTTCAATATATATAACCTTCATTTAACATTTATTTTTGTTTAAAAATTTTTGTATCAATTATTTTTAATTTTCTCCTGAGGTCTTCGGCAATAATAACATCATCGATTTCGCGAAAGATTGCTCCGAAATCTATACATTTAGCGCAATTATCACATATCTTATTAGGATCAAGATCACACGTATGACACTCCAGGCAGTTATCACAGATCTTGTTTTCTTCCAGCATACATTTTTTCATGATGCCCCACTTCCTTTTGCTCACTGAGTCAAAGGAACTGCCCATAAATGCTAGTTTACATAACATAAAACAGAGGGGGCACTAAGATAATAAAATTGCCTGAACAGCAAAATTATTACCATTCCTTTGATCTAATGAAAAATTAATGTTGCTATTGTGGTTAGCAGCGCCAACAGAAATGTTGACATGCGCGCCGCTTGGACTGCTTTCAGTTCATGACCAGTTATTGCGAATGAGTCAGTGTTCGGTAGAACGTTGGATTCTGACAATGGTTGCATGTGTCTCGACCCACTTTCGGCTCGTAATTCTTATAAAGTTGTTCTAACTACATTTTAATATAGTGAGCAAAACTGGGCATTATTATTCTGCCCAATAGGAAAAACTCGTTATTTAACGGTTAACTGGTAAATTAAATGGTTATTTTGTGTACAAAATAGCAATTCAAAGAACACTTATTCATATTAATATTCGGGAACAGTCTTAATACCCGCAACCCCCTCTATAATGGCAGTTTTTGCCACTTCTCTGGCAACAGCAGAGGCCACTTTGTCATTAAACGGGTCTGGAACAATATAGTCAGGATTAAGCTCTGCAGAGGTAACCAGACCTGATATGGCACTGGAGGCTGCCATTTTCATACCTTCAGATATTAACCTTGCGCGTACATCAAGTGCTCCTCTGAATATTCCCGGAAAAGCCAATACATTATTAATCTGGTTTGGAAAATCAGATCTTCCTGTTGCAATTATGTAAGCACCGGCTTTTTTGGCTTCAGTGGGCATAATTTCAGGAACAGGGTTTGCCATGGCAAATATAATTGGTTTCTCTGCCATAGACTTAATATGCTCACACTTTAGTGCACCGGGCCCCGAAACCCCGATAAAAACATCAGCTCCACTAAGCGCATCCTTAAGAGTTCCGGAAATGTTCTCTTTATTGGTTATAATGGAAATATCTTTTTGGGCCTTATTTAGCCAATCAGCATCCTGTTGAACTATTCCTTTAAGATCACACATAATGATGTTGGTTATGCCAGCATTCAGTAGTAATCTGGCAATTGCTATTCCTGCTGACCCAGTACCGTTTATAACCACCTTAACGGAATCTTTACTCTTTCCAGTAAGTTTAAGGGCATTAAGAAGTCCTGCCAGGACAACAATAGCAGTACCATGCTGGTCATCATGGAAGACCGGGATATTTAATAATTCTCTTAAACGCGATTCTATTTCAAAACATTTTGGAGCTGCTATATCTTCAAGGTTAATCCCGCCAAAGGTCGGCTCCAGATATTTTATTAGACTTACTATTTCATCAGTATTTTTTGTTGCGATACAGATTGGGAAGGCATCAACTCCTGCAAACTGCTTAAACAAAATAGCTTTTCCTTCCATTACCGGAAGGGCAGCTTCAGGACCGATGTCTCCGAGTCCGAGAACCGCTGTCCCATCAGAAACAACGGCCACAGTATTCCACTTGGAAGTATAATTATAGACAGCCTCCCTGTCCTTAGCAATTTCTTTACAAGCTTCTGCAACACCGGGGGTATATGCAAGACTGAGACTGTGCTTGTCATTAACAGGCACTTTACTGCATACCTCGAGTTTACCCCTGTGTTTTAAGTGAAATAAAAGGGCTTCATTTTGGGTTGCCAAATTATGTCCTCCTTGATGTCCTAATTGATCTGATACTTTTTCAGTTTATTATATAGTGTTGCCAGCGATATGTTAAGAGCTTTGGCAGCTTTTTTCTTTCCTTCCACAGAGCACCCGAACCTTGTCAGGGCATGTTTAAGCATAATCCGTTCCATTTTATCAATGGCCATAACATCCGAAATATTCAGTTCGTCAAGACCGTTTATTTGTCCCAGCCTGTCATAGAGGCCTTCAATAATAGAAGTTGATCGCTGTAATTCTTCCATTAGACGGAAAATATCAGGACTCAGCCTGAAAACTCCGATAACACCGTCAAGGGATTCTCTTAACATTATTGGGGTAACTGTATAACTGAATTCTTTATTATCATTACCAAAAGAATACTTATGGCCTGATATTGACTGCCCACACCTGGCACAGTGTTCCAGGGGATTGCCGGGATATTTGTCAAAGATATTTATATTTAAAAATTCATCAGGACAAATTCCTAAATATCTTTCAAATGTTTTGTTAATAAATTTAACAAAGCCCTGGTTATCTGTGATTATGAGTGCATCCTGAACAGAACTAAGCAGAGATAGCAATTTTACTTCTGTTTTTTCCTTATTATCAATAAGGGTAACCAGAAGTTCAATACCCGGTGAACCAATAACTCTTGTATTATTTCTCTTTAGACTGTCAATTTGTTCTGAAATTAAAGGATTATTGGTAGCATCAATGATTAAGTCTATATCCGTGATGTCAGATAATTGTTCAAGAGATTTAAAAACCATGACGTCATTTAATAATCCATTTGAAATAATATCAGTAACATTTTCTACATCAACTAAACCGATGATATTAAAATTGGGATTGTCACGAAAGCAATAATAAATAGAGGTCCCTTCACTGCCTGCACCAACAATGACCAGCTTTATTTGGTTCACATCCCCCAGCCCCTTAGGAATATTTTCTTAATATTGTTTATTATTTGACAAATCTTGCATTTATCCTTCGAGCGGAGGAAAAAAATTCTAAAAGTTTATGGGAATTTTAATTTTTTGCCCTGGATAGATACCTGAATGCTCCAGGTTGTTGATTTTTTTTATCTCATGTATCACCTTTTGGATATTTTCATTATTTGAACAGTTTTTTGATATTTCCCACAAGGTATCCCCGCGTTGTACAGTAACTACTTTGTATTCATCACCTGTAAAACCACTGGCAGTTGTCTTGAAAAACAGTGACATCATAGATAATAGTACCAGAGTCAGGCAAATCATCCTAATGAACTTAAAGGAATTAAACCTAATTCTTTTCCTGTTTTCTTTAGGAACCCCTTTTTTAGTATTACCGGTATTCATCAACACAACCCCCCGAACACTTGTTTGCAACAACTATATCACGAACAGTTGTTCTGTGTCAACTGTTTACGCAAAAAAAGGGCAAACATGGCAAAATATACGAACAGATGTTTGCGTTATTTACTAAGAAATGCTATAATAGTAATAAATATAATTTGGGGGTGTCTTTTATTGTATTCAGATCTTAACGAACGGCAGGCAGCAATTCTTAATTTTATAAAGAAAGAACTTCAAAAAAAGGGGTATCCCCCTTCGGTCAGGGAAATCGGCAAGGCTGTTGGGCTCAGTTCCAGTTCTACAGTACACGGTCATTTGGCCCAGTTGGAAAAGAGAGGTTACATCAGACGTGACCCGACTAAGCCCAGGGCTATAGAGGTTATCGAGGGCGAAGGCAATTTTGTCCGTAAGGAGATTGTAAATGTTCCTGTTGTCGGCAGAGTAACGGCAGGGGAACCAATATTGGCAGTTGAAAATATTGAAGATACCTTCCCGCTTCCCATAGATTTTGTTAACAATGATAATGTTTTTATCCTGTCTGTTCGGGGGGAAAGTATGATTAATGCCGGGATTCTTGACGGGGATTATGTTGTAGTCCGGCAGCAGTCTGTTGCCCGAAACGGTGACATAGTTGTTGCCCTGCTCGAAGATGAAGCTACCGTAAAAACTTTCTACAAAGAAAAAGATTACATCAGGTTGCAGCCTGAAAACCCGTATATGGATCCTATCTATGCTACTGATGTAAAGATCTTGGGAAAAGTAACCGGGGTATTCAGGCGCATTCCGTAATTCCATCGATATTACCGGAAGAGCATAGTATTTACTGATATTGTCATATAATAAAACCCAGGCTGTTTAAAGCCTGGGTTTGGTTCTCTGACACCAAAATTTTGAATCATGATAAGTAACTAAAAAGAAAGTTTTGCTGCTACTGTCAGGTTAATCAGTTAACCCATCTTAATATATTGGTATGGGTCCCTTCTTCCTCCAGAAAATTACATTCAGTCCTGTTGTGGTGCTCTGTTTTCAGGAATTCAATCATATCATCAATGGTTTGGAAAAGCTGCTCCTTACCGTATGGTGTGACACTGGCAATCTTAAACTGCTCCCTGTGTAGACCAAATACGGGGAGAATATCTTTTATAATTTCCCGTCTCTTCATAATTGCCTTATTTTCTGGACAACAACAGGCATCCCTGGGACAGGCTACAACCAACCCATCACAGCTCTTCCTGAGTAATTTAACGAAAACAAACGGATCCAATTCTGACGGACAGGAAACAGCCATAACCCTGACGTTTTCCGCAAAACGGAACTGGACCTCAGGAAGCAGTTTCTCTGACATACCTTTACAACTACTGCACATTAGCAGAAGTACCAGCGGGTTTCCAGTGTTCATCTTTCTCCCCCCTACCGGACTGGTTCGCACCCCTTAGTGTGATCAAACAGATTTCTAATCGTCAGGTGGAGTTTGAACTCCATCTGACGATTAGAAATCGTTATCCAGGAGCTTAGCGCGCTTATCTCCCACCTGACGAGGGGGGAGATAAGCAGCGGTTAGCTATCGGAAAAAGTGTCAAAATATACATGTAAATTCAAATCTTCTTATAATTAATTATAAAACACAGTCTTAGAAAATTCATGCAGTTTTCCGCTAATCAACCTATTTAAAGGTTTAACGGTCTGTGTTGAAAGTTACCGGAAATCATCAGATAACCCCGGAAATAAAAATCATAACCATGGCAACAGCAAAGATTACTTTGAATAATGCCCCTCCGGCCAGGCCAATCACACTGCCCACGCCAACTTTTACTGCTTCATCTGCCTTACGGCCGCCCAACAGTTCACCGGCAACAGCTCCCACAAAAGGGCCCAGCAAAAGGCCGGGGATACTGAAAAAAATAATGCCTGCGATTCCGCCAATAAAGGACCCCCAGGTGCCGTATTTTGTCGCACCGTATTTTTTGGCTCCAAGGACTCCGGCAACATAATCAATTAACAAGGTTATGACCATCAGTCCAAATATTATTCCAAGTATCAGTGGTGTTATTTGGTTAAAGCCCTCATAATACCCGTATCCAAGTGCTGCCAGAAAAATTATCGGAGTACCCGGAACTACCGGCAGAAAGGTACCAAGTATGCCTACGACCATAACCAGCAAGGCCACCCAAAATGCTGCATTTGTCAAGTCAATCCACCCCTGATTTATTATCTGTTTCTCCTGTCCTTAACATACACACTGCCTTGTTTGGATTTTGCATATTTTTTCATCTCTGCGGCAATTTCCGCTACCTGCCAATGGCTGTTAATGAACCTTTTTTCATTGGACACAATGGCGATAGAAAGAGTCATCAGGGGGTATTTTATCTCATTATTTGTCCTGTCCATGGTAATGATATAACCTCTTCTACGGTCTTCAGAAGAATAAAACAACGGTATGGTACTGTCAAACTGGCCTATAATAGACTTACAGATCTTATCTATATTACCCGGCAGGGTTATAGCGATAAAGTCGTCCCCGCCGATGTGTCCCACAAAGTCTTCAGGATTACCGTGTTCCTTAATATTTTTGTTAAGGAGATGGGCAACAAATTTGATAACTTCATCACCTTTGAGGAATCCATAAACGTCATTATAGGCCTTAAAATTGTCCAGGTCAAGATAGAGTACTGCAAAAACCGACCCGTCCTTTAACCTGTGCTTAATTTCTTCTTCAATAAGGATATTTCCGGGAAGTCCGGTCAACGGATTAAATGATTTTTCCTGTTTTGCCCGGCGCAGGTGAGTTTTCACTCTGGCTACCAGCTCAAGAGTATCAAAGGGTTTGGTAATATAGTCATCTGCTCCGGCTTCCAGTCCGGCCACTTTGTCCTCAACCTGAACCTTCGAAGTAAGCATAATAATCGGGACATGGCTCGTCCTGGTATCATTCCTGAGCAGTCTGCAGATCTCATATCCGTTTAGTTTGGGGAGTACAACATCAAGCAGAATAATATCGGGGGTATACTGATAGATTTTGTCCATCGCTGAATTAAAATCCGTAGCAGCATCAACACAAAAACCTTCTTTTTGAAGGCAGTCTTCAATGACTCTTAACATAAATCTGTCATCATCCACAACAAGAACTTTGGCATTTTGAATGTTTTGCACTACCCACCCCCCTTTATCCATAAATAATTTATAAAATCTATATTCGACTTTAAGCTACTAATTCCTCCCATACTATCGACATAATTTAGTTTTTTCAGCGATACATTCCCTGGCAGCAGAAATCAAACCAAGCTTAACATAGTCACGGGAAATACCTCCCTGCATGTAGATGGCATAGGGTTCCCTGATTGGGCCGTCGGCGCTTAGTTCTATGGTTGAGCCTGATATAAAGGTACCTCCTGCCATTACAACTCTGTCTGTGTAACCGGGCATCGGTACAGGCTCTGGAACAACATATCCATCAAGTGGTGAGCCTTTTTGAAGTCCGCGGCAGAAGGCTACCATCTGGGCCTCATTTTCAAAACAGATACCCTGGACGATATCAGACCGTGTTTCATGATACTTAGGCGATACGGAAAAGCCCATTTTTTCAAAAAGTGCAGAGGCGAACACCGCACCCTTCAAGGCCTCACAGACTATATGGGGAGCCGAAAAAATCCCCTGGAGAAACATCCGGTTGAAGTCCAGGGTGGCCCCCACTTCCCTTCCTATTCCAGGGGCAGTGAGGCGGTGTGCGGCCATTTCTACCAGATCTGCCTTCCCTACTATATATCCACCAGTGGCAGCAATACCACCACCCATGTTTTTAATCAGGGAACCTGCTGCAAGGTCTGCACCTGCTTCAATGGGTTCAAGCTCTTCCACAAACTCCCCGTAACAGTTATCAACAAAAATAATGATTTTGTCACTAACACTCCCGACCAGCTCACAGGCCTCTGATATTTGTGCTATACTGAGGGACGGGCGCCATTGATACCCCCTCGAGCGTTGTATCAGGACCATCCTGGTATTTTCATTTATTGCGGAAACTATGCCCTCCCTGTCAAGCCCACCTTCCGGAAGGAAGTCAACCTCCCGGTATTTGATCCCCCATTCGGCAAGGTTACCGGGTGCGTTTTCCCTGATGCCCAACACCTCCTGAAGGGTATCATATGGTGTGCCTGATATTGAAAGCACTTCATCACCCGGCCTGAGAATACCAAACAGGCATAGTGTAATGGCATGGGTCCCTGATACGATCTGTCCCCTTACAAGTGCGGCTTCGGCTCCAAAAACCGATGCAAATACACTCTCAACAGCATCCCTGCCGGCATCGCCGTAACCATAGCCTGTGGATCCTTTCAGGTGGAATTCGCTTACCCTGGCTTTGTGAAAAGCCCTGAGGACTTTACTGTGGTTATGCAGAGAAATGTGGTCAAGTTTTCTGTATACGGGGGTAATCAGGTCTTCAACTTCCCCGACAATATCTTCGAGGCTAAGTTCGTTTAAATCAGGTTTATCCATGGGGGGTACCTCCGTCCAAAATATCTGGCACCAAAAAATCTTTAGCCAGCGCCTTTGTCTTTTCATCAACATCTATAGTAATCCGGATATATTCGTCAAGGTAAATCTGCTCAACTACTCTGGCCCTGTCATGTAACAGGGATATTAAAGCCCCGTGGGAATAGGGAATCATGTAAGTGGCCCGGGACCTTTGGCCTGGCAGGTTCAGGGAAATCAATTCCAGCAGCTTGTCTATCCCCTGTCCTGTCCTGGCCGAGATAAAAACACTGTCCGGTAACCTGTTGTACCGGAATTGTGCCAGGCGGGTCACATCGGCCTGGTCAAGTTTATCAATTTTATTAAAAACAGTAACCACCGGTTTGTCATAAACCCCAAGGTCAGCCAGAAGCCTGTTTACTGATTCCATTTGCATGTCCATGGCCTGATGGCTTATATCCACCACATGCAGCAGTACGTCGGATTCGGTCACTTCCTCAAGGGTTCCCCTGAAGGCAGCAATCAGGTGGTGAGGTATTTTATTTATGAATCCCACTGTGTCTGATATCAGGGCTGTCCTGTTGTCAGGCAGTTTCAGTTGCCTTGTTGTGGGGTCAAGAGTGGCAAAAAGCTTGTCCTCGGCAAGTATCCCGGCATCTGTCAGCCTGTTAAGCAGAGTAGATTTCCCTGAATTTGTATAGCCACATATGGATACCACGGGAATAGAGCTTTTTTTTCGGGCTGCCCTCTGGAGGTTTCTGTTTTTTCGGACTGCTTCCAGTTCCTTTTTTAAATCGTTTATTCTCTTCCGGATTCTTCTGCGGTCAACTTCAAGTTTTGTTTCCCCGGGCCCTCTGGTACCGATTCCGCCTCCCAGTCTTGACAAAACCAATCCTTTGCCTGTAAGCCTGGGCAGCAGGTAGCTTAACTGTGCCAGCTCAACCTGAAGCTTACCTTCCAAAGTCCTTGCCCGCTGTGCAAAAATATCCAGGATCAGAGTTGTCCTGTCAACAGTTTTGATTCCGGTTATCTCCTCAAGGTTTCTCTGCTGTGCGGGGCTCAGTTCATCATCAAGAATCAACAAATCTGCCTTCAGGACCTGTGCCTTAAGACCAATTTCCCGGGCCTTGCCCTTGCCGATATATGTCGCTATATCAGGACGTACCCTGGACTGGACTGTCTGGTACAAAACATTAACTCCCGCAGTATCAGCCAGCTGGGCCAGTTCAGCAAGTGATTCGTTTACCTGTTCATCAGAGTCATTTTGTTTCCTTATTCCTGCAAGAATAGCCCTTTCCCGGTGCTGTTCGGCATCGGACGGAAGTGCCGCCGCTTTTGACGCCAACTGTTTTTCTGCTATCAGAATAGTGTCCATCAGATTGCTATTGGATATCGTAGTAACGCTATACGGCCCATAGATAATATAATTCCCGGAGTGGTCACTGTGAGCCGGACCGGCATGACTCCTCATTCCCACATATATTTCAGGTTCTTGGTCTGTGGCAAATCCAATGGATGCGATGGCATCCAGGTTAAGGGCATCTAATGCGGACAGGTCAACATCACTGGGCAGTGCACTACCCCCCGGGTGGGTATGAACACACCTCACACCGCTAAACCCCCTCTGAGCACGCCGGTTTTTTATTTCTCCCAGACTGACAGTTGCTTTGTCCCCAACCGCAACATTGAGGATACGGCCTTTCCTGTTGATATATACAGAAATCTCCCTGTTTATTTCTGCAGATACGGCCGTAATCAGGGCAACAATATCCCCGGTAATAAATTCACAGTGTCCGGTGGTCATCGTATATAACTTTTCCAACTGCAGCAACTGGCTGTTTTTTAGGCCGGCTATGTTACCACTTACACTTTGGGTCATTTCCCAGGACTCCTTTGTGATCTATAATAATTCCTGAAAATATAGACGTTATCTCTTATTCGTTGTCATAAATAATTCTCCTTCTTTGTAAACTGATTAACCCTGAGGACTTCATGTGCCTTCTCAATGTCGTCATCCGTGATCTGCATCAGGTCGGCAACGGTAATTTCATCTCTGCCTATCAGCCGGACTGCCTGCCGCCTCATGGCTTTCTCGATCAGGTTCCTTACCAGCCGGGCATTTCCTGAATGTTCATATCCCTTTCCTGTCCTTAGTTCGATGATACGTTTTAGGGCATCTCTGGCCGCAGGAGTCAGCTGATACTGTCGTTTCTCGAGCATCAGGTCAGCAATTTGCAGCAGTTCTTTAATGGTATAATCAGGAAAATCAATGTGGATCGGAAACCTGGACTTTAATCCGGGGTTTGTTTTGATAAACTCATTCATCTCCTGATTATAACCGGCCAGAATCAGAATGAGGTTATCTTTTTGGTCCTCCATGGCCTTGACCAGGGTATCAATAGCCTCTTTGCCGAAGTCCTTCTCCCCTCCTCTTGCCAGGGAATATGCCTCATCTATAAAAAGAATGCCCCCTGAGGCCTTCTTCAGCTGTTCCCTGGTTTTTTGGGCCGTATGTCCAATGTACTCACCTACCAGGTCAGCCCGTTCTATTTCAACCAGGTGTCCTTTGGACAATACATTCATTTCCCTGAAGAGTTTCCCAAGGATACGGGCCACGGTAGTCTTTCCTGTCCCCGGATTCCCCCTGAAGATCATGTGCAGGACCAGAGGTTCGGAAACAAGTTTCTCCTGCTGTCTTCTCTTTTGTATTTCGATAAAGGCGCTTATTTCAAAGACCAGCTTTTTCACCGAGTGTAACCCAACCAGGTCATTAAGTTCATTCATTATGTTTTTCAACTGCTCTCTGCCGACCGGCGTAATCGGCAGCTCTTTGCGGCCGGTATCATGCGTTTTTTCGACATGATCCGCGGTACTCCTTCTGGCAGCTTTGCTTCCGGGGCGGACAATTCTTATTTCCAAAAGCCTTCCCCCTTTTTGCACACTGTTTTACCCTATTATTATACGCACAATTACATTATCTGTGACATGAAATTAAAAACCTTGTTATAATATGGATATAATTGCAGGAATTTCAGAACTCATGTAGAATAGATATTATCGTAATTAGTAATTAGCTCTGATAAAGGCAAACTTTTCGCAAGAAAAGGACGCAAAACTACAGGGTCCTAAATAATGGGACAGCCAGTTGCCGTATTTAAAGCAATTTTCCTGCTGGGCAATGGCTTGGCAGGTGTTTTTGTGGCGGGATATTTAAAGGTCTGCTGTTCCGCGATGGAATAGGTCGACCTGTCTTAAAACACTCGAAGGGAGGGTTTAGTTCTTCAAGAACGTGATTTTTTACTTCAATTAACCCATTATATTAAAGGAGGTTTTCTTGTTGACCAAAACTGATCTCGTTGCTCAAGTTGCAGAGAAGGTAACTCTCAAGAAAAAAGATGTTGAAAAAGCTGTTAGTGCTGTATTTGAAAGTATCCAGGATGCTCTTGCAAAGGGAGAAAAAGCCCAGTTTATCGGTTTCGGAACTTTTGAGGTGAAACAGCGCAAGGCCAGAAAGGGCCGTAATCCTCAAACCGGAAAAGTTATCAATATTCCTGCTGCGAAAGTTCCTGTTTTCAAGGCAGGTAAAGCCCTTAAGAGTAAAGTGGCAAAATAAATAAAAAGAGGGTGTCTCCAGGGACATCCTCTTTTACGTTTCTGAGGCATGTTTGATATTATGATTTTAATTGTTCACCCATGTTAGTGGTAATCGCCTTAAAAGGAGTTATTGTTGAAATGGCATGTTTATAAACCATTTGCTGTTTTCCTTCATATTCAAGAATAACAGTAAAATTGTCAAATCCCCGGACGATTCCTTTTAATTGAAAACCGTTGACCAGATATATAGTAACGGGAATATTCTCCTTCCTAACCTGGTTCAAAAAAGAATCCTGTAAATTTATCTGCGTCTTTGTCATTCTGTTCCCTCCAAATTTCAATTTTTCTTTCCTATTCTACGTTTTACCAAATTGTCCTTCCGATTCATGTACTATTTCGTTCGCAATTTCATCAAAATTGCTGTAGCTTTCGACAGCTTTCCACCTGATTCTGGGATCCTGCCGGAACCATGTCAACTGCCTTTTTGCAAATCTGCGGGTATTTCGTTTGATTAATTCCACCGCTTCTTCAAGAGTGTACAGGCCGTTTAAGTAATCAATGATTTCCTTATAACCGATCGCCTGCATTGAAGTAAGGTGAGCCCCATAACCCATGTCCATTAGTTTTTTTACCTCATCAACCAGCCCCCTTGAAATCATGGCATCAACTCTTTTTTCTATTCTCAGGTATAATTGTTCCCTGTCCATTGCCAACCCGAAATATGCGAGGTTATATTTTGGCGGCAGCCGCTCAGAATGATACTGGAATGCGGAAATTGGCCTTCCGGTGGCATAATATACTTCCAGTGCCCTGATAAGGCGCCTTGTATCATTGGGATGAATCCTTCCCGCTGAAACCGGGTCAATTCTTTCAAGCATTTTCACCAGAGGTTCGTTCCCCTGCTCGTCAGACAATCTCTTAAGTTCCTCTCTCCTGGCCGGATCTTCACCCGGTGGAGTGAAATCGTAATGATCAATAACAGACCTGATATAAAGTCCGGTACCTCCGACAATGATAGGTAACTTGCCTTTATTATGTATGTAAACCAGGTATTTTTCAACGAAATTTTGAAAAACAGCAACATTAAATTCTTCATCCGGTTCAATGGAATCAATCAGGTAATGTGGGATACCCCCCATCTCTTCGCGGGTAGGTTTGGCAGTACCAATATCCATAAATTTATAAACCTGCATAGAATCTCCTGAAATAACTTCACCATCTATCTTTTGGGCCACCTTAACTCCAGTCTCAGTTTTGCCGACTGCAGTAGGTCCTACTATTACTATCAAAGGCAGTAATTTATTCATAATCCTGGCCCCTTTTTTCGATAACCCCAAATGCAACGGGACTGTACCTGCCTCCAACAATACTGTTGAATCCCAGCCTGGCAAATTCCTTGCTGAAGCTGTTTTCTTTCATAACAACACGTTTTCCGGCAACCCTGATGGCCTCCCTGACCGCATCCGGTGATAAAGGGTCGTCTTTTACTATTCCCCTCAATGGCTCCATCGAACTTGACTTCATCCTGGGATGCCTGAACATAGGGTCAAAATACACAATATCAAATGCCTGGTCAGGAAGTCCGGCCAGGTACTGCTCATAAAGGGCACATTCCACCTGAATCCTTACCATGGCTGATTTCAGCGGCTGTGATTCTGTCCGGAAATTTGCCATCCCGTGTTTTACAATCAATGCTATTTCAGGTACAGCTTCAATGCCTGTGACCTGTCCTTCAGGACCCGCAATAAAGCTGGCAACAATAGCGTCAGAGCCCAGACCTAGAGTACAGTCAAGAACACTGTCACCGGGTTGTAAAGCCATGGCTGCAACCATGTGGTCACTTTTTCCCTGTCTGATGGCTTTTATACGGGGTACACTCATGCTCGGATGAAAAAAGTATTCACCCCGCGAGCTGTAAAGTTTGATGTCACCATTGGCCACTACCATGATATTATCTGTATTGCACTTAATTTTCAGGTCATCAAGAGACATCCTGCTGCGATCAACAAATTCTGTGTTTAAAACTTCAGCGGCCCACCCGGCTATAGCCACAGAACGGGGATCAGGTTTGTGAGAGGTGGTTACTATTGTCCGCATAATTATAAAACCCGTTTAAACATTTTTTCCAGGTCATAACCTGAAAAATGTATCAATGTAGGCCGGCCGTGAGGGCATGTATAAGGATTCCTGGTTGTTGCCAGTTGTTCCAGGAGTGACTCCATTTCCGGCATCCCCAGCCTGTCATTTGCTTTAATGGCACTCTTACAGGCCATTGTTATCAGCAGTTTCTCTTTAAGGGCCTTACCTGATATTTTGTACCGGTTATGGGAAAAATAATCCAGCAAATCTAAAAATATTTCTTTAGCACCATATTTTACGGTAGCAGCTGGAATTGCCCGGATAATAAACGAGTCCCCTCCGAAATGCTCCACTATAAACCCCAGGTCGGCCAGGGTTACGATGTTGTCATTAAGCACCTGGACTTCCTGATGTGTAAGCTCCAATGTTACCGGAAAGAGAAGCTGTTCACTCACTGTAAACTCTTCAGGCCTTTCCATGAATTTCTCGTAAAGAATCCTTTCATGGGCGGCATGCTGGTCGATGAGATACATCCCGTCCGTTCCCCTGGCAGCAATAAATGTGGCATTAATCTGGCCCAGCGGCCTGAGCCAGGGGAAAACCGGTTCCGGGTCAACGACAGTGTCCCTGGCGGCAGTTTCCGGTTCAACTGCTGCTTCAGGTTCAGCTGCTGTTTCCGGTTCAAGTACTGTTTCCGGTTCTGTGGCGGTTTTTGGTTCTGCCGGAGTAAGGGGTATAGATGCAGCAGCTTCAGCCCTGTATTCCAATTCAGGTATCTCAGAGATTTTCCCCGGGTCAGCAGCAGGTGTTGTGTATTCAGGTTCCCAGGATGCTTGAAACGGTGTCTCTGGCTTAATGCCTGCAGGAGATTTCCTGGATATTACTGCAGCCGGTATAAGCCTGTTTGAGCCCAGAACCCGGGACACCTCTTCTGTAATAAACCCCGGTAAATCCAGTCGATCAAGCAGTCGCACCTCCGTTTTGGCAGGGTGGACATTTACATCGACTTCTGACGGATTCAGGGTAATCCTGATTACAAACACAGGATGCCTTCCGTTCATCAGCATACCGTGATATGCCTTTTCAACTGCTTCACAGATTATCCGGTTCCGGACAAATCTGCCATTAATATAAACTGTTTGATGACTGCGTGAAGCCCTTGACAGTGAAGGTTTGCCGATATAGCCCTGTAGTGTGGTGATCCCCTTTGATGCTTCCAGTGCCAGCATATTTCTGGCCATATCAGTGCCATAAACTGAAGCAATACTGTCCCTCAGGCTCCCATTGACCGTTGTCTTTAGAATAATCCTGCCATTACTTTTTAGCTGAAAAGATATCCCGGGATAGCCCATGGCAAATTTATTGACAACATCACTGACATGTCCTGCCTCCACATTTGGTGTTCTCATGTGCTTTTTTCTTGCCGGAGTGTTAAAAAAAAGGTCTTTTACAGTTATCTGGGTACCCTGAGGGGCACCGGTTTCGTAACATTCCAGCATATTTCCCCCTTCGATGACAAGACCGGTACCGGAGATAGAACCGGCAGTCCGGGTCCTCAGGGTCAGGCGTGAAACAGCAGCAATACTTGGTAGGGCCTCTCCCCTGAAACCCAGTGTTGTTATATTTTCCAGGTCAGCAGCATTACTGATTTTACTGGTGGCGTGTCGTTCAAAGGCTATGACGGCATCGTCAGGATCCATGCCGCTGCCGTTGTCAGAAACGGTTATTTCCGACAGGCCGCCATCTATCACAGATATTTCGATACGGGTACTGCCGGCATCTATAGAGTTTTCCACAAGTTCCTTAACGATTGACGCCGGTCTTTCGACTACTTCCCCGGCTGCTATTTGATTGGCAACATGTTCCTCAAGCAAGACAATTTTGCCCATTATTTTCACCTGACCTGTATTCAAACTTTCCTAAATATTTGGTTCACCTTATATGCCAACGGTCATTTCCGGGATTCTTTTATGTCTGGCTACACTTCTTCCCACTCCTGGTCCTTTTCCCTGGAATAACACCGGTACGTATCTGAAACCCTGTCCTGAAAGTACACGTAGTCATAGTCTTTTTTGTCTATCCCAACCTCATATTCAGAGTATGCCTCTTCCCTGCATTCATGACAACCATTGAAGGGTATACTGAGTGCCAGGATGTTTTGTGGTGCTCCGTGATAATGATATGCCTGTGATACTATGGAAAGGTATCCTCCGCAATCGGGGCACAGCCTCAGCCTTTCGGTCTGCTGTTCATTTATCCCGTCAGTATCGTAAAATATGGTTTTTTGCCTGCTGAAAAAATCGTTCTTAGCCCTCAGGGCTGCGAGGTCAATGGTATTCCTGTGGTCCCACAGAGTTCTGACCTCATGTACAAGTTCTATAATCAGGGCCATCTTTTCTTCACTCATCTTAAGCATTCCTGGCCTGTAATCGGGTTCGACAACATTACTGTAATCCATTCCGGCCATAGCCAGGATAATTCCGGTGTTCAGGTATGGAAGGGCAGTTTCAATAGCATAGCCACCTTCCAGTACTGCCAGGTCAGGGCTGAGTTTTTCGTTCAGTCTCGCATAGCCCTGGGTGGTAACCTTCATATTGGCCAGGGGGTCGGAAAAGTGATTGTCCTGTCCTGCGGAGTTTATTATCAGGTCAGGTTGAAACTCTTCCAGCACCGGCAGGATAAGGTTGTCAAGTATGTAATGAATGCCTTCGTCAGTTGTACCTACCGGCATAGGCACATTCAGGGTCCTGCCAAAGGCAGCCGGCCCTCCGGCCTCATTGGTAAAACCTGTGCCCGGGAAAAGGGTCCGCCCGTCCTGATGAAAAGAAATAAACAGTACATCAGGGTCATGGTAAAAGATGTCCTGGGTCCCGTCACCGTGATGCACATCTGTATCGACAATAACAATTTTTTTCAGTCTGTAATGTTTCCTCAGGTAATCCACCAGTATTGCTTCATTATTAATATTACAGAACCCCCTGTTGCCATGTACAACCCTCATGGCATGGTGTCCCGGGGGTCTGATCATGGCAAAACCGTTCCTGATTTCTCCGGCCATCAGGGCATCGGCCAGGGTAAGGGCCCCACCTGCTGAAATCAGGTGTGCTTCAGTAACCTGGTCCCTGACACCGGGGACACAGATGTGTGTCCTGGCAATATCTTTAAATGATGCCATACGCGGCTTGTATTCCCTTATTTGGGGCAGATCCATTATTCCTTCCTCAAATATCTGGTCCCTGGTATAAAGAAGTCTTTCCTCACGTTCCGGATGGGTCGGGGTGATCCGCCAGTCAAAAGCCGGAAAAAAGACCAGTCCGGTCTGTTCGCTCTTTTTGCAGTTTCTGTTCATATTTTTTCATTGCTCCTGTCCCAGGTAGAATAAAATATCTCTTGGCGTCTGGACAGAGATATCAAATATTTTCCCTGTTGTTGTCCAGTTGCGTACCATGTTAAAGACCTCGCTGTGGATTACCTCCGGTCTCCTGACATATTCCTTCACTCCAAGTCTTTCAGCCCTGTCAAAAAGTGCATCTTTGGCCAGTCTGACAGCATCTTCCTCAGTAAATTTCCTGCCATGAGGTAATTTTCCTGAGTATCCGTCTTCAACAACGGTATAAGTCCCCTGTTCAGTGTCAATACGTACATTGACTGTTACCGTTGGTTGAGCAGCCGCTGCTCCCAGTGCATTGGCAACCTCAGCGTGTTCAGGAATAATAGCATTGCAGTTCATCAGGGCCGCAACCTCCGGAATAAGTCCTTTGGCAGCTCCGCCAACACCAACCACATTGTTGGGCCGGATTCTTTTCCTTTGCTTAAATTCCCAGATTCTATATGCGGGTTCCTGCTCCCAGTTATTAAACATTTGCTCAATAGATTTAATAATGATTCGGGCTGCCTCTGAAACTATTTCCTGAGCAAGTACTTCAGGGGCTTTTTCTGCCTCAGCTGCTTTTCTGTTAATTATATGAGCGGCCCTGGATAAATCGCCGACATCGGTTTTGTTTAAAAATCTCAGGGCATCGGTAGGGGTAAGCCCCGGCCCACCCATACAATAGGCGGGGCCGTTTCTCCTGGGCAGTATTTGCACCTTTTCCCTGGTGACTTCAACTGTACTGTCACCTCCAAGGGGTACCGACCTGACGGCAAATGACCTGACATGGGTCAGGTAATCCTCCACTACAGCCCCTTTGGATGCTAGAAGTGGTTGGCCCGAAAGGATCAGGGCCAGATCGGTTGTTGTCCCTCCGATGTCTGCCACAACAGAGGTCTGGTCTTTTGGTGAAAGTGACATCGCCCCCAGGACACTGGCTGCAGGGCCTGAAAAAATGGTTTCCACCGGTATCCTGAGAGCGGAATCAGGTGGCAGTGTCCCTCCGTCTGCTTTTAAAATGAAGACCGGGGCCGTAATGTTGCGGTTTTTCAGGGAAGTTTTGACTGCACCCAGAAATGCAGAAAAAACCCCTTTGGTAGCAGCAGTCAGCATGGTGGTGGCAATCCGCCTGGGATAATTGAGGCGGCCGGAAACCAGGTGTCCCATTTCAACTTCAAGGTCATTATCCAGGAAATCCTTGATGAGAATTTCGTGACTGTTATTCCGGTTGGAAAATTTGCCGACAACAGCTGCAATACCGTAACCCTGTGCCTTAATGTCCTGTCCGGCCCTCACAACTTCCTCCCTGTCTACAGGCGCTATTTCCCTGCCCCTGTAATCAATGGCTCCTGATACAATGTGTGTCATGGTCCGAAAACGATACTCGCTGTGGCCCAGCCCGGGACCGGGGGACAAGATGAGGGCCACCGGAGGTGTCTTGTTTTCTGCAATTACATTGGTCACCAGTGTAGTACTCAAAACAATCCTGCTGACAGCAGAAACATTTACATCCATGGTTACTGCATCAAGGGCATTAACCAGGCTTTCCAGCAGGTTTTCATGCCTGGTTGGGGTTTTGTGTTTGGCAATAATCCGGTTTCCATCTGTAAGCACCGCATCAGTATATGTTCCACCGACATCGATTCCGATAAACAAGATATCACCTTCACTTTACGCAAGGTTTATTCTTCCCTGAGCTTAAGATGAAGTTTATAAAGCAAATTAAGTGCTTCTATCGGGGTCAGGTTAAGAATATCCAGTTTTTTGATTTCATCAAGAACAGGGTTAGTATTTCCAGTTTCACCAAACATGCTTAGCTGCAGGCGTTCATCGGGCTGGGCATGCTTCTTTCGCCCCGCTGCTGCCTCACGTTGTCCTTTGGCCAGGTCTTCAGTGGTTTCCAGGGTAGCCAGGATCTCCCTGGCCCTGGTAAGCACCTCACCGGGAAGGCCTGCCAGTCTGGCCACCTGAATGCCATAACTCCTGTCGGCACCCCCGGGGACTATTTTCCTGAGGAATATTATGTCTTCACCCTTTTCTCTCACCGCTATGCTGTGGTTTTGCACCCCGGGAAATATATCGGCAAGCTCGGTAAGCTCATGATAGTGGGTGGCAAACAGGGTCTTAGCCCCTATTTTCCCGGTATCCAGGATATATTCGGCGACTGCCCAGGCAATGCTCAACCCGTCAAAGGTACTGGTACCACGGCCTATTTCGTCAAGGATAACCAGGCTCTTAGAAGTGGCATTATTCAAAATGTTGGCTACCTCATTCATTTCCACCATAAAGGTTGACTGTCCCGTAGCCAGGTCATCAGATGCCCCAACCCTGGTAAATATCCGGTCCACAATACCGATTTTGACATATTCGGCCGGGACAAACATCCCGGTCTGTGCCATCAGGCAAATCAGGGCCACCTGCCTCATGTAGGTGCTTTTTCCGGCCATATTGGGCCCGGTAATGATATCAAGCCGGTAACCCGCCCCGTCAAGATAAGTATCGTTAGGTACAAAGGGCTCATCAGCCAGCATTTTTTCCACAACAGGGTGCCTGCCCTCTTTTATTTCCAACACATCACCGTCATTGACCACTGGTTTGGAATAATTGTTCCTGACAGCTGCTTCTGCATGAGACTGATATACATCAAGAGCTGCCAACAGGGATGCACACTTCTGAATCCGCGGTACTTCCCTGTTTATTTTTTCACGTATTTCACAGAAAAGGTCGTACTCCAACTGGGTTACCCTGTCTTCAGCACCCATTATCAGGTTTTCGTATTCCTTTAACTGTGGTGTAATATAACGTTCCGCATTGGCCAGGGTCTGTTTCCTGGTATATTCATCGGGCACCATGGCCAGATTTGATCTGGTGACTTCTATATAATAGCCAAACACCTTATTAAAACCAACCTTGAGAGACTTTATCCCTGTACGCTCCTTTTCCCGGGCTTCAAGGGAGGCAATCCACTGTTTCCCTTCCCGGGAAGCAGTCCTCAGTTTATCAACTTCGGAATTAAAACCGATTTTAATGATATTTCCGTCTCTCACTGAGAGAGGCGGTTCCTCATGAATGGAATCCCGGATCAGGCAGACGACATCATCCATGCAGTCAAGGGTTTCGTAAATTCCGGCCAGGCCGGGAGAATAAGAGTCCCTGAGCAGTTCACAAATCTGTGGCAATACCTCCAGGGAACATTTTAGTGCTATCAGGTCCCTGGCATTAGCAGAACCGTAAGCAATCTTTCCTGCCAGGCGCTCAAGGTCATATACATTGTCAAGGAGTTTCCTGAGGTCACTCCTCATGATAGCATTATTGGTCAGCTCTTCCACTGCATCAAGGCGTTCCGAGATCGCGGCAATATCTAACAGGGGCTGTTCCAGCCAAAGTTTCAGGAGCCTGGCCCCCATCGCGGTAACGGTATGGTCAATGACCCACAAAAGAGAACCCTTTTTATGGCCATCCCTGATGGTCTGGGTCAGTTCCAGGTTTCTGCGGGTGGCATTGTCCAGCAGCATATAAAAGTCGGTAGTATATGGCACGATCTTATTAATATGTGTCAGGGCATTTTTCTGAGTCTCTTTAAGGAAGGCCAGAATACCTCCGGCAGCCCTGATTCCCAGCACCAACCCTTCACAACCGAAACCCTCCAGGGAACATGTCCCGAAATGCTCCAGCAGGGCCTTATATGAGTTACTGTAGGAAAAGGTTTTTTGTACAAAATGATTTATGGCCAGATCCCGGAATGAGGATAATTTAATCTGCAGTTCCCGGTTCTCTTTTAGTTCATCAGGCAGGATGCATTCCACCGGTTTCAGGCGGGAAATTTCATCAAGCAGCCTGGTCAGCGCCATTGGCCCGGTAATTTCAGTCATGGCAAAGTAACCTGTAGATACCTCAGCAACAGCAACTCCATATCCCAGGTCATCCCTGACAATACCAATCAGAAAATTATACCTGGTTTCATCCAGCATACTGGTTTCAGTAACCGTGCCGGGAGTAATAATCCGGGTAACTTCCCGCTTAACAATTCCCTTGGCTGTCCTGGGGTCTTCTACCTGCTCACAGATAGCCACCCTGAAACCCTTGTCGATAAGACGGGCAATATATGATTCAGCGGCATGATAAGGCACGCCGCACATGGGTGCTTTTTTCCCGTTACCGCAGTCACGTGCGGTGAGGGTGATTTCCAGGGCTTTAGAGGCAACCTCGGCATCATCAAAAAACATTTCATAAAAGTCTCCCAGCCGAAAGAAAAGGATGGTATCCGGGTGCTGTTCTTTGATATCAAAATACTGTTTCATCATTGGAGTAAGTCCTGTCAAGGTTTTCCCTCCCTGTCACATCTATGCCCTGTCTATATAATAATACCATAATCTGGCCCTGAGAACAAAAGATAGTTGAAGTAAAGAGAGTGCCTCAGATGAGACACTCCATGTCCTTTACACAAATATCAAAGCATTTGAAATTTAACTGCAGCTGCAGCCGGAATCACAGGAAGGTCCGCATTCAGCTGACCCGCAGTCACAGGCCTGATTTCCCGACAGGGCTTTTGTAATAATAAGGTTTACACTCCTCAGGAGATTTTCAAAACTCTGGGAAGCATCAATATAAGCTTTAATAGCGGGATTGCCGTTCATCTTTTCTTCCATTTCAGAAACATTCTTCTTATCCTCATCACTAAGTTCCTGCCCGCTCATCTGTTTCCTGTAAATGTCTTCCTGAATTTTTTGAAATTCACTTACAATCCTGACAGCCTCCGGGTCTTGATTCATGCCTGATTCTTTTTCCCTCATGTTTTCGAGTTCGGCGCTGTTTGCAATCAGTTCGGCCAGTTCATTGGCCTTTTCCATAATTGCTGCTGACATCTGACTCACCTCCAATATATATTATCTTCGACATTAGGATATAAATACCTTTTTGTGAATGCTCCCCCAGCTACGATTAACGCTGCCAAACACCAGTTTGGTCTATTTGTTTCACACCTAAAGAGGAGGGAGACTTCTTGACGATTTGCTTAAATCAAGTTCCCCATCAAGATGCCAGGTCCCGGATTCGGTAATCCTGACCTTCAGTAACTTTCCTGTCATTTCCGGAGTACCCCCGAAAAGCACCAGCTTATTAGTCCTGGTACGTCCCTCCATCAGGTCCGGATTGCCGCTGTTGACCCCTTCAACCAGTATTTCGTGGGTTTTGCCCAGCTGGGCCAGATTATTTTCCTGGCTGATCCTGTTCTGCAGGGTAATCAGTTGCTGTATTCGTTCTTTTTTTACCTGGTCATGGACCTGTCCGGACATTTCAGCTGCAGGGGTCCCGGAACGCTTATTGTAAATAAAGGTAAAGGCAGCATCAAACCTGACCTGTTCCAGTAAATCAAGGGTCTCCCTGAAATCATCATCTGTTTCCCCCGGGAACCCCACAATAAGGTCGGTAGTAATACTGGCATGGGGTATTTTGGCCCTTATCTTTCCCACCAGCTCCAAATATGATTCTTTGGTATATCCCCTGTTCATTTTTTTCAGGACCTCATTGCTGCCGGCCTGTACAGGAAGGTGGAAGTGTTCACAAACCTTTTCTGATGCAGCAATCACATCTATAAGCCTGTCATTGAAGTCCCTGGGATGTGAGGTCATATACCTGATTCTTGCCAGTCCGTCAACAATGTCCAGTTTCTGAAGCAGGTCGGCAAACTCGGTCCCGGGTTCCAGGTCCTTTCCATAGGAATTGACATTCTGACCCAGGAGCATTACTTCCTTGTAGCCTTCACTTACAAGTTCGGCAACTTCACGGGTTATGTCTTCCGGATGACGGCTTCGCTCCCTCCCGCGTACATAAGGAACGATACAATATGTACAGAAATTATTGCACCCATACATGATAGTTACATAAGCCCTGACACCTTCAATCCGCTTTGAAGGCAGGTTTTCGACTATACTCCCCTCCGTTTCCCAGATATCGACAACTGCCTGGCGTTCTTCCTTTATTTTGCCAACAAGTTCTGGCAGCCGGTGCACATTATGGGTCCCGAAAACCAGTTCCACATGAGGTGCGCGTCTCCTAACCTTTGCGGCCATTTCAGGCTGCTGTGTCATGCAGCCACAGATCCCGATAATAAGGTCCGGATTTTCGCTTTTTAGGGCCTTTAGTTCCCCGATTCTTCCCCAGACCTTATTCTCGGCAGTTTCCCTGACACAGCAGGTATTTAGCAGGATAATGTCAGCCCGGTTTACTTCAGCAGTTGGCTGGTACCCCATCTCCTGGAGCATTCCGGCAAGGATTTCCGAATCGCGTTCATTCATCTGGCATCCAAATGTCATTATGTGGTATTTTGGGGTCATTTTGTTATTCCTCCATAGAAATCTTTTATTATTATATCACAATGGAGGAAAATATAGCAAAATTTCCTGCTACTGCGATCCTGATTATGTTACTTACCGCAAGCACTATTATTTCCTGAACCGAGGCGAAAATATATTATGTATTGACTAACATAACGTGTTACTGTATATTTTTATTTAAGAAATATTGATTTACATTACTCCATAAAGGGGTTGGTTTGTTTGGGAACGAGGTAAAACTTCTCAGGATTGGTGAACTGGCCCGTTTAGCAGGGGTCACTTCCCGAACCATAGACTATTACACCCAAATGGGCATAATTAGTGAAGCAGCCCGGTCCCCCGGCAAACACCGGCTGTATTCTCAGGAAGCGCTGAAAACCATAAAAATTATCAAGGAATTACAAAAGCAGCACTATTCTCTGCAAGAGATCTATGCAATATTTAAAGAAAATAAAGATAGCGACTTATTGGAAAAAACCGCAAATATCGGGAGGTATTTGGACAATTTACAAAAAGAAGTAGCCGGGCTCTATCCTGCTATCCGTCTCTGCGGGTCAGATGAACAATTTAAATCAGTTTCATCGGATATAATAAACAAAAGCTTATTGGTTATGCAGTCATTAATTTTTATGATCAATAACCTTTAGGTTAAAATTGGTTTATTAATTTTTAAAATTGAAAAAGGAGATGTTTTCCAATAGAAAGTGTTATCTGGAGTTTGTTTAAAATATTTCTGGCATTATTCCTGGTACTGTTAAATGCATTCTTTGTGGCAGCAGAGTTTTCTCTGGTTAAGGTCAGGAAGACCCGCCTGGCCGAACTCGAGGAAGGTGGTTCGAAAAGTGCAGCTGTCGCGCTTGAGGTTACTTCCAAACTGGATGCTTATCTTTCGGCGTGCCAACTGGGAATTACCCTCGCTTCCCTTGGACTGGGCTGGCTGGGCGAACCGGCCATTGCTTCCCTGCTGGAGCCCTTGTTTTCCGGTATAGTTGGCTGGTCGCCGGTTTACACACATACCGTTGCTGTAATTATTGCCTTTCTGATTATCACATTCCTCCATATTGTTCTGGGAGAATTGGTGCCTAAGTCACTGGCAATACAAAGCGCGGAAAAAACTGCCCTGGGGACAGCCGGACTGCTAAAACTGTTTTACCGCTTTTTCTATCCGGCCATTTTTCTGCTTAACGGCCTGGCCAATTCTATTTTGAGGTTGTTTGGGATAACACCGGCGAATGAAGCAGACCTTGCCCATACTGAAGAAGAACTGCGGATGCTGGTAGATGCCAGTGAACGCCATGGATACCTGGACAAAATGGAAAGTACACTCCTGGATAATGTCTTTGAGTTTTCCGACCGGATAGCCGGTGAAGTCATGGTTCCCAGACAAGACATGGTATGCCTTTATATTCAGGATTCGCTTGAAGAAGCATTGGATGTAATCAGGGATTACGGGCATACCAGGTATCCCCTGTGTGATGGTGATAAAGATAATGTCATCGGTATGATCCATGTCAGGGATATGATTTCAGTCAGAGACAATCCGGTAAAAGAGATTTCACAGTTAAAGCGTGATATTTTAATCGTGCCCGAAGGTGTACCGATTTCCCACCTGGTCCAGAAGATGCGCAGCCAGCGAACTCATATGGCTGTGGTTGCCGACGAGTTCGGTGGTACTGCGGGTCTGGTCACAATCGAGGACCTGCTGGAAGAACTGGTTGGAGAGATTTATGATGAATTTGACCGGGAACAACCTCATGTAAAAAAGATTAATGATACTGATTATGAGGTTAATGGTCGGGTCCTGCTGGAGGATATCTCCGAGATTCTCGATATCGACATTGATGTGGAAGGTATCACAACCATTGGAGGATACATTTTCACCCACATAGGCCGGAAACCCAGGGCAGGTGATGAGGTTGAATTTGATGGTTATGTATTTCAAGCCTCAGAGGTTGTGTGTTCCAGAATATTAAAAGTGAAGATAATCAAAAAAAAGAAAACAGATAAACAGGCAGAAGTTAAGGAGGGATTATGATGAGTAGCTTTGGAAATCAACTGAAAACCGCAATGTTTATGGGTCTTTTAACCATAATCGTTATTCTGGCAGGCGGCGCCCTGGGAGGTAAATCAGGATTAATTTTTGCATTAGTGATTGCGCTGGTAATGAACGGGATAAGTTATTGGTACAGTGACAAGATAGTCATCAAAATGACAGGTTCAAAGCCACTGACCAGGCAGGATAACCCCAAACTGTACGAAATTGTTGAGTCCCTGGCATATAAAGCAGGTATACCTACACCTAAAATATATCTAACCCCTTCTGCCCAGCCCAATGCCTTTGCTACAGGACGCAATCCGGCACACGGTGTAATCGCGGTTACCCATGGTTTGCTCCAATTATTAACTACTGAGGAACTTAAAGGGGTAATTGCCCACGAACTTGCCCACATTAAGAATCGCGATATCCTGGTTGGCACTGTCGCTGCAGTGATGGCAGGTATTATTACCACTCTGGCCAATCTGGCCCAGTGGGCTTTGATGTTTGGCGGCCTTGGCGGTGATGACGACGGTGAAGGTTCAGTACTGGCTGCCCTTCCCCTGATTATCCTGGGACCCATTGCCGCCCTCCTGATTCAAATGGCCATATCGCGTTCCCGTGAATATCTTGCAGACTCTACCGGAGCTGCAATTTGCGGCAGCAGTGACGGCCTGGCCCAGGCATTGTTGAAACTTGAGCAGGGTGCCCGCTTAAGGCCTATGCAGGTTAACCCGGCAACCAGCCACATGTTTATTGTGAATCCATTATCGGGTCAACGCTTGATAAATCTTTTCAGTACCCACCCCCCTATTGCCGAACGCATCAAACGCCTGAGAGACTTTAGATAATTAACATCATAAAAAAAGAACGGTTCTACACCGTTCCCGGCTGCTGTTAATACTCAGCAGCCTTTCGTTTTTTATGGTTTAAGCGCAGCCGTTTTGTGCCTGGCCTAAATAAAAAATTCTAATTAAGGGAAACTTATTAGTGGGAGCATTCGAAAGGGATGTAGCAAATGATGAACAGCAAGTCATCCGGGAAATTATTAATATATTCCCTGGCTTCTATCCTTGGTTACCAGGCTGTAAAGTTTTTAGGCAGGCGAATGTTTAGGGATGTTGTAACTGATGCTGCCAAAACAATAATGACTGACCTGTATGATGAGAACCTGTGGGAACTGGTTTCGGCAGTAACAAAGTACACGCCTCAGGTGATCACCGAGACAAACCTACGCGCCCAGGAAGGTAAGGTCATAAAACGCCCCCTGGGTTCGCCAAGGAAGTTTCCGGGTCTTGACCAATTAATGTTTAATATTAGTCAGCTGCATACAATGCCGACTCCATTGGAAACTCCTGTGGACACAAAAATTATCATCGGTAAGGCCTGTAAACGTCCCCTGATAATTGATTTGCCGGTTATGGTAGCGGGAATGGCTTATGGTGCTGCACTTTCAGAAAAGGCTAAGGTTGCCCTTGCCAAGGGAGCCACATTGGCAGGAACTGCAACCAATACCGGTGAAGGGCCGTTTCTTCCCAGTGAGAGAAAGGCTGCTAAAAAACTAATTTTACAGTATAACCGCGGCAGTTGGAATAAATCCGATAACATCATTAAACAGGCAGATGCTGTAGAAATACAGTTTGGGCAAGGAGCAACCGGGGGAACGGGTCATAAAAACAATATAGGTTTTTTTGATATAAAGCTGCAAAAAGGCTTTGGAGTGGGACTGGGCAAGGATGCTGTCCTTCATGCCCGCCATGCTGAAGTTCCCCATCCTTCCCAAATACCCCGGCTGGTCAGCAAATTGAAGAGTATTGCCGGGGATATTCCTGTAGGTGCCAAAATAGGCGCAGGTAAGTATCTTGAAGGTGATATGGAGTGGCTGGTTAATGGTGGTGTGGATTTTATTACAATTGACGGTGCAGAAGCTGCCACCAAAGGCTCAGCCCCTATTTTACAGGACGATTTCGGGGTACCTACGGTCTTTGCTGTTGACCGGGCAGCAGAATTCCTGCACAAAAAAGGGCTGAATAATCAGGTGTCTTTAATAGCATCTGGGAAAATCCAAACTCCGGGAGATATTCTGAAGGTGCTTGCATTAGGCGCTGATGCTGCTTATATAGGCGGAATATCCTTATTCGCCTTGTCACATACCCAGGTATTAAAGGCTCTGCCTTTTGAACCACCTACACAGGTCGTCTGGTATGACGGAAAATTTTCCGATAAGTTCGACGTGGCCACCGGGGCGCAGCACCTGTTTAAATATCTGAAATCCTGTAAAGAAGAAATCGAGGAAGGAGTCAGGGCATTAGGCAAGACATCTCTGTCCCAGGTTAACAAGGATGACCTATTTGCCCTGGATGAACCAATAGCTAAAGGTTTAGGTATTGCGATGGCATATACGCCATATATCCCCGATTAGGAAGGAGGCAGCACCTGATGAAAGACCAGGAACTGATCAGAGAATTAAATAAGATCTTAACTCTGGAACATGGTCACCTCGGTATGTATGAAAATTTGTTGAATCACCGGGATAAGGATATCCGCAGAACCTTCAGGCGGTTCATGGAAATTGAAAAAGAACATATAAACAAAATAACTGGAGTAATTTTAAACCTGGGTGGAAAGACGTCCATTCTTGTGGAAGGCGGTGATATAATCGGACAAATTTTTGGGATTACTGTAAATGCCACCAGTGACCGGGACCTTATCAAGGCTTACAGTTTTATTGAAAAGAAATCCCACCAGGGTTATGCGGACTTTGTTGCCAGACTTGAAAGCGACCCTGAAATCAGGAACCAATTCATTGCAGAAATAGCAAGTTCCAATATGATAGAAGCACAATTAATGCACCTTTGGCTGGAAGACAAATTAAAAAATTTAAATTAATGGCTGTCTGTTTATCCAAAACAGATTTTCTTAGCCTCAGCCGCCGCCGGACTGATTGTTATTCCCGGCCTCTGTCATCGGCGGATTTTCTGTTGCGGTTTCAGGTGGTGCATCACAAATTTCTATACCGGTTATCCTGATCTTATTTTGCTGTGCCAGCCTGCTGACAAAGAATATAACACTGTCCTTGCTAATCTTTAATTGGTCGGCAATTGCATCAGGCGCAACCTGTTTATTTGCCTTGACAAGGTTCAGGATATCCTTTTCTACTTCTGTAACCCAGTCCTCAAATAGTGCTCTTACCTCAGGTGTAGCATAACTTCCCATTTCAGCTGCTTTGGTTACGGCAGATGTCATCTGACGGCACATTTCCGCGGGGTTAAAACCGGGTCCGGCCATTTTTCCCATCATCTCCTGGCCTTTTTTCATCATATCCGGGCCACAACCCATTTGTCCCATTGGACCCATTTTACCCATCATTCCCATCATCACATTAATCCCTCCTCTGATTTTTATAATCTTTCTGAAAAAGAAGTTCCCATTTAAATTATTTTTTCAGAAACCAGGGTTGACAGGAGCAAAATGCCTGCGGTCCTTCAATTTCACCATCATCAGCAGAGGTGTATGTTTCACAGGCAGAGAGCAGTTCAGTCAGGCCCCTGTCCTTTATCCGGTAATAAATAAAAGCTCCCTTACGTTCGGCCTCGACAAGTCCGGCTTCACGAAGCACCCTGAGGTGAAAAGATACCAGTGTCTGAGGCAGTCCGGTATCATTCATTATTCCGGAAACAGAGCACTCTTCATTTCCAATTGCTGAAATTATCCTTAAACGGTTTGCATCAGCCAATATCTTAAGGAATTTTGCAATCCTTTCGATAGCCTCCAAACCCATTTGATCACCACCCTTTAATTACCACAGTTCATGAGCTGTGAACCGGCATATATGAGCCAATATTTATATTTATCTTTATTCATATAATAAACCTGAAGACATTAAGTGTCAATAGTTTCGCTGTCAAAAAACTCTGATATGCTTTCCTAAATATTAAAATAACCCCCCGTCAGGGGGGTTACCGGAAACTTAATGGTATGCGCAGTTTTTGGCCGGGATAGATGTTAGGACCATCAAGGTTATTCATCTTAATGATTCTTGAGACCACCTTTTGAATGTTCTCTCCATTGACATTATCTCTGGAAATGTCCCATAAAGTATCACCCGGCAAAACTACTACTTCAGTGAACCTATTTTCTTTACTGTTATCTAATGCTGGTTTAAGAATCAGTGATAGTACCATAATTATAAGCAGAACCCATAATATTGTTTTTCCTGACTTCATGTCCTCAGTACCTCCTGAACATTCGTACGGTATCCAATGGAACGATAACAAATGTTCTGCTGTCATATTTTGTATAACCTATCGGTCAGGAACCCGGATATTATTAACTTTTTACAAAAATAATTTTTGTTTATTTTCTCTTTTACCCTTATCTGACTGAATGTCTAAAACATCGCTTTCATCATCATTACCTTCATCATCATCTTCTTCATCCTCGTCATCCTCGTCTTCGTCATCACCTTCATCATCCGGGTCAGTTATCTGGGTTGGCATCGAATATGCCTTAATGGTTGTTACCTCATTTTCGTTATTAAGAGTCAGGATGACAATATCCCCTGCCTCCAGGTCGGCAAGTTCTGCAGTTTCACCGTTGAGGGTAATAGTTGCATCATCTGTGACTGAATATTCTACAGGGTCTGCAGCAAGGGCATTTGTCTCATTAATGTTTTGTTCCTGTTCCTGCTCAATAGGCTGTTCGCCTGTTTTTTTGGAATTTTTAAGATATCCCTTTAACTTATTGGTGTTCCTGTTGCGTTCTTTTTCCTGTCCCCAGGTTTTTTCCACGATTTGCAGCGTGCTGTTATCTGCATCAACTGAATAGACAACTCCTTTTACTGTTGCCGGCGCTACTTCGATGTAAACAGCAACCCCACTGTTGTCAATTACCAGTTTTGCTGTTGTGCCAACTTCGACATCACCAAGTTCAGCTTCCTGGTTATAAACATATATGAGCGCATCATCAGCTACCGGATATGTAACCACACCTGATTCCTCATCTTCGTCTTCATCTTCGTCTTCATCTTCGTCCTCATCTTCTTCTTCGTCTACATCTTCATCTTCATCTTCGTCCTCATCCTCATCTTCGTCCTCATCCTCATCTTCGTCTTCATCTTCATCTTCGTCTTCATCTTCATCTTCGTCTTCATCTTCATCTTCGTCTACGTCTTCGTCGCCGATATCAAGTGTTATGGTACCCTGGCAGTAAATTGTTTCGGTAACAGAGTCATCAATAGTTGTATCATCAGTTGAGACCTCAACTACTGTACCGTCAATGTAAGTCTTGAGCTGCCCCGGGATGGGAAGTTCATCTGTGGAGGCCCCCAGCATAACTGCTATCTGAGCCCTGGTTACAGGTTTGTTGGGCTGGAATGTTCCATCAGGAAAACCGTTTATAATATTGTTTTTCATTGCTGAGGCTACATAACCGGTATCAGAGATTTCAGCAGTATCCTTGAAAGGCAGGAGCACATTCTGCATCTCTGCTGCATCTTCTTCCAGACCCAGTGCTTTTATGATCAGTTTGACAACCCATTCTCTGCTGGCTGCCTTATTTGACTGGAAGTTTCCGGAAGCAGACATTTCCAGGTAACCGTTTTTATATGCATATGCCACATGCTTTTTAGCCCACGCCGGAATCTTGTCTGCATCTTTATAAGGCAGTACAACTGAACCTAAATCCAGGTCTGCAACCTCTTCTTCAAGTCCTGCTGCCCTAAGGGTTAAGACCACAGCCTCTGCATGGGTGACAGGTTTATTGGGCTGGAATGTTCCGTCAGGATATCCTGTGATAATATTTTGGGCCTTCATTTTGTAGACGTGTTTAAAAGCCCATTTGGCCTGATCCATGTCCTTAAAATCAAAACCGCCAGTACCTTTTTTTGCAACAGCTCCTGTGGTTGCAGTCATAAGGAGAAACACGGTAACCATCAAGATTGCCACTATTTTATTTTTTTTCAATTCAATCCCTCCCTAAATTACTAATGGTGCAAAAATAAGATCAGGTTAGAAAACATCCCCCCTCTCCAATTTTACCAACAGAAAACCCTTCACTATAACATCTGGTAACTGAAGGGCTGCATTTGAAATGTTCACTGGCAGCCTGGCAGTCATGGCAATATTGCCTTAGACCCATAGCTTTGCGTCCCCGGCTTTCACCGGGTTTGCCCCTGCAGATTCATATTGGGTTTTCTTAGTCTTTGGGTTTTCTATCTATTGAATACGTAGGCCTGAGTCTTTTTTGTACCGTTTCTGTTGAGGCAACAGTACATTTTACAACATGTTAAATATTTGTTTACTTTTTGTTCACATCTTCCCGTATATTCTTTGCCGATACAGTCTTTTCCAGCCGGGCACCCAGGAAATTAAACTGGAATCTGGCGCTGTCAGACTCCGGAGCCTGCGGATAAGCCAGGAATTCATCCGCAAATTCCTCATCGGTAATTCCGCCACTGATATTACTTATATCAGCTGAGTTTGCTTTAATACAGAGGTTGTCCACTTCCCTGACATGTTCTTCATGTTTATTATTTTTTTTAGGCACAAATATCCCCTCCCAGTAAAATGTTAAACTGTTAAACCGTTAAATATCATTTATATTCTGATTCCGGCAGTATTGTTTATGTATGGCAAAAAGTGGTTTATTCAGCGCCCTTTGGATACTCCGATAAATATCAGGATTACCCCGGCAAGTATGATCCCGAATTTAACGGGAGAAACCCGTCCGCTGAGGCCGGCCAGCCCCATTGCCATTACTATTGTCATGATGGTGGGGCCGATTAAGGCCAGGACTGCATTTATTTTTAATGCAGTCTGGATGCTGTCAAATTTGATGAAGAGCAAGGCAGCCGCAAGTTCTATCAGACAGGATAAAATCCGCATCATTGCCATCCCGAACACAATCTTATCTTTTACAAAAAACATTTAATCCTCCTGAAAACAAAGAATATATGAATTATTTATGCAGAGTTGCGATTAATTAGACATCGGCCTGTGAACCTGCTTCTCCTGTTTTGGAATATGAAGGCCGAATTGTGGAAAAATAAGTTTTGCAGACGAAAGGAGAAATGGAAATTGAAGGCAAAAACCATTCCGATTCTGGCAGCTCTGGGAGCGGTACCCTTTATAATGGTCCTGGGGAATTCGATGTTAATACCGGTTCTGCCCGAGATGCAGAAACAATTGGGAATTACTCAGTTTCAAACGAGCCTGGTTATCTCTATGTTTTCTATTCCTGCAGGTTTGGCAATACCCTTTGCCGGATTTTTGTCAGACCGCCTGGGGCGGAAAAAAATCATTGCCCCGGCATTGCTTATTTATGGGATAGGCGGACTTATTGCCGGTATTGCCGCCCTTTGTCTGGACAGGTGTTACTGGCTGATCATTTCTGGCAGGATTGTCCAGGGCATAGGGGCCGCCGGCACGGCCCCTGTGGCCATGGCATTGGTTGGAGATATATTCACTTCAAAGGAACGCAGTAAGGCCCTGGGATACATTGAGGCATCTAACGGCCTGGGGAAAGTCGTCAGCCCAATCCTGGGCTCCCTTATTGCTGTTGTTGCCTGGTTCGCCACTTTTTTTCTGTTTCCCGCACTCACTGTTCCTATAGCTATTGCAGTGTGGTTTTTGGTAAAGGAACCGGAATCAGGTACAAAACAGCAGAATATCAGCCAGTATTTAAGTTCCATATTTTCAATATTTAAAAACAAGGCCGCATTTCTGGTAACATCGTTCATTACCGGTTCCCTGGCCCTGCTCCTATTGTTTGGCCTGCTTTTTTACTTATCTGACTACCTGGAAGCATCCCTCTCACTGTTCGGAGTGAAAAAAGGGTTTGTCCTGGCAGTCCCGGTTCTGGCGATGAGTACAATATCCCTGACTGCAGGTAGTCTTATTAAAAAAAGGGTTCCCCTGATGAAGAAACTTATTATTGCCGGTTTGGCAATTATTACCCTCACCATGGGTCTGCTGCCTTTCTTCAAAAGCCCCTGGTTAAATATTGCCTTAATGTCAGTTACCGGAATCGGGGTTGGTCTGATATTACCATGCCTGAACACCCTGATTACAAGTTCCGCCTCCACTGACGAGAGAGGGATGATAACATCACTCTATGGGGGCATCAGGTTTTTCGGAGTGGCTGCAGGTCCCCCGATTTTCGGGCTCCTTGACGGACTTGGCAGGTATGTAATGTTCTGGTCAGGCGCAGGTGCAGCCCTGGCCGTGGGAATACTCTGTGTCATTGCACTCCCGGCCAAAGCTCCCGGGAATCAGGGAAAACCCCAGGGAGAAGATCGGCCGTCACCGTTGCAGAAAATTGGCCGGACCCTCTTTGATACTGTAACCTTTCGCAACTCTATCGGCCGGCTGGTGACACGAAAACCGCTTACAAAAGACCAAAATCAGTCTGCCCAAAATGAGCATGACAAGGGATAACATCATTTTTCAACGTAACCTTAAAAAAGCCCGGTGAATACAATACAAGTGTAATACATTTACCATACATGGAAGAAAGGAGATGAAAGCTTTGGCTCGGTTCGGTTTATTAAACCCCTGGGAAGGCACTATCACCTTGCCTGATAGTGCCAGGTTATCAAAACCCAGGGTTAAAGGTATCACTATGGTAATGGATAAGGGCTTGGGGTTATCTGAGACAGCAGAACTGCTATCAGTTACAGGGGAATATATCGATTACATAAAATTGGCGTTTGGCACTTCTGCACTGTATCCCGGTGAATTGCTCCACGAAAAAATATCCCTCATCAGGTCGGTGGGAATTCACGTATATCCCGGTGGGACTTTTCTTGAGATCGCATCAGCACAGAATAAAATTCCGGAATACCTTGCTAAGTGTCATGAACTCGGGTTCTCTGCAGTTGAGATTTCTGATGGGACTATCAGTTTAAGTCCTGCTGAGAGGGCTGACATAATAATGAAATCAAAGAGAACAGGACTTCAAGTACTTACAGAGGTTGGAAAAAAATCAGCGGTGGAGAGTCTCGGGGTTGAAGAAACAATATCCCAGGTGAAGAGAGACCTGCAGGCAGGCGCAGACCATGTCATTCTGGAGGCCAGGGAATCAGGAAAAGGAATCGGTATTTTCAACGACAACGGGGACATACGAAATGACTTTTTTATGAATCTTATTCATAATATCAAGGATACCTCACACATTATCTGGGAAGCCCCTCTGAAAAAACAGCAATATGAACTAATCAGGGTCTTTGGGGCCAATGTAAACCTTGGCAATATTCCCCCGGGAGAAGTCCTTGCCCTTGAAGCTCTGCGTGTGGGATTGCGGAGTGATACCTTAAGGGATATTCTGGGCAAAGAAATAATCATGGCCCTGGTGTGAGAGCCATGATTGTTGATATTATTCCGACCCTTAAGGAAGTAAAGGCCCAGAAGATTTATGGTAAAACTGTTATAGTATTGGATATCTTCCGGTCCAGCAGTACTATCGTTACCGCCCTTGCCAATGGCTGTGATGAAATAATCCCTGCCCTTAGCCCCCAGGAAGCTAAATCTATTCTGGAGAAAAACCGTCCCGAGAATGTCCTCATTGCCGGGGAAATTCGGGGGTCCAGATTTAAAGAATTTAAGATAGGCAATTCACCCCTGGAGTTCAAGGAATCGTTAGTCAAGAATAAGACCATTATTCTGACAACAACCAACGGTACTAAGGCCATCAGGCACTGTAAACCCGCCAAACATGTACTGATAGGCAGCTTTTTAAATATCAATGCTGTCTGCTCCCGGGCACTGGGGTACCAGAAAGACATCCTGATTGTTTGTGCCGGTTCCCAGGGCAATATAGCTTTAGAAGATGTCCTGGCCGCGGGTTATCACGTCTCAGTCCTTAAGAAACAGATGCCTGACATCAGGTTTGGTGAGTTAGCCAGAACCTTCTATTACCTTTACCTTTATTTCAAAAACAATCTCAAACAGATTTTGTCAACTACAAGAAGCGGAGTTAACCTCCAGAACCTGGGCTATGCCGCAGACATTGAATACTGTCTCCAGGAAAACAAATTCAGGGTTGTCCCGATTTTTAAAAATAACACCATAAGGCTTACCCAGCCTATAGCGCTGCATATCGACACCGATCATATGAACTGATTTTTAAAAAACTGTACCGTGTTACCTTAATACGGCTCACCCCCTGCCAAATACAATTATCCTAAATCATAACCAGCACTTCCCTTATTTGTACTATTACAAAATTATTGGCATAAGTTTAAAATGTATCATAATGTATAAGGGAAATGCTTTAAGAATTATGTAAATCTTGTAATATAGGGAGGTTTATTGCTCATGTGGGGTGAGGCTATTCTTTTGTCACTGATTATAATTGGCATACTGGGCAAATCCAGTGTGCTGGCAACAGCCTCATGTATCTTGCTGGTAATAAAACTGACCCGGATGTATTCCCTGTTTCCTATCCTGGAAAGACGCGGGCTTGAGTTAGGTCTGATGTTTCTTATGATTTCGGTTCTGGTCCCTTTTGCCACCGGCAAGGTATCTCCCGGAGAAATTGCCGGAAGTTTTACAAGTGTTACCGGAGTTGCCGCAGTACTGGGTGGTGCATTGGCAACGTATATGAACGGACAGGGCCTGAATATGTTGAAACTGGACCCTGAGCTTATGGTGGGCCTGGTAGTCGGTGGCATCATCGGTATAGTCCTGTTCCGCGGAATTCCAGTCGGTCCCCTGATGGCTGCCGGATTGGCCGCTCTTTTTATTAAGGTTTTTGACATATTCAGGTAACAGGTTTCTTGCAGACGCTGTTTCTGGTGAAGACAAGGTCACCGTAATTAACTCCAAGATTTTCTGCCACAACTTTGCATTTCGCCTTTAAAAGAAAAAAAGTCTTTTCTCCTGCCAGCTGCGTCCCTTCCAGTGACTCATAATTTGCCTGTCCTTTACTTATGATGACATCAGCGTCAGCCATAGTTTCAATAAATTCACGACTGCACTTTTCGGAAATGGTGCCGAGAAAATTGCTGCCGCTGGTAATCACCCTGCATATCCTGTCCATCCCTGCCTGCCTGGCATCTTCGGGAGTAGCATCATTTAATATAAATGATTCCTTGACACCGTAAGAAACTTCAAAATTCCTCTGTACCAATAATTCTGCCAGCAGCATATCAAAAACAATTTCCCCGCTGTTATCACCAATTATCAGGACTTTTTCGGAGTTTTGCAGCATTTCTGTAAAGCAGTAATAATCGTCTATTTTAAACCCGGCAGCCATCACTTCTTTAACTGCTTCCCCCAGGTCATAATCAACAAATATCCCCAGGTCGACCACATTACCGGCAACAGCAAAACTGACTGCCTGTTTAAGGGGGTCAGCAGACTCCAGTACAACCTGCCAGAGCTTTGGATAATATTCCAGGGCTTTTTTATTTGATTCAGACTTTGCACCTTTAAAGGGGTCAGTCTTCCCCATTATTTCAACAAGCCTGTGGAGTATGACTGATGAGTTCTCCGCAGGAGTCTTTTCCCTGTCCAAAGCGGCCACCTCTGTTAGTAACCCTGCCAGGACCTCAGCGCGTTTTTCGGGTGGATACTTCCCTTTTTCCATTGCATTCAGACATTGATTAAGGTAACACGGTATACATTCAGCAGTCACTTTCATGTATTTCCCTCCGGTATGAATAAGCTGTCATTAAAAAAATTTCTCCAATCACCAGGTTCAGTATACGTCATTAATGTATTGCTGTCCTATAGTATTTCTCAGTTTTCTGGAAACCTCCACTCCCAATACCCATAATGCTGCAGTGGTCAGGTGCAAAGGTGCTGTGGTGTCAAAAAGGATGTTGGCATTAGCTTCAAATTCATCATCACCTGCCCAGATACAGACCGCCAGCGGGAGTTTGGGGAAAACCGGGATCACTGCCCCACAATCACCCATTTCCAAAAATGTCGCCGAAAACTTCTCAGCCATTACTCTAAACTCTTCCAGACCGTGGCTGTCACTGCCAAAAGTGCCGGCCAGCGGTCTGATGGCTTCAATGACAAAGGGTTTATGGTGATGCGGTCCGTCAGGAAGCTGCATGAAGGAAATCCAGTTACCCCGTGGCGAAATTCCACAAGATTGCCGGAGATATTGTAAAATGAGAACCTGGTCATTAATTTCAATCATTTCCGGGAAATCCCACCTGATTTTTCCGGAAGGATGTTTTACACTAACATTATGACCCAGGTATTTTAAGTTTATCAATTTTTCAGTTTCATTATATCGGGCCCCTGCATTTGCCGCCATTTCACCCGGGTTTGCCTCTGCAAAATGCCTCACAGCCTCGGTATAAACATTGATATTTTGCATCTTTCAGACCTCCAGTCATATTAACCCAAAAAATAAAAGGAGTGGCAAAAAATCTCCGGACAACCCTGCCACCCCTTATATTTTTAAGTGTTTTAGAAACCGGTAGTTTTTTTTAGTCTCTCCGGCGATATAATTCCTGATTTTGTCCCTTCTTGAACCATGGAGATTCAGAAACTGGACCGCGGTGAGGTATCCGTAATCAATCTGCCCGTTGCGGATTACCCTGGCCAGGATAACCTGTTCCCCAAAACCGGGGAGCTGAAAGACAACTCGGACCACTATATCTTCGGGAAGGCTGTATTGCGATATAAAGCTCATTCCATCCTCACCCAGGTCATGTCCTTTGCCCGGCCCGTGTTTGGCGCTTAAATGAGTTATATACCGGCGTTTGTATTTGAGGATGGTAAAATCTACCGGGCGGTCAAATGGAATTCGAAAATACCGCCTTGGAAGCAGGTTGGTATTTATTCTCATATCCAGCATCTCCATATTAATTACTTTATGTATAAATTTTACTAAAATTTAACTTTTGTTGCCACATTTTTTTTACGTTCAATGTAAAAAATATCTGTGGTGGTGATAATAATGTTTAAAATAATCAGGAATGGGGAGCTGTACACACCCCAATACCTAGGTAAGAATGATATTCTGATTGCTGGAGAAAAAATTGCCCTGATAAATAAAAGTATCGGTAAAGTTACCGGCGTCCCTGAAATTGATGAAATAGATGCCACAGGTTATATCGTGGTTCCGGGATTCATCGACCAGCATGTTCACATTGCCGGAGGCGGCGGTGAAGGCGGGCCGGTAACCCGAACCCCTGAAATAAGTATCAGCAGTCTGGCCACAGCGGGTATAACAACGGTGGTGGGACTTTTAGGCGCTGACGGGGTCACCAGGAGTGTGGCCGAACTCCTGGCAAAGGCTCGTGCCCTGGAACAGGAAGGTATCTCTGCATACATCTTTACAGGAGCCTATGAAATTCCTACCCGTACCCTGACCGGGTCTGTAAGGTCTGACCTGGTACTAATTGACAAGGTCCTTGGAGTGGGTGAAATAGCAATATCCGACCATCGTTCAGCACAACCAACCCTGGAAATGCTGGTACAAGTTGCAGCTGAGGCCCGGATAGGCGGACTGCTGGGCAAAAAGGCCGGGATTGTGCATGTCCATGTCGGAGAAGGAAAACAGGGACTGGCCCTGTTGATGGACCTGGCCAAACAAACTGATATTCCTGTTCAGCAAATGGCTCCAACACATGTTAATCGTATTGAGCGTTTGCTTAGCGAAGCCGCAGAACTGGTAAAAATGGGGGCATTTGCTGACCTGACGGCAGGAATATATACAGACAATGCCTCTCCCGATGCAGTCGAAGTCTGTGATGCGGTAGCTGCACTTATTAAAAAAGGTGCAGATATTGCCAGGATTACCGTAAGTTCTGATGGTAATGGCAGCCTTCCCGTATTTGATGACAGGGGAAACCTGACAAGTATTATGGTCGGCTCCGTAAGAGTGCTCTGGGAAGATGTCCGGAAAACCATCTTCAATGGGGTCCTCTCTATGGAACAAGCCCTCCCCCTAATCACCCTGAATCCGGCATTGTTGCTAGGTCTGGTCCCGGCCAAAGGTACTATCCGGTCTGGAAGCGATGCCGATATAGTCATGCTTGACGGGAACCTGGACATCCAACGGGTTTTTGCCAGGGGTAAACTTATGGTAGACAGGGGCCTCCCGGTTGTTAAAGGCTATTTCGAAAATTAGTTCTGTGGTTGCGTTCCGGCTGACCTGTATCAGCTTCCGCCTGCCGCACCGCCGCCACCGGATGTACCGCCACCGGAAGTACCACCCTGTCCCTGGGTTCCGGTCTGTCCCTGTCCCCCACCCTGGATAATCTGCATCATTGATTTCTGGACTGCAGATGAAAGTGACTCCTGAAATTCGGGAGTATCCATTGCTTTGATGACCTGTTCCATGATAGCTTTTTTAACGTCTGAGGTATCAAGAGCCTTTTTTATTTCATCCTGCAGCCTGACATTTACCTCAGATGAATCAAAACTTTTTATTACCTCCTGGCTGATTACCTTATCTGCACCGGGGGTTTTCAGCAATTCTTCAAGTTTTTGTGTTTTGGCAGCATCCTGAATCAGTTTGCGGATTTTTTCGGATTCCATCTCTTTGGCAACATTTCTCTCAACTTCTTTAGGGCTTACATAGGGCTTTTTTTCCGGACTCCCCCCGATACTGAAGGAACAACCTGTTAACGGGCTGCCGGCGCAAAAAATAATAACTGTATAAACGATTATGATCACAGGGGAAATTAAAAAACTTTTCACGGATTACAGGCTCCTTTCAAAATACCATAACTTATCAAAATACCATAACTTAGGTTTCCGCCTGTAATCGTGTTTTATTCAGGATATCCCGGGGGGATCGCAGCTTTGGGCAGGATAAACCCGATTTCGGTTCTGCTGGTGTTACTGCTGGAAGCAAATACTCTCCCTCCCAGGGACTGAATAATATGTTTTACTATTGCCAGTCCCAGACCTGTGCCTCCCTGACCGCGGCTGCGTGCTTTATCAACCTTATAAAATCTTTCCCAGATATAAGGCAGTTCTGCTTCCGGAATTCCTTCTCCCTCATCCCGGACTGTAACCTTGACATCTGCTGCATTTTCCGAAATAATAACCCCAATCTCTGAGCCGGAAGGTGCAAACCTGCATGCATTAGCCAAAAGGTTTGTCATAACCTGTCCAAGCCTGTCCCTGTTGCCCATAACCATAACACTGCGGCCCGGATTTTCCCGATATAGTTTTATTTTTTTGTCATTGACCACGGCCTTGGCCTTAGTGATAACATCCTGTACTATCTCTGTCATGTCAACAGGCTCCCTGGCAATCTCCACAGTCCCTGACTCTATTTTTGAGAGGTCCAGGAGTTCATTTACCAGTCTGGCCAGTCTGAGGCTTTCGTCATGGATAATACCCAGGTACTTCTGCCTCTGTTCAGGTGTTTTATCTTTGCCGTCTATCATGGCCTCAACAAAACCCTGGATACTGGTCAGGGGGCTCCTGAGTTCGTGGGACACATCAGCCAGGAAATCCCTCCTCACCTTTTCATTTTTTTGGATTTCTGAGGCCATATGGTTAAAGGCCATGCCAAGGTCCCCTATTTCGTCACCCTGTTTTACAGAAACACGTTCTGCAAGATTTCCCGATGCAAGTTGCTTGGCGACCCTGTTCATTTCCTGCAGCGGACCGGTAAGGTATCTTGAAAAAAAATAGACTACCACTGCGGAAAAAAGAATTGAGACTACTGCTGAATAAATAAACAGGTTTTTAACCTTAGTCATTGTCTGGGTAATCCCAATGATAGGTGAATACATTATTATGCCGCCGATGACACGGTTGTTTTCCTGAACAGGGGTAATCACCCACAGGACTGTTTCATCATAGAGCTGGGACTTCCCCTTCCTGATGCTGACTTTACCTTGCTGCATTTCCAGGATGTCATCAGCGCCAACCAGGTTCCCCTCATGTGCTTTTTGATCAGCAGCAGCAGCAATGACAAAGCCATTAGGGTCAATAACCCATATTTCAGTACCCAGGTTCCTGTCAGCTGAATTCAGGAGCCTGATAAGTTCTCCGGGATCCCTCTTTTTAACCAAAAATGGCTGCACAAGTTTGTTGATATCATTTGCCTTTACCAGCATTTCCATTTGTTTGTTATAAATAAAAAAGTTGTTTAATAAAAACGAAAGCAGTATTCCAAGCATTGTCAGTGTGGAAATAATGATACAAAGATAAGTGACCAGTATTTTAATGAATAATCGCTTTTTAATCATTGCTGCACCTCAAATTTATATCCAATTCCCCATACTGTATGAATATATGAAGGACTGTCAGGTGATGCTTCCAGTTTTTTACGCAGTCTCTTAACCTGGGAGTCAACGGCCCTGGTATCACCGTCAAAATCATATCCCCAAACCTTGTCCAGCAGGCTTTCCCGGGAAAATACCCGCCCGGGATTTGATGCCATCAGTAAGATCAGTTCAAACTCTTTTGGGGTCAGCTCAATGGATTTCCCGTTGATTTTTGCCTGCCGGCTTTCAGGATCCAGTACCAGGCCCGGAAAACGCAGGGCCTGTGCCTTACCGTCACCGGAACGGCTCCGCCTGAGGACAGCTTTAACCCTGGCTGTCAGTTCCCGGGGACTGAATGGTTTGGTGATATAGTCATCTGCCCCCAGTTCAAGTCCCAGTACCTTATCTGTCTCTTCTCCCTTTGCGGTCAGCATTATAATGGGTATATCCCATTCCTCCCGGATTTCCCGGCACAATTCCCAGCCGTTTTTAACGGGAAGCATGATATCGAGAATAACTAAAACAGGGCTGGTTTTTCTTATTGTTTCAGTAATTCCCGTGCCGTCATGGGCAATTTCCACATTGAATTCATCTTCCAGATACATTTTGATAAGTTCACAGATGTTTTTGTCATCATCTACGACAAGAATTATGTCACTCAATTTTGGAAACCCCCGCTTCAATCATTTTTTTCAGGATTTCTTTGGCTTCTGAAGTTATCTTTCCTGTTTTCAGCTTAAAAAACAACTCCCTTGGGCGGCCGCCTTCACTGTAATATGTGACATTAAGGAGGTACCTGTTCCACAGCGGGTTCCAGAAAAGAAAATAGTATGGATTGCCCCTGTACCTTGAAGCCCACAGGTTTTTCCGGGGATTCAGGGAAACTTTTTTTACCTTGATAATTTTTTTAAAATCAACCTCCAGGGACCAATCGGTGGCATCCAGTTCCCGGTAAAGGAGTTGTTCTCTGGAAAAGCACAGCATGCCCCTGCTCAGGGGAATCCAGAAAGACCCCTTCTTATTTGACGGAATATCTCCATAATAGTCAGCACGTACTATAAATTTATTTTGGTTGTCATCTTCCCTGTTATCTTTTCTCAATGTAATCACATTTCCCTTGTTTTGCCTAATTAGCAAAATATTAAAATTAAAGGTATTTAGGGGTTTTTTATCGAATAAAAAGGTTTAATTGTTATTTATAAGCAATATTGAAAGGGTGTTTTGTCATATGACAGACAAAAACAGTTCCGGAAGTACAGTAAAATACAGTCCGGGATTATCACTACGGCAAAAAGCAGTTTCGCTGCGGAAAAGCCTGGATGACTGCCGGTCGCGTAATGCAGAATTAATATCACAGTTAGAAAGAACCGAATTTGAAAGTAAGCTGCTTCGGGAAATTAATACTGCCATAACTTCAACATTTGAGCTCCAGGAAATCCTCTCTCTTATATTACAGGTCCTGACCACCCTTGTAAATACCCAGGGGGTATCGGTACTCCTGGTCAATGAAACTGATAACACACTGCGGATCGCTGAAAGCTACGGATTATCCACAAAAGATATCGAAAACTTTTACATATACTATGCCAGGCTTAATGAGGGTATTTTCTATGAAATGACTATAGAAAAAAAGCCCAGGTTTTTTGACTGTGATACCGGTATCTTCCCTCTCTTGCTCTCTGTTCCCCTGATTTCCCGGAACAAGGTTATCGGCTTCCTGAATATTCATTCGATGTACAAAAACAAACCCCTGACTGATGAAAAGACATTATTGGTTTATACCCTCGCCAATCAGGCGTCTATTGCCATAAGTAATGCGCAAATGTTTAATGCCATGCGGGAACAAGCAATCATGGACCAGTGTACAGGTCTTTATAACTTCAGGCACTTTCAGCAAAGGCTGGATGAAGAAATGGTCAGTGCTGAGGAAAACAGAGAACCGTTATCATTGATGATTCTTGACATAGACCATTTTAAGCATGTTAATGACACCTGGGGGCATTTATACGGAGATACCGTGCTCAGGGAACTTGCTAACCTGCTGAAGCGGAATGTCAGGTCCGGAGACACGGTATGCCGTTATGGGGGTGAAGAGTTTGCCGTTATCTTTCCCAGGTGTGACCACCAGGTTGCCCTGAGGATAGCTGAAAGAATCAGGGTCAGGATTGAAGAAACAACCGCCAATGACAGGAGAGGTATCTTTAAAGAACCTATTACTGTCAGCATCGGAGTCTCCGGGTTTGTCACCGGTATCAGTAAAAATATCCTTATCCGGCAGGCCGACCTTGCCCTCTACTGGGCCAAGAATAATGGCCGCAACAGGTCTCACGTTTTTAACCCGGAGCTGGAAAGGGATTACGAAATATATTGCAAAAAATAAAACAGGCCCAGGGCCTGTTTTATTTTTGTATTATTAATGCTAGTACACCGATCAGAAAAGAAAGTCTGAGTAGTCCGTGTCTGATCCTGATTCCCTGGTACGGCTTTTTCTCCAATGCCACCACATTTGAACTGAGCATTTTAGAGCCTCCTTCCGTGGATTGTGACGGTTCATCCGTGACCCGTTTATTTGGTTTGTATCATTTATCGTGTTTGTTAAAGAAAAACTTTAGAGTTTTTACATTTTTTCAATTAATGGAGGAAAAAGGCATGTCAGGTCGAATTTTTAATCCATGGAGCCAATCCGGTAAGTTAAATGGAGGATGATAATTATGGCCGGTGACGTAATCAGGATAAAGGGCACCCGTAACGGACTTGTTGCACTTATTGATACAGGGTATGACTTTACTGAGATAAAAAATGTACTCAGGACAAAAATTGAAGCTTCAAAAGGTTTTTTTAAAGGAGCCCGCATTACCTTTCACTATCCGGAAAGTAACAGCCTCTCAGATGATATGACGAGAGAATTGGAAAGCATTTGCAGCGCCTGTGGCCTGATACCGGACAGGCAGATTGCCTGGCCCGCTGCGCCGGAACCCAGGGGAATTACATCACAGACTTATAATGAGATAGCCATATCTCAGGAAAATGAGTTAAATCCCGTATTAAATGAACCATCCCCTTCCCTTCCTGCTGCCGGCATTTCCCGTGCGGACCGTGAGCCAAGTATCCTGGTTAACCGGAGTATAAGGTCAGGGCAAAAACTTTCCTATGATGGGAATGTCATTATTTTGGGTGATGTCAATCCGGGGTCTGAGATTACTGCTTCCGGTAACATTGTAGTCTGGGGCAGCCTGAGGGGAGTTGTCCACGCTGGCGCAGGCGGCAGGCAGGACTGTTCAATTATGGCTTTCCGCCTCAATCCCGTCCAGTTGAGGATTGCATCTGTTATCAGCCGGTCCCCGGAAAATCAGGAGTTATCCCCTTACCCCGAGATAGCCCGCCTGGTCAACGGAAAAATGGTAATTGAACCATACCTTACCTATGGCCTCAGAAAAAACTAAACTCACCGTATATAAAAAAAGGCCTGTTGACATTGTTCAGCAGGCCCTTTATACGACAATTTACTTTTCCAATGCAATAACATATACTTCTGACCCATTATGCATCTGGTTCATTTCCTTTTCAAACCTTTCCAACGCACCGATTTCCTCCTGGCTGAGGTCGGAAATCTTCATCTCATTTAATTTGTTATTCATACCCACCCTCCTTTATCTTAATCAAATCAAGTCATTGAACCATATTTTTACCCTTGGTGCAGGTTTTTATGCATCGTTTCTTGAACATCTGTCCCTTTCATCTCAGACAAATCCCTCTCGATTGGTTGAAATTCTATGACATAAAAATTTTCATTCAACAAAAAATAAAAATGGTGCAAAAAACAAAGGAGGGCTTCAATGTCACGACGACGGGGAATCATGTCCGATGCCCTTAAGTATGAACTGGCAGAGGAACTGGGTGTTCTCGAAACCGTTCAAAAAGACGGTTGGGGCGATGTGTCCTCCAGAAACTGTGGCAATCTGGTGCGCCTGGCTATTGAACGAGCTGAAAGAGCAATGGCTGACGGCAAACTCCTGAACGACTGAAAATAAAATTTTTGCACCACCAGGAGGATTTTGCTCCTCCTGGTAAAAATTAATAATATGTAAAAATATTTTCCGGAATGGAGGTTGTTTAAATTGATAACAGAAGACACAATTATCCTTGAGGTTATCCGCAAATACCCCGAATCTGTCAAGGTATTTGCCAAATATGGTCTTAAGTGCCTTGGCTGAGGCGGTGTAGCTTATGAAAGCGTTGGGCAGGCTGCCCGCGTTCACGGTATTAATGGCGAATCCCTTTTAAAAGACCTGAAACAGTTGGAAAATTCACCGGTTACCTGATCAACAGAGTTCTTGGCGTCAGGTGGAGTTTGGACTCCATCGTTATCCAGGAGGGACTGTCCCATAACTACATGGGACGTCCCTTTTTAAATTTTGAGCCTTCAATTAGTGCCGGGGAATCTGGCGTGACATTGCATCGATTTTCCGGACCGGCGTCAGAGACTCCACAGGTATCAGGTTGACCCTCTGGCAGCTGCCAGTAGGATTCCGGCTATGGACTTAGCATCTGATATTTCTCCGCTAATCACCATTTCAACAGCATTTTTGACCGGAACCCGGTACATATCAATGAATTCATCATCATCCATTTTTCTTTCATCAATATACAAGTCCCTGGCAAGGTAAACATACATAATTTCATCACTAAAACCTGGTGTGGTATAAAAAGTCGACAGATGTTCCCATTGCCTGGCCCCAAATCCCGTCTCTTCAGCCAATTCCCTGACTGCACAGTCTTCGGGAATTTCCCCGGCATCAATTTTACCTGCAGGCACCTCCCACAGAACCTTGCCTGTAGGATACCTAAACTGTTTAATTAAGATAATCTCATCATTATCTGTAACTGCCACCACGGCTACAGCTCCCCGGTGTACCACCACTTCCCTGTCTGCCGTCTTCCCGTTTGGCAGCCTGACTGTATCAACCTTTAGGTCTAGAACCTTACCCTTATATATTGTTTTGCTGGAAACAGTTTTTTCTATCAATCCATATCATTCCTTCGAATCAAATCAATTAAGGTCTATTAAATCAATAACAGTCTATTAAATCAATAACACGTCTCATTTCATCAACCGGAGTTTGCAGATATTTCATAACTGTTTGTGCCTCAGCAGAGCTGAACCCATATAACCTAAACACTGCGGCATCGGCACGGTTCCTCAGGTCTGCCTGTTCCCGCGAACGGGGAACAGCGGTTTCCAGGGCTTTTCCCAGCATAATTATATTTTTGGCCAGATCTTCCGGAACATCGGTGATATCATGTACAGGAATTCCGGAAAGGTATCCACTGTTAAAACGGAGGTAACCACCGGCCAAGTGAACAGGCCAGTAAATAACCCTGTAATAAAAATTAAGCAGGTGTGAGTTTAACAGGACTGCCAGGTACCTGAGATTAAGGAACAGATTTTCATAAGTTATATAATATACCCTTCCCAGCAGACTGCCGGAATAATCGACAGCGGCAGTAAGTCTTCGCGCTATACCCGGAATAATAAGTTTAGGCTTTTTTAGTTTTCCCATTTGGGCGTATTTTATCTTTCTGCTGTCTATCCATGCCCCTGGTTTCGCCTGGTATGATGTGATATCACCAGCCCGGATAAAAGGCAGATAAGGCCCCTCTTCATTTTTTACAGCATTTACAGCTGAACTGTAGGGCTTATCAGTAACCCACCTGCCAAATCCCGCCTCAGCAAGTCCGCATGCAATGTGTCTCCGGGAAATACGGCCTTTGACAGCATCCAGTTTGTTTACCAGTGGCAATATTTCTGCGGTAATCTCTGTTGTCAGCAAATACTCCGGGGGCTTTTGGAAGAAACCCTGCCTGACGACTACAGGTTCATAGTTTCCTGCATCATCCCAGCAGGACAGATTTATCAGACTGATCTGGTTTTCCGATACAGGTCTCCCGGTGGAATTGTTAACTGTAATAATTACCGGATAGGCTGCAGTGCCCCTAAAATCCTTAAGTGTGGAAATATCTATAATTTCTGCCACATGGTAGTTATCTAACAGCATTTGGCGCAGATACCTGCCATATTCCGCCGCCAGAAATTTGTTTGAAG
>JAENZJ010000042.1 GCA_016841325.1 Thermincola carboxydiphila
TGCGGGCCAAGTGTATCAGCACGGTACTGTCTTTGCCTATTGACCAGAGCATGCCCAGGTCCTTAAAATTCGCGTAGGCTTCGCGCAAAATATGCATAGACTTGTTTTCCAGTTTAGTCAGGTGGTCCACTATTGCTCACCCCTCAGTACTTATTTGACTCCTTCTTTGATATCCTTATATGGTGTCGGGTTTTATCGGGACTGACAATATACCAGTCAATCCAGTCCTGGTTATTATCGGTACACAAGTAGCTGCCTTTGCCGCCTATGTCAGCACCCAGATAATACCTGACAGCGCCGGATGGGCATTCTTTCAGGCAGGCAGTACAGCCCCAGCATTCCGCAGGATATTTCATTACAGCCTTGCCTGCCCCGTTTAACTCAATAAGGTTCCCGGGACAGACATTTGAGCACCTCCCGCATGAGATACATTTATCCGGGTCAATTTTTATGCTCATAAATTGTGTCCCTCCCCACCAACTCTCTGAATATAATTTTGACATCACCATCACTGAATACTGAATTGACATACCTCATCCAGTTTTCATCATCTCTCTCCGGGTAATCGGCATTTTCCTGGTAACACCTCCACCTGGTTTCCTGCCTTGCTCTCAGGTGCCTGATTAAAACCTTACATACATAAAGGCGGTCTATTATTTCAAATATGGTAAGTAATTCGCGGAAATTATTTGCTCTCAGGTTCTCTGCAATTGCCAGGATCTCCTTAATGCGCTTGTCCGCTGTCTCCAATTTGGTTTGGTTATAGACATAAGCAGAGGATATACCACCGGCGTATTCATCCATCACCTTCTGCATAGCCTGTTCAACCTCTTCCATGCTGTAAAGTGACATGTTATTATCAAAAAAACGGGTAATGTATTTAACTTTTTCACTTATTTCTTTCTTGTCCGGTTTTGTGGTCTGAGTATCTTCAGCTGAATTCAATATAGATTCAGCCGCTATCCGGCCTTCGGCGAGGCAACCGGTCACATATTTCTTGGGGCATCCTCCGGCCACATCTCCGATGGCATACAGATTTCCCAGAGTCGTTTTTCTGTCCCGGTCCACCCAGTACCCGCTTGCAGAGTGGCCTCCCACAATATATGGCTCAGTACCCTCTATCTCCACATTTTCATGTGCCGGACCGGTATTTCTTTCCAGCCATTTCAGGATTTGTGACGGCGCCATGTTCAGATAGGCTTTAAACAACTCCCCCTGCCGCTCATCTGAAATCCCCTTTGTCTTCAAAAAACAGGGGCCGTTTCCGTTCAGGTTTTCCATTACCGTGGCATAAAGCCTGATATGGGTTGATGGGCTGCCATATCTCTCCACGTATTCCTCACCCCTGACATTTACCTGTACTGCCTCAATACCCTGGGCGATTGTTCCGGTAGGAGCTATGGTATCTTTACACCTTAGGGCTACAAATCTCATTTCAAAAGAGGTCATTTCCGCCCCCGCCCTGATTCCCATTGCATACCCGGCGCCGGTGTTGAAGGGGCTGTACCACATTTTATGTCTGGAAAAACCGGGATTGTTGGGCTTATAAAGCCCGGCCGCTCCACCGGTGGCACAAACCGTCTTTCGGGCATAGATCACATAAACCACATTGTCCCTCACTGAAAAACCCACGGCTCCGGCGACACAGCCATCTTTAACAAGATAATCCACTATATTAACATTATTTAATACTCTGATATTTTCCTGAACTGATATGGCGCCTGCCAGAATAGGCTTTATGTTTTCACCGTTGATTTTGATGCTTCTTTTTCCCCGTTGTACATATTCGCCTTTTTCGTCTTTTAAAATTACCAGTCCCAGGTCTTCCAGCCTTTTGATTACACTATTGAGGTGTTTCGCGATACTGTAGACCAGGTCTTCCCTGATAATTCCCTCAGAATCTCTTTTTACATATTCCACAAATGATTCCGGGGATTCACCCTTGCCAATGTACGCATTAAGGGCATTGACGCCTGCTGCCAGGCACCCGCTCCTTTTTATGTTGGCCTTCTCTGCAATGACAACCTGCAAATTCGAATTCTCAGCGATGGTCAGGGCACAAAAACATCCTGCAGTCCCTCCACCGATAATAAGTGTATCTGTCTCAACAGTCCTAATCTCCGCCTTCAAAGCTATCACTCCCGTTTATTTAAAGAAATGCGTTGGCAGCCAGGTAACTGATTATTTCCTCTGCACATTCACCGGCACTTTTGATATCCGTGCAGACGATAATTTCGGGATTTTCAGGTTTCTCATAGGGAGAGTCAATGCCGGTAAATTCCTTTATTTCCCCGGTTCTGGCCCTTTTATAAAGTCCTTTGGGGTCCCTGCTTTCACAGACTTCGAGGGAACAATCAACGAAAACCTCCACAAACCTGCTGCCTAGCAGCTGCCTGACCCTGTTCCTGTCTCTGCGGAGAGGTGAAATAAAAGCAGTCAGGGTAATAATGCCGGCATCCACAAAGAGTTTACTGACTTCAGTAATTCTCCTGATGTTTTCTATGCGGTGACTTACTGAAAACCCCAGGTCCCTGTTCAGGCCATGCCTGATATTATCACCATCCAACAGGTAGGTAAGTTTCCCGGCTTCACAGAGTTTCTTTTCCAACGCATTGGCAACCGTAGACTTACCGGAACCTGATAAACCGGTAAACCATAAAACCACACCCTTCTGTTTCAGTAAAGCCTCCCGGTCTTCTCTTTTTATGCTCGTTGTATGCCAGACTATGTTCTTACCGGTATTCATCACTTTCCTCCTAATAGACACCGAGTACCCGCCAATAAGTTAAAGCAAAGGCAATGACTACTACCAGACATAAAACCGATAACACTATCCCTTTTATTACTGTCTCTCCCATGCTGATAAACCCTGACGAATAGGCAATGGCATTAGGGGGTGAACTCATGGGAAACATAAAAGCCAATCCTGATGGCACTGCCACCAAATAGACGGCGAGCACGGGAGAAAGATTCATACTCACGGCAGTCTGCATAACTACCGGAAGTAAAATAATAACCACAGCGGCATTGGACACACCTTCAGTAAGAATAACACTGATGGAAGCAACAATGATGATAAAGGACAAAGTGGTAAAATTCATGTCTGCAATGTAATTGCTATTGATAAAATCCAGTAAACCTGTCTTTTCCAAAGCCGTGCCCAGAGCAATTGCTCCCCCGTACATGAAGATTGCACCCCAGTTGATTTCTCTTTTGGCATCCTCCCATTTGGTTACATTTAACACAAAGAAAAGAGCCGCACTGATGAGAGCAACATTGGCAATTCCAATACTGGCATTTTCAAATATCCACATATATATCGTCCCTACGAGTATCAACAAGGCTTTTATCTCTTTCATCTGAACCTTGCCTATTCTCTGTCCACCTTCAGAAAACAGGTCAGTCAGCTTTTGCATATCACCGGTGGATAAACGCACTTTTCTGGCAAAATAGATGGCTACAAATATCATAACCAAATAGATTGGCGGGCCAACTGTAATCATCCACTCCAAAAACCCTATACTCCGGCCGGTGGACTGCTCCAGAATCCCTACCGCCAGGGGGTTTCTGGCCCCTCCCAGGAATGTTACCACACCACCCAGCACAGTACCCCAGGCCAGGGCATAAAATATATATTTTCCCAAAATCGAGCCACTCTTTAAGTCAAGCCTTTTGGATACTGACATCAATATGGGAAAAAGCATAGCCGCCACAGCATGTTCCGGCATAATATGTGCCATAGCCGCGGAGAGAAAAAAGATGGCCAGGACCAGTTTGTGAGGTTTGTCCCCGAATTTTGACAAAATATAATATGAGATCCTTTTACTCAATCCTGAACCGGAAATACCTGCTGAAATAATAAAGGCGCCGATGATAAAAAATACTGACTTGTTCCCGAAAAAAGAGAATATCTCATTTTCCGGGAGGACCTTAAATGTTGCTAACAACCCCATCACCATAAGACTGGTAATGGCCAGAGGGATAATGTTGGTAACCCACAGGAAAACTGCAAACAGGAATATAACCAGGCTCTCATAAGCCTGGACAGGCATACCATGGGGTATGTCCCTGTTTGATATTGACAGAATAAAGATAATAAATGATAACAGGAGCAGAATTGCATTTTTGTATTCTAATAAAAACAGGGTGATGAGTGATCTCCTGTCAATGTACACACTGCTTTTCACTGAAACTGTCCTCCTATAGCCCACTTGACCCAAAGGAGTCATCCACATTCTTGACCATCAGCTTTTGCCTTAGATTCATCGTCTCCAAAAGCATTTTCATCCTAATCCTGTCTGCCAGGGAGTAGTCACACTGAGCCCGGTCCAGCAATGGCACCGTTTTCAGCCTTGGGGAGATTTCTTTAAAGGATTGGCTGGATTTGATATATGCAATAATTTTAGGGTCAGATTCAGAAGGCACGGGGATAATCTTTTGGGAGAGCAATTGTTTGATTTTAGTTTTATTGTTTTGGGTACCGGCAAAAACCCAGCCGCGAAAAAAGAGTTCTGTGGCAAAATTCATTATTTTAAGCTGTTCCCCGGAGTAGTCGATGGCGTCCGTCTTAAAATAAATTCCGTGCATACCATAAGAAAAATACTCCTCAACCCGCCGCCGGTGACCGGGAATACCTGATTTTAAAATAATAAATATATCAAAATACTTTTTGATACTGTCCACAGCCCTTTTCCGGGCCATGTCATTTATATTATCCTTAAATGTGATAACCACATGTTTCGCGTGATATTTGACAACCTCATGATCTATACGGTCCAGTACAGACTTTTCCGGAGTATCTTTACATATATCTATTACTCTAATGTTGACCCCCTCCCTTATAATCTCCCTAAAGCCTGATCAATGTCTTCCAGGATATCGCTGCAATCTTCTATCCCGACCGATATCCTGACCATGTCCTCATAAACGCCCATTTGGGTTTTCTCTGCTAAAGAATGATGGACACAGATAGTTGAAGCCGGATGTACGACTAGGGTCTTGGAATCTCCGATATTAACCAGATTTGATACAAGTTTAAGATTATCGATGAATTTGAAGGCATTTTCCTTACTGCCCAGCCGGAATGTTATAACTGCCCCGGCACCTTTTCCGTAGTACTTTTGTGCTGTTTGGTAATCAGCAGAGTTCCTGAGCAGTGGATAGTTCACATCTGTAATCCCGGCATGTGCCGCTAAAAACCCGGCCACCTTGAGAGCATTATCACAATGGGCTTGCATCCGGAGCCCCAGGGTTTCGATGGCTATCAGGCTTAGAAAGCCGTTCATGGGAGACATTATGGCACCCAAGTCTTTGGCGATTTCAGTGCGCAGTCTGGCAATAAAGGCAGACTTGCCGAAACGCCGGGCATATCGTTTTAATGCGGTATACTTATCATCGCCGTACTTGGTACTGCCGCCGTCAACAATCACACCACCTACTGCGTTAGCGTTCCCATTGATAAATTTGGATGTGGAATGGATTACGATATCGGCCCCGTAATCAAGTGGTTTTATTAAATATGGTGTGGTAAGTGTGGAGTCAACTGTCATGATGACATTCTTCTCTTTACAGATGTTTGACACTGCTTCCATGTCCACTACATCAAGCCTGGGATTGCCTATCGTCTCGGTAAATACGAGTTTCGTTTTGTCAGTGATTTCTCTTTCCAGGGTCCCGGCATCTATTTTATCCGCAAACTTAACCCTGATATCGTATTCCTCCAGATTCTTTAAAAGTGTGTAGGTGCCTCCAAAAATACCTGAAGAGGAGATTATCTCGTCACCGGGCCTAAGGATATTCATCAAAGTAAGGTAAATTGCAGCCATCCCTGATGATGTTGCCAAAGCCCCTATACCACCTTCCACAGCGGTTATTCTCTTTTCAAAGGCCTCCACAGTTGGATTGGCTATCCGTGAATAGACATAACCCAATTCCCTGCCGGCAAAAATGTTCTCGATTTCCTTTGCTGTCTCATGTTTAAATGCATTGGAATAGTAAATCGGCACATTGGTAGCTCCTGTTTGGATATCGCCATTCCAGTTTCCATGAATTAGTTTTGTCTGAAACTCCAACTGTGTCACCTTCTTAATCACTGAATAGGGTAGTGGAAAGATAGCGCTCTCCGGTATCGGGAATCATTGTTAACACTTTTTTCCCTTCACCCAGCCTTTTGGCAGCCTGCATTGCGGCAAACAAATTCGCACCCGCAGAAATACCGGCAAGGATACCTTCCCTGAGGGCCAGTTCCCTGGCCGCCTTAAATGCGTCATCACTGCTGACCCGGACGATTTCGTCATATACATTTACATCAAGGGTCTTTGGGACAAATCCGGCGCCAATACCCTGGATCATATGAGGACCCGGCGCTTCACCGGATAACACTGCAGATTCATCAGGCTCCACCGCATAAATCCTGATACAACTGAAGGATTTTTTTAGGATTTCCCCGACACCGGTTATGGTCCCACCTGTACCCACACCTGCCACAAAGGCATCAAGCCCTCCGGCAAAATCCTGCAGTATTTCCCGGGCAGTTGTATTCCTGTGTGCTTCAGGGTTTGCCATATTCTCAAACTGCTGGGCCATAAAATAACCCTTTTCCAACACCAATTCCAGAGCCTTATCTATTGCCCCTTTCATGCCCAGGGAAGCTTTGGTCAGGATGATCTCAGCCCCGTAGGCCTTAAGGAGCTTTCTTCTTTCCAGGGACATGGACTCCGGCATAGTGAGAACCAGATTATACCCCTTGGTGGCCGCCGTGATGGCCAGCCCGATACCGGTATTACCGCTGGTAGGTTCTATTATTGTGTCACCCGGTTTTAACAGGCCTTTTTTTTCCGCAGCTTCAATCATGCTGTTACCGATTCTGTCCTTTACCGAGCCGCCCGGATTAAACATTTCCAGCTTCAAATATACCTCTGCCGATTTATTGTCCGCCATCTTACTGAGTCTGACTACAGGTGTATTACCTATTGTCTGTAGAATATTATCATAAATCATCTGTTCATCTCCCTACTTCCTGCGGACCACAAGAAGATTATAGCCGTCATAGTTATCATCAATTTCTACAATCTCATGCCCCTCTGATTTAACACTTCCGGGTACATTATTAATCGGCTCTCCATCATCCAATTGAAAGCCAATTACTTCACCCGTCTTTACTTTGGACAACTCTATCTTTACCTTGACGAAATTAATGGGGCACTTGACACCTCTCAAGTCTATTATTCTTAAAGACGCTTCGGTTCCCGCCGCCACTTCGGCTTCTGCCGCCGGATTACCAGGTGAGTCTGTCAATGGGAGTTCTTTGGGCAGAGTAATTTCCAGCTTTGGATTTAATGAGTTATACATATCCACTACCCTGCCTGCCAGGTATTTAATTTCTTCATATTGGTTTTCCAGGCTGTCCAGGTCTCCCAGCCTGAAATCAAGCAGACAGTCAAACAGGTCTTTTAAATCTTCTCTAACATAACCGGTATCAATAAAATGCCTGGTAAATTCTTTGAAAATCAACCTGTCCCTTGTAGTATCAATACCTTTTAATATCAACAGCGCCCTGGCTGCCGATAAAGCAGAGTCATAAAGTTTTGCAGACTGCCTGGTTACCATGAAGTCACTCAGATGCTGCCGGGCATTGGAGATATCAAGCTTAATTACATCCAGAACCCCGGCGCTGCACTCACCGGGCCCCCTGCCTTTCAGGGAGAACCTTTCCTTTGAGCCAAAGTCATAGTAAAGGTCAGGGTTTTCTGCGGCTGATTCAATAACCGAAAAATGCTCAATAAGTCCCTTGATTTTTTCGATTTCTGTTTTCACAAATTGGGTAAACTCACTTATACCTGACCTGGCCTTTAGCTCAGCCAG
>JAENZJ010000020.1:0-45816 GCA_016841325.1 Thermincola carboxydiphila
CAACAGGGGCTTTCACCCTGTAAGCAGTACCAAGCTTTGCTTGGCGTACTAACGCGGCGCCGGGTTCCCGAAGTGCCCACGCAGTGGGCATTTGGGCATCAGCCGGGAACCCGGCTGATAGGCGACGTCGCGAGCGTTCTGCGCGAGTTATGACGTCGCCGTGCCCTCGGGAAACCGGCGCCGCGATAATCGGACGAGCGAGCGCAGCGAAGCGATGTCCGCTTATCTACCGCATTGACGAACCAAACTTTCGTTTATACCACATATGAACTGACTTCTATTTCCCAACAATAATTTTTATTTCTCCAGGGCTCCCCAAATTCCTCCTTTTTCCACCAATGTCACAATTTGATTTCCTTATACTGAAAAAACCCATAAAAAATATACCCCCTCTATAGAACAGTTTTATTTAATCCACTGTCTACTATAGAGGGAGCATATCATTTAAGGGACACCCTGATTCTGTGTCTTCATATCATTTGATATTTACAGCCCGGCGTCTTTCCTGAGGGCTTCCGCCTTGTCGGTGTTCTCCCACTTCAGGTCGACATCGGTCCGGCCAAAATGTCCGAATGCGGCAATCTGCCTGTAGATAGGCCTTCTCAGGTCGAGATCCCTGATAATGGCTGCCGGTCTCAGGTCAAAGTGTTTCCTGACCAGTTCGACCAGTTTTTCCTCTTCCAGCTTGCCTGTTCCAAAGGTGTCTACCATTATTGATACCGGCTGGGCTACGCCAATGGCGTAAGCCAGTTGGACCTCACAGCGCGCTGCCAGGCCTGCGGCGACAATGTTCTTGGCTACATAACGGGCAGCATATGCTGCTGACCTGTCAACCTTTGTGGGGTCTTTGCCGGAAAAGGCCCCACCGCCGTGACGCGCCATACCGCCGTAAGTATCAACAATGATTTTCCTGCCGGTAACCCCGGCATCACCCTGGGGTCCGCCGATAACAAACCGTCCGGTCGGATTGACCAGGATCCTTGTCCTATCATCCATCAACCCGGCAGGAATCACCGGTTTGATTACTTTTTCAATGATTCCCTCCCTGATAGTATCCATAGATACATCAGGTTTATGCTGGGTAGATATAATTACAGTATCAACCCTCTTGGGGACATCATCCTCATACTCGATGGTAACCTGACTCTTGCCGTCAGGCCTAAGAAAATTGAGTTCCCTCTTTCTTCTGGCCTCTGACAGTTTTCTGGTTAGTTTTTGAGCCAGTGAGATGGGTAATGGCATCAGTTCCGGGGTTTCGTTGGAAGCATAGCCAAACATCATCCCCTGGTCACCGGCGCCAATTGCTTCAATCTCAGTGTCTGACATTTCGCCCGATTTTGCCTCAAGGGCCTTGTCAACACCCATTGCTATGTCAGGTGACTGCTCATCAATAGAAGTAATCACCGCACAGGTATCACAGTCGAAACCGTATTTTGCCCTGGTATATCCAATCTCCCTGATGGTTTCCCTGACAACTTTGGGGATGTCCACATAGCATTTAGTGGTTATTTCCCCCATCACCAGGACCAGACCGGTGGTTACTGCGGTTTCACAGGCAACTCTGGCCATAGGGTCCTGCTCAATGATTGCATCAAGTACTGCATCAGAAATCTGGTCGGCTATCTTATCAGGATGGCCCTCAGTTACTGATTCTGATGTAAAAAGTCTCTTTGCCAAGATAGTCCCTCCTTCAGTGATTTGTAAGTCTTGCGGAAATGAAATTTCCTTTTATATCAAGGATTTGCCCCGGTACTCTTAAAACATAGCTATGAGCCTGTCCAAAATCCTGTGGGCAACTTCCTCTTTTGCCATCTTGTCAAGTTGTTCGATTCGCCCGTCTCTGTAAATTAACTTAACAATATTGGTATCTGTGCCAAAACCGGCTCCGGGCTGAGTAATGTCATTGGCAACTATTAAATCCAGATTTTTGGATTTAATTTTCCTGGCGGCATTTTCCACCAGGTTATCTGTTTCTGCGGCAAACCCGACCAAAACCTGTTTATCCTTATTTTCTCCCAGGTATTGCAAAATGTCAGGTGTTCGTTCAAAAACCACTTCCAGGTCACCCGGCCCCTTTTTCATCTTGACGGGAGAGGTTTCTTTAGGACTGTAATCCGCTACTGCCGCAGCCTTGACAACAATATCAGCCTCCTGATAATGTTCTTTTACAGCAGCAAACATTTCCCTGGCGCTCATCACAGGGATATGCTCCACACCCTTTGGTGCCGGAATATTAACCGGTCCGGAGACAAGTATAACTCTGGCCCCTCTGCTATGAGCCGCCCCGGCAATGGCATACCCCATTTTGCCGGTGCTGCCGTTAGTCAAAAACCTGACCGGGTCCAGGTATTCCCTGGTAGGGCCGGCTGTTATCAAAAATGTTTTCCCGGCAAGGTCGCCAGTCTTCTTAAGAATGCCTGTAATATCATCAAAGATAACATCTATTCCCGGGAGCCTTCCCTTGCCCTCATAGCCGCAGGCAAGACGCCCCCTGTCAGGTTCCACAAACCGGTATCCGTAACCTTCCAGCTTCCTGACATTATCCTGAAGGATCGGGTTTTCGTACATATGTACATTCATGGCCGGTACAAAAAGTACCGGTGCTTTGGTGGCCATGATTACTGCGGACAGGAGGTCATCGGCTATCCCGGCACTGACTTTGCCAATAATATTTGCTGTTGCCGGTACGACTGCCAGCAGGTCGGCCTTATCAGCAAGGGAAATATGCTTAACATCCCATTTATCAGGTATTTCAAACATTCCGCAGGTTACCGGGTTCCGGGATATGGTCTGCAAAGTCAGTGGTGTGATGAACTTTGTAGCAGCTCCGGTCATGACCACATGAACATCCGCTCCGGCCTTAACAAGCCTGCTGACCAGGTCTGGGACCTTATAGGCTGCTATTCCCCCGGTTATGCCAATAACGATACATTTTCCTGTCAACATCAGGCTTCACCAACTTTTCCCGGAGTGGGCGTTACTTAATCCCGGTTTTAGTTCTTTCGTAATGAATCAGGTTTTGGGCTATTTCCTCCAAAGCAACTGAAACCGGTTTATAAGAATCAGATTCAATAAATTTGGGCATTCCTTCAGTAATTTCCCTGGCCCTTTTGGCTGCAGCGACAACCAGGGTGTACTTACTGTCTACATGTTTCATCAATTCATCCAAAGAAGGCTGCTTCATTATTAACCCCCTCACCTATTCTTTGTCTCCGGTCCGGTGCGGCCGGAGTATCTCTTAAAAAAGTTAACTTAACTGATGGGCCCGGATGGCTGGTGTATACCGGTTTACTGACCTTCCTCTGTCAGGAGCGGCGCTTTGGGGTCCGCATCATGCCTAATCCGGTACCGGTGGGTACGGCTCTTTTCGGCAATAATTATACTCTCCACCCTGGCCACAGCTTTCTCCAACTCATCATTAACCACTACATAATTATATTCATGTAAGTAAGATAATTCCTCCATGGACTTGCCCAGTCTTTTGGCGATAACCTCCGGTGAGTCAGTGCCCCTGCCGGTTATCCGCGCCCTGAGCGCCTCCAGGGAAGGCGGGACAACAAAAATATATATGGCTTCAGGGGCTTTTTGCTTTACTTTAAGGGCGCCCTTTATATCTATTTCCAGCAGTACATCCCTGCCCTGAGCTAAAGCTCCGGTAACCGGAGCTTTTGGAGTCCCGTAATAATTATCATAAACCAGAGCCCATTCCATGAACTCGTCCCGGGCCAGCATTGCCTCAAATTCGGTTTTATCCTTGAAGTGGTAATCTTTCCCGTTAGTTTCGCCGGCTCTTGGTGGTCTGGTAGTGGCAGAAACCGAAAGAAATATATCAGGTCTCCGCTTTAAGAGGGACCTGCAGATGGTCCCTTTTCCTGTACCCGACGGACCTGAAATCACAATAAGCAAACCCGGTACTGTCATACCACCATTCCCCTCTATTAATTTATTACCGGCCGGTCCCTCCCCTTGATCACAAACCCCGGGCATCAGCCGGTTACACCTTAGAGCTGCCATTAGCCTGCCGGTCTTAGCCCTTCAACTGCCCTGGTCACCAAGCCACGAACCGGCAACTGTCTTTAGTCAGCCGGGTCTTCCTGGTGGGAATTATCCTTTGCTGACAGGCGGTGAGCTACTGTTTCAGGCTGGACTGCCGAAAGAATGACATGGTCACTGTCGGTAATAATAACAGCTCTGGTCCTGCGCCCATAAGTGGCATCAATCAGCATTCCGCGGTCACGGGCTTCGGTAATAATTCTTTTAATTGGCGCTGATTCAGGACTGACAATGGCAATAATCCTGTTGGCAGAGACAATATTGCCAAAACCGATATTGATTAGTTTGATATCCATTAACCCTTCCTCCTCAATTGGAAAATTAGTTGGAATCCAGTTTACAACGGGTACTGTTTAATATTTTCCCCGACAAGCATCCTTTTACTCGACAAATGTATGGATTACTCCATATTATTCTATATTTTGCACCTGTTCTCTTATTTTCTCCACTTCGCTTTTTGCTTTTATTACCATGGAAGATATCGCAGTATCATTAGCCTTGGAACCGATTGTATTAAACTCCCTGTTCAGTTCCTGGACCAGAAAATCAAGTTTTCTGCCGGCAGGTTCTTCCTGTGACAAAGTGGTCCTGAGTTCCTGAAAATGGCTCCTGAGCCTTACCAGTTCTTCAGATATATTGCTGCGGTCAGCAAAAACAGCAAGCTCAGAAGCCAGCCTGGCTTCATCAATTTCTATCTCTGCATCCAGTTCCTTCAGCCTGGTCTTAAGTTTTTCGCGGTATTCAGCCACAACAACCGGAGCTCTTTCGGCTATTGTTTCGGTATACTGCTCCAGCCTGCCGGTACGCATCAACAGGTCTTCCCTGAGCCTGCTGCCTTCGGTTGTGCGCATCTCCACAATCTTCGTCACAGCTTCTTCAACCGCCTTTTGCAGTACCGGCCAGATAAGGTCAAGGTCCTCCTGAACGTCTTCAGTTATTATCACATCGGGAAGCCTGGCAATATCAATTATTCCGGGTTTATCCGAAATTCCCAGTGTTTCCCCTAATTCCTCCAATGCATTATAATAAGCCATTGCAAGGTCTTTGTCAACTTGAATTGACTTATTTCCCCTGCCGCGGTCAGTGACATTTACAAAAACATCAAGCCTGCCCCGGGACACATATTCCTGAATCAGTTTTCTGATACGGTCCTCCAGTGCTATATAATATTTGGGCAGCCTGACCACAACCTCACAAAACCGGTGGTTTACTGACCTGATTTCCACCGTGAAGGACTTTTCCTGAGTTTCATTCTCTCCCCTGCCGTAGCCAGTCATACTCTTTACCATATCTCTGCTGCTTCAACCCCTTTTTTATTTATTATGTACCGCTTTATGCATAATTTTGTGTATTATTACTGTTTTCCTGTTTATTATTCACTATTTCAGACCCTGCACAGAAATTATAGTTCTACCTAATCTGAGAAATTCCTTTAGGAATCTTAAAAAATCAATAAAATTACGAACCTGAATCGTTTTTATGCAGCTTAAACCTGCCAGTCATAACATCAAGCTGTTGGGCCATATCGGCAAGAACATCAGAGGATGTGGCAATTTTCTCCACCACACTGCGCATCTCTTCACCGGAAGTCGCCACATCCCTGACAGCCTGAGAGGTCTGTGAAGAGACATATCCGATATTCGTAACCATTCCCCTGACATCTTTACTGCCGGCAGCCATTTCACAGCTGACGGCGGAGTTTTCTTCCACAATTGCGGCAACAGTATCAATTGCGCTTACCATATCTCTGCTTTTTTCCGAAATCCTTAAAGTGGATTCATTGATCTGCTGGACCTGTTTATCAGCTTTTTCGGCCAGGTTAAGAATCTCCCGAAGCATGTCCCCGGCTTCGGCAGCACGGGTAAAAACAGTATCAACTTCTGATACGGCCACAGACATAGCCGAAACCGAGGTTTCTATTCCCCGGGTAATGGTCATGACCAGATCACTAATCTCTTTGGTTGATTTGCCGCTGCGCTCCGCCAGTTTCCGCACCTCATCGGCAACCACGGCAAAACCCTTGCCATGTTCACCCGCCCTGGCCGCCTCAATGGCAGCATTCAGTGCCAGGAGATTTGTTTGTTCGGCAATATCATCTATTACCTGAATTATTTCTCCTATCTGCTGAGACCTGCTCCCCAGTTTATCTATATTTTCGGCTGCCTCCTGTACTATACTGCGGATTTTTTCCATCCCGTCAACTGTACCTGTTATTACCTCCTTGCCCGCCTGAGCAGCTTCAGCAGTGCTGGCTGAAGAATCGGCAACAGTACGGCTGCTCTCAGCAACCTGGTGTATTTCATCAGCAATCTCGTTAACATATCCCGATGCCCTGCCCACATGTTCGGCCTGTTCCGCAGCACCTGAAGCTACCTGCTGCAGTGACAGGTTAAACTGGTCCATTACCCGGGCAGCCTTTTCCACACTTTCCCTCTGCTTTTCACTGCCTTCCTCAACAGCCCTGACCGTATCCTCAATTGCCGTAACTATTCTTTCCGTAGCCTGCCTGGCTTTGGAGGCAGTATCAGATAGACCCGAACTGGTGCCCGCCACCTTGTGGGTATTGTCCCTGATATTGCTGATCAAAGTCCTCAGATTTGCCAGCATTCGGTTAAACTGGGCTGCCAGTTCTCCAAGCTCGTCAGCTGAATTTACCGTAATCTCCTGTGTCAGGTCCCCCTTCATATCTGCAATCTCTGACAGTGTATTAACCATCCTCCTCATCGGGGAGGTCAGGTATGCGGCAAACAGGATGCTGCAGACAATACCGATCAGGATTCCGGCACCTCCGGCGAAGCAGTATTGTTTAAGAAATTCGCTTTCTTCCCGGAGAACCTTTTCAGCTGATAGGTCGATCCCCAGAATGGCAACAACTTCACCTGATGAGTCCTTTATGGGAGCATAACCGGTTTTGAAAGTCCCCCATTCATCGGTATAAAACTCACTGGTATAGCTGCTTTCTCCTTCAAAAGCACTTTTCATCTCTTTTTCCATACCGTTTTCGTACTCATCACCCAGGTGTGACATGCTTTCTTCATCTTCTTCGGCATCGACTACAAACATGACCCGTTCCTCATCAATCATAGCCATTGTGTAAACATAAGTGGCATCATTTTGTTCTTTTATCTGCTGCAGGACCCTTTTTATCTGACGATAGGCTTCTGTAGCCTCGTCCTCCGGTGATTTCAGCGCTGCGTGCAGGTCACCGTCGATCATCAGTACGCCTGTGCGGGCAACCGCCATCAGGGTCCGTCCCATTTCATCCTCAAGGGAATTCTTTGCCCTGTGGAAACTAAGGTAACCTGTCAGAACCGTAACTACGAGTATTATTAAAGAAAAAACCAGGATAAATTTCATTCTCAGGGTCATTCGCAAAGCCGGTTTACTCATACCCTCTCCCCCCAACTTCTTGTGGTATTTATTTCCTTTTATACTTCCTATATTTCTACATTTTTGCGCTTTTTCCTGCATGAATGTATATATAGCTGTACATGGTTCGGCTTTTTTTGACATGAAAAATGCCCCCCTTGTGTTGGCAGGTTTTATTATTTAACCTGCTCTGCCTAAGGGGAGCATATCATTGTGAGACAGCCTTTCTTTGTGTCTCCGGCCGTACCCTAAAACTCCAGTGGTCCGAGATGTTTCCTGAAACGGTCAATAGCTTCCTGCATGCGCTCCTTTTCCACTGTCAGCGCAATCCGGAAAAAGCCTTCACCGTATTCACCGTAACCATTACCGGGGGTAATCACTACTCCGGTCTTCTCAAATACCATTTCGGCGAAAGACATCGATGTATACCCTTTGGGAACAGGAACCCATAAATAAATAGTTGCCTTTGGCATCTCAAGGTTCCAGCCCAGGCTGTTCAGGCCGTCAATAACAATTTTGGCCCTTTCTTTGTAAACCTCGCTCATTTCTGCCGGGCAGTCCTGGGGACCGGTCAGGGCTGCAATACCGGCATACTGTACTGCCTGGAAGGCCCCGGAATCCATATTTGACTTAATCCTGCCCAGGGCTTCAACAACACGGGAATTACCGACAGCCCAGGCAATCCGCCATCCGGTCATATTAAATGACTTTGAAAGTGAACCAAACTCAATACCCACATCCTTGGCTCCGGGATACTCCAAAAAGCTCGGAGGCCTGTATCCGTCAAAAGCAATTTCCTGATAAGCCGCATCATGGCACACAATCACATCATATTTCCGGGCAAATTCGATCAGTTTCCGGTAAAAGTCATCATTGGCAACTGCCCCGGTAGGGTTATTGGGGTAATTAACAAACATCAGTTTTGCCCTTTGGGCGACATCCTCCGGTATTGCATCCAGATCCGGCAGGAAACCGTTTTCTGCCTTCAGTGGCATAGTGTACTGCTCTGCCCCTGCCAGCAGGGCTCCAATTCCGTAAACAGGATAGCCGGGGTCAGGGATCAGGGCCACATCTCCCGGGTCCAGGTAGCATAAGGAAATATGGGCAATCCCTTCTTTAGAGCCGATCAGAGTGACCACTTCGTTTTTCGGGTCAAGGTCAACTCCGAATCTTTCCTTATAATACCCGGCCACTGCCTCACGGTACTTAATCATACCCACTGAGGACGGATAGCGGTGGTTCTCCGGATTGTGTGCCTGTTCGCAAAGCTTATCAATAATATGTCCGGGAGTGGGCCGGTCAGGGTCCCCGATACCCAGGCTGATAACGTCAACCCCTTCGGCCTTTGCCTTTTCAATAGTCTTTTCAATACGGGCAAATAAGTAAGGTGGTAACTGTCTGATTCTTTTTGCCTCTTCCACTTTTATAAACGACCTCCTTATATTTGTTGACCGGCTGCCGGCAGCTGCCGGCCGGTTTTGTTTAACTGCATGTGTCCCGGTGAGATCTGCTGCCGGCAAGGCGGCGGTCCTAATACTCTCCGGTAAAGACGTATTCACCCGGGCCGGTCATATAAACATGGTTATTATCAGCCCACTCAATCACCAGGTCACCACCTGCCAGGTGAACCGTTACCTTCCTGTCAGTAAAATTATTTAAAATACACGCTACCCCGGTGGCACAGGCTCCTGTGCCGCAAGCCAGGGTTTCCCCTGCCCCCCGCTCCCAGACACGCATATTAACCTCTTGTTTGTTAATAATCTGGACAAACTCTACATTCGTCTTCCTGGGAAAAACCGGGTGACATTCCAGGGCCGGCCCAATTTGTGCCAGAGGGATATTATTAACATCACTGACAAAAGTGACACAATGCGGATTGCCCATAGACACACACGTTACCCGGCAGGTCTCTTCATTGACTGACACAGGTTCATCAACTACCCTGCCTTCCGGACCCTCCATCGGGATTTGCCCTCTATCCAGGCGGGGTTCACCCATGTCCACCCTAACCGAGGTTACCGTTTCGCCCTCCAGGATAAGTTCCGGAACAATTATGCCGGCAAGGGTCTCGACTGTAATCACTTTTTTCCTGACAATGTTATGTTCATAAACGTACCTGGCAAAACATCTTATTGCATTGCCGCACATTTCGGGTTCACTGCCATCGGGGTTAAATATCCGCATCCTGATATCGGCTTCCCGCGAGGGAACGATTAATACAAGCCCGTCAGCTCCAATACCGAAGTGCCGGTCACAGACCTTTCTCGATAATTCAGCCAGATCTCCCGCTAAATCACATTCTAAAGTGTTGACCAGGACAAAATCATTACCCAGTCCCTGCATCTTGGTAAACTTCATTTCTGCCACCCCCTTCCATTAAGAATGCTTGGCTGGCACCAAGCATCAGAGGCAGTATATCTATTTTTATATCTTATAACAACTTTTTCCGTTTTGCAACACCACATCTAATTGTATACAATATATATACCTGATGCGGCTGTTTTTGGCCATTCAATTGACTGACTTTTTAACAGAGTGTTATACTATAATGGCCGAAAACTGTTATTGTTATTCAACGAGAGGGGTGATCTGATGGCTTTTGACGGACTGGTTATGGCTGCTGTCAGGGAAGAACTGAGAAAAACCGTTATTAACGGCCGGATTGAAAAAATATACCAGCCCCTGGCCAGGGAAATAGTCCTGTTAATTCACAGAGACCGCACCAAACACCGGCTCCTGATATCAGCTGATGCCGGAAAAGCCCGGATACATATTACAAAAACCGTCAGGGAGAACCCCCTGACCCCTCCCCTGTTTTGCATGGTCCTCAGGAAACACCTTGAAGGCGGAAAAATCACCGGTGTTGACCAGCCGGGTCTGGAAAGAATTCTGCTGATAAGGGTAGAGGCAACAGACGAGCTGGGCATCCTGGCAGAAAAAACTCTGGTATGTGAGGTTATGGGAAAACATAGCAATATTATCCTGGTCAATCCAGGTTCCAATACTATCCTTGACGGAATCAACCGTTATTCGTATGCCACCAGCAGGCACCGCGAGGTATTGCCGGGACGCCGGTATGTATTCCCGCCGGAATCAGAAAAGCAGGACCCGTCTACGGTAACTGAGGATGATTTCCGCTCAGCACTGTGGGACCCGTCCCGGGACCTGCCTGTGGAGAAAATACTGCTGGATAAGTTTGACGGTCTCAGCCCGCAGACATGTAGGGAAATAACTGCCCGGGCCGGCCTTGAGCCCAATACCGGAAGCCAGTTTCTTGGTGAATTGGAGCTGAATCAGCTCTGGAGAGCTTTTAAAACAATTCAGGAACAGCTCCGGTCCGGCGCCTTTAATCCGGTAGTCTGTTACAAAGATAACATTCCCGCCGCCTTCTCAGCAATAAACCTGACCCATCTTTCTGAAGCCCGCTGCAGCCAGGGAAGCATCAGTGAGGTTATTGATGAATTTTTCGCGGTCAGGGAACGCATGGAACAATTTCGGCAGGAAGCAGCAGGCCTGCTGAAGGTACTGAAAAATGAAATCAAAAAAGTCCGGAAGAAGCATTCCATACACACCCTGAATCTGGAAAAAGCCGGTGAGGCCGAAAAACTGAAAATTTTCGGTGAACTGATTATTGCAAACCTCTACCGGATCCCGGAACATGCCGATACTGTTGAACTGGAGAATTACTATGACCCGGAAGGCAAAAAAGTCCGGATTCCGCTGGACCCCCGGTTTTCCGCAGCTGAGAATGCCCAGATATATTTCAGGAAATACAGTAAGGCCCGCCAGGCAGGTACCATCGCCAGGAACTATCTTCAGGAAACCGGTGCTGAACTCGATTACCTCAATTCTGTGGTCACCGCCGTTGAGCAGGCAGAAAACCTGACCGAACTGGAAGAGATAAAGGCTGAACTCATCAAAGAAGGATACCTTAAACCGGAAAAAACGGGTTCCAAAAATGCCAGGAAACCGGAAACTCATGCCGCCAAACCGGAACCCATGAAACTGAAAACAGATGACGGCTTTGAAATCCTGGTAGGCCGCAACAACAGGCAAAACGAATACCTGACCATGAAGCTGGCACAGCCGGACGATCTCTGGCTGCATGTTAAGGAAATCCCGGGCTCCCATGTCGTTGTCAGGGACCCCCTGGCTGCCGGAGTCCCTGACAGTGTCATCCAGAGGGCCGCAGAGATAGCTGCATACTATTCCCGGGCCCGCGAATCCTCCAAGGTGCCTGTGGACTACACTTTACGGAAAAATGTCCGCAAACCCAAAGGGGCCAAGCCGGGAATGGTCATTTATGACAACCAGAGGACGGTCTTTGTGAAGCCAAATCTGTAGCAAAAAAGTAGAATGAGTCAGCCATCACAGGGCTGACTCATTCTACTTTTATCAGGGTAAACAGTTGGTGTCATTATTTCTATTTTTTAATCAGTAAAAGCGAGGTAACCGGGAATAATAAAGTTTACAACAGGAATAAGCATCAGGAGACCCAGCCAGCCTTCCTTGCCGCGGGCCTTGGCAATTTCCATCCAAACCAGGATAGTGATAACAATATTGACCAGGGGAATGATAAACAGCACCAGCCACCACCCGGGTTTACCGGCAATCTTGCACATCAGGTAAATATTGGCAATAGGAATCCAGGCCAGCCATCCGTTTGACGTATTGGTTTTGTTGGCTATAGTCTGGAGAGCATATGACATATAAATATAAATTCCGATATAAATTATTAATGATAATAAATCTTCCATTTCGTCGCCCCTTTATATGATTTTGCGGGTTCCTGCAGACAGCCCGCACATACTATGTTAACAAACAGCCTGACACCAACCGGAACCTTCACTGTTTCAAACCTGACTTCACAGCTTTTAAACTTCATCTGCAGTTTGTCTTTCGGTTATTATATGCATAAAATAGTAAACTGCCATTACAATCACATTAAAGAAAAACATCAGGCACAGCCAGACGGTTTTTTCCGTATTTCCCAGCCTGGGGTTTCTGACCATGTGACCCACATATACGATTATATTTATTATAAAAGTAATAATAATCAAAAGATAAACACCCACAAAACCGATAATTAGGTCCATGGGAGGGTCTCCAGCAGGATTTTGCACGGCAAAAACCATGAGTTTTGCAAAGATAATAACCAAAAGTAAAAAGGGCAGAAAAGTTGAAAGTCCTATCAGTACCTTTTTCCCTGTAGACATGTTAATTACACCTCCCCCCCTGGATATCTTGATGGTTTCGACAGATATCCCTGTTTTTCCTCTAAAATCGTCTTATATTTTGTCCATAGCAGGCCGGCCGCTGGTATCTAACAACAAAGACCCGTTACGGTTTTCCGTGTAACGGGTCTTTTCTCTCATACCTGCCTGCTGCCCGGTTTTACCAGGGGCAGTCCCTCTCTGCATAAGGGACAGGCCTCAGGGTCATATGATTGTATTTCCATAGGGAGCACGGCTTCAGTTTTGACACCAAAGTCCACCTTGCCGTTGCTGCGGTCAACCAGAACCCCAACCCCGACCACCTCAGCGCCTGTCCGGCGGACAACATCAATTACCTCTTTGACTGAACCTCCTGTGGTAACCACATCCTCAACAACCAATACCCTTTCACCCGGCTCAATAACAAAACCCCTTCTCAGGGACATTACGCCCTGTTCCCTCTCTGTAAATATTGTCCTGACCCCCATGGCCCTGCCCACTTCGTAGGCCACTAAGATCCCGCCCAGTGCGGGACCAATGACCGTATCTACCTTAATGCCGGCAAACCTTTCGGCAAGGTCACTGCAGAGCTGTGACGCATATTCAGGGTACTGCAGGACCTGGGCACACTGCATATACTGGCCGCTGTGCCTTCCTGAAGTGAGCCGGAAGTGTCCGTTCAGCAGAGCCTTTGATTTGGTGAAAATTTCAATAGCCTGTTCTTTTGTTAACAATTTAAACCCTCCTCCATTTCAGCAACTATTCTCTTGGCTGCCTCCACAGGGTCAGCAGCCCCTGTGATTGGCCTGCCAACCACCAGGTAACTGGCGCCTGCCTGAACCGCCTCTTTCGGTGTCATCACCCGTTTCTGGTCATTTACCTCTGCCCATGCAGGGCGTACTCCAGGGGTTACGATCACAAAATCGGGACCACATGCCTCCCTGATAGCAGTTATCTCTTTTGGTGAAGCTACTACGCCATTCAGTCCTGAATCCTGTGCCAGTCTGGCCCAGCGGACAACCTGGGAGGCCACACTCCCGGGAACGCCCATTTCATTGTTCAGGATGTCCTGATTAATGCTGGTCAGGACGGTAACCCCGATAACCAGCGGCCCGGGCACACCGGACCTGCTGCTCTCCGCTGCGGTAAACTCCACGGCTTTGCGCATCATTTCTGAACCGCCGGCTGTATGTACATTATACATAAACACCTTCATCCGGGTCAGCACTGCCCCTGCCTTCCCCACCGTATTGGGAATATCGTGCAGCTTCAGGTCGAGAAAAACCCTGCCGCCAAGGCTGTGAATCCTGTTGACAACCTCGGGGCCCTCACTGTTAAACAACTGCATTCCGATCTTGAATACCCCTGCATGGTCCTGCAGCATTGACACGAGTTTTTCAGCCTCTTTTACGGTATCCACATCAAGCGCTACAATAAGCCTTTCTTTGGCAGACATGTTGTACACCTCCATTTCATTTCCAGGCGGCCCCCACCAGATCATTTATGTCTGTTATACCATTATCCCTCATATATTGTTGGATTCCGGTAATGATATCCATGGTGGCTGCCGGATTGACAAAGTTAGCGGTCCCCACGGCAACCGCGGTGGCCCCTGCCAGGATGAATTCAATAGCATCCTCAGCATTCATTATCCCGCCCATTCCCAGGATGGGCAGCCTCACCGCCTGGGCTGCCTGCCAGACCATCCGGACGGCCACCGGCCTGATAGCCGGACCGGAGAGTCCGCCCATGATATTACCGAGAAACGGTTTCCTGGACCTGATATCTATTTTCATACCCAGCAGGGTGTTGATCAGAGCCAGGGCATCTGCCCCCGCTTCGGCAACCCTGCCGGCAATTTCAACTATGTCAGTCACATTGGGTGACAGCTTGGCAATCAGGGGAAGTGTGGTATTCTCCCTGACCACCCGGATCACCTCTGCAGCCATCATGCAGTCAGTGCCAAAAACCATGCCACCCTGTTTCACATTGGGGCACGAAATGTTTACCTCCAGGGCCGATACGCCCTGGGCCCCGGACAGCCTCCGGGTAACCTCTGCATAGTCATCAAGAGAATTGCCGGCAATATTAACAATAACCGGTGTATCATAATTCCTGAGATAAGGCAGGTCTTCCCTGATAAAGTGGTCCACACCGGGATTCTGCAGCCCGATACAGTTAAGGATACCGGCAGGGGTCTCAGCAATCCTGGGAGTCGGGTTGCCCTTACGGGGTTCCAGGGTGGTTCCTTTTACAGTAATGGCGCCAAGCCTGTTAAGGTCCACATAAGGCGCATATTCGGGGCCAAAACCAAAAGTGCCCGAAGCAGTTGTCACCGGGTTTTTCATTTGCAGCCCGCCCAGGTTTACACTCAGGTTAACCCCCTGGCTGCCAGCTTGTCTGTCAGTCAGATTATCAGCCGGGTTAGTCATCCAGAATCACCTCACTTGCCTCAAAAACCGGACCGTCTGTACATACCTTTTTATATTCAAAGCCCCCTGCGGAAGCGGGCTGCTCAGTGCCGCCACCGGTTCTGTTTTTACACACACAGGCCAGGCAGGCGCCTACCCCGCAGCCCATGTATTCCTCCAGGGAAACCTGACCGCTGAGCCCAAACCCTTTAGTCAGGCTTATCAGCCCTTTGAGCATGGGATAGGGGCCACAGGCAAAAAAGTAATCCGGTTTAGCAGCGGGAATAACGTCTTCAGCCAGCCCGGTGACAAACCCCTGATAACCAAAGCTGCCGTCATCTGTAGCTATCTTTACTTTTACCCCCAGTGACTCCAGCTGCTCCCTGCCAATGACAAATGCCGCCGACCGTGCTCCCAACAGGACAGTCTGCTCAATTCCATAATGCTTCAGACTTTGGACAAGGGGGAACAGGGGAGCCACTCCGATACCTCCGCCCACAACCAGGGCCTTATTAATTCCGTCAGGAATTGTAAAACCATTTCCCAGGGGGCCCATCAGGTCAATCCCGTCACCGGGGGACATCTCCGCCAGCATACGGGTCCCTGTCCCGACAACCTGATAGAGGAGGCTGATGGTGCCTTTGCCATAATCAATGCCATGGAGGCTGATGGGCCTTCTCAGCAGCGGGTCCATGCCGCTGCTGCAGCGAATGTGGACAAACCGCCCGGGCTTGGCCAGTTTTGTTAACTGCGGAACATACACCCGCATCAGAAAATGTTCCGGACCAACTTTCGTATTCATAACAACTTCACCTAATCCAGAAAAAGACATGGCGTAAATTCACCTCACATGTTAGTAGTCAGCGGCAAGATACTCTCCGACCTGACGCAGGGCTGTGGGAAAATCCCTTCTGCCCAGGCCCACCCTGAAGTGGTTGCCACTATAGTCAAAAACCGTGCCCGGCAGTATCATAACATTTTTGCTGCTGACGATTTTTTCACAAAACTCCTCTGCGGGGATGCGCGGATCCAACTGCGGAAAGGCAACCGACCCTCCCCGGGGCGGCATCCAGGTAAACAGGTCGGGGTAACTGGCAAAAAATTCTTCGGCAATAGTCTTATTTCTGCAGATGATATCCATATTCCTGGCAATAATTTTTTCTCTCGCCTCCAGTGCCATAAGAGCCAGGACCTCTGAGGGTGCGCTGCTGCAGATGGTGGTATAATCCTTAAAAGTGGCGAACCTTTTCAGCAGTTCCCGGTCACGGGTTACCAGCCAGCCTGTTCTCAGTCCGGGAAGCCCGAAGGCCTTGGAAAGTCCTGACAGGGTAATCCCCTTTTCATAACAGGCGGCCATTGTATCAAGACGTGATGTTGCATCAAATTCCATAAGCCGGTACATCTCATCGGAAAATATGTATATCCCCCTGCTGCGGGCCAGTTCTATTATCCGGTCATATTCTGCTTTTGAAGGTATATAACCGGTTGGATTATGCGGAAAATTAACTATAATCAGACGGGTTTCCGGCCTGAAAGCCTTTTCGAGGACATCAGTGTCCAGGTGCCATGAACCGTCGCCTGTTTCAAAACCCCACCGGGTGACAGTGCAGCCCAAAGATTCGGGAATTTCGTAGAGGGACTGGTAAGCGGGGTGAATCACAACCACATGGTCACCCTTGCCCAGGAGGGTATTTAAGGCAATAAATATCCCTTCTTCAGGAACAGCCGTCAGGATATCATCACCGGAAATCCCCGGGTAAAGGCCGGCCACCGCCTCGCGCAGACCCGGGTGCCCTGCTGACTCGGTATACCCGAGGCTCAGGCTGTCCCATAACTGCAGAGTGCGGGAATCAGCCATGGCCAGCAGTTCAGCCATGGTCAGGCTCTCACAGTCAGATGCACTTAACAGATACCTGACACTGAATTCATATTTGGCGAAAAACCTTTCCAGCTTAAATTCCTGAAGCTTCAATTCAATGTCCCCTTCCTAAATTACTATGGTTCAAAGGCAGCAGGGTAACCAGTACAATTTCCGGCCTGATATTCAGTCTGATGGGTAAATCACTCTCCCCGAGTCCCGGGCTGATAATCATCGTGGAATGGCCGGACTGATACCTGCCGTAACTCCACCGGGGGAATAACCCCTGACCGGGTGCAAAAACAGCACCCACCAGAGGAAACCTCACCTGTCCTCCATGGGTATGCCCGGTGAGTACAAGGTCCACTTTATTGGCTGCAGCCTCAGGGAAAATGTCAGGTGAATGGGCCAGCAGTATCTGCGGCGCTCCCCCGGCCGCTTTGAGGGATTCATCAAGTCTGTCCCTTCCGGTATGCGGGTCATCCACACCCAGGATCCATATGGAGCCCCTGTCATCACCTGTATTCTCGGCTTTATTGTCCAGTATCCGGACCCCCAGGGCCACAAGTTTTTCCCGCTGCCGGAAACCTGTCTTCCACTCATGGTTGCCAGGTACAAAATAGACCGGTTTATCAGGCAGTTGTTCAATAATTTCTATCGCAGGGTCAAGGTCCGGCCTGAACTTATTAACCAGATCTCCGGTAATGGCAACCAGATCAAACTGCTGCTGTCTGATTAAATGCATGAGGTTCTGCTGTCTTTTCCCAAACCGTTTTCCGTGCAGGTCGCTAAGGTGAAGCACTGTGAATCCGGCCAGACCTTCCGGCAGGTCTGACAGGTAAACACTGTACTTCTTAACCTTTAAGGTATATCGTTCCCTGTACCATATAAAAAATAAAATAATTATTGCTGTTATTAGGATAATACCATATCCAAATATCCGCAAGTGGCTGTCCTCCCATTAACAGAGTTCCTGGCGTCAGGTAAGACAATATCCATGAGAATCAAGAGACAGTTTTATTGTATAAGTGGCCAGTGGTTTTTTACCACTGGCCACCCCGGGGGCAAAACCCTTTAAGCCAGATATTCCTGCAGTGGAATCATGGCAAAGTCTTTGCCCTGCTCTAATGACTGCAGTACACTGAGGATAACAGTTGTGGTATCAAGTGAAGTCAGGCATGGAATAGCATGTTCAACTGCCGCCCTTCTTATGCGGAAACCGTCCCGTTCCGGCATTTTACCCCTTGTAAGGGTATTGATCACCAGGTCGATCTTACCCTGCCTTATAATATCTATAATATTAGGTGAACCCTCTCTGATTTTGTTAACCTTCTCTACGGGCAGGCCGGCTTCATTGAGTACTCTTGCCGTACCGCATGTGGCTACCAGCCTGAAGCCCAGATCAACAAAGCCCTTCAGGATGGGTATTACTTCATCCTTGTCCTTGTCAGCCACTGTTGCCAAAATAGTACCTTTCCTGGGAATATCCAGCCCGGCAGCTACCAGGGCCTTATACATAGCCATGGAGAAGTCGGTATCAAAACCCATTACCTCACCGGTTGATTTCATCTCCGGCCCCAGGGAGGTGTCTACCCGAAGCAGTTTGGCAAAAGAGAATACCGGGGCCTTCACGGCTATATAGTCAGGGGCGGGATACAGCCCGCTTTGGTATCCCAGTTCCTTCAGGGTCTTGCCAAGAATCATTTTGGTGGCCACATTGACCATGGGCACTCCGGTAATTTTGCTGAGGTAGGGTACCGTCCGGCTGGAGCGAGGGTTTACTTCAATGACGTATAGCCGGTCATCATGGAGTACATACTGGATATTGATCAGGCCCTTAACATGGAGCGCCCTTGCCAGCCTGGTCGTATATTCAACCAGGTCAGCAGCCTGTTTGCTGTTAAGGCTGCGCGCCGGGTAAACAGCGATACTGTCACCTGAGTGGACCCCGGCCCTCTCGATATGCTCCATAATCCCGGGAATCAGCACATCTTCTCCGTCAGAAATGGCATCTACCTCAATTTCCTTACCTATCATATACTTGTCAACAAGTACCGGGTGTCTCGGTGATACATTAACCGCTGAGGTCATATACTCGAGGAGTTCATCCTGATTATAGACGATTTCCATGGCCCGGCCTCCAAGGACGTATGACGGTCTTACCAGGACCGGGAATCCTACCTCTTCGGCAATCTCCTGGGCCCCCTCCACCGATGTGGCAGTCCTGCCAGGCGGTTTGGGGATTTTCAGTTCCATCAGCAGTTGGTCAAATTTATCACGGTCTTCAGCCATATCAATATACTTAACATCTGTACCCAGTATCTTTACCCCTGCTTCTGCCAGCGGCTCAGCAAGGTTGATGGCTGTCTGCCCGCCGAACTGGACAACCACACCCTCAGGTTTTTCCAGTTCAATAATGTTTAAGACATCCTCCGGGATCAATGGTTCAAAATAAAGCCGGTCTGAAGTGTCAAAATCGGTACTTACTGTCTCCGGGTTGTTATTAATGATAATGGTTTCTATACCTTCTTCCCTGAGTGACCACACCGAATGCACCGAGCAGTAATCAAACTCAATGCCCTGACCGATGCGGATAGGCCCTGACCCCAGGACAACAGCCTTACGGCGTTCCGTAGGGATAGCCTCATTTTCCTTTTCATATGCCGAGTAATAGTATGGTGTTACAGCTTCAAACTCAGCGGCACAGGTGTCCACCATCTTATAAACCGGCCGTAGTCCGTAATTCTTCCTAACCTCCCGTATTTCCTTCTCATCAAGTCCTGTCAGCTGGGATATATAAATATCAGGGAAACCCAGGTGTTTCGCTTTTGTCAGTACAGCTTCTGTCAGGAAACTGCTCCCCCCGGCCTTGACACCCTCTATGAGTTCAATCTCAAAATCAACAATGTTCTTTATCTTTTCCAGGAACCAGACATCTATTTTGGACATTTCGTGGAGGGACTCAACACTCATCCCGCGGCGCAAGCCTTCAGCCACGAAAAAAATCCTTTCATCATCAGCGTTCCTGATTTTCGCCTCCAGGTCCTCCCGGGGGACACTGTCTATCCCCTTCATGGCAAGACCGGATAACCCTATCTCCAGTGACCGGACAGCCTTCATCAGGCCTGACTCAAAAGTCCGGTCAATAGCCATAACCTCACCTGTTGCCTTCATCTGGGTCCCCAGGTTGCGGTCGGCAAAAGCGAACTTGTCAAAAGGCCAGCGCGGTATCTTGACAACAACATAGTCAAGGGCAGGTTCAAAAGCCGCATAAGTCTTTCCGGTAACCGCATTGCGGATCTCATCCAGGGTAAAGCCTATGGCTATTTTGGAAGCCACCTTGGCAATGGGAAATCCCGTGGCCTTGGAAGCCAGGGCGCTGGACCGGGATACCCTGGGGTTGACTTCAATAATAACATATTCAAAGCTGTTGGGATTTAAGGCCAGCTGGACGTTACAGCCGCCCTCAATCCCCAGGGCCCTGATTATCTTAAGTGATGCCGTCCTTAAAAGCTGGTATTCCTTGTCAGCCAGGGTCTGGGAAGGGGCCACAACGATACTGTCCCCGGTATGAATCCCGACAGCATCAATGTTTTCCATGTTACAGATGGTGATGCAGTTATCATTGCTATCCCTGATTACCTCATATTCAATTTCCTTCCAGCCGGCCACACTTTGCTCAATCAGGCACTGTTTAATCATGCTGAGCTTAAGCCCCTTTATGGCAATGGCCCTGAGTTCTTCAATATCATTGGCAATCCCGCCCCCGGTACCGCCCAGGGTATATGCAGGACGGACGATCACCGGGTAACCGGTTTTTTCCGCAAAGGCCACCGCATCCTCAACATTGTCAACAATAGTACTTTCCGGAATCGGTTCCCCGATTTCCTGCATCATGGCCTTAAACAACTCCCGGTCTTCAGCCTTCTTAATGGTCTCCAGAGGAGTACCCAGAAGTGCTACCCCCTCCTCTTCAAGAATACCCTGTTCCGCAAGCTCAACCGCAATGTTCAGGCCGACCTGCCCGCCCAGGGTGGGGAGCAGCCCGTCAGGCTTTTCCTTCCTGATAATCCTGGCCACAAACTCAGGTGTGAGGGGTTCAATATATACCCTGTCCGCAATATTGGCATCTGTCATAATGGTAGCCGGGTTGCTGTTTACCAGCACAACTTCCATGCCTTCCTCCCTCAGGGCCTGGCAGGCCTGAGTCCCGGCATAGTCAAACTCAGCCGCCTGACCGATAATAATAGGCCCTGAACCGATAACCATTACCTTTTTTATTTCTTCTCTAATGGGCATAATATTTATCTCCTCTCCTGCGTAATAAGCTGCATAAACTGACCAAACAGGTACTCGGAATCCCACGGTCCCGGTGCAGCCTCAGGATGGTACTGCACGGAAAATACGGGGAGGGATTTGTGCCTGAGACCCTCTACCGTACCGTCATTAAGATTGATATGTGATACCACCACTTCATCCCGGGGCACAGAATCCGCAGCCACGGCATACCCGTGGTTTTGTGAAGTAATGTGTACCTTTCCGGTGGCCAGGTCCTTAACCGGATGGTTAGCGCCCCGGTGCCCGAACTTCAGTTTATAAGTCTTACCGCCAAGGGCCAGGGCAATAATCTGGTGGCCCAGGCAAATACCGAACATGGGTATTTTACCAATCAGTTCCCTGACTGTTTCTATGGCAAAAGGCACATTTTCCGGGTCCCCGGGCCCATTGGAGAGCATGATGCCATCAGGATTGAGGGCCAGTACTTCCCGGGCAGTTGTGGTGGCAGGCACAACAATGACTTCACAGCCCAGGTCATGAAGTGACCTGGCAATATTCAGTTTGGCCCCGAAGTCCATCAGGACTACACGGTAGCCGTCATTTGGCATGGTGAAACTTTCTTTGATGGTCACTTTGAGGACATGGTCAGAACCCATCAGATCCGGATGTCCGATAACCCTTTGCTTCATTTCTGCCACATCAATACTGTCACCGGTGGCAATTACAGCCCCCATTGTCCCGTGATTCCTCAGCCGCCTGGTCAGCGCCCGGGTGTCTATTTCACATATACCGGGAATACCGTTTTCCGTAAGGTACCCGGCAACAGTTTTTTCAGATCTCCAGTTGCTGGGAATCTCACAGAATTCCCTGACCACAAGGCCGAGGACAAAGGGTTTCCTGGACTCAAAATCATCAGGATTAATCCCGTAGTTTCCAATCAAGGGATAAGTCATGGTAACAATTTGTCCACAGTATGAAGGGTCTGTCAGAATTTCCTGATACCCTGTCATACTGGTATTAAACACTACCTCACCGAAATTCCGGGTCTCTGCCCCAAACCCATTACCCTCAAAAACCGTGCCGTCCTCAAGGACCAGTACTGCCTTCATTAGCCAATCCCTCCAGAGTATTTTATATGAAACGGTTCAACAAACCTCAGGTACCTGTAAATTGATTTTAATCCTGTCAGACCACAATTTGCCTGTTCTGCATCACTATCTGTCCCCCTACTATGGTTACCACAGGCAGGCCTGTCAGTTCCCATCCGTTAAACGGGGAGTTCTTGGCCCTGGAGGCAAACCTGTTAACATCCACAATCTCTTTCAGTTCCGGGTCAATCACTGTAATATCGGCATCTGCGCCGACTCCCAGATGTCCCTTCCCTTCCAGTCCCAGAATACGTGCCGGGTTAACACTCATTTTCATTACCAGTTCTTCAGGACTCAGGAGACCCGGTCTGACCAGTTCCCCGAAGGCCAGCCCCACAGCGGTCTCCAGCCCCACTATCCCGAAGGGCGCATAATTGTATTCCACATCCTTTTCCTCAACTGTGTGAGGTGCATGGTCTGTGGCAATCACATCTATGGTTCCGTCACGGAGGCCTTCTTTCACTGCCCTGACATCATCTGCACTGCGGAGCGGTGGATTCACTTTGGTCGCCGTGTCATAACTGCCCACAACCTCTTCTGTCAGGCTGAAATGATGCGGGGTGGCCTCTGCAGTAACCCGAATCCCCTTCTTCTTAGCCATTCTGACCAGCTCAACAGACCCTGCAGTACTGATATGGGCAACATGAAGCCAGGCTCCGGTCAGTTCTGCCAGCATGATATCCCTGGCTGCCATAGCCTCCTCTGCCAGCCTGGTAATTCCCTTAAGGCCGTAAACCGTGGAATAGTATCCCTCATGCATAACCCCGTCAGCGACAAGGTTCAGGTCTTCACAGTGGGAAATTACCGGCAATCCGAACATCCTGGCATATTCCATGGCCAGCCTCATCACCTGGGCATTCATCAGGGGCCTGCCGTCATCAGATATGGCTACCGCTCCGGCCAGCTTCATATCACCTATCTCGGCAAGCTCCTCGCCCTTGGAGCCCTTGGTAATGGCACCTATAGGGAATACATTTACTGCCCCTTCAGCGGCAGCCCTGGATTTAATGAATTCCACCAGTGCGTGGTTATCTATAACCGGATTTGTATTGGGCATACAGGCCACACCGCTGAAACCTCCCCTGGCCGCAGCCCTGGTCCCGGTGGCGATAGTTTCCTTGGCTTCAAAACCCGGTTCCCGTAAATGGACGTGCATGTCAATAAACCCGGGCACCACCAGCCTGCCGGCTGCTTCAATCACTTCTGCCCCGTCAGCAGCAATGTTTTTATCCACTGCACTGATTTTCCCTTCGGCAACCAGGACATCAGCAGCCCGGGAGATTCCGTTCACCGGATCGACCACTCTTCCACCCTTAATTAACAGCTTCATGGGGGTTACCTCCTCCTGTCAGCAGGTACAGCAAGGCCATCCTGACGGCAACACCATTGGTAACCTGCTCATTTATAACTGCCTGAACACCGTCGGCAACATCAGGGGCGATCTCAATGCCCCTGTTCATGGGGCCGGGGTGCATTACCAGGGCATCGGGACGTGCCAGCCTGACTCTCTCAGCAGTCACTCCATACAGGCGGGAATACTCCCTGATGGTGGGAAACAAACCCTTCTGCTGCCTCTCCAGCTGCATCCGGAGTACCATTACCACATCCACATCGCACAGCCCCTCCTCAATGGAGGTATACGCCTTTACACCCAGTTTCTCAATATCGGGCGGCAGCAGCGTAGCCGGGGCTATTACCCGTACCTCTGCCCCCATTTTGGTAAGTCCCCAGATGTTTGACCTGGCCACCCTGCTAAACATAATGTCACCTACAATAGCCACCTTAAGGCCTTCCAGCCTGCCCTTTTTCTCCCTGATGGTAAACATGTCCAGGAGCGCCTGGGTCGGGTGTTCATGGAAACCGTCACCGGCATTGATTACTGATGCCGAGAGGTGTTTTGCCAGGATATGGGGAGCGCCGGAGGCAGAATGCCTGATAATAACCACATCTGCTCCCATTACTTCAAGAGTCTTCCCTGTGTCCCTGAGAGTCTCTCCCTTGACTACACTGCTTGCCGATGTACTGATATTGATGGTGTCGGCACTCATGTATTTCCCCGCCAGTTCAAAAGATGTCCTGGTCCTGGTGCTGGGTTCATAAAAAAGGTTAATTACGGCTTTCCCCCTGAGGGTAGGCACCTTCTTAATCTGCCTGCGGATAATGTCTTTCATCGGTTCAGCTGTTTCCAGGATAAGCTGAATTTCCCCAACCGACAGATCCTTTATCCCCAATAGGTCTTTCCGGTTCAGCCCCATTGCTGCTCCCTCCTTTTATTTCGTTAACGCCACCTAATTGCGTTCGGGCTTTATGGGCGTCGCTTTGCTCTTTTATTTATTGCTCTTTTATTTATTGCTCTTTTATTTATTGCTCTTTTATTATTTGCTCTTTGCACTTTGTTATTTTTTTTGGCTTCCCCTTTACGAGTTGCTCTGGAAATGACCGTCCTAAATGGTGAGGTGTTGTACAAGATTTTCCTTGCACCGCCGCCGTTATGAGTTTTGCTGCAAAGCACCGGTAATAAGGCAGGGAGTCCCCGCATGTCCGAAGATGGCGAAGGCCGCCGGGAAGTTTTGGCCTGCCAAAACGAGAGGCGGCCATCTTGAGAAAAAGCCCAATGAGCCATCGAGTTCGGGGACGCTGCCTTATTGCCGGGGGTGGCAGCTTAGACTCATAGGCGGCACTGCGGAAAATCGGTATACACCTCACCATATTCTCACCCGGTCATTTCCGGAGCTTACTCGTAACGCCCCGGGAAACAAAAACTCCTTACCGGCCTGCTAAAAGCCAATAAGGAGGTAAATGCCAAAAAACGTCTACCTGCCCTTATTGGCCTCACGGGACCAGTTTAAAGGGTTATCCGGTATCCTCTACAATAATTACTTTATCAACTTTATCCAATTCGGTAAGATTTACCGAAATGATCTCTTTCTTTGAAGTGGGGACGTTTTTGCCAACATAGTCTGCCCTTATTGGCAGTTCCCGGTGACCTCTGTCAACAAGTACTGCCAGTTGAATGGCATTGGGCCTTCCCAGGTCAATAATCGCATCCAGGGCTGCCCTTATAGTCCTTCCGGTAAACAATACATCATCAACAAGGACCAGTGTCTTGTTATCGACCGCAAAGGAAATATCTGTCCGGTGAATCACCGGCTGCTGGTCGATTGTTGTCAGGTCATCCCGGTAAAGGGTAATATCCAGGACCCCTATCGGAATATCCTTGCCTTCAATTTCCTTTATCCTTTTCGCCAGGCGTTCCGCAAGGGGAACACCGCGCCTGCGGATGCCGATCAGGGCAACTTCTTCGACACCCTTGTTGCGCTCAATAATCTCGTGGGCAATCCTGGTAAGAGCCCTGCGGATTCCATCAGCATCGAGAATTACCGCTTTTTCACTGAGCATCTTGTCACCACCTGTTTTGCCGGTTAAGGGCACTTTTGATTAAAAGATCTTTAGGGATAATAAAAACTGTCATAACTAACCAGGACACTAAAAAGCCTGCTTGCAGAGACGCAAGCAGGCATAGTTTCCCCAAAATGCAAAACTATATATTCCCTTACTAGCCTCTCGGACTAATTTAAAGGAGATATTTTTATTAAGTGTACCAGATAGGTACCTGAAAGTCAACTTTTAATCACCAGTGTGGAAATTATTTTTTCTACTACCGCCAGGTCCTGTTCCATCGCCTCAGCATTGGTTTCGACACTATAAACTATGTTCCCGCTCCCTGCCTTGTGAGCTGAGAAAATATAAGTATAAGGGAGTGAACTCACATAAATATTTTCCTTGGTCATTCTAAATGAGGCTGCTGTTTCACTTTCCAGTTTCCAGCCCTCTGACAGCAACAGGTCTTTTTTCAGTTTCATAATAGTTGCCAGGTCCCTGTTGTCATAAGTCAACTCAAAATATGTTTCCTCGGGGCTCTCAACAATCAGGGCGCTTCCTTCGGAGACAGATTCCCAGTCCCCTTCAGGAAACAGGACAGAACTTCCTGTAATCGGTTCAATATACTCTTCCCAGTCTGATGTATCCACATTGACAACCTTGATTTTACGGGTGGCTGAATCCCAGTCCACCTTTGCTCCCATGGCTTCTCCCACAAACCTGAGGGGCACAAAGGTCCGGCCTCCTTTAATCATAGCAGGGACATCCAGGGTCCGGGGCTGGTTATCAACATATGCCGTTTTGCTGCCTATAGCAACCTTGATAATGGTTCCGGAATCAGTTTCAATCACTACCGTCCTTGTAGATGGCAACCAGTCCACATAGGCATCCAGGGCTTCAGCCACAAAACGCAGCGGAACCAGGGTCCTTCCCGAATCTATGAAAGGGGCCTGGTCAGAATAATAGGGACGCTCATTGATGTGAGACAGGTTTTGCCCGACAGTAAGTTCAACCACTTTGTAGAAGTCATAATAATCTACCGCTGCCGAGACAGGAGCCGCTAACAGACTAAGAATCAGAAACAGGAACAGTGTGACAAACAATTTTTTTCTATGCATTTACTCCCCTCCAGTTTTTTTTGTTAACCAAATTGTCAAGAAGTCTCCTTCTTCTTTAGGTGGAAAATGAATTGAACGAACTGGCGTTCGGTGGCATAATTATAGTAAATGCTTACCAAAGACGGTGATACCATGCAATTGACATGAAGCTGTGGTCGCAGAACCAGGAAGCCCCCTGCTCTTAGCGTCAAGCGTAGCTGGGAGAGTATTCACTACCAATTACATTATATAATCATGTATAGGCCAACTTCAATCCCTAATCAGGAAATTTTGTGCAGTTTTGGCTCCGGCCCCCCCAAAATTGTCTTTTCAGACGTAGTACTAAGTGTAAGTTGTTCCAACTGAATTTACCCGAAAAGATTTTTTAACCAGTTTTGTAGAGATAAGCCCCAACGTCTCTACCAAAAAGGAGCAGCCTGACTCAGCTGCTCCATTTTTTTTCTTTGTGCTCAAGGCTTTGCGCCCCGGGTTTTGTTTTAAGCAGCTCTCGGAAATAACCCTGCTGTATGGTAATTTCCGAGAGCTTGCCTGTTTACCGAAAACCTATACTTTTTTCCCAGATATTCATATTTTCATACCTGCCGCCAATGTCACAGTTGTTTATCAGTCTGCCCCTGTATGTATACCCTTTTTTGTACATCACGGCATTAATGGGCGGGATACCGGCTCTGGTAAGGCTGTACAGGCATTTGAGTTTCCTCCTGACCAGCTTTTCCTCAATGTGGTCAATCAGTAGTCCCATAACTCCCCTGCCCCTGTGTTCCGGGAGAGTAACACAGTCTGTAAGTTCAGCACTCAGGTGCCTGTTATCTATGTCGGCGGAAATCATTCCGGCAATTTCACCTTTGTGTTCTGCTATCAGCATGATATTCCCTTCTTCCCCGGTGAGGGCTTCAAAATACTGTCTTTCCTCAACCGGGCTGGGATAGGTCACAAAAACATCTCTGAAAATATCCATAACCGCATTTATATCATCAGCCTGGAGGTTTCGGACTGTGTAGATGGTGCTGTCACTTCCTTTTTTCCTTTCAGCACAGCCCCGTTCTCTCTGGTGAATTTTTTTCAGAATGAGGTCCTCATTAACCAAATGTTCACTGCCAGACCTGTCCGGACTAAGGAACCGGCTCATCAAATATACAGGGTCACCCCTGAAATAAGTTTTCATCATGCCTTCGAGCCTGTAGCCAAAAGCCAGGAACTTCTGCCAATCATCACCGGGTGCATAAACAATGATTTTCCCTGCCTGGGACTCACTTCCCAGAATATCAAGATAATTAACCAGAGCGCTAATATCCTGGGCCTGGTAATCCGGTACGCGGACCCGCCGGTTACGGCAGTCATCAACAGCCGTTACGGCAAAATCAGTGGTGTTGACCTTTATTATCCCGCTTTCCCTGTTAAAAAAACCTTTTTCTTCAATCATGATACTGTCTCACCGTAGTTCTCCCGTCTTTTTTCCCTGGAGTTGCCTTTGGGGACAAGGCTGACACTTTTATCATTAAAGAGTTTGGCCAGACCCTCCCTTGATTTTGTCCTGACATTTTTACACTCTCCGCATTCCCTGCAGACAGATGTCTTATCATCAGGTTCGCGGTAAGAGCAGATAACACCCTCATAATTTCTGAGAACGATTTTGTTAGTTGACTGGGAAACAACATACTGCGGCCCAACAGGGATTTTTCCCCCTCCACCGGGTGCATCAATCACATAAGTCGGGACTGCCAGCCCGGTCGTATGCCCCCTCAGTGTTTCCATTATTTCTATTCCCCTGGACACCGGAGTACGGAAATGGTCAATTCCCTGTGCCATATCACACTGGTACAGATAATACGGCCTTACCCTGATAGTAAGCAGTTTTTGAAAGAGTTTTCTCATCACATTGGGACAGTCATTAATACCGCGCAGCAGTACACTCTGGTTCCCCAGGGGCACCCCGGCTTCATTCAGCATACTGCAGGCATTTCTGGCTTCAGCGGTTATTTCCCTGGGATGGTTAAAATGAGTATTTATCCAGACAGGATGGTACTTCCTGATAATTCCGCAAAGGTCTTCAGTTATCCTCTGGGGCAGCACCACAGGGGTACGTGTCCCGATTCTGATCATCTCAACATGCTTGATATGCTTAAGGCTGCCAAGGATGTATTCAACTGTTTCATCAGGTATTACCAGGGCATCACCCCCTGAAATAAGTACATCCCTGATACCGGAATTGTTCCTGATGTAGTTTATGGCCCGGTCTATGTATTTTTTGGGCAGAGCTTTATCCGTCTGACCGGCAAAGCGCCTTCTGGTACAATGCCTACAGTACATGGAACACTGGTCGGTAACCAGGAAAAGCACCCTGTCGGGGTATCTGTGGGTAATTCCCGGGACAGGTGAGTCTTTTTCTTCGTACAGGGGGTCTTCCATATCATAATCGGTGTGTTGTAACTCCAAAGCAGTAGGGATAGCCTGCTTTCTGACGGGACAGGAAGGGTCGTCACGGTCCATTAGGGTGGCATAATACGGGGTAATTGCCATACGCAGGGACTGCAGGCATTCCTGAACCCCTTTTGTTTCTTCTGCCGTGAGGTTGACAATACCCTGCAGGTCTGCAACAGAGGTGAGCCTGTTGGACATCTGCCACTTCCAGTCATTCCACTGGTCTGGTTCTACATCTTTCCACTTATCAAACTTTTTGTAATTTGCTAACATTGCATTCCTCCTTCAAATTTGTATAGGTCTCGGTTCACAGAATAATTAAAACCCGGGCACTCTAACTCTCTTTCGCTAATGTCGAAAGAGAGTTAGAGTGCCCGGGTTTCGTCACCTGACTCACCCTAAACCACTGGCTGATTTATCCCCAGCCCCGGTCAGTTCGACCGGAACTAAAGGAAGGCCCCAGCTCCCTAATCCGGATTTTTCGATTCAGGTTTCGGCTTGAACACCCACAGTGTCAACATAGCCCTTACAACAATCCACAACTGCTGGACGCCCCGGCGTATTGCTGCTCGAACTATACTTACTCCCTGAATTTACTTCACCCTAAATTTTCCCCTATATTTTACCATTAAAATGCCAGAATGTCAAGTGGCAGTAGCACTGCCGTTTCAGTGGCCTGAAGCTCCGGTCCGGGCCGGTTCAACTCTTCCCAAGCCTGAGTTCTGAAATAAGGTTTTGAAAATACGGCGGAATATCTGCCTCAAATTCCATAAATTCTCCGGTAACCGGATGCCTGAATCCCAGGAGACAGGCATGCAGCGCCTGGCCCTTCAGGCCCAGTGGGTTCTTTTGAGGTCCATAGACAGGATCCCCCGCCACCGGATGGCCCAGATAAGCCATATGTACCCTTATCTGGTGTGTCCGGCCTGTCTCCAGCTGGCACTCAATCAGAGTATAATGTTCAAACCGTTCCAAAACACGATACCTGGTTACGGCCTCTTTCGAGTTCCTGGTAATAACCGCCATTTTCTTGCGGTCCCTGGGATCACGTCCCAGGGGGGCATCTATTATACCACTGGGCTCAGTTACAACCCCATGGACCAGGGCAAGGTATTTCCTGGACACAGAGTGGTCTTTGAGCTGTCCTGCCAGGCTCACATGGGCATGGTCATTCTTGGCCACCACCAGGAGCCCTGAGGTGTCCTTATCAATTCTGTGGACAATTCCTGGTCTGATGACCCCATTGATGCCCGAGAGGTCATCACAGTGATACAAAAGGGCATTTACAAGTGTTCCCGAATAATTTCCGGCCGCGGGGTGTACCACCATGCCCTGAGGCTTGTTGACCACCAGCAGGTCACTGTCTTCATATACAATATCCAGCGGTATGTTTTCGGCCGCAACTTCCTGCTGCTCAGGAGCAGGTATTTTTACACAGACCCGGTCACCTTCTCTGACCTTATAGTTTGATTTGGCTGCACTTCCGTTTACGGTAACTTCTCCACCGGCAACCAGTTTCTGTACTCTGGAGCGTGAAAGACCCGGGTCAAGAGAGGTTACCAAGATATCAAGCCGCATCCCTTCATCTTCACCTGTAACAGTATGTTCCAGTTGATGGCCGGGGCCGCTTAAATCCTCAGCTTCATCATCCCATTCATCAATTAACTCTTCCGGTATTTCCCGGATATCTTCTGTTCCTTTGTCACTATTCATAATAAAATCTTCGTCTCCCGTGTTCTTCTAAGTATCCCTTTGTCCCGTATCTTCAACCAGACCGGTTTCCCCCTGTGGCAGAGCGGCTTCCTCCTGTTTCCGGTTCTCCCGGTCACCCTTCAGCAGTTCAATGAAAAGTATGCCAACACCGACAACTATTCCCATATCAGCGATGTTAAATACCGGCCAGACCCGGAAATCAAAAAAATCGACAACATGCCCAAACCTCAGGCGGTCTATAAGGTTCCCCACCGCACCACCCACCTGGAGTGCCAGCCCGGTCTTCAGGAGGACCTTTCCTGCCGGGATATGCCTTGCAAAAAGAATGATTCCCAGCACCACAATGACCGTAACAATCACAAAAAACAGCGTCTTATACGGCAGCATGCCAAAGGCCGCTCCCGGATTCATGACATAAGTTATATGAAATACCGGTTCAATAACAGGTATGGAATCACCTTCACTCATCCTGCTCATAACAAACCACTTGGACAACTGGTCTGCAGCCAGGAGCCCCATAGCCAGTAATATGTACCGCAATGGCTGATACCTCCACATCATCTGTTTTCTCCATATTTATTTGCTGCTTAATTTTATCATACGGGTCAGGCAGATTCAAGTTTACGGGGTAAAAGGCGTGCTTACGCTGTGAAAGGAAGGGTCACCTGGTGTCAATTTTGACATGGGTAACCCTTCCTTTGAAGACTAATGGCTATAAGTGGGAATTCTCCTGTTTCCCTTTCTTTTCCCTGCTGTGAACGGTTTCATCATCTTCACCGTCAAAGTCCTGATAAATCATACCATCAACATTCTTTTCATAGGGAATCTGTTCCACCCTCTCAACAGTGCCGACATTTTCATCGGCATCAACATACATGTGGTCATAATCAGTCACCCCGTGGACACTGATGTCCTGGGGAGTCTCTGAGGTACCGAACCTGGCCACTGACTGCCAGGTATCCTCACCGTCAAACATTATTTCATCCTCGGCATCCCCCAGTTCAAACTCTGAGTCATCATGTGTCAACCCGCCAAACGGGGGTACAATCACATCTTCCTCAATCGGCCTCGGATGCCTGTCCGGCAGCAGTTCACCTGCTGCTTTACATTTTTTGCACATAGTGGTGGCCGGCATAGCTTCCAATCGCTCCAGGGGAATTTCAGCACCACAGGTATCACATTTTCCGTAAGAGCCTTCTTTAATCCTATTCAGGGCATCTTCAATTTTGGACAGATGTATTTGGGCTGTTTCCCTGAGGGCTATGTCCTTGCTTCTTTCAAAGGTCTCTGTTCCCAGGTCCGCCGGGTGATTGTCATACATTGAGAGTTCACTGATCGAATCCTGGACAGGCACCTCCAGGGCCCCTTCCTCCATGTGTGTTATCCGTTCCTCAATCTCCTGCTTCTCCTGCACCAGTTTTTGCCTGAACTGTTCCATCAGTTTCCTGTCCATATCTGCCTCCTGAATTGCGTCATAATTGCTTAACAGGCTACTCGATTATCCTCACAATCCCGTCCACCGGCCTGCGTGCCGGGGGCTTGCTTTTCCCCGCAGCATAGCCCACAGGTATCAGGGCAACCGGAATGGTGCCCCGGGGAATCTCCAGGGCTTCCATAACAAGGGTCTCATTAAAAGAACCAACCCAGCAGGTCCCCAGTCCATAACCTTCCGCAGCCAGAAGGATGTTCTGGACGGCAGCTGCCGTATCCTGGATTACATACAGGTTGCGGCCGCGCTCCCGGTAACGGGCTGCCGTCATCTCCGGAACAGCACATACCACCATCACCACCGGGGCTTCACCCACAAAACGCTGATTTGCTGCCGCCGCAGCCAGCTCATATTTCTTTTTTTCGTTATAAACCACATAAAACTGCCACGGCTGGACATTGCCGGCACTGGGAGCCCATCTGGCGGCATCAATTATCCTCCCTATGGTTGCCCTGGGAATTTCATCAGCTTTGAAGCTTCTGGTACTGCGTCGTTCCAGAATGGCTTCAATGACATCTTTGGTCACATCGGTCCCTCCCTTAATCATCGGTATCTCTATCAACATCATTCCCTGCTGCCCCTGTTTTTACTCCAGTATGTCCAACAACCGGTTTCAGGTGCTATGCGCTGTTGAGCTTACCTCACTGTAATTTGAGGTTGTTCTGTACAATTTTAACTATATCGGCAATGAACTCCCCGATAACCGGCAGGTTAAGAACCTGAAGCCTCTGTAGGGTATATATAAGCAAAGCGCCCAGCAGGGTAAATCCGACCGCCATGCCAAGACCCCGGGCCACTCCGGCAAAAAAGTTAATAAAAAACAGCCTTCCGGGGCGGTTCAATAAGTCAACATATTCCGCCAGCTTCATTTTCTCCATTGCTGTCCCCAGTTCGTCAATTTTACGGGCCAGATAACTGTTCTCTCCATTTTGTTTCTTTTCCGTCAGTAGAGCCACCCCCCGCAAGTCAGTAATAATTTGCCCACAATATTTTAAATAAACACATCCATTCATTACAATATATTAACCGTCACCCTTTGTAGAATATAATTAGACAAATTTCCCATAAGACCTTCCGGATTTACTTGTGGATTAATATGCTTCCACCACCCAAAACCACTGCAGGGTCAGCTGTAACCTCAGCTCCTGACTGATTGTCATAGACAGGGTCGCCCGTTATCCTGTCCCATATTTTGATCCGGAACTTATCGGGCCCTCCGGTATCGTCACCATCAAGAGCTGTCAAGATAAACCCGTAACTACCCTTGCCATTGATGGTTCCCCGGCCTTTGAACTGCCCTTTGGTCCCGCTGACTACCAGCCATTCGTATTCCGAACTGGAAAAATCCAGACTGCCTGCCTTGAATTGGAATCTTGTGTTACCAGTGGGAACTGCAGCTCCTTTCAGGTACCTGGATACAAACCCGAAGTTTGCCCTCCCGGTCAACAGGGGGTCGGCTGCATAGGCCCCAATGGGTGAATATATCCAGCCTCCTCCGGTAATAAAACCTGCGTCAGCATCATATACGACTATGTACCGGTAATCCTTCTGCACAGCGGCCCCATCGTTGTCCCGCAGGGTCAGGATGACGGTATAGACACCTGCCTTGGTGTAGACGTGGCTGCCACTGGCAGTACCGGACCCCTGGCTCTCATTTATCCGGCCTGCTGAACTGCTCCCGTCACCCCACTCCCAGTCGGCGCTATGTAAGTCAGCCGTACCAGAGTCAGAAAAACCGGTGGTTACATTTACTGTCGTGTTAACCTGGACCGGGTCTATGGGAGCACTGATTGCATCCAAAAAAGGAGCTGCATTATGGATAATTAACTCAAAGGATGTCTCCCCCACATTGCCCTGCCCGTCTGTGGCAGTAATTTTTATAGTACTGCTCTGGGCAGGCCCGTCAGTAGAAACAAAGGACCAGGTCCAGGTACCGTCACCATTGTCTGTTACCTCACCTGCTGAGGCTGTCAGGGTTACCGGGTCATTGTCAGGATCACTGATGGCTCCAGTGTTCACAATCAGCTGACCTTCCCCTGCTGTTACATTTGCTCTGGCAACAGATATGACAGGCGGCCGGTTCAGGGCATGTCCAAACATTTCAGCAGGGTGACAGGCGCCACAGCTGCTGTCTCCTGATGTAATTGCCAGCTGTATATCCGGGTCCGGGTTATTGTGACATGTAAAACAGCTTAAAGGCATCCCCTGAGGGTCATACCTTCTCAGGTGTTCCCTGGTAAGTACAGTACTGTGACACTCAGTGCAGCCGGTTGTGGTTGAGGAGTGCTCCACGGCAGTTTCAAAGATATTATGAACTGAAGGTACTGCCGTTGCTGCCCACCCCCTGTCATGACACCCTGTACAGCTGTAAATCACCTGAACCGGGTGCAGGGGCGGTTCTTCCAGAGGCAGCCCGTTCCTATGGTAGGCTGCAGGATAGTCTCTGGAGTCAAAATGGCAGTAATAGCAGTCATCAAGGGGGTAAACAGGATCTGTGGCGCTGAAGTTAACCCCATGGCATTTACTGCAGTTGTCCACCACATGCTCTGTCCTGTCATGGCAGCTCTGGCAGGTTGCATCATCTACCAAATATGTCATTTCCTCAAAAGTATTAACATAAAACTGCCAGGTCGCTTTTACGGTATTACCGTGTATGTCTTTAAGGGTTAAAGAGGCATCATAAAATGTCTCATTGTCCAGCGGCTCTTCAGGTTTGTAGCTAACCGTTTCGTAGACAGAATCATATACTGCCGCCACAGGTACATTATTTAGTGTCATCAATATCGTTGCAGGGTCGACAATATCCCCTGATGTCAAACCTGCACTGATTACCGGTGTCCTGTTGACAACAGTCGCACCGTTGGCCGGACTGGTATTTAGTATTTTCAGCGGCTCGTTCACCGTAAATGACCAGCTGACTATACTGCTGTTACCCTTCCGGTCTTTGACGAAAACCTCTGCAGTGTGACTGCCTGGAGCCAGGCTGACGGGAGCATATATTTCCAGGGTGGTATAATCATCTGCAGACTCATCAATGGGAGTATACTGGGCCACAGGGCTGACAGCCAGTCCGTCTACCTTCATGACAAGTGAAGAATAATCAATTAAATCAGTGTCTATGGCAACAAGGGAGATGACAATTTTTGTCTGTTTCACCGTAATTCCCCTGGCAGGGTATAGCTTGGTGAAGACAGGTCCGGTTGTGTCCGCAGATGCCGGTAAAGCAAATGCAAAAGTAAGAAATGAGCTTATTAATGCGGTCAGCAACATATATAGCGGCCATTTTTTTAAGTTCACTGAGATGCTGTAATCAGACACTGTATTACCTCCTAATATTTATTTTAGAATTTGTGGCCATATTGATAATTTCTGTCACCTCCAGTATACATTAGACCACTTCATAAGTCTGGTAACCCTGGTACATTTCGACATATTTCGACATTATTTCCTTGTTTCCTTTTACCTAGTGTTAAAAATAAGAGGAGAATTCAAGTGGCAGTAACTCCCATAAACATTTATCACTAAAAAAACAAAAGAACAGGGCTGTTAATGCCCTGTTCTGAAAAGAAAAATTTTTTAAAAAAAAGGGGGGCCCGTTGAGCCCCCCGATAAACTCAGAGTGTTTCCGAATCTGAATCCTGTTTATTCAATTGTTAGATAGTCGGGTTGGTTCCTGCTGCTTTTTGATCCCAGTAGTACTGAGTGTTCTTGAAGGTTTCAGCCTTGGAATCACTGTGACACTTCCAGCAAACAGCCATGTTGGTGTAACGCTTCAGAGCTGAGGATGCGTTTACATCAGGTGAGGTTACAGGCTGATCCTGAGCATCCAGCATGATTGAAGCATCAGTACCGTGAGCGAAGTGGCAGGTCAGACATACCATGTTAGTGCCTTCACCGATCATACCGGCCTTGAGGCCCTGGCTGATCTTATGACGGAATGCTGAACTGAAGGTACCGGTTTCTTCTGCGGCGGTGTTAGCATTGTAGTCGGTGTGGCAGGCAGCACAGAATGCGTTAACACCTGACACGTAAGTGGTAACTTCATTTACAGGTACATTGTTGGGAGCAGTGGCAATCTGATTCAGACCTACCTTAACAACAGTAGCCGGAGCTACATCCATTTGTACCTTGGTCAGGTCAGCCGGCAGTACGCCGCTTGGATCTGTGAAGTAGCCTTCATTGTAATGAATTTCAAGGACATCATTGTAAGACTGGGTCGGGTTGCCCTGAACCTTGTAGTTCCATTCTGCTGTTCCATCTGCGTCACTGTCATACAGAACACGGATCTGTGACCAGTAAACCTTGGGCCTTCCGTATGTGTAACCATAGAGCCATGGCTCTGTAATAGCATTTCCATCAGCATCTACTGCTGTGTAGTGTCCGGTAGCTGAATCAAGAGCAATGGTAGCATTTACAATCTTCTTACCACCGGTCGGGTTGCCGGCTGCATCTGTAGGAGCAGTTGCACCCATGTTGTTGGGGTTGTAATGGAGAAGCCTGTCACTGTAGGAACCGTGCGGAGCGTGGCAGCTGGCACAGGTAAATTCCTTACCCCAGGTGTTTACATCAGTACTGGTCCTGTTACCACCAGGTGCTGCACTTGTGGTCATAACACCGGTAGCCATGTGGACTGATGCATTACCTACTACCTTGTCAGGGTCACCGCCGAAGGTACCGGCATTGGAACCCTCGAATACGTTGTAGAAGCCTAAAGTACCGTCATGGCAAGCTGTACAGGTGTTATATACACCGTTTTTGAACAGCAGGTCCCTGCCTGAAGCGGTGTGAGTCTGGTGGCAGGAAGCACATGAGTTGGTGTCATTGGTGTACTCACCGTGTGTCGCGTGCCCTTCAACGTTTTTGATAACATCACTGAAACTTGTTCCATCATTTACATCTACGTTTTTACCTGTTTGGTTAGCGTTTACCAGCCCGGGTGTAACGGTAGTTGAATCAACATAACCACCGCCGGAAGTCAGAGGAGTATTGTACTTGTCAGAAGTTGTGTCCGGATCATAATCTCCAGGTGCGGCAAGTGCAACACTTACTCCGAGTGTCAGCATTAAGGCCAGTGCTAACGCCATTACTAAGCTGAACTTTTTCACTTTGTTTCCTCCTTTAATCTCTGCGGTCATTTTAGAATATTTCACCATGCTTTTCAATGTCTCACCCCCTTTCTTCAGCAAACTCAGGTGATTGATCAGTGGAAAACCACATGATACCATGGTTATGAATTACCGGGTCTGGAATACGGCCACCCTTTGGTTGGTGGTATCTGTCACATATATCCGGCCCCTCTCGTCAACAAACAGGCCATTAGGCAGGGAGAACTGTTTTTCTCCTTCACCGTATCCACCAATGGAGAATACCTGTTTACCGTCTTTGTCAAAACCGTAAATCCTGTGGGTCAGATTGCTGACAGCATAGATATTGCCCTGAGAATCGACTCCGATACCCCTGGGGTTGACAAATACTGACTGGCCCTTGCCATCCTTGGAACCATTTACTGTCTTCTTGTATTTCCCGTCTTTGTCAAATACCTGGAGCCTCTGGTTTCCTGTATCAGTAATATAAACATTTCCGTCATTATCCACGGCTACCGCATTGGGAGCATTCAGCTCACCAGGCTTGGTGCCTTTCTTGCCATATTCTTTGATTAATTTACCATTTAAGTCAAAGGTCTTAACTGTATGGCTCTTGACATCAGTTACATAAACCCGGTCATTTTTGATTGCTATCCCTGCAGGCATCTGAAAAATATTTTCTGAAGCGTTTTTCTCAGCAAACAGGCCCTTGAAGTTACCGTCTTTGTCAAATCTGGACACACTCCCGTTATACAGGTCAGCCACATAAATGGTCCCTTTACTGTCTCCGGCCAGCCCATACGGGAACTGGAACTGTCCCGGCTCGGTACCTGCTTTGCCAAAGGTCTTTATGGGATTTCCTTCATAATCAAAGATTTGTACCCTCTTGTTATTTGTATCAGCTATATATATCTGTTCATTGGCTACGGTGACTGCCATGGGTTTGTCAAACTCACCGCCCCCGAACTTACCATAAATCAGTCTTACAAAAGACGGCTCACCCGAAGGAGTGGCAGCAAAGTTCTGCAGCCCGTTGAAGACATCTTTATTGGTCAGGTAACTGTACAGAAATCCTGTCAGTGAGATTACAAACATCAACTGTACAATCCAGTAGACGTATTTTCGTTTGATGGTAATACCTGTTTTTCCCGCAACTTCTGCCATATCATCCCGGCTTTAAGCAGCCGGTCTTCACCTCTCTTACGGTTTATTTTGCATATTTGTGGTATAACTGCTGGTACCAATGAGTTGAAGTTATTTAAGCCTGGCCAGGGCGTCCTTGGCTTCCTGGAACTTGGGGTCATAATCCAAGGCTCTCTGGTAAAGCTCCTTTGCCCCTTTTTCGTCCCCTGTTTTTTCCGCAGAAACACCTATCTGGTAAATCACATCTGCTGAACCCGGGTTTTCATCATTGGCCCTGTTGAGGGCAGTAATCGCCGACTTGTAATTGCCCTGGAGGTTATACACAACACCCATCATCATAAAGGGCTTGTAATCCCTTGGTGCCAGCTTGGCTGCCTGGGAAAACGCTTCCAGTGCCTCATCATATTTCTGCATATCCTTATAAACCAGTCCCATATTATAGTGAGGAGCAGCATATTTCTTGTCAAGGTCCGCAGCAATCTGGAACTGCTGCAGGGCTTCACTGTTTTTGGTTTTCAGGAACAGGGTATAGCCGTAGTTGACTCTCATTTCAGGGTTTTTCGGTTCAGCTTCAACCTGGGACTTGTAAAATGCCAGCTGTTGGTCAATACGGGTTTCCTCTACTGACTTCCAGAAAAATGTCTTGCCCACCAGGAAACCTGATGCCACAAATACGGTTGCCGATACCAGAATAACAGCGATAGCCTGTAAAAGAGTAAAGGTCTTTTCATGTGAATTGATCCTTATTTTCCCGGCTTCTGGTGTTGCAGAACTCATCAGTCAATTCCTCCTTATTGTACTGGTGTAATTTTTATCTTTGGCTGGGGAAGCTTTTTGCTGTCAGTATCCTTAATCCGGTGACATGTGGAACAAGAACTCCTTACATGGCACTGGAGACACTTGGGTTCAAGAACCGCATACCTGGGTGGAACCTCTATGGGATGGGAAAGCCGCCAGGAACGATTCTTATGGATACTGGGATGGCATGAAGAACAGGCAGCCTTTTGGGTGGTCCCTTTGACATCAGTTCTGGGGCTGTGGCAGACAAGGCACCTTTGTTCATCACTCTCTGCCCTCTTGCCGTGTTCAAAGGGCCAGTTGTCATCATGGGTCACAGGCCGCTTTTTATGACAATCAACACAGTATTCGTTGGTTTTGGCATAGTCGGTATAGTCAGAATCGGAACCTGTCTGCATGCTTGCCAGGTAGCTGGCCACCGGGTCCTCCTCATCAGGCATCTGGTTTGAGGTTACTCCGGGTGCCTTGATATATGAATGACAGGTATCACAGTAGTCAATATCCTTTTTCGCCTGCTGTCCGTGATTTACTTTAAATGAGCTCTCCCTGTGGTTTTCAGGCATCATATTGCCGCTGTGACAGGCCTCACAGGCCACAGTAACTCCCCGCCTGCCATGGCAGTCCATGCACAGCTGCATTTCCGGCAGGGTAAATTCCGGGTCCATTACCTTAGTCCCGGCAGCCCTGTCCCACTCACTAAAATCCCCTCCCATTGTCATTCCCCGGGAGGCTATATTTCCATGGGCCACTCCCTGGTGGCATTTAACACAGGCAACACCTTTTTCGTTATGCCTTTCATGGGGTATATACAGCCCCGGATATGAAGGTGATACCTTTCTGTCGGTGGAATGGCACTGCAGGCACCGGTCATCAGGGATTTCTTCCGTCATCCGTATTGGCAGTTCATAAGTCTTGGTTACATAATGGTACAGTTCTTTGGTAGCAACAACCTTATGCTTAAGGGCATTGGTCAGCCCAGGGTCAACATGGCAGGTAACGCAGTCTACCTGGCTGTGGGATGAAGCCTCCCATGTAGCCACCTCGGGTTTCATTATGTGACAGGTTGCACAAAAATTCGGAGTCGAAGTTGCATAGGTCACTCCGATAAATGATACAATCATAAACAAGAACACACCCATGGTGATGATTGTGAATTTAAGTATTTTCTTTGGGTCACTGAACACTTTTGCCAGAGGCAGTGTTCTCAATTTCTGTAAATCTATTTTCATGGCGGACCTCCAGGCCTGGTTTATGGTTGGGCTATAGGACTAAAACTGGTGGATATGTAGCCTTATCCGTGAGCCTTTGGAGCGTTCCGTTCCCGGTCAAACACAATGTTATCACAAGTCCGTGGTTCCGGCATGTGCCAGAAGTCCTGTAATTATACAGCCGGAAACTACTGATTATTTATGCCTGAATGACCCTGTACACGGTGAAAAAGGACATGTACTTTTGTATCTATCCGGCTCTTTCACAGGATAGCCGCCGGAATCTGTTTAAAGGAAAAAACTCAAGCTCCGGAGAGCTTTAAAAAACAGGGGCAGATGTTTCCCGCCGGAGGAATACATCTACCCCTGTCCATGTTAAAATTTAAGTTAACTGCCGCTGCTTTCGCGGACGACCTTGGAATATGGTTTGGTCAGGTTATTCTTGACAGCATAAGCAGCAGCTTCTGCCCTATTGCTAAAATTAAGCTTGCTGAGGATACCGCTTACATAGTTTTTAATAGTATTGTTGCTTAACATCAAAATCTGGGCTATTTCTTTATTGGTCTTACCATCGGCAATCAAGGCCAAAATCCGTTTTTCCTGAGGGTTTAGCAGCACTTCTTTTTTCTCAGGAACTGAAAAACCGTTTTTCACCCTGTCTATTACCTTTGAGGTGATTGACGGGTCCAGCATGGATTTCCCTTCATGAACCATTCTGATTGCCCTGATAAGTTCTTCACCCTTCATCTGTTTTGGCAGCAAACCATTTGCGCCTGCCGAAATAGCCTCAAAAATGCTGTCTTCATCTGAAGGCGAGATTAACATAATTGTTTTTGTCCCTGGATGCTTTGCATTAACCCTTTTGCATACTTCAACGGCACAGCCGTCATTTAGACGGGAATCCATGATCAGGATTTCAGGATTATGTTGGTCCACCTTTTTCATGACTTCAGTACATACCGCCGCCTCACCGACAACTTCAAAATCTTCTGCGCGTTTCAAAATAAAACTGATACCCAGCCGGAAAACCTCATGACTGTCAGCAACCAGAATTTTGAGTTTCTTCATATTTTCCTCCCTCCATAATTCCCCCTGCAGTTCAGTACCTGACACTTTCATCAGAATACATGTATTTATACTGCATCATAATACTGCTTGCCACAGGCTTACCTGATGTAAACACCGGAGAGCAAATACAATATTATGTAAACTTCTCTACATTACTTTTCGACATGTCCATCAGGATTCCTTCCAATTTTGCGAATTGTCTGACTAGTAAATGTTGGGCTCCTAACCAATTGATTGGTATTTTCAAAAAAACAGGTAACATAATCCTGGTCTTCTCAATATCCATATATTATGAAAGATGTTTTACAGGTCACCAGGTGACCTCAGATACCAGGTGGTCTTATGATACCAGAAGGGAGAGATTATTCTTGTCAGTTGCCATAATATCCCCCGGACTTCTTCCAATCCCACCGGTCCTGGGAGGCTCTGTGGAGACAGTGGTCCAGAAAATGGTTGAAAATATACCTGCAGAGATTAATATTGACATATTTGCCCGGACACACCGCTCACAGCCCCGGGAGGAAACCATCGGCAAGATACGCTACCACAGGTTCCCTGCAGGCCCCGAGTATTTCCGGCAGATTCGTACCAGGGTAACTGCAGAAAAATACCCTGTTATCCAGGTAGAAAACCGCCCCCTGTTTATCCCCCGGACCAGGGCCGAAAGCCCGAAAAGTAAATTCATCTGCAGCCTGCACTCCCTGGTCCACATTGACCCACAGCTCATCAGGCCGGCAGGGGTGCTGAATATATTTCGGCAGTGTACAAAAATCCTTGTTTACAGCGATTTCATGAAAAAGCGGCTGCAGGAAATGTTCCCCTCAACTGCCGACAGGGTCAGCTTCATTCACCTGGGAACTGATCCCGGTCAGTTTAGGCCCCGCTGGGAACCAGATATCAGCAGCAAGGTGCAAAATCTGAAAAAAATTCTAAACATCCCGGAAGACCACAAAACGGTCCTTTTTGCCGGACGCTTGATCCCCAAAAAGGGACCTGATATCCTGATCCGTGCCATGAAACACATATTAAGGGAATATCCCAGGTGCTGCCTGGTAATTGTCGGTGGAAGCTGGTTTGCCAACAGGAAGGCATCCCCTTATATAAAGGAACTGCGCCAACTTGCGGCCTCTATTTCGGGGAATATACGTTTCACCAATTATGTCAGCCAGGCCGAACTGCCCCTTTGTTTTGCCATGGCAGATGTCTTTGTGTGCCCTTCCCAGTGGGATGAGCCCTTTGGCCTGGTAAATGTTGAAGCTATGGCTTCAGGGGTGCCTGTGGTGGCATGCTCCCGGGGAGGGATTCCGGAAATAGTTAAAAACGGGGAAACGGGATTTCTGGTCCCAAATGAAAAAGAACCAGGCTCTTATATTGAACCGGTTCTAAATCTGCTCAAAAATGACCAGCTGGCCCACAGCTTTGGTATTAACGGCCGCAAGGCAGTGGAATCCTATTTTAACTGGCAGAGGGCGGGAAGTGAGTTATCCCGGCTGTATAAAACAATCCTCCGCTAAAAATCAATTTTATGCTGAAAAAACCCAGCTTTTCTCATGGCCTTAAAAATGATACAGACAGCCGGACCCAGAAATATCCCCCCCAGCCCGATAACTTTAAAACCTACATACATGCTTATTATTGTGGTCAGTGGGCTTAATCCTATGTTTTGGCCCAGAATTTTCGGCTCTATGATCCGCCTGAGAACTATTATGAGCAAATAAAGGACTATAATTCCCACTGCGGTAAAACTGTCTCCTGTCATAAACAGAAATGCTGACCAGGGAAGCATCACAAATCCCGTTCCCAGGATAGGGAGGATGTCTACCAAAACAATCAGCAGTGCCAGAGCCAGGGCGTATCTGATATCCAAAATCAGGAGCCCCGCAACAATAAACAGGTATGTAATCAGGCTGATAATCAGCTGGGCCCGGACAAAACCAACTATAGCGTGATTGATGTCATCAAGAATTATCCTGACTTTTTCCCTTGCCCTGTCAGTGAAAAGCCTGAGGAAACTTTGCTTTAAATCCGGAAGCTGCAGGCTGAAGAGATAAAAGCTCACCAGAGTCACAATTACCAAAACAAAGATATCGGGAACAGCTTTGGCTGTACCTACCAGGAATCCGGTACCGGTACTTATCTGGTTTCCCAGGTTAACTGCCTCTCCGATGGTTGTCTGGATACTCTGGATTATTTCCACAGGCACATCTTCAAAAATTTCCTGAGCCCTGAGCACAATTGACTCCAGGCTCCTGCCCAGGTTCTCGGCATATTCAGGCATCTGCCGGAGAAGAGCCGTAAACTGAATTACTATTTTGGTAGAACCTAAAATGGTCAGTCCACCGGCAACTAAAAGAACAATAAGGTAATTTGCGGTTACAGCTATAATTCGCTTCCCCTTTAACAGCAAGTGCAGCTTTGACACAACCGGCTCAAACAGGATGGCAAGCACAAGGGCTGTCAGGAAAGGTACAAAGTGTGGTGAAATATAGTATAGCAAAGCCAGGACTATTAAGGTATAGACCATTCTAACTATAGGATGTAACAAGACCGCACCTCCATTCACAGACAGTATTCCATTTTCTACTTTACATAATATCGCAGGTGTTAGCAGTAACACTTAAATTATACCTGCATATAATGGATAAAACGACCTTTACATAAAAGGAGTGAAATAAATTGTCAGACATTAATGTAATGATAACAGAACTCGGGCCCGCAACAGGTCTGTAATTGTCAGCAGAAATAGATATAGATATTGCGGATGATGGTACATTTGCCGATTTTTGTGTCACCAATACCACTCCCACCAGTGCTGCCAACCCAGACCCGTTAATAGACCAGGTGTTGTTTAACCTGGCTACCTTTGATTCCACACAGACACAGCTCGCGATTTCACTGGTGACCTACATCCCGGCAGGCGGATCTCCGGTTGCCGGTGACTGGAGTTTTTTTGACAGCTCCGGTGCCCCGCCCAACGGTTTTGACCATAACAGCGGCGGCTGCGGCCTGTTCCAGTACCTGGTGGATGAAAACCCCAACCCGCCGGACCACCGGCTTCATTCCGGGGATACCCTTTGTTTTCGTTTATCTGTAATAGAACCTGCTCTTAACCCTACATTACGATTCACTGAAGATACCTTCCTGAATGCCCCCCTGGCCCAGAACGGTGACAGCCAGGTGGCCTTATCCTTCCAGCAGCTGGGGCCAGGTGGTGGAGGCAGTGACTGTATCGATGGTGACTTTGAGGAAAACGGTGAGGAATAACAAGGGCTTAACCGCCTTTGAATCTTTAAAAAGGGGCGTAAATACGCCCCTTTTTTCCGTTTTTTGTAGCTAATTCCGCAGGCTGTGTATCGGAGCCGGAATCCTGCCCCCTCTTTTTACAAATTCAATGGGACTGTATTTATTAACAGGCATGACAGGCGCCCGTCCCAGAAGACCACCAAACTCAACATAGTCCCCTACACCCTTGCCGGGCGCCGGAATAATCCTGACTGCAGTTGTTTTTTGATTGATCACACCTATAGCCGCCTCATCGGCAATAATGGCCGCAATGGTTTCTGCACCGGTATCCCCCGGCACGGCAATCATATCAAGTCCTACAGAGCATACACAGGTCATCGCCTCAAGCTTTTCCAGACTAAGGGCCCCATCCTCGACCGCCCTGATCATTCCGGCATCCTCACTAACCGGTATAAAAGCGCCGCTCAAACCGCCCACATAAGATGAAGCCATAGCCCCACCCTTCTTAACAGCATCATTTAGGAGAGCCAGGGCTGCCGTAGTACCGTGGGTCCCGCAGCGTTCCAGCCCCATCGCTTCAAGGATCTCCGCCACACTGTCCCCGACAGCCGGGGTAGGCGCCAGGGACAGGTCCACAATACCAAAGGTCACTCCCAGTTTTTCGGAAGCTGCCCGACCAACTAGCTCACCCATTCTGGTAACCTTAAAGGCAGTCCTTTTTATCATTTCTGCCAGGGTGCCAAAATCAGCCCCCTTCAGTTTTTCCACGGCCTGCTTGACCACACCCGGTCCGCTGACCCCGACATTGATGACACACTCA
>JAENZJ010000020.1:45826-71643 GCA_016841325.1 Thermincola carboxydiphila
CACACCGTGAAAAGCGCCGGCCATAAAGGGGTTATCTTCCGGCACATTGGCAAAGACAACCAGCTTGGCACAAGCCAGTCCGTCCTTGTCTGCCGTAAGCTGGGATGCTTTTTTGATCACTCTGCCCATACCGTAAACGGCATCCATATTAATGCCTGCCTTGGTTGTGGCCACATTTACAGAGGAGCATACCCGCTCTGTTGTTGCCAGGGCCTCGGGAATGGCCCTGATAAGTTTGCTGTCACCGGGAGTGCAGCCCTTGTGTACTAATGCCGAAAATCCACCGATAAAGTTCACCCCAACCTCAGCAGATGCCTTATCAAGAACCTCGGCAAAATAAACGTAATCTTCTGTTGCACAGCCTTCGGCAACAATTGATATCGGAGTAACAGAAATCCTCTTATTAACAATGGGGATGCCGTATTCCCGCTCAATTTCCTCACCTGTGGCCACTAGATTTCCGGCCAGCCCGGTTATTTTGTCATATATTTTCCGCCCCATTACTTTATGGTCACTATCGGCACAGTCCCTTAAACTTATCCCCATGGTAATTGTCCTGATATCCAGATGTTCCTGCTGGACCATGCGGATAGTTTCCAATATCTCCTGAAAACTCAGCAAAACAGTCCCCTCCCGCCTTATGTCTTAAATCCTGTGCATAAACTGAAATACATCCTCATGCTGTACCTGTATCTGCAGGCCTATTTCGCGTCCTTTTTCCTCAAGTCTGTCCTTGAGTGACCCAAATTCGACTCTACAGTTGGTAATATCACAAACCATGACCATAGTAAATATGTCCTGCAGTATTGTCTGGCTGATATCCAGAATGTTGACATTGTGTTCAGCCAATACTGCTGATACTCCTGCAATAATACCGACCTTATCCTTTCCCAGGACTGTGATGATAACCCTGTTTCGTGCTCCTTCGCTGCCAGGTAATTTATATTCCAGCACCGGTCTCAACTCCCTTGTTTAAGAAATCTTGTAAAATATAATAATAACATTATAACAGGTGAATGAAGTAAAAGCCAGTTTGGACCAAACTAAATATATATTCAGAGAATGGGTAAAATAGAACCAGAAAAGACGTGCCCGGGAAGGAGGCTGCCCCTTGTTTGAAAACGACAGTGATTTCTTTTTTCTTGAGAAACCTCCGGTTAACCTTGAGGATGCCCCACCCCATGTGGAACCCCTGGAATCAGCCAACACTGACGTAAAGGTTAGGATTTCCGGAAGACATATTCACATCTCCCGAAAAGATCTGGAACAGCTTTTCGGTCCCGGTTACAGCCTGACCCGGTACCGCGACCTGGCCCAGCCAGGGCAGTACGCGGCCAGGGAAACGCTTACGGTGGTGGGACCCAAGGGGGTGATAGAAGGCATCCGGATTCTGGGTCCGGTAAGAGAAAAAACCCAGGTTGAAATTTCCGGGACAGACGGATACCATCTGGGAATTGAGCCACCCGTTAGGGATTCAGGCGATATTGCCGGAACACCGGGCATTGTACTGGTTGGTCCTTATGGGGCTGTTAACCTGAAGGAAGGTGTCATCCTGGCAGCAACCCATATCCATATGAGTCCTGAAGATGCCTCGAGGCTGAAGTTAAAGAATGGCGACCGGGTACAGGTACTGGTTGACGGCGAAAGGGATATAATATTCACTGAAGTTTTGGTAAGAGTGGACAGGAGCTTTATTACCGAAATGCATGTAGATACCGATGAAGCAAATGCAGCCGTAATTGAAGACGGGGATTATGTGACTATCATCGGGAAAATACTTTTTTCCTAAAGAAAGTTTTTCTCCGGAAATCGCCGTAAGCGAATATGGTGAGGCATTGTACCGGTTTTCCGCACTGCCGTCTATAGTTCTAGGCTGTCACATCCCCGGCAACCAGACTCATAACGGCGGCAGTGCGGAAAACCTTGTACAATATCTCACCACATCCTGCGGTTAATTCCAGAAACAACAACAAGTAAACAAAAGGAGGATTCTGATGAAAGCAGATAATAAGAAAAGAATTCCCAGGACACAGCACAAAAAGGTCTATGATAAGGAAGAACGGACAGATAACACCCTAACGGTCCTGGATAATCCTGATGACAGAATGACAGAACAAACAGGTGATGGGATTACCATCATAGCCAATGATAATCCCGACGATGTCGAAAGCCAGTAGACTGTGGTTAGGATTATTTTCCCCCGCAGACCGGGCAGTCCGGGTCGGATTTGACTGCCACTTCCCGAAAGGAGGCCTCCAGGGCGTCATACATGAGCAGCCTGCCAGTCAGCAGTCTCCCTGTTCCTGTAAGCAGCTTGACAGTTTCGGCAGCCTGAATGGTCCCTATGGTCCCGGCTACAGCGCCAAGTACCCCAGGGGGATTTGGCTGTGTCTCCGGAGACGGCGGTTCACGGAAAATACACCGGAAACAGGGACTCTGGCCAGGGACAATCGTCAGGGCCTGACCAAAGAAGCCCAGGATGCCTCCATGGACAAAAGGTTTGCCTGACTTTACACATGCCTCGTTAAGAATATACCTGGCAGTGAAATTGTCCGTACAGTCCACAACTATATCATACCCTGAAATAATAATATCCACATTGTCCCGCTCAATTCTTTCACGGGCAGGGATGAACCTGATTTCAGGGTTTAGGGCAAATAACTTTTCGAATGCCGACACTGACTTGGGTCTGCCCAGGTCAGCTGTACTATGCAGCACCTGGCGCTGCAGGTTGCTCAGGTCAACCGAATCATAGTCGGTAAACCCGAGTGTGCCTATACCCGCTGCAGCCAGATAATAAAGCACCGGTGACCCCAGGCCCCCGGTCCCAACCACCAGCACGCTTCCGCTCTTAAGCTTAAGCTGCCCTGCTTCACCAACTTGTTTCATAGTAAGCTGCCGGTGATACCTTTGCTTCTCCTTTGCAGTGAGCCCTTCACCTCTATTTATGCTGTTCATTTCCATCCTCTTTCTGACGCAATATCTCCGCACCCTGAACTGCACAACCGGCCAGTACTGCCGCACCTGTGGACAGTGCGGATTCGTCTATGTCAAACCTGGGGTTATGCCAGGGATACACCTCTGCGCCGGGCTTTTTAACACCTAAAAAGAAGTAAGCCCCCGGAACCCGGCCGGTAAAGCAGGCAAAATCCTCAGCCCCCATGGAGGGTGTACTGATATTTACCACCCGCTGCCTGCCTGTAATTTCTGTTGCAGCCACCCGTACCGCTTCCATCGCTTTCCCGTTGTTAACAAGGGCGGGGTAACCCCACTGGTAATCAAAATTAAACCCCGCACCGTAAGCTGAAGTAATTCCTCTTATGATATTTCTGATTTTTTCAGGGATATACTGCTGAACCTGCGGATTCATGGTCCTGACTGTGCCGTTTAACATAACCCTGTCGGCAATAACATTATAGGACTGCCCCCCGTTAATGGCACACACTGATACCACCACAGGTTCGATGGGGTCTGTCTGCCTGCTGACAACTGCCTGCAAGGCCTGCACTATATGAGAAGCGACAAGTATCGGGTCAATTGTCTGATGAGGCGCAGCTCCATGACCACCCTTACCTATTATTTCCACTTTAAACTGGTCTGCCGCTGCCATCACCAGTCCCTCCTTCAGGCCAATAAACTCTGCCTGAAGATACGGATTAACATGAAGCCCAAAAATCAAGTCAACCACCGGGTTATCCAGAACTCCCTCCCGGATCATGGGTTCTGCCCCGCCGCGGGGCTGTTCCTCACACGGTTGAAAAATAAACTTAACATTACATTTCAGCCGGCTTCTGATTTTTGTAAGGACCTTTGCCGCCCCGATAAGCATGGCCACATGGGCATCATGACCGCAGGCGTGCATAATCCCTGGCTTCTCCGACTTATAAGGTGTATCATTCTGTTCTTCAATTGGCAGTGCATCCATATCAGCCCGCAGGGCAACAGTAGGCCACTCGTCATTCACGTGCAGAACTGCTGCTATTCCCGTTTTGGCAATGCCACCTTTTATCTGCAAACCCAGGCCTGATAACTTGCTGTGGACCAGAGCGGAGGTCTCCCATTCGGCGAAACCCAACTCGGGATTACGGTGAATCTGCCTGCGGATTACTACCATTTCATTTTGCAGTGCTTCAGCTTCCTTTTTGATACAATCAAACATGACCGTCACACCTGTTACTCTTCCACCCTGCTGAACCGGGAAACAGCTCCCCTTAATTCCCCGCCAACTATAATTGGGTTCATTTCTATTTCATAAAGAATGTCATCTACAATTATCGTACCGCTCCTTGGTTGGCGGTTTTTGAGGACGATTTCCAAATCAAGGGCAGGAAACAGTTCCCCCACTGGCTGGCCGATAAGGTTTTCGGCACTAATGCCCCACAAATCCTCCGCCTTCCTGTTAAAGACAATTATCTTCCCTTCCAGGTTAATGGCCAGTATGCCGTAAGCAGCCAAATCAATTATCTTTGCAAGCCCCTCAATCGACTTTTTATAGTGATCCATAAAAGCAGAAGCGAGGTCGGTACGGGTTAGCCAGCCTACCATCCTGCCCTCCTTGTCCACAACAGGAAGCCGGCCAACCGGGATGTTCATAGCCTCTTCCACCGGCATTGTTTCACCAATGGAAATAACATTCCTGTTCATGAGCCGTTCTATCGGGGTATCCAGCGGCTTACCCATTGCCCTCATAAGGTGAGTCTTGGTAAAAACCCCAATCACCTTGCCATTGTCATCAACCACCGGTGCCCCGTCAATAACCCGGTCCAAAAACAACTGGTTGACCTCTTTGATGGTCTGATCTTTTCTTAATTTCAGCACTCCCTTGGACATTACATCCCTGACCAAAACTCTCATATAATCCTCCACTTTAGAAATAATCTGAATTTCTCTATACAGTATCATACAATAAATCTAAAAAAAAGTCAGTAAAACTTATGAAAATCCAAATATTTGACCATACTTTCCAGAGGAGGTCGGTAATTTTGAAAACCGCACAGACCAAAAAAACAACAGGTAAGAAAAAATCCGGGAAAAAAAAGAAACCACTGACACCGGTGGATAAATTCAAGATTGAAACAGCAAAAGAGCTTGGCCTGTGGGATAAAGTCAAAGAGGTTGGCTGGGCAGGGCTGAGCGCTGCCGAATCCGGGCAGATCGGAGGGTATATGACCCGGAAGATGAAACAGCGGAAACTGAACAATCTTGAGGAATACTCGGAAGCACGGCTCAGGAGGGGGCGTAAACCACCAACTTGCTAGGCTCCGGAAATGGACGGAAATGGAATATGGTGAGCTGTTGTACCGATTTTCCGCACTGCCGCCTATGAGTCTAAACATAGAAGGTGTTATTCCCCAATTAGAGATTCCATTACCGAGGTACCTAGATAGTGTTAGAAGAAAAAAAGGCAGGGACACTCCTCTGGGGACGGTGGCATCGCCTTACCCCGGGAATATACCTGCCTCTTTTGCAGTTGTTACTTTTGCGGCTTATCTTCGATTAAGGCCTTATAATAATCCCTGATATTTTCATTGAACTTATCCATACAGTCTTTACACACACACCAGCATGCCTTTTCCTTTTTGTTCTCATCATTGAGAATAATAGAACAGGTTAAACCGGCATCCATCTCCTTACCACAAAGCTCACAGTTGGCGCACTTGAATTCCGACACCTTTATCCCCCCTCATTTGATTTTTTTGGCTCAATATACACATATGGAGCCACTCTGCAATTATTCTAAAATATCAATTTCGACACCCCGGCAGCAGATTCCTGCCAGGCCGGGAATAATGTAATGCTCCCGCCATAACCGGCAGGCTCTGATCACATTTTTCCGACTACCTCCAGACATCTTCCGCAGAGAGAGGCATGTACGGGACCCTTTCCAACCTCTTCACTGTATGTCCAGCAACGTTCACACTTGGCTCCGGAAGCCTGAGCCACTATAACCTTAAGCCCGGGCATCTCCTCAGAAACAAACACTTCCGCAGGAGCATCAGTATCTTTTTTTAGTTCTGCAGCCGAAACAATCAGTATTGAAGCCATCTGGTCCGCTACCGGCCCGAGGAAACGATAAAGCTCCTCATCGGCATATACCGTTACAGCAGCATCAAGGGAATGACCGATAACCTTATCCCGGCGTGCCTGCTCCAGAGCTTTGGCAATCTCATTGCGGGCCTTGATTATCTTTTCCCACTTGGTCTCAAGTTCTTCGTCAATATATTCTTCCCTGACCGGGGGCATTTCAGTCAACTGGACACTTACCGGGTCTTCAGCAGTCCGCGGAATATACCGCCAGATTTCCTCAGATGTAAACGCCAGTACAGGAGCCATAAGCCTTACCAGTGAGGTAATGATCTCATACATTACCGTCTGGGCAGCGCGGCGCTCCCTGGAATCAGGTAAAGAAGTGTATACCCTGTCTTTGGCAATATCCAGGTAGAATGCGCTCATATCAACAGCACAGAAATTGTGTACCGCATGATAAACAACATGGAATTCGTAATTATCATATGCATTCAGAACCCGCCTGCTTAACTTGTGTAGTTTAAGCAAAGCCCACTTGTCCAGCTCTGTCAATTCCTCATAAGCTACCAGGTCATACTTCGGGTCAAAATCATACAGGTTTCCCAGCAGGTACCTGGCTGTATTTCTGATCTTACGGTATGCTTCTGCCATCTGTTTCAGGATTCCCTTGGATACAGCGACATCTGCCTTATAATCAGCCGAGGAAACCCACAGCCTCAGGATGTCGGCACCCATCTGCTGAATCACTTCCAGGGGATCGGTGACATTACCCTGAGACTTGGACATTTTCCTCCCCTGCTCATCTACCAGGAACCCATGAGTCAGGACAGTCCCGTAAGGTGCCTTTCCCGTTGTGGCAACCGAGGTGCAGAGTGATGAATTGAACCATCCCCTGTGTTGGTCACTTCCTTCCAGATAAAGGTCAGCAGGCCAGGTCAGGTCAGGCCAATACCTGGGCTGGGTGAGCACCGCCCAGTGGCTGGAACCCGAATCAAACCAGACATCCATGATATCTGTCTCCTTGCGGAACCTGCCGCCGCCACAAGCCGGGCAGGTTATGCCCGGAGGCATAAGGTCCTTTGCTTCCCTGGCAAACCAGACATCGGAACCGTGTTCCTTGACCAGTTCTTTAACATGTTCAATCGTCCTGTCATTGATAACCTCTTTGCCACAATCCTCACAATAGAAGATAGGAATTGGCACTCCCCAGGTCCTCTGCCTGGAAATGCACCAATCACCGCGGTCAGCAATCATGTTATAGATACGGTCACGGCCCCATGCCGGAACCCATTTGACCCGGTCAATTTCTTCCAGAGCCTGTTTCCGAAAACCGTCGATTGAAGCAAACCATTGCTCAGTGGCCCTGAACAGAATAGGATTCTTACAGCGCCAACAGTGCGGGTACTGGTGCTTAATCCATGACATTTTCATCAAGGCCCCGATTTCCTCCAGCCTGACAACAACGCTCTTATTGGCTTCATCAGTTGTCTTACCTTCAACAAAACCACCTTCAGAGGTAAATACCCCCCTGTTGTCAAGTGGTGAAATAACCGGAAGATTATATCTTTTGCCAACCTCAAAGTCCTCAACACCATGTCCCGGAGCGGTATGGACACAACCTGTACCCTGTTCAAGGGTTACGTGGTCACCCAAAATAAGCACAGATTCCCGTTCCATAAAGGGGTGCCGGCAGCTGATTCCTTCAAGGTCTGTGCCCTTAAAATTCTGTTTTATTTCATAATTTTCAAGCCCTACATCAGCCATAAACTGTTCCAGGAGGCCCTCAGCCACCAGAAGCTTTTCCCCGCTGTCAGCCATTTCCACCAGTACATAATCATAATCAGGGTGCAGACAGATGGCGACATTAGCCGGCAGTGTCCATGGCGTTGTCGTCCAGATGACCACAGATGTATTCTTCTCAGGCAGTATACCCTTACCGTCCTGTACCGCGAACTTGACATAGATGGAAGCTGACTTCTTGTCACCGTATTCAACCTCAGCCTCAGCCAATGCCGTTTCACAGGCGGCACACCAGTATACCGGCTTCAGTCCCTTATAAATGTAGCCTCTTTTGGCCATTTCACCGAATACCTCTATCTGCTTGGCCTCGAAATGGGGCTGCAGGGTCAGGTAGGGGTTGTCCCAGTCACCCCTGATACCCAGTCGCTTGAACTGCTCCTTTTGAATGCCGACATACTTCAGGGCATAGTCCTGACACTTTTTCCTAAACTCAACAGGCCCGGCCTCATGGCGGTTAATTCCAAGGGCCTTGATTGCCTGCTGTTCGATGGGAAGCCCGTGGGTGTCCCATCCGGGAACATAGGGTGCATCAAATCCGTTCATGGATTTATATTTTACGATGATGTCTTTTAAGACCTTATTTAAGGTATGTCCCAGGTGAATATTGCCATTAGCATAAGGCGGCCCGTCATGCAGGATAAACTTGCGTTTACCCTCATTTTTTTCCTGGACCCTCCTGTAGATATCCTGCTTTTCCCAAAAACCGAGGATCTCCGGCTCACGCTCGGGAAGGTTTCCCCTCATGGGGAAATCAGTCTGCGGCAGGTTTAGTGTCTTGCTGTAATCCATTTTCCTCTTCCTCCTCAATTAACAGCTTTTTTCGCATCAAAAAACCCGTCCCATAGGGACGGGAGTAAAGTTCCCGCGGTACCACCCTAAATTCCGTCAGGTCTGGCAGATGGAGCACAGCTTTGCCAGTACGGCTCTTATTTGCATACAGGATAACGGCTGCACCGGTACAGCTTACTGACATTCAGCTGTACAACTCCGGAGTGATTTTCAGTACCGTTACGGCATCCGGCTCACACCTTTCCCGGACTCGCTGACCCTGCCCAATACTTACTCGCTCCTTCATGGTTGTTAATCTTAACATTTAGAAATCAGTACAGAAACTTTTGTTCTTAATATTAAATAATTATATCCAATACATACGGCTTAGTCAACTTTCAGACAAAAACAGTATCAGCAACAGTATCAGCAGATGAAGTCTTTAATCTTCAGCAGCAAAAATGTGCTGCAGTTCATCACCGGTTACCCCATAAAACTTTATTAGCTTTGTCCTTCCGGTGTGACCAGACAAAATCTCCACCCGGCTTTTGGGGATTTTCAGCAGTGATGCAAAAAACTCGATACAGGCAGCATTTGCAGCACCATCAACCGGAGGCGCAGTAAGTGTTACCTTCAGGGTGTCACCCAGTTTGCCGGCGATACGGTTTCTGGAAGCCCTTGGCTGTATTTTGACCTTAATAGCCGTCCCATCCGAATGTTCCTGAATATCCAAGACTCTGCCTCCCTGTCAGGCGGAATTACCCATTTAGAAATCAGCCTTCCGGTCCGGCCCTGCAGTTGCTGCCTCGCTTACTGCTGCTTCGTTAGATACAATTTCATCAAAACTCACATCTTCCTGTTCTCCTATCAGTTCCAGCTGGCTCCGCAGAAACGAACGGAACCTGACCCTGAATGCCTGTGATTCTTTTCTGATGTCTTCATATTCCCTGAGAATATTCTTTACCTTCTCCTCGGCAGCAGCAACAATCTGTTCTGCCTTGAGACGTGCTTCCTGGATAACGGCATCTGCTTCCCTGTGGGCGCCGTGCTTCATCTCATCTGCAGTCTGTTGGGCAATAACGAGGGTTTTTTGAAGGGTCTGCTCCAGCTCCCGGTATGTCCCAATATCTGAATCCTTAGCCTGCAGCGCCTCTTTTAACCCGGCATTTTCCTTGAACAGGGTTTCATAGTCTTTGGCAACCCGGTCAAGGAACTCGTCAACCTCTTCTTCATCATACCCGCGAAAAGCCTTGCGGAATTCTTTGTTGTGGATGTCAAGAGGGGTTAATATCAAGTCCAGCACCTCCCAAATACCTTTTAAGCAGGGTATTAAATGATACTTCTACCCACAGGAAAAAAAATCCTTTGTAATCCGACAAAATTCTGCATAAAATTTACCCTAAGAATACCTTTTTAAAACCAAGGCTATTCTGCCCTTCCTGGTTTCACCCTTTATCATCCCGATTTCCACTCTGCCTCTTCCCCTGATGGAAATCCGGTCACCTTCCCCTACCGGATGGGCACAATCACTGACCACTACCCAGTTGACCCGTACTTTTTCTGCCCTGACCTCTTCTGCCATCCTGCTCCTGGACACTCCGTAACCCGCCGCAGCCACTGCATCCAGTCTCAGGGAAGGTACTGTGGCGAAAATCTCCCTGACCTGTTCTTCCGGCAGCTTCAGCTCCTCCAGGGGAACGGTTTTGGCTTCAACTCCCAGCCGGTTTACCCTGACAAGGTTCCTGGCGATATATTCGCCGATATCACGGTCGGTAATGACCTGACACCCACCCTCATATACTATTATGTCCCCGATTTTTTCCCTTTTTATACCAAGTGCGAGAATTGCTCCCAGAAAATCCCTGTGTGTCAGCGCCCTGAATTTGAAATTTCCCGCCACCGCTAACAGGGCCAGCCTGTCATCCTGCTCCTCTGCTTCCATGTAGTCAGGACAGACCACGGCTCTTCGCCTTTCAGCCTCCTGATAACCACCGGTCCATGTAAAAGAAATGCCCTGTTCTAAAGCCAGAACCGGTGAAAGCAGCTTTTGCCGGTGGGGGTCATAAAAATCAGTGACCTCGGCACCGGCAAACTTTTTGGCAGATTTTATTTTGTCCAACAAACGCGCAATAATTATTCTGTCCTCAGAATTTGCGCGCTCCAATAGTTCTTTCCTGTTCACTGTATAACTTCCCCGGATTAATAATTATCAATAAAGAAGCATGTATAAAAGCCTTATCACCAAAGTACGCACAAATTCCAGGACCAGAAACAGCACTATCGGTGATAAATCCAGTCCCCCCACAGGTGGAATCAGTTTGCGGAAGGGAGCCATCAGGGGTTCAGTAATTTCCACAATAAAACGGATTAACGGATGATAAGGGTCTATTCTCGTAAACAGTGGTATAAATGACAAGATAATCCGGGCGATAATCAACCACCTGATGACATCAAACATTACATCGACAACCAAGAATATCAAAAAAAGAACCTCCCAGCTTGACCGGTCCGGACCGGTTTATTTTATCCCGACAGCTAATCTCTGCCCAGTTCCCCGGCTCTTTCAGCCGCAGCCATAACAGCATCCATCAGAGCGCCCCTGACCCCTGCCTTCTCCAGGACATGAAGCCCGGTAACAGTGGTCCCGCCAGGTGTAGTTACCATATCTTTGAGCCTGGCCGGGTGTTCTCCCGTCTCTCTGACCAGCTTGGCAGCCCCAATCAGAGTCTGGACAGCCAGAGATGCAGCTACATCCCGCGGCAGGCCGGCCCTGACCGCCCCGTCAATCAGGCCTTCAATAACCAGAAACACGTAGGCCGGTCCGCTCCCGCTAAGACCGGTTACGGCATTCATAAGGTTTTCCGGTACCCTGACTGTGAGTCCGGTACATTCAAGTATATGCCTAACCAGTTCCTCCTGCTCCCTGTTGACAGAGCCCCCGGGGGTATATGCAGACGCACCTTCACCTATCAGGGACGGAGTATTTGGCATCACCCTGACCACAGGTGTACCGGGAGGCAGTGCAGCTTCCAGAAAATCAAGGGTAACTCCGGCAGCCACAGAGACATGGATTTGTCCCAAAGGAACAACTGATGCCGTCTCAGTCAGGACACTCCCGAGGACAAAAGGCTTCACTGCATAAATAATGACATCAGAATTGGCAACCAGTTCCCTATTGTCCCCCACATAGTTTATTCCATAAGTATCCTTTAGATACCGGCCGCGTTCACCATTAACATCACTGGCCCATATATTGGAGGCACTGAGAAACTTTCTACCCAGCAGCCCTTTGATAATGGCCTCAGCCATGGCTCCGGCTCCGATGAAACCAATATTCTTTTTAAAAGACATCATTATGGCCTCCAATTAACGAACCCAGGTAAACAGGCCCTTTTCTTTGTCTTTTTCCTTTTCCGCGTTCTTTGCCTCACTGGCTATATCCATATTGCTGGGAACAAACAGGAAGATTCCGTTCCCCACTTTTTGGGTGCTTCCGTTTAATGCATATGTAGTGCCACTGATAAAATCAACAACCCTTTTCGCCAAATCCTTATCGGCCTCTTCCAGATTCACTATTACAGGCCTTCTGTTTTTAAGGTTGTCGGCAATGTTCTGGCAGTCTTCGAATACTTTAGGTTCACAAACAACTACCCTGATGTTCTTCTGGGTATGAAGACTAAAAATATTGCTGTTTTTCTTTTTCTTTGCTGCCAGCTCATCTTCGGCAACCATAGTCTCCTCATCTTCAAGGATTTCTACTTCTTCTTCTTCAAAGCCCATAAACCCGAGAACTCTGTCCATTATCCTGCTCATTCCGATATCCCCCTTTTCATTTTAATAACCGCCTTCTTATTTTCTTGTGCCAAAAATGGCGCTGCCTATTCGGATAAGGGTTGCCCCTTCCTCGATGGCAACTGTATGATCATTGGACATTCCCATTGAAAGGTGCTGCATTTCGACACCCGGGATGTCCATTGTTTTCAGTTGTTCAGCAAGTTCCCTCAGTTCCCGGAATACGGGCCTGATTTCTTCGGGGTCCGATACGTACGGGCCTATGGTCATCAGCCCCTTAATCCTGATTCCCCTGAGCCCTGCTGCTGTTTTAACAAATTCAGCAACCTGGTCGGCTTTGATCCCGTATTTATTGGGGTCCTCAGCAATATTAACCTGAACCAGGACATCCATCGGCCTTCCCAGGGAATGCATCCTCCTGTCAATTTCCTCGGCAAGTGCAATACTGTCAAGGGAATGCAGCAGGGATACCTTATCAGTAATATATTTCACCTTATTCCGCTGCAGGTGTCCGATAAGATGCCATTCTGCACCCTCCACCAGCGGGTACTTTGCGGTAAGCTCCTGAACCCTGTTTTCTCCTAAAATACGCAGCCCGGCAGATACTGCTTCCCGGACGGTTTCCGCAGGAACAGTTTTGGTTACAGCCACTATTTCGATTTCGGCAGGGTCTCTGCCGCACTTAACTGCAGCCTGCCTGATATCTTCTCTGATGTCATTGATATTTGAGATTAAATCAGTCATCCAAAAAAAGCACCACCTTGTGAAAATTACTGCAGCGGGGATAACCCGAATCTATGGCAGCTTCACCGCAAAGCCTTCTTTAACGTATTGGGGATTAAGGACTACCTTCATATCTGCTGTAACACCGTTCAGAACTGCCTTATCACCAACTTGTCCCCTGACCTCAACCTCTTTCCACCTTACCCGTTCTTTGTAAACAGTAAAAATCCCGTCTTTCCCTTCTTTGCGGACAATGGCACGGGAAGGTACATAAAACCCCTCATACCTCTCAGTTATTACTTCAAAGGAAACAGTTCTCGGGACCATCATGTTATCGGAATAATTACTTAAGCTTAAAAGCAGCTTGCCGGAACTGCCTCCAAAGTTCTTTTCAGCCACCACAGCGCGATAGGTATTCTTTTCACCGGCGCCAAAAGACAGCAGGATAATACTTTCTTTTTTCATTTCCGCTGATTTTAGTTTTGTGGAAGTATCAGCAATAAGGTACAGGGGTTCCAGGTTGTTTACAATCTTAAATACGGGTTTGCCTTCTTCCACCTGGCTCCCGGGCAGAACCTGTTTCGATTCTGCTTGTATTGTTTGGACTTTTGTCAAATCCAATTCATTAATATTCTGCCGTGAATATATTTCTTCCAGCCCATCCAGGTGATAACTGACTATGCCTGCCCGTGGTGCCGCAACATTAAATGTCTGTTCTCCTGTCCGGCTGTCAAGTGATACTGCCACCACCTGGGCCACTACCTGCCCTACCCGGACCCGTTCGCCTTCCGGAACAATCACTTTTAACAACCCCCGCCTGGGAGCTTTGACCGTTATTTCATCCCTGACAAGGATTCCCCGGGCCGGAACGGTTGCCTGTACCACACCCCTGCTAACAGGGGCAACTTTGGCAAGGCGGGTCACCACAAGGTCATGGACAAAATCATATGCTATGAAAATAATATATAAAGTTATAATTGCCAGCACCAATTTGCGCAGCGCTCTGCGCGGATTTCTGCGAACTCGAACCCTAACTTCCGCCTCATTCCCCGATGTCTGCATATATATCGTCCTTCCCCGGTCCAAGCCTATAACAGGAAATATATTCTACATTTGGCACAACATCTCCTGCTTATACATAAATTTTGATAAAATCATCAAATTTAGAATAATGGGTAGTTACTATAAACTTAAAAAGTGGCAGATATATCCGGAACGACAAGCTGAGTTGTAGCCGTCGTGGAGGAATATATCTGCCACTTTTATACTTTCATGGTTTTAGCCCATTAATCATTTAAATCAGGGCGTTCCCCGGTTACCAGGTATATCACCCGTTCTGCAATGTTTGTGGCATGGTCGGCAATTCTTTCGATATACCTTCCCACAAACAGGAGATAGGTTGCCTGGGTAATGGTCCGGGGATCTTCCATCATATATGTCAGCAATTCCCTGAATATCTGAGAATATATATGGTCTACCTCGTCATCCTTATCATTAAGGGTGCCTGCCAGTTCGACATCACCTCTGACATAAGCATCAAGACCATCCTTTACCATCTGCTGGGTCAGGGCTGCCATTCTGGGTATATCGACCAGCGGCTTAATCAGGGGCTGTCCGGAAAGGGTTTTGGTGACCTTGGCAATATCCTTGGCATGGTCGGCCATCCTTTCAAGGTCTGTGATGATTTTAAAACCGGTGCTGATTTTCCGCAGGTCCTTGGCCATCGGCTGCTGAGTGGCAATGAGTTTAAGGCATTTATCCTCTATTTCAAGCTCCATCTGGTCAATTACGCTGTCACCTTTGATAACACTTTCTGCAAGATTAATATCCTGTACAGCCAGGGAATGAACCGCATTATAAATGGCCTGTTCTACGAGGCTGCCCATCCGCAGGATTTCCTGCTGCAGCTCTTCAAGGGCCCGGTCAAATGACTGCCGTGGAGAATACATAAGGTTGTTCCCCCTTTTATAAGGTTTTGTAATAAATATTTTATAACAATTACAGCAATTTTCCAACGACATTTTAACCAAAACGACCGGTAATATAATCCTCTGTCCGCTTGTCTACAGGTGTTGTAAAAATAGTCTCCGTGACCCCAAATTCAACCATATCCCCGGTCAGGAAAAAGGCTGTATAGTCTGAGACCCTTGCAGCCTGCTGCATATTGTGGGTCACAATAATAATTGTATATTTCTTTTTCAGCTCAGCCATTAATTCCTCTATCTTAAGTGTGGAAATAGGGTCAAGGGCCGATGACGGCTCGTCCATTAGCAGGACTTCAGGTTCGACTGCCAAAAGACGGGCAATACAAAGCCTCTGCTGTTGGCCTCCCGACAACCCAAGGGCGGGTTTTTTCAGTCTGTCACTGACCTCATCCCACAGGGCAGCAGCTTTCAGGCTCTTCTCCACTATTTCGTCAAGCTTCTTTTTGTCTTTCAGGCCATGGATCTTGGGTCCATAGGCAACATTGTCATATATTGACATAGGGAAAGGATTGGGCCTCTGAAAAACCATGCCAATCCTCTTGCGCAGGTTAACTACATCTATTTCAGGACCTAAAATATTGGCCCCGTCCAATTCAACCTCTCCCTCAATGCGAACATTATCAATAAGGTCATTCATCCGGTTTAATGTACGAAGAAAAGTGGATTTCCCACATCCCGAGGGTCCTATTAAAGCTGTAACCATGTTTTCCTGGATGTCCATATTCACTTTCTTCAATGCGTGAAATTCCCCATAATAGAGCTCCAGGTCTCTTACCATGATTTTTGTAGGCATGCCAAGCGCTTCCTCCCATCCAAACCTGCCGATATAAATTTAATCAAAGCCGAGTTTACTATAACATACAATCTTTAGTTAAATGTTATTGGATTGTTAAGTTTGTGTTAAAACACCTTGGCAGGTTATCAGGCTTTTCCGGTCCTGATGACATCAACAAGTCCGTCAGGCAAACCCTTTTCTTCCATTGCCCTGGCAGTCAGTTCAGCATCATATTTCACAAAAATGATTTCAGCTGTGCTTTGGCCATTGACTTCTATGATAACATAAGAGGCCCTCGGGTCTCCATGTTTGGGTTTACCAACACTTCCTGCATTCACCAACAGCTTTCCGCCTACGGTTTTGATAAAGGGAACATGTGTATGTCCGCAGACAAGGATATCTGCCGTACATTCCATAAGTATGCGGTTGATCTCCTTGTCTGAAAGGTCCTCACTGAGGTATTCATTGAGCTTGCGCGGACTTCCGTGGACAATCCGGATACGTGTATTTTCGGTCCCCATATCAATTTCAAAGGGTAACTGCCTTAAATAAAGTTTATTCTCTGTACTGACATTTTCGGCAGTCCACTGGACAGAGAAGGCACCAATACGGGCAGATTCTTCATCTTTGTAATCACACCCGCAGACCAGCCTGGAGTTTCCAATGGTGTCATCGTAATTTCCCATTACACTGGGAATGTTTCTTTCCCGCAGCAATTGGACAGCCTCATTGGGAAAGGGCCCATACCCAACTATGTCTCCGGCACAGCATATGGAATCAACACCTCTCTTCCCGATGTCAGCCAGAACCTGTCTCAGGGCTTCGACATTTCCGTGGATATCCGAAATAACGGCAATCCTCATCTGAAGGTACCTCCTATAGATAGTTTAGATTATATTTCGTGATAATTAATCAATTCCCTTTTTTACATGCTATTCTTACATAATTTTCCGGTTTCTCACCTGACTTAAGACAATATTTCGTTCATAAATACTAAGTTAAGATTGAAATTATATTAAAATGCCATTATAATTTTAAATAGGTAGTATAAATTCTATTTTGTTGAAATGGTGGTCATGTGATGAAAAAACCAAAGTCTGACAAACCCCCAGCTTCCGAAGAACTTGTCCTGGGAGATAAACTGAGGGCCCTCAGGGAGGACCGGAACCTCACGCTCAAGGAAATGGGTGAGCTTACAGGACTGTCATTCACTTACCTGAGTGAAATTGAACGCGGTACTGTCTGTCCCTCTGTAGAGACCATCAGGTCCCTGGCCCAGTTTTTTGATATTCCTGTAAGCATGCTGGTCAATAGCCAGAAAACCAGCAGTCTCCCAACCAAGCTTCAGTATATAAGGAAATTAAAGAATTTGTCCCAAAAGGAACTGGCCCAAAAGGCAGGTGTTTCTCCGGGACTGGTGGCTCAACTCGAGCTGGGCAAGGTAAATGCCTCCCTGAAAACTGTTAATAAACTGGCAGAAGCCCTGAATGTATCTGTCTGTTACCTGATAATGGACCAGCAGGAAATTGACGGGGTAATGGCCGGAATCAGTCCGACATTAAGGAATATGCTCCAGGACCCTAAAATCCAGGCCACTATAGGTTCAATTTGTACTTTGGATGAAGACCAGTTAAAACTGGTTCTGAATTTTATTAATATGGTCAAAAACCCTACATTTTAATCGTTAACCGCTTACGGAATTTCCTCATTGCCGGCTGTCCGAGATTTGCCTGTGCCCGCTCTTTTAAAAATCAAAGGAGTCACCAGTCATCAGAAACCCCGGGTTTTTCTGATGACTGGTGACTCCTTTTTCCTTTATACTACACTATTATTTTTCACTCACTATATTTTTTTGCTAATTTAAATGGTCATTTGCCCAAATAAAGGAGGAAATAGATGGTTTTATGTCGAAATCTGTCTTATCAATTGGGATAACGGCCCAACTGGATTAATAAATATATTTGTTAAGTTGTCTGTAAAAAATGATAAAGGAGGGAAGTTAATGTTTAACAAGAAAAGACCTTTATGGCCTTTGGCAGTACTGGCTCTTATGTTAATCATGTCGGGTGCCCTGGCAGGCTGCAGCAGTGACGATGATGAACTTGTCCTTAAATATATATCTGAAGAGTTGGGTTCAACCGAAACTGTAACCTCAGGCAACGGGAAAGATACCGGGACCGGAGAAGCTGCCAAAATAATTGAAGCAACCAGCAACTACCTTAACTCCGGAAAAGCTCCCACTATTTCTGTTGAAGACGTCTACAATAATGTCATCATCGGAAAAGACCCGGGCTACCAAATCCTGAGTATCCGCAAACCGGAGCATTATGCCCTGGGACACATCCAGGGGGCAATCAACGTCCAGTACGGGCAGATCTACAAAAAAGAAAACCTGGACAAGCTAGACAAAAGCAAGAAAATAATCGTGGTCTGCTATACCGGACATACTGCAAGCCAGGCTGCTATGTTCCTGAACCAGCTCGGTTATGAAGCATATGCCATGAAATTCGGTATGATGGGCTGGACCACTGACCAAACTGTCCTTGCTCAGAATCCTTTCACCAAAGCGCCGGATTATCCGGTGGAAACTAAAGTCAATGAGGCAGAACCCACCTATGAGCTGCCGGCCTTTAGCACCGGGAAACAGGAATCCGCAGATATCATTACAGCCCGTACAGAAGCCTACCTGACAACAGGCAGGGCCCCCACTATCTCAGTGGAGGATGTCTACAACAATGCTGTGGTTAATAAGGATTCAGATTTCTTTATTCTAAGTATCCGCAAACCTGAAGATTATGCCAGGGGCCATGTTCCAGGGGCTGTAAACATTCCCTTTGCCCAGCTGCCCAAAGAAGAAAGCCTCAAAAAACTGCCCCCTGACAAAAAAATTGTCGTTATCTGTTATACAGGGCATACTGCAAGTTTTGCCACAATGTTTCTCAACCAGCTTGGATATGAGGCCTATGCTATGAAATTCGGTATGATGGGCTGGACTTCTGACAGTTCTATCCTTGCACTGACACCGTTTACGGGTGCTGCCGGTTACCCCACTGTTTCAGGCCCCAACCCCTAGCACACAAAGGTGGTCTCAGGTAACTTCCAGAGAGTAAATTTATCCAGGAGGTGAAAAATCATATGAAAATACGTTCAGGTTTCGGCTTGGGCCTGAAAATGACTTTATTTGCAGCTATCCTTGTGATTGTGACCACAGTCATCTTTGCTTCTGTTGTGATAAACAGGGAAACCAACATGATCAACAGAGAAATCCTCAGCAAAGGAATGAGCATCGGTTCCGCCTTTTACGGGGTAGCAGTCAATAATATTCAGAATAACCAGTTTTACACCATTGAAGAAGGTTTTTTGGCTGTAACCAAGCAAAACAAGGACATCAGCTACCTTATGCTGATTGATAAGAATGGCAAAATTTATGTCCACAGTAACCCAAATGAGAAGGGGAAAGTCTTAAATGACCAGGTAACCCAAATGGTATTACCGGTTAATGAACCGGCTTATGTCGCCGAAAAACAGCCTACAGGTGATAAAATATACCATATTGCTATTCCGGTCACCTCCGACCTGGAGCGCTGGGGATTGTTGAGAATAGGTTTATCCAATACCAATGCCCAGGTTCAGATAGCTAATTCCCGAAACTATGCCGTCGGTTTATCTCTCATACTTACTTTCATCGGAATTGGCGGAGCCCTGGCATTTGGGAAAACCGTCACCGGACCGATAAAATCACTTGTTGCCAGCATGAACCAGATTGCCGCCGGTGATTTTACGGGTGAAATAAAAGTCAGGTCCTCTGATGAAACCGGGTTGCTGGCAGATTCAGTGAACACTATGCTTCAGAGTGTCAAAAGACTGATATCTGAAGTAAAAAATGCCGGCCAGCAGATTATCCAGGCCAGCCATCAGCTATCAGGCCACGCTTCTCAGACAGCAGAATTTACCGAGAATGTCGCTGCCACTATAGAACAGCTTGCTGAGAAAAACAGCCAGCAGGCTGAAGATGTTACCGAAACCACGCGCACCATTGAACAACTGAATCTCGCTGTCTCCCAGATAGCTTCAGGGGCACAGGAACAGGCAGGAAATATAAACAACACCTCTTCACTGGTCAATGATATGGCCGGGGCCATACAGGAACTAGCCACAAACACCAGAAATATCAGCGAAACGGCCAATAAAACCGCTGACGTTGCCAATATGGGTATGAAGACTGTGGGAGAAACAATGGATGGCATGGACCGCATCAAAGCCAAGGTTTTTGAAACAGCGGGCAAGCTCAGGGAACTGGCCGGAAATTCAGAAAAAATCGGTGAAATAATCATGGTTATAGATGAGATTGCTGACCAGACCAATCTCCTGGCACTCAATGCAGCCATAGAGGCCGCCCGGGCCGGTGAGTATGGCAAAGGCTTTGCCGTGGTGGCTGATGAAGTGAGGAAACTTGCGGAGCGCTCGGGTAAAGCGGCCAGGGAAATAGCGGAACTTGTCAAAATCATCCAGGACGGAACCGGTCGTTCAGTGAAAGCAATGGAAGAAGGTATCAGGGAAGTCGAAAATGGTACTGAACTGGGCAAAAATGCAGACCTTGCCTTAAAAGAAATCGCCAGTCACATCGATGCCTCCAATGAATTTATGCAACATATTTCCGAGGCTGCAGAACATATTGCCAACAACAGTGAACAGGTGGTTGCATCAATCGAAAACCTGGCTGCCATAGCCCAGGAGAATTCAGCCTCAGCTGAAGAAATGGCCGCCGGAAGTGACCAGGCCCTCTCTGTTATCAGCAACATTGCCTCCAGTGTAGATATGACGGCACAACTCTCAGAAAAGGTATCTGCTTCGACACGGGAAATGGTAAACACCTCAACTGAAATTGCCGGGTCTTCACGGAACCTGGAAAGACTCGCTCAGGCCCTGGAACTCTCCATAAGCAAGTTTAAAACCTGAAAGTAAAGGGGGAACCCGTTCGTTTTCGCCTGCGAAGCAAGGGGAGTGTCAGATGAATTCCTCCACGACGGCTACAACTCAGTTTGTTACCGGCTCCCGCATGTCGGGTATAGCGGGAGCCGACAAACGGACGTCAGACTCGTCGTTCCGGAACACATCTGACACTCCCTGATTCATAAGCGAAATTACGAACGAGTGCCCCTTGTGATTTGTGACCTATGCCATGAGTGCCCCTTGTAATCTATGACTATGCTACCTGCTGCCACCCGGCAGGAAAAATGTAAAAGTACTGCCCGCTCCCACCCTGCTCTCCACATCAATGGTCCCACCATGGACCTCCAGAATGTGTTTCACAATTGCCAGGCCAAGTCCTGTGCCACCCATTTCGCGCGACCTGGCCTTGTCTACACGGTAAAAACGTTCAAACAGTCGCGGGATGCTCTCCCGCGAGATTCCAATACCGGTGTCTTTCACAGCTACCTTAACCCCGTCCCTCTCGCTTACTGCCATAATGTCAACAGTGCCTCCCTCGGGAGTATATTTAATGGCATTATCCACAAGGTTTATCATAAGCTGTCCGATCATGTCACTGTCAACCTTTATTGTGGGCAGTGGTTTCTTTATGTGGACATTGAGGGCAAGGTTTTTTTCATTAGCCTGTGGCGAAAGTACAGATACTACGTTATATATAAGTTTTTCGAGGTCAACAGGGGTTTTGTGGATCTCACCCTGTTTGGCCTCGATTCTCGACAGGCTCAGTAAATCTCCGATTAGCCTGTTTAGCCTGTCTGCCTCATCATTAATGATTTCAAGGAAATGCCTGGCAGTTTCCGGCTCCTGCAGCGCCCCGTCCAGCAGAGTCTCCACAAACCCTTTTATGGAGGTCAGGGGAGTACGCAGTTCATGAGAAACATTGGCAACAAAATCAGCTTTCATTCTTTCTACTTCACGGAAGGCTGTTATATCCCTCATTACAGCCACCACTCCAACAACACCGGTTTCATTGGTAAGGGGGGCTGTACTCACCCGAAATGTTTTAGGGTCGGGTGTAAATACCTGGAGCTCCCGGGTAATCGGCTCTTTGCTGACCAGCGCCCGGTGCAGCAGCCTTTCCAGGTCAAAGTTACGTACTACCTCGATAACACTTTTACCAAGGCTGGTCTCATATTTGATATGAAACATCCGTTCAATGGCAGGGTTAATCAGCAGGATATTACCATTCCTGTCAATGGCGATGACCCCGTCATTCATGCTGGTAAGAATAGCACTTACCTTATTTCTTTCTTCTGTAATCTGGCTGATAGTATCCCTGAGACGCTGTGCCATGTAGTTAAGCCCGCTGCCAAGGGTTCCAATTTCATCTTTTGCTTTTACATTTACGTTTGAATCAAGCCTGCCCTCAGCCATTTCCTTGGCCACTCTGGTCATTTCCTGAAGCGGGACAACCAGGGTTGAGGTAAATGATGAAACGACAAGTACAGTTAAAATCAGGGCAACTAAAACAGCTGTACCAATACTCCACCTGATATGGTTTTGTCCTGCCTCAATCTCGCTCCAGGGAACAGCAACCCGGACCACACCGAATATTTGGGAGTCTTTTTTTACCGGAACGGCAAAATAAATCATTCTCTTTCCGGTACTTGAACTGTACCTTATGTCTTTGCCGATTTCGTTTCTCAAGGCCTCCTGAATCTCAGGACGGTTGGCATGATTGACCATAGTGTCTTTGTCAACTATTGAGTCCCCCATCACCCGTCCGTTGGCATCAATAACAGTAACCCTGGCACTGATGTCCTTTTGTGCTTCATGGGCATAGCTGTCAAAATACTCCCTCCCGGCTCCGCGTGAAAAATCCTCCTTAATGTTATCAGCCATGAGTTTGGCATATGATACCAGCTTTTCATGAGTTCTGTCATACAGATACTGTTCCATCGTAGTCATGAGATAGAATCCAAGCAGAAAAAGGAATAGTGCCGTAACACCGAAAAATATTGCAGTCAGCCGCCATTTGATGCTCTTAAACATTTTCAGCTTTTCTCCTTAAACTTATATCCCACCCCACGGACTGTTTCAATGAGCCCGGGGTTTGCCGGGTCAGACTCAAGCTTTTGCCTGAGGTGCCTGATGTGGACATCAACAGTCCGGGAATCGCCAATATATTCATATCCCCAGATATTTTCCAGCAAAAACTCACGTGATAACACTCTGCCCCTGTTTTTGGCCAAAATCCGCAATAGCTCAAATTCCTTCGGGGTTAAGTCAAGTCTTGTCCCATCAATTGTTACTTCAAAACGGTCAGGGTCAATAACCAGGCCCTCAATACGAATTACGTCCCCCGCGATTTGGTGCTTCTGCTGTTTAGCAGTCATGCGCCTTAGGCGGGCCTTTACCCGTGCAATCAATTCCCGTGGACTAAAGGGTTTGGTAATATAATCATCTGCCCCGATCTCGAGACCCAGGACCTTATCAATCTCTTCACTCCTGGCTGTAAGCATAATAATCGGGATTTCCGACAGCTCAGCATCCTTTTGGATCAGCCTGCAAACCTCGAAACCGTCCATTTCCGGGAGCATTACATCCAGGACAATCAAATCCGGTTTATGCCGGGTGGCCATTTGATATGCCTTCAATCCATCCCGGGCGCTGATGACATTATATCCCTCTTTCTCAAGATTAAACCTGACAAGTTCCACAATATGGACCTCATCGTCAACTATAAGAATTGTGGGTTTACTCATATAAATCATTCTCCCTTTTAGGGTGCCGGTTTCGCCCTGAGCATTATAAAGGCCCCCATTCTCCCGGTCACTCCCTGACTTCCCCTGTATGAAAACAACATGTCCTGATTACAGGAGGTGCATATCTGAGATATTTCAACATTATCCGGGCTAATCCCTGCCTCAGCCAGTATATTCCTGTTAGCCCGGGGAAGGTCCAGTTTGAATTTCCCGTTTGGACAGGGTGTCACCACCTCCTCCCACCAGGCATATTGCTGCCTGAACCGGCCGGTAACATTCTCATCGACTTCATAACAGCACATACCTATTGATGGTCCGATCCCGACCAGGCAATTCTCCGGTCTGCTGCCAAAAACCCGGGACATTTTCTGCACCGCTGCTGCGCCAATCCCGGATACTGTCCCTTTCCATCCGGCATGCACAGAAGCAATAACCCGTTTCACCGGGTCAAGCAGAAATAGTGGTACACAATCAGCATAAAAAGTGGCCAGAAGCAGTCCGGGAACATTGGTAATCAAACCGTCTGTATCCGGCAGTGCGGTGTCATAGCAGCATGCCCCTGACCCGGCATGCTCCGGACCCGCCACCCGGACATTAACCCCGTGAACCTGCTGTGCGGTAACCATCTGACTCATATCTGCACTTAAGGCCTGGCATATTAACCGCCTGTTATGGATAACCGTCTCCGTGTCATCTCCCACATGATGGGCCAGGTTCAGGGTATCAAAGGGCTTTTTGCCTGCTCCGCCAAAACGGGTGCTAAATCCATGGCTTACCAGACCTGTCCTGGTAAAAGACGGGATCTCCAACATTACTATATTTCCATAATCCTTTCGAATAAATCCTTCTCCCAAAAGTAAGCCCTCCCGCTTAAGTACTAGATTACCTTATTCTTTACGATTAATATTATTCCTCTATCTGCTAAAGAAAGTTAAGGACTGTCTATTAAAAGACAGCCCTTACCAATTTTACTTCGCAAAGACATGGTTGCCGATCTGTTTAATGATAGGCCGTGACCAGATCCATTTACTTGTAGCCTTGTCAGGATTCCAGTAATACAGTGCTCCCATTGACGGGTCATCTCCGTCCATTGCTTCTCTGGCTGCTTTATATGCCAGGGCATCGGGTTTAAGATTGATCTGTCCGTCTTCAACGGCAGTAAATGCTCCCGGCTGGAAGATTATGCTCCTGATACCGTCCGGGAAGTCCCGGTGCTCCAACCGGTTCATGATAACTGCACCAACGGCTACCATGCCCTCATAGGTCTCTCCCCTGGCCTCTCCATATATAGCCCTGGCCATCAGTTCAAGGTCACTGGCTGCGGCATCAATGGCAGACATTACCGTACGGGAATTCCTGCTTACACCTGGAGACTTGGGAATGACCAGCAGTTGGCCCTCATAAAGGGCATCACCTGAAATCTGATGTCCGGTAATATCGTCGGCACTTACTTCAAATTTTCCGGCAACCCCGGCCAGCGTATCCCCTTCCCTGACCCTGTAAAGTGTACCACTGTTCACATCAGGTATCTTAAGACCCTGGTCAGGATAAATCCAGATGTCTTCGATTCCGTTCAGGGACATTATATCCTGGTATCTCACCCCAAGGGCAAGTCCTATAAAGTAAAGCGTGTCCCCTTTTTTTATGCGGTACTTAAAAACTCCTTTAGAGGAATCCACTCCCGGAATAATCAGTTCCTGGCCTGGATAAATTAAGTGGTCTGTTAACTGATTGGCTTTCATTATGTCCTGGTAAGGCACACCGTGACTTCTGCCAATCAGCCATAAGGATTCCCCTTTTCTGACAGTATACTTTAACGAAGGTAATGCTGCTTCCCTGGGTTCCGGATCGTTTAAACCGGTATCTGCATCATCACCGGTATCTGCCGGAACTGCTACAGCATCATTGGGTACTTCAAGACCATTTACTTCTTTCAGCCGCTCAACCGGAACACCTGTCTTTTTGCTGATTTTATCCAGTGTATCTCCCGGTTGGACTACATATCCGGCATCTGATTCTGTCCGGTACCCCGGTGAACCATTAGACACCTGGCGCTCTGCCTCTCGATTGACATTATCCAGCTGAATCTCACATTCTTCCTGCTGCTCATCTACAGGAGTCTGCTCCTCTGCAGGAGTCTGCTCTTCTGCAGGGGCCTGTTCCTCTGCAGGAGTCTGCTCTTCTGCAGGGGCCTGTTCTTCCACAGGAGTCTGCTCTTCTGCAGGGGCCTGTTCCTCTGCAGGAGTCTGC
>JAENZJ010000021.1 GCA_016841325.1 Thermincola carboxydiphila
CTGATTCACTTGTCATTCAAGCCGTTGAGCAATCCCTCAAAGTTGTACCTAAAGAAAAACTAATATTAGGTATTTCTATACCAAGTGAAAATCCGGAGAGTATCCTTACAAAGGTAGGGATTGCCAAGCGATACCAACTTAACGGCATTGCGCTCTGGAGGCTAGGTTTGCTGACAGATGAAATGTGGGACGCATTGCGAAAAACGGTTGAGGTTAAAAGAGGTGAAGATTGACCATGAGAAAGATAGCTCTATTTTTCATATCAGGATTATTAATGATTATACTTGCAGGCTGTGGTGAAGTAGAAACACGAGAGAAAATATTACCGGATGGTAATAAAGCTGTAGTTGACGCCGCTGGAAAAATTGTGTCTGAGGATAAAACCCAAGAGCTTGAAGAATACATTTATGATGAACAGTCAGGACGGTATATTAACGAGACTACCGGAATTTGGTATGTAGTTGACAACGGGTATAAATTAATACCACCCGAACAATACTTTGACCCTAAAGAGGTAGGCGTACCTGACGGTATTAACATTTCAGGGCGACCTGTCGATGTGTGGGAGTTAAGCGAGATACGTGAAATAACAATACAACCGGGAGATACCTTGGTCGGTATTATCAATCCATACTTTATGAATGAGCATTTCAGAATGAATTATGAGTGGTATGCCAAGCAGGTTTTAGAGCTTAACAACATTACCGACCCTCATTATATCCGAGCGGGAGACACCTTAAAGATACCAATATATGTTGACAGCGGTAACAAAAATAAATCTCCTTAGTTCCATCTCTTATATAATGTTTTTTGAAACCTTCTACTTCCTATGGTATAATATCTTAAGAATATAATTAAAGCAGTGCTGAATTCATTTATGAAGCGGGGGAACCACTTTCCGGGGTGAATTTCTAATTTGATTAGAACAGGGGCAGCTACCCCTAACCCGACAGCTAACCTCGTAAGCATTAAGCCACAATTGTTATGATTAAAACGTCATAACAACTATGTGGCTTTTGTTTTTACATGTGGACGTATAGTAATTAACCGTAGAATAATTACTAGCGCAAGGGGTGATTAACCGTTGGGATTGGAGATATTTACCGCGGACTATTTTATTTTGCTAGTTGCGCTTTTCTTAATAGTTGGTGTACTGGCAACAAAATTTTCTACTCACTTGGGAGTACCTGCATTAATCCTTTTTATTCTTATTGGAATGATTACGGGTAGCGATGGTCTAGGTCTAATTTATTTTGACAACGCAAATCAAGCTCAAATCATTGGTACACTGGCTTTAGTAATCATAATTTTTGAAGGCGGATTGAATACAAAGTTGTCCAGAATAAAACCTGTAGCAAGCCAGTCAATAACTCTTGCAACAGTAGGAGTTTTAATTACTTCAGTAGTAGTTGCAATTTTTGCCAAGCTAATATTAGGAGTAACCTGGTTAGAAGGGTTTTTATTCGGAGCAATTGTCGGTTCTACTGATGCAGCTGCGGTTTTTGCAGTTTTAAAAGGTCAAAATATCAGAGAGCGGCTTGGTGCAACACTGGAAGCAGAATCAGGAACCAATGACCCCATGGCGGTGTTTCTTACATTAACTTTTATTCAGCTAATTATTTTAGAAAATCCTAACTACTTTTTATTGACCGGCAAGTTCTTTTGGCAAATGGGTGTTGGGATAATTACGGGATTATCTTTAGGTAAACTAGCTCTTAATGCAATAAATCGAATTAACTTGGACTCTAGTGGTTTATACCCAGTTTTTTCAGTTGCCTTTGCCTTTTTAATTTACAGTATAACTGCTTTAGTAGGGGCAAGTGGTTTATTAGCAGTTTATATTGCAGCACTGGTTATTGGCAATTCAGAATTAACCTACCAGCACACTATTTTTAGGTTTAATGAAGGATTTGCTTGGATGATGCAGATTATGATGTTTATGATACTTGGTCTTTTGGTATTTCCTACTCAACTATTTACATTAGACGTTGTCTTAAAAGGGTTATTGCTTTCAGCGGTATTGATTTTAATTGCCCGTCCTGCTGCTGTTTTTATATCCTCTATTAAAATGGGATATGATTTTAAAGAAAAAATCTTTTTATCCTGGGCAGGTTTAAGAGGCGCTGTTCCTATTGTCTTAGCAACTTTTCCAATGACTGCTGGCTTAGAAAATAATCAATTATTTTTTAATGTAATTTTTTTCGTTGTATTAACATCTGCATTGGTTCAAGGTTCTACTATTATGCTTTTTGCCACTAAACTTAACTTACTTGGGACAAAAAGGGTGCAACCACCTCATTCTTTGGAACTTATTTCAATAGGAAAAGCAAATGCCGAAATTATTGAATGTGAAGTAAACGGGGACATGAATATAGCAGGTAAGACATTGGCCCAAATTGCATTCCCAAAGGATGTATTAGTCACTGCTATAGTTCGCTCTAGTGAATTAATAACACCATCTGGCAGAACGAAAATTGAGGCTGATGATATTCTTTACATCCTGGTATCCCGTGATAGTAAAATAGAGTTAAGGGAATTATTAGATAACAAAAAGGAAACATTAATTGTCTAGTTTAGAAAAAGTACTGTAGATATGTTCCCCTGCACGACCCTCCTTTTTTCAAAACACATCATTTTAGTCAACCCAACCTTAACCACCAAAACCGCCCCGAAAGACAGTAGGTATGTTTCCTCGGAATACTTCGCAAACAAAAAAACATGGTTACCCGGCATTCTAACCGCCTGCCGACATAATCGTAGCAGGTGGGTGGATACCGGAAAACCCTGTAATCAAGCCATTTTTCAGCACTCATCCGTTTTTTACATTTGACATCAAGACAACACACTCCACATGGCTCGTTTGGGGGAACATATCCACAGGCTGCACTTCTATCGCCCGATACCCCCTGTGAGACAAAAACTGCAGGTCCCTGGCCATAGTGCCGGGATCGCATGAAATATACACCATCCGCTGTGGCTGCATGTCGGATATTGCCTGCAGGGCCTTCTTATCAATACCCTGCCTGGGTGGGTCGACCACAACCACATCGGGCCTGTAACCGCGCTCAGCCAGCCTGGGCAGGCGGTCCTCTGCTTTCCCGGAAACAAATTCCACATTGGTCACTTTGTTAATCTTGGCATTGGCCCCGGCATCACGCACTGCCTGTGGTGACTCCTCATAACCAATTACCCGGCGGGCTTTTTCGGCCAGGAAAAGTGAAATTGTCCCAATCCCACAGAATACATCCAGCACCGTTTCCTCTCCCGTCAAAGCTGCATATTCAAGGGCCTTTTTATATAAAATTTCAGTCTGTTGGGGATTAACCTGAAAGAATGATTCCGGTGAAATGGCAAAAACATATTTCCCGATATGGTCAGTTATTGTGGACTGCCCTGCCAGGAGCTGTGATTCCCTGCCAAACACCTGCCGGGTAGGTTTCGGGTTAATATTGCGGATAACTGAGGCTACCACAGGGACTTTGGCCCGTAGTTCCCTGGCGATTATAAAGGCCTCAGGAAACTTTTCACCTGAAGTAATCAGGACCACCATTACCTTTGAGGTAAACCATCCCTTCCTGATAACTACATGGCGCAGCAGTCCCTGACCCTTTTCCCGGTCATAAACAGACAACCCGAATTTATTCATCAGTGATTCGACAACTGAAGCAATACCGCTTACCTGTGCATCCAGCAAATGGCAATCTGTTGTCGGGACCAGGACATGGGAGCCTTCTTCAAAGAAGCCCAGCTTTATCCTGCCGTCAATCATGTCAACCTGAAACTGTGCCTTATTGCGGTAACCCCAGGGGATTTCCATACCGATTACCGGCCTGACGGCAACACCGGTAATCCTCCCAATACGTTTCAGGGAATCCTCTACAAGCTGTTTCTTAAGTTCCAGCTGCAGGTCATAATCCATGTGCTGAAATTTTGACCCGCCACAGGTCTCAAAAACGGGACACCTGGGCTCAATTCTCCTCTCACTGGAAGAAAGGATCCGGACCAGTTCACCCTGGGCAAAGTTTTTCTTAACACTCCTTATCTTAGTAAGTACCTCCTCGCCCGGGACGGTAAAGGGTACAAAAACGGCCATACCCTGGTACTTTCCGACACCTTCTCCCTGGTGGTTAACCGAATTTATAATCAGTTTGACTTCATCCCCTGGACTCATGACTTTCTCCCGGCTCATCTGCTTCCCCCTCTGCCTGGTGTAAGAATCTTTTAATGTTATGACTATATTTTTCGCTTAACACCAAAATAATTCCTGCAGTATACCATTACCAAACCTTTGACATAATAAAAACTGCAGAAAATTTTTAAATTACGGTGCATTTAATGAAGAAAACAGACAGGTTTCTGGCCGGAATCAGGCTGGAACTGAAGCGTTCGGAAAACGCCAATGACAATGGCTATATAGACCTGGCCAAATCAGAGACTGTCCCTGCTCAGGAGGAACTTCTGTCACCGGTGACGCCTTCCGAAGGGCTGAGCGGTTTCCAGGAAATTATGATGGAAGAAATTGCCAGATGCCACCTGGACAAAATAAAAATAGGGATAAATGAAATGCTTAAACATCTCCTGAGCCAAATCAACAGGGAGAATGAAGAAACCATGGCAGAGCTTTATATGTACCGCCTCCGCATGATATTCAGCAGGTGCCTTATGCCTGATTTCCCCTTCCCGGAGGAGGTCTGGAACTATATTTGTGACTGCCTGCGCACTGTCGGTTCCTTCCTGGCGCAGGACGGTTTCTATGAAGCATGCCGGGAGATTATTGATGCCACTGCGGGGATGGGGCGCATCGCAGCACTTCAGGGGCTTCCTACCGGCAATACCCAGTCAACGCTGCGGACCCTGGAAAACAAGGCCCTGGAAAATGGGGAAAAACAACTTGCATCAGTAGCCAAAAATGCCCGCTTTAACCTTGAAACTTAACCGGGGTGTTGTTATTGTTTGATACACAGTCATACTTACGTGTCCTTACTTCTATAAATGCAGCCCTGACAACCCTGCTGGGGTCTGTGGGAATCTTTGTTTCCCTGACTGTACAGAGAAGGGTGGAACGCCTCCAGGATATCCTGGAGGAGTTCCTCGACCTCTCGTACCAGAGTGATACCAATATTACCGGAAAGATGTATAAACTTATTGAAAAATACCAGATGCATTATCTGTTTCCTGATACCCCCGGGCGCCTGATTATCCAATATATTAATCTGACCATAGGTGTTGTCATTTTATCCTGGGTGAGTATTTTGACCCTGGGTTTCCGGTGGGTATTCAGCATATCACTTGTATTCTATTTGCTGCCTATAATAATGGGACTAGGTATTTTGGTGTTTTACCGCTACCTGCTGAAAAATACTATTTACCCTTTCGGGAATTACCTTATGAGTCCCCTGATCCCGCCTCCTGTAATGCTGAGGAGTGTTTCATTCCTTTCCAGCTATGTAAATGTGTCTGTAAAATCGATTCTGAGGCAGGCTCGGCTGAGACTCCTGATCAAACCATATAACAATGATAAGGTAAAAGTAGTACTAAAAGAAGAGTTGTCCTTTGATGACTATTTTTATTACCTTTTTATTGCCAGGGAGGACAGCCCCGTTTTCGTGGCCTATGGTGAACTGCGAATAAGCTTCGGAAATGAATCAATTACCGGCAAGCCCATTCCGGCAGCCAAGAATGTAAATATACCATTAGGCTACATACCCTGTCCACATCTGAAACATGATGAATATGAGGCACGGTTATTTATCTTTCCCAGGGGTGAGAAACACCCCCTGGAATATCTGTTTAAACTAAAAAAACAGGGGAGCATTTATACTATGGCTGAGGAGCCGGAGATTTCCGTAAACTATATGGTAACTTACCAAATTCACAAGGACCGGTTTCAGGTAATCGAAGAAAACGCCGGTATTCCGTTTTTCCGCAGCCTGGCGGGGACTGCGGTTTTGAACGCTGCCAGGTACGCCTGTAATGAACCGTTCCGGCCGGAAAACGCATATAAGTGCACCGATGACATATATATTGATTGAAATTTGTGGTTAATGTAAGAGAAATCTTGACCACCTGCATTAGCAGGTGGTTTTCGTTTATACAAAATGCCGCTAAATGCATTCATTCCAGCATAAAGCGGCATTTTCTTTTTACCGGGGAAGCTTCCTGAACAGCCTGTCATTTATGATTACATAGTAAATTCCAAAGGAGGAGCCAATAGCGGCAAACCATACCGGTATGGCGGCAACAGTTTCATCCGGATTGACTGTCAATATTGCAATCGTCCAGCCAATAAAATGGTACAGGACATATGTATACGGAGACAGCATACTTATTCTGTTTTTCTTAAAAATAAAAACCATTATCACACAAACAGGAATCCAGAGAAGCTCAAACATAGCCACAATATAATTAAACATCACCGGATTACCTTTGCCCAATATCAGGAGGACACCGTCAATCACCTGCATAATGCCTATACCTATAGCACCCGCAGCATAAAACCGCGCAAACTTCATAATCGTTCTCTCCCCGTCAAATGTTTACGCCAGAAAGGCCATCACCAGCCGCCAGGAATTGACCGCAGCATGTGCAATAATGCCAGGAATTATTGAACCGGTCTTAATATATAAAAGAGTAAAAACCAGGCCGGCAAAAAATATTTCCCCCAGCCAGTATAAATTGAAATGAAACACTGTGAACACTATCACTGAAATAATCACTCCGGCGGTTATTCCTGTACGCCGGGCAGCAGCGGGATAAATCATCCCCCGGTAAAGCATTTCCTCGGAAACCGGGGTAAATATCCCCCCCGCCAAAAGCGGCCACAGGAACTGCGCGAAGCTCCCGGCCCCGAAAGCGGAACCGATCAGCGGGTGTGTCTGCAATTCCACAGCCAGGAAACGGTATAGCGCCTGTTCCCCGATACCGAGCGCAACCAGCAGGCCGACACCTGCGGCCAGTCCTGTTATTATATGGCGGGCCACCCGGCCCGTTTTCAGCCCTAATGCCTGCTGCCAGCCACCGGTCAGCCTGCGGACAATCAGGTAAATAACGATAATTGTCAGTATCCTGTCCGCCAGGGTGACTACTGCTCCGGCAACTTCTCCTGCATATGGCCCAATCAGCCGTGCTGCCATATAGCCAAAAACAGCACGTAAGGCAAATATATAAATTATTTCTTTTAATCCCCAGACCGCCCGCTTATTGACAGGTGTATTTTCCACTGTTCCGTCTGCCGGCAAAACTGTCACCTCTCAATTAAATCAAAACTGATTACTGCCAACATACATAATAAGGAGCATGACTGAATTCCATACACTATGGGCGATAATCGGTGTAACCAGTGAGCCCGTCCTTTCATAAAAATATGCCAGCACAAAACCCATTGCCGAAATGGGGAGTACCCGGTAGATATCCATATGGAGGACTCCGAAAAACAAACCCGACAAAAGCATTCCGGCTGCCGGGCCAAAACGGGCCCTGACCACCGGGAACACCATGCCCCGGAAATACATCTCTTCACTCAAAGGAGCCAGCACACCGACGGCAAGAAAAGGAAGCAGCAAATCCCTGCCTGTCTTTAAACCCGTCAACAATACCTCTATATCCTGAGGAGGCGGGGGACCGAAAATCCAGATAACGATGATTCCCATAATCCAGAGCACTACGGCCAGGAGTGCCCCTCCGCCCACACCCAGAAATAAATTGTGCTTCAGGTTATCACCTATCAGCCCCAGGTCTTTCAGGGTACCCTGCCTGTGCCGTGTTATCAGGCTCACTGCCAGCATGATAACAGCCGCCTGAATAAAAGTACCCAGAAACAGGGCCAGGCTCTGGGGAGTGTTTCCTGTCACTTTAAGGAATGATATAGCCTGCATAATATAATTTTTCAGGAATCCTGCCGCCGGTATCAGGGCCAGCAGCATTACCAGGACCAGGACTAAGTCCCACCACGACCACTTGGGGTCGGGTGGTGGCAAAACAAGTCTTCTTGATTCCATTTAATTTCCCCGTACTTAATTTATTTATCAGCTTCTCCTGCCAGGATTTATCAGGTTCTCCTGCCAGGATTTATCAGGTTCTCCTGCCAAGAATAACAGATTTTGTCTGACATGGCAAGATGCTTTCATCGCTAAGGCATCTTGCAGGACAGATTAATTCAGGGGTTTTAACTGCCTGTATTTGTGCAGGTACTTTTCCACAGCCAGTACAAAGGTGGCATGGGACCATGTCAGTGGCGATACCGAGAGGTCCTCTCCCGTATACGGGTGGACCTGTTCCGGAAAAACTCCGCTTTCCAGGGCATACCGGACCACACGGTTTATAATGTCCCGGCTCCTGGCAAGGTCCTCAGGGCCTGTGGCGGCATCGGCAAACCACTCGGCTATCCAGAGAGTGCATATCACCCACGGGTTTCCCGGGACATTTTGAATATCATCACTTTTCTTAAAATAGTAGTCATCAACATACCTGGCAATCCCCCCGACCTCAGTCTTGACCCATAACTGCTCCATCACTGCATTCATGGTGTTCACGACCCGGCTGTCTTCAGGTGAAAATGCACCGAATTCAAAAATCCCATACAAACTGCTGTCAAGAGTGGTATCCCTCTCAAGTGTCCCGTCTCTCCGGGGGTAAACTCCCCTGAGGAAACGTCCCAGTTCGGGACAATAGAGATATTTCTCCATAGCGCTGCGGACTTCGGAAGCAGCCTGGTCGTACCTGTTAGCAGCCCCGCGGTCATTCAGGATTTCGGCAAAGTGAGCGGCAGCCTTTAAACCTGCCCAGACAGCAGCGCTTGTAAAAGAAAATATTCCCCTGCGTTCCTCCCAGAGGTCAAAACTGGGTAAAGGCAGTTTGGTCACCGGATCACGGTAAGAGACCAGAAAATCAGCAGCCCGCGTTATCAGCCGGGGATACAGGGACTCTATGAATTCAAGGTTGCGGTACCGGCTGTAATAATGGCCCAGAGCAAACAGGACCAGGGCTGTTTCATCTTCCTGCACCGGAATCAGGACCTCACCGTCCCGGAACCAGGGATGCCAGCTGGAGCCAAGGGTACCGTCTGCGTTATACTTATGCAGGAAATACCCGCCTTCAGTGATAATATCGGCACATAAACGATAGAATTTTTCAGTGATTTCGGGATAACCGGCCATATCCAGGGCATATGCAACCAGGGCGCCATCCCGGGTCCACATGTAGCTGTAATGGTCCCTGTGGTACAGCAAAACATCGGAGTCGTTAGCCGCCAGAATAGCTCCGCCGTTATCGGTCTGAGTTCTGATAAGGAGCAGGCTGCGGTGAAACATATCCTTGACATCATCGGTAAGGTCGGCAAAATCCCGGCCCTTTTTGGATACCCAGGCAGACCAGAATGCTTCGATATCTCCGAATATCTTTTCAGCCCCGTTTTCCAGAACATATTCATTGCCCTGCCTGACTTCCCTGATGTCAGTCCCGGCTGCTATCCAGTAATATACTGAAACCGGCCTTCCATCTGAGGGCTGACAACTGAAACTAACCACACTGTCTACAGACCCGTGGGCAACAGGGCTCTGTTCCAGAAATCCGTCCTCAGCATCTCTCCAGGTCCCTTCGGCCCCCTTAAACCTCTTTATGCCCATGGCATACTGGTAAATCCCCTGACCGCCGGGTCTGCCGTCAGTCTCCCCGACCCTGCCATTAATAAGGAAGTATCTGTCCCGCTTGTAGTGACAAATGCAGTTTCGGGTAGGGTCGTAAATAGCTGTATCACCGATGTCAGTCTGGTTTATGGAAAGGTCATGGGTAAAAAAGAGGCGGACTTCACGGTCTGCGCCGGTGAGGTCAGTTATACCCACCTTCTTCAGGTATATGTCCTTCCTGTAGTGTACGGCATCGGTGATTTCAAGGGAAATTCCCAGTTGGTTGTTAACAGCCTCTATATGTGTTATCAGGCTGTTTTTCCGGTACCCCGCACTCCTGGACCACTGAGCATCATCGAGCCATGAAAAACTTCCGTCGACCCATACGCCAATCCTGTTGCGGTGCCCCAGGATATGGTTATCGAGGCCGACCACAGGATAGTAAAGGTCTCTCATGCTCAGCCCGCGGTCAAAGTTGATTAGCATAGAACCATTGCCTATGGCAATATCTCTCGGCATCTTAGGCAGCTCCATTCACTTGGTTATTTTCCTGCAACAATCAAAACAGTTTTTCCTGTATATTCATGAGGCGATAAAGGTTATGCCTTAAATAAATTTTCATTTCTGTGAGATAATAAAAAAGTCATTAGACATTATTCCACAATACCCGGTAAAATATAAAAATCACCGGGTTAACTACTGACTTCCTGACGGGGAAAAGGAGGAGGGATCAATGTATAATTTCGATGCATTTATGTTAATACTGTTTTTCAGTGTACTTATATTTGGCGGAGGTATCTATTTAATGTCCAAAAAGAAACCCATGGCCTATAAAACACTTCCTGAGCCTTTACCGGTCCGGGAAAGTGCACCGGAACCAGAAACAGCAGAAGAACTGTTTCCCCGTCTGGATTTTTTGGCTGAATCGGAACCAAATCCCGAACATGATTTTGTCCCTGAGCTGCCCTGGGGATATGATGACAACAAAATAACAATACTGGCAAGGGACCCTGAAACAATCTATGCTTACTGGGATATCAGTGAGCAACTGCAAAACACCCTCAGGTTCACCCACGGGCCCCGGTGGAATGAAGCCCTGCCGGTTTTGCGGGTTTATGATGTGACAGGCATTGATTATTTTAACGGTGTCAATGCCAACAGCTATTTTGACATTGTGGTCAATGATGCCGCCGGTAACTGGTATCTCCATGTAGGAGCTCCAAACCGGACATTCTGTGTTGACCTGGGTAAAATTCTTAATGACGGTACATTTGTCACCATCGCCAGGTCAAACTTTACGGCAACTCCGCGGAATACACTGTCAGACAGGACAGACCCGGAATGGATGCTGGTGTCCACAGACCGGCGCAAGTTGTATTCCAGGATTGGAAAAGAAGGCATGAGTTCATACGAAATATTCAGGAACTTTGTCCAAGAATAAAGAAAGGATTGATTCGATGCCTAAAGGATACCTGGCACTGGTACTGCATACCCACCTGCCCTATGTTCGGCATCCCGAACATGAGTTTTTTTTGGAAGAACGGTGGTTCTTTGAAGCTGTTACAGAGTGCTATATCCCCCTGATCAATGTCTTTGAGTCACTGGTAAATGACGGGATTAAGTTTCGGCTGACAATGTCAATTACACCTCCGCTGATGTCCATGTTCACCGATGAGCTGCTGCAGCAGAGGTATTCCAGGCACATTACGAAACTAATTGAACTTGCTGAAAAAGAGGTCGAACGGACCAGGTGGGAACCCCATTTTCATGAGACTGCAAAAATGTACCGGAATATGTTTATCGAAGCCAGCCGGACTTTTCATGACCGTTATCACAGGAACCTTTTAAATGCCTTTAGGAAGTTTCAGGATATCGGGGTTTTAGAGGTAATTACCTGTGGGGCCACCCATGGATATTTTCCCCTTATAGGAGTGAAAAAAGAAAGTGTCCGGGCCCAGGTCGGAGTCGCTGTCGACCTGTACACCAGGCTAATGGGCAGAAAACCAACTGGCATCTGGCTTCCGGAATGCGGCTACAATCCGGGTGATGACCACATCCTTGATGAATTCGGGATTAAGTACTTTTTTGTGGACACCCATGGCATCATGCATGCCGATACACAACCGAAATACGGCATCTATGCCCCTGTCTACTGCCCGTCCGGAGTTGCCGCTTTTGGCCGGGACACAGAGACATCAAAACAGGTCTGGAGCGTCGACGAAGGTTATCCCGGGGACTTTGACTACCGGGAATATTACCGTGATATAGGCTGGGATCTTGGTTTCGACTATGTGAAACCATACATTCATCCAAACGGGCAAAGGATTAATACCGGAATCAAGTACTACCGGATTACCGGAAAATCAAATTATAAGGAACCGTATAATCCTCACCGGGCAAACCGGAAGGCGGCTCTTCATGCCGGCAATTTCATGTTTAACAGGGAAAAACAGATTGAATACCTGGCAGGTGTCCTTGACCGTAAGCCCCTGATTGTATCACCATATGATGCCGAGCTCTTTGGGCATTGGTGGTTTGAGGGTCCGCAATTCCTGAACTACCTCATACGTAAAATCGCGTGTGACCAGGATATCGTAAAGCTGGTAACCCCAGGTGACTATCTGGACGAATATCCTGTTAATCAGATGACTGTCCCCTCAGCATCAAGCTGGGGCTATAAAGGTTATCACGAAGTGTGGCTGGAGGGAAGCAATGACTGGATTTACCGCCATCTGCACAAGGCCAGTGAACGAATGACAGAACTGGCCTCTATGTTCCCTCATGCTGAAGGCGACCTGCTCAGGGCCCTGAAACAGGCAGCCCGTGAGCTGCTGCTGGCACAGAGCAGTGATTGGGCATTTATCATGAAAACAGGTACTATGGTAGATTATGCCCATAAAAGGACAAAGGAACATATTTACAGATTCAACGGCCTTTATGAAGACATCAAATGGAATAAGATCAATCCATCATGGTTATCTGAGCTTGAATACAAAGATAATATCTTCCCTGATATAAATTACCGGCATTTCCTGCCATACCGGCCGGTGAAAAGCAGGATTGCAGTTAATTTATAAATATAATTTTCGAAGATGAGGATTCCACCTCATCTTTTTTTGTGGAGATCATAAACTTGCTGAATTTCTAAGGATACTTTATTACTTTAAAAAAGGGATTCGGGTATTCATTGTCGAAATTAGTAATGTCTGCCAGGGGATAAGTTTCCAGCAGAGGATAAGTTTCCAGGCTGACACATTATTAAAAAAGGAGAGATGGATAAATGTCCAGACTGCCCGGCAAAAAGACCCGCCTCTTAACAATCACACTCTGCCTGCTGTTCCTGCTGGTAATGGTTGTCCCGGCCTTTGCCAGTATAATATCGCGGGCCACTCCCTTTAAAGATATCAATACCACCCACTGGGGATTAAAAAATATAATCAAAATGAATGTCCGGGGGGTTGTTACCGGCTATACTGACGGTACATTCCAGCCTAACAAAGCCATCACCCAGGTAGAAGCTGTTTTAATGACTATCCGCAACATGGGAGTTGCTGACCGGATTTCTACCATAGACACAAATCAGGAACTGCCGGTGGATGTCCCTCAATGGGTCACTGACTACTATAAGGCCGAAATGCTTTTTGCAGTACAGGAAGGGCTGATCGTGCCCTCGGAAGACAATTTTAATTCAGCTGCCGGAGCCACCAGGGCCTGGGTAACACAGCTGATTGTCAGGTCAATCGGCAAGGACAGTGAGGCAGCCCTGCTGTCAGGAGAAATGCCGGCTGTCGGTGATGCGGCAACAATTCCGGAATGGGCCCGGGGTTACATTAATGCCGCCATCAAATACAAATTGGTGAACGGGTATCCGGATAACACCTTTAGGCCTTATCGTTATGTCACCAGGGCCGAAATGGTCAAACTGCTGGGCGAAAGCGAGCAGTACCTGGACCTCAGTGACACATATTTATCTGCCAGGGTTGCCGGACTTTCAGGATTGACCCTGTCTCTGTCAGTAAACGGTGTTATCGAAAACTTTGATATCAGCTCAGACACCTGGATATTCGATGAAGATGGCAGTCACACCGGATGGGACGGTATTTCTGAAAATGACCCGGTCAAAGTCATCATTGACGGTGATACTGTCAAGCTGGTGGAAATCCTGGCAGCAGATGCTGTTGTTGATACAATAACCGGAACCGTACTTCAGGTCCTTCCCACTGAAAACGTAATCGTAATTCAGGATGCGGCCCTGAAAATACATACCAAGACACTTGCCGATTATGCCACCTTTAGTGCACAGGCAGGTTCGGTAAGCGGGCTCGCAGACATTAAAACAGGTGACAGTGTGACCTTAAACTGCAACTCTTCCGGTACAGTAATATCTGTATTACTTCTTAACTCAGGGCAGAGCGCCGCCAATACCGGCATCATCTTCTCAATTAATCCTGATGCCGAGCTGATTATTATTAAAAATTCACAGGGTCTTCTGGATACTTACCAGTATTCAGACCAGTTAACAGTTATTATACCCCAGAAAAGGTTCCCGGCCATAACTGACCTGGAACCGGGAGATGAAGTGAAAATTACCTTTACCGGAAATGTTATCACTGAAATCGAGTTGGTAAGAGCGAAACAGGACATGACGGTATCCGGGGAGGTCCTCCTGCTCTCTGAGGACAAACGCATTATTACCATCTCCAATGATAATGGACTGTTGGAAGCATATGAAGTTGCTGAAGATGCCGAGATCGTTATTTCCGGACTTGACTACCCCCTGCTCTCCAATGTACTGGTAAATGACCAGGTAACCCTGACCGTACACAACGGAACTGTTACCAAAGTAACCGTCCAGAACAGAAATGTCAGGGATACCGTCAAAGGTACCGTCCTGGCAGTTGACACCGCCAACAGGATTATCACCCTGGAAACCGAAGACGGGGATGTGGAGATATATGAGGTCTACTCCAAAGCCGAATTCCTTATTGATAACCGGACAACATCAGATATATCTGCAGTAGAGCGAAACCTTAAAGTAGAAGTACAACTGCTCAATGATGAAATAGTTTACCTGGAAACCAAAAATACCGTGGAAGGCACTATTGCCAGTATTGACACCGACCGTGACCTGATTACCGTGAATACCGTCAATTCAGGGACCAAAACATATGTCCTCTCAGATGACCTTGATGTTAACATCAAGGGTGTCAGCAGCCCTGACGTCGATGACCTGGAAAAAGGCAATTATGTTGAATTAAGGTTTGAAAGTAGTGAAAGCAAGGTGGTGGCAGACATTAATGCCAGGACCACCCTCAATTACCGGGTCGCCAGGGTTGATGAGGACTCTGAAAGACTCAGGGTGGAAGATGATGACGGTGATTACTCATATCTCTATCTGGAAAACCATGTCACCCTTTCCGTCCCGGGAGTAAGTTCCCCTGATGTCGAAGACTTTAGCGCCGGAGATATGGTCAGGGCCACATACATGGGCAGCAGGCTGGTTAAGGTTGAGTCTGTCCCGGTCACCTTCGGAAAAGTGACTACAATCAACGCATATACGAAGTCTGTTTCTCTGACTACCTTTGCAGGGGCAACAGAAACCTTTGTTTTTGACAGTGACAGTGAAATTGTCAAAGACGACCGGGAATTCAGCCTGGTAACCGTTCTCTCTGCCGGGGACCGAATCGAAGTCAAAGAGAATATCGATGGTGGCAAAACGTTTACCGTACTTGAGAAGCACAGCGGAAAATTTCAGTCCCGCAATGATGCCGGCACCAAGTTTTATATAACGGAAAATACAGTCACCTGGTCCACCTATAACCTGAGTCCGGAAGCATATATCCATTCAGGCAGCGCTGTCCTGACCCTGGATAATTTCTCCCAAAACGATCCAGTTGATTTGTACGTCCTCAACAATACTGTATATGAGCTCGAAAAGAAATAGTATAAAGGGGCTGTGAACCAGCCCCTTTAACTGTTTTTTAACTGATTTATCCTCTCAATATAAAAGTCAGCCAGGCTTTTGGCAAATTCATAGGAATAGCCTTCTGAGTAAACGTGATACTGGGGCTCTTCAGCATCAGGAAGAACCAGGGCCCACCCGTTATCGTGGTACACCTTGACCCCATCCAGCAGTTCCAATTCCTGACCGCTGCTTTCCTCAATCAGTTTTCTCATTACCCTTCCTTTGGCAGTCCAGGGACAGTCCGTCTCTTTTCTGACCATATTGATCTCAGGCAGGGCCGTCACCATTTCCGCAAGGGTGGTATCCCGGGCAGCCATATAGTCTATAATCCGGACAACAGTTGAAATGGCATCAAAAGTCACCACAGCCTGGTTAAAAGGCCCCTGGGCCGTTATAAGCTCAGGCTTCATAGTTTCGTGCATAAAGACCACAGGCGAGGTTTTTGTCCTGATCACTGTACCGTTTCTGGTCTCTGCCAGGGTTTCCACGACCCGGCTCCCGGTAACCGGGACCGCTACCACAGGTTCCCGGGATGAATCGAGGATTACTGCTGACATCAGGGCTGTAAAGAGGTGGTCATCCAGGATCCGTCCGGTCCCGTCAATCAGAATGACATGTTCTCCATTGCTGTCAAATACAACCCCCATATCTGCACCTGTCCCTGCCAGCTGAGTCGCGATTTTCTCCGCAACTGCCGTCATCTGCTCAAATCCGGTATACCCGTGAGGACTACCGGCATCATTTGATCTGTCAGCATCCCCGCTTGGGCCAGCCTCCGGTCCAAAATTGATCAATTCACAACCCAGTTCACCCAAGACACCGGGGACAATGGACTGCAGGCTGTCACCCGGAAGTATGACAGCTATACGGTACTGCTTTTTCCTGATTTCATCCCTGCGGACCATATCCAGCAGACTGCGCACATATGACTCCGTGAGTCCGGGCATATATGTGGCAATACCAACCTGGTGTTTGGTCTTGCGCTGGAAATCATCCCTCTCAAACCAGTTCTCGATTTTCCGTTCCATATCCCGGGAAATTATAGCCCCATTTCCGGTGAAGAAATTGATATTAATGGTCTCAGGGTCAGCGGCCGAAGACTTCACATGGATCCCGCCCTTGGCTGCAATCGCCCGGAGAGCATGACGGTGTACCGGAGTTATCAGTGTCCCGCCATCTGTTACCATTACCCCTGCTGACATCAAACCTGCGACAATAGCATTCTTGACCATTTTAGTACTCCGGTGATAGTCACTGCTTATCAGCACTGTATGCCCGGAGCCAACCACGGTCCCGTAAACAGCTCCGAGTTTGGCTGCACATTCCGGGGTAAGGTTAATATTTACCCTTCCTGACACACCGTCACTGCCGAAAAGATTCCGGCAGGCCTTTGTTCCCCAGACAAGATGGGCATCAACCAGGGTACCCTTTTCCACCATTTTATGAGGCCAGATGTTAGTGTTTGGTTTTACCCTTGCATTTTCCCCGATAATGGTCTCTTCACCGATAACAGCACCCTCAAATACAGCGGCCCCATCCTTGATAACCACCTTATCACAGATCACAGCGCCCCTTATTTCAGCCTTTTTACCGATGTACGAGCCATTCCAGATGACTGCCCGCTTTAGAGAGGCATGATTGTCCACCCTGCAGCCGCTGCCTAACACCACATGGGGACCGACTGCCGCTCCCGGACCGATATGGCAGTTATCGCCGAGAAAAACCGGGGCCTTAATAATGGCAGCAGGGTCAATCACACAGTCTTTCCCGGTATATATCCCTTTACCGGCAGAATCCCCCCTGACCTCAATGCCCACCCTTCCTTCCATAGCCGCAAAATGGGCCTCCTGGTACTGTTTCAGGTTGCCGATATCACACCAGTAACCCCTCAGGCTCACTCCGAAGATGGGCATATTCTCCCTAAGCAAAAAGGGGAAAAGGTCTTTACTGAAATCAAATTTGGTATTTTCCGGGATATATTGCAAAACCTCAGGCTCCAATATATATATTCCGGTATTCACGGTATCACTGAAAACTTCTCCCCAACCGGGTTTCTCCAGGAATTGCCGGATTGCGCCTGAATTTTCCGTGATCACGACCCCATATTCAAGGGGTATTTCCACAGGTGTAAGTACCAGTGTAGCCACCGCCCTCTTTTCACGGTGGAACTTAATCGCTTCTGTAAGGTCAAAATCAGTGAGGGCATCACCACTGACAACAACAAAGGTATCCCTCAGGAATCCCTGGGCATTTTTAACACTGCCTGCCGTTCCCAGAGGAGTGTTTTCGATAAAATATTCCATCCTTACTCCAAGGCCGGAACCGTCACCAAAGTAATCCTGGATTTCCCGGGGCATATACTGAAGGGTCACACCAATTTCGTTGATCCCATGCCGTTTCAGCAGTTCTACTGCATATTCCATTACAGGCCTGTTGAGCATCGGCACCATCGGTTTGGGCCGGTTGCAGGTCAGCGGTCTGAGGCGTGATCCTTCTCCCCCGGCCATGATAATTGACTGTACCAAGGTATCTTCTCCTTTCAGTGGGCTCTCTGCCCGGAAGCATTTGCCCTGCCAAGGTTTTTCACTTTTTCATAAAGAGCAGAGAGGGGGTCAGATGCCCTCCAGGTATCGGTATGCCAGTCCGCCCTTTTTGACTGCTGTAGAATTTCTTCATATACTTCCAGAGTCTGGCCCGCAACCGAGAACCAGCTGTATTTGTTTCTGGCCTTTTCATAACCGTTCCTGCGCAGGCGGTCTGCCAGCGCCTCATCACCCAAAACGGCCATGATATTGTCTGCCAGTGAATTGGCGGAACCCACATAACACTTCATGCCATCACGGCCATGTTCAATTATTTCACTGAGACCTCCGGTGTCAGAGACCACCACCGGCGTTCCGGCTGCCATCCCTTCGAGGGCAACTATGCCGAAGGGTTCATAGAGGCTGGGGAATACGGCGACACTGCTCTGGGCAAACCAGCGGTTCCTGGTGGCATCATCAATATAACCCGTAAAATAGAAACGGTGCCCCAGCCGTTTTTCCCGCACCATGGCGCGCAGGTGTTCTTCGTAAGGGCCGGTCCCGGCCACAACAAACCTGGTCTCGGGAAAATAGGACAAAATCTTGGGCGCCGCATCTATGAGGACCTGTACCCCTTTTTCACGAACCAGCCTGCCTATAAAGAAAATATATTTCTCCTCACCCTTATGGCGGTGAACAATATCAGATTTAAAATCCTCGATAGTGACCCCATTGGGAATTATCCTCAGCTTGTCTTCAGGGAGCTGAAAGAAACCCTTCAGTTCGCGGTACATGTAGGAACTGCAGACAATTACCTTCCATGACTCAAAAGTCAGATACCACTCGACATCACTGATATACCTCTGGTTGTCATTGTGCAGTCCGTTGTTGCGCCCGAATTCGGTTGCATGAATCGTAGACACCAGAGGCACGCGAAACGAGTGTTTTAATGCCCTCCCGGCAAATGCTGCCAGCCAGTCATGGGCATGGACAATATCCACACCCCTGATGGTGTTCAGGAGAGTTACCGCATACTCCAGCATAGAAAAATTAAGGTGCAGTATCCATGTTCTGAAGTCCGGGGCTGATATACTGTAAGGATTTATCCGGTGTACCCGTACACCTTCATTCTCTTCATATGGCACAGCATCATCCGCGCCGATTGTAATCACATGAACCTCCACCCCATGCCTGGCCAGCGCCCTGGACAGGTGGTACACATGCTGGGCCAAACCTCCCACATTTTTGGGAGGGTATTCCCAGGATAACATCAGTACCTTCATCTTTGACCTCCTCCTTATTTCCTCTCCAGCTTATTTTACCTAGGGAATATATCCTTTATTCGTTGGCTCCAGGAAGTATAATAAAAGGTCAAGGCATCAGGTTTTTCGATGCCTGATAACATCATTTTGGCCCGAAAGAAAGAAAACTGACTCACTTAGTTATGAGTCAGTTCTATTAACACAAACTTTAAATACTACAAAAAGTACAGCCCTAATACTGCTTCCCATCGTGAATTTCAAAACTCCAGTTATGACCCGAGTTATTGTCCCAGTGATCGGCCCCATCCTTGAAACAGAAGTTTAATCTGGTAGCATCATCGGCCCGCAGGGTTTGTTCCCAGCCGCGTCCGGTCCGGAACATTTTCAGGTCCTTCACATCACGCCAGTGATCGTGAAACCCAAAGCCAACATGTAAATAAACATCCTGTGCCCCCGATTTTGACAGGAGACCGTCATATATGATGTTAACATTCTCTCCAAGGGTGATAGGCGTCGGATAAACGTTGACACCGCCAACATCGTGCATACCATCGGGACTGCTATGGCTTACATGGTCATAATCTAAATGGTCCATGAAAAATTCCCCCCTAATTTTTTTCTGTAATTAGTATTCATATACCGGGGGGTTTTTATATGTGGTAAATAATTCAGATACAGATTATTCACCTGAAAGCTTCACTATTGATTTCACAATCAAATCAACCTTCTGGATGTCATACTGGGAATTCAGCCTGAATCCTCCTGCCAAAAGCCTTTCCGAGGCGTTCCGGGACTCGGTCCGCACCAGGTCTATGTATGTCTGAGCGCTCATGTTATTTACATTGGGCTCTTTTACCATGAGATTATTTGCCGCTCCGATAACACCGTTATACAGATTCAGCCCCAGGGCTTTGTCTTTCTCCTCAATTACCTGAGCGCTGTGAAAGAGCTGAATCAGTGTCTCTGACTGGGGATAAAAAGCCCTGTAAATATTGTAGGCCTGCTCCTTCTGTCCCGAGAGATAGAGTGCCCAGGCATAAGACTCTGTGATGTCCTTGTCTTTATACTGGGAATTGTACAGTTCGCTAAGGAGCCTGAGACCCCGGTCAAGGTCACCGGTATCAGTGAGCGCCTTTGCCAGTGCCAGTTTTTTGAAGGGGTCTGAGGTATCGATATCAAAATGAGCCTGTGCGGTCCTGACATATTTTTCTTTTTCGGTATCATTTAGACCCTCAAGGTGATATTTGAAGTCATAAGCAGCCGTCAGGACCTCATACAGTTTTTCCTTGGCGGCATCAAAACCGTAAGCATCATATACTGAGTTGCTAACTGCAGCCGGGTTCTTTTGCTGTTCTTTCTGGATCTTCTCATATGATGCCTCTCCGATGGAAATAGCCTCATTCCATTTGCCGGCCATGATCTGGTCCACAACCAGGTTGATTTCACCATTAAGTTCCTGCCGCAGCGCCTCACGGGATCTGGCTGGACTATCCTTGTCTTCAGACCCGTCCTGATAGACATTTTTGGAGACCGCTTCCGGTTTTTCCCGGGAAGGAAGTATGGAAGCCAACCTGGACAGGTTAAAAGAACACCCGCTGAGGAACATAAAAGATGTCATCAACACCAGACCGAAAACAATTGTTTTCCTAAACATTACAACATACCCTCCCTCAATTTCTAAAATTTCCCGGCAATTTTTTTAAAGTCTCTTCGCAATCCCTTTACGGTTATCACAAAAGTTGTTTCAAAATAAGGAGACCAGCCTCATTTCGGAAAAAAACCGAAGAAAGACTGGTTTGTTTATAACCTGTTAAACTTCGGTAACCCGGCTGTCCTTAATCTGAAACAGGACCCGTGGCTTTGCGTCCCCATCTTACGAAGGGTTTGCCTTGTCGGTTTTTTACTTTTTTCTATTTATATATCGTTAAATATTGGGATTAACATTAGTGTTTTTATGACATTTCTGATTAAATTACAGATTCTTTATCAATTCATCTCCAAATTGGGAGCACTTCACTTCAGTTGCGCCTTCCATCAACCTGGCAAAGTCATAGGTAACAACTTTGTCGGCAATTGTCTTTTCCATTGACCTGTAGATGAGGTCGGCAGCTTCCTGCCATCCCAGGTATTCCAGCATCAGGACACCGGAAAGCAGCACCGAACCCGGATTGACCTTGTCAAGGCCGGCATATTTGGGGGCTGTCCCATGGGTTGCCTCAAATACAGCATGGCCTGTCACGTAATTTATGTTTGCCCCTGGTGCAATACCGATGCCTCCCACCTGGGCTGCCAGGGCGTCCGAAATATAGTCCCCGTTAAGGTTCAGGGTAGCAATGACATCATATTCGGCCGGCCTTGTCAGGATTTGCTGCAGGAAGGCATCTGCAATGACGTCCTTGACAATAAGCCTGCCGGCTTTCTGAGCTTCATCCTGTGCCCGGTCAGCAGCTTCTTTCCCCTGTTCAGCGCTGATCCTGTCGTACTGGGCCCATGTAAATACCCTGTCAGCAAATTCCTTTTCGGCAACCTCATAACCCCAGTTCTTAAATGCTCCTTCGGTGAACTTCATGATATTCCCTTTGTGAACCAGGGTCACGCTCCTGCGGTTGTACTTCAGGGCATACTCAATAGCGGCCCTTACCAGGCGGAATGTCCCTTCCTTGGAGACAGGCTTGATACCGATTCCTGAGGTCTCCGGGAAACGGATTTTTTTCACTCCCATTTCCCCGGTAAGGAAATGAATTACTTTTTTAACTCCATCACTGCCTTCGGGCCATTCAACACCTGCATAAATATCTTCCGCATTTTCACGGAAGATAACCATATCCACAAGTTCCGGGCTTTTCACCGGTGACGGAACTCCGTCAAAATACCTTACCGGCCTGAGGCATACGTAAAGGTCAAGTTCCTGCCTCAGGGCAACATTCAGGGAACGGATTCCACCCCCAACAGGTGTAGTCAGGGGGCCTTTAATGGCGACTATGTACTCCCTGATTGCTGCCAGGGTATCTTCCGGCAGCCATTCACCCGTTTTGTTAAAAGCCTTTTCCCCGGCAAGCACCTCAAACCATGCTATTTTCTTTTTTCCTTTATATGCCCTGTCCACAGCGGCATCGAGCACCCTTGATGCTGCAGCCCAAATATCCGGGCCTGTCCCGTCACCTTCAATAAATGGAATTACGGGATGGTCAGGAACAGTTAAACAACCGTTCTTAAAAGTAATCTTTTCTCCTTCTTTTGGCATGTCATAAATCCTGAATAATGCCACAAATTCTCACCTCTTCATCTTTATCTGTTAACTGGTTTTTAACCCTTTAAACATTTTACCCTATATTTCAGATTTTTTCCACTGCAAAAGCACATTTAAAAAAGATGCCTCAAAAGAGACATCTTCAGGCATGGGAGCCAAATACATCCTCATAAATATACATCAGCTCCTTGTCAAAGAGCGACCTTTTCAGGTCAATCGCAGTAGAGCGGACCTTGCGCAGCAGCTCATTGGCCTCTTCCTTGGTCAGTTGGATGCCGTATTCGGCAAATTTAACTATGAGAGCTTTTGTCCCTGAGTGTTTTCCGATAATAATCTGTCTTTCAAGCCCCACTTCCTCGGGTGAGAAAACCTCGTAAGTCAGCGGGTTTTTTATGGCCCCATCGGCATGAATTCCGGACTCATGGGCAAACATGTTTGAACCTACTATGGCCTTCCAGGCAGGCAGCTCCCTTCCTGAAGCCAGGGAGACATATTCGGCTACCGTCCTGAACATCTCTGTCTTAAAGCCAAGGTCGGTTCCCTCTATGTGCTTTAATGCCATAACCACTTCTTCCAGGGCAGCATTTCCGGCCCGCTCACCCAGTCCCAGTACCGTAACCCCGGCATGTGCGGCTCCTGCTCTGATTCCGGCCAGGGTATTGGCTGTGGCCATGCCGAAATCATTGTGCATATGCATCTCTATTTCCAGGCCCGTACGTTCTATCAGGGTTTTAACGCGTTCATATGTGGTAAAAGGGTCAAGAATCCCAATGGTATCACAGTAACGCAGCCTGTCCGCACCTGCTTTTTGGGCTTCAGTGGCAAATTGGATCAGGAAATCCATGTCGGTGCGTGAAGCGTCTTCAGCATTGACAGAAATATACAAGCCCTCTTTTTTGGCAAATTCAGTTGCCCGGACCATATTTTCCAGAACCCGCTCCCGGGTTGTCTGGAGTTTATGCTGAATATGTATATCTGATGTGGAAATGGATATAGCCACTGCATCCACACCACAGTCTATACTCTGCTCAATATCTGAAATGACTGCCCTGTTCCATCCCATTATGCTTGCCTTCAGGCCAAGCTTTACAATATCACCAATAACCTTCTTTTCATCACCGCCCATTACAGGCACTCCGGCTTCAATCTGGTGAACTCCGATTTCGTCCAGAAACCTCGCTATTCTTATTTTCTCCTTATTAGCAAATACCACGCCGGCAGTTTGTTCTCCATCACGCAGTGTCGTGTCAACTATCCGGATATTCTGATATTTCACCTGTTTCCACCTCTTCCCCGGCTGTATCATTAGCCTGACAGCCTTTCATTTTATGATTGGTCCTTTTTTCAGAGAGCCAGCTACTAATATTTTACCATGAAAGGCATAATTTGAGAAGATAAAAATACCGTGCAAGAGGCTTTTCTCTTAAAACAAACTTTTCTAATAAAAAAATTGGCCCCTTTTATCGGGGACCAATATATATCTTTTGTTAAAAAGTTATATCCAGTTTATCCATCACATTTTGTATCTTGTTAAATACTGTTACTTTGTCGGAACCGGCGAACAGCAGCCCGACCGCCCGGCGCCTGTCATCAACTCCTAATGCACCGCTGTCTCCTCCCTGTGACATCTCACTGGCGAGAATCTGGTCATGAAACTCAGCCTCTGTCCCGTCTCCCATCTCTACTGATACGGTTGCATTGACCACTTTGACAGTCCCTTTGGTTACTCCTGTTGTCCGGCCGCTTTTGATAATTGTCATCCCCGGTTCTGCTTCAGCAACCCCGGTTACCTTTCCGACTTCCAGTATTTCCGGGTTAAGCCTTTCCGGTTTTTCCGGTTTGGCTACTGCGGCATCAACCGTGTTACCGCTATTTGACTCCCGTAAAAATTTGACGACATAATTGGGCGCCATAAACCGGCACAGCGCATTTGCCCAGAATTCAGCCGCCGCGGCTTTGGGACATGATGACTGGCTTAATGCCTTATTAACCGGCTGAAAACGGTGCAGCCTGCCAATTAAATCCTCATCAACAACCCCTCCGTCATGTGGCCCGGGAAGAAGGACCGGGTCCCCTATCTTTGCCCGGTTATCCCTGCCATTGCTTGAATTGGCCAAAACGTGGTTATTTGAAAGAATCAGTGGTTCCCCTGTCTTCCGGTCCTTGACAACAGCGCCAAAAGTACCTGCAGTAATCTTGTAATGGCCGATACTCATGCCCGGTTGTGCCGGGCCGCCTCTTTTGGTGCGGTCAACACCCAGCAGCCTGATATCACCAACCTCAATAACATCTGTAATAATTCCGTCAAGGTCTTTGGGGACAATATGCTGGGCCTCCAGTTCATGTTCCGGAAGCTTCTGCCTTACCAGGACCACAATTCCCTGCTTGGGCTCACCTGTGGCGGCCCGGACTGTCTCCTTATATCCGACTCCCACTCCCACAACGTTTTTCATTGAAAGTAGCTTGCTCCTGTGCTTGTTAAGAGCGGAACGAATCTTATCCACTCGATTTCCTCCTCTCTGATTCCAAACCTGAAATTCACTACATTATATGCAGAACAGGTTTTGGGGGGGATTAGTTTTTGAAGGAATCAGAAGGAAGAAAAAGTAAAGCCGCCGTCCGGCGGAACAGAGCATAAAATTCGTTTAACCGTATAATAATGTTACCAATAGGTTAAAAGAGGAGGTAAGTTCCAGATGCGGGGTACTTTCATCAGGTTTGGCATTGACCGCTGCCCGGCCACCAAAAATTATTCCAGTGCGTCTGTCTGCCATCACTGTGACTTCCTTTGCACAGCAAAAAAAGAGCAGTGTGAATGCTCTTTTTCGCAACTCGGTAAAAGGGAAAAACCCAACTCAGGCCGCCCTTTTACTTCAATTTTTCCCTAAGCAGTTGATTAACCACACCCGGGTTTGCCTGGCCTTTGGTTGCCTTCATGACCTGGCCCACCAGGAATCCAATGGCCTTTTCTTTTCCGTTTTTAAAGTCCTCCACTGACTGGGGGTTATTGGCAATAACTTCATCCACAACAGCGGCAATTGCACCCTGGTCACTGATTTGTTTTAATCCTTTGGCTTCCACTATTGCCGCGGGGCTGTCTCCTTTTTGCTGCATTTCAGCAAATACATCCTTGGCAATCTTGCCGCTGATTTCACCCCTGTCAATCAGGTTAACAAGTTCAGCAAGACTTGCCGGCCTGATGGGGAAATCACTGTCGGCAACACTTATTCCGGATGCATTGATAAATTTCAGCAGTTCACCCATGACCCAGTTGCTTAATGCCTTGGCATTGCCGGTATGTTTCAGTCCTTCGTCAAAGTAGTCAGACAGTTCCTTGGAACCGGTAATTACTTCAGCATCATATGGAGGGAGACCATAGTCCCTGATGTACCTCTCCCTGCGGGCATCAGGAAGTTCCGGAAGTGTCTGCCTGATCTCTTCAATCCATTGTGGGGAAATTATCATCGGGACCAGGTCAGGGTCAGGAAAATACCGGTAATCGTGCGCTTCTTCCTTACTGCGCATTGAGAGGGTAATTCCCCTGGCCTCGTCCCAGGTCCGGGTTTCCTGAATCACCCTGCCCCCATCCTCAAGAACATCAATCTGGCGTTCAACTTCATACTCCAGGGCCTTCTGGAGGGCACGGAATGAATTCATGTTTTTCAGCTCGGTCCTGGTGCCAAACTCTTTTTGTCCGACCGGCCTTACTGAGATATTGGCATCACACCTTAATGACCCTTCTTCCATCTTACAGTCAGAAACCCCGGTATACTGCAGAATGGCCTTCATCTTCTCCAGATAGAGCCTGGCTTCCTCCGGAGAACGGATATCCGGTTCAGAAACTATCTCTATGAGAGGGACACCGGTCCTGTTGTAGTCAACCAGCGAATAACGTGCTGTAGCCATGGATTCACCTTCATGGTTCAGCTTACCGGCATCCTCTTCCATATGTACCCTGGTAATTCCGATTCGCTTCTGCTGCCCGTCAACAGTGATGTCAAGATACCCATGTTCGGCTATGGGAAGGTCATACTGGGAAATCTGATAATTTTTGGGCAGGTCAGGATAATAGTAGTTTTTCCTGTCAAACTTACTGAATTCTGCTATCCTGCAGTTCAGGGCCAGCCCTGCCTTTATGGCAAATTCAACAACCTTTTTATTGGCAACCGGCAGGACACCCGGCAGCCCAAGGCAGACAGGACATATATGTGTATTGGGATCCCCTCCGAATTCGGTTGAGGAACAGCAGAATATCTTTGAATTTGTTTTCAGTTCGGAATGGACCTCCAGGCCGATAACTATCTCGTACTGTGTTGCCATTTGATTTTTCACCTCTTTTAAAGGTTAGGTTTTCTTAAATGAAAATCGGTATTCTGTTCAAAAGCATAGGCTGCCTTAAATAATGTCCCTTCACCAAAGGGCCTGCCCATCAGCTGCAGCCCGACAGGAAGCCCGTCCACAAAGCCGCAGGGAAGTGTTAACCCGGGAATACCGGCCAGGTTCACGGAAATTGTAAACACATCAGACAAATACATCTGCATCGGGTCACCGGCCTTTTCACCGTATTTAAATGCCGGTGTCGGGGAAGTGGGTGAAATCAGGACATCAAACTTTTCCAAAGCCCTGTCAAAGTCCTGCTTAATAAGGGTTCTTACCTTCAGCGCTTTCAGGTAATAAGCATCATAATACCCTGAACTGAGGGCATATGTGCCCAGCATAATCCTTCGTTTGACCTCAGTGCCAAATCCCTCGCTTCTGGTCCTCATAAACATGGTCACAATATCTTCAGCCGACTCATCCCGGTAACCGTACCTGACCCCGTCATACCTGGCCAGGTTGGAACTGGCCTCAGCGGGAGCAATGATATAATATACCGGCAGTGCATATTCGGTGTGAGGCAGTGATGTCTCCTCACAAACAGCGCCGAGCTCCTCAAATTTGTTGATGGCATTATATATCAATTCCTTTACCCCGGGGTCTGTACCTTCAACAAAGTACTCCCGGGGAATACCGATTCTCAAACCTTTTACGTCACCGGTGAGGAATGAAGTATAATCAGGCACTTCGAATTCTGCTGAAGTGGAGTCCTTGGGGTCATGTCCGGCAATGGTACTGAATACCCGGGCACAATCCCGGACATCTTTGGCAAAGGGACCGATCTGGTCCAGGGAAGAAGCAAAAGCAATCAGCCCGTACCGCGAAACAGCTCCATAGGTAGGCTTAAGTCCCACCACACCACAGAAGGATGCCGGCTGCCTGATAGAACCTCCGGTATCTGAACCCAGGGAATAAATGGTCTCATCTGCAGCAACAGCCGCTGCACTGCCCCCGCTGGATCCCCCGGGCACCCGCTCAGTATCCCACGGGTTGCGGGTGGCAAAAAACCTTGAGTTCTCAGTAGAGGACCCCATGGCAAATTCATCGAGGTTAGCCTTACCGATAAGTACTGCACCGGCCTGTTTGAGTTTTTCGACAACCGTCGCACTGTATGGAGGTACGAAATTATGGAGCATCTTTGACGAACATGTCGTCAAAATGCCCTCTGTACACATATTATCTTTGATTACCACCGGAATTCCTTCCAATGGACCGATTTCTTCGCCACGGCCAATTTTGGCATCAACTGCCCTGGCTGTTTCCAAGGCTTTATCTCTGGTCTGGGTGACAAAAGACCTTACCTTTTCTTCAACTGCATCAATCCTCTTAAAGACTGCCTCAGTAATTTCCACTGCACTTATCTCTTTTTTCACCAGTTTATCATGAAGTTCATGTGCGGTTAATGCATTGAACTGCAACTTGGATCCCTCCTGCCTCACATCTATATAATCCGGGGTACTTTAAAACTGTTCCCCTCTTTTGCAGGCGCATTCGCCAGGGCCTTTTCATTATCGAGGTGTTCACATACCTTGTCCTCCCGGAAAACATTTTTGATGGGAAGAACATGGGCTGTAGGCGGAATATTCTCTGTATCAAGTTTATTTAAAGCCTCAAAATACTCCAAAATCTCGTTTAACTGGGTGGCATAAGTCTCTTTTTCTGATTCTGACAATTCAAGCCTGCCCAATAGGGCAACATGTTCAACCTGCTCCCTGGTAAGCATTGTCTCACCGTCCTTATTAGAATAATAACCTGCGGCCAATGGTCCGGCCGCCCAAAACCTTGATATTACAGGGTTCCACGATATTTTATTATATCAGATTAACGGTGTGATTACAAGTTATGGTGAAACTGGCTGAACCAAAGATTAACCCCATATTTTTCAAAGTGTAACAATTTCTCCTCAGGGAACACTACTGATTGAAAATTCAATTGGAGGTGACAACATGATATATCTGAAGGCCCATAACGGTGAAGGGGACTACGTTTCCTGGTCAGGGATCAAGGCTGACCCCACATCCTCTGACGGTAAAAATGTTAAAATCATTTATGACGGTTTGCTTGCAAAGTCAGGCGCTGACCAGGTGTACATGAGGGCAGGTTTCGGAACCCGCCGCAGCTGGCAGTCTGTCTATGACCATCCACTGATGAGAACAGACAGGGGTTGGGAATCACCGGTCCTGCACATGAATGACAGTCAGTTGAACTTCTGTTTCAAGGACAGCGCCAATAACTGGGACAACAATAACGGGGAAAACTGGACTTATGTCATTAAAGATTAAGAAGGTTAGGCCAGGCCTAACCTTCTTAAATTAACCTCTCTGTCGTATTCCTGTTTTTATCTATCCGGTACACTCCCTCAACAGTATTCCCCGAATTCCTGATAATTTCTATGGCGTCCCGGAAACTGTCCGGAGCCACCTTAACCGACAGCCCGCATCCGGAAGAAATTACCCTGGGCACCGGCATAATCACAAAAGGGACTGCGCCTGTCTCCTGAAGCGCTTTTTCAGCCTGGAGCGCAGTATGGGTATTGGGGAATGTAATGGCACAATAGTTATCCATTTTGATTAGGTCCCCTGTTGACAATACCTTGTTATGCCCTGACATCTTAATTGAATCCTGCGCCAAATTTACTCACCTCACCACCAGGAAATCCCTTAAACTATTTTCTCCTGAGATGTCCCTACTCTTACACATAATTATCATAACAGCAACCGGCTCTTATTTCAATAATCTTTAACTTGCTGCCGAAGCAGCAGCGGCGACAGCAGCACAGCCGGCGGCATTTTCGTTGCCTGCTAACATCTTTTGATCCAAGGGAAAAGGGCCCAACTCAATTGTTATGAGTCAGCCCCTTGCTTTGCCGGCTTACAGTGTAAAGCTTTTTCACTAACATCCCCTACTTAAAATTAAAAACCTCCTGCAGTTCTTCACCGGTAAAATCCCAGGTAGTATTGTGTGGCGGCACTTCTTCCTCAAAGAACTCCGGCAGCTGGTCATCTTTTTCCGTAAACCCTGCAGCCTTGTTAAATTCCCGTTCAGTCATCAATACCGACCTGCCCAGTTCATTAATATCGTCTGCGTCAAGGTTTAGTCCATACTGGGCATTAAGCATATCCACCACAGCCTGGAAAGCCTCAGGGTTGTCCAGCATACTGAAGGCCACAAAGAGACAGAGCCCGGCGCTGTCTATGGCTGCTGTGGCCACCTGAAGGTCCCGGGAGAGTTCCACATTGCCTCCTTTTTCAAGGGGGCTGATATCACCACCTACCTTCAGGATATTGGTGGCTACCGAATACCCCGCCGTATGGTCTGCCCCCATGGGTGTTGTGGCATAAGTAACTCCGATACCCTTGACAGCCCTGGGGTCGTAGGCAGGGATGGCCTGGTCCTTAACTGTAGGAACCCTGGTAACCCCAAAGGCCTTTCCGGTAAAAGAGGCCCCATTGCCGATTATCCTTCCCAGTGGGGTTCCTTTTTCTATCTCCCGCAGCAGGCCGAGCATACCCTGGCCATCACCAAACTCCAGCAAACCGCCTTCCATAGCCACCGCCACAGCAACAGCAGTTTCAATGGTGTCTATGCCAATATCATCACAGATGCGGTCTGCCTGGGCAATAATGTCCAGGTCATCAATATAGCAGACAGCCCCAAAACCCCATATGGTCTCATATTCGAACCCGGCGGTGACATAGTTCCCGTCTTTATCGTTATATACCTGTGAGCAGCTGATAACACAGCCGGCATGACAGGTGTGGGTCGGCTTGCCTTTTCGCTCAATAATGGTATCATACATAAATTCACCACTGATTTTGTGGGCCCCTTCAAACCGGCCCATGCGGAAATTTCTGGTCGGCAGGCCGCCGGCTTCATTGAGGATGTTTATAAGTACATTGGTGCCAAATTTGGGCAGGCCCTCTCCTGTAACCGGATGTTTTTTCAGGGCATCGGCAAACACCCGCACACCCTGTTTAAACTTCTCGGGGTCGGCTATTGATACACCGGGACCGTCAGTGTCATCAACAGTAATATATTTGATTCTCTTGGAGTTCATCACAGCTCCCAGGCCGCCCCGGCCTGCGCTGCGGATATTGCCGTGGGGGTTCTTTACCGAGATATTGGCTGAAGACAGCCCATACTCCCCGGCCTGGCCGATGGTAATCACACCTGTTTTGTCACCAAGCTTTTTGCTCAATGTATCAATAACCTCATAATTGCCTTTTCCCAGGAGTTCGGTTTCTTCCTGAATTTTTATCCCGTTTTTGTCAACATGCAGGTTATAATACTTCGTCCCATCGGGCAGGCCCTCAATAATAATGGCCTTTATTCCCAGGCGGGCCAGCTTTTGGGAGGCTGTCCCCCCGACATTACTCTCCTTGATCCCGCCTGTCAGGGGACTCTTGGCCCCGACAGACATCCTGCCCGAATTGGGGGCTGCCGTCCCACTCAGCAGTCCGGGGGCAAAAACCAGTTTGTTTTTCTTCCCCAGAGGATGGCAGGCCGGTTCTACCTCTTTAGCCACAATTGCTGAGGTCAGGGCCCTGCCCCCAAGTCCCTGCCACTCACCAGGGACATCCTCTGCCTTAACCGTTAAATCACTCATATTGATCCGGTATATTTTCATTTGTTTACCCCCCTCGATTTATATCACAGGTGCATTAAAATGCACTGGCATAGATCCCGATGATATCTTCAAGTGTTGCCTTCCTTGGGTTCGTCAGGCTGGTGGCATCTTTCATCGCATTTTCCGCCATCAGCTTAAAGTCCTCCTCCTTGACCCCCAGTTCTTCCAGCCCTGAAGGAATGCCTATATCCTCAGACAGCACCTCAATGGCGCTGATAGCAGTTTCAGCCGCTTCCCGGACCGAAAGGCCGTTAATATTCTCACCCATGGCAAGGGCAATATCCACGAACTTGTCCGGGTTTGCTATCAGGTTGAAGCTTTCCACATGCGGCAGGAGAATGGCATTACATACGCCGTGAGGCAGGTTGTACAGGCCGCCCAGCTGGTGGGCCATGGCATGTACATAACCCAGGCTGGCATTGTTAAAAGCCATCCCTGCCAGGAATTCCGCATAGGCCATCTTATCCCTGGCTTCAAAGTTATCTCCGTTTGCCACCGCATTTCTCAGGTTCCCGGAAATCAGTTCAATAGCCATCAGGGCTGCCGAATCTGTCAGCGGAGTGGCAATTGTGGAGACATATGCCTCAACAGCATGAGTCAGGGCATCCATCCCTGTCGCCGCCGTCAGTGCAGGAGGCTTGCCCATCATCAGCAGGGGGTCATTTATGGCCACATTGGGAGTACACCTCCAGTCAACAATTGCCATTTTTACATGAGTATCTGTATTTGTAATGATACAGAACCTGGTCATCTCACTGGCGGTGCCTGCCGTAGTGTTTACCGCGATCAGGGGCAGCATCGGTTTGGTCATCTTATCAACACCCTCATAGTCGCGGATATTCCCCCCGTTCCCTGCAACGATGCCGATACCCTTGGCACAGTCATGGGCGCTCCCGCCCCCAAGGGATACAATGACATCACATTTGTTGTCATTGAGGAACTTCAAACCGTCATGGACATTGTTATCTGTAGGGTTTGGTTCCGCACCCCCGAAAACAGCGACTTCAATACCGGCATCTTTTAAGTACCCGGCTATTTCATCAGCCATCCCGCTTTTGGCCAAAAAAGCATCAGTAACAATCAATGCCTTTTTACCAAAATTCTTTACCTGTTCACCCACCTGTTTTGCTGATCCTGCCCCCATCAGACTTACAGGAGGCATAAAGTAACTGAAAACCTGTTCACCCATCACCAATCTTCACCTCAATTTGTTTAATATGTACGTCTTATTATTAACAACAGAGGTGAAAAAATTTCGCGTATCAGATTTTTTTATTCCGAATTTATTTTCCTGCCGCCAGCAGCTGTTCAACCACCTGATCCAGAAGAAGATTTATATCATCAGAGTCAGTTGATGTCTGGTAAAACCCGATGGTTAAGGTTAGCACCTCTTTATAGGTACTTACCCCCAACATTAAACCTGGGGCAAAGAAAACCGGACTTACCATATATGTATCAATTACCTTCCTGCATCCAAACCTGATAGTGGAACTGCTAACTTCACCGAAATTAGATAGAAAGGGATTGGCAAGCTTATTTTGCACGGCCTGCTGCCTCATCTGCCGGAACCAGCCTAAGGCCTGGTTAAATCCAATACTTTGAAAAACCTCAAACACAAAGGCTGTCTGCATCCCAAAGAGTCCTTGTTTCATCCTCCGGATTTGCTGAACCGTTTTAGCAAGAGTTTCATTGAAGCTTTCCTCATTTTTAAAGTCAAGCGTCACCGTCTCTGATCCCGAGAGGTTACACAGAACCCCGGTGCGCCCGCCCGGAATATACCTGCGTAAATCTACTGTAAGCTCAATATCCATTGGCCGGCCTTCCCCTGGTTTCACTACCCCGCAATAACCCCGGTAAAAAGCAGTCATTAAAATGTCGTTAATAGTGCAGCCTTTATGTTGAGCCCCCTGCACCAACCGGGAAAACTCTTCACCCCTAATCCTCCTGACAGCTACCCTTGGCCTTTCTTCTATCCCGGGATTGGAGGGAAATCCCCAGGTTGCCAGCCTGTCACCCCGGCTGCTATCCCAGGCTTGCCGTGGATCGGTAATGTTCAGGACTTCAAATACCTGCCCCTGGTCCCTGCGGCCACCGTGTTTTTTAACATCAGCCAGGGTATTGGCCATCAACCCGGTATATACATCTGCCAGCAAGCTTATATATTCCTTTAACCCGCCCCCGTCACAGCAGGCATGGTCGATTTTTATACAAATATAATCCGTTTTGGCTCTTATTACCCTGACTTTTAGGAGAGGGTCAACACACGGATCCAAAGACTCTATAATAAAATCTTCCATCTCCCGGTCCGGCTCATTGGTTTTCACAATTGAAATATAATGAAGTGAATCCATATCCTCCCGCTCTTCCCAATATGGTTCCGGACATTCTACAAACCGGCACCCGAGAATAGGTTCAATGTCCACGGTGTGCCTGACCGCTTTACTTAAAACAACCGTATCAATCAGACCATCTATCTCTAAAACACAGTTGAGCTGATGATTGGAAGCAGTATATCGGGCTATATAGTTAAACATGTCCTGGGCTATAACCGGAAAGCGGTTGGCTGCCCTACCCAAAGTGCCCCGGTTGTTACCGGCTGTTTGACTCATTTCAGTCCCCTCCTGTCATTTCATATTTTAACCCAGTAGGCGCTCCCGTCATTTTCACGGTCCATGAAGCCGTAATCGATCAGGTAGCGGCGGACGGTGACATAATCAGGGTAGACTTCGGACAGAATCCGGTTCACCTCTTTTTCTGAATACCTGTGATTTAATTGGAACCTTTTCATGATGTGCTTTAGTACTGCCACTTTTCGCTTCTGCTTCAGCGGGAATTTACTTAAGGGGCCATCCAAGCCTTGACTAAAATATTTCTCAAGAATCCGGCGGTTTTCGTCCTCTGTAATAGCAAATCGTTCATCCACAGCCTTGACCGACCTGGGCATGTTGATAAACCTATTTTCTTGGCGGTCTTCAGTATCAAGCAGTTCCATTATTGCCAGAAACACCTTGGCCTGTTTCTCCTGCTCCCGTAAAGTAAACCGGTGGTTCCTAACAGTCGAGGCAGTAATACCACCCAGCTCTTTGGCAATCTCCTGGTCACTGAGGCCCTGATAAAAGTAAGCCAGCAAATTCTTCCGGTGGTCTGTCAGGCCCGTGTATTTTTTATCCATATCCAGTAGATACTCGAATACTGATGAATGTTCTTTGTTAATGTGAATCCGGGTAAACATCTCTGCCTCAAAATAGCTGCCTTCATCGGGGTAGACCACCCCCTTTGTAAAGCTCTGGCCGCAAATCAGGCAGACAAACTCTCCGGCCTTTTCATCATAAACATACCCCTGTTTGATTTCTGTCACCGATGACCTCCAAAAAAGTTCAGCAATGTCTTTCATTTGAATACCTCTCCCTCATTATGGATTTATATATAAACTTTTATAACCTTTGTTTGCTGTTACTATAAACATAATATATTTTTGTTTGTCATTTGTCAAGTTGCATTACAGATTTTTTCCTTAATTTAAAGAACGCCCGCAACTCGTTCCTGCGGACGTCCTCAGCTTTATCCTTTTAATAATTCTTATTATGTTGTACACGGTTCCTGCCCTCAGCTGACCATCCCTTCAAACTCATCTTCAGAAATCACCGTTACCCCAAGGGCCATTGCTTTATCCAGTTTGGAGCCTGCTTCCCTGCCTGCCAGGACGTAATCAGTCTTTTTGCTGACACTGGAACTGACCTTGCCGCCAAGGTTTTCAATGATATCCTGCGCCTCTTTGCGGGTGTACTTCTCCAGGGTCCCGGTTAGTACAAAGGTCTTGCCGTCAAAGGGCCGCTCCCCTGCCTGCCGGGCCTCCTGTGTAAGGTTCACACCTGCCGCCTCTAATCGGTCCAGCAGTTTCAGATTAACAGGGTCCCGGAAGTAAGCCACAATGCTCTCAGCCATTTTAGGCCCAACCTCAGGAACCGCGGTCAGTTCCTCCACTCCTGCAGCCTGCAGGCGGGCCATGGTGCCAAAGTGATCAGCCAGTATCTTTCCTGTCCTGGCCCCTACATGACGTATCCCCAGGGCAAAAATCAGCTGGGCCAGATCCTTGTGTTTACTTTTTTCAATGGCATTGAGGAGATTGTCCACCGACTTTTTCCCCATGCGTTCCAGGCCGAGCAGGTCCTCAGCCTTAAGGTAATAAAGGTCGGCAGCATCCCTGATCAGTCCCGCACCCAGCAGCTGGTCAATTACCGCAGGTCCAAGGCCCTCAATATCCATGGCATCCCGGGACACAAAATGAATCAGGGCTTCCCTTTCCCTGCCGGGACAGATTTCGTTGGGACAGCGGACTGCAACCTCACCCTCCACCCGCCGGACACCTGTCCGGCAAATGGGACATTCCCCCGGCATATGAAACTCTGTTTCACTGCCGGTCCTTTTTTCCTTAACCACCCGGACAACTTCAGGTATGACATCACCGGCCTTGTGGATAACCACATGGTCTCCTATCCTGATATCCTTTTCGCGGATAATATCAATATTATGGAGAGTGGCACTGCTTACCGTAGACCCGGCAACCCTGACAGGCTCCAGGGATGCCGTCGGGGTAAGGACCCCGGTCCTGCCCACCCTTACATAGATATTCCTGACAACAGTCTCTGCTTCCTCTGCGGGAAACTTAAATGCTATTGCCCACCTGGGGCTCTTACTGGTGGCCCCCAGTTCTGCCTGCAGGGCCAGGTCATTAACCTTTACTACCATTCCGTCTATTTCATACGGGAGGTCATGCCGCTTTTCGGCCCACTCCCTGCAGTAATCAATAACCTGCTCAATATCGTTAAAAGACCTGACATTGGGGTTAATTTTAAAGCCCAGTTCCTGAAGTGCCTGCAGGCCTTCCCGGTGACCGGTCACAGTCATACCCGAGACTTGGCCAATACCATAAAGGAAGGCATCCAGGGCCCGGGATGCGGTAACCCGGGGGTCAAGCTGCCGCAGTGACCCGGCAGCGGCATTGCGCGGGTTGGCAAAAGTCGGCAGTCCTGCCTCTTCCCGTTCCCTGTTGATACGGGCAAACTCCTTTTTGGGCATATATGCCTCCCCCCGTACCTCCAGCAGCGGCAGGGAGCGTCTCAGCCTGAGGGGGATACTGTTTATGGTCTTCAGATTTTGGGTTATATCCTCCCCGGTTTCGCCGTCACCCCGGGTAGCCCCCCTGATAAAGAGGCCGTTTTCGTAAAGGAGTGAAACAGCAAGCCCGTCTATCTTCAGTTCAACAACATACTCAACCGGATGGCTGCCCAGGCCGCTCCTCACCCTGCGGTCAAAATCCCTTAAGTCCTGATCATTGAAGGCATTGCTGAGGCTCAGCATCGGGGCCAGGTGGGTGACTGTCTCAAACCCTTCCGCCGGAGCGCCCCCTACCCGGCGGGCAGGCGAATCCGGCTGTGCCAGGTCCGGGTAAGCTTCTTCAAGCCTGATAAGTTCCTGCATCAGGCCATCATATTCTGCATCTGTAATCCTGGGGTTGTCCAGCACATAATAGTTATAGTTGTGTTCGTTCAGTATTTCTGTCAGTTCGGTAATTCTCTTTGCCGCTGCGTCCCTGTCCAAATCGGTCCACACTCCTTAAGGTTATATCTTCCTGAGCGGGGCATACCTGGCCATCAGTGTTTTGATCCCCAGTCCCGGAAATGCCACACTGATCTCAGCATCTTCATTTTCCCCTTTTACACTCACAACTACTCCCTGTCCCCACTTACCATGTTCAACCTTGTCCCCCAGGCTGTAGTTCCCCGGAGCACCGCCTGCGTGCCCGGTCCCTCCGTGGGCAGAGGCGGGTATGCTGCCATAAGTTTTCAGGCCGCCCGGTCCGGCTGACCTGCTGCCAAACCGGCCTTCCCGGCGGACACCTTCACCGGGAACACCGGCCCCTCCTGCGGCTCCGGCTCCTCCGGCATCCACAGCCTCTGTCAGCTCCCCGGGGATTTCTCCGACAAACCTGGAAGGGGGGTTATGCATATAATTCCCGTAAAGTGTACGCTGGTAAGCATTTACCAGGTGAAGTTCCTCCCTGGCCCGGGTAATGCCAACATAACAGAGGCGGCGTTCCTCCTCAAGCTCTGCTTCCTCCCCAATCGACCGGGAATGGGGAAAAATGCCCTCCTCCATGCCCACCATGAAGACAACGGGAAACTCCAGGCCCTTGGCGCTGTGCAGTGTCATCAGGACAACAACATCGGTATCCTCATTCATGCTGTCTATGTCTGACACCAGGGAAACCTCTGCCAGGAATTCTTCCAGGGACCCCTCCTCCCGGCCCGAGTCATACTCAGCGGTAACGGTAAGAAATTCCTTTATGTTCTCTATCCGGGTTTCAGCCTCAACGGTCTTCTCTTCCCGGAGTTCCTTCATGTAACCGGATTTTTCCAGGATCTCTTTGGTCAGGTCGGTAACCGGGGTCCTGTCTTTATTCTTCCTGAATTCCTCAATCAGGCTGTAGAAACCCTGCATTGGCTTAACCGCCCTTGACTGCAATTTGGGTACCAGTTCAACCTCACTGAGAGCATCATAAAGGCTGATGCCATTTTCAGCAGCATATGCGTAAACCCTGGCCAGGCTGGCATCACCGATCCCGCGCCGGGGAACGTTTATGATCCGCTGCAGGCTGACAGAATCCGCCGGGTTGCAGATCACCTTAAGGTAAGCCAGGATGTCCTTAATCTCCTTGCGGTCGTAAAACTTCAGGCCGCCAACGATGGTGTAGGGAATATTGTGACGCATCAGGACTTCCTCAATAACCCTGGACTGGGCATTGGTCCGGTATAATACGGCGAAATCACGGTATGCCCGGTCCTGCAGGTCATGGCCCTCCATAATCTTACGGGCAACGTAGTATGCCTCCTGCTGTTCATCCTGGGCCGTAAAGAGACACACCGGGGCCCCTTCCCGGTTCTCAGTCCACAGCCGTTTCTCCTTGCGGCCGGTGTTATTCCTGATAACCTCATTGGCAGCTTCCAGGATATTTTTTGTGGAGCGGTAATTCTGCTCCAGGCGCACCACCCTGGTCTCAGAATAATCACGTTCAAAGTCAAGAATATTCCTGATGTCGGCGCCCCGGAAACGGTAAACCGACTGGTCGTCATCCCCCACTACACAGATATTCCGGTATTTATCGGCCAGAAGCCTGACGAGCCTGTACTGTGCATGGTTTGTATCCTGGTATTCGTCAATCAGGATGTACTTAAACCGCTCCTGGTAGGTTTCAAGGATATCGGGATATTTCTGAAACAGGACCACAGTCTTCATTATCAGATCGTCAAAATCGAGGGCATTATTGTTATAGAGTTTTTTCTGGTACAGGCTGTACACACTGGATACGGTCTGCTGGTAATAGTCATAGGCCTTTTTTTCGTAAGCCTCCGGCCCCATCAGGCTGTTTTTGGCCTGGCTGATGCCTGCAGCGACAGCCCGGGGCGGAAAACGCTTGTCATCAATATTCAGTTCCTTAAGGCACTGCTTAATCAGGGTCTGCTGGTCTGCACTGTCATAAATGACAAAACCGGTATCATAGCCAAGTGCCCCGATCTCCCTCCTGAGGATACGAACACAGGCTGAGTGAAAGGTACAGATCCACATATGCTCAGCCTGATTTCCCAGGAGTGCCTCAACACGCTCCTTCATCTCCCGGGCAGCCTTATTGGTAAAAGTAATGGCCAGGATATTGTGGGGGGCTACCCCCCTGTTCCTGATCAGGTGTGCAATCCGGTGGGTCAGGACCCTTGTCTTACCGCTTCCGGCACCCGCCAGGATTAGCAGCGGCCCGGAACAGTATTCCACGGCTTCGGCCTGTGCCGGGTTAAGTTTATCTGTTAGCTGCATTTACTGAATCCTCCCTTAATTCTATCCCTCTTATTTCGCCCCTGACTGCAGATTTTCCTTGTACTTTTGCCGGTTCCCCTCACCTGGGAAGATATGAAATGTTCATTATATTAAGGAATTCTCCCAGGGTCTTCGATTCCATATATTTTTCCAGGGTAGTGAGACCCTCATCCTCGATTGAAAAAATAATACAGCACTGTCCATCAGCCAGGGTAACCAGCACATGCCTGCCGGAATTGTCCGACTTGTCCACAATGGCATTAGGCACTAAGCCCAGCACAACATTTGCCTTCATCTGCAGCTGAGCTGCGGAAAAAACAGGTTCAACACTGATCAGAAAACTAAGATTTACCGAGGCAAGCCCCTTTTCCTTAAATATACTGTTCCATTCCCTGATAGCATTAACAGTAATTCTCCTGGCTTCATAATTTGTGTAAAGCTCCCGGTCAGGATAATGAGACATTATCCGCTGTGCCAGATCCACTGATTCGGGATTATTCCTTTTAAAGAATTCCCGGTGTTCTTCCAAGACCCCCGGGTGATTGCGTAAAATGTTGTTTATTATCAATATCTGCTCAATGTTTTCTTCAAACTTTTCCCGGTCAGCCCGGACGGTTTCCTCTATACCGTCATAAAGCGCCAGGTCATCAATCACCAGGCCCCTTCTTCTCTGTTCAGCCAAAATCCATTTATGGTCCAGGTAGCCCTGAAGTTCAGCACCTATCAAACCCACAATATCAGACTGCACAACCTTGATAAACCCGGGGACATGTTTTCTCACACATATGTGCAGGAGCTCATGTGACAGGGTATAATCATCATTGAATGCATCAGGTTTTATGTAAATGGAATAATCACCACTGGCAGGATCGACCAGTGTTTGGATAACACTGTGTACCGACGGGTCATCCTTCAGGTAAAGTTTGATATCCCCCGGGTGAATTACACTGCGGGCTTCATCCAGAATAGCCCGGATAAATTGGGACAGCTCTCTTTCGTCGAGTGATACCACATTTTCATTTGATTTCACTGTTAACATTCCCCCTTGTCCGTTCGTAGTCCAGTATTAATATATCAGACTTTTTACCGGCTGTCATTCCCGCGTACATTATCTAATATAAAATTTTTCCGAAATATTTATAAAATACCTTGACTCTCCGGTAAGGGGAGAAATTATAATTAACTCATGAATCAAATGTGCGCACAGGAGATTGATAAATGTACAGGATTGGCATATTCTCCAAAATGAACAAGGTAACCATAAAAACACTCCGTTATTATGACGAGGTTGGGCTGCTGAAGCCCTCCCATGTTGATGAGGCAACAGGCTTCCGGTATTATTCGGCAAGCCAGATGCCCCGCCTGCACCGGATATTAATGCTCAGAAATATCGGGTTTTCCATTAATGAGATTATGCAGGCGGTGGAACAGGACATTCCAGCTGATGTAATGATCGGTTATCTTAAAGAAAAACAGGGAGAGGTCTCTGAAATTATCAGGAATGAGCAGACCAAACTGCTGCAGATTCAAAGTTACTTAAACATTTTGAAGGAGGAGGTAAACTTTATGAGTTATAATATAATCACCAAAGAACTTCCCGAGGTTATCGTGGCTTCAATGAGGACTATAATTCCCAATTACGACGCTTTTAACATAATATACCCGGAAATGGGGCGGTACATGGAAGAACAAAAAGTAAAGTGCGCTGTCCCGCCTTACTGCTTCACACTCTACCATGACGGTGAATATAAGGAAAAAAATATTGATGTTGAAATTTGTGAGGCGGTAACCGATTTTGCCCGGGACTCGGATAAGGTAAAATTCAAAAAAATTGACGCTGTAGCCACAGCCGCCTGTGTCCTTCACAGAGGACCCTATAACACCATTGGAATGGCCTACAGTGCCGTAATGAAGTGTATTGAGGATAACAACCTGGAAATTACCGGGTTGCCGAGGGAATCCTACATAGACGGATGCTGGAACAAAGAAAATCCCGAGGAATGGCTTACCGAAATCCAGGTACCTGTGAAAACCAGGTAAACTCATTTACCAGGGATAACCTAAAAATCACCGCCGTTAGGAGCGGTCAGATAGGGATTATTAATTCCTGAAAATTCGGCATAGTCGTTGATATTCGGCTATGCCGTTTTTCGTTTAGTTTGGTAAGTCGATAGCGCCAATGCAGTTATAGAAAATTTGAATCCGCTGGGTTCTGCGGCCATCTACTTTTTCAGCCTTAAATACTATAATTTTGTCAATGAACTCTCGAATAATCTCTGCATCCAATTCTGTAATTTCTGTGTACTTTTTAACCAGTGCCAAAAATCGGTCGGTATTGAGGGACTGTTCATTTGCTGTATCAATAGTACGCTTTAATTTGGTTATCCTTTCTTCCAGTGCCTTCTGCTCGGCTTCATATTCAGCTGACATCTTGTAAAAACGCTCTTCAGGAATTTTGCCCATCACATTGTCTTCATATAGCTTTCTAATGATTTTGTCTATGTCAGCAATGCGAGTCTGTGCTTGTTCGTACTCCTTTTTACTTTGGCGGAGTTCTTTGGCAAGTTCCTTTTCTGAATTATTCATAACTATACGGATGAATTCCTGTTCATGGTCTTTGGCAAAGGAGGTTACACGTCTTAAGTCTTCTAGCAAAAGCTGTTCCACTACAACATTGCGTATCTGATGTGAACTGCACATACCCTTTTTCTTGCGGTAAGTAGCACAAACGAAGTATTCCTTATCGTGTGTCCATCCCTTGCCTCTAACCTGATACAGCTTTGCTCCACAGTCGGCACAAAACATCATGCCAGAAAGCATTCCCATTTCACCTAATCGCGATGGTCTTCGCTTGCCATCTCTGATTTTCTGCACTGTTTCCCAAGTGCCCTCATCAATAATTGCTTCATGGGTATTTTTGAAAACCAGCCAATCTTCTGGATTATTCATTATCTTGACTTTGCTCTTATATGACTTTTTAGAAGTCTTGAAATTCACTGTGTGGCCTAGATATTCCATTTTAGCCAGAATATATGCTACGGTACGAGCCGACCAAGCATATGGGTTTTCAGGTGGTCTTGTTGGAGTGTTAATACCCATTTTGCGAAGATGAACCGTAGGTGTATCAATGCATCGCTTTTCAAGTTGCTTTGCTATCTGCGTGGGTCCAAAGCCAGCCATGCACAGTCGGAAAATATCTCTGACCACTTCGGCGGCTTTCTCATCTATAATCCAGTGCAACTTATCTTCAGGGTCTTTAATATAACCGTAAGGCGGATTGGTGCAGAGTGGTTTACCGGACTGTCCCTTGGATTTGAACACAGCACGGATTTTCTTGCTAGTATCCTTAGCGTACCATTCATTAATAATGTTAAGAAACGGTGTAAAGTCACTGTCTGCTTGGTTTGCACTATCAATACCATTGTTAATAGCAATGAATCGTACATCTGCTTCAGGAAACATAATCTCGGTATAATAACCTACTTTAAGGTAATCCCTGCCGAATCGTGACATATCCTTGATGATAATCGTTCCGATTCTACCGGACTCTACATCAGCAATCATGCGGTTAAAGTCTGGTCTATCAAAAGTTGTACCGCTGACCCCATCATCCACATAGAATTCGATGTTGCGAAAACCGTTGTCCTCAGCATATTTTTTTAGAATTGCCTTCTGGTTTACTATACTGTTGCTGTCTCCTGCAAGCTCATCATCACGTGAAAGCCTGCAGTAAAGAGCAGTAATTTTCGCTTCTTCAAATGCTATTGTTGATTTAAGTATAGTGCTAAATGTTGACTGTCTATTCATTTTTCTCCTCCATTTCCGACAGTCTTCAAGCGGTTTAGCACTATGTATATTACCGTACTACCTTGAAGAAGTCGAGTTGATTTCCGTGGGTTTATATGAACTATCTGATAACTTTGAAAGGGTTTTTGCGTTGACTGTAATCAGTCGTTTCAGCTTGGAATATACACTTTCCTTTGCTGAATCACTTACTCGTGATTCCACCACATAGACCGTACCTCCGATATCGGATTTGGTTGTGCGGCTGTTATTTTGGTTTTCCATATCGTGACCTCCTATCCGATGTTTTGAAGGAACTGGCACTGAACCGAATCAATGATCCAGTGCCTAATCCATTTTTTAAGCTTTTATTTGTAATATTTTCAGAGCATCCGGTTGAATTAGCTTGCCATCCAATCTCTCGTAAGCAGAAAAGCCAATTTGCCCCTGCAATGCATATAATTCACTTAATTTCTTTATTGTTATTGGTTGACGCTCAATCAGCCAGTAATAAGATAAATCTCCGAATACTATGCTTTTTGCTCCTGCTGATACTGTAGGCATATATGGAGAGGTAACTACAGGCTTTCCGAAGATGGTGTTATCTGAAGAATTCCACAGATAACTGCCGCTTGTATCCTTAAGGGTTCTAAGAAGCATGGCTGTATTATCGTGCATGATAAATACAGCGTTATTTCGGTATTCATCTTTTAATGAAAAGTACAGAGAGATAATCTCATCAAAAGAGATAGTAGCACTATCTGCTGTAGTTACATCTGCGTCTGCCGTAAGTATACCTGTTGGCTGAGTTGTGCCATTTCCATTAAGCAATGCATTTTCCTCAGCCTTGCCAAAACGCTTCGCAAAATCACCCATCAGATATTTTTCAAGATTAAAGTTCATATCGGTGACGAATGAGCGGTTTAGCTTGACAAGAGATGCCAGCTTGTATGATTTCACCAGAAACTGTGTAAATGTATCGGCGCTTTCGGGGATTGGATCTCCGTCTTCAACCCAATCTGCTGTACCCGTTGAGGATACCGCTTGAATTTTACCTTCTGCAGAAGATAGATTGATAACAGTAGCAAATCTGCGGAATATATTTTCCTTTGCCAAAGCAGTGTTAAAGCCTTCTCTGAACTCATCTGGTGCGACATAGGCTCCTACATTATCAAAGCCCTCGCTTAGATTTTGATTGTTTTCTTCTTTTCCTTTCATAACATTCCAAAACGCTCTATTATAAGTTGTTGATGTTGCCATAATCGTTTACCTCCTAAATTAAAATGGATTGTGGGGTATATACCCCGTTTGAAACCGCGTTTTTTTATGCGTTGCCCCACGCCCGTTGTCCAGATGAAAAGGTGTGGAGATTTGACCTCCCCTAGGGGCTGGTATTAACACATAGGGTTGTTTCCAGTGGTCTTAAGCTTTGTAGCAAGATGTCGCAGGTAAAAACTAAACTCTCTATACGAGAGCAATTTTTTATATAACCTGTTTTTCTTGCTACAAGCTGCTACACTGTGTTTAAATAAGAAGAAATTCTTCTTCTGTCAGCTTATATCCGATAAGCATTGTGGTCATTCCACCACCAGAACGTGGTCGTTTCCGTTCTACACGGGCGATAGCTGTTAATGCTTGTTTGAAGTTTCTTGCATTCTCCGAATAACATCCATTGGCACTGCACCAACGCTGATACCGGGCATACACTTCGGATGTCCGCACCTCACTGTTAGGACTTTCCTCCAAGGTGTCCTCGAAAAATAATGCTATTTTATCGCTGTCACGTTTATAAGCCTCCGTTGCTGTCTTAACGGAATCAGGTAAAGTCAAGCCTTCCTTTTTTAACAACTGATAGCCTTCAATTAGCCAGTTGAGGATAGCACTCTGATTCTTCGGTTTGGCGAATTCACGTTTTAGGTTTTTATCCTGCTCGCTTTCATCAAAGTGTCGTTCAAAAGGGATAATAACCACTCTGCCACTGGAAAACAGCGTCATATCCGTAATAACGGGCAGATAATTGGTGTTGATATACAGCTTAAACTTTGGCGAAAAGTCAAAAGAATTCTCATGTAGAAACCTTGCGTTGATGGTGTCACCACCCGTCATGCTTTTTACCTGTGCAGCATTTAGGACAAGTCCTCTGCTAGGCTCGGAGATATTTACATAGCGTACTCCTGCAAGCCGGGCAATATCTTCACTTGGACTTGAACTGTTATTGTTCTTTTTCAGACTGATAGTCTCTGGCCTTGCGGTACAGCCATAACTGCCTAATACCTTAAGAATGCTCTCGCATAGCGTACCTTTTCCGTTTCGAGTTGTAGCACCATAGAGAACAAACAGGCATTCATACCGAGTGTCTCCGCTGATACTGTAGCCAAAGGCTTTTTGGAGGAATTTTGCCTTTTCCTCATCTCCGCTCATAATCTCATGAATAAATCTATTCCATCGCTCGCTTTTTGCTTCTGGGTCATATTTAACGCCAGATATCTTTGTAAGTCTGTCCTCGCTGTTGTGGGGATGAAAATCCATGGATATTAAAAACAAGGTTCCATTGGAACAGTTGAGCATAAGCGGGTCTTGGTCAAATTCAGTCATTGATATGGGATATACGCTCTGCGCATCCTTAAGCACCGTTTCCCTGTATCTTCTTGACTGCCACTTTCGGCAATAGTCAATGTATGCCTTTCTTTGATGTTCATCCTGAATAGTCAAAGCATAGGTTAGTAGTTGGTTAGCCAATGATTTACACATTTCCATTACTTTTAGATTACCGACATCAGGAATCCAAATACCATTCTCGTAGCAAAACCACATCTTCCTTTCGGGAACAAAGCGAGCATAAGATTTATAATAATCAGCAAACAGCCTGCTTGCCCCAATATCCGTCCAAGGGTAGCGATCGTTACTCTCAGGCTTAAAATCAGCAAGGGAACATTCACCAAAATCTTCTGTAGCTGATGAATGTATACCACCTGGTTTATATATTTCAGTAGCATTTGCGATAGCTTTTTCTATGGTTATCATTCCATAAGTACTGCCAGACTGCGGTCTATTCCATTTATCTCGCATTAGGCCGCTCTGCCGGAAAAGTCTGTCCATCTGTCCAATATCCCTGCCACACCAAAATGCCAGCATACCGCAAAGTGCTAAATCAGCTTCACTGGCAGAAGCATAGCCTGATGTATCCCCTTGCCATAACGCTTTGAACCTTTCTCCGTTTGCCGATTTTAATGCCTTCTCAATAACAGACTTGTCGGACAGATAGGATTGGCTTTCTGTATCCAGTAGTTGCTTCACAGGGGTAGGACGTAGCATATACTTGTCTAGTATCATCTGAAGCTCATTCGATTTCTCCGGTATATCACCATCTACAAATACATTGCCTGTTACGGTAACAAAGCGGTTTGTTGCTCTAGCCACATAGACCTCAACTCCCAGCTTTCTGTTGTTGATATAGTATTTTGTTTTGTCAAAGTCATAGCCAGTGGCCTTAAAGAAAATATGCAACCCTTTCCCAGATGGACTGTGTTCCATATAGCAACCACTAAAAACATCTACAACAATTTGGGCAATAGGCTTAAGCTTATCACCACTGTCAAAGCAATCATCTAAGTCGATAACACAGATGTCATTACCTACCAAAAATCCGATACCGTCATAATCACTTATAGCAGCTGCTGCCGAACTAAAATCTAAAAATGTACTCCGCTGATCTGCTTTTGCCCTTTTTCTTGTTACTGGGTTATAGGGAACTTTGGTTTTTCTGCCACTTCGCTCTTCATATTTCCAACAGCAAAACTGAGGATTATCTTTAAGCATCTGCGGCAAGTTCTCATATTGTGTTTTCAGTTATTTCACCTCCTTGCCTTTTATTAATGACCCGAAACGCTACGGTTCCAGAGGGTTTGCCTTGTTTGACACAACCTCGTTATCTTTCAAGGAATACGCTCGGAATTATCGTCATGGCATATTCTGCTTGAAGTATCTCTTGCATTTCGGGGTATTCAGTTGTCAAGGAGCAGTGAGAGAAAAACTATGCTTTCATTGGGGGATTATTTTTCCTCTCACCTTATAGCCTTGGTAGAACACATTAGTTGAGGGTTTTAGAAAAATATCTTTCTTCCTCATTCATAAGCGAAGAATTTTATTGATTCGAACCCCTAAAATAAAAAAACAGCCTGTCTATTTTCTAGTAAAGACAGCTGTAATGCTTATGCTTTTGCTCAAATTTGAGCTAAAGCGATATTTAGTTTAAGAAGGCTGAAATGCCTTAGCTTTGGATGTTTCAATTAGAGTTTCCGACTTTTTTGTCTAAAAGTATTTATTTGAATAAAGCAAAAGAGAAGGGCATACACAACCATTATTATTTTTGTTAACATTGTATGTTTTCTTCATAAATACAGAGTTATGATGTTATTTTTGAAGAAAATGTGCTATAATGGAAAAAACAAATATAAAGAGGTGACCAAGATGACCGTTAGCTATAAAAAGCTTTGGAAATTGTTGATAGACCGCGATATGAAGAAGAAAGATTTACAAGCTACTGCGGGAATAAGTCCATCGTCAATTTCAAAGCTTTCAAAAAACGAATATGTCAGTATGGACGTTCTTGTAAAGGTTTGTACGGCACTTGGCGTTGATTTTAAAGATATCATGGAATTAGTGCCTGAGGAAAAGAAAGAGTAGGTAAAATGTGGCTTGCCATACCCATGCGATGTGCAGAAACCAATTTATGAGAAGGAAACTAAATTAGGATAATCTTTGAGGAAGGAGTTCAATACGATGGAAGAAGCGACAAGAAGTCTTGCATCAGTAGTAAGCAATGTTGATTTTTCTTCATATAAAACAAAGAACGATTCCCTTCTAATTTGTGAAGTGTATAAAGATGGGATATTTAATAATTTTAATAGATTCTGTTACACTAATAATTTTCAACGAATGGGTGACCTTAAAAATTTTGATTTTACTTCTTTATTTGATATCAAAGGTTTTGGAAAAGTACGGGTAAACAGAATTATTGAAAGATATAATTCTATCATGTTTGAAGATAATTTAGTTTTTGAAGGTAATCAAGCTAACAATACCACTGTTTTTATATCAATGGATGATGCAATAGATACCGTCTATAATGAAAATAAGTACAATATTTTTAGGAAGTTTTGTTCTGATAATGGATTTTTGACCATAGCCGATTTAAAACATTTAGATTTTGACATCTTGTTAGATGTAGATGGTATTGGGGTAGGAAAACTCTCTCAGATAAAAAATAAATACACAGAGATTATGCTGAGTAACGAAGAAACGCAGCTAACTCAAACATCAAACACCAACGAACATGCGAAAACGCAAAAATATCATATCCATGCTGATTACTTTGGCATTGACATATCTTTTGCTTACGAAGAAAAAATTTGTGAGGCTCTACGAAAAAGGAATATTAAATTTATTTCTGATATTGCAAATATCTCAACATACGACTTTGAAAATATTACAGGAATGGGCAAAAAGCGTATTGCCGAGGCATTAGAAAAAGCTAAGCTATTTGAACAGCCTATTGAGGAGTTTGTTTCATCTTCACTTGCTCAAATTCGTAATAAAGATGAATATCAGTGCTACCGTGAGGTCGTATACAATAAAAAAACCCTTGAGCAAGTTGGAATTGAGTACGGACTAACAAGGGAAAGAATACGTCAAAAGAAAAATAAGATAGAAAAATATGCTTTTCCAATCATTAACCTTTTTGTAGAGGTATTGATGAAAAGTGGTATACTTGATAACATAATAACTTTTGATTTTGAATATTTGTCAGGATTGATTGGGTCTTATGACAGTGCTACATTTGCTAAAGACATATTAGCTAATTGTGAGATGAGGCATATAAAATATTCTGCAGATTTTGAGTTGTTTTTTGTTAACAAAAATCCAGAAGAGATAAAAACAAAGCTTAGAAATATTACCTTAAAACTTGGAAATGTCTTTTCGTTTGTTGATAAAATGGAACTAGTCGAGAAGATGTTGAAGGAAGAAAATGTTTCTTTTATCGATGTATTTTCTTTTCCAGACTATTTGGCTTACTTTGGTTATAAAAAATATAAGGATTATTACATTAAAGGACGAGTTTCTCTTGGTTGTATAGCAGAAATTGTTATGCAGAAATATTTTAATAATGGAATTCAAAATACAACAGAAGATATTGCAAAATTAAGAGGATATATAGATAAGGAATTTGGCATTAGGCTTTCTGAAGAAGATAATGACAGAAATTTATGGGTTATATTAGAAAGAAACAACAGTAACATTATACTTTGGGGAAAGAGCAAAAAAATACACATTGAACATGTTATTGTTAGCGATTCTTTATTAGAGAAAATAAAAGATAGAGTTGCATTAGAGCTGACAACTACCCCATCAATATCTTCTGATTACATATTTGAACAGGTAAAGCCTTTGTTACAAATCACTTGTAGTAATATCTACTGTAAAGAAGCTTTATACGGGGTCCTTCAGTATTATTTTTCAGATTTATTTATATTCAAAAAACTGACTATTAAGGCGACTGGAAACAACGAAAATACTCAAAAAATGCTTGAAGATTATATTTATGAACAAGGAGGGTCTGTTTCTACGGCATCTGCTAAAGAACATTTCTCTAGATGGACTTCCATCATGCTCAATGCTGCCATTAACTTAAATAAGAATATATTGGCTTGGGAAAATGGTGAAAACTTAATTTTAGCTTCTGCTTTGCAGTTGTCCGATAGGTTTGTCTCAGAATTTCAACAAAAGATAGATGATAGCTTTATTAATGGATATACAAATGGCTATATGATTGCAAAAAATGCACGGGTATTACTGCTAAAACATCAAATTAAAGATGATGTGATTTCTGTATATTCATTGGCAAAGCATCTTTTCCCTGAAAAATATTTCTTTACAAGGAGGCCGCATATTTTACAGAAATATGCAGAAAAGCAGTTTACGTCTGTTGATCTTATACTTATGCTTTACAAGAACAAATCTATTATTAGCTATGGAGAAATGAAAGAACGATTGATAAACGATTTTGCTATGGATGAAGTCATGGCTGGGAACAACATTGCAAAGGCAATTCCCTACCTCTTCCAAACTGACATTGATCAATATTCCCTGCCCAACTACGTTACATATCGTCAAGAAGATGTAATGGATTGTATTGCATATGTTGATAAGTATATTTCCTTAAGAGGTTATATTATCCTTTCTGAAATAGATAAATCAGATTTGTATCGAAAGTCAATTGATGTTCTGGACATACGCATTCCAATTAATTCGTATATTGTAAAATCGATAATCTTAAAAGAATACCCGGCAAAATATAGGTTTATTGGAAGAAAAAATTATGATTGGCGATATGATAACTTAATAATTGTTTCAATTTCATCACCAATAATTACCTTTACTGACGCCATTATTCATTTGCTAACTAATGAATTTACAGATAAAGAAAATTTTATTCTTTCAAAAATCGAACAATTTTTGCGTGAAAAGGAATTAATCGTAAATAAAATACCAGATGAGTTTTTTTCATCAGAAAAAATAATTATTGACGAATATGAACGAGTTTTTATTCGAGAGGAGGATCAGGATGAGGTCGTTTAAAGATATGAACATAAAACTTATATACGATACCTCTACATCGAATATTGTTGATGAGCTAATAGTTCCCTTATTAGCTCGTTCTAAAAAGTATTACCGAGGAGTCGGGTACTTCTCTTCTGCATGGTTAGGATTGACGTTTAAGGGTATACAACAATTTGTCTTGAACAATGGACGGATGCAATTATTGACTTCTCCACAATTAAATGACGAAGACTGGAATGCAATCGTAAATGGTGAAAAAGCAAAAACTGATGAAGTTATATATAAATCGATTTGCAAATCCATCAACGATTTTGACACCACTACAAAAAAAGATGTCTTGAATATGTTATCTTGGCTCATCGCAGATGGATTCCTCGATATAAAATTTGTGGTTTGCAAAAATATTGTTGGGAATTATCACGATAAAATTGCTGTTTTTGAAGACTGTAAAGGAAATAAAATTTGTTTGCACGGGTCTCTTAACGATTCATTACAAGCTACTTATAATGGCGAATGTGTCTCTGTGTTTAAGAGCTGGGTAAATGGGCAAGTAGAGTATTTGGAAGGGCATTTCGAGAATTTTTGTGAGTTATATAACAATAAAAATGGCTATTTCGAAGTTTATGATATTCCTAATATGCTAAAAGAAGAGCTGAAGAAATATCAATCCTCAGAGAGACCTTACCTCATTGAAAATAAGAAGCGAGAAACAATTCATCTGCCTGAGTATATTAAGGAATTGCATGATTATCAAAATGAAGCTATCAAGAACTTAATAGCAAACGATTGGCATGGGATATTTGAAATGGCAACGGGAACCGGCAAAACAATTACTGCTATCGAAGCTACTAGAATATATATAGAAATGAACAAGCGAGCACTTATAATTGTTATTGTCCCTTTTTCTCATTTGATAACCCAATGGGAGAAAGTATTGCTAGACTTTGGTTATCAGAACATAGTATGTTGCTATAAAAGGACAAAAACTTGGTTACCAGAAGCAAAAAGGGCAGTGAAGAATTTTAATGCGAAGTTGCAGGATGTGGCTTGCCTTGTAACAACATATAAAACCGCTTCATCAGATGATTTTGTTACTATGGTACAGAGCGTGAACTCTGATGCCTTTTTAATCGCTGATGAATGCCACTATATTGGTAGCACTATATACTCTAGAGTCATGGTGAAAAATATCAACGTGCGACTGGGATTATCAGCTACCCCGGATAGATGGCTTGATGATGAAGGTACGCATAAGCTAAGAGACTATTTTGGAAAGATAGTTTTCGAGTATGATCTCCGGACTGCTATTGAAAATAAGTTTTTGACACCATACGAGTATCATCCCATAATAGTACATTTGAATACTCAAGAACTCGAGGAGTATGAAGAATTAAGTAAAAAAATAAGTCGAATCGTTAGTATTAATAAGGAAATTGAAAAAGGGTCTGCTGCTGAAATTTTACTTATAAAACGGGCCTCCATTATATCCCAAGCAGAGAGCAAGAAGGAAACATTAAAAGCAATTTTAACAAAACAAGTTCATAATAAGTGCATTAAACATACACTGTTTTACTGCGCCAAGGGTGAAAGTAAGCAAATCATACGCCTTCTAGCTGACTTAAATATTAAGGCACACGAATTTGTCTACGATGTTAGCTCCAATAAAAGGGAGGAGTTGCTCTTGCAATTTGATCGAGGTGATATACAGGCTTTGGTTGCAATTAAATGCTTAGATGAAGGAGTGGACGTCCCAAGCACACAAATAGCTTATTTTTTAGCCAGCACTTCTAACCCTCGAGAATTTATACAACGTCGGGGAAGGATTTTAAGAAGGTCAAAGAACAAAAGCAAAGCCTGCCTTTATGACTTCATCGTAATGCCGGAAATACAACAAAATACTTTGGATGATGACATGGTGAAGATATATAAGAGTATTATTTCAAAAGAACTTCCCCGTTTTGCTGAGTTTTCTTATAACTCTGAAAATAAATATGAAGCTCATGACACTTTACGTCCATACCTGCGTTCAATGGGTTTGGAATATTTAATGGATTTATTGCCTCACGAAATTTATCAAGTACTTTATAATATAGAATTTTCCAAGACATAAAGGAGGGTGAAACTGATGAGTAAAATTAATGTAGACCTTATTAAGGAAATCGAAAACCGAGCAGATAGTAAGATTATTCAAAAGATTGCTATTGAGATACTAAATCAAATTAGCAACGACTCGTCTGATGAACATTTAAAGAATGTAATTAAACGGCGAGTAGATATCGCGGTAAGGGAGGAAGAAAAATGAGACTTTGCTCGATGACTTTAGAGAATTTCAGGCAGTTTTATGGTAAGCAACATATTGACTTCACTGACGATGAGCAAAATATAACTGTTATTTTGGGGGAAAATGGCAACGGGAAAACAGGAATTTTTAGAGCCATTATATTTTGCTTATTTAACGAGAAGGAATTGCCAAATGATCGTAAAGATCGGGGGGCAGACCCCAATAAAGTCCATCTTGTAAATTTGAATGTTTTACAAGAAAATATAGGCATACCTACTGACGCAAGGGTTGAGTTAACCTTTATACATGGAGGGAAAAAATACATTTTGGAACGTTCTGTTTATGACATGATGACCGATACTGGTGAAATTAGAAGGAACTTGGAAGTTGAAGTGAAATTGTTAATCCAAAATGAGGACGGTAACGTCGAAAGTGTCTTGACAAAAGAAAGTGATGTTGCAAAAAAAATAAACGATATAATCAATAACCGAGTTAAGGATCTGTTTTTCTTTGACGGTGATAAAATTGAGGCTTTGTCCACAACGAATGCAAATTCTCGCGAAGAAATAAAGAATGGGATTATGAGATTACTTCAGATTGATTCTATCAAACGGGCCATTGATATTACTTCTCGTCTTAAATCTGATCAACACCGTATCATAAAAGCTAAAGCTGACACCAAACTTCGTGTCAAGGAAGAAGAGTTGGAGCAATTAAAACAAGAATTGGCCTCCGATCAAGAAGCCTTAGATACTAAGCGTTCGGAGTTGGAGCGTGTCCGTACAACCATAGCAGACTATGAGCATGAACAACAAGAGAATGCATCAATCAAGGAGCTTTTTGAACAAAGAGCAAGTGTACTGGAAAACAAGAAAAAAACTGAAAAAATAATTGATGACATGCGCACGGCTATTGACAGTATTGTTTCCAAATACGGACATAGCCTTTTATTGCAAGAGACAATACTGCATACACGTTCTTTTATCGAGCAAGAGGAGCGTATGAATTCCTACCATAGCGGTATAACTTCTGACTTAATTAATGACATTATTGGCTCAGGTAAGTGTATTTGTGAAAGACCATTTGAGATTGGTGATGAAACTTATCTTAAATTACAGGAATTAAAGCGTAGATATGAAAAAATGAGATTATCTGATTTTCTTAAGGATTTTAAGCGCAATTTAAAATTGTCCCTTTCCTTTGGAGATGATATAGATGTTTATATACAAAGTACTTTAAAAGATTATTTCACCCAGCTTAATGAGCTCGAAAAGTTGAGAAAACAGCTTGATGAAATTGACTTGAAGAAAAACGAGTTTAGTCAAAGAGAGGATAGGTTAAAAGGTATTGAAATCAGTCTTCAGCGTTGCAAGCAAGATGCAGAGTCTTTGAATAAGTCTATCGCTGTCCTTGAATATGAGATTGCATCAAAGTTGCAGAAAATCGACAAACAAGAACAAGAGGTAAAGGAACTTCGCAAGAAAGACAAAGAACTTCAGCATGATAATAATGTATTAGAATACTACGAAAAACTCCTTGATCTATTTACATCTATAAGAGATACATATAGTGGCAAAATGAGAGCTCGTCTATCTGAGGAATCAACAGAGATATTTGAACAGCTGATTTCTGAGAAGGACAAGCAGGTCTTAAGTCAGATCATAATAAATGAACAATACGAAATACAGGCAAAAGGTTGGAATGATATATCTATTTTTCAAGACATATCTTCAGGGCAGAAACAAATGTTATCCCTATCTTTTGTTGCTGCATTAGCTAGGGTTGCCGCTGGCGCTAATGGTAAGATTATAGATATGCCATTATTTATGGATACACCATTTGCAAAACTTGATGGCAACAACCGGGACAACCTTATTATGAATATGCCAAAACTAACTTCTCAATGGATACTGTTGGTGACAGATACTGAATTTGCACGCAAAGAAGTGAACCAAATGAAAGCAACGCATAGATGGAAAAAACTCTATCATTTAGATAAAATTGGAAATGGATACACCCAAATCGTACCCATTAAAGATATTAATGCTTTTGCAGCAAGTAGATAGGAGGATAGCAATGATTAAATATTCTGCAATAAAGGAAAAAGATAGTTATAAAGTTAATGTGGATAAGCGCTATGATGATTTATATGATGTTTTAACCGGAAGAACGAGCAAATGCAAGGTCTTTGATAATCAAATAAGCTTATTTATTTTCGCTGCATCTATCGGACATAAAAGAAAAATAGCAAAAGATATCATCCAACAAAGTGATAATGCAATACATTGCCAACCTATTAGTGAAGAGCAGTTAGCAACACTGTTTTCTATAATGGTTTCAGATGAAAATCTCGGTGGAGATCTGAATTATTTTCTTGATAATGAATACTTGTCAAAAGGGCTCAGGTTAGCTGAGAAATATGCTCAGGCTGGTATGGAAGTGCTCTGTGATGAGGTTTTTGAGGATCGCTGGAATGGCTCGACATTAAGTAAAGAGTATTCTGATTACGGCGCCGATTTACTTAGATTTATTTATACCGAGCGCAATTTCTAGGTGAGTTTTCATAAGATGATAATGTACTTGGTTGGAACAAGAAGCCAAGCCATGTAAGCAATATGTTAAACAAGGCTTGGCTTTTTTTGCTCCGCTTGAAGCTGTTCAGTTAAGTTTTATTCAATCCCTAAGTGAACGCCCCTTTTGGTGGTGATTTTTCTTGTACTCCCGCTCCGGCAGCATGTCCTCAATACAGTAGGTTATAATAAGATTAGCCGTATTCATTCAGGCTTTCTCCCCCCAAAAATACCAAAATTAAGGTATTTCCAGTGGCAGCCTACATCCACAAAACCGGCGTCAGTCAGCCAGTCCATCTGGTCCCTGACTGTAGCCGGAATATCTTCTTCAAGGTACTTTTGAAACCACTTCTCATCATCTTCTCCATTGGATCTTATAAAATGCCGCCACAACCGGTGATACTGTTCGGTAAGGTAGGGAGTCGCCCCCAGGACGATATCCCTGTTGAGGAAGATCCCTCCCGGATTCAATACCCGGTAAATTCTTTTGTAGAGGTCAGCCTTACCCGGATTATCCAGGTGGTGGATGGAGAAACCTGATAAAACAATGTCATAACCCTGTCCAAAGCTGTCAGATGCGAAGTTCCCCTGTGTTAGCGAAAGGCGGTCTGAATAACAGGCCAGGTTTGTTTTACAGACTTTAAGCATGTTCTCTGCCAGGTCATAAGAGGTAACCCGGGCTCTGGGAAAATGCTTTAACAGCAGGTAAGACAATATACCTGTACCGCATCCCAGGTCAAGGGCATTTAGTTCCTGGTCACTCCGATGAGGTATCATCCCGATTATTACATCATGATGCTCCCTGTAAAACGGGATTAATCTCAGGATTAGCTCATCATATATGGCAGCTTCTTTTTCAAAATGCTCACTGACCTTATCTGAATTCATCAGCTTTTCACCTCAGTTCATTGCTAATTCTAACCTCATCCCTATTACCCCCGATGCCCTGAAATCAACTCCCGGATTCTTCTTCCGGTCTGTACCTGACCATTACAAATTCCTTTATCCCTTTCTTAAACAAGTCCGGGATAGTGCCCACCTGAACAAATCCCAGTCTTTCATAGAGCTTCCGGGCCCTTTCATTGAAGTCACTGACCAAAATAAATAACCTGCCTGCCCTGGCAAAACCCATTTTCTCATAATGGTTCAATAATGCGGTCCCAACACCTTTACCACGGTACCGTTTTTTGACCGCAAGTATCCGGCAGTAAGGGAACCCGTAAAAAGCACCATACAGGGCAATCCAGATAAAACCCAGGCAATTTCCGTCTTCATCCAGGGCCACATAAATTTCTCCCTTATAAAAGCCGTCTGTCAGCATCTCTGCCATTTCCTCATCCGGGTGGTGATAAATTTCCCCCAGTTCAGAATACTTATGGGCCTCTATACAGTCAGGCAGGTATTCAATATTTCCCTGAACTATGTTTATTTGAACTATGTTTTTCTGCAATCTGTTTTCCCCCTTTTCGGATGTTTGCCATACTGTAGGCTCAGGCATTTTTTCTGCACAATCCGGTAAATATTATGTCAACTCTGTAACTCCCCGCATTTTCCCGGAATATATTATCCAAAAGGGGGGATTTATGTTGCCTGAAGTGCATGTCCATAGCTACAGCGGCGTAAGTACGTGTAATGACGGTCATTCCCATCTGGTAACAGGTGTCAGCAGTCCCGCCATTCTTCTGGCAAACGGGTCACATGTCCATTTGATTCAGGGTCGCTCAAGCTTCCAGGATAATCACTACCATGAATATTGTGTTTACTCCGGTCCGAATATAGACCTTCCGGGAGGATATCATGTCCATCCCATCGCTTTCAGGACCACATTTGATGATGGTCACCTGCATGCTTTTATCGGGTATGACCAGGCATCCATGTATGAAGAATATATGTAACTGTCTTTTTGATGACTGCCACAGGCAATAACTGCTAATGGCAGTCATTATTTTAGGTTGCCCTGCCTTTCTGCTATCAGCACACAACTGTAAAATTCGCTGTCAGGGCATTAATTTCCTGCCCCCTGGGTTTCCCGGTCAGTCCAGACCGGGCAGGCCCTGCTTGTCAACTAAAGATACTGCGTATTTTTTGCATCCACTGCGGCAAATGCCGCACCCGTAACACTTATTTGGATTTATATAGCACTTTTTATTAGATATCGAATACTCAACGGCTCCAAATTGACAAAGCCGCTGACAGTTACGGCAGCCTGTACATTCGTTGGCATTTATGGCTGCAATGTATTCCCCTTTAAACATGATTTCCAGCAAGTCCGAACTCACCTGAACCCTATATGCCAGACAATCGTGGTCACAATTGCAGATCGCCCCTATAAAGGGGGTCTGAAAGGTCCACACTGAATGTACCAGTCCTTCACGGTCAAACTTCCGCAAAAGCCCTTTGGCCTCCTGAGCAGATATGGTTTCCAGACTGGCCCGGAGGTCGGAATAGTCATTGATCATACCCTCAGGGTCAATACCCAGCATCAGACAATACCGGGCATCATTTATACCGGTGGTAACACTTCTGCACACACAGGCAATTCGGGTTACGGAATGGACCATGTCGATAATCCGCTCTGCATCCTCAACAGGGACAACCTGTCCAAAGTGCCTTTTCTTCATACCGGCAGTTCCCATTTTGCGAATAAACCGGTATACCACAGCAGGCATTTTTCTTTTGGCCCACTCCAGTTTGGCCAGATTTGAGGCGGCAGTACGCTGAATATTTGGGATAAAATCCCTGATATATTTCTGGCGGTTGTTTTGGACCAGCATTTCTTTGGAGTAATTATCCATAACCTCATACCACTTCTTGCCTTCACCATGCTTTATACAAAACTCACACAATTTCCGGTCCTCCCCGTTCTTTACAAATCATCTTCCCTGTTCATCTCACCGTCAATTCACGGGAAATTATTGTATTTTTTATAATGGCAGTAATATAATGAATTATCCCGGCAGATACCGGCACTTCCTTTTATCGAGACGAAAGGAGGAAATTAAAAATGAATAAAGTCCAAAAACTGATATTATCAGTTTTTTTACCCATGACCGGGCTCTTTATTGCCCTGGATAATTTTTTCCCCGGAGCTCCTTATGTAAACTATATTAAATTCGTTACCATAATTACCCTTTTCCTGATAACATTAGGAATTAACAAAAAATATCCTGAACAAAAAATACTGACGGTCGCAATGTTCTTTGTAGTGGCAGGGGACTTCTTTTTAGTTTTCTGTAAAACTTACTTCGCTTCAGAAAAATTTCCGCTTTATGGAGTTTTAAGTTTTTCAGCCGCCTATCTATTGGTCATCCTTGCCTTTCAAAAGAACTTTAAAATTGGCAGATTCGAGGCTGCTGCCGCGCTGCCGGTTTTGATAATAACTGTCCCGGTGGTTATTATTCTGCTGCCCTTTGTAAGCGGACTGATTAAATACGGGCTTTTAATCTTCATCTTTGTTCTTTGTTACTGTTCATGGACCTGTATTTGCACCTTGTCCAGAGGCTATTTTGCCCCCCGAAGTTCGCATCGCATCGCATTGGCCGGATTCCTGATGCTGATATGTGACCTGGGAGTTGGCCTCTCTTCTTTCCATCCCTGTTTTAACGGGACCTTTGTCCCCCTAATAAAAAATATTATCTGGGGGTCATACATACCGGCCTGGACTCTTATTGCCGTTACCATCGCGGAGAAGAACCTGTGCCGGACTCTTCACTAAAAAGGCTGAACCATCCCATAGTCCTGAATCCTTCACTGCCCTCATATAAACATTATAATTGTCCTTGGATACAGTTAAGCCCTGCAGATTAAAAAATGTAAATATTAACGCTTGAAAAAATACTATGACTCATTGTATTATTGCTATTGACTGTAGTCTTAATTCTCCAACCAGATCTAAGGAGGTCTCAGATGAAAAAATTTCTGCTTGCCTTATTAACGGTTTCTTTGCTGCTGCTTGTGGGGTGCAGCTCAGGTATTGATTCGGTTGGTTCAAACATTCCCTCAGGGGACGATTGTGCAGAAAATCTTGCTTATCTGCAGTCCGGCGTTGATATGTATGCGGAAAGTTTAGGCCAGTATCCCACTGATGTTGAACAGCTTCTGGAGTCTAAGGAAGGTAAAGGACCCTTCGTTGAAGTGATTCCGGAATGCCCTACCGGCAATCAATATGTAATTGAAAACGGGACCGTTAAAGAAGCTCCAAAGCAGTAAAACCATTACCGGAGATTAGTAAAATTTACTAATCTCTTTTTTTCCGCGAAATTAGCTGGCAGCTAATTTTTTTAATAACCGCTGCCGTACTCTCAATCTGTGTTCACCGTAGTGGAGAAATAGTAATCATCATAAAAACAGCCAGATTGAGTCCAATTACTGTGTTATTCAGTCTCATAATTCCACATCCCATCACACATACAGGTAAATATAATTTCCCGGGTCATTACCTCATCATTTATGTAACAGAGCGCCCTAGCCGAAAAAGTCTGATAGTAAACATAATCATCCATGTCAAAACTAATAATCCACCCGGTGCGGCAACCATTACAGCTATATTCTTTATTGCCGGAACAAAAGTCACCAAAATCACGTAAACCAATATCAGTAATCCCCCTGATATCCCCACATATCCTGTTGGCCTGCTAAAAACTCCACCCTTTAGCATCCCAAATGCCATCACCAGACTCCCTGCTGCCGGTAAAAAATAGCCCGCAAAAGCACCGGGGCTCCCGTGGGCGCCTCTCGCTACCATTGCCTCACCCGCTGCTGCAATCAAAATTTTTTGTCCTTCCGTTGTCGCAGCTGCGTACTTACTGCTTAATTCAAGTATGGGAAGAGCCGCATTATTTGTGATAAAGGCTGCTGCCCCGATAAAATAAATTACCATTGCCAGCAATGTATAAGCAAGACTAGCTCGGCGATGGGCAGCACAAAGAGCGAAATATGTTGGTACCATAAGGATGGTAGTAAAATAATTCAACATATCCAGATTATAAAGACCAAGCAGCCAATTGTCCTGAAACTGAGCAAACTTTTCAATTGCGGTGTGAGGCACTGCCGATAAATCGCCTCCGGTAACAGTTCCTATAATGATATCAAATATAGTTGAAATTATAACAACGAGGGCTGTTACAGCACCAAAAGTATAAATATTCTTCCACTGTTGCTCAGTGCTTTCATTTTTGTCAGAATGATAATTTTTTGGCAAAGACAATTATCCTTCCCCCTTTTTGTGTTTTAGCAGCACCAATCAACTAGATTTCGGGTTTTTCAATTTCGTCCTTCCACTGAGTGACTAGCTCTTTTAACTCAAGAACTGCATTTCTCAGTTGTTCCTGAGAAGCGCCGGGGTTTTCTTTTATCCGGTCTTCCATACCCTGAATAAGTCTTTCATTGACTATTTTCTCCAGCAATAAATCCTGCATTTCCGGTGGAATGTCGGAATCCCTGGTCTTAAAATAAAATTTCCGAAAAGCCCGCTTTAATTGTTCCATAGATTTATCCATTAGAATCACCCTTTCCGGCAAATTATTTTATAAATAATTCTGTTGAAATCTTTGCATAATAATAGACAGTGTGAAATGAAAGAAGGTTTTAAATATGAGTGATTGGTTAATTCCTTATATCACATTTAATGGGAATTTTTATTCATGCTGAATTAAGAAAAGATGGTAATGTAATCCGGTTTTCAGACACCTTTCCCGGCGCTCTGTACAGTTAGGGAAATAATATTTCATTTTCATTAGAGTTCGATACCAACTTGGAATCATATGGCAGCTTAGATGAACCATGACAGCTATATCAGGCCGCTCTGGTCTATAGGTGGTTTTTTCAGATAAATTACCATATACAAGGAGAATGAGTTATGGCTAATAAAAAAGTTAAGCAAACTATCCCTCTCGGTGATACTATTCCCGGGCCAGGCACCCTTCAGGTAACTATTATATCCGGCGACAGGAGTGATGATATTCCTTCGATAGAAATTGATGAAGAAAATGATTATATAGGAAATGGTACTGCTCAGGATGTTGGCTCAACTCCATTGACACCAGACCGTAAAAGCACCATTTGATGATTTTTCTCTTGACCATTAACGGCGTCATCAGCAAATTAAACAAAGTTAGCTGACAGTTTTCCTCCACAGGACCTTATTACCTGTTTTAATTTATTCAATGACGGGAGTGCATTAACACATTCATACCCACCACATGTACAGACTGCAAAAATGTGCAGTGAATCAATATTAAACCTCCAAACAGTAAGCTAATATAATACAAACCTTACCCCCAAACCTTCGGGTAAACGAGGTGATATGCCTAAACCGGTAAAACCGAGATAATATAGCCACCGGCAATTAAGCTTATTAGATTTGCGACAAAAGCATAAATAAAGATACGGCTTTTTTTATGTTCCCTAATGAAAATGGGAAACGCAATCATTTCAACAGCAAACACAAAAACCTCTCCTACTAATAGACTTAAAATCAAATAGCTCGGCATAAGTGAACCTCCGCTATCTAACCAAACATTCAATGCCCCCTGTGTAACCAGGTTTATAGCGAGAAATATAAGCCAACTTCTCTTTTGCCTAAACCTAAAGAGCCAGAAAATGATGCCTTCAAGCAAAAGCGTAAGTAGTAACCGTATTGACACTAAGAGCACTGAGCGAAATGAATATTTTCCGGGTGTAAGCTCACGATTTGATATATCCAGGGTAACTACGTTATTATAACGCTGCAAGGGTGCATCGAGCGTAAGATTAAAGCTTTCCCCATTTGTGTTGACCCTGAACGTATACTCGCCGCCGGCCTGCATATGTCGCGAATAAAAGACATAATATCCTTCCCATGCGACCCGCCGAACTATCGCTTCTGGTTGATTTTCATTGGATACCATTACAATTGAAAGGTCATCTGGCGGATTGTTAACGAGTATAACCATCGATGGCGGTTCCGCAGAATTTGCCGAGACTATTGCAGGCAGTATTGATATCATCAACACACATAACACTATAACAAATGTTAGTCGCTTAACAGTTTTGTTCATATATAGACTCCCCACTAACTCCACATAAAATGGCGCGGTTACTTTTCTACAAACTCTGATGCTTACCGGTTGGTCAGACGATGTGTTTCGGCTCACTCGAAGGAAATTATGACTCCCTTATTTCGCCGCCTGGCAGGAATATTGTTGACTTTGTCAACTAATTTTGTTACTCTTTCCTCGAGGGAGGGATTAAAATGAATATTGTACATAAAGTAAGGGAGTTTAACAGGTATTATACAAATATACTTGGTTTGCTTGACAGACACATTTTGGACAGCCCATTTTCTTTAACCGAAGCCCGTGTTTTGTTTGAAATCGGAAACCGAAACAATTGTTCTGCACGCACCCTGGTACAGGAATTGAACCTGGACCGTGGTTATTTAAGCAGAATAATAAATCGTTTTCAGAAACAAAAGTTAATTAAACGCATTAAATCGAATGATGATAGCCGTGTTTTTCACCTGGAATTAACTGATAAAGGTCTCACTGTAATGAATCAGTTAGGTGAATCCTCTGATAACCAAATCGAAAACCTTCTCAAAGCTTTTTCAGAAGAAGATAAATTTATGTTGTCATATCATATGGACTGTATTGTCCGGCTCCTCGAGAATAAACAGGCGTCTGCAAGCATCGGTATAAGGCACGCAAAAACCGGAGATTTGGGCTACGTTATATATAGGCATGGCATCTTGTACAGTCAGGAGTATGGTTTTGATTCTTCTTTTGAAGAATATGTTCTACAGGGGCTGGCCAAGTATGTTGAAAACTACAATCCTGCTCTGGACCGTATTTGGGTAGCGGAGTTTAATGGCTGCATAGCCGGCTCTATTGCTATAGTGCATGTAAGTCCCGATACAGCGCAACTACGCTGGTTTCTTGTTGAACCCAAATTTCGGAACCTTGGTCTGGGTAAAAGGTTGGTGAAAGAAGCAATTGAGTTTTGCAAGCCCCGTTATAAAAACATCTATCTTTGGACTCTAAGTTCTCTTGATTCTGCAAGATATCTGTATAAAAGCTTCGGCTTTAACCCTGTTGAGGAGAGTTCTCATTTTATCTGGGGTAAACATTTAACTGAGGAAAAATGGGTCTTAAACAATATCTCAGCTTAACCTTGAATATTAATTTCATAGTTAATGCAGAGTCATCCTTTTGATTTTCCCATTACGAATTTTTTGTCCCTCATCCTTCTGCCTCCAGACCGTTTCCTCCGTTGTTGCGGTGTAAACAATAACAGACCCAAGTTAAAATTGCTTTGTTACTAAATTTGTTACTAAATATAGAACAAGAATATTTAAACCAAATATCAATGGAATTCCAACCATAAATGAATAATGCTTAGTCTTGTGCCGAAATGCTTTCATTCCTAAGAACACTCCGGCTGCTCCTCCAAGCAGAGCTATTACGAAAAGATTTTTCTCCGGAATACGCCAACCTTTTTTCTTAGCCTTCAGCTTGTCATATCCAATTAAAAAAAAACCTAAAATATTAATCATAATAAGACCGATATATATAATCTTCATAGATTCCTCTCTAATAAATCAATCTTCTAATCTATGACCTAAAAACGCCTTCAATTTGAAGGGAATAGAAATAATAAACTTATAATGAATGAAGAGAGCTTAAACTGGCAAGGAGGTTGGGTAGTCAGGAATTCCAAAACTTTGAATCCCCATAAGTGTTTTTGCATGCTCAACTGCGGAAACACGGCTAAAATGTTATCATTATTATGATATAATAACATTAATTATATTGATAAGGAGTGTTCGATATGCCTATTATAAAACCAATATCCGACCTAAGAAACAACTTCAATGAAATATCGGAAATTTGTCACAAAGAGGGTGAACCAGTGTTTATCACCAAGAATGGTCAAGGTATATGGTGGTTATGAGCCTAGCACGTTACGAACAGTTAGAATCTCTAATAGAATTATACCAGAAATTAGGTGCAGCGGAAAAAGAAAGTCAATCCAATGCTCCAAAAATCTCACACAAAGAACTTATGGAACAAATGAGGGAGCAGATAAATGGCCAAAAAGTATCCGATTGAGGGACCTGTTAATCCTCTATTGCAGAAATATTATTTGAGAAAAATCGGCCATGGAAAACCTAAAATGGTAGCTCTGGTAGCTACATCAAATAAACTGTTACGCATTATCTTTGGTATGTGGCGGAAAAACGAACCCTTTAAACTCTAAAATAGACGGATAGCATAACAATTATATATTACGAAATACTATTAGGTAATATCAAATAACATCTACAACTACGAGGGAAGCCATGTCGTATAAAAACATTAGTTATTTTAATATACCAATTAAAGATAAAGTTGCACTGTCATTCATGTCAGGAGTACTCGGAACCCTAGTAATGTATGCAATCGGGATACCATTGTATTTTTTGAAGGTGTCTAAATTAATCTATCTGATATACGATGTTGAATTATTTGTGACGCCCCATTTGGCTAGGACTGTTCCTGGTTTCATTTTAGGTTTTGCTACTGGGTTAGTTGTCGGCGGAGGTCTGGCATTTGGATTTAAGCTGTTAATTGAATGGACTGGATCCGATTGGATTTGGCTCAAATCATTAGCTTATGGTGCTATTATATGGTTCTTTTGGGTAGGAGTAGTACGTAACTTCCTAGATATCACACCTTATCTATTTTCGGACATAAAAACCAATGTTATTCTTCTGATACAAAGTCTAATTTTTTCGTTCTCTACAACATATTTTATGATAAAGTTAGCTGGTTCTAAGAAGCAGTTGGAAATTAAAGAGGACTAATAAATCTGCTCCGATAGCGGGCATTTCGCCTTACCATCCCATGCCGCGCCGCTTTGGCTCTGCGGCATAAATAATCATGAAAAATAGGTTTTCCAATCTCATGGGATAAACCCGAGCCTAACCTTGCGACGGCAGCAATTGATTTACCTGTAGCCCAGGCTGGCGCGATTTTTGCCCTGTGAGCGTGTTGCAAACATCGTGACGCTTAGCTTGATGATTAGACATTCCGCAAAAGTTTCGCACCGCCCAAACCCCCTTGCTCAAGAAGCGAATCTTTTGCGCAATCCCAAGAGTATTAATCATGACACGGGGACACGGTTTTTGCCGCCTCCACATTTACAGCAAAAATCGTGATAGCCGGTGATTTACCTGCTTTTTTCCTTTAGAACTACAGATGTTTCAACTTGACGTTCTGGAATGTTCCAGTACTTTCGAAGCAATATATTTTTCTCCTCGATTGAGACAAGTTCAAAACCATGTTTTTCGTAAAACTTAATTGCCCAGTTAGCATCAGCCCAGGTTCCCATCAAAATAGGCCTGTTAGTTAAATTCCGCAAGTATTTTAGCAACTCCCCACCAATACCTTTGTTCCTTTTAGCCGTACACACGTAAGCATGTCTTATTAAAGTAACGTCCTGAACAGATTGAATACCCATAACCCCAATAAGTCCGTCTTCATCTTCATATCCCCAGAATTCAACTCCGTCATCAATTTCTTGACGAAGTTCCTCTTTTGTCATATACTCTTCATTCAAACGGTCGGCCGGAATTACTCCTTTATAAGCTTGGGCAGCATCGTTAATAATGGAGTAAATAGTATTGAAGTCAAAGTCAGTACATTTTCGAATCATAAAAATCCTCCGTATCCCAAGAATCCTATTATCATTGACGACGATTTCGCAGTCACGGTAGGAACGCCGGTTGCCCGACGCCCCCCGCACAGATCCCGGCGTGCGGAACTACCGCACCGGGCTCTTCAGGAACATTCGCTCCGTAAATCAGACAAAAACTAAATGAATGTTTTGCCCTCTTTGCTATTCCCCGCAGTGAGGTTTGCATTAATTTCTCCAGATCCTTCATGCCCGGTTAATGTTTCCTTTGCGGGCTGCATATTCCTGTTAACCCCTTCCCCATGTGGACGGCTTTCCCGGCCTCAGAGTAATATGGGTTAATCCGACTCCCTGTAAGTCATCAGTCTGCCTCTTTTTCGATTGGTCAGACCACCTCAGTGCCAGAAATCCCTTTTAAAAATCTTTTATCTATTAAATCTGTTTACTTCTTGATACCGAAAACAATCAATTGTATGGTCGTTTACCATCCCGATTGCTTGCATAAAGGCATAACAAATGGTTGACCCAACAAATTTAAATCCCCTTTTACCTAAATCTTTACTCATAGCATCTGATTCAGGAGTTTTTGCAGGTATCTCCGTTAAGCTTGTCCAGGCATTTATCTTTGGCTTGCCATCTACAAATCGCCAAATGTAGGTATCAAAATTGCCAAACTCCTTTTGAATTGCAAGAATTGAATTAGCGTTTTTAATAGTAGCCTCGATCTTCAGGCGATTCCGTACAATTCCTTTATTTTGCATAAGCTCTTCTACCTTTGTTTGGTTATAGTTAGCTACCTTTTCAATATCAAAATGATCAAATGCTTCCCTGTAATTTTCTCGTTTCTTAAGAATCGTTAGCCAACTTAATCCCGCCTGGGCCCCCTCTAAAGTCAAAAGTTCAAAAAGCTTCCTGTCATCATGTTCCGGAACGCCCCATTCTTTGTCATGGTAATCTATATAAATTAGGGCATCACTAACCCATTCACATCTTTTCATATCAACTAATCCACCTCAACAAGAATGTCTTTTCTTTATTTTTGGTTTTTACAGTAAAAGAGCAGCATTTTAGCTAACGCGGCGCCGGGTTCCCGAAGTGCCCACGCAGTGGGCATTTGGGCATCAGCCGGGAACCCGGCTGATAGGCGACGTCGCGAGCGTTCTGCGCGAGTTATGACGTCGCCGTGCCCTCGGGAAACCGGCGCCGCGATAATCGGACGAGCGAGCGCAGCGAAGCGATGTCCGCTTATCGCATTGGGCGGAAACGAACTTGTCTGGCGTACGGCTGGCGCGGTTTTTGCCCCCGGCTCCCACGGCCTTCTTCTACCGCAAAAAGCGTGACAGCCGGGCAGACAGGCAAGTTGGGTCGGAGCGCAGCGGAGCCGTTTCCG
>JAENZJ010000022.1:0-62723 GCA_016841325.1 Thermincola carboxydiphila
GCCGCCATAAAGCGTTCCCGGCTTGTCATTTCACTCATTCTCTAATCTCCTCCTTATAATTTTTCCTCCACCGTGGTTAATTTGTGGAAATTTTATTTTGTTTTAAAGATAAAACCTTCCCCCTTCTGCCTACCGGGCAAGCCACAATGCAGTGGGCACAGATACATGATCCAATGACCTTCCGGTGGTATTCCATCTGGAGCGCACATTTTTCAATGTCCAGCAGGGGTGTGCCGGCAACATCCCTGGTCCACTGAATACCCCTGATGGCTCCTGCGGGACAGGCCTCCACACAGCGGTTACAACCGTGGCATTCCCCCTTTAGATAGGGTTCACGTGTTACCTCCAGAGGTGCGTCGGTAAGCACTGTCCCCCAACTGAGCCTGGCGCCGTAATCAGGGTTTACAAGTAAGCCGTTTTTACCTACCCATCCGAGTCCGGCACAGGTAGCAGCAGTCTTGTGTGGAAAAAGGGGGTAAAGCCGGGCAGCAAAGGATGGATCATACTTGTCTGTGTCCGGTGGAATAGCAAAGGCCTTCCAGCCACGTGACCTCAGGTATGAGACAATTCTTTTCTGAATATTTACCAGGAGAGCGTCAATTTGAGGAAACTGGTTGGTATAGGCGATTACCGAACCTTTGGAAATAATACTGTCCTTTACCGGAGGGTGGGCAACAGCAATTGAAATCCCCACCGGTATATGCCTGAACTCCCTTGCCAGGCCCTGGCGCACATCCCCTATCCCGGCCAGTGTGGCTCCCCATGAACGAATCATACGCACTAATTTGGAACTATCCAGTGCATATTCATTTCTTGGCCCTGTGCTCTTAATGTAGTTGAAGCTTGCTGTGAACTTTTTCAAAAATCTTCACCTCATCCTCTTGTCAGCTTTGACTGTGATTTCTGCGGCGCTGAGAAATGTACAACCTGTTTAATTTTTTCAGAAGCATCTTGCACTCAATTCTGCTAAGCCCCAGGAGTTCTTCTGATTCCACTTCTCTCTCCGGGAAACTGCCTGTTCTGATTATTAAGTGCCTCAGACTTATCAGTTGTTTCAAAAGCGGTGGTTCGTACACTCCGTACATGTTCCTCTGGACACGGTGCGTGGATTCAATGGCTTCCCTGGCGTCAGGGTCGAGAATATCGTACAGGAAGTCTTTCATATTTCTCTTCCCTCCTTTCAAAAGCCAGATGTCCCTTTTACGAACTCAATATTTGTCTACAACAAAACAAATGCAATTTCCGTGCCAGTTAGCTATTAAAAACACCTTAAAAAAAACCTGCCCGGCCGGAGAACCATGGTAAACCTTGATTTACCCCGCTTGGCCCGACAGGACGAATCTTCACCCGGAGTCTAATTATCAGAGCCACATAACAATTTTCGATTCTTAAAGTAATCATTACTTTGCCTGATTATTTAAGGAATCAACATTAGAGCCCTTTGAGGACATAATACGATTCCCGATGCAATCAAAACCTTGCTGACCAGATGAAGTAAAACTATCAACCCCTTTATAAACAGGGTAGAACGCAGGATTCCAATTAGAATCAAGTGATGATTCTCAGATTCAAAACAGTTTCCCGTAATCGGGACAAAAAAAAAGAGAGTAAAAACTCTCAGTAAAGAGGAGGTTAAGCTAAACCCACGTGTTTGAGATACTGCGGAGGGCCATAACGGCAACTCCGAGGGGAAGTTTATCATGTATAAAGCGTGACCCTGCATCAGCCAGGGCCTCTGCCGTCAGCCCATGAGGGACCCCGGGACATGAAACCACCATTTCCGGGCGCAGCTGTTCTCCGGTTACAATATCAGGCGCCGGAGCAGCATCCAAAACATAATCTGTCTCCAAAAGGGCTTCGGCTAATGAGCTGACAGGTGTAACACTCCCGTGCAGGCTGGAAAAACGGTTCATTTTTTCGGTATCGGTATCAAATACCCGGACCCTTGCCCCGAGCCTTTCCAGTTCATATACAGCATGAGAACCAACAGGCCCCAGGCCGATTACCAGAACCGGCTGTCCCTTTAGCTGTTTGCCTTTGTGTTCAGCGGCGGCCGCCAGGGCATGGACAAATCCTGCAGCTGTAGCCTGAGAGTTGTCGACAATAATAGAATTCTTCAAATTAACTGCCAGGAATTTACGGTCATCGGCAGCAAAGAATATGTCAGCACCACAGTTGAAGACTTCCCCTATCCCGGCCACATCCGGTTCACCGGTGATGTGGGCTGCAAACCCCAGGTGACACAAAATTGCGCTGACTGCTTCAGAAAATCCGGTAATTATCCCTTTTCCCGAGGTTATTGGGACTACTGCGGCAGTATATTTTCCGACTTCACCGGAGAGTCTCCGCGAATCTGTCCCCGCAGCCCGTGCCGCCAGTTCAAACAGATTAAGGCCGGTACTCTCAGCCAGTGATTTATCCAGATTCTCCATGGAATCAGGGATGTCTTTAATAATATCATAATACAATCTGGTCATACCCGGTTTCACCCACTTTAAAAGGATTAGGGTCATTGTATTTCTTTACCCTGAAGTCATGGATAATCTTTTCCACAGCCCTGTTCCGGGCTTCCCAGGCGTCAGATTCCGTAGCCCCGGTATAGATTGTCGTAGCTACCCAGTCAGCCGAATTGAGGGCAACATTTGATATAAAGACATCTGTCCCAAATTCCCCCTGATAAATACTGAGTCCCTGGGCCCCTGTCAGGACATGCTCTCCAGTTACTTCCAGCCTGCTGTTTCTGAATTTCAGGTGTTCATAGATGGCGGCCCGTTTTATGGGAGATACGGCTTTTTTATCCGGAAGCCTGCCGCTTATCCAGTAATCAGCCATCAACTGCAGCATATTTATCCCTGTGGAATGGAATACCGCACAGGGAGTCTGGCTTGGCAGCCTGGCATCTATCTCCAGAACACTGAGGCGGCCCCCGGTTTCGATTACTTCAATATCCATAATTCCGGAAAGGTTTAACACAGAGGCTATCCGGGCCCCCAATGAAACAAATTCGCTTTCTACATTCCTACCCGTACCGGGTCCTGCTATAACCCGCTTACAGTCGAACCCGGCATCAAACTGCAGTTCAGTCACCTGCAGGGATACAGCCCTGCCCCTGTCTGCGATAACCTCCAGAGAATACGAGGGTCCTTCCAGAAACTTCTGGATTACTACCTCATGGCCCAGCCTGTTTAACAGCGAGGTCAGGTACTCATGGTCGGCAACCCTTTCCACCCCGGCGCTGCCACTCATATTGGATGGTTTGACAATAACGGGGAAACCGCATTCAGGCCATGGTTCCGGTGTAGGAATACCCGACAGGTCAAACAGCCTGTTAGATTTTTTTTTGGAACAGGTTACATTATATGAATTCAGGTCAAGGGCCAGCGGAATATTTAATAAAGGTACGTTTTCATTGAGCCATACAAGGACTTCATGATTTTCCAAAGCCGGTACGATCAGGTCAAACCCCTTCAGGACAGACCTGGACTGCTTGCGGTTCCGCAGCAGGTCTATATTACAAAACTCGTCTGCCAGGGCCGCTGCCGGCGCTTTGGGATCCTTGTCAATTAACGCTGTCTCCCACCCAGCCTGCCGGGCCAGATAAACTGCTTCCAAACCTTGCAGCTGACCTCCCACAATACCCACCTTCACTGCAATCATCCCCCCAATTGACTCTTTTTGCTTTACGGTCGTCTATCCACCTGATGTAATCTGCGGTATCGGCCACTTGCAGCCCCATACCTGAGAGTATTTTTTTTACCTCAGGAACTGTGCGCAGCCCCTCGTCTATGTCCAGGGTACTCTGGGACACCCCTGCAAGACTGGCGCTGGGCGGTATTATTGATGTAACGACATTTGCTCCCGCCTCCAGCCTCATCTGCAGTCCTTTTATGCCATCCACATCACGGGATGCCGGTATCAGCCTGTCAGGCATTATTATCCTCATTACGGCAATGCTCAGGGCCTCCTGTGTCCTGGGTATTGCTTTCCGGCCTGCCATCGGGGTCTGGGGCTGGGGCACCAGGCTCATAACCCGGGCCTGATCTACTCCCTGGTCCCTCATGTTCAGAATAGAGGCTGCCCTGTCGCCGGTGCTTTCCCCGACACCCAGGAGCATCCCATCTTCAACCAGCATGCCATACTGCTGCGCCGCTGTTCTCCTGTCAGCCCGCTCCCGGTAGCTCTGTCCTACCCGCAGCTTTTTGTATAACACCGGATTATGGGTTTCCTGATATAAGGCATACCAGTCAACCCCCAAACTGCTGAATTTCTCCAGAACCCCGGTCGGTACAACTCCGGGGGAAATCATTACCGGCAGACCGGTTGCTGCCTTCACCCGGTTTATCATCTCATAAAGAACCTCAAATTTTCCTGCTCTGATTATTTCAGGGTCTTCACCCATAGTCAGGTCTATCAGGTGTATCCCGGACTCTGCCAGCCTTGCCGCTATGTCAACTATCTCCTCAAGGCTCTTACGGTAACGGGGACTTAACTGATTAGTCTTTCTGTAGTAACAAAAGGAGCAATGGTTCTGGCAAAAGGTCGAAAAATATATAAAACCATATACAAAAATATTATTTGAAAAGTATCTGTCCCTTATCTTCCTGGCAGCAGCCATAACCCTTTTAATATCCTGGTTATCTTCAAGTGACATTAAAGACAATGTCTCCTGATAAGTCAGCTGACCGCCATCCTGTGCCTTGGCGAGAATATTATCCAAAAGTCTCCGGTTAACTGTATGTAATGCCATATTAGCAGCCCTCCTTAGGCTTTCATAATGTCATAGGGAAATTTACAGGTTAAACTGTGGTCAAATGTTGAGTCTTGCACCATCCAGATACATCAGGCTGCGCCCGACCCTCCGGATATTTTTGAATCCCTCTCTGGCCATTACCAGGCGTTCTATCCCAAACCCCAGGCCGGCCCAGGATTTGGTTATGTTCCAGGCGGAGTCCAGAGAATGTGGGCCCGTGGCCCCGGAGGCTATTTCCATGCCCTGGACAATGACATCAACCGTATCACCGTAGACTTCTGAATTCTCTGCTTCCAGGCTGTAGAGCAGGCCCGTTGTATCCATTACCAGGCAGGTTAATTCCTTCAGGCGCTGCCGCGGGTCACCTTCAAACCCCATTTCCACAAGGTTGAGCATAGTAAATTCAGAAAGGTGCCGAGACCCCTTTGATTCCTTCCGGAAACACTGCCCCACTTCAAATATCCTGACAGGATCGGGCCAGAGTTTTTCCAGCCTCCCCAGCATGGCATACAGATTGGGGGCCAGCATAGGGCGAAGGCAGGTGTTTTTGTCCAGCCAGTAAACCTGCTGATAGAGGGGGTGTTCGCCGGTAATCCCCATCCTGGCCAGCATGCCCCCTGACATTGTCGTAGGGGTGGTAATTTCAATAAAACCCGCCTCATTCAGGGTCTTCACCAGCAGCTGCTCCATCTCCCTGACTGCAGGCCTCATCCTTTGGTGTCTCAATGTCTCCAAACGCTCTCTATTTTTATGGACAAGTTCCCTGTTGATATTTTTAAAGAAACTGTCTCTCTCTTCCTCACTATTAAAGACAAGTCCGGTTATCGCTTCTTCCGCGTCAAGCTCAATCAGCCTCTGTTTTTGGGTAACAGTAAAGGCAAGCCTCATCACCTTGCCTCCTTACTGAAAAGAGGTTGAAGAGAATTTCTCCAACTTCCATTCGGGTATTTTGCATTTCGGACATGCCCGGACATACCATTTGTTTCGCATCCAGCGGGAAACGCGGCTTGTCTTGGAATCTTTAATCCGCACCTCTGTACCACAATGGGTTACTATATCCAGATAAGCGCCTTTCCGGACGATTTTTCGGATGCCGTGTAACGTCCCGGTCCGGGAAGGCCAGAGTTTTATCTTCTGTAAAACATTAGCCAGTTCATCATGCTTACGAAAATAACGCTTTTTTACCTTCTTGGCAGGAGAGCCTTCAATCTTGCTTACGGGTAAACTCATAATTCAAACCTCCTCGGTCTTTTTTGAGTCCCCGTATCGGTTAATTGGAGGAGAGTCCGGGAGTCCAACCCGGCTGTGGAGATTTAGAGTCTCCATGATCTTGCCGATCAACCCTCCATGAAATTAAACGACCGGGGGCAGACAGCAGTTTCTCCGCCGGCGCGGGCCATGCAGATACCGCTGTGCCTCAGCGCCACAGGCTGCCTGCCCCATGGTCAGATGTTACTCCTTACTTTTTCCAGTAATCAAGACCCAGTTCGGTAAGGATCTTAACTGCCTCATCATAGACATCCAGATATTCCTGGGTCGGGGTGAGGCTGACAACATCGTAACACTCCTGGAACGGCTTGCCTTTGGGCGCCGTTTTGTAATCCTTCTCATACATTCCAACTAATTTGTCAAGGATCTCATTGACCTTTGCGGTCTCCATACCGGCCACTGCCCTGGCTGCCTCAGCCATCATCCGGGCTTCCAGACCGGTGGTATAGTTGGTGGCAACCCCCTTGGCAGAGGCTACCCCTGACAGTATCTCCCGGCCGCTGGCCGTATCTGTTATGGCCTGGGCTGCTGTCTCCAGCAGGCACATTACCGTACACGGTCCCGCCAGGGTATAGTACTGGTTACCCAGCATCACATTGGTATTGGCCTCTATTGCCATGGCACAGTGGCCTGCCACTGCCAGAGCCTCTCTGGCTGTGGTAATGCCCCAGCGCACATGGATCGGACCATCCAGATGCCAGGTTGCCTGGGTCATGATAAAGGCATTCAGAGTTGTGGCCACATCTACTATCGTGGTCTCCTCCAGACCTCCCGCATAACCCCCGTAAATAGGCATCTGTTCACACATGATGACATCTCCGGCCAGTACATAATGAGCAGTGAAGGCTAACGCACCTACGTCAATCTTCAGCTCATTCAGCTGGGATACCTCATGGCTGTCAGAAGCCCGCATCCCGCCCGGGAAATCTGCAGCGATTACTCCCGCAGCGGATAGTGATGTCTCGTTCCCCTACAATCCCATCCCCGGACGGCCTGCCCTCAGCTGGGCCGCACGGATTAGAATCGCTTCTGACTTGACTGCTGCTATCTCCCACGGACTGCCCGGTACAGGGTCATGTCCGTTGATTGTCTGCAGCACTCCGTCTACTATGGTGTCCACCAGCGGTTCCTGGGCATATGACTGGTGTACCCCGATAAACATATCCTCTGATACCGGCGCCCCTGTCGGGCCGCCCTGGATTACCGGAGGCTTTTTGTCCTGGTAGCTCCGGGTTTCCATTACTACCGCATCCTTGCCTTCTCCAAGCACTACTCGGCTGGGCGCCGCTTTTACGGATGTCAGTATCTCCTCTTCCGTAAATTTAATCACCCGGCCTGTATCCATGCAATAAACTCCACATTCTACCAGCATTTCAAGCCCGGCCTTAAACAGGTTGTCAATCAGGTTCCTGTCTGTTGGTACCATGACTTTTTTGTCCATCTTAATACCATACTTTTCCTTTAACCTGCTGGCAGTCTGTGGGATGATCTTGTAATCCCACTCGTTTTCGTCTACCTTCTGACCGCTCTTGGCACGGTCAAAGACATCGAAAACAGTCACTTTCTTGGAAAGCGCCATTTCTGTACCTCCTTCCCTGTATAGTTAACTCATCAGTTCCTTGGCTTTTGAAATTGCCTCAGCGGCATTCTCACCATACGCATCTGCCCCGATTTGGTCTACCCACTCCTGGGATACCGGTGCTCCGCCAAACATACACTTAATCTTGTCACGGGCTCCTTCTTCCACAAGGGCTTTGACAATATCCCTCTGGGAAGGCATGGTTGTCGTCATCAGGGCTGAGCCGCTGATAATGTCAACATCCAGTTCAATCGCTTTTTGGACCACCTCATCAACCGGCACATCACGGCCCAGGTCGATAACCTCAAAACCGCTGGCTGCCAGCATGGTTTTGACAATGTTTTTACCAACATCGTGGATATCTCCCTGTACAGTGTGCACAATTACCTTCCCGAGTTTGGTCTTATTACGCTCTTCTTCCAGCATGTCTGCTGTGAGTACGGCAACTGCTGATTCGAATGCCTCCGCAGCCAGCAGTATCTGGGGAACAAACATTTCTCCCTCATCAAAAAGGTCACTGATGGTATTCATCCCCTGCCCTAATCCGTTCTGAATCGCATCCATGACTTCTAACCCTGCTGCCTTGGCCTCTTTTGCCGCCTCTTCTGCCATCCCCTTGTCCAACTGTTCGATGGCTTCCTTGAGCTTGTTCAGGATTGCATCTCTGCTCATTTCTGCTCTTACACCTCCTCCCATTTAAGGGGTTAGACTTTTCGGTACTTCATTGCAAACTAATTACGTCAATTTTAATATGCAAAACCTGTGCCAATTTTACCTATGCCCTCTAATACCGCTATCCCGCGGCCTGGCAGAGTCATTACAGGCTATTTTTGATTCTGTTTCGAATCAATGTGATTCCGAAATTAATGCCTGAAAATCCAAAAGGACTCACAGAACAACACGGTTAGGCAGCTTCAATGCCTTTGAATCCCGTTTGATTCCTGAAGGAATCAACTAATTGCTTTGATTCCTTTTTCTAATCATCCGATTTACTTCAACAACTGAAAGGGTCCACACAGCAAAGGCGCCGGAAAATCTGCCTATAAAGGATATGTCGGGACCGGACAACCGGTAGGTGACAAACCCCATAAACCCCATAAAGAACAGCATCTGAAGCGCCCGCATCGGTTTTCCCAGCATGACATATCCGGAACCCGGTACAATTATTGAAGCAGCCAAATAAAACCACAAAGGCATTGACTTTCTCAGGCTATTGAGTTCAACCTGCTTTTTCAAACCCGGACACCTCCCTGCAGAGATCTAATACCAGACTGATGTTTTTCTCAAAATTGCTGTACTTTAAAATAAGAACGGGAAATTTGACTCCACGCAGTACTGCATAATATCCCCGGTCTCCGGTGGCAGCCTTTAGGGTCAGTCTCACAAAATTTTTATGGACCAGTATTTCCGAACAGTCTTTGATTCCCGATATAATAGTAAGGAGTTTGCCATTATCAAGGTCTGCATGTTCCTGTCTTCCGGGCAGGAACACTTCAAACTGCGGCTTGTCTTTCCCCAGCAAGATGCTGTGGCATTCAAATCTGGCCGGTGGAAACAGGTGTTTTCGTTCATTAAGGTCGAGTATCCTGAGCAGGATATCGGTATCAATAAACAGGTAAATCTTCACATAGAGGTGGGGAAGGCCCCGGTAACAAAGATTATCGGCAGCAGGGACAATCCTGATCCGCATATTTTCATATATTCCTTCAAGCTCCGGAAACATACCCCTCTTGTTGGTTATTTGGGCCTCACTGATATGTGGAATTATTTCACTGTAAAACAGTTTCTGCCTTTTTACGGCCTCCCGGCGGGAGCGCATAAGCTGGTATGCGCTCCCTGCAGTAAGGAGACCAATCAGGAACATAGCCGCCAAATCCATTTCAATACCCCTTCGGGCGGGGCCAGTGAGCTTTAATCAGGGTATGGGGGTCCACAAATTTATACCTGTGGAACACAAACCAGATAGAACAGATAATGTAGAAAACAAAGGCAGCCAACAGGTTAATCCAGTACCCCAGGAAGGTGGCCACCAAAACCAGGATGGCCAGGATCAGCAGGAATACCGACGGGAATGGGTGCCAGGGTGAAGTATATCCCCTCTCAATAGTCCCCAGGGGATACATCTGCCTGAATTTTAACCCCATATAGCCCATAAGTACGTATATGATAGTGCCTGATATAATCGAGAAGGTAATAACCTGGTCCAGAAGCCCTGTAAAACCAAAGCTGATGGCAATAGGCGCCAGGAAAACGATAGCACGGTAAGGGGTATGGTATTTGGGATGGACTGCGCCAAACCACTGCGGTATCAGGGTATCCCGGGCCATTGAGAACCAGCCCCGGGAAGAGTCATTGATACACCCGTTGGCGCTTGCCAGGCAGGACAGAATGGTACCGACAAATAACGACCAGATAACAAAGGAATAATCGGTGGCCAGAGCAGCATCATACAGCGGATAAACTGAGCTGCCCAGGGTTTCCCACTGAACCAGTCCGGAGCAGACAAACCATGTAATGGTGGCACCCACCAGGAGGGAAACCATACCGATCATAGCTCCGACAGGCAGGGACCGGCCGGTGGAACGGCACTCTTCAGCGGTCAGGGCGGTTCCTTCAATACCCAGGTAAAACCAGATTCCGAACTGCAAGGCCCCCAGGATTCCCAGCCAACCATAAGGCAAACCGCTCATTAAATCCGGGAAATTAATCAGGCTGGCATTGGGTGACCAGAACTGGGTGGAGAACAGCAGAATAAAAATTGTCACATAGGCTATTGCCGTAATAACAAAGTTTACAGTCAGAGTGGCATAGACTCCCCGGTAGTTAAGGGCCGTCAGAATCGCCAGTCCCAGTATGATCCAGGGCAGGGGCTGCAGTTCCGGATTCAGACTGTGCATTAGTTCACCGACAACCAGTGAGTCTGCCGCTTCCAGCATAGTATATTCAAATACGATCATTACCCCTACGTTAAATGCAGCCAGGGGACCCATCAGGTATTTGGCCATGGCATACTGACCGCCGGCCTCAGGTATAACAGACCCGATTTCCGTGTTCACCATAATCAGGGAGACATAGAGAAGTCCTATCAGCCAGCATGCAATAATAGAACCCAGGGTACCCCCTTTGGCAACCGTAAAGTTCCAACCCATAAATTCACCCACAAGGACGATGCCAACACCGAGGGCCCAGATATGCACAGGCCCCAGTACCTTGACCAGGCGGGCTCCGGTTTCCTGCTCTTCCTGTACGGTTAAATTAACAGATTCGGCGCTCATCAACCCTGCCCCCCTTCACCGGTTATATCCAACTCTTCTTCTGTATAGGTGCCCAGCAGAACATCTTCACTATATTCCCTGTTAGTCTTAAGAAAGTCCTTAATAATCCAGAAATATATCAGGGCAGATACAGCCCAGGCAGCATAATTCATCAAACTCCAGATGCTCATTTGGTTTCCTCCTTCTTTCCGTATACGTTGTCAATCAGGGTCTTCAGTTCCTTTTCGGAATGTGTCAGGAGAAAATACCCGAAAACCACACCGGCGACAAGACAGATGAGCAGGCTCCCCCAGGTAAAGGAATAATCCATGCCACCGCCGCCGCCGCTGCCTACGAGGACTTTTCCGCGCAGCAGGATGGGTATTAGCAGGCAAATGTAGCAGAAAATCAATATGAAGAGGACATCAAAGACCATTACAAGATTCCATTTGGTGCCACCTGCAGCCTTCATTTTTTCCTGGTAGTAAATGTCCTCTGCATAAAGCTCTTTCTTTTTCTTTTTCAGGTGACCTGATACAGCCAATAATGCGACGGTATTAAAAGCTCCCACCAGAATACCGGCTGCCAGGGCAACTATCTTGACTGTTGAGTCAGCAACAGCCATCACCTGAAGATAAACAGCTCCCAAAATAACCCACATAAAGACCATCCAGAAAATCAGCATTCTCCTGTCGCCGTGAAACATCCTGTCAATACGGTTTTCACTGATAGCCACCTGCTTCTCAGTTGGCCGAGCCTCTCCAGGACCTATTGCCATCTAAATCCCTCCTAATGACCGACGTTTTTGGATGAAATCGCTAACGTTCCATTTGGTAAATAAATCCCGGTCTGCACATAAGCAGGCCGGGACTTATTTATTTATTTCTTCCAGTAATCAAGACCCAGTTCGGTAAGGATCTTAACTGCCTCATCATAGACATCCAGATATTCCTGGGTCGGGGTGAGGCTGACAACATCGTAACACTCCTGGAACGGCTTGCCTTTGGGCGCCGTTTTGTAATCCTTCTCATACATTCCAACTAATTTGTCAAGGATCTCATTGACCTTTGCGGTCTCCATACCGGCCACTGCCCTGGCTGCCTCAGCCATCATCCGGGCTTCCAGACCGGTGGTATAGTTGGTGGCAACCCCCTTGGCAGAGGCTACCCCTGACAGTATCTCCCGGCCGCTGGCCGTATCTGTTATGGCCTGGGCTGCTGTCTCCAGCAGGCACATTACCGTACACGGTCCCGCCAGGGTATAGTACTGGTTACCCAGCATCACATTGGTATTGGCCTCTATTGCCATGGCACAGTGGCCTGCCACTGCCAGAGCCTCTCTGGCTGTGGTAATGCCCCAGCGCACATGGATCGGACCATCCAGATGCCAGGTTGCCTGGGTCATGATAAAGGCATTCAGAGTTGTGGCCACATCTACTATCGTGGTCTCCTCCAGACCTCCCGCATAACCCCCGTAAATAGGCATCTGTTCACACATGATGACATCTCCGGCCAGTACATAATGAGCAGTGAAGGCTAACGCACCTACGTCAATCTTCAGCTCATTCAGCTGGGATACCTCATGGCTGTCAGAAGCCCGCATCCCGCCCGGGAAATCTGCAGCGATTACTCCCGCAGCGGATAGTGATGTCTCGTTCCCCTACAATCCCATCCCCGGACGGCCTGCCCTCAGCTGGGCCGCACGGATTAGAATCGCTTCTGACTTGACTGCTGCTATCTCCCACGGACTGCCCGGTACAGGGTCATGTCCGTTGATTGTCTGCAGCACTCCGTCTACTATGGTGTCCACCAGCGGTTCCTGGGCATATGACTGGTGTACCCCGATAAACATATCCTCTGATACCGGCGCCCCTGTCGGGCCGCCCTGGATTACCGGAGGCTTTTTGTCCTGGTAGCTCCGGGTTTCCATTACTACCGCATCCTTGCCTTCTCCAAGCACTACTCGGCTGGGCGCCGCTTTTACGGATGTCAGTATCTCCTCTTCCGTAAATTTAATCACCCGGCCTGTATCCATGCAATAAACTCCACATTCTACCAGCATTTCAAGCCCGGCCTTAAACAGGTTGTCAATCAGGTTCCTGTCTGTTGGTACCATGACTTTTTTGTCCATCTTAATACCATACTTTTCCTTTAACCTGCTGGCAGTCTGTGGGATGATCTTGTAATCCCACTCGTTTTCGTCTACCTTCTGACCGCTCTTGGCACGGTCAAAGACATCGAAAACAGTCACTTTCTTGGAAAGCGCCATTTCTGTACCTCCTTCCCTGTATAGTTAACTCATCAGTTCCTTGGCTTTTGAAATTGCCTCAGCGGCATTCTCACCATACGCATCTGCCCCGATTTGGTCTACCCACTCCTGGGATACCGGTGCTCCGCCAAACATACACTTAATCTTGTCACGGGCTCCTTCTTCCACAAGGGCTTTGACAATATCCCTCTGGGAAGGCATGGTTGTCGTCATCAGGGCTGAGCCGCTGATAATGTCAACATCCAGTTCAATCGCTTTTTGGACCACCTCATCAACCGGCACATCACGGCCCAGGTCGATAACCTCAAAACCGCTGGCTGCCAGCATGGTTTTGACAATGTTTTTACCAACATCGTGGATATCTCCCTGTACAGTGTGCACAATTACCTTCCCGAGTTTGGTCTTATTACGCTCTTCTTCCAGCATGTCTGCTGTGAGTACGGCAACTGCTGATTCGAATGCCTCCGCAGCCAGCAGTATCTGGGGAACAAACATTTCTCCCTCATCAAAAAGGTCACTGATGGTATTCATCCCCTGCCCTAATCCGTTCTGAATCGCATCCATGACTTCTAACCCTGCTGCCTTGGCCTCTTTTGCCGCCTCTTCTGCCATCCCCTTGTCCAACTGTTCGATGGCTTCCTTGAGCTTGTTCAGGATTGCATCTTTACTCATTTCTACACTTACACCTCCTCCCATTATGGGACAATTTAATGTCTGACTACTTTAGATGCAATTACAATGCCAATTTGGTAATATTTTAAAAAATTTTCATAGAATTGTAAGTATTCAGGCACTATATGCTTCAATACCACATTTGAAAATTCGTATATCAAAATTATGAACTAATTCTATACTCTGTAGTTGATTCCAATCATATAAGGGCATTTGGGCAATAACCCGGTAAATGCCTACATAAAGCGGTTTGAGGCCTATTCCTGATGTAATCACATAATTCCATATGTATTTCCCGGGTAATCAGGTTAATCACGGTAATCAGGTTGTCAGATTAACACGATAGTCATCAACCATCATAAAAGAAAAAGGACCAGTCCGTCTGTACTGATCCATGTCTATATCAATCAATTCCTGATATCAATTTTTGAATATATGCTTCCCAATTTAAGATACCAGCAGGTTGCTGATGATAACCACAAGGACACCCGCGGCAAAAGTGATGTTGGGGAGATGTCCGGCACGTTTTTCGGGTTTTTCATTTGCCTTAAGCTGTAAGTCTTCCAGCATTGTCTCCGGATATTTCCCCTTGTCGGTAACATAGTGCCTGTAAAGAAATACCGGAATAATCAGGGCTGCCCATACAATGCCTGCCATCAGAGTACCTTTCCCCCAAACGTTGGCTCCTATTCCCAGGAAAGCGGCATTGACGAAAGCCAGTACGGTGTTGAAACCGATTAACCAGGTAGGCGCCTTCCAGGGGCGCTCCACATGAGCATTGTCTATCCGGTGAATCCAGCCGGAGTTTAGGTTGAGGAAGTTAAAGATGATATAGGCAACATTGGAAACTGCCAGTACAAAAAGGTAATCAGACATCATAAGGAGGATCATATTAAATCCAAGGTCGGTCCACATGGCACTCGTAGGTGCACCATGCCTGTTAACCCTGGAAAGATACTTGGGAAGCCATCCGTCAACAGAAGCCTGGTAGAGGGTCCGGGCTGACCCTGCCATTGATGTCATAATAGCAAGCAACAAGGCAAAAATCAGCATGATAACGATAATGTTGGCAACCACGGCACCGCCGCCGACCATTCCCGCCATGGCTTTGGCCACACCTGAACCGTCCTGAATTCCCGGTGCCAGCATTCCTTCTACACCAAGGACTCCCTGGAAGGAAAGGGGCACCACGACAAATACAAAAATACAGAGTAGGCCTGAATAGAATATTGCCTTAAATGTGTCTTTTTTGGGGTCTTTAAACTCCCTTGTATAACAGATGGCTGTCTCAAAGGCATATGTTGACCAGGCCGCTATGAACATGCCTCCTATAAACAGTGTCCACCCTTCCAAATTCCAGTCCCCGCTTAAAGGTACAAAGGGAAGAAAGTTGGCCCTGACAACATCGCCCGTTATCAGGGGAACGACACCGATCACTATCAGTGGAAGCAGTGAGGCCACTGCCATTACCATCTGGATTTTTGCTGCCCGGGCAATCCCATAATGCTGGGCCACAAATATTGTCAGCAGGATTATGGCACCCAGGATAAATGTTGAGTTTATCCTAAGGGTTAGTCCTTCTTTCAGCCAGTTAAGGTCAAAGAGCGTAATCTGCCAGGAATGGATGAGAGACCCTTCGGGGAAAAGTGCGGTCAGAATATACCCGGCCGCCAGTCCTGTTCCGATGGCCAGTACCGGTGACCAGGCAAACCAGTTGCACCAGGTTGACAGGGGGGCCACAAATTTATTGTACCTTACCCATGCAATAGCGCCGTAAACTGAGGCTCCACCTGACTTATTGGGAAATAATCCGGCAATCTCAGCATAAGTAAAAGACTGTATAAATCCCATCAGTACAGAAAGGGTCCAGACCAGCCATGACGGACTGCCAATGGTGGCCGCGATACCACCGATTGAGAAAAGGACCAGTGCCGGTACACCGCTGGCAACCCAGAATGCCCCGGTCCAGTTAATCGCCCTTTGGAGTTCATGTTTTCCTTCAGGAACCGTAGTCGTTCCAACAGATTTATTCAGCTCGGTTTCCGCCATTCAAGTCACCTCTTTTAAAATGATTAGAAAATCCGCTCCCCCATACCCAAAGAAAGGGCCTATGCTGCTCCCCGCTTTTCTTAAAGGCTTCACCACCTTTCAGAAAATTGATAAGTAAACCCTGTTGAAATATTATTAACTCCGGACATAGTTTTGAAATGCATATATAATCAATATGCAAAATCAGTGCCAAGTAAGTCTCCCTTACTGCCGGAAGGCTTGCAGTCGATTCCCCGGGGAAATCAGGAAAAAAATGATTCTGTCCTGAATCGGCATCAGACACCCGGCACACCCCGAAAAAACAGAAAAACCCCACCCCTATGGTACGGAAGTGGGTCAGCGTTGTTGATTCCCTTTAGAATCCGTAAATGCTCAAAAGAAAAAAGGGGGTGTCCCATAAGTGGGATGCCCCCTTCAAATAATTCAGCTAAGCGAACACACAGCTATATGAAATTTTTACAATCCCTGAATCAATGACATAACTACCTGGGGAACCAGGTTTGCCTGGGCCAGTACCGCAGTGGAAGCCTGTAAAAGAATCTCATTTTTGGTCATCCGGACTGTTTCCGCAGCCATGTCGGCATCCACAATCCGTGACTCGGCAGCTGTTATATTGGTCTCAGAATTGGAAACATTTACACTGATATGTTCCAGGGAATTTTGATAAGTCCCGAATTTGGTGCGTTCTGAAGACACATATTCTAATGCCCTGTCAACTTTCTCCAGAGCTGAGGCAGCACTTTCCTGAGTGTAAACCGAAATATCATCAATACCCAGCTTACTTGTGCGGACATCAGAAAGCCGGACCTTAAACGTATTGCCGACATTGGCCCCAACCTGCAGGGTCATTTCCCAGGGTAAACCGGTATCGGCAGGGGCTTCAATTGTCGGCGGCACCGACAGGCCGTAAAAAGTATTAACTTCAAATGTTCCGCCGCTGCTTACCTGCCGTTCATCCCACCAGACACTGAAGGCGCTGTCACCTACAGCCCCGTTGGGTGTGAAATTCCAATCAGCCACACTGTTGCTGGAAGTACCCATCCAGTTTCCAATCCCGAAGCGGGACGGTTCTTCAATGATGCCTTCCCCCTTCAGGATTCCCTGGGCCTGGATTTCGGCATTGGCTCCACTGCCCGAGTTTTGATTGTACACTGTAAACGTCAGGGGAACATTGCTGCCCGAATACAGGGTCTCCGCAGTCACCGTGTTTCCATTGACAATAAACGGCGCCTGATCATCATTGCCCAGCATTGTATCAACATTAAACTGGATCCCGATATTCTGGCTGCCAGGTCCCGTATTTGTAACACTGTATTTAATTTCATACTTGTCATAAAAGTTTCCGGTGACCCGGACTGACTGGATTACCTCCACACTTCCGTTAATGTTGTATACTGTCCTGTAGACCCCGTCCTCAGCCACAGTTGGAGTGACTGTGACTCCGGCTGAAGGCGGGTTGAGATAATAGCTGGTTCCGTTTATTCTTACCGCAGGAAAAGATGTCGACCCCTGTCCGTAAAGCAGTATCTGGTTATCATCGGCCTCAGTTGTCGGATATCCCCCGGTGGTGGCAAACCTGAACCTGCCTGAGGCATCAACAGGCACTTCTGACAGGACGTCCCCTGGTCCCGGATTAAAGCCGCTGTTATTGCCCTCAAAAGGGTTAGTCCCGTCAAGCAGCTTTATCCGGTTAAACTCGGTATTTTCTGCAATCTCATTAATAGCCTGCTTTATTTCTTCGATTTCCTTCTGAATCAACTGCCTGTCGGCACTGCTCAATGTATCATTAGCCGCCTGAACAATCAACTCCCTCAGCCGCTGCAGGGGAGGCTCCTGAACCCTTGCCAGTCCCCCTTCTGCTGTTTGTATAAGGGAAATGCCATCCTGAATATTTTTAGAGGCCTGCCGTAACCCCGCAGCCTGGGCCCGCATCTTCTGGGAAATGGCGCTTCCGGCGGCATCATCTGAGGCGCTGTTGACCCGCAGTCCCGAAGACAGCCTCTTAATTGACCCTGAGAATCTCTTATTATTGGTTTTTAGCCTGTTTAGCGAAAAATGCGCAGAAAGATTGCTGGAAATTATCAAGCCGGTCTCTCCTTTGCGGGCATACTTCAGTGCCCCGTATTATATCAGGTAGCACATATTTCGCCGTAAATATTTCGCCCTCATACTACATTTTTCCTGCAACAAGTAATTAATTTCATAATAAGTATTGAACCCCCTCTATTGAGGGGGTTCATTTTACCTGTTAATCACGATTAACCCAATAATACAAAGCGCTGCCCCAAGTATCTTATTGGCGCCAAACCCCTCGTTATAAAACAGTACCCCTACCGGAATAAGCATCAGTGCCAGGAGTATATTTGCCACCAGAGACCCTACACTAATGTTCCACCCTGCCCTGTAGGCCATCAAATACCCAAGCTCAAGGCCGACTATGGCAATCCCAAGGGTTACACTCGTCCAGTTTAACTCCCTGACCGATTCGATGAACCCCTTATCGGTTTTATGAAACAAAAATACCACAGCGGTCACTACTGCCGCTGTCAGGTAAGTAACCAGCAGTGCTGCAAAAGGGTTGACCTTGTCAGGGGTGGACTTCTGACATATGTTGTAGATTACATTTGAAGCCACAATTAGTATAATTGAAAAAACATAAATGAACATATCAGTATTACCTCTCAGTTAAAATTTTATGGTGATCAATACCGCTTTATATATAATACCCTATCATGGCATGAATCTCCAGCAGAATTTTATCCTGTGAGTGAGCAAAGGCTTTGCCAAATGTGATTAACCTCACTGTTTTTTTAATAATCAAGTTTTATAATGATTTTAGAATAAAAAATGATTCAAAGTGAGGTTGATGAAAATGTTGAGAAAAATAGTAGAGATAAATGAAGAAAAATGCACCGGCTGCGGGCTCTGTATTGAAGCCTGCCATGAAGGGGCCCTGCAGTTGATCGACGGTAAGGCCAGACTGGTATCAGACTCTTACTGTGACGGCCTGGGGGACTGTCTCCCCAAATGCCCTGCAGATGCAATCAGTATTATTGAAAGAGAAGCTGCGGCTTTTGATGAAGAAGCAGTTAAAAAACATATGGAGAACAGGAACTCTCCACCTGAAACCTTAGCCTGCGGCTGCCCCGGCAGTTCAGTTACGGTTATCAAAAAATCAGCCGGCTGTTCGTGCCGGACAGAAGTTGAAGTACCTTCACAGCTTGGCCAATGGCCCTGCCAGATTAAGCTGGTTCCTGTCAATGCCCCATTTCTTGACAATTGTGACCTGTTAATCGCCGCCGACTGTTGTGCATATGCCTATGGCAATTTCCACCAGGATTTCATAAGAAACCGTGTCACCCTGATTGGTTGTCCCAAACTGGACAATGTTGACTATGCGGAGAAACTGACAGAAATGTTCCGGCTTCATGATGTCAAAAGCATTACCGTGGCAAGGATGACAGTCCCCTGCTGCGGCAGCCTGGTTAACAGGGTCATGCAGTCTGTGATCAACAGTGGTAAAGACATTCCGATAAATATTGTCACTATAGATACAAATGGAACAATAGTGGCTGAATAAAGGGGATGAAACACTAACGGCTGTACCGCGGACAAAACCGGTACAGCCGTTTGCTTTATTTGTTTGATTCATTTGTTTGATTCATTTATTTCCTTTATTTTTCCGGTTGTTTTTCTGGACCTGCTTATACACCCTTAGCGACCCCATCATATCAATTACCTTTTGCTTTTCTGCCTGGGCCGCGGACAATGTGCTTTTCCGTACTTCGAAAACCATCTCCCGCTGCAGCTTTTTGTAGTTCTCAAACCGCTTGACAGATAATGTTCCGTCTGCAACAGCCTGCTTCACAGCACACTGCGGTTCAGCCTCATGTTTACAGTCCCTGAACCGGCATTTGACGGCCAGTTCCTCAATATCAGCAAAAGACCTGGACAAATCAGCGCCGGCTATCTGAATTTCCCTCATACCCGGTGTGTCGATAACCACTCCGCCGCCGTCAGGCAGTACCAGCAGCTGCCTGTGGGTAGTAGTGTGCCTGCCCTTGTCATCGTCACCCCTGATTTCCTTTACAGCTAGCACCTGCTCACCCATCAGCCGGTTAATCAGGGTGGATTTGCCCACACCTGACGAGCCAATAAAGGCTATAGTCTTTCCTTTAAACAGGTAGCGGCTGATTCCGGTAAAACCATCAGCGCTCATGCTTGTAGTGATGACTATATCTACTCCCATAGCAGCAGACTCAATCTCCCTGAGCCTTGCAGGCAAATCATCACACAGGTCTGATTTGGTAAGCACAATAACCGGAACAGCCAAACTGTCCCAGGTAATGGCAAGATACCGTTCGATACGGCGCACATTGAAATCATTATTAAGTGACATACAGATAAACACTGTATCGATGTTGGCAGCTATATTCTGCCGTTCCTGCCCGGTACCCGCTGCCTTCCTTGCAAAGCAGCTTTTCCGGGTGAGAATGTGATGAATTACCGCATGACCTCCGGTATCCTCTGTCCGGTCAGCCAGGACCCAGTCACCGACAACAGGATAATCATCAGCGCCGGATGCCGAGTAACTGAGTTTTCCCGAAATTCCCGCCCATATCTCTCCGTTTTCGGTGATTACCCGGTACATATCCTTGTGCTGGGCTGAAACCCTGGCCAGATGCAGATTCCCGTCATACATCGCAGCTTCCTGGATAAATCGTTCCGAAAGCCCTATATCATATAAATTATTTTTGCTCATTGTTTAAATTGTCCTCCCATATTTTAATAGCACGGCAAGGGGAGGGCAGAGTGAATTTATTCTGCTGCCACCTCCCCTTTCACTGCTATCTCTGCCATAAATATATGCAACACAAAAATCAGCTCCTTTGAAAAATTTTGTCCTTCAAGTTGATTATATCAGCTTTGGATACTAATTAGTCAAGTAAAATCATAGCGGCAGCTGTAATTATTGACCCGCTATTGCAGTTTGTTTTAATTGTTTGACTTAATGTAGTCGAAAATCTTCTGGAGTATATGGTGCAAAAGTGTATAGCGTATCCCATTCAAAATTGGTAAACCTTGATAAATCATCAATGGCTGCCGTGCTGCCGCTAATTGCATTAAACGAAATGCTAAACTGTTTTGCATTCATTTCCCAGACGGGAGTCGGTTGTAAAAACTTAACCGCTGCCAACCCCACTATAACCACCAGCGCCAGTCCGATAAAAACAAGTGGTTTCTTCTTCATTCCGCTCTCCTTCAAAGATGCACAAAATTTGCCTGTCAAAGCTTTAAAAATCAGTGGTCGTCCCGCTAATTTCATGCAATGCATTTGGTACTAATTCACACGCCATTACATTTTCATCCGGAATATCCAGTGTATGTCTGATACCGAAATCAACAGCAGATTTAAATCCAAATCTATGGTAATAAGCAGGGTCACCAACAAGAAGGACAGACGTATATCCCATCTCTGCGGCCAATTTGAAATCCTCTCTTATCAGGCCAGAGCCTACTCCTTTATTGCGATACTCCAGAGCAACAGAAAGAGGCGCCAAAAGAAGTGTTTCAAACTTATTGCTTCTGTTAACAATATAAGTCTTTGTTAACATGATATGTCCAATCAACTTATCGTCTTCTTCCGCAACCAGAGCCAGCTCCGGAATATAATTACCGCTGCTGCGCAGCTGATTAACAAAATCCTGTTCTTTACCGTTTGACACTTTGGCTGTCTGAAAAGCTACTTTAACTAAATCATATATCCGGGAAAATTCTTCCGGTGTTTCTCTCCTGATAATCATTATAATCTCCTTCGCTAAATGATAATGACTTCAATTTACCTGACATAGGTTATAAGGTTGGGTTTCCTATCAGGCACATTTTCTATTTTAAATGAGAAATTCCTGCCGGATAATGGGTATCTCTTATTTTTTTCAAACGTTAATACTCGTCACAGCTAAGTATTTAGGGATTTCCCGTGTCTTTGATACATTTCCCTGATTAAAGGATTATTCGTATGAAACCAGGTAGGTGTTTTTACATTGGGGTGGCTCCAATTACCGTCAACCACTGCACCGTCCAGGATTTCATTGGGATGAACAATTACAGGCAGTAAATCATCGAAGCGCATATTGTAAAAGAAACTGCTCAGATTAAGTCCCACAGAGTGTACCTGGTAAGGGTAGGCCACCCTGGGGAGACCTTCCTTTGCTCCTTCCAGGGGAACCGGGGCTCAACCGCATCGATTACGTGTACAATCCGGGCATTTTCTCCGGGACAGACAATTTCAATACCGGCTTCAGAAAAGGTTTTATCTTCCAGAAGAAAGTTAATCAGTTCTTCACGATTGATCTCCAATATCCCATTGTTTATGCTTCGCGGTCACGCGCTGCCGGAAAGTCCGGATTACCGGGGCACCTTATTGGTTTACAAACTATTTGTTCCGGATTCCATAGTATTTTACATAGTATATACTGTGATGCTCTACCCATCAACTGAAGTAATCTGAAAGAAGGTGTAAAAATGTCCAGAGTTCCTGCTTCCTGTCCCCCGGGTTTTCTCGGTCGTTATATAGTTCGACCTGGAGATACGATGTTCAGGATAGCCCAATTTTCCGGACACGGTTGGAAGCATTGGTTGTAAATAATCCTCATATCACCAATCCCAATATCATTTTCCCCGGAGATGTTGTAGCCTTAGGTTATGCCGCTAAAATCACATTAGCTTTTATAAAATGAAAACAACCAAAAGCCTTGCTTTGAGAGCAAGGCTCTCTGATTTATCAGAGTTTGATATCTGGGTCTTCAACGAAAAACACATATGGTTATACACAGGAAATTTTTAATCATATTCTATATTGGTAAAAAAACAACCAAAAGGAGTGAAAGGCCTTGATTAAAGTTAAAGTTGGACTACGTCCCATTGTTACTAATATAAATTTACCGACTGTTTTAAAAACAACTGTTCTTCCAGGTGATTCAATCGAAAGTTTATTTATTGCAACCCAAGTTGGAGAGATCTTTTGTATAAGAAATGGAGTTATAAGGATTTTTTTGGATATTCGTCAGAATATTATAAAGCTAGGTGTTTCTGGGGGTGGATATGATGAACGGGGATTACTGGGGCTAGCATTTCATCCCGAATTTTATTACAATGGTCTGTTTTATCTTCATTATTCAGCAGCTGGAACACAAGGTCCAGGTGCTCTTCCTGATTCAGCAGCTGGAACACAAGGGTCAGGTGCTCGTCCTGAATTTTTTACACCTAACCCGTGTGATCCCAGCACCTTAAACCTAAAGTGGACAAATAGAGAAATTAACTATGATCATATTGATACAGTTGAAGAATGGGTTTTGCATTCGAATGGTCAATCTCTAAAACGGAGGACATTACTTAATTTAAGAAGACCATTTTTTAATCATAATGGTGTCAATAGCTTAAACTTTTCACCGGAAACAGGAAAACTTGTTTTAACGACTGGAGATGGCGGATCAGGCTTTGATCCATTTAATTTAAGCCAGGATAATATGGAAATCGCCGGTAAAATAATTGAAATTGATGTAGTAAAGCATACATTTATCAATAATCCACCTGTGGTCTCACGCTTTAATGAACTTCCAGCATCTGTTCAGGAAACGCTTACAGTAATTGCCAAAGGGGTTCGCAATATACCGGGTATTTCTTTTCAAAGAGTTCAAAATCATTATATTAAGTACGTAGGAAATGTTGGGCAGCATCTAGTAGAGTCTATATTTTCATTCATTAATTATATACCAATACCGGTTAATCAGCTTATTCTATCTTCTTTAAAGAAATATGAACCTGACCCACAAGGATTTATTAACTTTGGATGGAGAGCATGGGAAGGAGTTCTTCCTGCTTCGATTATAAGGGGATGCTCTACAAATCCAGATTTAAATGAGAAAGTGATCGCTTATTACAATGAATTAGTAAAAACTTCTACCCAACGTCTTAGGCCTATAATCAGTTATTTTCATGAAGATCCCCGACCCAATAAATTTAAAGGAACCGCACTTACAGGGGTCCAACTCTATATGGGGAATAGAATCCCCGGTTTAATGGGAAGTATTGTTTTTTCCGATATTGCCCGGAAAGATTCTGAACTCCCGGGCAGAGGCGTTTTAGCTTATGCCAGGGTAAGAACAAATTTTAAACTAAGTGATTTCAGTGTTATTGAAACCGATTATAATTTTGGGTCTCAATCAGCTTATTATGTCAGTTTGGGAACGAACCTAAATCAATCCAGACTATTTTTGGGGGTCTATGGCTCTATGAGAGTACGTGATTTTAATCAAGGTACTGTTTTTGAAATTGTTCCATAATCCCTTTACTTTCCGGTAAAGTTATATGGATTAGGGAAGTTGAATAACTAACATTTCCCTTGAAAAAAATAACAACCTCCAACTGCAGAGGCTTCCCTTTTCCCGCAATCCTGGCTACAATTCTTCCACATGCACATCCCCTGAACATCTTTTTATATTACCAGATGGAATCAAATGAGGTTTACCCTTCGGCAAATTTAACTTTCCCAATCGATTCATAAGTTGTGTGAAGCATATAAGTAATGTTAATTATCCCTTTTTTCCTCCCAAAGTCGTGTGCGTTCTTCAAAACTCAATTCTTTGTGCATTTGATGCAGCATCCATATATAGCCGAAAGCATCACCAAAAATGGCATTTGACACTCCATAATCGGGCAATTCAGTCACCGGCTGAAGCTCTGTACAGCCCGCGCTGATGGCCTGTGAAAATGTTTCCTTAATGTCAGGGACAAGGATGTTAAACCAAATTGATTTGGGTTCATCCGGGTTTGGCGCTTTCAAGCCAAATTTCGGGTTTTCATCCAACATGTGAAAGCGTACTCCGTACAGGGTAAAAATGACTTCATTTTCACCTTTGGGAAAAGCTGTTTCCTCAACACGCTGGATATCAAATACTTGTTCATATAATTCCAGTGCTTTTAGGCTGTCTGTAACAACCATATCAATTTCTGCTCCGACCATTTTGAACTCACTCCTTTTACAGACTAACTGAATAGTTTGCTTCACTTTGCAGAAGCCCAGGCAGGGCGGCAAACCAAATTCTTATATCTATAGTTTGTCCATTCATTTAGACATAAAAGCAAACTGCCGGTGAAAATAATAAAACTTCATATCTCACACCTTAGGAGGTGGGAGTCTTAGCGGCGGTTAGCTATCGGATAAACTACGTTTGACAAGTCGAAATCCCCATTCATCCCACCGCCAGACAGTAGTCCTGACTGGAGCTTTTTTATCGAGAGCATAACGTTCTCCGGACATCTTGCGGTACTTTCCTTCCTCGACAACCAAACTCGGGCCGTCACCATCGACATCCCGGATTGTAAAGGAGACAATCGGGCGATCGAGGTCAGACGAACACCAGACCTGCTTCATGGCCTTGTTCTTCAGCCGGTATACAAATAGGTGATTCTTATAGCCGGTGTCCTCAGCGGTTTGCCAGAAAGGTTTGACAGATCCAAAACTGCCCGTTTTCCATAGAGACAGCACCAGGTTGACTGTCCCGTCGTTGTCGACATCACCCAGGGCAAAATTGTCAATGCGCCAATCACTCGGTGACCGCCAGAGATACTTCTTTCCTTCCCTTACAGTAAGGTGGTGATTAACCAGGCTATATTCCTCTGTCACCCCGTCACCGTCAAGATCACCAAGATCCCGGGTACGGGAGCCGAAATCTCCTGTATCTGTTAAGAATAAAAAGACGGTTAGGAGGGCGGCCAATATTGCTGCTGCGCGAGTCACCCGGGAGAATCTCACCAGGTTTACCATGCCGGCGCCCTAAAGACTTGAGTCCAGGAGGGGGGAGAAGGTGTTTTGCTGTTCTCCAGCATCTCCTTCCACTTCTGGTCGGTAAGCCGGTCTTGCGCCGGCCAGGGAAACTCATAATAGGAGTAAACTGCACCCTTGGCAATGCGCAGCCTGCCTTCCACAGGAACAACCGCATAAATATGGCTCACGAACCCGGTGCCTTCCTCAAGCACCTGACCACCTCCGGGGTTAGTGGCAACATCTGCAATCAGTGCAGCCGGATTCTCGAAGATGGCTGAAGGGTGGTCAACACCCTCGTCACGCATTGCTTCCAGCCAGAAATGCTCCAACTGCCCGCCAAAACCGCGGACCAGCTCGTAATCCTGATCACTCAGTGGTTGACCGTTCAGTTCCTTTTCACTGATTTCCTTAAGCCTGAGGGCCAGTTCCTCCATCCGTTCGAGAGAAATGCGGTCGCGTTGGTTCAACAGCTCTCTGCTGTTTAGCCCTTCAATGGTCATCCTCGTCAGTGCGGCGAGGCGCGCATAAACGACCGGATTGGGTTCAACGTAACCCCGGTCGTCAAGAGCTTCCATACCCCCGCCCATTTCAGCGTAAACCTGCTTGGCGTAGAGTATGGTATCATGCTTAAGCTCGGTCCAGCTTCCCAAATAGGTCTCCAGCTGCTTGCGAGTCCAGGCTTGGCTGCTCATAAATGAAGGGTACCCCTCCCCTTTGGGGTCTGTCAGAGGGGCCAGGGTGTAAAGCCATGACCAGTAAAGGTTCTGTGTCCAGCTTTTGCTATCAAGTGAAGCGATAAAGGTCTGCATCTTATGCATATTCTCCGGGTACTTCTCATAACCGGTCTCACCCATCTCAGCAAGGATAGCATAGGCTTCTTCTGAACCCATAGCGGCAGGGATATCAAGCCCTTTTGGCAGCATCCGGCGCTGCCCCCTGTTGTTCTCTTTTACTTCCCGGTACACCAGGCGCTGGAAGATTGAGGCATCAAGGGTAAACCGCTGACCCATAAAACGGAAGCCTTTAATTTCTTTGTCGCGGTCGGGCTGGATGTTCTCTTCAAAAATAGGAATGGAGTTTATTTGCGGAGGCTCCAGTTTATTAATGCCCTCGCGGAATACTCCCCACCTGTCATCTTCCCCGGTCAGTTGATCCAGGGCAGGAATCTTCCCATAGGTTTCCTTTAATAGCTCGTAGTACTGGCTGAATCCCAAATCGTCACTTTTGCCGACGAAGAAGTTGGTCGGCTCATATATGCGGTTCCAGTGGTCATATGCCTGTTGCCGGCTAAGCATCAGTGTGATCAATGCCGCCGACTTTGTTTCATCCTCATTAGCAGCACGGAACGTCATTCGCCCGTACCACATCATGGCCTGGAAATAAGTCTTCAGCTCATCCGACTTGGCGTAATGTCCCCGGGGAATATACTGGGTGTAGTCTTCTTTTAAAGCTTCGGGCAAAGCAGCTTCAGGATTTCCGATATTCATCACCGGTGAAGGAATGAAGATTTCACGGTGATCCATAACCAGCTTCAGTTCATCACCTACCTCCCTGCGAACATAGGAAGGAACATCAGCCTTCGGATCAAGAAGCCGGGCAGCCACGGCAAAGAAAGCCACGTTGCGTTTCGCCGCATTTTCCCAATCGGTTCCTTTAAGTGTCTGATACTGTTTTTGACTTTCAGCCAGCATCAACCCTGTCAAGGCCTCTAGCTCACCGCGCAGCCTATCTTTTTCCAACGTCCGCAGCAGGTGACTAAAATACAGATGGTAGTTGTGCAGCATAGCATCGGTGGTGACAAAATTGGGAATAGATTCATAACGGTTTTCCTCGTAGATGCTGAAAAACTCGCGAGATGATGTTGGGACCACCACAAAGCCGTTCTTACTCAAGAGGTTTTTGGCCTGGGGAGAGAATTGAAATTGGTCCCTGTTAGTTACGTTACTTAGATCATCAGCCACCCGGTAGGCCTTAACTGATGGCTTGAGAGTAACCGGAACCTCTTTATACGGCGCAAAAGCAGCGACCGACGACGGTGATGAAATCATGGCAACACCAGTCTGCTGTTGAGCAGTATCCTTAGGAGAAGTGAGCACATCGTTCTGTTGCTGCGAAACATTCTTCGAAGAAGACTGACAACCGGCGAGGCTTGCCAGCAGCATTATCATCATTACAACACACAGATAAATGACAGCAGATTTTCTTGTTTTCATACTATCGTCCCCTTTCCCGGATAGAGCAAGCATATAAAGTTAAATTTCTTTTAACACACAACCTGCGAAATTATGTACCAAAGCAATTGTATTGCAAAAACAATTCTATCTAGGTTAACTAAACACCTTCCTAGTTTGTCACTATTTTACACCGAGGGATTTGTCAACCCGGGCGGCTCATTGTTTTTACAAATCCAATTTCATAAACCTAATTTCAAATGCATCGGCAGATTTATAATGCTTCTCGATTGTCACTTGTTTGAGTTTAGATGTGCCCCGTAACTGGCTTGTCACGACACATCCTCGTTAATTGAGCCTTGTCCCTATAGAACCATCCAGTTTAACCCGGAACCTAGGCCCTGCATAATCGCTGATATACATCCAATTTCCAGACACCCCTTCAAGTGCCCAGATATTGACATCGTTCAATTTTTCTTTTCCTGTTCCGTCTAATTTAATCCTTGATAGACCCTTGCCTGATGTAAAGTAAAACCAATCATGGTCAAACCAGAACCCATAAATTTCATTTAATGTTACTATTTCAGATTTTTCTGTTTCATCCCCATTTATTCTGCAGATGGTTATCTTTTCCAAACCCTTTCCTTCATCTGACCTGATGACGTAATAGACCCAGTCCCCGGAAATGTATTCAATTCCTGCATCCTTTACTACCAGGCTTTTTTCTGTCCCATCAGTTTTTATCCTGTACAGGTTTGATTTCACACGGACCTGAGCTGTTTCATATTCATTATAGTAGATCCAGTCTCCCAGTATCTTTAGATTGCCAAGGTCCCAACCTTCGTCAAGCAGCTTCACCTTCTCGGTACCGTCCACCCTTATCTTATATAAGCCGCCTCCGGCGGCCTCTTCTTCTGTAGTTTTCTTGGGATTGTAGAAAATCCATTGGCCGGAGACAGTGAAGCTGCCAATCTGGTCATCGCTTATCTTGATATGTCCGGTACCATCGGTTTTCATTTTAAAAAGATTGCCTCCATCCCAACTGTCCTGAAAGTAGATCCAGTCTCCCGAAATGTATATCCTGGCCATCTTACTTTCAGATACTTTGGTTTTCTCCGTCCAATCAGGTTTTCTTTTATACAGATTATCTTTATAAATATAATAAATCCATCCATCTTTTTGTGAGATAGAGCCAAAATTCACCACCTCGTTGCCGATATCGCCCGTCTCTTCAGCATTAAGGGAGTCTTTAACATCAAAATCCTTAAATAATCCCAGGGAAGATATACCAATGGCTGCGATCACAATAAAAATTCCCAGGCCCACTAAAACTGGAAAAAAGGTCCCTACGGACCTGTCCTTATTAACAATTGCAATAATGCCTGCAATAAACCCTGCCACCCCTATAACAGGAAATATAACTCCAGGCAAATGAAAATAATCGGTCAGTATTTGCTGTGCAAATAAGATGATAAAAATTATACTTAGTACTACTGCAAACTTACCAAGACCTGATTGAGGCAAAAACCTGATTCTCATATATCAAACCTCTCCTTTTAAGGTTCTGGTCTGCAGTAAGCCCTTTCGGATTTAACTGAAAAACAAGTTCGCAACGATGCCGAAAAAACTTAGAATACTCTGCAACCCCAATAAAATAGCTAAAAAAACCAGAATCGAACGTTCTTGTTTCTTGATAACCGAGATCAACGCCATAATTAAAGCAACAATGCCTAGAGTCAATAACAAGATGGTTATAATCGATTGTAGGGGATTCTGAATAATAATCTCAAAACCAGAGTAACCAGTTTTCGATGGAAGCACAGAGCCGACTATGAACAAAACCCAGCTGGCAATCATCATGGCGACAGACCATTTGCCTAAATCGGTTTTGGGCAGAAAGGTGATTTCCATGGAATTCACCTCACTCAATAATTACTTGATACTTCTTTCTATAGACTATATTTAAGCCGTGCATTTGTTTCATGTTTTTATAAAATATTTCCTTTAATGAACTTAAATAAGGCTAATTAGTACATTGATCTAATATGGATAATGCGAAGCTGAACCTTGCGTCGTGACATAGTTGTGTTACGCAGCAAAAGCGATGTTGTAACGTCCTTACAGAAGTCACTAATATAGCATAAACTTATCATCACTCTAATAAGAAAAGCTATCATATATTCTTAGTAAAACTATTGCTTTGTTAAAAATAATCTAGTATTATAATACATAGATAATCGATGCATAGATTAATAATGCATCCCGAAGGGAGGTAAGAGCTTCATGTCGGTAAATAAGGAGATGCTTAAAGGCAGTACAGCAGTTTTAGTTTTAAGTATGCTTGACCGTGAACCCATGTATGGCTACCAGATGATTAAAGAAATTGAAAAGGAATCAAGCGGTATCTTTAGTTTCAAAGAAGGAACCCTTTATCCTATTCTCCACTCATTAGAGTCAAAAGATATGATTGAATCCTACTGGTGGGGAAATGAAGGCAGCAGACAAAGAAAATATTATCGTATTACTACTAAAGGCAAATCAGAACTAAAGGAAAAACAACAAGAATGGGTTACATTCCGTTCAGCAGTTGATAAAATTTTAACAGGGGAGGTTTTTGCATGGACTTAGTTCACAATAAAGAAATTCAGGATTATATTAGCAAAGTCTGCACACAAATTAGGTTTCATGATGTCCATCAAGATGTAAAATTAGAACTTAAAGCTCATATACAAGAAATTATAGAAGAATATTTAACACAAGGCTTTTCTGAAAAGGAAGCTGTCGATCAGGCCCTTGTTCAAATGGGAGATGCTGATATTATAGGAAAACAGCTAGATTTAGTTCACAAACCTAAGCCTGAATGGACCATTTTATTACTTTCTTTTCTTTTTGTGAATATAGGATTACTAGCAATGTATTTTATTCACAAACAGAGTTTGCTTACATATGATATCAAATTATTTGAAAAAAGCTTACTCTATTCGCTAATGAGTTTAATTTCTATTATCGGCTTGTACTTTTTTGATTATAGGAAAATTGAAAGGTTTTCTAAACATATTTATCTCGGAACCCTTATAATTCTCATTTTTACAGTTTTCTGGGGTATTCAAGCAAGTGGTAGTAGAAGTTGGTTAATAATTGGGCCATTTAGTGTTAATTATGTGGCAGTAAGCCCCTTTTTATTTATCGCAGCCCTGGCAGGTATCTTTAATAAATGGGACTGGAGCAACCCTCTTAAACTGATGCAAGGTTTAGCATTATTTGCAATGCCCTTAATTTTTATTTTAAAAGCACCTTCAATTTCAACAGGTGCTATTTATGTAGTAGCTAGTATGGTTTTGATGATTGTTTCAGGCGCAAAACTGAAGCAAATCATTTTAATACCAGGTTCATTTATGGCTATACTAATCCTGTATATTATTACTGAGCCATATAGACTTAAAAGACTCGTTACATTTTTAAACCCTGAAAGTGATCCATCAGGAAGCGGATGGTTAAACATTCAGTTGAGTAAAATAATTTCTCATTCAGGGCTTTTGGGCCAAGGACTTACGTTTGACCCCCAAATAATACCTGAGCTTCATACTGATTTTATTTTTGCCTTTATCACATATACTTTTGGCTGGATAGCAAGTATCTTACTTATTACTTTTGTTGTTATGTTTTTGGTTCGCATTGCATGTATAGCGAGACAAGTAAAAATAAATTATGGTAAACTGTTAATAAGTGGTTTTGTTTCTATTCTAGCAATACAGTTTTTATGGAATATATTTATCAATTTAGGACTAGCACCTATTAGTGGCGTGGGACTACCTTTTATAAGCTATGGTGGTTCACAGCTTATTATTAATGCAGCAACAGTTGGAATTATATTAAGCATTTATCGAAGAAAAAATATTTCTCAAAACTATAAATTATTTTAGCATATAACAGAGAACCTTAGTTTGTACTTAAGGTTCTCATTTTTATTTTAGGTTGTAAAAAGCTTAAGCTATAGTCACATTTTATTATTATATCAAAGTTATATAAAGCATAAGTTACCACTTTAGATATTTTTATGATTTTGTAAAAATGGATATTACGGCCTATATTGAACCACTGTTCCGATCAATGAGAGCCATGTGTCCGGAAAAACTGCCCGTGGTGAAGGCATATATTCAAAGGTGATAAATCATTACAAAAATGTCAGCCTGCTAATTCTGGATTGAATGGCTGCTAATTCCGCTATCCGGTACTGAAGCAAGGGATCATCTGGAGATTATTGAGGCTCGACATAAAAGAGGATCAACAATCTTCAGTTCTCAGTTCACCCCTGCCGGTTGGCATAGCAAAATCGGTGAAGGTACACTTGCCGATGCCATTCTTGACCGGATTGTCCACGATTCCTACACCATCCTGATTGACGGTGAAGAATCTGTGCGCAAACGTAAAGGAATTACCGAGTAAAAACTGACGGTCGGGAACCATCTGACCGGGTGGCTCACTGACCGGAAGCCTGGCTCAGTTTTTCCGGAGAAGTGGCTCACACATTACCGGAACGATGGCTCTATTGGACCGTAATATGCAAAAAACTCCTCCTACCTACAAATACAAAAATTCCTCTTATCCCCTTATAGTAATAACACCTATTTTTTGATGCTGCACAACATTTACATGTAGCACAATATAAAACCCTTAGGGTATCCCTATGGGTGATTAGTTTATGGATAATCTGTCATAATCTCAACCAACTTGACCTTGTAAATTGGTTATATGGGACTTTTCGACTTCCAATTATTAGCCTAATTTGAAGTTTATACTTACCTTCAAAAGTCTAGTGATAAACATTAGTGGGACCATTATCCTGCTTTATCTCTATGTAATAAAAAAGGACGCCACAAAAAGCCTGCGGTCGCCCCCATACTGAATGTGGCTTGTCTTATTTTCCCAGCTAAGAATATTATAAGCTTTGGTGCAGTATCTTGTCTATATCAATAACAAAATTGCCCATTGTCTATAACTGCGTCTGGCAGCAGCTAAAAGCCTTTTACAAAAACTTTAGCAGACCCGATAAGGTCTGCTAAAATTTTGCCCCACTGGCTGAGGGGTAAGCTGAAGCGTTATTTGTTGATAACACCGTCTACATTGGCTTTGCCAGAGCCCTTTGGTACAAAAGTCTTACAGCAGCTGTCCATACATGTGCTTACCGGGGTTTGCTGGATCTGAGCTGCCGCCGGAGCGTCAATTCTATCCGGCAAAGTATCTGACAAACTATCAGAGGTGACCAAAATCTCATTTGCGTGGCACATATTCCCCTGAGCCCAGTAATGACAGTTGCTTACACTACAATGAATATGCTGTTGAACCTGGTTTGGCATTGATTATCCCCCTTCATTCTTTTTTCGAAATTAGTCTTTTCACATTCTCGTGTATTCTATCCATGGAAACTTACGGTAATCCAAAAAGCTTCACCGCTCCGTGGGGTTCTTGTTATACAAATACCTTAACAGTATTTAATTGGTTCCTATCAATTCACTGCCATATGGGCATATTAATTTTTGACAGCAAAATTCGGAGGTGATTTGAGTTCTCATGGAGTTATCACCAGGCATATATCGCCGTCTTGTCAGGCCAAGAACTTTAACAAAAATATATATTGAAAATATTATAAATAATAGTTTTGACCTCCGGGATAAAAAAGTTCTGGATTTCGGTTGTGGAGTAGGGGCCATAAGTAATATGTTCCTGCCTCAAAACTACCTGGGCATAGATTCCGATGTCAGACGTGTAGACTATGCCAGGAAGTTAAACCAGGGTTACAATTTTAAGGTAATTAGCGAAAATAAGCTGCCGGTTGAGGATAATTCGGTAGAAAGCATCATTATTGTTGCGGTGCTGCACCACATTCCTTCCGAAACTCTCATAGATTACCTTCAGGAATTTAAAAGGGTTCTCAAACTTGATGGTAATGTGCTGGTTATAGAACCCTGCCTGTTTGAAAATTCATCTGTTAATAACTGGTTTATGGAATGTTTCGATAATGGAAAGTACATCAGGACCGAGGACGATTATATAACATTATTTGAGGATCATGGCTTTAAGACCAGTTTGTTAAACAAATATAAAAAGATTTTCTATAATGAAATTTTTTTCTCTGCAATGCCGGTTACAGCGAATTAACCACATCCGCTATACCTTTGGATTTAATCCGCTTTAACGGCCCGGTGACTGAAAACACGGTCACCAATAGGGTAATGATCAGTATCAGGACTATCTGGATCAGGGGGAATTTCCAGATGACCTGAAAGCGTGTCAGCCAGTTTTCAATCAGCATCTTCTGGAGGGCAATTCCAAGAATGCAGCCGGTAATGCAGCCGGTCAAACTGTAAGTTGCCGCTTCCACCAAAACCATTTTATCCAGTTGGGAGCCTGACATACCCACTGCCCGCATCACTCCCAGGTATCTGGTTTTTGCGGCAACACTGGTATTCATTGTATTAATGATATTAAGGATACTGATAAATGCGATTACAGCAACAAAACCATATACAAAAACAGCCATGGTGAAAAAAGTCTGGTCCATTTCGGCATTCCTTTGCCGCAAATCCAGGAAAGTAACGGCGCTGCCGGTTATGCCTTTGATCTTTTCAATAGTTTGTTCATGGTTTCCGCGTTCCAGTTGAATGTCTATTGCCTCATAGGCTGATTCACCCGTCAGCCCGGTGAAAATCTTTTCTGTAGTTATAAATGTGGCCAGATTCAGTTCGGAATCGCTAAAGGGTACGGAACGCAGTATTCCCTGTACGGTAAATTTTCTGGTCCCGGTCGGAGTATTAACATAAACCTTATCTCCCGGCTGCAGACTGATGATTCCGGTCTGAACACTTTTTCTGGTATTCATGGCTACAGCGATTATCCCATCCTTTGCATTGATTTTGTCCTCGGAAATCTCTCCGGCAATCAAGTCTGTTTTGGCCCAGTTTAACTGGTTTGTATCATAAGAGATGAGCCATGATTTCGGATGAGCAGCCAATAAACCATTATCCCCGACTTTTAACCCCGGAATTTTTTCTTTGTAACTTCCGGACAGCCTGGAGGCATCAAAAGTGGCATCTATATGGGCAAACATTCTCCCATAAACCCTTTTTATCCCGGCAAGCTTCGCCAACCTGTCATACACATCACTGCCGATGCCCTGTTCTGCTGTCAATGAAACATCGGGTGTGTACGGCTTGGTGGTTTTCAGGGAGGTGTGCAGAAAATCAACAAATACCTGGAAACCCAAAAACATGATAATACTTATGGCTATTGAACATGACATCAAAAAGAGGGTTTTCTTTTTGATAAAGGCATTGTTTATCCCCATTGCAATTTCAGCGAGAAACAATCCGGTCAGCAGGCCCCTTTTTCTGCCTTTGGAAATCTTGATATCATTGCTTCCGGTTACCGCATTGATGGGGGACACCCGGGCCGCTTTTCGGGCAGGTAACAGGGAGGCAATAAAAACGGTGAGGAACCCGGTTACAATCCCGGCGCCGATGCCGGTCAAACTGAGGGTAAACAACGGCATTTCCCCAAAAAGATTGCTGTTATAGAATTTCAGTATGGCAGAACAAAGGAAGGTAATCAGCATACCGGCCAAGACCCCGGCAGGGATTGCCTTCAGGGTAATATAAAGGCATTCTCTCCTGACCAGCTTTTTGACCTGTGCCTGTGATGCCCCGATACACCTTAAAAGCCCGAACTGCCGTACCCGCTCCATTACAGAAATATTAAAAGTATTGTACATCATCACAACACCGGCCACCAGGACTATGCCAAACAGAATGGCGCCAATTGTATATAACCCGACAGCGGCATTATGCCGGCTTTGTCCGATCACGGCAAGCAGGCGGTCATTGCGGCCAATTCTTGCTTCAGCTATGTTCAGGGTGTTTTTTAATTCCTTCTCTGCTTCAATTATATTTACGCCATCCTTGAACTGAACCAGGTAAAAACTCTCTGTTTCAGGAAAAATCTCTGCAGCAGCGGCAGTTGACAGGAAGATACCGGGTACCCCCCTGGCCTTGGTACCGCCCAGGTCCTCGTAAATTCCACTGATGACAAACTCTCTGTTAACATTATCCGGTAAAGATACCTCCACAGTGTCATTAATTTTCAGATCCCGGTGGAAGCCCTCCATAGCCCATTGTTCCAGCATAATCTCATTTGACCCGGTGGGAAATCTGCCCCCGATAACTCTTATGTTCATGTTTTCGGCAAAGTGTTTGTCCAGCGCCCCCAGGTTGCAGGCAGCACCGTCTATAATGCCGTTCCCCAGGGGTATCCAGTACCCGGCATTGGCCACATCAATACGGCTGCTGATGACAGCGGCTTCCTCATCAGATGCATCCTTCACCAGGAGATGATAGTTGCCGTAATCATGGATTACCTGTATTTTTTCAAAGCGCAAAAAAACATCCAGCATAGAGAAAACGCCGGTAATCAGGGCAACGGAAACAGCCACACTGATTATGGTCAGCCTGGTTTTCTTTTTATGGGCTGAGAGATACCTGGGGACAAGGGAGAGATAGTCTTTCACCGTCCGGCACCTCCCAGCTCAGTCAGGACTCCATCCTCAACGTTAAATACCCTGTCTGCATATGAGGCATAGTTCTGATTGTGAGTAATCATTAGCAGTGTCTGGTTATACCTGTCTACTGACAGTTTCATCAGGTTGATCACATCTCTGCTGTTTTTGGTGTCCAGGTTTCCGGTGGGCTCATCTGCCAGGATAATGGCCGGCCTGGCTGCCAGAGCCCGCCCGATAGCGACACGCTGCTGCTGGCCGCCTGACAGCTGGCTGGGCAGGTGGTGCCGCCTCTCTGCCAGCCCCAGTATGTCCAGGAGCTCATCAATGTACCGGGCATCGGGTTTTTTATAGTCCAGCAGCAGCGGCAGGGTAATGTTTTCCGCAACATTCAGTTCAGGGACCAGGTTGTAGGCCTGAAATATGAATCCTATATTGCGCCTGCGGAAAACGGCCAGTTCCTCTTCCTGCATCAGGAAAATATCCCTGCCATCCAGGAATACCTTCCCTGATGTCGGGAAATCCAATGCCCCGAGCAGGTTAAGCAGGGTACTCTTTCCCGAACCCGAAGGCCCGACAATGGAAATAAATTCCCCCTTGAAAACAGAGAAGGATACGTCCTTTAGGGCCTGTACCTTGGTCTCGCCTTCCCCATATGTTTTTGATAATTTTTCGGTCTTCAGGATTTCCATTTCTCCACCTCAACAATTAAATTCTATGGTTTCATTACTACAACCATAGAATAACACTACAATCTTACTCAGACATGAATCCAGGCTTACAATTTTGTAAGCCTGGGCAGGTGAACGGCAAACTCCGCGCCCCTGTTACCCGTACTTTCCACTGAGATAAACCCGCCGTGCATTTCAATCACCGATTTTGCCAGGGTCAGCCCGATACCGGTCCCCTGCTTGTTTTGCGAAAACCGGCTGCGGTAAAACCGTTTAAAAATGTGGTTGATATCATCAGGGTGAATGCCCTCCCCGTCATCCCGGACAGCTATTTTCACCAGCACCGGTGTATCCTCAACCGAAATCTCGATTCGGTTTCCCGCAGTGGTATGCTCCACTGCATTTTTTATCAGATTACTCAAGGCCTCCAGAAGCCATTCCCGGTCACAGGCATAATGTACCTCTCTGCCGGCTTTTACTGTCAGGGTCTTGTTTTCCTGCAGGAGCCTGGTTTCAAAGCTTGCGGCTGCCTGTCTGATAATATCATTGAGCAGGTGGTCCTTGATACTCAGCTCAATGATTCCGGCATCAAGCCTGGCCAGCTTCAGGAGATTGGCAATCAGTGCCTGCATGCGGTCAAGCTCATTTTCACTTTTATCCAGGAAACTGGCGATCACTTCATTATCAGGATTTTCATCTCTCATGATATCGGTATACATGGTCAGGGCAGACAAAGGTGTTTTCAACTGGTGGGATACATTAGTCAAAAGATCTTTCAGGAAAACCCTGCTTTGCTTTTCTCTGGCAATATGAGTATGGAGTGACGCTGTCATTGTATTTATAGATGCTGCCAGCTTTGCCAGGCTCCCCTCTTCACTGTCGTCAAGCCTTGTTGCAATTGCTCCTTCCATAATCTTATTGATATCACCGCTAAATTCGTCTATTTTTTTGTAGTGAGCCCTGAGAAACAGCCAGACTGCCGGCAAAATTGCCGCACCCATAATAAGGGAGTATATCAGGCTGGCGCCCGCATTGGCTTTATAGAATCTATCCACCCGGGGGAGCAGGTTTAAATTTATGCTGTTCCGGTATCCCGCCTGTTCCAGCAGGTTTTTGCCGGCGGCAGCCTCGCTCCCTGATTTTTCTGCTGTAAAAGCTGCCCTGATATCGGCAGCCAGTTCCGGATGTTGGGCAGCCAGGTATCCTGCCAGGGCATAGTCATGTGTGACCATTTCGTTTCTAAAATGAACGGCATTGGTGTAAGCAATAATCTGGGTAAGGCCGGCCCCGGCCAGTATCAGCAGTATTAACAGGATTAAGAGTTTTCGGGCGCTGCGGTTTATCAGTAAATTCATCACGAACTCCTTATCTGATGTGCCATTTGTATCCCATCCCCCTGATTGTGGTCAGGAATGATGGGCGCCTGGGGTCATCTTCAATTTTTTCGCGAAGCCTGCTGATATAAACAGCCAGGGTATTATCATCAACATAGCACTCCCGGGAATCCCATAACCTCTGCATAATCTGTTCCCTGGTCAGGATTACTCTCGGATTCTGCATTAACAGGCACAGCAATCTGTACTCAGCGGAGGTAAGCTCCAGATCTGTGCCGTTTTTTAGCACTCTGCCTTCCAGAAGCTTTACCGTAATCCCATTTGAGCTCAGTTCAGGGACCTGTTCCTTTGTTGAATCCGAACGCCGCAGGACAGCATTGATCCTGGATACCAGTTCATTTATTTTAAAGGGCTTGGTGATATAATCATCACCGCCTATATCCAGGCCCATGACAATATTTACTTCTTCATCAGCAGCTGTCAGGAAGATTACCGGAATACCGGAAGTCTGCCTGATAGCCTTGCAGATGTCAAACCCGCTCCCGTCAGGAAGCATCAGATCCAGGATAACTATATCATAATCATTTTTGTCGAGGTATTCTCCTGCTTCCTCAACGGTCCTGGCCACAGTAACCTCAAAACCATGCTTTGACAGGGAGAATTTTAAACCTTCAATCAGGCTTAAATCATCTTCTACCAGTAACAGTTTCTTCATCTGCTCCTCCATACTGTACTTTACTTTCATTAGAATTGGCGGAAAGGGGCTGTTGATATCTTGAGCCCATTTATGCCACATCTATTATACTATTTTTCACATAACTGCACATCTCCTCAAGGGCTTTTTTGCCTTCAGGAACTATTTTATCCTGCATATGAAATATATGCCACATTTTTGGCCATATCTTAAGGTCTACCTTTACTCCGGCATCAGATGCCCTGTCATGCAGACGCAGGGAGTCACTGAGGAAAACATCATAATCTGCGGCATGAACCAGTATTGGGGGCAGTCCCGCCAAATCCCCGTATAAGGGTGAGATCACCGGCGAAGACGGATTATTAGCTCCCACATAAATCTTGGCAATACCCATAGGGTCAGCCAGCTTAAAGGGATCTTTGGCAGCCCTGGTTTTTAAGGATTTACCATTCCCCGCAAAATCAAATACCGGGGTGATAAAAACAAGGGCACGGGGCATTTTAGTCCCATCCTGTCTTAGCACCAGCAGTGCCGCGAGGGCCAATCCACACCCCGAAGAGTCTCCCATCACTACAATATCATCAGCCCTGTAGCCCTCATGAAGTAAGCCTCTATAAACAGCCACGGCATCTTCCAGGGCAGCCGGAAACGGATCTTCCGGAGCCAGCCGGTAATCCGGCAAAACTACAGTTATGCCGGTTTCCCTGGCAATGCGGGCCGTAAATTCGCGGTTTGCATGATATATGCCGAGACAGAATCCGCGCCGTGAAAATACAGGATTGCTTTCTTTTTTGGGGCTCCGGGAGGGAACAGTCTATAAACAGGTATTCCATTCAGCTCATCAATTTCTGATTCCACTCCGAGGGGCATCCCCTGTGCCTTTATTTTCTCCATAGTTTTTCTGATGTCATCCAGAGGTTTGTTCCACACATTGAATTTGCCCAGCAAAAACCTGATTACTGCACCACGCAAGCTTGTCATAATTACCACTCCTCAAAAAAATTAAGCCGGCGGTCGTTTTCACCGGTCGGCTTAATTTTATATCACACCGTGGTACCTTTTCATGACTTTTCTTGCTCATTACACAGGTTTCTTTACGGGGACCAGTATCCGGACTCCGCTGCTTGCGGGATAGTTATTCTGATAGATATTTATCATCCCGATCCCATTTGGGTTCAGCTCGGCCTCTTTAACCATAATCCACCTGTAAAGGTCATCAATAAAGGACTCCCTGATGTCATACATGTCACCCTCATAATTAAAACCCATATACCAGCCACCGGTCACAATCCGTTCCTGAAATGTATCCACTGTCAAACCGTGATTCAGTTTCCGGCCGCAGAACACGGTATATTCTCCATTATCTTCCCCATGGCAGTTCACCACTGTGAAAAACTGTTCCTGTACCATGGCAGGTATTTGAGCAGAAGCAGTTAAAAAGGCTTCTGCCCGGGATTTTAACTTACCCTTAAAGTCATTATGGTTCACATTGGCTTCGATAAAAACACCCCACAGGGAAAACTCCTCCATAAACAGCCTATTTCCCTTTAAAACAAGCCCGCCCCTGTAGTTAACAATATCCCGTTCCACAATACAGGCCCTGGTGACACCCTCAAATACTGTGTTGCTGTCACGGAACCGGGCAGGGGAAATGCCGAACTGCTTCTTGAAAGCCCTGCTGAAAACCTCAGGACACTCAAAGCCCAGCTCCAGGGCAACATCTATGATTGAGTCATCTGTTTCTTTAAGCATTGCCATGGCTTTGGTGAGCTTTCGGCCGAGAATATACTGCTTCAGGGTGATTCCGGTCACTATCTTAAACATGCGGTTAAAATGAAAATCCGAAATGCCGAACCGGTGTGACACCTCCCCCAATGAAAGCCTTTCTGTTATACTGTCCTCAATATAATCCACAGCTTCATTGATAACACCCACATAATAATTCACCGGACTTCCTCACCTCTTTATCAGTGATGGAACAGCCGCAAACCAGTAGTGACCATGACCATATCATATTCGTTGCAGGCATTGATGACTATATCATCTCTTAATGAACCGCCGGCCTGGACAATATACTTAACTCCACTCTGGGCAGCGCGGTCGATATTATCCCTGAAGGGGAAGAAGGCATCAGAGCCCAGGATAACATTTTTTAGCCCTTTGAGCCATTCACGTCTTTCATCCTCAGTGAATCTCTCCGGAACCGTTTCCAATATATCCTTTAACATATTCAGCTCATATTCGGTAACATCATTTCTGACAAACAGGTCCATGGCATTGTCCCGGTCGGCCATCCCCACTCCCGGTCTGAATTTAAAGCCCTGTACTCTGGGATGCTGCTTTAGGTACCAGATGTCGGCCTTATCCCCTGCCAGCCGGGTACAATGTATCCTTGACTGCTGGCCCGCACCGCATCCGATAACCTGACCGTCATACACATAACACACAGAATTGGACTGAGTATACTTGAGCGTCAGCATGGCCAGAATCATGTCCCTCTTTGCGGCATCAGGCAGTTCTTTATTGTCTGTGACAATATTGTCAAGGTCGCCAAAATCGGGAATTACGTTATTTCTTTTCTGGACAAACTCAATACCATAAATAAACCTGTTCTCAATTTCCGGCGGTTCATATGACGGGTCAATTTCGATAACATTATACTTCCCGCCCCTTTTCTGCTTAAGCAGTTCAAGGGCCTCAGGGGTGTACCCGGGGGCTATTACACCGTCAGATACTTCGTTTCTGAGAATTTCCGCCGTTGCCTTGTCACAGGTGTCACTGAGTGCTGCCCAGTCACCAAAGGAAGACAGCCTGTCCGCTCCTCTGGCACGGGCATATGCTGCAGCAAGAGGTGACAAATCAATTTCACTGACATGGTAAGCTTTTTTCTGTTCCTCGCTTAACGGGAGTCCTATGGCCGCTCCGGCCGGACTGACATGCTTAAAGGAAGCGGCTGCCGGCATGTCCAGGGCAGCCCGCAGTTCCTTTACCAGCTGCCATGAGTTCAGGGCATCCATAAAATTGATGTACCCGGGATTGCCGTTCAACACCCTGATAGGAAACTCATCACCGGCAAAACGGACCTGGGCAGGTTTTTGATTTGGGTTGACTCCATACTTAAGTTCAATTGACTTCATTAAAACAAACCCCTCCTCTTACATTTTTACCAACTTTAAATTCATACGCATGGCTCACCTGTGGACGACGCTTTTCAACGGCCAGGATAAAAATACCGCCTGGGCACTGTCTCTACCCAGGCGGTCGGCAATCATCACCAATCACGCTCCCTGTGGGTACCCCCACTATCCGCCAGTTACGTGATCTGCATTTTTAATACTGTTTTAAGACAAGTATATTATCAGAAACAGATGCTTGTCAACCGTATTTCGGAAACATTCATATGGGCTCAGTATTGCCAGAAGACAGCAGATTATACAGTACCTGGGCCATCTGTGCCCGGGTAGTGGTATCTGCCGGGCTGAGCATGTTGTCACTGCCGTTGACGATACCGCCCTTAATAAGGGCAGACATGGCTTCATTTGCCCAAGCAGCCACCTGGCCGGCATCATTGAAGGTGCCAAGCTCCTTATCAGTTGTGGCTGACGGGAGTTCAAGGTAACCGGATTGTGTCCGATAACGAAGTATTCCCTTTCCTCCCATCGGTTCCTTTCTTAACTATCCGTATTAATTATACAAAGCTTTACTAAACCACCACTAAACAGGAATGACTAATTTAGATTCCGGATGTTGCTTTTCTATTATAATTTTGGTAGAATATAATCAGAATAAAAGTATATGAAAGGCGGTTTTCAGTTTATGAATATTAAACCTTCAACAACTATCCGGCAGGACTATAACGGTTTCTCCAAATACTGCCATGAGCTTGACGAACCGGTTGTACTTACGCGCAACGGAGAAGCAGACCTTGTTGTCATGAGTCACGAAGCGTTTCGCCGCATGGAAGCCCGGATTAAACTGCAATCCAGATTGTTGGCGGCAGAAAAGCAGATTGCTGAGGGCGAGCAATTAACAGACCATGACGAAGTGATGGCAAGAATGCGGAGGAAGATCGATGCCGCGAAGAAGTAGGGTCAAATATACCCCGGCGGCAGTTGATGATATGGATGAAATCTTTTCATATATATCGAAGGATAATGCAGCCGCAGCTGAAGCTTTGTTAGACAAGCTCAATGACGATATTGGCAATCTCGCGGAATTCCCCAATATGGGTTCGGTATTGTCAGAAGATGAATTCACCCTGGTAAACCGGGGGTATCGCTTTATTGTGATACACCCATATCTTGTCTTTTACCGGATAATCAAAAATACTGTTGTCATCCACCGGATACTGCACAGCCGCCGTGACTATATTCGTGAATTGTTTACTATAGAAGAATGATCATAAATTAACATAATTAAAACATATCACCCCTCTGCTGGGTCCTGCAGAGGGGTGATATGTTATGGGCTTTGTTTTATTAATGCCGCTTGATACTTATGTTTGCAGATATTATTTTACCAGCAGATTATACAGTACCTGGGCCATCTGGGCCCGGGTAGTTGTATCTGCCGGGCTGAGCATGTTGTCACTGCCGCTGACGATACCGCTCTTAACAAGGGCAGACATGGCTTCATTTGCCCAGGAAGCCACACTGTCAGCATCGCTGAAGGCACCAAGCTCTTTATCAGTTATGACTGGCGGAAGTTCATCAATCAACTGCAGCGCATTGTATAGTAAGACGAACATTTCCTGCCTGGTGATTTCTTTGTCAGGGGCAAACATGTTGTTACCCACACCATTGGTAATCCCCAGGTTTTTGGCTGCAGCCAGATAATTGGTATAGTAGGTATTACCGGCATCGGCAAAGTTGCCGGCGTTATCAGTGTTGTCATTTGCACCACTCGCAGGGTCAATCTGATAAGCATTCATCAAAAGTACCATAAACTGGCCTCTGGTAAGCCGCATATCCGGACTGTAGATGCCGTCCCCGGTGCCTGAGGTAACCCCACGCGCAGCAATAAAGTCCACTGCATCTTTGTACCAGGCATCAGCCCTAACATCACTGAAGGTAACCGGATTGTGTCCGATAACGAAGTTGGAGAAATGCGGGGTTTTGAATATCACCGCTCCGGCTGCGGCATCAAAACGTCCCCTCACTGTTTTCAGATTTCCGTCATCGCCAAGATAGTAAATTACAACTGCATTGAGGTTTTCTCCCTGTTTCAGTATGTAGGGTATTCTGACTGTGGCATGGCCGCCGCCAAAGTGGGAAACCTGCACATCTCCATTCTTCACACCAAGATCATAGACTGGCCTTCCGGCGACCTTTGCCCGGTCTTTTTCGGAAAGGGTTGTTTCATCGATGATACCTGCAGAGACAATGATATTATCTCCGCCTGCCGCACCTGATATGGTATCAATAGCCTTGCCGTCAAAGGTGACGGAAACAAATGGAGAAGTAATCCCAAAGCCTGCATCTGATTTTGCGGTAACCTTTTCAAGCCCGGCCCGTGGGATAGTCACCTCAAGTTTCCGGGTATCAGCCGGAGTATTGACAGAAACTTCGATGACATCTCCTTTGGCTGTTCCGTTTTCGGCATCAGCCTCATCAAGCAGGGCATCCACAACCGCAGTGGAAATGTTTGCCGCTGCCACTCCCGAGGAAGTCGTAGCAGAAACTTCAGTTGACGTTGTTGTGATATCATCTGTTTTTTCAGTTGTGACTTCGATAACTGGCGGAGTATAGCTGCTGCCGCCACCGTTGCTGCTTCCCGGCAGTTCCTTGACCATTATGGCAAATTCCGCCGTATCACTTTCAGCTCCGCTGGTTAAGGTGGCTGTCAAAGTCACTTCAGCATCACCGCTGCCATATGCCGGTCTGGTTACCGTGCCGTCAGTGACTATAACAGTTTCATTATCAGAAGCCCAACTGATAATACACCCGGCACCGTCAGGTATCGCTGTGACCAGGTTCAGGTCAGCTGTCACATTATTTAAATCAGTGTTGGTCCCCTTAATCAGGTCAGCTGTCAGTGCCGCCTTGTCGGATGCTACCTTATCGGCATCAGTAACAGGAGCAATATATTCCGGAATGTCTATCTTTAAAGCTGTACTAATGTTGCCCGCAGCATCCTTCACCTGAATATAAATATCCTTCGCCCCGGCAGTTATCCCGGTAACCATGATAGTCTGTTCCGATGTATCACACTCAACACCTGGTCCACCGGTGTCTGTCACCGGCTCTCCGGCACCATCCGCAACCACTGTGTAATAATATTGTCCTGCTTCATTTGAGGTGAATTTGACAGCAGCTTCTGTATCACTGATACGATTTACTTCTCCGGCAGTTATTTCAGGTGGTGTCATGTCTGTGGCAACAGTAAAGTAAATGGTATAAACCTTAGTGGTACCGTCCTGTGCTGTTACCGTCACTGTCGTTGTTCCGGGCAGGCTCTCAGCCGGTGTCACCACTGCGGCAGCTTTTCCGGTATCATATACTGTGGCGGCTACCGTTGGAACAGCAGTTGTTCCCAGGGGCAGTTCTACATTATATGTCTCTGTATCCGGAGAAAAACCTGCTACAGTTGTACCATTCACAGTGAGGTCACTTAAGGTGGCATCACTGCTCATCCCTACAAATGGGATAAAGTTTACATTATCACTTACCTTATTCCCCAATCCTTCAGGGTTTAATGCTGCATGGTACGGGCCGGAGGGGTCCCCCCAATCGTTATAGGCAGCATCTATCACTGTTAACGAGACATTATTGACCCCAAAACCGGTATTGGAGGCTATAATGTTGCTGTTGTCTTTACTTCCGCCAATTATGGGGTTTGACGTTCCCGAAATATAAATGCCTGTCTGGTTTCCGTTGAGTGTAGATTGAGTAATATTTGGGCTTGCATTGCTGATATTGATTCCGCTTAATTCTGCTGCAATTACCTGAACACTGTCAATAGCCGCATCTCCGGTATCTGCTATGGTAATCCCGTTTCTGGCGCTTTGCTCAATAGTGGAGTCTGCAATAGTTAAAACGCCGCCATCGTTTTTGACAATACTGTCTCCATACCAATTATGAGAATACGTTTCCCTAAGCCCGCCGAATTTCACATCGGTATACACGATATCTGCAGTCCCACCACTTGAAACAATAATTCCGCGCCAATCTCCCCTGGCTGGGGCTGTACTATCACTGATATTTTCCCCAATACTGTTATCCCGCCAGGAAGTAAGGGTTACCCTGTTATCTTCGCTTCCGGTTATAATCAGGTTACCGCCATTTCCAACTGTAATATTGCCCCCAGACCTCAGCTTAACAACACAGCCCTGGGATATGGTTAAATTTTTATAAATATTTATGTTATCTCCAATATAATATGTATTGGTACTGTTAAGTACCGTATCCCTGTCTATGGTACCGGCACCGATCTCAATGGCCCCGTTTGCCATGATACAACCGGCAACCGGTGTCCCCGATACCTGCGGATGCAGGTATATCGCACCTTTGGTATTGTTGCTGAAGGCTGCACTGTCAATACCCGGAAGCATCCCGCTGTAATCTGCGGAAGCATCCACTCTGATCCCGTAATTGCCATTGTCTGCAAAAGTACCCCCACTGATTACAGCTGGACTGTCTTTGATATAAATGCCGTCACTTCCTGAATTACTGATCCCCGTATCAGTGATTAAAACATCAGCTGCATCAATAATCTTTACACCAAAAACACGGTTATGGCTTAACTCACTGTTGCTGATTGTAAGGTTTCCGGCACCGGTTTTGTAAACGGGAGAGTCATAACTGGACCAACCGCCCCAGGTCCCACCGCCGTATTTTAACACACAGTAATCAAGGATTCCGGCAGCGTTATTAGCAAATGTTATCCTTGACCACCCGCCTGCCGCAGGAGATGCAGCATCCCCGTCACCGTTAGTATCACCGCCGATAGTATCATCACGGTAATCCGTAAAATATATCTGGCTCTCTGCGGTCCCCCGGGCATCTAAGGTGCCGTTGATATCTATCTTTTTTGCGCCGTTAATTTTAACAATTACCCCCGGATCAATGGTCAGTTTTATATTTGCATCAACAAGAATGTCTGTGTTAATTACATAGGGGAATATGGAGGCCCAGGTAGTGTCACTGTTTATTGTGCCTTGAGTTACCCAAATCCCGGTAACTCCTGTATTATCAGAAGCAACATTAGTGCCGGAGGCAATGCCGGCCGCGCCGATACTCCCACTGCCATTTGTCCCAAACACGTTTCCTGAAACCACACCTGGAAGTACAGTACCTTCCAAATACAATCCGTACTGCACATTATCATTCAGGGTATTGCCGCTGATATTGGGACTGCTGTTTTTGCTGTAAATGCCCTGTGACCCGTTATCCTTTACGATATTGTTGGTCAGGTTGATGATTCCTGTCGCATTCTCTACAAAAATGCCATGAAGACGACTGTAACTCACCTCACTGTTGCTGATCGTGAGGTTTCCGGCACCGGTTTTGTAGACGGGGGAGTTATAGAAATTCCAACCGCCCCAACCTGCACCGCCGTATTTTAACACACAATAATCAAGTATTCCGGTGCCATTATTGCCAAATGTTATCCTTGACCATGCTCCCGCTGCAGGAGATGTGCTATCCCCGTCACCGTTAGTGTCACCGCCGATGGTATCATCCCGGTAATCTGTAAAATATATTTTGTTCCCGGTCGTCCCCTGGGCATTCAATGTGCCGTTAACATCTATCTTTTTTGCGCCGTTAATTTTAACAATTACCCCCGGATCAATGGTCAGTTTTATATTTGCATCAACAAGAATGTCTGTGTTAATTACATAGGGGAATATGGAGGCCCAGGTAGTGTCACTGTTTATTGTGCCTTGAGTTACCCAAATCCCGGTAACTCCTGTATTATCAGAAGCAACATTAGTGCCGGAGGCAATGCCGGCCGCGCCGATACTCCCACTGCCATTTGTCCCAAACACGTTTCCTGAAACCACACCTGGAAGTACAGTACCTTCCAAATACAATCCGTACTGCACATTATCATTCAGGGTATTGCCGCTGATATTGGGACTGCTGTTTTTGCTGTAAATGCCCTGTGACCCGTTATCCTTTACGATATTGTTGGTCAGGTTGATGATTCCTGTCGCATTCTCTACAAAAATGCCATGAAGACGACTGTAACTCACCTCACTGTTGCTGATCGTGAGGTTTCCGGCACCGGTTTTGTAGACGGGGGAGTTATAGAAATTCCAACCGCCCCAACCTGCACCGCCGTATTTTAACACACAATAATCAAGTATTCCGGTGCCATTATTGCCAAATGTTATCCTTGACCATGCTCCCGCTGCAGGAGATGTGCTATCCCCGTCACCGTTAGTGTCACCGCCGATGGTATCATCCCGGTAATCTGTAAAATATATTTTGTTCCCGGTCGTCCCCTGGGCATTCAATGTGCCGTAAACATCTATCTTTATGGCGCCGTTAATTTTAACAATTACGCCTGGTTCAATTGTCAGGGTAACACCGCTTGACACCGCCATATCTCCATTAACCACATATATATTGCCGGCACTCCAGGTGGTATCCGCTGAGATGGTCCCCGATACGCTTACAACTGTCAGCTCTTCCTCCAGCACAGTTACACTAAATTCTGCTGTATCGCTCTCAGTTCCGCTGCTTATGGAAGCAGTCAGGGTTACTGTGGCATCACCGCTGCCGTATGCCGGTCTGGTTACCGTGCCGTCAGTCGCTATAACAGCTGCATTATCAGATGCCCAGCTGATAGTACAGCCTTCCCCGTCAGGTATCGCAGTAACCAAGTTCAAGTCTGTGGTGACACCGGTTAAATCCGTGTTGGCCGCTTTAATCATTTCCTCTGTCAGTGCCGCCTTGTCTGCTGCGACCTTCTGGGCGTCCGTCTTGGCCATATACATACTGATATTGTCAAAATATACCTCGCTGAGGTCAAGGTTGCCCCCTGTCAGGTTTATATGAGTTGCATCATCAGTGGTATACATGGGGATACCTGTACCGGCCTTGACACCGTCAATATAGACGTCATAGGTCTTGCTGCCCATATCATGTACCATGGTCACATGATACCAGTTTCCCAGTGTATAAGTACCTAATTCTGTCTTACTGCTGTCACTGCCGTTTCGAAGTGCAGTAATCTTACTGTCATCATCAAATAAAACTGCCGAAACTTTGATACCCCCGCCGTCCGGATTGTTTTTATATAAACCTATCCGGCCGGGCCAGCTGCCGGCCACCGGTTTTACATAAGCATCAATCACCAGTGCGCCTTGGGTATATACCTCAGGCAAGGCGACAATATGCTCAGAGGCCCAGTTATATTGGCTCTCCAGTCTGAATACCTTAGTGACATTGCCATCATAACCGGTGGTGGAAATGACCTTTTGTTCAGCCGCGGCCGTACCGGTATATTTTACTGTAAAAGAAGTCGGATAGGTATTTTCCGCATAGGTTTCAAAATTTTCTTCAAAAAATACCGTTCCCTCCGCCGGCGGGATCTCTGCCCAAGCATTAACAGCTATGCTGAGTACCGCCAGGGTTGTTATAATGAATACAACCTTTTTGAAAGCGATCTTATTGATTACAACGCCTCTTTTCATTTTTTTATAATCCCCCTTCAACCTATTTCGCCAGCAGGTTATACAGCACCTGGGCCATCTGGGCCCTGGTGGTGGTTTCCTCGGGACTGAGCATGTTGTCACTTCCGCTGACTATACCGCCCTTGACAAAGGCAGACATGGCTTCATTGGCCCAAGCAGCCACGCTGTCAGCATCACTAAAAGTGCTAAGCTGTTTATCAGTTATAGCTGCCGGGAGCTCATCAATTAACTGCAGCGCATTGTATAGTAAAACGAACATTTCCTGTCTGGTGATTTCTTTATCAGGGGCGAACCTATTGTTGCCCACACCGTTGGCAATCCCCAGGCTTTTGGCTGCAGCCAGATAATCGGTATAGAAGGTATTGCCGGCATCAGCAAAGTTGCCGGTGTTATCATTGTCGCCAGTAATGTCACTGTTCTCGGTGGAATCAGCTAAACCAGTGGCAGGAGCAATCCCGTAAGCATTCATCAGAAGTACCATAAACTGGCCTCTGGTAAGCCGTATCTCCGGGCCATATTTGCCGTCTCCGGTACCTGAAGTAATCCCGCGCGCAGTAATAAAATCCACCGCATCTTTGTACCAGGCATCACCACTGACATCTGAGAAGGAAACCGGATTGTGGCCGATAACGAAGTTGGAGAAATGAGATGTCTTGAATACTACCACACCGGAAGCCGCATCAAAGCGCCCTCTGACAACCTTCAGGTTTCCGTCATCACTAAGATAATAGATGATAACTGCATTGGGGTTTTCCCCCTGCTTCAGTGTATATGGTATCTGTACTGTGGCATGGCCGCCGCCAAAATGGGAGACCTGTACATCTCCGTTCTTGACACTCAGGTCATAGACAGGCCTTCCGGCGACCTTGGCCCGGTCTTTTTCCGAGAGGGTTGTTTCGTCAATGATTCCGGCGGAAACGGTGATATTACCACCCTCTGCGGCATCTGAAATTGTCTCAATAGCTTTATTGTCAAAGGTAATGGATAAAAGCGGAGAGCTAATCCCAAACCCGGCATCAGTTTCCCGGGCTACCCTCTCCAACTGAGGCTGACCGATTTCGGCATTCATCTTATTGATATCAGTTGAAGGCTTGATTACCACTGCAATGGTATCCCCTTTAGAAACAGCACCCTCATCTGATGCTTTTTTGATTAAGGCGTCAACAATGGCAGGTGATATCTCAACAGTTACCTCGCCTCCGGAGGCAGCTTTGTTTATCTCTGTTTTGGTGGTGGTTATGTTATCAGTTGTTTCAGTGGTTACCTTTACCGGAACCGGAGCGCTGCCGCCCCCGCCTGATGAGGGTGGTGTATACGGAGCTCCCTTTAAAACGGGATAACCATCAGATGTTGTGATCCGCCAAGGGTCACTGCTGCTGTAATAATCAGGTCCAGCACCTCCGCTGACATACCATTTCCAGCCGCTGCCGTAGAAGGTCTTGGTCTTTAACTGCTCTGCCGCCGCACCGGAATACAGGTCCGGGACATCACTTTCGGATATTATGTCAGTGGCGTTCACCTTGCCTCCCACTGCTTTGGTAACATTTTCATTGGTTTCATAATAGTTCTGTGTCAGGAAGGTGTTATAAATCACACCTGTGATGCCGCCGGCATAGGCATCCCCTTCATGATTGTTTACTGCAGTAACATCGGCTGCTGTGCTGTAAGTATAATTAAGGGTCACTTCACCTGCCGCACCGACAATACCGCCGGCCGTAATCCCGATACACATGGTGCCGGTCTTGGGGGCGCTGTTGCTGGCACTGTATACATTACTTCTGTTATAGCTGTTCTCAATGGTTATATTTGGGGTGGTGAAGTTGGTAAAGGTGGTTGAACCAACCAGTCCTCCGGTGAGGGTTGTTCCGGCTACAGCTGATACCGTCTTGTCTGTTCCCGTATTGGCGCTGGTCCTGATAATCAGACCGGCATCTTGGCCGTCACCGCAGTCAAGATGGCCGGCAATGCCGCCCGCATAGGCACGGAGGGTTGGGATGTTGTTAATTGAAGTGATATTGGCATCATTTTCGCAGTTCTCGATTATGGATGCCCTGGAATATCCATTGATATATCCTGCGATGCCGCCGGCATAGGCATATTCATTCCCCTCGCTGACACCGGGATCATCATTACTCGTCACTACATTATCGGCAATTTCCAGTTCCACATCACCGGTATTGGTACAGCCATAAACAGTTGAGTTTGATGCGGCATAACCTACGGTACCACCGGCATAAGCCGACTGCCCTTCAGCCATTTTGGTGACATCAGCAATTATAGCCACCTCATTCCGGCAGTCCTGAATTTCTCCCTCCCACATAGTGGCGGCGATTCCGCCGATATATACCGGGTAGTACTGCTGAGGGAAGATTTCCAGGCTGCCTTCACCTGTCACGGTACAGTTTTCAACCACTTTATCAAAGTATTTCATTTTACTGAGGGAACCGGCAATACCGCCAACTGCAGGTGCTTTGATTTTTTCGCCGGCGCCAATGATAACTTCGCAGTTCTTAACAGAAGACATGCATTGTCCCACTACGCCCCCGGCGTATTTGTCCCAGCCGTCAGTAATGATACTGCCACCTGAAAATACAACAGAACAGTTGTCTATTTCGCCGAAATAGGAACCTCCGGCTATGCCTCCCGTGCTGCCATTGGGACAATCAGTAACAATATCGCCAGCAAAGGTTACACTGCAGTTTCTGATGATGCCATCATCTATTGTCCCGACTATGGCGCCAACCTTGGCAGACCCATAATTTTCAGTGTTTATGCCGTTTATAATGACATTTAAATCCTCTACCAGGGACTCTTCACCTGTTATCCGGGCAAAAAGGCCTGCCTGTATGTGGTCGGCCCCCGTATTTGCGTATTCTATGTAAAGATTATCAATGGTATGGCCATTACCCAGGTATTTGCCTCTGAATTCGTCATCATCAGTTGACTGGTCACCATCCACGATGCCGCCAATGGGATTCCAGCCCCCGGCAAAGTCAACAGCCAGGTCTATGTCTGCAGTCTGGATAAAGTTCAGGTCCAGGTGGTCATTTATGTGGGCCAGTTGTTTCCCGTTGGTAACATGGTAATATATCTCTCCATCAATGTCCGTGTACTCTGTAAATCCGCCCTCATCATCTGACAAACCACAGTCAGGAAGAAGGCAGGTATCTATTTTAACCCATACCGTATTTGTCCCGTCATCTGTATATGTATAATACCCGGATTTTGTGGTCGGTTCAGTCCGGCTGCCTGCGCTGCCGTCTTTTATTTCTTCTTCTACCTGGATATAAGTGTTTGCCGTGATTGCACCGTCTATAGTAATCGTCCCGCTGCTATATGCCTTAGCGCCTATGCCGTAAGCAGCGTCAGTTGCATTTACATTGCCGCCGATATTGGCAGTACCTTCGAAAGCAGCTGTTACTGCGGTGTAACGGCCCTGCACATCGCCGGTGACAGTTATTGCTCCGTTATTGACGGTTACTCCGCCGCCATCTGATGACGTAACATTACCACCTATTTCAATAGAGGAATATTCGCCCACAATGGCGCCATGGCCTGATGTTACCACATCACCCGCCACTGTAATTGACCCGCTGCTCTGGGACAGTAACCCATTAGAACAGATGCTGAAAACAGTGCTTGAGCAAATAGATAATATGATAAAACATTCCGCAGTACGGCAAGGTTGGGAAATAAAAGACATACATGAACGAACGAAGGAAACTATTTTGGGACAAATAAGGTATAAGCGCAGGTATTACAAGAGACGAACAGCTACTGGTCAATATATTTACAGCTATTTGCTTGATGAAATACTAGGGATAGAAAAAGGGAAGAACTTGTCCCCGCATTTAGCAGAGATGGCAGCAAGTTTGGCTGCAGAGAATTCATATCGTAATTCAGCAAGGTTTCTAAAAGAAATGTTAAATGTAAGTTTAAGTCATGAGAGCATCCGTCAGGAAGTTTAAGCTATAGGAGAACATATAGCAAGGTGGGATGAGGAAACCGGGCTTGACGGTATGGGAGATAAAGAAGTGCCGTTATTGGTGATAGAAGTAGATGGATGTGGTGTAAAACGGCAACGTAGGAATAAACTTAAGAAGAGCAGAAAAGAAGATAAAATTTTTGAGTTAAAGACAGCGGTGATTTATGAAGGCTAGGAAGAGAAATCGCGTGAAGAATATAAATTAAAGAATCCGACATACTTTGTTCATGGTGGCGGGGCAAAAGAATTTTGGGCAGCATTAGAGAGGCATCTGGGTCGTATATACAGTCTTGAAGGGGGTGTCTATGCCTGGTAAACAGGGTCCTTCTTCATAAGAGCGGGAAATGTCAAGGTTAATCAGTCGCCTGACACTAGACTGGTTATCTAAGTTTTTTATCCTAATCCCCACACCGGATGTGATAAGATTGTTTGGGTAACTTCCACAGAACGTTGGTTTTTAATATATCTGAGACATGTATGGCTGTTTGCGTAGATTTTTCATTGTGTTCGAGGCGTAGTCCAACTTAACTAATCCCTTGATAGAGCACCGGGCGGAGGCCACGGATGGCCGGAGCCGCCATTGAGCCATGGAAGGCGAATTGGCGGGAATCCGTTGCGATATCAATGAAGGAGTTTAGTTGGACAGATGAGAACACTGAAAACATCGGAGCAAATTGCCATACATGGCGGCAGAAATAGAGAAATTAACATTGAAGGATAAGTTACCCAAATTATCTTGACAGCATCGGTTCTAAAGCATCTGTTTATATTCTAACTGAATTATAGTATAATAATAGTAGAATACTTTGATTGGAGGATATCAATATGATTATTAAGTCATCCACTACACTACGGAATGATTATAATGCCATTGCACAGCTTGCCCGCGAAAAAGCCGAACCGGTATACATTACCCGTAATGGTGAGGGTGACCTTGTCGTTATGAGCATCGAGGCCTTTGAACGCCGTGAAGCTATGCTTGACCTTCGTGAAAAACTTCTTTTTGCTGAACAACAGCGTCTTTCAGGTGAACCGACAATTTCACTTAACGAATCTCACAAGCGGCTGAAGGAGAAAATTAATGGAACGATATAACGTTGAGTTACTGCCTGCCGCTTATTCCGATTTAGAGGAAATATTCGACTATATAATGGCAGAAAATCCCCAGGCAGCAGACGTAATACTCGAAAGTATGATGCAATCCTTACATCGTCTTGAGAATTATCCGCATTCTGGTGCACCACTTTTCGATCGTTCTCTAAAAAAATTCAATTTCAGAATGGTCATCGTTGATCCTTATATAGCCTTCTATCGCATAATAGACAGCAAGGTCATTGTCTATCGTATTTTACACAGTGCCAGGAATTACTCTCACCTTTTGAAAGATTCGCAGTTGTAAAGAAAAAGGGGGAAATTTAATTCTGCCTCATCAGCCTCCTGAATTCTGCCTCAGGTTCCAGTCCCAGCTCACTCTTTAAGCCTTTCTTATATAAATCATAGTATTGTGCAGCAGCAATTGTATCTTTTGCCGCCAGTAATGCCTCAATTAGCCTGTAATTCAAAATACTGTGCAGCGGTTCATGTGTCAGGCCTGTTTTTAAAAGGTCAGCGGCCTTAACATATTCTTCTGCCGTATTATAGTAATCAGCCATCTTTATAATTAGCCGGATATACTTTTCCCTGTACAGCATCCTGTTTCTTTCCGCCCACTGGAACTCATTGTCCCCCAGATAATGTCCAGTGTAGAGGGCAGCAATCTCCTCATATTCCGAAATGGTGATATCATTGATCTTATAGGCAGCAGACACCCGTGCCAAAAACCTGTGGCCGTCACAGTCAATGGAATCGACATCAAGCCGGTATGAGCCCCTCAAATGCTCGATTGGAGTCTTAATACCATTGCGCAGCAGGGCTTTCCTGACATAGTGCAGTGTGGTATTAAAGTGGGCTACCGCCCTGTCACCGTCATAGTCCGGCCATAAACGGTCGATTACTTCATTGCGGCTAACTTCCCTGCCCCTGCAGTCAATGAGGTAAGCCAGGAGTTCCTCTGCTTTCCCGGTACGGAATTTAGCCTTACCGGAACCGATGATCACCTTAAATCTCCCAAAACAGCGCACCTGCATTTGGGAAGGATTCATTTGGATGTCTTTCTCCTGAATGATACGGTCCAGGGTTTCCTGCAGCCTGTCTTGATCCACCGGTTTCATAATATAATCCAGTGCATTTAAACGGAATGCCTCTACGGCATACTCATTATAGGCAGTAACAAATACTACTGCTGCCCAGCTCTGCAGGTCAAGTATATGGTTGGATAGTTGAAATCCGTCCAGCTCCGGCATCTCAATAACCAGAAATGCGGCATCTATCTTTACTTTCTTGACAAATTCCCGCGCCTTCACCGGATCCGTAAACTTTCCCTTTATCTCAACAATTCCGCTGTCACCAAGCAGTTTCTCCATCTGAAGGATTTTCGTCATCAACGATTATTGCCCGGATCAAAGCAAAACACCTCCAATCGGTACCGTAAAGGAAACCCTTGTTCCCTTACCGGTTTCACTTTCCACTGAGAGGCCGGTGCCATAAATCTTTTTCAGGCGGAAATGAATGTTTTTCAGGCCGACACCGCTCACATTTTCGGCTGTCAAAATTTTGTCCAGCTTATCAGCAGTAACCCCGGGCCCATCATCACTGACGATAACCTGCACTCCTTCCGGGACCTGGCTGACCGATACGGTGACCGTACCCCCTCCCGCTTTTTTCCTCAGGCCATGCCTGATGGTATTTTCAACCAAAGGCTGTATAGACAAAGGAAGTATATCTGCTTTCACAGTCTCATCCAAATTAAATTCCACACTCAATTCATCACCGAATCGCGCCTTCTCTATCTCCAGATAGGACTTGATCAGACTGATCTCTGTGTTAAGGGGGACAAACAGGTCGAGATTTTTAAAATCAAAGCTGTGCCTGAGGTAGTTGGCCAGGTCATTGATAAGTTTGCCTGCCCGTTCCGGATCGGTATCACAAAAAGAAGATATGGTATTCAAAACATTAAAGAGGAAATGAGGTTTGATTTGGGCCTGCAGGAAAGCCACTTCAGCCGCCTTGGCCTTATCTACCGAGTCCTTCAGGTTCACCAGGGTCTTCACCCGGGCCAGCAGTTCTTCAGCTGCCACCGGCTTTGGCAGATAATCATTGGCCCCTGCTTCAAAACCCCTTACGATATCGTCAGTATTTGTCTTAGCTGTCAGCATCAGCACCGGCAGGTCGTAGTGAGAAATGTTTTCCCTTATTGTCCGGCAGACTTCATAACCGGACAACTCCGGCATCATCACATCCAATACCACCAGGGAAATATCATTTAGCTTCCGGATCTCTTCCAGTGCTGCCCTGCCGCTGTCTACCGCCGTAACTGAGTATCCCTCTGTTTTCAGAATAGCAGCAGCAGACTGTAAGTTGACCATCTCATCATCAACCAACAACACATGTGCACCTGCTCCTGTTACCCTAAAGGACAGGGATTCCCGGGCAGAGGCGGCAGGCCCGTAAACCGGGACAGCTGCTTCATTTTCAGCGGCCTGCTCTTTAGCTGCCGGCAGGGTAAAATTAAACTTTGAGCCTTTTCCCACCTCTGATGCCACCCAGATACTGCCTCCATGGGATTCAATCAGGAATTTTGTGATATGCAGGCCCAGTCCGGTCCCGCCGTGTTGGCGGGTAATAGATGTGTCCACCTGTTCAAAGGACTTGAATATATCATCAAATTTTTCTTCAGGGATACCCGCACCGGTATCCTCCACACAGACTTCCAGCATATCACCCGATTCTTTTACCGTAACCCTGATATACCCCTGTCTGGTAAATTTAACCGCATTGCCTACCAGGTTGTACATGATTTGTGCCAGCCGGTTTTCATCAGCCATGACCGGGGGAAGTCCCCCCGGAATGACACTGGTTATTTCCACCTGCTGCCGGTCAGTCAGCTGCCGGAATACATTTAATGTTGTCTCAATGACAGCCTCTACCCGCAGAGGCTTCAGGCTGAGCTTGATATCACGGTGCTTCAGTCTGGAGTAATCAAGGATATCATTAACCAGGTTGGCCAGCCTCCTGGTGCTCACCGCTACAATGGAAAGATTCTGCCTCTGTCCTTCATTAAGGTTCCCTTCACTGCCCCTGAGCAGGGCCTCAGTTATGCCAAGAATTCCATTGAGCGGTGTCCTGAGTTCATGTGATGTATTGGCAAGAAACTCATCTTTGAGCTTATCCATCCGGAGCAGCTCACCCGACAGCTCATTAACATTTTTAAAGGCCTGTGAAAATCTCCTGGCCAGGACAAAGGACTGGAAAAAGAGCAGTACAAAGAAACCAAAACTGGACAGCTCGCCGACATATTGTGGAATCAGCTTTAAATAAACCAGGATGTCGTAAGCGGCGCCTCCTACCAGTCCCAGGGCCCCGAACAGCACTATTGATGAATCCTGTTTTCCCCTTACAAAAGCAATACAGGTACAAAAGACAGTATATACAGATGTCAGGGTCAGCATTGCCAGGACAAAAAAAACTATGGCATGATAGCTGATAAAAGGCAGCAGCCTGTACACCGAATAATCCCCGTGTATACTGGTCCTGCCAATGACAACAATACACATAAGTACAAAATAAAGGCTGCTCCTGTCTTCACGCCTCATCAGGTAAATACTTAAGTAATACATCCCCATAATGAAAAAACTGCCAAACAGGAAAATATCTCGGTAAATAATTATCTTTAACCGGTAGGTTGCATATCCGAACCGGGCAGACTCCTGCCATTGATTTCATAACTGTTCCAGACACCCGGTACCTCAGCCTTTAGATCAGCTTTCGAATCCTTAAGTTCCTCATAGCCGAGGTACCTATTCCAATAGAAGTCCCATTCCCCACCCAGGCTTAAAATCCCGTCTCTTTCAGGATTCTATTGGGAAAGATCCAGAATTCCGTTCCGGGCCGAAAGGGGCGAAAACTTCGCATTTGTATCCGTAAAAGCGATGACTGCAAAACTTATTCCGGCAATCATTACCGCAATAGCGAAACCTATAACAAGTCTTTTCCTCTTTGATAAAAGCCCATTAGCATCAAAACTCATTCTTATGCAAAATATTTTGTGTTTATATATGCTTTCTCCAAAATGTCTTATATTGCCTGCTAATCAGTTACTGGTAACAGCAACCAATGGGTAAGAATATCTAGAAAATAGTGAATAAAAAGCAGGTTATTTATTAAAAGTGAGAAACATGGACACAGCAAAGGCTGAACGTGCCGCTACCGTTACAAGGATATTGGAATATTATAAACAATTGTGGAAAAGATTTACCAGATACTTCCCATGACGAGGCAGGTTATGTAAAGAATCTAAATTTTGACAAGAATTCGGGTGAAATTATTTCGTCCAAAAAATGCTTCAACTGGATAAGGATGAGTTAATAAAAATAAAGAATTTTTGGTTAATACTCAAAAAGACTGCGATTAATTTCGTGGTTTTTTTTGGTATTTTAAACCCCTAAAACCGCATTTTGTACCCCAAAAACCGCGTTTCAGGAAATGAGGAGATTGTCCAGTTTGAAACTGTTACATTAAAATGACAAATTCGACCGCATTTGTGTACTCTTAACCCTGCTATTTCGACATGGTTGGCAGGTTCGTTGTTATACAATAGTAGGAACAAAAGCTATTTGTAAAAATTGGGGATAATGTGCTTTTAATTGAAAAAAGGGTGTTTTTTTGTTGTTTTAGAATGGGAGGTGGAGTGGAAAGGCCTACAATTGGTTCAGCCCTGTGTCATTGTTTTTTCTGTTAACCTAGTTCTAGGTGTTGTCAGAAAGAGTCTCCAGTTTCGCTGCTAAATATTATAAGCTCGTTCTGAAAGCATCATAGTCTCAAATTTTCAAAGTAAAAAGTAGGCTCTCGGAAATGACCGTGGTGGAATCTGGTGAGCTATTGTACCGATTTTCAACACTGACGCTGGAGAAATCTAACCTTGTTCCTGGCGAAGTCACGGACTAAACCGCCAATTCGCCATCCGTGGCTCAGTGGCGGCTCCGCCATCCATGGCTCCGGTCCGTGACTTCGCTTAGCGGAACTGCGGTAATATTTCTCACAGCGTCAGCGCAAGGAAAATCTTGTACAACACCTCACCAGATTCCCGGACATCTCCGAGAGGCTTATTGACGGGAAAAGGGAATTTGGGCATGGGAAATAAGCCTGTGGAAAACAGGCTTGCAAAATTGGAGCAGATGAGTAAAGTACTAGGCGGCAATTAAGTTAGAGTTATCGGCCCATTGCTTAATTAAAACGGTCATGTCAAGCTCTTGATGTTTAACCCAAGCATCAATATGAAGGCACATGCTGGCTAAGAAGGTTCTAATGTACCAAGCTCTGGAACTGCGGATTTTGCCTCTGGATTCCAGGTGATAGTCTTCTTTGAGGCGTTTGAAAAAGCGTTCAACAGAGGTACGCCGTTTGTAAGCAGCTTTCCATTGCACAGAATTTCTGGGGATGCGGGTAAAGAATCTAAGGTTATCTTGCTCATAAGTATAGAAAACTCTACCGTAATCTTTGGTTGAACAAGGGTTATAACAAGTAATATTCCATTTCTTACGGGTTTTAGGACACCGCCATTTATGGCGCTGGCGGTCATAGCAATAACCGTTATAAGACATAATGTAACCTCCTGAACAAACCGGGATGCCATCCTTGGTGAAGGATATATCATCTTTACAAGAGATGTTACCGGTATTGCGTTGGTTTAAATCAATAATAGCGCCAATATCATATTGATGTAGAAGCTTGTAGATCCCGTAAGCATCATGAGCTGAATCTAAAAGGCAATCTCTGAATTTGAAATCCGGGTATAAACGGATAAGTTCAAAGAAAGAGGGTATAAAAGCAACACTATCATGGCGTTCAGCCTTAAAAAGATTGAGGTAAACAGGCAAATCATACGGACTGTCGGCAGCAGTAAAAGCATAAATACCGCGTCCGTAGTAGTACTCTTCACGATAGCTGTCCCAGCCCCAAGAAGCGTCTGGGTCGCTATAATGCCGAGCACATTGGCAATTGAAAATGTTCTGTTCCCGGCAGAAGCAGATCATTTTCCCGTACCGGCTGGCGCCGGTACGGACGGAAGAACCATCCCCGGCTATACGCAGATTTTCAGGGTCACCTAACAAACCTAGTTCAGCAGATGGAAGTACAAAACATTCTTTAAAAATCTGCTGCAGAAGGTCATGCGGCTGGGTTTTATGAGCAGGGGGATGTTTTAAAAAGCGGGAAATCAATCGCCCGACGATACCAGGTTTGCGCAAAGGAGCCTTTTCCCCTTTTTTCTTGCCCTTCTTAGGTTTGCGTTTAGGCTTGCGGACTTTGGACGACAAATGAGGGGAATCGGCCAGCCAAAGCCGGCTTTGGAAATCGTAAAAAGTACCAACGCCAGGAACGTCATCAGGTGAAAACCCGCTATAAATAGCCCAGATAGGATGAGCTCTCATGGTTTTAACCCAATCATCAACAGATTTAGCATGAGTAAGCTCCATAAGCAGTAGTGACCTGAATAAATCAACCGGGTTACGTGCAGAAGAACCGCGTTTACTGTATTGATGGGCTAGAATGTGATAAACAGGAGTAAGATCAGTAACCCAAACTTTAGCAAGCTCAAGGTGATACAAAAGCACTGTTCCCTGTAGGTCCTTTTCAAAATAATGAATTCGTAGTTGTTCAGTTACAAATAGTTGAAAATCCTGATGAGAGCGTGAAGGTCTTAACACAACAAATCACCGCCATAATCTCTTTAGTAGGCTGTAAAATAATGCCTCCATCGGCGATTATGGGGCGATTTTCAAAAAGTCAAGAGAACATTCGTTCTAATTTTCGACAAAAGCAATACGTTGGAGGAAAAAACAAAAAAGTCCAAGGCACAAAGCCTTGAACATAAAGAATCTCGAATTTCCGAGAGACTTATAAAAATTTTTGGGAGGTAATTAAATGTACAAGAAAAAAATTTCTCTTATTTTATGTTTGATGATGATTTTATCTCTGTTTCCTAATATTGCGCACGCAGTTGAAGTGCAGCAGAACTTACCGTTTTACGATGAAATGGAAAACACAGATGGTATAACCAATCTTACTCTTGGGGCCAAGTCATTGGTTCAAGACAGAATTAACGGAAATTATGCTGTAAAAATTCAGTGTGGTGCTGATAGCACTAAGGATCATGTGGATTTCACTTTAGCTGCTGCCTCTGCTTCAAATGCTGTAAATAGATATAGCAAAATAAATTTATGGGTTAAACCAATGGCCGGTGCTCAGTGGATAGAATTTTGGGCAGATGACTCTCAGGTAAAAAATGATTCAAATAAGGATGGCAAATTTTATGTCGGACAAGACCTAATTAGTGGGCAATGGAATTCATTAACGTTGGATTTGGCTGCATTGGATCCTCAGATACCGGAGGTAAATAGTATCCAGGTTCATAGCAATGAGTCTTCAACCTGGTACTTTGATGAATTAACATCTGTCTATTCTCCTAGCCTGTTTTTAGATATCCCCAAAATGGCTGATTCCCAGACAGTTTATCTTAATGGTGGGTTACAATTTAATTCAAATCCTATAGGACCCAATTTTTTGTTAAACACTTATAATACAAAACCTACCATTATGGTAACACGAAATAACGTTGTTAAACTTGATACAAGTCAATCTGATTTTTTACAGGGGGTATTAAGCAATGTTATCCCTACTGATGATGGAACATTACAATTAGAATCAATAAGTCACAGTACAATTTCTACGAAAGGTTCCCATTCTATAGCATTAAAATCTGATGGCACAGTATGGGCTTGGGGAAATAATTATCGTGGGCAGTTAGGAGATGGCACTACTACGAATAGGTGCACTCCGGTTCAGGCAAGCGGTCTAACCGATGTAATTTCAGTTTCCAGTGGAGATTCTCATTCCTTAGCATTAAAATCTGATGG
>JAENZJ010000022.1:62823-67371 GCA_016841325.1 Thermincola carboxydiphila
TCATTCCTTAGCATTAAAATCTGATGGTACAGTGTGGGCATGGGGTGCCAACTCCACAGGACAATTAGGAGATGGCACTATGACGAATAGGTACACTCCGGTTCAGGTAAGCGGTTTAACCGATGTAATTTCAGTTTCTGGTGGAGGTGGTCATTCCATAGTATTAAAATCTGATGGTACAGTATGGGGTTGGGGGAATAATACTAATGGTCAGTTAGGAAATGGCGATTCCGGAACTTTCGTACGGTCGCCGGTCCAGACAACCGGTCTAGCCGATGTAGTTTCAGTTTCCGCTGGAAAATATCATACCATAGCATTAAAATTGGATGGCACAGTATGGGCTTGGGGGTATAATTTTAATGGTCAGTTAGGAGATGGCACTCAGTATAATAGGTGCACTCCGGTCCAGGTAAGCGTTTTAACCGATGTAATTTCAGTTTCCAGTAGATATGATCATTCTATAGCATTAAAATCGGATGGCACAGTATGGGCTTGGGGAAGTAATACGAGTGGGCAGTTAGGAGATGGCACTACTACGACTAGGTACATAGCAAAGCAAACTGGCTCACTCATAGCAGTTCCAACATTAACATACTTCACAAACGGTTACCGTGAAGCAATATTTGATTTATCACCTATTCAAAAAACTTCCAATCTAATAATCAATTGGAATTCCACTGTTCCTGCAAACACCGGATTATTAGTAGAAACCAACGTTTCTTTGGATGAAGGGGTTAGCTGGGAAGGATGGAAAGCAGTTTCCAATGGTGGCTTCATTCCAGACATTTCTACTGAAACAGATTTGTCAGGCGCAATCTTAAAATATAAAGTAACTTTGACCTCTAGTGACCCATTTATTACCCCTCAACTGCAAGACTTAACAATAACTGGGGATTCTGTTTTACTAAGTGGTAAAATGTCAGGCATTTCCATTGACTCATCATATGTTGACAATTCAGGAACTATAAACTCTCTTCCAGTCACAAGAACATACTCTTCGGCTAAACCTACAGTAGTTACCCTGTCAGGAGACGGAAACAGAATCTTTTATGCAAACCCCGATGCTGGAAACAAGTTATATATAATTGACCTGAGAACTGGAGAAAAAAGGGAACTCTCCGGTTATGTCCCTGTGTCCATTAAAACAGATTTAACAGGGAATAAAGCTGCTTTTAAAACTGCATCAAATGATTTATACGTTTATGATGACATATCCAAACAAACGACTCTTGTTAAGACAGGTGTGGCAGATTATTCAGTTCAAAATGATGGTTCCGTTTGTTATCATAGTGGAGGCAATATATATCTGTACTCAACAACATCACCCGGTGAACCATTGATTAGTTCAACAGCTAGTCACCTTGACAGTTCCAGAATAGGAAACCAGATATTCTATGCCAATGCAGATAAGCTGTTCCAAGTAGTAAAAACCCCGGTCGGCTGGCAGAGCTCTGAGTTAATGTCTGCAAAGGATACTGTCCAAGGGCTGTGGGCAAATTTAGATGGCTCTTTAGTTTTCACGAAAGTTTATGGGGACCTGTATAGTTACCAGGTTTCATCAGAAACCTCCAGGAAACTTGATGTAAATAACGACTCAAATATTATCAAAGTCACTGATGACAATAAACTAATACTTGATGATGGAAGTGATCAATATCGCCTTTACGATACCGAAACAGATACATTAAAAGACATCCGTCCTGCTGATGCTGAAAACAGCTATCAATTTAGTGTGGATAATTCCGGAGACAAAATGGTTTATATTGCTAATAACGGCTTATCCACCTACTATTTCAATGGTGTGGAACGACCTGAGCGTTACCTATTCTCTTTTGACGGCAAGAATTCATGGCATACATACAAAGAAGGGACATGGGCAGTTGTCAAAACAGGCACTACTCCTTTAGAAGAAGACTTCCAACAACATGGAATGACCATAGATGAGGTCAATGCCATGGATGAAAGTGATTTTGCGCCCCTCTATGCCGACGGACGTGAGGTACTGCATTTTGATGCAGCAGTATACTTTGCTTCAGTTGACCCCTATATTACTCCATCTCTAAAAAGCATAACCGTAACACTCAATGGCGGTGACAGCTATTCAGGTGATATACCACTGGAAAAGGCTTTATATACCACAAAAAGTCAGTCTTTTGATGCATACAATTGGAGGAAAATCAGAAGGATTTACCCGGTAGAAATTCAGCCCAAAGCTGCTGAAATGTACTATTTCATTGTTAAAGACCCAACAAATCCAGTTTACTACTCCTATAAGGACAATCAGTGGACAACTGTTAGTGCCGATTTAATAGCTGATGTTGAAAACAATTGGATTGCCGTTACCCAACAGGGGATGACTGCAGAAGAATTAAGAGCCATCCCTGAATTGGCCCTAACCAGTCAACTTGCAGGGACCAGTTTCTCTGTTGTCAGTGCCATGAAGGTTGATGACATGTCAACTGAAGGATATAACAGCTTGATCACGGTGGATTATGTTGAAGACCTATTCGTACTGCCCAATTTAATATTAAACATTACAATGACGGATGGGACTATTAAAACATACAATGGCCTTGATGAAGATTCTGTAGAAGACTTTATGGAATGGATTAATGAAAGACAGTATAATAGAGGTCCCATTTTCTACCGCATTCCTACGACAAATGATTTTATAAACTACTATAACGTTCAATTTGTTTCAGTTGATGAGAGTTAGATTCACCCCAAGTTAGGAGTGTGAAAAATGAGGTTATCAAAGCGCAACACCGTAATTCTGGCAGTTTGCCTAATAGCTTTGTTTGCAGGTGCAGCAGTCTGGGCTGTGGGAAACGGTAAATCTGCAGATAATCAAATAGCTATTGATCTTGCCGCCTTGTCCGGGCTGTCAAAAAGTGCGGTACTTCGGTTATATGATGCCATAGGGGACTGGGATACAGTCAGGCAGAACATATTTGTATACAAAAAAATACTGGATACATTAGGAAAAAATCAGGCTGCCTATAAAGAAGTATTCCTTTTAATAGCGGAATACAAGGCTGAAAATATACTGGCTGTACACGAATTCTTAGCAGCCAATTGTTCAGATTTCGGTCTGGCAGGAGCGCTTTTGGCCGAACATGCCAAAGGGACAGAAATGGAGCTCGTCCTCTCCAATACTCTTAATATGAAAGATTTCAAGCATTATAAGCCTGCCGATGAGGAATTGATACGCAGTTGGATGAAAGACGGCTACACTCCACAGGACATTTTAAACGCTGACAGTATTGCCAGAGCAAAGGACATGGATATTGCAAAGGTATTGGAATTAAAAAAGAACTTTGAATCCTGGGAACAAGTCGGCAATCAGCTTGCCTACAAATTTGAAAAAGCAAACGATAAAGCCACCTTGAACATCAAAAAGGCTGCCGGTAACCAGGCTATTTCGGCAGAAGACTATGAATCTGCTGTAAAAAAAGCTAATGCCAAGGCCGAAAAGGAAAAAGAGAAAATTGAACAGGAGATTTGCAGGGAGCATAATCTAACTAGGGTTCAACTGGGTAAATACAAAGAAGACGGATTTTCTGTCTGGGAGGTGCAAAATGCGGCCCGCCTGGCTGAGAAGTCCGGGGCTTCAATAGATGAAATCCTGCAGGAAAGAAAAACCGGTAAGAGTTGGGAAGAGATAATTAACAGTTATTCCGGATAAGAAAGGAAGGTTGAGAATGAAGAAGTTTTGCTTTTCTCTTTTAGCCTTCCTGTTTACCGGAATGATGTTATGGTGTCAGGCTGCTGTAGCTGAGACACCTAAGGTTACTACGGTCTCTTCTTTGATGAAAGTCCTCAAGGAAGATAAACAGAAGGCACTATATAATATTGAGTTAAATGCTCCATTCTCCAAGGCCACCAGTGGGATACGGGAAACAGTAAGTACTGAAACCGGTGAGTTAAATGTCCGGAACACCATATTTGATATCCCGGGGCGTAATGGCATGGACTTATCCCTGGTCCTGGAATACCGCAACAGGGATGCCAAGGCATTTGATGAAGGAACCAGCAGCGCCGGGGGCATTAAATATGGGGAAACTGTAATTGCCTATTATGATGTTTTTGATGCCAACGGGTATTGGTTAAAAACAGGAGCGCTAAAATATCCAGCCGAATTAACTATTTTGGGTGAAACAACTATAGACGGGAAGAAATGGGTATTTACCGGTTATCTCCAGTTCGAGTCAGGAACTCCTGATATAACTACCAGCAATATAGTAAATAAGCCCAGAGCAAAAAGTGCTGATTCAGCAGCCAAATATATCTTCGGGGAAGGCTGGAGCCTGGATATCCCTACTCTAGAAGTAGATGGAGAAGATGATAATAAAACAGTATGGGTTACCCTGCCTAACGGCCAGACATATAAGGCTGACTTTACCGCCGGAACAGGTTTGGCTGATTATGAGCTGAGTGACATAGTCTTTACCAAAGATAATACATTTGATAATGGCCAGGATTCCTCTGCCTATAGGCTTTATTATGCCGATGGGACATCCTACTATTTCTCTGCTAATGGTGAACTGC
>JAENZJ010000043.1 GCA_016841325.1 Thermincola carboxydiphila
AGAATACCATTCTCGGCGCCCTTGCCCGAACCCGCCATAATTGCACTGGGCGTAGCCAGTCCAACAGCACACGGGCAGGAGATAACCAGGACAGTCAGACTGAGAAGCATAGAAAATCCGAAGACACCAATACTACCTATGGTCGTAGTCGATAGTAAAAATACACTGTCTGGTGTGAACCACCGGGTGTAACCGGCAAAGAACCAGAAACCAAATACCAGCAGACTGAGCAGGTGGACTCCCAGAATAAAATGCCCGGCAACAACATCGGCAATTTTCTGAATAGGGGCTTTGGAACCCTGGGCATCTTCAACCAGTTTGATAATCTGGGCTAGGGCCGTATCTTTCCCTACCCTGGTAGCCTCAAAGGTAAAAGCACCTGTTTTGTTAATAGTACCACCGATAACATCATCACCGGGTTTTTTCTCCACCGGGATACTCTCACCGGTAATCATGGACTCATCCACCGCCGAGTACCCTTTGCTTACCTTCCCGTCCACAGGGATGTTTTCACCCGGCCTTACCGTAACCAGGTCTCCGGTCTGTACATCCTCCAGCGGGACTTCCATTTCATTACCGTTTCTAATGATACGCGCAGTTTTGACCTGTAAGCTCATCAACTTTCTGATTGCCTCCGAAGTCCTGCCTTTTGTAATTGCCTCCAGGTACCGCCCCAGTACAATAAAGGCTGTCAGCAGGGCAGCAGATTCATAAAATGTTGCTTTAGGACCTCCAAAACCGGCATCAGGCCACAATGTATTTATTACAGCTATCAGATACGATGCTCCAATACCGGTTGCATAGAGAAGATTCATATCTGTTGCTCCGCGTTTTAAACCCTTCCAGCTCTTCACAAAAAACTGCCATCCCCCAAATACCACCACCGGAGTTGTCAACAGCCATAATGTATAATTGTTACCCAGCCATTCCGGTATGAACCTGTCAAAGATCCACATTTCGCGCATCGTACCGACCATTGCCACAAGGCCTAAAGGCCACGTCAGCCACATGTTTCGTTTTTGGGTCTTTATCTCCTTCTCCCTGGCTTCACGTTCCCGGTCAAGTTCATTAATGCTGTCAGCCCGTTCCTCCACACTGTAGCCAAGGGCTTCCACAGTTTCCTTCAGTTCAGCTTTCCTGAACAGGCCCGGATTAACCTGGATGCTGGCACTCTCAGACGCCAGGTTTACCACCACTCCGTTAACCCCGCTAATTCCTGCAATGGCCTTCTCAACTCTGTTCACACAAGCTGCACAGGTCATTCCCCTTACCTTAAGGTTGAGTTCCTCTGCAGCCGCTCCTTTACCGGCCATATGATCACTCCTCCCGCAAACAAAAAATGAGTTTTACCGCCATATATCGCGGCTGCCAGTGAAAACTGGTGCCCACACATATGGCCTCCCCACCCCCGGGGGGTGGTATGTCTTCATAATAAACCCCTGCAGTTAATTTGTCAACCCAAAAATCTTTTCATTTAATGAATTTTGAAATCACGTCAACAAGTTCTTCAATCTGTTCATCGCCCTTACCCTGCATAATGGCAAGAGAGACACAACCCCTGGTATGTGATTCAATTATCGACAGTCCCAGCTTATTAATCCTGGCCTTAACTGCTGCTAGCTGGACGAGCAGGTCTACACAGTACCGGTCTTCTTCAACCATTTTGGCTATCCCGCGGACCTGACCCTCGATGGTCTTCAGACCCGTTAACAGGTCTTTTTTATACTTATCCGGTCTTTCCATAAATACACCCCTATCCCCCACCGGGGTGGGTGGGTTTTTAATTTTTGTAATGTCTGCCGTACTTATTGACAAAAACCTTCTCAAACACAAGTTCATCTTCGGTATGTGGTTCCCGTTTCTCATCCGGGTGCCCAACAGCTATTACAGAAGCAACTTTATAATTCTCCGGTATCTCCAGTAATCTTCTTACATAATCCTCTGATGTCTGTTCCGCATCATGCATTCTTTTCCTGATTTGAATCCAGCAGGATCCCAACCCCATATCCTCTGCTGCCAGTTGGATGATAATGGAGGCAATTGATGTATCCTCTACCCAGACATCGCTTTTGGTCTCATCGGCGATTACCACTATTGCTAATGGGGCCCCCTTTAAAAAAGCGGAACCGTGTACTTTGGCTGCAGCCAGCCTGGTGAGAATATCCCTGTCTGTAACCACAATAAACTGCCAGGGATTAATTCGTCTGGAGGATGGTGCCAAAAGTGCTGCCCTTACAAGTTTATCAATTTTATCCTGTTCAACAATATCGGGCTTAAATTTACGAATGCTCCTCCTCTTGATTAGCAATTCCAGCATATAAAACTCTCCTTTCGCGTTTTCCCTTTTAGATTCTTTTAGATTCCCGCAATGTCCCACGGTGTAATCATGCCCAGGAGTTCTTCATCCTGTCTGCCGTTTTCCGTTATGTACACCACCGCCAGGCGCCGGTGTCCTTCCAGTTCACAGCGAAACATTTCCTCAACATCACTTACCAGGGTGTCCCTGTCAATAAATATGAAGTGTTCCCCTTTATGCTTTTCCATGGGGATAAAGTCGAGAAAGTCTTCAATTCTGGCCTGTTCTTCAATAAATATTCTGTTCTCAGCGATATACGAAAATACCGTATTTTCACTGAAAACCCCGATCATTTTTTCATTATTCAAAACCGGCACATGGGTATACCTGTTTTGGTTCATGGTCCTCATTACCCGGATTGCATTAGCTTCAAGGGTGGTGGTATAAATTTCTTTCCTCCGGACAGCTATTGAGAGGGCTTTGGGAGGATTAAAGACCTGGTCAATGATTTTTTCATACCTGTTAACAACATATTCATGAGGCTCGGCGATGGGATCAGCCTGGTCAGGATACCGGTTATGAACGATGGCATTCCTTAACCTCGCCAGGGATTTCAGTTCACTCTCATACCTCCTGAACAGGATATCCTTTCGCGCTAACTCATTAACCATTCTGGTATGGCTGAAACCGTCATCACGGCCAAGCCTCTCTTTCATCAAGCTGTCCAGTTTGTTATACAGGGCAAGGAATCTTGCCGAGCGGGACTTATCTGTGGTTATTGCATTCATTGGGCTGCCTCCTGTAAAATTGTTAAGAAGTTTCCTGACTCACGGTGAAAATGTATAATAACCTATGAAATATTTCAACCAATTTATGCAGATTCCTTCCCAGACACGAATATAACAAAGAGATACCGGGAATTATCCCGGTATCGGTTGTTAAATGTGTCCCCATTTATCCTAAACAGGGTTAAGTATTAACTTCAGGTTTTACACTCAGTAACGGACTCATTCGGAGGTTGGTTCCCCGCCTCCGGGGATTGGTGGATTTTATCCGCCAATGCCCTGACCTTGGTAGCTCCCACAGTCATGGCTATGGCAATTGCCTCATTTAACTCTTCCTGCGGAATATCCAGTTCCTTTGCAACTGCAAAGCAATACTGAGTTCAGGGTTCACACCCCGCGGCCAGTGAAGCGGCAAGTGCAATCAGGTGCTTTGTTTTCCGGCCGAGGACTCCTTCCTGACTGTAAATGGATGAATGAAAACGGTCATATTCGCTAAACATGCTAATCTCCCCTCCATTTGATGCACCAGGGTCAAATTCTTTGGATACACCGGTAGTATGGTCTTTGTAGTAAGCACATTTCTCCATTCTGCACCCATGAGGATGTCTGGCAGCATGGCAGCAGACTATCGTACCATCGGGAAGCGGCAGATTTACATTCAGGTATTGTTCAACCAACCCAACTGCCTCAAAGAGTGATGTCCTTACAAAGTTCTTGCAGCAGCAGGGGCCGGTTTCAGCGGCAATCGCGTTTACTATCCTGCCGACAACCTTCATGGTAACAGCTGTTTCCCTGTCCTTGGGGCAGGCTGCTCCCAGAATGACACTAAAACAGGCTCCTATTGCCGGGGCAATCCCACAAACACCTGTCAGGCCACAGTACCCACCTATTGCCTGCTTCCTGGTCCGGTTGAGTACTTCATCTATCTGGCTGTCAGTTACCTTTATTGAGCCTTCGTTTTTGATCGCAGCTGCCAAAGCCCCCGCAGCAATCCAGGCATTTTCACAACCCAGCATGGGCACCTCATGGGAATAACCCATGAGTGTTTCAGATATCTCAAAGGGATTAACTGATTCTGTGTTTATTACACAATCCCTTATTAAATCAAAAACATCTTTACCGTGACACTTATCACAAATATAATGTCCCCTGGGGCAGCTGATATTTGCCGGTTCGGTAGTGCCACACTGAAAACAGGCATATTCTCTGCTGTTTTTAAAATACTCCAGTTTGCTGCCACAGACCCGACAGTTCTCGGTATTTACCCCATTGGCCTCTATTTGATGCTCCCCGGCATCATTTTCCGGGCCTCAGCAACTGCTCATCTGAGTGACCGGTATGATTTTTTTGGCTGCTTCGTTCACTGCTAACACCCCGGTTTATAATATATTTAACATTTCTATGGTAGCCGCAAAAAACTTTCTTTAAACAAATCTTGTACCTTATCTGCCTTTAAATTTGGGTTTTCTCTTCTCCAGAAAAGCCGTTATCCCTTCGATGGCATCTTCTGTATTCTGCAGGCTCACCAGCACTGATTTGGCAAAATCATAGCCTTCCATGCCCCGGTTAACAGCCTTCTTCACAGCTTTTATGGACAGCGGCGGCATCTGCTTTATCTCTTCGGCCAGCTCCAGCGCTGCTTCCATCAGTTTTTCCGGTGGCACGACTTTGGTCACAAATCCCCACCGGACAGCCTCTTCAGCACTGACAAATTTCCTGGTCATCAGGACCTCTTTGGCCCTGAAACGCCCGACTTCCGCCGGAAGCCGGATGATCCCGTACGGTCAGAGGATACCCAGGTAAGTGGCCGGCCAGGCGAACTTAGCTTTTTCGGAAGCGACATTTAAATCAAAGGCCAGGGCCCATTGGGCCCCATCACCTGCAGCCGCCCCATTGATAGCGCCGATAACGGGTTTCTCAAACTCATAAAACAGCCTGGCCATTTCCAGCAGCTTGCAGTTGATAGTGTCCTGCAATTCCGGGTTTTTTGCCCCCTCGGCAAATTCATTCACATCAGCTCCGGCACAGAAGGCCCGCCCTTCCCCGGTAACAACGACCACCCTGACATTCTCGTCTGCTTCAAGTTCTCCAAGCACTTTTACGATCTCCGCCCTCATAGTCATGTTGACGGAATTGAGCTTATCCGGGCGATTTAGGGTTAAAATTGCCGTTCCTTCCCTGTTATCCAGTTTTATGGTTTCATACCCCAATACACTGAACCCCCTTCGGTAATCTTTTCCTGTATAATTCTAGTGTAAATTCAAAAACCCTGCAATGTGAAATATTTAATAAGCAAGTCTCCTGAAAGCAGCTACATCAGGAGCCTCCAAATAATCCCATCTCCCATTGACTCCTTTGGATAATGCTCCTATTTCCAGGTGCAGCATCGTTATTCCACAGTCAAGCCTTTTGGAAACCCCGAATTCAAAGTTACTACTATCTACAGATACCTTGATAGAATCTTCACTAACGGTAAATCTCCATGGCTGCCGGTTAATTGCCGACGGTGCCAGGCGGGCAGCTTCCAGCGCTGCCGTAACCCACTCCGGCCAATCAGCCTTTGACAGACCACGGCATAATTTTTCCACCGGCTTTCGTTTATGGCTGGCAGCTATTCCCTTTAAAATCTTTTCATCCAGACTGGTATTATCAGCCGAATAACCTATAGGAGTAACAGCCAGGACCTTTTCATTGCTCCCAATAGTCACCTGTTCCTTAACTGCCTCAGGTTTAAAAAAACCGCCAACCCAGCAAGTTGACAGACCTCTTGCTGTGGCTTCAAGAACCAGGCATTCTCCCATATAGCCAACCTTCTCCTGAACATTACGGTCAGACATATCCCCAATAAAAGCCGCATAGGCCGGGTGGTTTTCAATCTTCCCATA
>JAENZJ010000002.1 GCA_016841325.1 Thermincola carboxydiphila
CGCCCCGAAGGCAGGCCTCAGGGGGCACGTCCCGAAGGCAGGCCCCAGGGAGCCAGGCCAGAAGGCAGGCCCCAGGGCGCTAGGCCGGAAGGCAGGCCTCAGGGTGCCAGGCCCGAAGGCAGGCCTCAGGGCGCCAGGCCGGAAGGCAGGCCTCAGGGAGCGCGTCCTGGAAACAGGCCTCAGGGAGCCAAACCCGGAAACAGGCCTCAGGGTACCAAGCCAGACGGAAGTCAAAACAGAAAGCCAAATCATACAGATCGAAAACCGGGTGACAGGAGACCAGGTCAAAGACCGGGCCAAAGACCGGGTCAAAGACCGGCCGGCAGGAAACCGACTGACGGCAGAAATGCTCCTGATAAAACCAGATCTCAGGCAGCTGTAGCTCCTAAAATGGATACTAAAAACCAAAAACCGGTCGTTATCGGGGAAACAATTTCGGTTAAAGAACTTGCCATGAAACTGGCCAAACCTGCTACCGATCTGATCAAAAAGCTCATTTCCTTAGGTGTTATGGCAACCATAAACCAGGAAGTCGATGCTGATACTGCTGCTATTCTTGCCAGTGAATACGGACGTGAAATTGAAGTAAAGATAGAAGAAAATATCCTGGAAACAATTGACCAATATGAAGACAACCCGGAAGACCTGGCATTGCGGCCCTGTGTAGTTACGGTAATGGGACATGTCGACCATGGGAAGACTTCTTTGCTGGATGCTATCAGAGAAGCAAACGTAACGGCCAGTGAAGCCGGAGGGATAACCCAGCATATCGGGGCTTATCAGGTGGTACACAATGGCAAAAAAATAACTTTCCTGGACACTCCGGGTCACGAAGCCTTTACGGCTATGAGGGCCAGGGGAGCTCAGGCCACAGATATTGCCATTATTGTTGTGGCTGCTGATGATGGTGTGATGCCGCAAACTGTTGAAGCCATTAACCATTCAAAAGCGGCACAGGTACCTATCATAATTGCAATAAACAAGATGGATAAACCGGGTGCAAACCCCGATAAAGTTAAACAGGAACTGACCGAGTATGGTCTTGTCCCCGAGGAATGGGGCGGAGATACCGTTACTGTTCCTGTATCTGCAAAAACCAAGGAGGGCCTGGATGACCTGCTGGAAATGATCCTGCTTGTTGCGGAGGTACAGGAATTAAAGGCCAATCCCAAAAGACCTGCCAAAGGTACTGTGATAGAGGCAGAACTGGATAAGGGCAGAGGACCTGTGGCCACCATCCTTGTCCAAACAGGAACCATGGAGATTGGTGACTCCATTGTTGCCGGTCAGGCCCATGGTAAAGTAAGGGCAATGGTTGATGACAAGGGCCGCCGGATTAAAAAGGCCGGACCGTCCACTCCTGTTGAAGTACTTGGCTTGTCTGACGTGCCATTGGCCGGAGATGCATTTCATGTTGTCAAGGATGACAAGACTGCCAAGGAAATAGCAAATAAACGAATTGATAAAAGGCGTGAAGAAGAACAGAAGGTTACCTCTAAAGTCTCATTGGATGACTTGTTTAAGCAAATCAAACAGGGTGAGGTCAAGGACCTGAATATTATTATCAAGGCTGATGTCCAGGGATCTATTGAGGCCCTGAGACAGGCTTTGGAAAAACTATCCAATGACGAAGTCAGGGTTAACCCAATCCACGGTGGTGTTGGCGGAATCACCGAGACTGATGTTATGCTGGCTTCTGCATCAAATGCAATTATCCTGGGCTTTAATGTGCGGCCTGATGTCAATGCCCGGAAGGCTGCTGAAAAGGAAAAGGTGGACCTGAGGACATACCGTGTTATTTATGATGCCATTGAGGATATCAAAGCGGCTATGGTTGGTATGCTTGATCCTGAGTTTAAGGAAGTGGTAATAGGCAGGGTTGAGGTCAGGCAGACCTTCAAGGTCTCTAAGGTTGGAACAATTGCAGGATGCTATGTCCTGGAGGGCAAAATTACGAAAAATGCCTCGGTCCGGGTAATCAGGGGGGGCATAGTAGTGTTTGAGGGGAAACTGGATTCTCTCAAGAGGTTTAAGGATGATGTCAAGGAAGTTTCTGAAGGTTACGAATGCGGCCTGATGATCAGCAAGTTTAATGACATAGAAGAGGGAGACATAATTGAACCATTTGTAATGGAACAGGTGCAAAGAGAACTCTAAAACCGGAGAAAACAATAGGCAGTTGGGGGTGAGCCTGGATGACATCCCATAGAGCAAACAGGGTTGCTGAAGAAATAAAAAAAGAGATTACCCAGATGTTAAGAGAGGAAATTAAAGATCCCCGAATAGGTTTTGTGACTGTTACGGGAGCTGAAGTGACTCCTGATATACGTTACGCTAAGGTTTTTGTCAGCATTTATGGTGACGATAATACAAAGGTAGAGTCACTGCAGGCGCTTGAGAAAGCCAAAGGCTTTGTCCGCAGTGAACTGGGGAAGAGAATGAGGCTGAGATATACTCCGGAGATAAGTTTCAAGTTTGACTCATCTATTGAATACGGTGCTCGTATAATGAAGTTACTTGAAGAGGTTAAGGATACGGAGAAGGGCTTATGAACAGTTTTGCTGAAATTTCCCGTTGTCTAAAGAAAAGCACCAGGGCTGTCATATGTGGTCATGAAATGCCTGACGGGGACAGTGTCGGGTCTGTATTGGCCATGGGGTTTTTATTGTCGGAGCTAGGGATTGACAACTATGTCCTAACTCCTGACAGGATTCCGGCAGTATATGATTTTCTGCCGCGTCCCGGTGATATCCGCACAGCGGAAAATCTCCCGGAGAATTGTGACCTGGCAGTTATTGTGGACTGTACAGACCTTAACCGTCTGGGAAAAAATATTAGCAGGTATATCAACGATATACCTGTGGTGGTCAATATTGACCATCATGTCAGCAATCTAAAGTTCGGACATTATAATTATGTTGATCCTGGTGCTTCTGCAGCCGGACAAATTGTTTTTGAGCTCATCAAATATATGGGGGTTCCGCTGGACCTTAACATGGCTGTTAACCTTTATACCGCCATTGTGATGGATACCGGTTCCTTCAGATTTGACAACACCTCAGCCAGGACCCATGAGGTGGCAGCAGAATTAGTCAACATAGGTTTGGATATTGCCGGGATCAATAAGAATTTGTTCGAGAAGAAGGAGTATGTACATCTGAAGCTTCTTGGGTATGCCCTGGACCAGCTGCAAACCGCTGTTGACGGACAGATAGCCTGGATAAGCTTGTCCCTTGGGATAATGCGCAAATTGGGAGCAGCTGATGAACATGCAGAAGGGATTATAAATTACCCGCGCATGCTGGATGGAGTAGAGATTGGAATCCTGTTCCGGGAAATCGCGCCCGGGAAGGTGAAAGTCGGATTGCGCTCTAACAAGTACAGTGATGTAAATAAGCTGGCAGCCACATTTGGGGGTGGCGGCCACCCCCGGGCTGCCGGGTGCATGGTTGAAGGCAGTCTGAAAGATGTGGAAAGCAGGGTAATAGATTTATGTGCCAAGGCGTTGCAGACTGATGTCAGTACTTAATTACACAATTTTCTGGTTAACTGGTGGGTTGATGTGGATATGCAGTCCAGTGGGATAAATGGGATACTTAATGTTTTTAAGCCGCCGGGGATGACATCCCATGATGTGATAAATTATTTGCGCCGGACCTTGAAAGAAAAAAAGGCCGGCCATACCGGGACACTGGATCCCGGTGTGGCCGGTGTGCTGGCTGTGTGCCTTGGGAAAGCAACCAGGATTATTGAATACTTAGAGGACAATGTGAAACGTTACAGGGCAGAAGTTACCTTTGGCTGCAGCACTGATACACAGGACGGCTATGGGAAGGTACTGAACAAACGGGATGCTTCCGCCCTCTCATGGCAGGAGGCGGAAGAAACGCTTTTAGCCTTTAAAGGTGTTCAGCAGCAGCTGCCGCCAATGGTTTCGGCAATAAAAATTAAGGGAAAAAAGCTTTATGACCTTGCCAGGGAAGGTTTGGAAGTCGAACGCAGGCCAAGACCGATAGAAATTTTTGATATTAAAATAATCAGGCACCGGGGATTCGGCACACCTAGCCCGAGTCTCTTATTTGACATAACCTGCTCCCGGGGGACCTATGTCCGGACAATATGTCATGATTTAGGTGAGAAGGTCGGGTTTGGAGGTTACATGTCTTTCCTGGCAAGGACAGGGAGCGGGCGCTTTTATTTGGAAGATTCACTGCTTTTGGAACAAATTGTTGAGCTGTATCAACAGGGGCTGCTTCATAAGAAGATGATGTCAATTGGTACCGCGCTGCCTTTTGAAGAGGTATGGGTTCACGATAATGCGGTCAAGTCCGTACAACATGGCAACACGGTATATGAGCCCGGAGTTATGCAGCAACCTGCCGAACTCAGGGAGGCCCAGCTTGTGAAGCTCATGAACCCAAAGGCAGGCTGTCTGGCTGTTGCCAGGGTTTCTGTCCGGGACAGGGATGATTCACAATCTGATGGCAAAAAAAGAGTGAGGATTCTTCAACCGGTTAAAGTTTTCTGCTAGAGGGAGAATATCAATGGACATCTATCATGGACTGGATGAAATTGCAGAGAAATATGATAACATGGTAATTGCCCTGGGGAATTTTGACGGGGTACACCTTGGACACCGGGAACTGATAAAAAAGGCTATAGAATTAGCAGACCGGATAGGGGGGGTACCGGGAGTCTTTACATTTGACCCTCATCCCATGACGGTAATTCAGCCTGACTGCAGTCCGCCTATGTTGCTCACCAAAGAGGACAAAATCAGGATTCTTTCAGAGTTGGGTGCCAGGGTTTTGATTATCTGCCCATTTTCAGAGGAAATCTCCAGGTTGTCACCTGAACAGTTTGTCAGGGATATACTGGTGCAAAAACTGCGTGTCAAAGCTGTGGTTGTTGGGTACAATTATAATTTTGGTTACAGGGGTGAGGGCACCCCCGGGATGCTTGCCGAGTTTGGCCGCCAATCAGGGTTTCAGGTAATTATTATACCACCGGTAAAACATAATGAGACTGAAGTGAGCAGTACCCTGATACGGCAACTGCTCCTTAAGGGAAAAGTCTCTGAAGCCGCCGGTTTTCTGAGTTATTATCCATTTGTAAGTTCACGGGTTGTCACCGGTGACAGGAGAGGCAGGCAAATGGGATTCCCGACAGCTAACCTCAACCTTCCTGAAAACATCCTTATTCCGGCTAACGGGGTTTATGCCGTAAAGGTACATATTAAGGGGGACACATTTAATGGAGTGGCTAATGTCGGAATAAAGCCCACTTTTGATCTTAACCAGCCCAAAAATCTTGAGGTTCATTGTTTTGATTTTTCGGAGGATATCTATAATACCATGATTAAAGTAGAGTTTATCGAAAGACTGCGCGGGGAAAAGAAGTTTTCTTCGGCAAATGAGCTGGTGGCCCGGATTGATGAAGATGTACAAAGGGCCAGGCGTATATTACAGGCTGACTAAGCATAAATAATGCAAATTAAAATATAATATTTATAAAGGAAACCTGATTCTGCTAAAGGAACCCTGCTTAGTCGGATAAAATAATTTACATGAGTAGTAATATGTGTTAAAATTATTAACGGTAACCGCCCTTTATACGGGGGGAGGAATTTGAGATGGTAATTGCTGTTTCCGATTCCAGGGAAGAGGAAATGAAAAGAGTGGTTGATCAGGTCGCCGAAGTATGTCTCAGCAAGGAATTCAATGATTTGAGGAAGGAACTGGAAAACATTTACCTGAAGGATGAAATTGATAATGCACTGTTAACCGCATTTCAGGACGCCTTGTATTCAATTCTTACCGAACGGGAAGAGTTTGGCAGCGAAAAAGATATTTTTTAGGGAAGGTCCGATATGCGGATTTTAATCACAGAACACGCCCGTAAGCGGCTGAGGGATTTACGCCAGGAAAAAATTACCGCCGCTGATATTGTTAATGCGGCCAGGGAAATTCCAGGGAAGATACCTACGGCCACAAGGTTTCGTGGGTTTTTTGCCGAGTCAGGACGCGTGTTCGATATAGTGGCTAAGGACATCCCCCAGGGACGGTTGGTTATTACTGTTATTGGAAAGTAAAACCATCCAATAGTGCAGGTAAGACGGTTCATAAAACCGTTTTGCTATAGAGAACCATCAGCTAGGAAATTCGATTCTCCGACGATTGTCTTGGCTAATGGGGATATAATTATAAGGAGGTGACATCGTGGTACTAGCTACAGATCAAAAGAAGCAGATAATTGAAAAATATAAGCTGCACGAGTCTGATACAGGATCTCCTGAAGTGCAGATAGCCATACTTACCGAACGTATCAATTATCTGACAGAGCATCTTAAAACTCACAAAAAAGACCATCATTCCCGGCGTGGTCTCCTCAAAATGGTTGGTCAAAGAAGGGCAATGCTCAATTATCTGAAGAAGAACAACTTTGACCGGTACCGTGTAATCATTGAGAAGCTCGGGTTAAGGCGTTAAAAAAAGCGGGACATACCCGCTTTTTTTTCCGCATTATTGTTTTTGTGTATTTTTGCCATCAATAGAAGGAAATAATATGGTAAATATCTAAATTAAATTTTTAAGTAGAAAATGATAAAAAGGAGGGGAAGTATCCCTTTATGACTCAGAAATCTGGTGGTATTACTCGAAGCCTGCCGGTAGGAGGCAGGGAAATGTCTATTGAAACCGGGCGGCTTGCAAAGCAGGCAGGTGGCGCAGTTCTGGTGCGTTATGGTGACACTGTTGTCCTGGTGACTGCAACCCGTTCGGAAGAACCCAGGGAGGGGACTGATTTTTTTCCGCTGACAGTTGATTATGAGGAGAGACTGTATGCTGTGGGGCGGATTCCCGGAGGTTTTATAAAAAGGGAAGGCCGACCCAGTGAGAGGGCTATTCTTGCTGCCAGACTGATAGACAGGCCTATACGGCCTCTGTTCCCCAAAGGCTACAGAAATGATGTCCATGTTGTGGCAACCGTGCTTTCCGTTGACCAGGATAACCCCCAGGATATAGTAGCTCTTATCGGGGCTTCGGCTGCACTCACTCTGTCTGATATACCTTTCCTGGGGCCCATTGCGGCTGTTGTAGTTGGGCGGATTGATGGGAAGTTTGTGATTAATCCCACCCTGGCTCAGGCTGAGATCAGTGACCTGCACCTGACTGTTGCCGGTACCAGGGATGCCGTTATCATGGTTGAGGCGGGGGCTAAAGAAGTTCCCGAAGATGTCATGCTGGATGCCATTATGTATGGTCATGAGGAAATCAAAAAAATTGTGGAATTTATCGGTGAATTCAGGGAGAACGCCCTTAAAGAAGGTTATGCCAAGCCTGACTATGACTACACTCTATTTACCATCCCTGAGGATATTGAAACAGAGGTAAGGGAATATGCCCTGCCAAAGGTGGAAGCGGCAATCAGGGAGTGTATCGAGAAAAAAATGGCCAAACAGGACCGGGAAAAATTCCTGAAGGGGCTTAAAGAGGAAGTCAAACAGTATTATGCCGAAAAGTATCCGGAAGAAGACCTGTCAAAACATGTTGGCAATTCTATGGACAAGCTGGAAAAAGAAGTTATGCGCAGGTCCATTCTTAATGACCGGATCCGCATTGACGGCCGTGCCCTGGATGAGGTCAGGCCGATTACCTGTGAGGTATCGGTACTTCCGAGAACTCACGGCTCCGGGCTGTTTACCAGAGGACAGACACAGATACTTAGTGTTATCACTCTTGGCGCAGTAGGTGATGAGCAGATTCTTGATGGTCTTGGAGTGGAAGAATCCAAGCGTTACATGCATCATTATAATTTCCCGCCTTACAGTGTTGGTGAAGCCAGGTTCATGCGGGGGCCCGGTCGCCGGGAAATCGGGCATGGAGCCCTGGCAGAACGTGCTCTGGAGCCAATGATTCCTCCGGAGGAAGACTTTCCCTATACAATAAGGATTGTCTCTGAGGCCCTGGAATCAAACGGGTCTACCTCCATGGGCAGTGTTTGTGGTTCGACCCTGAGCCTGATGGATGCCGGGGTTCCTCTTAAAGCGCCTGTATCAGGTGTCGCCATGGGCCTGATTAAAGAAGACGATAACTTTGCAGTATTGACAGATATTCAGGGAATGGAAGACCACCTTGGTGATATGGACTTCAAGGTTGCCGGGACTGAAAACGGGATTACCGCAATTCAGATGGATATTAAAATTTCCGGGATTAGCCGGGATATCCTGAAAGAGGCCCTGGAACAGGCCAGAAAAGGCAGAATGCACATCCTGCAGAAGATGCTTGAAGTTATCTCTGAGCCGAGGCCTGACTTGTCTCCATATGCTCCCAGGATCATTACCACGACCATTGACCCTGACAAGATCAGGAATGTCATTGGACCAGGCGGCAAAACCATCAAGAAAATTATCGATGAAACCGGAGTTAAAATTGACATTGAAGATGATGGCAGGGTATTTATTGCAGCTGTAGACGGTGAAGCAGGAAGAAGAGCCCTTGACATTATTGAAAGCCTTACCGCTGATGTTGAAATAGGCAAGATTTACCTGGGTAAAGTGGTTAAGATAACCGATTTTGGGGCATTTGTGGAAGTACTGCCCGGTAAGGAAGGACTTGTCCACATTTCCCAGCTCGCCGAACAACGGGTTGGTAAGGTTGAAGATGTTGTCTCGGTAGGAGACGAGATAATGGTCAAAGTAATCAAAATTGATGAGCACGGAAGGGTCAACCTCTCCAGGAAGGAAGCCATACGTGCCCAAACAGCAGAGAAGTAGAGCAAAAACCGATTAATATCGGTTTTTACTTTTAGTAGGAAAAGTAATTTAAAAGGTAATATAAGCGCTTTTTCAGTATATCGTGGGTTGGAGGATTAAGAAATGAGAGTTGGTATCCACATTTCTATCAGCGGTGGTTTCACCAAGGCTGTCAAACGTCTCCTGGAACTGGGGTGCAATTCCTGCCAGATGTTTTCCCGCAGCCCCAGAGGTGGCAAGGCAAGGGATTTAAAAGAAGATGAGGTGACCACTTTTAGGGAATTATGTTCTATAAATGACATTAACCCTGTAGTTGTCCATATTCCCTATGTACTCAACCTGGCCACTCCTGACCCTGACATGCACAGGTATGCGGCACAGATGGTCAGGGAGGACCTGGAGAGGGCAGATGCCCTGGGGGCAGCTTACCTTGTGCTTCATATGGGAAGCCATAAGGGTGAAGGGACAGAAAAGGGACTCCGGCAGGTATCCGGGGCGCTCACGACCGCACTTGAGGGGTACTGTGGTAATACGGTTCTACTGCTGGAAAACACGTCAGGGGCAGGTTCGGAAGTGGGTTATCTCTTTGAACACCTGGCTGCTGTTTTACAAATGCTTGAGAGCGATAATGCGGGTATTTGTTTTGATACCTGCCACGGTTTCGCGGCCGGATACGACCTCTCCACATATGAGAGGGTCAACGGGACGGTAGATAAATTTGACAGTATTATTGGGATTGACAAGCTCAAATTAATCCATGCCAATGATGCCATGTTTCCCCTGGGGTCAGCCAAAGACAGGCATGCTGATATCGGAGCCGGTCATATCGGGGAAGAAGGATTCCGGGCTATCCTTAACCATACCCTGCTGAAGGACAAGCCCTTTATCCTGGAAACCCCTGCTGCCGGTGATGCCGACTGGAAGAGGAATATTGAGGCTTTAAAGGCACTGTTGGAAGGTAATAATTAGTGGTTGCCTGATTCCCTTGTTTTTAGTATAATCCATAAGTAACTTCCTGCCGGACCAAACGATCAAAGGACAGAGACTTAGACAGTTTGACAGGAGGGATATTTATGGATAAGGTGAAAAAACTGATTCTCTGTTACATTACAGGAATTTTTGTGATGATAATGTTAGCGGTTTTCTATGTTCCCGGAGGAAATGATTCCAAGGTGTCCAGAGATCTGGCAATGGGACAGGCAGGATGGGATGTCCGGCAGATCCAGGAGGCGCTCGGTAAAAAAGGTTATGACCTTAAACCTGCTGATGGAATATTTGGTTTAAGGACCCATGAGGCTGTGTTGGAATTTCAGAAAGAAAACGGGATCAGGGCTACCGGTGTTGTTGACAGGGAAACCCTGGAGGCTGTTTATCAAAAGAAATCAGGTGACCGAAATTCCGGACGTGCCGCGTTACGTGCTGCTGATGCCCGCAAAGCTGCAGAACCGGTTTCCCGGGGAGTTTCCCGGGAAGAGGTTACTATGCTGGCCCGGGCTATTCACGGTGAAGCCAGGGGAGAGAGTTTCCAGGGACAAGCTGCAGTAGGTGCTGTTATAGTAAATAGGACCCGTTCCCGGGATTTTCCTGATACCATAGATGGGGTTATTTTTCAACCAGGAGCCTTTGATGCTGTTGATGACGGCCAAATATGGCTGAAACCGGACCAAAAGGCTGTTAAGGCTGCAGAACTTGCATTAAGCGGCTATGACCCGACGGGTGGAGCTATCTATTACTGGAACCCGGTGACATCTACAAGCAGGTGGATATGGTCCAGACCAATAATTAAACAAATTGGTGACCACGTTTTTGCAAAATAAAAAGGCAGTATTACCAGGCGGCATTTGACAATGCCGCCTAAAAATTGGATAAACGGTCTCCCGGTCTCCCAAACAGCCTGGAAATGCTTCTATAAATGGATTTTTAACGGCAAAGCGGCCGTATCTTCTGGTTTAGATTCCCACTTGGGAGGAAATTGACGATTTCCCATGTGGGTTTTTTTAATTTTAATTTCTTATTCATGGGGTTAACGGTAGAATATAATCCTGAGATTGTCCGCTTTCCTGCCAGCTAATATAATTGAGTAGATTGACATCGAAAGGCAGAAAGGGGAGCAAAATGCACCATAAGACAAAGAAATCAATTTTTTCGGGGGTCAGTTGTTTCCTGATACTCAGCTTGTTGCTTTTAATGACCCCACAGGTAACATGGGCAGCAGAGTCACGTATCAGCGCCGCAAAAGGCAAAGGTTTTTTCAGCCTGATCCGTGAATGGAACGGCCGGTATTTAAAAACAGATGACAAAGAGGTTCTGGGTTATTACACAAAGGACTGGGCCACTGATACCCTGTCACAGCGATCCCTTGAGAACAATGTCGGAAGAATTACCGGTGTTGCCACTTTTTCCTACACACTGACCCCTTCGGGTGAAATAACCGGAGAGACACCTACAGAGGCTTTGAATACAGCCAAGGCCAATAATATAGAGATTTATGCCCTTGTTCATAATCTTACAAAATCGGGCTTTGACCGGACCCTGGTACATAATGTCTTATCCAGCCCTGAGCTGCGTGTGAAAACAGTTGACAGCATTTACAGCCGCCTGGTTGCCAACGGGTTTCACGGGGTTAACATTGATTTTGAAAATATTCCACCTGGTGACCGCCAGGCCCTAAATGAGTTTATGACTATCCTTAAGGAAAAACTTGCCCCTGAGGGATTTAAGGTTACCATATCCGTTCCGGCAAAGACACGTGACAATACATCAGACGGCTGGAGCGGGGCCTTTGATTACGAATACCTGGGCAGTGTGGCTGACAGGATAATGCTAATGACATATGATGAACACTGGATTGGCGGCGACCCGGGGCCTGTGGCCTCTCAGCCATGGGTTGAAAATGTGGTTATTTATTCATCAGGTGTGATCCCCAGGGAAAAAATCCTTTTGGGGATAGGCAACTATGGTTATGACTGGGTTGTGGGCAAGGGGGGCTATAAAGCTGTCCCTGCCAACAGCGCACTGGCGCTGGCAGAGAAACACGGTGCTGCCATTGAATGGGACGAGTACTCCAAGACCCCGTATTTCTACTACTGGGAAAATGGCGAAAAGCATGTAGTCTGGTTTGAAAGTCCGGAGAGTGCTGCCTTTAAGCTGAATCTGGTTAATGAATATGACCTTAAAGGGGTTGCCCTGTGGCGGTTAGGATTTGAGTCATGGGCATTCTGGGACAAGGTCGAGAAAAAGCTTGTTTAAAATTATTATAGGAGAATGCCGGTTTTTCCAACGGCGTTCTCTTTTTTATGGTTAATAAAATTTAACATGAACTGCTATAAAGGAAATATCTATTGATTTTAATAGCAAGAAAGGAGTAAAAAAGCCTTTTGCTGCCCGGAAATTAGAAAAACGGTATTTGATTTTATATCAGATTAAAGACCAGACGGTTTATGTTGACTACATTGTAGATTGCAGGCAGGATTCTGGGTGGCTGGTGAAGTGGTAACTCCCGGATTAATGACATATATGGCTGGAACACTGAATAAACATCAATAGCAAAGAGTGGTCAATCCAGGATTGGTTTGGATGGAGGGATTGGGATGAGGATTTATTATTTTAATTTTAATTACCTGGTCCGGAGGGCCATCACTGTTTTGCTGGCTTTGTTGTTTATACTGCTGTTGTTTAAAGTGATCCACTACAATTTATTTCAACCTGCCATTACCAATTTTGACCCTATTTACCAGGGCAGCACGGAACACAAAAAAATTGCCCTCACTTGTAATGTTGTTTGGGGTGAGGAGTATATTCCCCAGATGCTGGAAATCTTAAAAAAAAACAATGTATCAATGACCTTTTTTATGGGAGGGCAATGGGTTAATGACTTCCCGGAACTGACTAAAGAAATAGCCAAAAACCATGAACTGGGAAACCACAGTTATTCCCATCCACACCCTACCTTCATCTCAAAATCGGAAAATATGCGGGAAATAAAGAGAACTGAAGACATAATTTATGAACTAACCAAAATTAGAACACGTCTCTATGCCCCTCCATATGGTGAGTTCAACAAGACAGTTTTGGAAGCTGCAGGAGAAAGCGGTTATCAGACAATCCTCTGGAGCATAGATACCATTGACTGGCAGCGACCGGCCCCTGAAACTATTGTTAATAGGGTGACCGATAAGGCACATAATGGCGCCATTGTCCTGATGCATCCCACTGACCCTACGGTAAAAGCACTTCCTTCCATAATTGATGCACTGCGGAAAAAGGGCTACCAGCTGACCACTGTTTCCGATGTCCTTGATATTAAATAGGGAGAGGGTAGTTTGGCACAGTACCTGAAAATAATTATATCTGTTTTCGTTGTGAGTTTATTTTTGGGGGTACCGGAAACCCTGGCAGCGGAATTCAGCGGTGTTTCTGCCGATGCGGCAATTTTGATGGATGCCCGCACAGGACAGGTTTTATATGCTAAAAAACCGCTAGAAAAAAGACCTCCCGCCAGCACCACAAAGGTGTTAACGGCTTTAACGGCTATTGAGACCGGCAGCCTCAGGGATATGGTCAAAGTCAGTAAAAGGGCCGCAGGTACGGAAGGGTCGAGTATATATCTTACGGAAGGGGAAATCCTGACTCTGTCAGATCTGCTTTACGGGGCCCTGATGAAATCCGGAAATGATGCCTGTGTGGCCATCGCTGAGCATATTGCCGGCAGTCTTGACAGTTTCGCCCTGCTAATGAATACCAAAGCCCTGGCTATGGGCGCCTTGAATACTCATTTTACGAATCCGCACGGCCTGCCTGACAAGGACCACTATACATGTGCCTATGACCTGGCCCTTATTGCAAGGCATGCCCTGGAAAACAGGAAGTTTTCCGAAATTGTTGCCACAAGGGACAAAGTCATCGACTGGCCCGGTAAAGAATGGGACCGGAAATTACATAATACCAACAAACTGCTTTGGAGTTATTTGTGGGCAGACGGGGTCAAGACAGGCACAACCAATGCTGCCGGGCAGTGCCTGATAGCTTCTGCCAGCAAGGATAACCGAAGACTGATAGCTGTGGTGTTACACAGTGGGGACAGGTGGGGTGACTGTATCAGACTTTTCGAGTACGGTTTCAGTCACTATGAATACTCCCAGGTAGCGGTGGCCGGGGAACAGTACAGGATGCTGCAGGTTCAGAACGGTATTGCGGAAAGTGTTCCGGCAGTATACTCATCTGACCTGGGAATACTTATACCTTCCAATGACCCCAAGGCATTGGAAATAAGGCCTGAAATCAAAAACTACCCCATTGCTCCGCTGAAAAAGGGGCAGGTTATCGGTTTTGTCAATTATTACATCAATGGCCGGTACACGGGTAAAGTGAATCTTGTCGCCGGATGTGAGGTGAAAGAACAAAAACCCTGGCACAGGCTGCTCAGGTGGGTAAAAAAGCAGCTTCACCATAATGGGACAATGTTCTAGCCGATTTTCAAAATATTTTGGAGGATTTTTAATAAATGTCTCGAATCTTAAACAGATATCTATGCGTTTTGGCATCATGCTAAGGGGAGGACATTATTAGTGTATAAAAAAGAGACATTACCAAACGGGGTACGAATTGTGACTGAAGAAATACCATATGTCAGATCTGTTTCTGTAGGGCTTTGGGTTGGCGCGGGTTCCAGGGATGAAAATGAAAGTAATAACGGAATCGCTCATTTCATAGAGCATATGATGTTTAAAGGAACAACAAAAAGATCTGCCAAGGGAATCGCAGAGGCACTGGATGCAGTAGGCGGGCAGCTTAATGCTTTTACATCCAAGGAATATACCTGCTATTACGCCAAGGTTCTGGACGAGCACATCGATGTAGCCATAGACCTCCTCAGTGATATGTATTTTAATTCCCTTTTCAGGGAAGAAGATCTTGAGAAAGAGAAGAATGTTATCATTGAAGAAATAAAGATGTATGAGGATACACCTGATGAACTGGTACATGATATTTTTGCCAGTACCCTGTGGGCGGGTCATGCCCTGGGCAGATCTGTTATCGGGTCAGAAGAAATAATCAGCACTATCGACCGGGCGAAGCTTCTCGAGTTCAGGGACAGTTGTTATACACCGGATTCCCTTGTGGTGGCTGTCGCCGGTAATGTCAAACATGAGCAGATCATTGCCAAACTTGCTCCACTGTTTGGGAGTATCAAAAACCGTACCAGGGAGAGAAAATACTATCAGCCGGTGGCCGGATCCCGGATTGCCACAAAAAAGAAGGATACGGAACAGGTACACATTTGTGTGGGAACTCCCGGACTGCCAATGGAGCATGATGATATTTATGTTTTACACGTGATTAACAGCGCTTTGGGCGGCGGGATCAGTTCCCGCCTGTTTCAGGAAATCAGGGAGGAACGTGGACTCGCCTATTCCATCTTTACCTATCACAGTTCATACAAAGATGCGGGTCTGTTTTCTGTATATGCCGGTCTTAGCAGGAACAACCTGAATGAAGTACTGTCCCTGATAAGTGCTGAACTAAAAAGTGTCAGGAAAGACGGCATCACCCGTGAAGAACTGGCCAGGGCCAAAGAACAGTTGAAGGGCAGTGTGCTCCTGGGTCTGGAAAATGTGAGCAACAGGATGAGCAGACTGGGCAAATCGGAGCTTTCAATAAACCGTGTTATCTCTGTTGAAGAAACAGTGGAAAAAATCAATAAAGTGGATGTTGATGACATCAAAAGGCTTGCTGATAGTTTTTTCAGGAGTGAAAATCTTGTTGTCGCCTGTATTGGTCCCAGCGTGGACGAAAAAGATCTCCGATTAACCATTTAATGAACGGTATAGGATAATATTTCCACAGGCTGAGGGGCGGAGGGTAAAATGGAAATAGTCAGAGTATATGTTAGCAGGACAAGTGCCGGCAGGGGACTGCCCTTGCCGCAGTATATGACTCCCGGGGCAGCCGGGATGGATTTGTTTGCCGCGGTGGAACAGACAGAGGTATTAAATCCGGGTGAGATTAAACTGATACCTACCGGGCTATGTTTAGCGCTGCCCCAGGGATATGAGGCTCAGATAAGGCCCAGGAGCGGGCTGGCCCTAAAGCATGGCATTACCATGGTGAATACCCCGGGGACCATAGACTCTGATTACAGGGGTGAAATAGGACTGATTCTGATAAACCTGGGACAGGCTCCTTTTGAAATCAACCGGGGAGACCGGATAGCCCAGATGGTGATTAATAAATTTGCCAGGGCGGAATTTACCGAGACAGACACCCTTGATGACACCACACGCAATTCAGGAGGCTTTGGCTCCACCGGCAAATAGTTTTTCAAATGTTAAGGGAAATAGTTCTATATGAATGGAATAGCCCGGGACACCCTCTCATAAACATTTATCAGAGGGTGTTTTTTCAATAAAGAGGGTGTTGGAGATTGAGTTATCTGAGATTGAGTGATCTTGAGGGTAAAGAGGTCATTAACATGGTAGACGGGGCAAGGCTGGGGGTAATTGGGGAAGCTGATATGGTAGTTGACTGTCACACAGGTGAAATACAGTCAATCATATTGCCGCGCAGAAATAACCTGTTCAGTTTATGGATGGACCGGCAGCATGTTATTATTCCCTGGCAGTCAATTAAGAAAATTGGCAATGAAGTGGTTATTGTGGAACTGGATGGGACAATACCGAATCTGACCAGGTATTCGGGGTAAAAACTCTGCCTCACCTCAATCTGCCGAACCTGCGGCGGATAAAGCGGACCGTAATCGGTACCAGGGCAAGCCCTGTAGCCAGGTAGGCAGCGATCAGAAAGGCCCTGAAAGCCATGGATATCCCTTCAATATAGCGGCTGTTGATAAAGTGCAGCATCGAATCATATGACGTAATGCCGGGCACCAGGGGAATAATGCCTGACACTATATAAACAGTGACGGGCTGTTTCTGAATTCTGGACATGAGTTCAGCCACCCCTCCAATGACAATTGCCCCTGAGACTGATGCAAACAGTGTGGAAAAGTTGAGTTTAATCAAGATATTGTAGACCGTCCACCCAAGCATACCTGTCAGCCCTGCCGTCACCAGTGCGGATTTAGGCGTCTGTAATGTAATACCTGTAAACAGTGTTGTCAGAAAAGCCAAAAACATTTTGGTAATCATTACGTTTGCTCCTTATCTTTATTAGTTCTCAAGGGGATAGCATTTCGTATGTTCAGGGTCTAACACCTTGAACTCTTTGTTTTTACTTCACTTTGGGCTCCCGGAAATGATCTAATGAAATGTGGTGAGGTATTGTACCGATTTTCCGGCACTGCCTCCTATCAGTCTAAGCTGCCACTCGCCGGCATCAGGGCAGCGTCCCCGAACTCGATGGCTCATTGGGATTTTCTATTAAGATGGCCGCCTCTCGTTTTGGCGAGCCAAAACTTCCCGGCGGCCTTCGCCATCTTCGGACATGCGGGGACTCCCTGCCCTGATGCCGGTGATTTGCAGCAAGACTCATCACGGCAACAGTGCCAGGAAAATTCTTATACAACACCTCACCATATTACACGGGTTATTTCCGGAGCCAACGAAAAGTCTAAAACAAATAGTCCCGAAGATGACCATGATATACAGACAGGGCTACCCCCACCCCGTTGGCAAGGGCTGCGGCAATAAGCAGTCCTTCAACCATTCTCAGGGTTCCGGAAAGCAGGTCCCCGGAAATAAAGTCCCTTACTGCATTTGTCAGGGTTATACCGGGGTAAAGGGGGAGCAGTGCTCCAACTATAATCTTGTCCATATGATAACCGAATCCCAGGTCAACGAACAGGCTTCCTGTGAATCCGGCAAAAATTCCTGCTAAGAAAATTTGCAGGACATATGCCAGGTTAAAGGCCACCACTCCGATTACGGCCCTGACCAGAGCGGCTGCCATGAAAGCCGGGAAAAAATCTGCCCAGAATCCTCCCAGAAGGATTGTTGCCGATCCTGAAGCGATACTTCCGGCGGCCAGGGTGCTCCAGAAAACCCTGCGGTCGGATTTACCTGCCTGTATTTCCCTGGAAATGGCAAGTCCCTCACTGAGTGAAATCCGGCCACAGGCATATTTCCTGGAAATGTCATTTATTATAGATATCTTGTTAAGATTAGTTTCCCTGGCGTGTATCCTTTTGGCCCGCGTAACCCGAACATCTTCATAGATTGCATTGATAATGATACCTGTTGGAAAAACAATTACCTCAATTTCCGTAAGCCCTGCCGCAGTGCATATCCTGTGTACCGTATCTTCCACCCGCGGTGTTTCAGCCCCGTTTTCCAGCAGCAGTTCTCCGGCCAGACCCGCGAATTCCAAAGCTTCATGACCCTTATTGTTCATTGAGTGTGACCACCCTGTCCGGTTGTATATTGATATTTATTAGTTTGCCAGTGGCCGGGTGATATATTCACCGGGTCAGTCAATGTTTCGCCCTTGACATATGGACCTATTTATAAGAAAATAAGGTTTAAGGTATTTGGTGTAAATTGGTCTCTTTTCGTCCAGTATACACCGGACAGTTCTGCAAATGTACAGGAGGTCTGGATATTTTATGTTGAAGGTAATAGTAGCCGGAGCTGCCGGCAGGATGGGGTGCGAAGTGGTTAAAGCCGTCCTTGGTGAAAATGACTTGTCTCTGGTCGGAGCAGTTGATATAACCAATCATGGAGAAGATATCGGTCTGCTGGCAGCCGGCAGACCCTGCGGGGTGCCGGTTACCGGCAATCTCGGCCGGGTTATCGAGGAGACGCAGGCAGAGGTTGTGGTGGATTTTACCACTCCGGAAAATATCAGGTCTAACCTTGATACTATTCTGACTCATCGCGTGCATGCCGTTATTGGGACAACAGGCCTTTCCGCGGAGGATATTGCTGACATCAACCAGAGCGCTGTTGAGGCCGGGATTGGTGTCGTCATAGCTCCCAACTTTGCTGTCGGGGCAGTTCTGATGATGAAATTTGCCGCAGAAGCGGCACGGTTTCTACCAAATGTTGAAATAATTGAATTACACCATGACCGGAAACTGGATGCCCCGTCAGGAACGGCAATTAAGACAGCTGAACTGATAAAAGAGGGCAGGGATAAGTATCGCCAGGGGCATCCTGATGAACAGGAAAAAATTCAGGGTGTCAGGGGCGGTGAATATGATGGGATGAGAATTCACAGTGTCCGTCTTCCGGGATTGGTGGCCCACCAGGAAGTCATCTTTGGCGGGCTTGGCCAAACCCTGACCATAAGACATGACTCCATCAGCAGGGAGTCATTTATGCCGGGAGTAATTCTGGCAGTAAGAAAAGTTGCAGACCTGAAAGGAGTGACTTATGGTCTGGAGAAACTATTAACTGAATAAGTGAAACCGGTTCTATACAAGCACCTCCCTTTGTATCAATTCATATACTGTCAGTAGTTGGTGTACAAAGGAGGTTGTTGCATGAGTTCGATACTCGCGGGAGTGCCCATAGCGGTCCTTGGAGGAGATGACCGGGAAGTTATCCTCGCTCCTCACCTGGCACAGCTGGGTGCTAACGTCAGAGTGGCCGGAATAACTAAATTTATTGGGGACAATCAGGTCCAATACTTTGAATCGGCAGAGGAGGCAGTGAAAGGCGCACGTTTTGTTATCCTGCCCATGCCGGGTATTGATGAAGAGGGCTATATAAGAGCCAGGTATGCAGAAAACAGCCTTAGCTTTAACAGGGATGTCACCGCATGCTGCAATGATGAATGCACTGTTATTGTTGGATTTGCCCGTCCGCTGCTTAAACAGCTAGTCTCTGAACGAGGCCTTGGTCTGGTGGAAATAGCAGAAATGGACGAAGTTGCCATTATGAATTCCATCCCCTCAGCTGAGGGGGCCGTTCAAATGGCTATGGAAGCTACTGATATTACTATTCATGGCAGCAATGTAACTGTACTTGGGTTTGGCAGGTGTGGCCAGACACTTGCCCGGATGCTGTCTGCTCTGGGGGCAATAACCTCTGTAGCCGCCAGGAAGCCGGCAGACCTGGCCAGGATCAGCGAAATGGGAATGGAGGCCCTGACCTACAGTCAGTTACCTCAATGTATTGAAAAAGCTGACATAATATTCAACACTGTGCCTTCTCTTGTATTGGATGAGTCCCTCCTTAGGAAAACAAAACCTGCAGTATATATCTGTGACATTGCTTCAGCACCGGGAGGTGTTGACTTTGACGCGGCAGAAAAACTGGGCAGGAAAGCAGAACTGGCTCCCGGCCTGCCGGGAAAAGTTGCCCCCCGTACTGCAGGGCTTATCCTGGCAAAAGTAATTCCGGACATAATTGTAAGCGAACTCGCCAACACTTCGTCTTTATCTTCTCAGGAAGAAGACAGAAGGTAGTCGGGGGTGCTTTAATGGAACTTAATGGTGTTAAAATAGGTTTTGCTGTTACAGGTTCACACTGTACTGTCAGAGAAGTCCTGAAACAAATACCCCGCCTGACTGAGCGTGGGGCAGAAGTATACCCGGTAATGTCACATACTGTTGATTGTATTGATACAAGGTTTGGTAAGGCAAGTGAATGGAAGGAACTGCTGAAAGAAACAACCGGGCATGATATAATAAATACAATTGTAGATGCAGAACCGATCGGTCCGAATGCATTGTTTGACATAATGGTGGTTGCTCCGTGTACCGGTAATACTATGGCCAAACTGGTCAACGGTATTACTGATACTCCTGTCTTAATGGCAATAAAGGCCCATTTACGCAACCAGAGGCCGGTGGTTATGGGAATATCAACAAACGACGGACTGGGAATCAATGCCAAGAATATCGGTTTATTGCTGAATATGAAAAATATTTACATGGTTCCTTTCGGACAGGATAACCCTCAGGTAAAGGCTAATTCTTTAGTGGCAAACATGTCACTGTTAGCGGATACCGTTAAATCAGCTCTGCAGGGAAAACAAATTCAGCCGGTAATTATCCAGTATTAAGAGAAGCAACTAAAGGGGATTGATGTGCCGGGTGTAATGGCCTTATTCGTCGGTGTGAACAAGATTATATATATTCAATTTACGGAGGGATATTTGTGAAAAAGATTAATGTAGCGGTCGTAGGCGCCACCGGCGCGGTTGGACAAGAATTATTGAAGATTCTCCGGGAAAGGAAGTTTCCTGTCGGGGGCCTCAAACTTCTTGCCACTGAAAGGTCAGCTGGTACCAAAATAAATTGGGAAGGCCAGGACTATACTGTAGAGGTTACCAGAAACGAGGCTTTTGACGGTGTTGATATCGCCCTTTTTGCCGGGGGCTCGGCCAGCAAGGAGTACGCCAGGGAAGCTGCCAAGAGAGGGGCTGTGGTTATAGACAACAGCAGTGCCTTCAGGATGGAACCTGATGTACCGCTGGTGGTACCTGAAGTGAATCCGGAGGATGTCAAACTTCATAAGGGTATTATTGCAAACCCCAACTGTTCAACAATAATAATGGTAGTTCCCCTCAAGGTACTTCATGATGCGGCCAGGATCAAAAGGGTTGTCGTCTCAACATACCAGGCTGTATCAGGGGCAGGTAAGGAAGCCATTGATGAACTGGCTGCTCAGGTAAAAATGTTTGCTGAAGGCAGAAATGATATCAACCCCGAAGTTTTTCCCTACCAGATTGCTTTTAACCTGATTCCCCACATAGACGTTTTTTCGGAAATGGATTACACCAAAGAAGAATGGAAGATGGTCAAAGAGACCAAAAAAATCATGCATGATGAAAGTATCGAGATTACTGCAACAACAGTAAGGGTTCCCGTGTTCAGGAGTCATTCGGAGTCTGTTAATATTGAAACAGAGCTCAGGATTACAGCTGCTGAAGCGAGGGAAATACTATCCAAAGCTCCCGGAATCATCGTTCAGGATAACCCCGGGAAAAAGGAATATCCCATGCCTCTGTATACCTCTGACCGGGATGAGGTTTTTGTCGGGCGTATCAGGGAAGATAATTCAATTGCCAACGGCCTGAACATGTGGGTAGTGTCTGACCAGTTGCGTAAAGGCGCTGCCACTAACGCTGTCCAGATAGCGGAACTGGTGGTAAAATACGGGTGCTTTTAGGAGATGCTTTTAGGAGATGAGTGCATGAAATACCTTGTACAAAAGTTTGGCGGGACATCATTGGTTACTCATGAGCTAAGGGAACAGGTGGCCCGTAAGATAATTGCTGCCAAAAATGAGGGATATACCCCTGTTGTAGTTGTTTCTGCCATGGGACGGCAGGGTGACCCCTATGCTACTGATACCCTGGTAAAGTTTGTTGAGGGTATTAATTCTTCAATCTCACCAGATGCTTTGGATAATCTGATGGCCTGTGGTGAAATCATCTCAGGTGTGACCATGGTGGCTACCCTTGAGGGTCTCGGACAGAAGGCTGTCTTTCTGACCGGGGGCCAGGCAGGGATTATTACAGACAACGGGCATACAGATGCCCATATAATTAAAGTTGACCCCAAACTTATTCATCAATATGCTTCTGAAGGAGTTATTGTTATTGTGGCCGGTTTTCAGGGGCAGACAGAAAACGGGAAGATTACAACCCTGGGGCGCGGTGGCAGTGATACTACTGCGGCAGCTCTGGGAGTTGCCCTGAATGCCGAAGCCATCGATATCTATACAGATGTGGACGGAATTATGACCGCTGATCCCCGGATAGTTGAGAATGCCAGGACCCTGGATGAGATTACGTACAACGAAATTTGTCAGCTGGCCCACGAAGGGGCGAAGGTTATTCATCCCCGGGCAGTGGAAATTGCGATGCAGAAAAATATTCCTATCAGGGTTAAGTGCACTTTTTCCGATGCCCCGGGAACTCTGGTCACCGCTTCCCTTGACAAACGGGTTGAAATCAAGCGTGACCGTATTATCTCGGGGATAACCCATATCCCCAATGTAACCCAGATAGAGGTTACCACATCTGAGTTTCCATCATCAGAACACCCGCAGCTTAAAATATTTAAGGCCATGGCAGATGCCGGAATCAGTGTGGACTTTATCAATATACATCCTGATGTAGTTATCTACACAGTAAAAGATGATGTAGCACCTAAAGCGGTTGCTATTCTGGAAGATATGGGGTTCTTGCCGATTGTGACTCCAAAATGTGCCAAGGTTTCCGCTGTAGGCGCCGGAATGGCGGGAGTTCCGGGAGTTATGGCCAGTATTATCGAAGCCCTGGTGGCTGAAGATATCCGGATACTCCAGACAGCGGATTCCCACTCCACAATCTGGTGCCTGGTAAAACAGGAGGAAATGGAAAAAGCTATTAGAGCCCTGCATAATTATTTTGCATTGGGCCAATAAGTATAGTATGGAGGTTAGAAAAGTGGTGAAAGACTTTGGACGCGTGCTGACTGCCATGGTGACCCCCTTTGACTCCAGACTGGAAGTTGATTACGGGCAGGCCAGGAAGTTAGCCGCATATTTGGTAGCTAACGGTTCCGACGGTATAGTAGTGGCCGGAACCACCGGTGAGTCACCTACACTTACCAGAGAAGAAAAGATCAGGTTGTTTGAGGCCGTCGTTGATGAAGTAGGCGGTAGGGCCAGGGTAATTGCCGGGACCGGGTCAAATGTTACCTCTGATTCAGTTTCGTTAACCAGGGAAGCAGAAAAGATTGGTGTCGACGGTGCCATGTTGGTTACACCATATTACAATAAACCACCCCAGAGGGGGCTTTATCACCATTTCAGGACAGTGGCCGAAGCCACTGACCTGCCGTTAATGCTTTACAATGTCCCGGGAAGAACTTCATCACACCTGCTGCCGGACACGATTGCCGAACTGGCAAAGGTTGAAAATATTGTCGCAGTTAAAGAGGCTTCCGGAAGCCTGGTCCTGGCAGGTGAAATCAGGCGGAAAACCCCTGATGATTTCCTAATGTACTGTGGTGAAGATGCAGTAACCTTACCGATACTGAGTGTGGGCGGACACGGAGTTGTCAGTGTTGTTGCCCACATTGTGGGAAATGAACTGCAGGCAATGGTCAGGGCATTCCTGGCCGGCGATATTGATACTGCCAGAAAAATTCACCTGGACCTTATCCCTGTATTTGAGACTATGTTTATTACAACAAACCCGATTCCCGTGAAGACAGCCATGAACCTGTTGGGTTTTGCAGCTGGCGGGCTCAGACCTCCCTTGGTTGCAGCAACCGGTGAGGAGACAGAGGCTGTCAGGAATTTGCTGAAAAAATATAACAAAATTGAACCTGACGGGGTTTAATACTGGAAAAATTTCTGTTAAAATAAATATGGTAAATCATACCCAAATTCTCTCAGTAGTAAATGAGAGGGTTTGGGTTAATTTATTAAAAAAAAGGGAGAATAACAGTCATGGAAAATGAACACATGTTTTATTCCCTGTTGATAATCATTCTGGCAGCTTTTGTGGTCCCCTTCATAACAAGCCATGTCAGGTTTGTCAGGCTCCCTGTGGTCATAGGTGAAATCATTGCAGGTCTGGTCCTGGGGGTGAGCGGCTTCAATCTTATTGAAACCGGGCCGCTCCTGGACTTCCTGTCAGCATTTGGATTCACCTACCTGATGTTCCTGTCAGGCCTGGAAATCGACTTTCAAACCCTGGCCCTGGCCCTGAGGAGGAAAAAAAGCGCTGGGGCAAATCCGGTAGTCCTGGCTTTTGGGACCTTTGGACTGACCCTTTTTTTGTCATTTTTGATCTCCATGGGCTTAACTGAACTTGGCTTTATCAGGAGTCCCTGGCTGGTGACCCTGGTCCTGTCAACCACCTCCCTGGGTATTGTTGTCCCGGTGCTTAAGGAAAAGGGCATTATAAATACTTCTTTTGGACAGACCATACTCCTTTCCGCACTGATAGCAGATTTTCTGACCATGCTTCTGATAACTGTTGTTGTACTGATGCTTACCTCCGGTCAGCTAAAAGACATACTCCTGATATTGTTCCTATTCCTGGCTTTCTTTATTTTCTATAAACTGGCCAACATCCTAAACAGTCTGCAGGTAGTCAAAAAACTTGCTGATGCCACTTCCCAGATCAGGGTCAGGGGCTCTTTTGCCCTGATACTTATCTTTGTGGTATTTTCTGAGTACCTGGGTTCTGAGGCTATCCTGGGGGCTTTTCTTGCCGGGGCCATTGTCTCCCTGGTTTCTGAGAAAAGGGAAGAAGCCTTCATCCTGAAACTGGAAGGAATCGGATATGGCTTTTTTATTCCCATCTTTTTTGTTATGGTGGGAGCAACCTTTAATATAGCCGAGGCAGCTAAAAGCGACACCTTTCTGATCCTGCTGCCACTGCTGATTACTGCATTATACCTGGTTAAGATAGTTCCTGCTCTCCTTTTCAGGCTGGTATTTTCCGCCAGGGAAGCACTGAGCGCCGGTTTCCTGCTCTCTTCACGGCTGAGCCTGATTATAGCTGCAGCAGCTGTCGGCCTCAGACTTGGTGAAATTTCGGAGAACACCAATGGGGCAATTATATTGTCAGCAATTGTCACCTGCCTGGTATCTCCTCTTTTATTTGAAAAGTTTGCTCCCGAAAAGAGTGACCGGCAAAGGCGGGTTATTATTATCGGGGCTTCAGATACCTCTATACTCCTGGGGGAACGGTTGGTAAAAAACGGTGAATCTGTTACGGTTATAGATATTGGAGCCAAACAGAGGGCAAAAGCCAAGGTAGCCGGGTTAGATGTCCTTCATGCTGATGCAGCTACAGTAGAGGGACTGAGGGCTGCCGGGATTTCAGCTGAAGACACAATCGTAGTTACTACCGGTAGTGATGATATAAATCTCAGGATCTGCCGGACCGTTGTTGCGGAATTTGGTGTGAAGGGAGTTATTTCTGTTGTTAACAACAGCCTTAATACCAGGGAGTTTAGGGACATGGGTGTGAGGATTGTCAGCCCTGCCTTTTCAACCCTTATAGTCCTGGAGAACCTGGTTATCCACCCGGCCGCATTCTCACTGGTGACCGAAGGTGAAGATAACCTGTTGGTAGAAGAGGCTGTACTGACAAATGCCGCTTTTGTCAATCAGCGGCTGAGGGATATCAGGCTCCCCGGAGACACCCTGATTATGTCCATATCCCGAAATGGTGAGAACATTATCCCACACGGGAATACCGTCCTGGAGAAGGGTGACCTGATTATGTTTGTCGGCAGCAGGGAATCGGTGTACAAGACCATGACCTTAATTGAACAGTAAACTCTATTGTATTTTTGGAACTGAAGATGTCTATAATATTAGTGGATTATCCAAGCTGTTGCGGGTAAAAACATAACTCTTGTGAAGCAATAGGAAATACTGTATAATATTTTCAGGTGTTTATGGGCGGCTATTTTTTTAGTAACCTGAGAGTCGGGCGGACAAAAACCAATATTTTTCTCCTGCTTCTCCTGGTTTTCTCAATTATTTATCTACTACCGGATTTAGCTTAGTTTTTTTGTTTTCAGGAGGTGTAGGAATGGCAAGAGATGCGAAATTATCGTTAATCCCCCTTGGAGGAATGGGGGAAATCGGAAAAAACATGATGGTTGTGAAGTACGGAGAAAATATTTTGGTTGTTGACTCAGGTTTAATGTTTCCTGAAGAAGAGATGCTGGGGATTGATATCGTAATCCCGGATATCACTTATCTTCTGGAAAACAAGGATATCGTGAGGGGAATAGTACTGACCCATGGTCATGAGGACCATATCGGGGCACTTCCTTATGTGCTCAGGAGAATAAATGTACCGGTATATGGGACAAAACTGACACTTGGTCTGTTGCAGGGAAAACTTAAAGAAAACAATGTTGCCGGCGGTGTATCACTAAACACGGTGAAACCCAGGGATGTTGTGGATATTGGCCCTTTCAAAGTCGAGTTTATCAGGGTTAGCCACAGTATTCCGGATGCCGTTGCCATTGCGATACATACCCCAATAGGCACAGTGCTTCATACCGGAGACTTTAAGTTTGACCAGACGCCTGTGGACGGACAGATCACGGATTTTCAGAAGTTTGCCGAACTGGGACAAAAGGGAGTCCTCGTGTTGCTGTCAGACAGTACCAATGTAGAACGGCCGGGGCATACCATGTCTGAAAAAGTGGTGGGCACTACCTTTGATGAGACATTCAGGGCGGCTCCGGGAAGGATAATTGTAGCCTCGTTTGCCTCAAATGTGCACCGTCTGCAGCAGGCTATTGCCACCGCTTTTAAGTATGACAGGAAAGTGGCTATTGCCGGCCGCAGCATGGTAAATGTGGTTACAATTGCTTCAGAGCTGGGTTACATTAATTTCCCCAAAGAACTGTTTGTTGAGCTGGATGAGATTAATCGTTTACCGGCACATAAAGTAACTGTTTTAACTACCGGAAGTCAGGGTGAACCGATGTCGGCTTTGACTAGAATGGCGATGAGTGACCACCGCCAGGTAGAAATCATCCCGGGAGATACGGTGATTATCTCTGCCACCCCTATCCCGGGAAATGAAAAACTGGTCGCCCGAACCATAGACCACCTCTTTAAACAGGGAGCAGATGTAATTTACGAATCCTTTTCTGGAATCCATGTATCCGGTCACCCCAGCCAGGAAGAGCTTAAGATGATGATGAACCTGGTGAAACCGAAGTTTTTTGTACCGGTCCACGGGGAATACAGGCACCTGATCAGGCATGCCAACCTGGCTGCAGAGATAGGGATACCGCGCAGCAATATTTTTGTGGTTGAGAACGGACAGGTCCTGGAATTTAAAAGGAACTCCGCACGGCTGAATGGCCGGGTAACAGCAGGAAGAGTCCTTGTTGACGGGCTGGGGGTAGGTGATGTGGGCAATATTGTCCTGCGTGACCGTAAACAGCTCTCCCAGGATGGTATATTGATAGTTGTTGTTACCATTGACAAGGAGAGCGGTACCGTAGTAGCCGGTCCGGATATTGTTTCCCGGGGATTTGTCTACGTACGTGAATCAGAACAACTGATTGAAGATGCAAAGGAGAAGGTAAAGCAGGCTCTCGAAAAATGTGAGGAAAAAGGAATCACTGAATGGGCTTCAATCAAGTCTAATGTGAGGGATGCCACAAGTAAATACCTGTATGAGAAAACCAGAAGAAGACCGATGATATTACCAATCATCATGGAAGTTTAATACGGTGAGTTTCAGGTGAAATTCACAAAAGCTGAAAGCCGCAGTTAATGCGGCTTTTTTGGCAAATAGGAATGTATAAATTTTATCCTATCTGCATAAAAAAGGCTAAGCTTTGCCGAAAGCAAGCTCAAAGACGCTTAGCGAAGCAAAGCCTTTTTAACGTTGTACCGAGTAATTTCTTTACAACTGTAACATACTAAGGGGTGAAATAATATCAGGAGCGTGATTAGATGTCTGAATATTACTGGACGCGTTACCCCGGGCCAATGAATTCCGACGGATCGGTACCGGGACGGTTTCCTTTTACAGGCGGCCAGGCACAGCCGCCGGACCCAAATTTTTTTAATCCCCAGTCACCTGGGGCTCCGGGCCCTCCGGGAACACCGGGACCTGAAGGTGACCCGGGTGTGCCTCCGATACCGGGCGGGGACCCGCAGGCTGAACCGCAGCGGGTCAGGAAGACTAAGCAGGGCACCAAGAAGGGGGATACTGTTGATACCATCAAAGAACTGGGCCAGATGACAGTGCCTCAGACCAAAACAAATATTCACTGTATGTCTATTGTCGGTCAGGTGGAAGGTCATATGGTCCTGCCGCCGCAGAATAAGACAACCAAGTATGAACACATTATTCCGCAACTCGTAGCACTGGAAGAGAATCCTGAAATTGAGGGGGTCCTGATTGTCCTGAACACTGTTGGCGGAGATGTGGAGGCAGGACTGGCAATCGCAGAAATGATAACAACCATGTCCAAACCCACTGTTTCCCTTGTGCTGGGCGGCGGGCACAGCATCGGGGTCCCTATTGCGGTTTCTGCCAATTATTCATTTATTGCGGAGACCGCCAGTATGACAATTCACCCCATCAGGCTTACCGGTCTGGTTATAGGTGTACCACAGACATATGAGTACCTGGATAAAATGCAGGACAGGGTGGTAAACTTTATTACCGGTCATTCCAGGGCCAGTGATGACAAGATAAGGGAACTAATGTTCAGGACCGGTGAACTTGCCCGGGATATTGGTACAGTGCTGATCGGTAAAGATGCAGTGGAAGCGGGCCTGATAGATGAAGTCGGGGGTATTTCCCATGCCGTTAAAAAACTGAACCAGCTAATTGAGGAAGGCAAAAATCCGGGGGGCCTGGTGCAATGACACTGTTATATACTCCACTGCCCATAGAAATGGTGCTTGAAGGGATAGACCGTACAGGGCCGAAATATCAGGAACTGGAAATCCAGGGGGTTAAATTACAGGTGGAACAGTGCGGTGTTGACAGGTGCAGGATTGTACGGCTGATAAGCAGCGACCCTATGGATTACTTGAAAAACCAATATCAGCCGGGTACAGAAATCAGATTTGTGCCACGGTTTGCTGCGGATAACTGACTTTGATCAACGTTAAAGGCTGCCCCAAGTGGGGTGGCCTTAATTGATGTAGAGATGACTCAGGAGACAGGAGACAGGAGTCAGGGAATGGACAGGATGAAAACAATTGCGGTGTTCAATATTCAATTGATTTTATCCTCGAAATTCTCTATAATGTTCATTGTAGCCGTTATTCTTAATTGCAGGAAACATGTATCCGAAGCATTCACCCAGCTGTCTACGGACTACTGACTCCCGAATGCTTTTAGATACAGAAAATACTTTTTTAAGGAGTTGTCACATGAGCATTTTAGAATCCATAATCCTGGGGGTAATTCAGGGCCTGACAGAGTTTTTGCCCATCAGCAGCTCAGGTCACCTGGTATTGTTTCAGAGGCTGCTGGGGGTGGAAGAGGCTGTGCTGACTTTTGATGTGCTCCTGCACCTTGGAACACTGGTAGCCGTGATTGGTGTATTCAGGAATGATATTATATCAATCATCAGGCGTCCCTGGCAGAGACTGACATTGCTCCTTGCAGTGGCGACAATTCCAACGGGAGTAATCGGGCTGACATTTAAAGATTTTTTTGAAAGACTCTTTGAATCAGGCAGTACCCTGGGAATCGAGTTTATTCTGACCGGCCTGATTATATGGTTTGCCGACAGGGCCAGGGACTGCGGTAAACAAATGAAAGATATTTCGTATCTGGATGCAGCAGTTGTGGGGACTATGCAGGGGATCGCCATTTTACCTGCCATCTCACGTTCCGGGCTGACCATTGCCGGGTCTTTATTCAGGGGAATTGACAGGGAGACGGCAGCACGCTTTTCCTTCCTGGTATCAATACCTGCGATAGCGGGGGCTACCATCCTGGACCTCAAAGACCTCCACGGCCTGCCGCCGGGATTGGGACTGCCATTTCTCATTGGCCCTCTGGTGGCTGCTGTGTCGGGCTACTGGGCCATCAAATTTATGATCAGGGTCCTCCAGAAGGGAAGTATGAGGGGCTTCGCCTACTACGTCTGGGGGCTGAGTATAGTTGTAATAGTGCTCCAGTTGACAGGAAAGCTGTAAAAAGGATGAGGGCGGCTGCCCTCATTTTATTTTTCCGGGGTCAGTCCAAAAGGATTTGATTCAGGAATGTAGAATTTATAAATATCGAGGTGATATTTTGCATGGCCAAGGCTTCGGAAAGGCAAAAAAATGAACTTAAATATGAAATAATCGGCATCGGCTGCCTGGCCTTTGCAGTCCTTTCCTTTGTCAGCCTGTTCACCAATTCAACCGGTATGGTTGGCGGTTTTCTTGTAAAGGCCATTAATGCCATAGCAGGAGAAGGTAAGTATGTTTTTCCCCTGATAATTGCCTTCCTGGGTGTTAAAATGATAATGGAGCGTAAAAAGGCAAGGTTTGGCAGGGAAATGACAGGTGGAATTGCTATGTTTGCCCTGATCCTGGTATTCCTTCACCTCCAGTTGGACATTGCCCAAAAGGATTTGTTCAGGTCAGGAGTTGAGGGTAATGGCGGCGGCATAATCGGCGGGGTTCTGGCTGCTTTGCTGATTACGGCTTTTGGGAGAACAGGAACCTATATAATTCTTGTCGCCCTTGCCGTTATTACCCTGATCCTGATTACAAATGTATCCTTCCTGACCATTTCGAAATTTATCAGCAGACAGGGCGTAATGCTGTGGAACCGCACAAGGGACATGGTTTCGGGTTTTATATTTACAGAAGTTGAGGAAGATGATGAAGACACCGTCCCTGAGGCCCTGACTGAAGTAATACCTGTGAAACGCCGGGTACTGTTTGACAGCAATATTTTTAGTTTCGGGAAGGAGCGGGACATGGACGAAGATGTCACCGTAAAAGCTGAAGGTGATGAGTTCCCTAAAATAAATATATACCCAGAGCCTATTGAAAAGGTTATTTCCAATGAGGAGAACAGGGATCGGGCCGAAGTAATCAGTTTTGAAGAAAGGAAAGCCAGGACCAAAAAGACCGACAGCCCACAGGCCGCCACGGGATCAACTCCCAATTTCAGTCTTCCGCCACTGTCACTGTTTACCAAGAACACCAAGACTAAAAGTCCCCGAATGAATAAAGATATTACAGACAATGTAAGAATACTGGAAGACACCTTAGAAAGCTTTGGTGTCAAGGCTAAGGTAACCCAGGTATCCAGGGGACCTGCCATAACCAGGTATGAAATCCAGCCTGCCCCTGGTGTCAAGGTAAGCCGGATTGTGAACCTGGCAGATGATATTTCACTGGGACTGGCTGCATCAGGTGTGCGTATAGAGGCGCCCATACCCGGTAAAGCGGCTGTAGGTATAGAAGTCCCCAATAAAGAGATTTCAGTGGTAACCATGCGTGAGCTTTTGGAGTCTGAGGAGTTTGCCAAGGCATCTTCAAAGCTTGCCTTTGTGCTGGGCAAGGATATTGCCGGGACAACCATCCTGGCTGACCTGGCCCAAATGCCTCACCTCCTGATCGCCGGGGCCACCGGGTCAGGTAAGAGTGTGTGTATGAATACCCTGATAGCCAGTATACTTTTCAGGGCCAGGCCTGATGAGGTTAAATTGTTGATGATTGACCCCAAAATGGTCGAACTGACAACATATAACGGGATTCCGCACCTAATCTCACCTGTGGTCACTGACTCCAAGAAGGCGGCAACATCCCTGAGGTGGGCTGTCAGGGAAATGGAAAAGAGATATGAACACTTTGCCAGGTCAGGGGTAAAGGATATATACAGGTTTAACCAGGCTGTGAAGGCCGGCAATGCAGAATATGAATCGGAATTTATGCCTTTTATCATGGTGGTTATTGATGAATTGGCTGACCTGATGATGGTGGCACCTGCCGATGTGGAGGATGCGATATGCCGCCTGGCACAGATGGCCAGGGCTGCCGGCATACACCTGGTGGTGGCCACCCAGAGACCGTCTGTTGATGTTATTACCGGGCTTATCAAGGCCAATATACCTTCACGGATTGCATTTGCTGTATCATCACAGACAGATTCCAGGACTATTCTCGACATGGCCGGGGCAGAAAAGCTGCTGGGCAGGGGAGATATGCTTTTCTTCCCGGTGGGGGCTGTCAAACCTATCAGGGTTCAGGGAGCCTTTATGTCTGACAAGGAAGTGGAAGCCCTTGTTTCCCATCTAAAACAGCAGGGGGTACCGCAGTTTGTGGAAGGAGTCATCCAGGACGATTCTCACAGCAGTGTGGAGAGTGCCGAAGTTGACGAATTATTTAAGGATGCAGTCCAGATACTGATTGAGAGCGGCCAGGCCTCTATTTCTATGCTGCAGAGAAGACTGCGGATTGGGTATGCCAGGGCTGCAAGGCTTATAGACATGATGGAAGAACGCGGTATTGTGGGGAAATATGAAGGAAGCAAGCCAAGGGCTATATTGATGACAATGGAACAGTTTCTCAGGACATTTGGAGATGAGCCATAGCAGGAGGGAAAAAGATGGCATTGCGGCGTACAGGTGTACTTGGTTTGCTGCTGACGATTATTCTTATCATTGGCGGCTGTTCCGGGAAGACTGTGTCTGAGGACCAGGGATATAAACAGTATGGTTTCCCCGGACCCCCGAAAATCGGGGTTATGCTGGGGTCTGCAGAAAAGGCAGGAGAAATGCTGAATACTGCCGTGACCGCGGGAGTGAAAGGGCTGGCCGTTGATCAGGACCTGGAATACAGGATTATGTCACCGGGAGACCTGGTGAACCATACTGAGACAATAAGGTTTTTGGCAGAGGACGGCTATGACCTTATCATTGCAGCAGGGAAGGAGTTTGAGAAGGACCTTAACAATGCTGCTCCGGAATATCCGGAGACAGCGTTTGCCATCATAGACGGTGAAGTGGACCGGCCCAATGTTTTAAGTATAAGGATTGATGATGAGGAAGGTATTTTTCTGGCCGGGGTTCTGGCGGCATCCCTGACTAAAACAAATCTTGTCGGCTACATCGGCGGTGAGATGACTGATACCAGGCAGGAAAAAGCCTTTGCCCGGGGTGTCCGGTATATTAATCTGGCTGAAGGGAAACAGGTAAAGGTCATTACTGTCTATGCGGGAGTAACCAAAGAGGCTGCCACCAATCCGGAACGGGGCAAAGAGCTTGGGACCAGGCTGTACGATGTGGGGACCGATGTGGTTTTTACGGCAGCCGGTAGGCTCGGGAACGGTTTGGCCGGGGCGGCTGTAGAAAAACGCAAAATTGCCCTCACAAATGACCGGCAGTTGCTGGAAACAATGCCCTGGAATGTTTATGGTGCAGTGGTGCAACAAACCGAAACAGCTGTTTATGATGCAGCTGTGAGGATTTTAAAGGAGGGCATTTCAGGGGGCAGGACCGTTTACGGTCTTAAGGAAGGGAGCATAGATTTTGTACTGAGCCAGGCTGTTGCTCCGGAATTGGCTGAGAAACTTAATACTGTCAGGGAACAGGTTAAAAAGGACCAAATCAAGCCCTATACGGTACAAATACCAGAAGGAATGGTTACCCAACTGACCCAGCTGCCTGTTGACCTCAACAAGCCTGTAGGAAACGGGCAGACGGGGACTGCAAAACCCGGGTCCGGCACAGGTCCGTCAGGTGTAACGGGCAGTTCCGGGACTGACGGACGAGGACCGGCAGACAACGGCAGTGCCGGAGGCGAATCCGGTGACAGCAATGCCGGAGGGCCCACCGGAGAAGGCACTGCGGGAGGTCCCGGAAATAACGGTACAGGAAGTCCCACCGGAAATAACGATACTGGCGGACAGCCGGTCGGAAACGATACCGGAGGTGATACAGCACCCGGGACATCTGACCCTGCCGGTTCCGGCGGCCCGGGTACTCCAGGGGACGAGGAATCTGATTAACGGGGTGTTAATGCTTCTTAAAAATTGGGTTTGAAAAAAGGCAGACCAGGAAGACCAGGGAAACATACCCAAACAACGGGTAAAGTATGCCTACCAGGCCGGAAAATCCAAATTGGCTCAGCACCAGAGCACCTGCAAGGAGGACAATTATAACACTTAAGTAGCTGAACCTGGTATCAGCTGTAATCCTGGCTGCAAGGCCGTAAATAGTGCCGATGATAGTAGTGAATATTTCGGCCCAGAGGACAAAGGAAAAGACCAGCTGAATCAATGTGGTCATTGACCCGGCTACAAAGAGGCTGGGTATCTCATACTGCGCTGAATCAGGGTAGTGGCTGAGGATGGCAAGGTTAATCAGCATAGCCAGCCCACTGAGTCCGAGACCGCCCAACATACCGCCGTAAATTAAAGAACGGCGGTCTTTTATTTCACTCCCTAGGGGGGCCAGAACCGAAACACTTAGGGTAAGGTTGTAGGCGGCATAAAGAAGGGCCGAGACAAACCACAGCCGGGAAGCCCCGCCGGCAGCGGGGCGGAAATCGGAACCAATGGCCAGGAGCCTGTCGGCAGATATTGCAGGGACAATGGCCAGGAGGCAAATTGTAATCATTAAAGGGACGACAAGTGAATTGGCATTTATTATCCCCCGGATTCCGGAGAGTACGGTGATCAGTGAGATTATCAGGGTGACCACTGTACCCAACCAGTAGGGCAATCCCCATTGCTGGGACAATACTGCCCCGGAACCGGCCAGCATCACACTGAGGCTGCCGAACAGAAACAGGCCTAGGACAAGGTCAACAGCATATCCCAGCTTCCTGCCACAGACATGTCTTACCACATCACCAAATGAGCCTGCTTTCAGCTTATGGCCAAGCACCATAATGAGTGTTCCCCCGGTACAGAAAATGACACAGCTTAATAAAATACCCAGGACCCCTGTTGGTCCGAAATGGCCGAAAAACTTTAGGATCTCCTGCCCTGAGGCAAAACCTGCCCCCACAATGGTACCAATAAAAGTCGTGGCAACTTTCCACGTGTCCCTGATTAATAATGCCATTGGCACAACTCCCCGTTTACCTTTTGATTGCAGTATGGAGATGACTCATTTCCGATACCTACAATCAATATATTTTTCTTTCGGGAAAACATTACCCGTGAATCAAAAAGGTATTTTTTTATCCATGCCAAGGATAATTAAACCTGATTTGTAAAAAGCTAATTTAAAAAGCGGGGAATTTGATGTCAAGAATAACCAGAAAAGATGAACACATTTTAACAGCTCTGAAGCTGGAACACCGGCCGATGGTATCAGGTTTCGGGGATATCACCCTGGTTCACAACGCTTTGCCCGAACTTTCGGAAGCGGAAGTATCTCTGGATACAATGCTAATGGGCAAACCAATCAGGGCACCGATTGTAATTAATGCCATTACAGGAGGAGGGGCCATGTCGGCCAGGATCAATAAGGCACTGGCAGTTGCTGCCAGGGAGACCGGTGTTGCCATGGCTGTCGGCTCCCAGGCAGTTGCCATTGAACGACCGGAGGCAGAAAATTCTTTCCGGGAAGTGAGGAAAATTAATCCGGCTGGTATGGTGATGGCCAATATCAGTGCCCGTACTCCCCCCGAACATGCCTTGCGGGCTATTGAAATGATTGATGCAGATGCGCTACAGGTGCACCTTAACGGACCTCAGGAAGCAGTAATGAAGGAAGGGGAACGGGATTTCCGGGGGTGGACTGCCAATATTGCCAGGCTTGTGAGCGCTAGTCCTGTCCCGGTGATAGTCAAAGAAGTCGGTTTTGGAATCAGCGGTGAGGTTGCCCGGAGACTATACAGTATCGGAGTGGAGCACTTCGATGTTGGCGGCAGGGGAGGTACCAACTTTATTTCAATAGAGAGTATTAGAAATGACGGCAGACAAAGAGCGCTGGAAAGCTGGGGGATTACTACTGCTGCCAGCCTTATAGAAATAGAGAGCTCTGATGTGGCAGCAACAATAATGGCCACAGGCGGCCTGACTAACGGTCTTGATGCAGCCAAGGCCCTGGCCTTGGGAGCGAATGCTGCAGGAATTGCAGGGGCTTACCTGAAAGCCCTTTTTGAGGGTAATACTGAAGGGCTGATCAGGAGGATTGAAAATATGAAGGCAGATATGAGAAAGATACAGTTGATGCTGGGGGTCCGCAGCCCGGAGGAAATGAAAAAAGTGCCGATTGTAATTACCGGAAAGACCCGTGAATGGCTAACCGAGAGAGGGATAGAAACCGGGTGTTTTTCCTGCCGTCCATGGCCGCCCTGATTTGACAATTTTGTATAAATACCAATAGAGAAGGGAAATCTAGAATATGCATCCTGTTTCAACAAATTATTGAAAGGAGAGTCTATATGACCAGGTTTCCTTTGGGTATAATTGCTCTTATTATTGTCTCAGTGTTAGTTTATTTCGGCCTTGCACACAGGATTCTGGACCGCCTGAGAATATCTGACAAGGCAGCTCTGGGGATTCTGGCTGCAATGGTTGTGGGAAGCTTTATCGATATTCCCATTGCATTTGGCAGAGTAGATGCATCCATAAATGTGGGTGGCGGACTGATCCCTATTGGTCTGGCAATATATGTGCTGACCAAAGCAGGGTCCAGAAAGGAATGGTTCCGGACTCTGATTGCCACGGGAGTAACCGGGGTTGTCATTTATTATGTTGGGTCAATTCTGATGCGGGGAAATCCGGGAGGACCGTTTGATATGCTGGACCCTGTCTGGATGTTTCCCATAATTGGCGGCCTGGTGGCATATATTGCCGGAAGGTCCCGGAGGTCTGCATTCATTGCGGCAACACTTGGAGTGCTCCTGTTAGATATTTTTAATTGGATTTATCTGCTGACCACAGGCACTCCGGGAAGGGTACCCATCGGAGGGGCCGGGGCCTTTGACTCCATTGTCCTGGCAGGAATCATTGCCGTATTGCTGGCAGAAATTATCGGAGAGTCCAGGGAAAGGCTTCAGGGCGGGCCGGCCAGCCGCGGCCGGGACCCGGAACTCCTGAATAATCTGGAAAACGCCGAGTATGCCAGCAGCATGGGAATAAAGGAGAAACCGGAAAAACAGGGTACCGGTCCCCGGAAACAAGAGGCGGGTGATTCTGATGAATAGAAGGTCACAATTAATATTTGGTGTTATCGTAATGGTATTTGGAATCGGCCTGATGTCGGTCCCCCTGGTGAGATTAATTCCGGCAGTACAGCAGGCATCCACGATACCATTTCTGGACAGGTTCTCTTCCAGCGGGTTTGAACAGGAACTTAAAGCCGGAGAGTATGTGACCGTGGTCGATGAAAAGACCGGAGAGGTTCTGGATATGACCGGCAGGGTAGTATATGCCGGAGATGAATTCATCAATGAAAATAATGAACAGTACAGAGTAACAAGGGTCAGGGGTGACCGGGCCTTTGCCAGAAAGACCGGAGTTGCGAACGATATAGTATATAAAGAGGAATGGGATACAGCCCCGGCTGCAGGGATTGGCGGCGCCGGGGACAATGGAAAAGCCCAGATAGCGATTTACCATACCCATACAGACGAATCCTATGTCCCTACTGACGGAACTGAAAGCAAGCCCGCCGAGGGCGGGATACTCAAAGTAGGCAGCAGCCTGGCAGAAAGACTGAAGGCCAAAGGCATTACTGTTCTTGATGATAAGACACCCCATGAGCCTCATGATGCCAATGCTTATCACAGGTCCAGGAAGACCGCTGTCAGGCTTCTCAAAGACAACCCGGTGGCCCTGTTGGATGTCCACAGGGATGGGGTTCCTGACCCTGATTTCTATAAAGAAACTGTCGAGGGTGAAGATGTTACCAAAATCAGGATGGTTGTCGGGAGGCAAAACCCCAAGATGGCTACCAACCTGCAGTTCGCTAAAGATATCAAGGCATATATGGACAGACACAAACCCGGACTTATTAAGGGGATTTTCATTGGCAAGGGAAACTACAACCAGGACCTGGGGCCAAGGACAATACTGCTTGAAGTAGGCACACATACAAATGACCGGCAAAGAGCTGAGGAGGGTGCCGCCCTGTTTGCAGATGCCTTTCCCAATGTGCTTAATTTAAAACCTGCCGCTGAAGGAGGCGGAGCCGGGGGGATAACCACTCCCGGAGAAACTCCAGGTCAGTCGGGAAGTGCCTGGTCGACCCTGGGATGGATAGTAGGGATAGTACTTGCAGCAGGTGCAATATTCCTGTTTGTCAGCACCGGAAGTATCAAGGGTGTCAGGAGTAAGCTGGGTGAATTAAGAAAAACTGAATTTGCCAACTTCTTTGGGCTCAGGAAAACAACCGGAGAGGACCAGGGAAAAAACAAGAAAGATAAGGATGAATAGGTTATGATACACGGGGGTATAACCGGATGAATGAATATGGCATGACTATTGGTCTGGGGGTACTCATGGGAACTCTGGCCAGGGCGTATATGTTAAGGTCTGACTATCGCCAGTATCCGGGTTACCCCCATGGTTATGTAACCCATTTATCCCTTGGTTTCATTGCAGCAGCTTTGGGGTCGGTAGCCCTACCAGCAATTGCAGAAAAGGAATTTGCCGCAGTCACGTTTCTGGCTTTGGCGGGACAACAGTTCCGGGAAGTGCGGAACATGGAACGCGAGAGCCTGGCAGCACTGGAAGTAGCAGAGCTTGTACCAAGAGGACATGATTACATCGAAGGAATAGCCAGGGTATTTGAGGCAAGAAATTATCTCGTCATACTGACTGCACTTGCGTCAAGTTCAGCTAATTATATTACCGGCCGGCCCCTGTTATCTATATTTGTAGGAATTGTTTTTACTTTAATATCAGGTATCCTGATGCGCGGCAGGGTTATTGCAAACATTGCCGAGGTGAAGGCAGGGAAACTGAATTTTAAGGGAGCCCTTCTCATGGTTGATGAGATTGATATTATGAATATCGGTCTGCCGGCGATGAGGGAAAAGATCCTGACTGACGGACTCGGTGTTGTCATCCATCCCAAAGATGACAATGCCAGGTCAACCCTTCACAATATGGGGCAGCGCCAGGCAATAGCCCATGTAGCCACCACTATCCTGGGGACCAAAAAGGATATTGACACACCTGAATTTACGCCTATGGTCAGGAAGAATATAGATACCGGCGCTATTGCCCTTTTTTGTGTACCTGCTGAAAAGGATATAGACAGCCTGGTGGCAGCAGTAGAAAGGGTTCCGGTCCTGGAAAGTGCCAGGAGGGCGCCGTTAAAAACAAAGGCCGGCAGAATTGCCGCAGATTGAGGGGACCTCTATGAGCGCTGAAGAACTTGTAGCTGTGGTTACTATAAATAAGGATGCTGTCGGGGGTGATATCCCCATATTTTTTGCCGGTACCGAGGAAGAACAGGCCAGAATAGCAACAACCCTGGCCAAAGTTCTTAAAGGAATGGTTCATGATATCGGTAATGGCGCTTATCTAATTGTAAAGCATTAAAAAATCCTCCGGGAGGCAGAAATGATAATCATTTACCACTGTTACGGGGGTGCCCATTCTTCGGTAACTGCGGCTGCCGTCCACCTTGGATGGCTGCCTACAGATCGTATTCCCGGATCAGATGAAATAATATCAATACCATACTTTGACAGGCCGGTAACACGTGACCACGGCAGGCTTCAGTTTATGGGGAATGATGAATTTGGCAATGAAATATATGTGATTGGAAGGCGTAATGCTGCCCGGGTCTTTGAAAATATGGCCATTGGGATGGCTCAGGTCTATGGCTTTTGCCCCCGAAAGCTTCTCCTGGTCAATGTTATGCCTTACGTAAACTGGAAGATGGTAGTCGGAGGTTTTACGTCCCGGAAACTTGGCCTTACAGCTATCGGGAGACCGGTAGTCACCGCAGGAGTAAAATTTGCTTACTGGAAAATTGTGAGTCTGGTTAACCGCATCAAGGTGTGTACAGCCTCGGGAAATACGGGGGAGCTGACTCAGATAAACTAAGGGAGGAGAAATGAAGGTATTTTTCATTTGCCGGTCAGGGCGCCATACTTCAGTAATTGCTGCATTCCTGTACCTGGGAAGGCTGACCGGGACGAAAGTAAATATCGAAGAAATTTTCAGCCTCCCGGGCTTTGATGAGATAGACTTCAGGGAAACCGGAAGGCCGTTTTTTGCCGGGGCAAACAGCTCAGGAACTGAAGTTTATACAATGGGGGCATTATCTTATGGTAATATGTTAAAAAGAGCTGCAGATGAAGTGATAAAATTGTTAAACGGCAATAACACGAAGTGGCAGGTTATTGATACATCATCCTGTGTGAGCAGGTGGACAGTCTGGGGGTTAAGGGCCAAAAGACTGCACCTGGGGGTTTTGGCAAAGGTTTTATTCTTTTTAGGTGCAAGAAAGGAGATCATCCGGCTGGCAGGAGTGGTCAGGACAATAGACAATTAATAATTACAATTGAGGATTTGACAATTGACCGATCGGTAACTAACAAAGCGCTTTTGGCGCTTTTTCTTGACTTCATGATGAACTTGGAGGATAATTACAATTGATAATTAACAATTAACAATTTACAGTTGATAATGAAGAATTGATAAATGCAAGTTGACAATTGCGTTTGAAATAGAAGGGCTTGGGGTTGTGAAATATGGTGAATAATCAACAACCGGTTGTGGATGTGGTCAGGGCAGGCAGTATTGCAGATGAACTGGGAATAGAAAATGGTGACAGGCTGCTCACAATTAACGGCGTGCAGCCCGGGGACATGATTGATTACAGGTTCTTGTGTGCAGATGACTACATTCAGATTGAAATAATGAAAAAAGATGGTGAGGTCTGGGACTGCGAAATAGAAAAGGATATTGATGAAGACCTGGGTATGGGCTTTGCCAGTGATACCTTTGACGGGATCAGGAAATGTGCCAACAGGTGTATTTTTTGTTTTGTGGACCAGATGCCGCCCGGTATGAGAGAAACCCTTTATGTCAAGGATGACGACTACAGGCTGTCATTTTTGTATGGTAATTTTATTACCCTGACTAACCTGACTGATAAGGATATGGAGAGGATAATCAGGCTGAGGCTAAGCCCTCTCTATATATCGGTACACACCACCAATCCGGAGTTAAGGGAAAAAATGCTGGGGAGCAGAAATGCCGGTAAAGTAATGCGCCAGATGTCTGTTCTGGCAGATGCGGGCATTGAAATACATGCCCAGGTTGTTCTCTGTCCGGGTATCAACGATGGTACAGAACTTGACAGGACCATCTCGGACCTGGCTTCATTATATCCCCAGGTAAAATCAGTGGCTATCGTCCCGGTAGGTCTGACCCGTTTTCGCCGGGGCCTGCCGGACCTGAGGAAATTTACCCGGCAGGAAGCGGAAACTGTGATTACACATCTGAGTTGTATTAGGGAGAAGTTTCTTGCCAGGTATGGTGACCCACTCATTTATGCGGCAGATGAATTTTTTGTTTTGGCCGGGCAGGAATTTCCACCGGCAGAGTATTACCGGGATTTTCCCCAGACCGAAAACGGTGTGGGTCTGGTACGCCTGTTTTATGACAGTTTTGCTGAATACCAGGGGTTACTTCCGGCGGAACTGGTACAAAATAAAAGTATTGCCATAGTTACCGGGGAATCCGGAGGCTATGCGCTTAAACCGCTTGTCAACAGGCTGAATCAGGCCAGGAATCTGTACGTAAAGACCGTGAGTGCGGTCAATGGCTATTTTGGTGCAGATGTTACTGTTGCCGGGCTGTTGACAGGTCAGGATGTAATTAATGCCCTGAAGAGGGAGAAAACGCGTTTTGACCTGATTCTCCTGCCTTCGGTTATGTGTAAAAGAGATGAACCCGTTTTCCTTGACGGCAGGACGCCGGAGGAACTGGAACGGGAACTGGGGGTTCGGGTGCGGGTAGTGGATACAGACCGGGGTGCAGAACACCTGATTAAGGAGATAATTGACTGAGGAGGTCCAGTTGTGGCAAAACCGATCGTAGCAATAGTGGGCAGGCCGAATGTAGGCAAATCCACACTCTTTAACAGAATAGCCAGCTCAGGCGGCATGGTGGCAATTGTTGAAGATAAACCAGGGGTAACCCGGGACAGGCTTTACCGGGATGCTGAATGGCTGAACAGGGAGTTTACCCTTGTGGATACGGGAGGTGTCGAATTCCGGGATGTAACTGATACCATTTCACAGGGAGTGCACCTTCAGGCCAAATTGGCCATAGATGAGGCTGATGTTATTTTATTTGTTGTTGATGCCAGGGAAGGGCTGGTGCCTGTGGATGAGGAAGTGGCCCGGGTGCTGCGGAAAACCAACAAGCCCGTTATCCTTGCAGCCAACAAAGTTGAGGATTTTTCGTCAGGTTACAATATCTATGACTTCTATAAACTGGGGCTTGGTGAACCGGTAATGATATCGGCTGCCCATGGTAAGAATGTCGGTGACCTGCTGGACAGAGTAATCGAATTTTTCCCTGATTCCCCGGGATATGAGGATATTGATGAGGACGTCGTCAAAATCGCCGTAATCGGGCGTCCCAATGTGGGTAAATCTTCTATAGTAAATTCGATCCTGGGAGTGGAACGGGTGATTGTCAGTGATGTTGCCGGGACTACCAGGGATGCCATTGATACATACTTTGAACAGGGCGATCAGAAATATCTCCTCATTGACACGGCCGGAATGAGAAAAAAAGGCAGGATTAATGAACCCACGGAACGCTATAGTGTGATTCGGTCATTGAGGGCTGTTGACAGGTCTGATGTTGTCCTGATGGTCATTGACGCAACTGCGGGTGTTATTGAACAGGATAAGAAAATAGCCGGTTATGCCCATGAATCGGGGAGAGCTATAGTAATTATTGTCAACAAATGGGATCTGGTGGAAAAGGATGATAAGACAGTCCTCAGGTATACAGAAGACATCAGGGAGAAACTTGGTTTTATGCAGTATGCCCCGATTGTCTTTGTTTCATCCCTGACCAGGAAACGGGTGCCGAGAATCCTTGAGCTGGTCGATTATGTTGCCGAACAGCATGCCATGAGAATTTCCACCAGCAACCTTAATGAATTGGTTCAGGAGGCTGTTTTACTTAATCCGCCTCCGTCAGATAAAGGCAAAAGGCTGAAGATACTTTATTGCACCCAGGCTTCGGTAAAGCCACCCACATTTATACTTTTTGTCAATGATACCGAACTGATGCACTTTTCTTACCTGAGATATCTGGAAAACCAGCTGCGGAGCAGTTATGGCTTTGAAGGTACCCCTGTCAGAATAGTTGTCAGGCAGCGAAAAGAAGATTAACTATTATTGGCCATTAGTATGAGAATTACAGGTGATTATTGATGATATGGAGGGGAGTCAATGAGCGGTTATGTGGCCATACTTGCCGGGTACCTGTTGGGGTCGGTGCCTTTTGGTTACCTGGTGAGCAAATATTGGAAGGGCATTAACATCCTGGAGCACGGCAGTGGAAATATCGGATTTACCAATGTGCTGCGGACCTTGGGGTGGCAGCCTGCCGCTGTTGTCCTAGCTGGAGACATCAGTAAAGGCGCCCTCGCCGCGTGGCTAGGACTATATACAGGTGGAGAAATCTTTGGAATTTTATGTGGCCTGGCTGCCTTAATAGGGCACAGTTTTTCTGTTTTTCTCAAATTCCGGGGCGGTAAACTGGTCGCTTCCGGTTTTGGGGTTCTGCTGATGCTTGTTCCTGAAGTTGCCCTCACCGCACTGGCTGCATGGCTTGTGGCTGTGATCCTGACCAGATACGTATCCCTGGCGTCTATAACGGCCAGTGTAGCCATGTTCCTGGCCATGTTCCTTTTTGACGAATCTGGTGCTATGAAGGTATTTGGCTCTATTGCCGCTGTTTTTGTTATTCTGAGGCACAGGGCTAATATAAGGAGACTCCTTCGGGGAGAGGAGAGTAAGATCAACCGAAAAAACAGGTGAAAGATTTTTTGGGTGTTAACGGGGAGGTAAAAAATGGAGAGAGTAACCGTCTTCGGAGCCGGAAGCTGGGGTACAGCCCTGGCTGTACTGCTGGCCAGAAAAGACCTGCAGGTAAAAATGTGGTCAGTGGAGAAACCGGTTGTGGAGGAAATGAACCGGAACAGGACTAATGAATCCTATCTTCCGGGAATTATCATCCCGGATTCTGTTTCCGTTTATCATTCCATTGAAGAAGCGCTGGAGAAAGCGACTGTTATTGTGATGAGTGTCCCGTCACAGGCATTTCGTGACGTAGTCAGAAGAATTCTCCCGTTTGTTTCCGGAACAGAGCTGATTGTAAATACCGCCAAGGGGATTGAGGAGACATCATTAAAGCGGCTTTCTGAAGTGTTCTATGAAGAGGCGGACAAGGATTTCCACAGCAATTATGTGGCCCTGTCAGGACCCAGCCATGCTGAAGAAGTGAGCCGGGAAATCCCGACCACTGTATCTGTTGCCGGCATTGACAGGAATTATTGCGAACGGGCCCAGGACCTGTTTATGTCCCCCAGGTTCAGGGTATATACCAATCCGGACCTAGCCGGAGTAGAAATCGGAGGGGCTTTGAAGAATGTCATCGCTATTTGTACAGGCATTTCAGACGGGCTGGGGTTTGGTGACAATACCAAAGCAGCCCTGATGACCAGGGGCCTGGCCGAAATATCACGTCTGGGTGCGGCCATGGGGGCAAATCCCCTTACTTTTGCAGGCCTTGCCGGGGTGGGGGACCTCGTTGTCACCTGTACCAGTATGCACAGCCGGAACCGGAGATTCGGTATCGAAGTGGGTAAAGGCAAAACAGTTGAGGAAGCCCTGAAGACGGTGAGGATGGTAGTCGAAGGTTACCGGACCACCGGTGCGGCCTACCGCCTGGGTAAAAGTGCCGGGGTGACGATGCCTATTACCGAACAGGCCTATCATGTACTCTATGAGGGTGGGAATGCGGCTGAGTCTGTGTCCAGGTTAATGATGCGGGGTAAAAAACACGAAATGGAAGAGGTTGTCGGGACTGCTTACCCTGAATGGTAGTGGGTAGAGGCCAGCCAATAGATAATAGGGGGTATCCCGCAAGTGTTTATAAATGGTTGCTGAAAGTACAGACAGGGGTAGATGTGTCCCGAAGGGCGGAGATATAGCCCGCCTGAGGAACATATCTACCCCTGTTTTTTACTGGGCCTTCATCACACTTACCTGCTTATTGTATTTGGCCCGTTCATCCTTATTGAGGATTTTTTTTCTCATCCGCACACTTTGTGGTGTAATTTCAACAAGTTCATCATCATTGATGAATTCAATGGCTTCTTCAAGGGAGAGCAGCCTCGGCTCCTTAAGTTTCACCGTATCATCAGAACCGCTGGCCCTCATGTTTGTCAGGTGTTTACGCTTACAGACATTAACCTCCAGGTCTTTATCCCTGTTATGCATACCTACAATCATACCTTCATATACCTTTGTTCCGGGTTTAATAAAAAGCGTGCCCCGGTCTTCAACCTGCAGCATCCCGTAAGTTGCTGCTTCTCCGGTTTCCCATGCTATCAGGGCCCCGTTATATCTGGTCCTGATATCTCCTTTATATGGCTCATAGCCGTTGAAATTGTGATGCATAATACCCCGTCCCCTGGTTTCGGTAAGAAACTCCGAGCGGAAACCGATCAGTCCCCGGGCGGGAATGTTAAATTCGATTCTTGTCTCACCGGTGTTGATCGGTGTCATATTAATCATTTCACCCTTGCGCCTGCCGAGGTTTTCGATAACAGTGCCCATGGCATCTTCAGGGACATCAATCACCAGGTACTCCATTGGCTCCATGAGTGTCCCGTCTATGGTTTTATAGATGACCTCCGGTTTGGAAACCTGTAATTCGTAACCCTCACGCCTCATGTTTTCAATCAGGATGGACAGGTGCAATTCCCCGCGCCCCGAAACTTTCAGGGCATCAGCGCTTTCCGTATCCTCCACCCTCAGGCTGACATTGGAATCCAGTTCCCGGTAGAGCCTTTCCCTTAATTTGCGGGAGGTGACAAATTCGCCTTCCTTGCCCGCAAAGGGACTGTTGTTGACCATGAAATACATGGAAAGTGTAGGCTCATCTACTGTGATAACAGGCAGTTGTTCGGGATTATTAACATCTGCCAGTGTTTCCCCGATATTGACATCTTCGAGACCGGCTACAGCAACGATATCTCCGGCTGCAGCGGTGTTAATCTCAGCTTTTTTCAGGCCCGAGTACGTAAAAAGTTTGGCAATTTTCCCCCGGCCCAATGTCCCGTCATGCCTGATTATCGCAATGGCGTCTGACTGGGAAACAGTGCCACGGTTTATCCTGCCGACAGCATATTTGCCAAGGTAATTATCATATTCCAGGTTTGCCACCAGCATTTGAAAGCTCCCGAACGCATCACAGGCCGGAGAGTCGACACTGGAAATAATTGTTTCAAACAGTGGCTTCATATTGGTACTGGTGTCTTCAAGTTCCTTTTTGGCCCATCCGTCCCTTGCAGAAGCGTAAATACACGGAAAATCCAGTTGTTCATCAGTAGCGCCAAGTTCCAGGAAGAGTTCAAAAACCTCATCAACCACCTCATCAGGCCTGGCATCAGGCCTGTCTGCTTTATTAACCACAACTACAGGTTTCAGGCTGGCTTCCAGGGCTTTGCGCAGCACAAACCTGGTCTGCGGCATGGGGCCTTCAAAGGCATCTACCAGCAGCAGCACGCCATCCACCATGCTCAGGGCGCGTTCCACCTCTCCGCCAAAATCGGCATGGCCCGGTGTGTCCACAATGTTTATTTTGATGCCATTGTACACAACTGCGGTATTTTTGGCCAGTATTGTGATACCACGCTCTCTCTCCAGGTCATTGGAGTCCATGACCCGCTCCGCAACAGTCTCATTATCCCTGAATATTCCGCTCTGTCTGAGCATACAGTCAACCAGGGTTGTTTTTCCGTGGTCTACATGGGCGATAATGGCAATATTTCTTATATTTACAGTCCCGTGGCTCATTGCAATCACACTCCTTATTAAACGCAACATTCTTAGTATAGCAATACAGACGATATCTATCAAGACATTTAATTTGAAATTCTTTTTTTTTACCGTCATAAAGGGGGGTTAGTCTCATATATATATATTGTTAATGTATGCCAATGGTAAAAAATTCAGGGGCCCGATTTTACCTAATTAGAATTTTATTTCATATCTTATTAAAGTGTCCGCGGAGGAGGGATGGCCAGGGGAAAAACCTTAACACTTCAAACAGAACTTGCAAGAAAGGAGTGTGTGTAGTTGGAAAAACTGGACATCTTTCGGGACATTGCTGAAAGAACCGGGGGAGACATCTATTTAGGTGTTGTCGGCCCGGTGAGGACCGGTAAGTCAACCTTTATTAAGCGGTTTATGGACCTGTTGGTTATCAATAATATTAAGAACGTGCATGACAGGGAGAGGGCCAGGGATGAGCTGCCCCAAAGCGGAGCCGGCCGGACAATAATGACCACTGAACCCAAGTTCATACCCCAGGAAGCTGTGGAGATCCCTGTTAGCAGCAGCTTAAAGGTGAAAATGCGGGTTGTCGACTGTGTTGGTTATTCTGTGGAAGGAGCCTTGGGCTATGAGGAAAATGAAGGCCCAAGAATGGTTAGAACTCCCTGGTTTGATGAAGAGATCCCCTTTCAGGAAGCTGCAGAAATAGGGACCCGGAAGGTTATCGCCGACCATTCAACCATTGGGCTGGTAGTTACTACCGACGGGAGCATAACTGAGATTCCAAGAGCCAATTACATCCCGGCGGAGGAGCGTGTGGTTGAGGAACTGAAGGAACTTGACAAACCTTTTATAGTTGTGTTGAATTCTATTAAGCCCAAGGCTCCTGAAACCCAGGAACTGGCTGAGTCGCTGCAGGAAAAGTATAATGTCCCAGTACTGAGCATGGATGTAGCTGAAATGATGCAGGAAGATATCCTGGAAATTCTGGAAGAAATCCTTTACGAATTCCCGGTCAATGAAGTTAATATAACCCTGCCCAAGTGGATAGAGGAATTAGAAGAAAAACACTGGCTTCGTGAAAAGTTTGAAGAGGCCGTGCGCGACACTGTCAGGGGAGTCCGCCGGCTGCGGGATATTGACTATGCCGTTGACCAGCTGGGGACATTTGATTTTGTGGGAACGGTAAACCTTAGTGAAATGAACATGGGTACAGGTGTGGCCACTATAGATATGGATGCCGAAGAAGGAATGTTTTACCAGATCCTCCAGGAGGTTTCCGGTTTTGAAATTGAAGGTGAACATACCTTGCTGCGCCTGATGAGGGAGCTCAGCTTTGCCAAGAAGGAATTTGACAAGGTTGCTTCAGCCCTTAATGAAGTAAAGGAAACCGGTTATGGTGTGGTCACCCCGCGCCTGGACGAAATGAATCTGGAAGAACCCGAACTGATCCGCCAGGGCAGCAGATTTGGCGTCAGGCTGAAAGCAAGCGCCCCGTCCCTGCATGTTATCAGGGCTGACATTACTACTGAACTGACACCTATTATAGGAACCGAAAAACAGTGTGAGGAACTGGTCCGTTACATGCTCAACGAATTTGAGGAAAATCCGCAGAAGATCTGGGAGTCCAATATTTTCGGGAAGTCTCTCCATGACCTGGTAAGGGAAGGCATTCAAAATAAACTGCACCGGATGCCTGAAAATGCCCAGGCCAAACTCCAGGAAACCCTGCAGAGAATTGTCAATGACGGCAGTGGAGGCTTAATTTGTATTATAATCTGATATGATGCCAATACCGGGCTAAAAGCATTTTTGACCCGTTTTAACAAGTCTCTGACATGTTTCTGTGTCAGCAGTGGTTAAAACGGGTTTAATATTTGTACGAATTCCGGGTTGAGCTGGAATATTCAGGAGGAATTTAGCGATATATGTCGAAGTGATAGGAAATTTGAGCATTATTTTTCCAGAGGGGGCGAAAATCTGGTGAGTTACAGGAAACTTATGGCATTAAGCCTGATTCTGTTATTTATGTTGTTAAGCGGTTGTAATATGACCCCGAACCAAAAGACGGATACAGAGAAAACTGCCCAGGTCATCCGGTATAACCTGGGCGCCGAGCCGGAATCCCTTGACCCGGCCAGGATGACCGGGATGGTTGAAGGCACTGTTGCCAATGCACTTTTTGAAGGTCTGGTCAGGTATGATGCCACAAACCAACCCCAGCCGGGAATGGCCGCAGAGTGGGATATTTCTGATGACGGACTGGTGTATACATTCAGGTTGCGGGATGCCAAATGGTCAAACGGAGACCCGGTAACTGCCGAAGACTTCAGATTCAGCTGGCTCCGGGTTCTTAATCCTGATATGGCTTCTGATTACGCTTACCAGCTTTATTATATCAAAGGGGCCGTGGAATACAACAGCGGCAGGGGAAAGGCTGAGGATGTCGCTGTCAGGGCCAAAGACTCCCATACCCTTGAAGTAACATTAAAAGCACCAGCCAGGCAGTTTCTGGGGCTCACTGCTTTTCAGACTTTGATGCCTTTGAACCGCAAGGTTGTGGAGGCATACCCGGACTGGTATGAATCACCCCAAAACTACGTGGGAAACGGCCCCTTTTTACTGGAAAAATGGGAACATAAACAAAAAATAACCCTGGTCAAAAATCCCGCTTACTGGGATGCCGCAAATGTAAAACTGGACAAACTTGAAATGTACCTCCTTGAAGATGATAATACTGCTTATGCCATGTACAAGACTGGCAGGCTGGATTTTGTGGAACGTACCCCGGTCCAGGAAATCCCTTTAAAAAAGAACGACCCTGATTTTCACATATTTCCTGACCTGGCAACAGAGTTTTACTGGTTTAATACCCAGCGGGAGCCCCTGGACAACCCCAAAGTCAGGAAGGCCCTGGCGATGTCTGTTGACAGGGGAGCGATTGTCGAAAATGTGACCCAGGCAGGGGAGAAACCTGCTTATGCATGGGTGCCCTTTGGTTTCACTGATGAACCGTCAACAGTTGACTTTAGGGAAGCAGGAGGTAACAGCTATTTTACCGAAGATGTGGAGGCTGCCCGCAGGCTTCTGGAAGAGGCGGGGTATCCCGGAGGAAAAGGGTTCCCACGGCTTACCCTGCAGTTCAACAGTAATGAGAGACACCGTAAAACCGCTGAGGCAATTCAGGAAATGTGGCGCCAGAATCTGGGTATTGAGATTGTGCTCGCCCCCAAGGAGTGGCAGGTTTATCTGGAGGACCAGGCGACAATGAATTTCGATATTTCCAGGTCAGGATGGGGGCCAGACTATCTTGACCCGATGACCTTTATGGATGTTTTTGTAAGTGATGGCAGCAACAATAATGCCGGATGGTCTAATCCACGTTATGACCGTCTGATTGCAGAGGCCAACGGAACCGGTGACAGTTCCCGCAGAATGAAGGCGATGCATGAGGCAGAAGCAATCCTCATGGAGGATATGCCCTTGATGCCAATATACTTTTATGTAAATGACAACCTTTTCAGGGAAAACATCAAAGGCATTATCGTTCCGCCTTTCGGGACTTATGCTGATTTCAGGAATGCATATGTAGAATAGGGTGGAGACCTTGGGTGGATATATACTGCGCAGGCTGGTAAACAGCCTGCTGGCTCTTTTCACAATTGCAACACTGGTGTTTTTTCTGATGCATGCCGTTCCGGGAGGGCCTTTCGCCTCTGAGAAGAAACTGCCCCCTGAGGTCATCAGGAATCTTAATGCCAGGTACCACCTGGACCAACCGCTCCGGAAACAATATGTTGATTATATGGGGAACCTGTTATGCGGAGACCTCGGTCCGTCTTTTAAATATCCCGACAGGACAGTAAATGAACTCATCAGCGAGGGTTTTCCTGTTTCTGCTGCCCTGGGTATGGCAGCAGTCTTTGTTGCGGTTACGGCCGGGTGTTTTCTGGGAGTTTTTGCTGCCTTAAACCACAATAGGTGGCAGGATTTCCTGACAGTGGGCCTGGCGGCACTGAATTATTCTATTCCGGTGTTTGTTATGGCCCCGATTCTTGTTTATGTGTTTTCCATAAAGCTGGGGTGGGTTCCCCCCGCCATGTGGGGTACCGCCAGGCACATGGTACTTCCGACTTTGGCGCTGGCTGCCGGTCCGACAGCATTTATTGCAGCTTTAATGCGCTCCAGCATGCTGGAGGTCCTCCGCCAGGACTATATCAGGACTGCACTGGCAAAGGGACTTTCCTACAGGGCGGTGGTTTTCCGCCATGGTATTAAAAATGCCCTGATACCTGTTATTGCCTACCTTGGGCCAATGACAGCCGCTGTCCTGACCGGGAGTTTTGTCATTGAAAAGATTTTTGCCATACCTGGCCTGGGAGAGTATTTTGTAACCAGTGTTATTAACAGGGACTATACTGTAATCATGGGGGTAACTTTATTTTACAGTACAATCCTCCTGGCAATTAACTTTATGATTGATATTGTGTTTGTACTTATCGACCCCAGGATAAGTCTGACCAGGTCCGGGAGGTAAAATTGATGAAGAACACCACCTGGGCAAAGTTTAAAAGGAATAAACCGGCGGTGCTGGGGATGCTAACAATAGTAATATTGGTAATCATGGCCTTGATAGGCCCGGCCCTTACCGGGTATTCTTATACGGAGCAGAACCTGGAGAAGGCAAATCTGGGGCCTGACAGAGACCATTGGTTTGGCACTGACAGCCTTGGCAGGGACCTGTTCACGAGGGTCTGGTATGGAGCCAGGATTTCCCTGGCAGTAGGTGTTTTGGCCTGTATGGTCAGCGGCCTTATTGGGGTTGCCTACGGCGGATGTTCCGGCTACATCGGGGGCAGGACGGATGATGTTATGATGCGCCTGGTGGATATCTTTTCTGCAGTGCCGTTCATTTTATATGTGATCCTGCTGATGGTAGTGGTCGAGCCCGGATTGATTACCGTTTTTGCAGCCCTGGGTATTACCGGCTGGATGAACATGTCCAGAATTGTAAGGGCCCAGGTTATCAGTCTGAAAGAAAGGGAATATGTCCTGGCCGCAAAATCTATCGGCGCCGGGGACGCAAGGGTGCTGTTCCGGCATATTATACCCAACACCATTGGACCTGTTATGGTTACTATGATATTTGGTATACCTGAAGCAATTTTCGCTGAGGCATTTCTCAGTTTTCTCGGCCTGGGTGTAAGTATCCCCCAGGCCAGCTGGGGCACACTGGTCAATGAAGGGATCGGCACAATAGGCCTTTATCCGTGGCAGTTGTTTTTTCCTGCGTTTTTTATCAGTCTTACCATAATGGCCTTCTATTTCTGGGGTAACGGATTGAGGGATGCCCTGGATAACTATTAAGCCTTTAAAGCCTTATTAAGGGCTTTTTTTCTTTTTTGGGTTGACAGGTAACTGGGGAGAAGAGTATAATCAAACTAAACATACCCCCAGGGGGTATAAAGAGGATGCTGCCCGGATTTCCGGTCCTTGCCAACCGGTTGCCATGGATGCTCTAAACGCCTTCACCGGAGCAGAATACATCAGAAGGGGGATTGAAATGTTAGCCAAAATTTTTCACTTTCCTTCCAAAAACCTGGTTCTGGCGATACCGGTTACCTTGCTGGCCGGGTTTATAGCCGGGTACTATAACGATACATCGTTCCTGAAAGCGGTAATTTTGCCTTTAACTTTTCTGATGATTTACCCCACAATGATAGGCTTCAAGGTTCAGGAGGCCTATAATCTTACACATATCAGGGTGTTGGGTTTTTCTCTCCTGATCAATTTTATTATCATACCACTGCTGGCTTATATGCTGGGTATGCTGATGATGCCCGGTGAACCGGAAATGATAGCCGGCCTCGCCCTGGCATCACTGCTACCTACCAGCGGGATGACCATTTCATGGACAATGATATTTAAGGGGAATGTTCCTGCAGCTATTAAAATGACTGCAGTAGGACTGATTACAGGTTCACTCCTGGCCCCCTGGTATTTGCTTGTCATGGTGGGTAAAATGGTGCCGGTTAATATTACCCAGCTTTTTATTACAATATCTGTTATTGTCTTTTTGCCGCTTGCCTTAGGTAATTTAACTTTCAAATTCCTGATGAAAAGGATGGAGCCCGGGGAATTTCAGACAGCAGTCAAGCCCCTTTTGCCGAGTTTCAGCCAGTGGGCCATGCTCCTGATTATCTTTTCCAGTATCAGTATGAAAGCGAGGATGATAATCAGCCAGCCTGATCTTATTATCAAAGGATTAATAGTTCTGGTTTTGTTTTATGTATTAAATTTCATAATCAGTACTGTTGCGGGCAGGGTATTTTTTAACAGGAAAGATGCCATAGCCCTGGTCTACGGGACAGTCATGCGGAATCTTTCCATCTCCCTGGGAGTGGCCCTGGCTTCATTTGGGGTCAAGGCAGGGCTGATTGTGACCCTGGCATTTATCATCCAGGTACAGACTGCTGCCTGGTATGGCAAATTGAATGAGAACTACGGCTTCTTCCGGGAACGGGCCGGATTGGTCAAGGAATAAGAAGGGTCAGACAGCAAGGCGGGATACCCCGCCTTTTTTTCTGCCTGCAAAAAATTAATATCTATTCCAGAGCTTGATATTTTATCACAGAGGTGGTATACTTTGTAGGTAAGTCCGCGTATGGCGGATACAAATCCGTGTGGGGGAGACGGTGACGGCATATGGTAAGGGAAGAGGCCAGGCAATATTATATCGTTGCTGTGGATATTCTGCCAGAAGCAATTAAGAAGACGGCAGCGGTCAAAGAGATACTGGCCCGTGGCGAGGCTGGGACCGTAAATACTGCTGTTCGTAAGGTCGGTATGTCCAAAAGCGCATTTTATAAATATCGTGACGGGGTGTTTCCTTTTCACCGTGCACTACATAACAAAATTGTTACGGTATCTCTTCTTCTGGAACATAAGTCCGGGGTCCTGTCTACCATTTTGAATACAATTGCAGCGGAGCAGGGGAATATACTGACAATTAACCAGGGGATTCCGTTACAGGGACTGGCCAATGCAACAATATCCATCGATACGGCGGGGATGACGGTTCCTGTGGCTACCCTTTTACAGGCTGTGAGCCTCATCAGGGGCGTCAAAAAAGTCGAAGTGATCGGACAGAGTTGATATAGTGAAACTAAAGGGAGGGCTCAAAATGGGTGAAAAATGTGTTCAGGCGGCTTTAATGGGATGTGGCACTGTTGGCGGCGGTGTATGGAAAGTTTTGCACAATAACCGGGACATTATTCGCAAGCGGGCCGGTGTCGATATAAAGGTTAAGAGGGTACTGGAAATCGATTTTGAGAAAGCGCAGAGGGCCGGTGTTCCTGAATCCGTACTGACCAGAAATCCGGATGACATTATTAATGATAATGAGATTGACATTGTTGTAGAAGTGATAGGAGGGATTACTCTTTCCAAGGACCTTATTCTCAGGGCAATGGAGGCTGGAAAGAGTGTTGTTACTGCCAATAAAGACCTGCTTGCCCAGGATGGTGAGGAGCTCTTCGGTGTTGCCGGGGAAAAGGGGGTAGATTTACTGTTCGAGGCCAGTGTCGGTGGCGGTATTCCTATTATCCGCCCATTGAAGGAAGGCCTGTCAGGAAACAAAATCAAAACAATTTATGGAATAGTTAACGGGACTACCAATTATATGTTGACCAAAATGAGCCAGGAGGGCAGTAATTATGCTGATGTCCTGGCAGAGGCCCAGGAGAAGGGTTATGCTGAGGCAGACCCCACCTCTGATGTTGAGGGTTATGACTCTGCTCGCAAACTTGCCATCTTATCGTCCATTGCATTTAATACACGGGTTTCTTTCAAAGATGTTTACTGTGAGGGCATTTCGAAAATAACTGCAAGGGATATAATGTATGCCAGGGAGCTGAATTACGTTGTCAAGCTGTTGGCAATAGGGAAAGAGAATGACGGGGAAATCGAAGTAAGGGTTCATCCAACCTTTATTCCGCATAACCATCCCCTGGCATCTGTTAATGATGTCTTTAATGCAATCTTTGTCCAGGGAGATGCTGTCGGAGATGTTATGTTTTATGGCAGGGGAGCCGGTGAACTGCCCACTGCTTCTGCGGTGGTCGGAGATATCATCGATGCTGCCCGGAATATAGCCATGAACATAAAGGGGCGCATAGCCTGTACCTGTTATGATAATAAGGTTATCCTTGACATTGGGGACACCAAAGCCAAATTTTATGTGCGTATGAAGGTTCTTGACAGGCCGGGTGTGTTAGCAGCGATTGCCAGCGTTTTTGGCAATCAGGAGGTAAGCCTGGATTCGGTGATTCAGAAGAGGAATATCGGTAGTCTGGCAGAAATTGTATGGGTTACCCATAATGTTCTGGAAAAAAATATTCAGGATGCCTTGAAAATTATCGGGGGGTTATCAATAGTTGAAGAGATAAGTAATGTTATCAGAGTTGAGGGCGAATAAGCAGCATATTTCGGAGGATGGAAATGATTCGAGTTCAGATACCGGCCACCACGGCCAATATGGGCCCCGGGTTTGATACCCTGGGGATGGCGTTAAAGCTGTTTAATATAATAGAGATGGAAGAGACCCGTGACGGGCTGCAGATTGATGTTGAGGGAGACGGAGCGGAAAAGATACCCCGTGACCCCGGAAACATTGTATATATTGCTGCCTTGAGAGTTTTTAAACTTACGGGATATAAACCCCGTGGCATGAGAATCAAAATAATAAACAATATTCCTGTGGCCAGAGGTTTGGGCAGCAGTGCATCAGCTATAGTTGGGGGACTGGTTGCGGCAAACATTCTGTCAGGAAACCGCCTTGGAGAGAAAGAGTTAATTAACATAGCCTCAGAGATTGAGGGGCATCCGGATAATGTGGCCCCGGCACTGCTTGGCGGGATAGTTGTTTCAACCCAGGCAGACGGGGAAGTGAAGTATTCCAAAATTGATCCGCCGGCAAAACTCAGGTGTGTAGTGGCTATTCCCGATTTCGTACTGCCAACCAAACTTGCCCGTGAGGTGCTGCCACAGTCTGTCTCGCTTTCTGATGCAGTCTATAATATCGGGAGAACGGCCCTTTTGGTCACTGCCCTGATAAAGCAGGACTTCAGCCTCATGGCTGCGGCAATGGATGACAAACTGCACCAACCCTATCGGGCTAACCTGGTGCCCGGTATGAAGCGGGTTTTTGCAGCGGCCAAACTGGCAGGGGCCAGGGGAATAACATTAAGCGGGGCCGGGCCGACACTGATCGCCTTCTGTGACCATAACACAGAGTTGATTGCTTCAGTGATGAAGGATACTTTTCTGCAGAGTGGAATTAAGGCCAGGGTAATGGAACTGGAGCCTAACCCTGTTGGCGCTGTGGCTCTGGAAGTTATGAAATAAGAGTCTGGGAGTTTGCCTCAGCCTTACTTTGGTCCCTGGAGAAGCCCAATTCCTCCACAAGCGCCTTTACCACGCCAGGGTCAAACTGAGTTCCTGCGCCTGATATTATTTCTTTAATCGCTGCTTCCCTGGATACAGGAGTACGGTACGACCTGACTGATGACATGGCGTCAAAAGCATCAGAAACGGCAATTATTCTGGCATGAAGTGGGATTTCAGAACCCTTCAGGCCAAAGGGATAACCGGTACCGTCATAACGTTCATGGTGGTAGAGTACGGCAGGTGCAATATTATTTAAAGAGTCAATTGAAGAGACAATTTTTGCCCCTATTTCGGGGTGTTTTTTTATGCGGGTAATTTCTTCATCCCCCAGTGTCAGGGGCTTATTCAGGATACCTTCATCAATACCGATTTTTCCGATGTCGTGCAGGATTGCGCCACAATACAGTTTGGTAAGGTCTTCACCTGCCAGCCCAAGCTTTTTGCCGATTAATACTGCGTATTCGGTTACCCTGTCTGAGTGGCCCCTGGTATATTTGTCCTTTGCTTCCAGTGTGGTGACTAGGGCTCTGATGACATCCTGGTAGGCTTTTTCTTTGACCCGGTTTTTTTCCTGGTCTGCCTGAAGGATGTTTCCGATAATTTCCCTGTGGAGTGTAGAAATAATTACATAGAAATATATTATCAAAAGAGCCGGTTCAGCTGCCATGGAGACCAGCGACCGGTCATGGAAGAAATACAGGTTGACCAAATGGATCAGTTGTTTTAATACCAGGACAGATGTTGAGATAATCAGCCCATACTTGATATGGACATTAGATTTCCGAATGGCTCTGACAGTGTAAAAAAGCAAAGAGGTGTTCCAGATTTCAAAACAGGTCTCTTCCACTAACCCCATGTAGGGAGGTCCATTTAATGCACTGTCTTGAGCCCACAGGATTCCACAAACAGGGGTGAACAGCGCCAATACTGCCAGGTTAACCATTATAAATCTGGAGCGGCTAACAGGTTTTGTGGTGACAAATGCCGCAGCGATAAATATGTAGCTAAGGGTCCGTAAAGCGTGGTCGATAACCGGAACCAATGAATCATGGTAAGATGTATCAGTGGTTATAGAAACCAGAATAGAGATGATGATAACAGAAATCTGCAGCAGCATAGTACCAAAACCCAGGGCGAGATATTTGTAAACAGTACTCCTGAACCGGCGCCATTCGACCAGGGTCATCTGAGTCAGCAGCAGGGCAATCACAAAAGAAAAAATTTTTATGTAAAGACGGAATCCTGTATAGTCGAAATGAAAAGAATCCAATTGCATCAGCTCCCGGCAAAGTTGACTAAATATTCACAATATTTATATTCGCCTATCTCCTGAAATTTCCTTCAAGATGCACGAGTATTTAAAAAATTTGGTGCAGAGAAAAAACTTTAGGGATTTTACCATATGATGCACCTTGCAAAATGAAGATTAATAGTATATAATACTTATTGTGTCGGGGCGTAGCTCAGTTTGGTAGAGCGCTACCTTGGGGTGGTAGAGGCCGCACGTTCAAATCGTGTCGCTCCGACCATGAAAAATAAAAATCAAATGCTTGTCATCGAACCTGGCTTATCTGCCAGGTTTTTTACTTATTTAGGAAATTATACGTTTTAGTGCATTTCAACCCTTTATTCCGGCATTTCATGCCATTAAAACCGCATTTCAGGCAGGTGGCAAAGGGAAATGGCGAATCATGTCGAAGAAACGAAGGAGAAATTACAGAATATTGGCTGGGAAGGCGGGATTTCCACGATGTACAAATGCCCATTGCAAAACCAATGCTTTCTGCTGGCAACTGATGATTTATTAAACGTCTTAAAGAAAACCATTGAAAAAATGTACTGTAACAGGGACTATGAGAAATGTATCAGATACCAGCTTTACCGGCAGGGTAGGGCTGTACCAAAAAATCTCCTTCCTAATGACAGGGAATGCCTGACGATTGAATGAAAAAATAAATAAATATCGAAATATGTCGAAGGACAATGCTTTTTTTGGTAGAATTAACTTAATAAAGCAGGTTGTTCATAAGTGAAATTAGACGTAGTAATGAAACTTGATTTATGAAGAAATTAGCTTAGTCTGGTAAATTGCAGGAGGATAGAAATGGATCAGCTTACTCTAAGTAAGATATTAATGAAGGTTGGTGATTTACCCTCACTGCCCCAGGTTACCTACCAGCTTGTCCGGATGACTGAAGATTCAAGGGCAAATCCCGCTGATGTGAGCAGGATAATCTGTCAGGACCAGGTGTTGGCCTCAAAGGTACTGAAGATTGTTAATTCTGCTTATTACGGGCTCCACAGGAGGGTGGCTACCATTTCAGAGGCAGTTACCATTCTTGGCATGAAAACACTGAGGACTCTTGTACTGGGTGCATCGGTACATAAAACACTCAGTACCTTAAAAGGCAGGAGGGCAGTCAATCCGGAAAAAATATGGCGTCATTCATACGCATGTGCAGTATCCAGCAAGCTACTGGCACATAAAATGGGGGTCAGTGAAAAGGAACAGGCCTTTATTGCCGGCCTGCTGCATGACATTGGTAAAATAGTGTTTAACTTCTTTCTGGCTGATGAATATGCTGAGGCGGTCAAATTTGCAGCAGCAAAGGAATGCTCACTCTATCAGGCTGAGAAAGAGGTGTTTAATTTAACACATACGGAAATTGGCAGGCTTGTAGCCGAAAAGTGGAACCTTCCACAGGCTTTGGTTGACCCAATAGGGCTGCACCATGCGCCACTAACCCCATGTGAGAATTCTGAGACTGTTCAGGTTGTCTACCTTGGCAATATCCTGGCCGTGATGTCGGGGTTCAGTGAAACGGGAAACTCCGGTATCATGCTCGATAATAAGATTCTGGAAAAGTGGCACCTGACTTATGAGATGCTTCACAATATGTCAGAAGAAATCAAGAGTAATATAAGTGTGGACTTCCTCTAAATCCAGACCGCCTGAGAGCGGTTTTTTTCTTTTTGTATTCAATAAAAAGCCATTTCTTGCCTAAACACAGTATAAGGTGCTAAAATTGTATTTAGGCTTTAGTACATCATAAAGAGATAACAAAGAAGGAGACAGCTATGTCAGGGAATGAAATTTACAGAAAAAGTATTGTTATGCTGCTGGGGATTACAGTATTTATTGCTGCTTTTGCTGCAGCTCCGGCAGCAATGGCCGACTCCGGAAGGAAAAAAGCTGTTGTCCTTATTATAGATAACATCGCGTTGCGGGACCTGTCAGGCGGAGGGCTGCCAAATTTCAGCAAAATAATTGAATCAGGCGGGCTGGGACTGATGAATACCAGGGTCGAGTCCTATACAGGACGAAACCGGGTGAGCGCATACCTGTCTATTGGCATGGGTGTGCGTACCTATCTTGACACCCCGGAGATTAATGCAGAAAACGGAAGACCTGCCGGGCCTTTATATGAGGTATATTTGGAAAATGCCGGTGATCTAAAACAAAGTGTTTCCAGGGACTATCCTAATTATGTTTTTGGGCATATTGGTGAAACAGCAGAGCAGTATGGCCTGAAGACCGCACTGGTTGGAAATGCGGATACCGACAGGGCGCTGAGGGAAGCAGCCCTGCTGGCTGTTGATAATAATGGGAAGATAAAATATGGCAATGTCAGTGAGGATTTGCTGATAAAGGATGAAAGTGCTCCCTGGGGCCGCCGCACTAATTCAGACAGGCTTTTGGCTGATGCACTTGCTGCACTGGAAACGTGTGACCTGGTGTTTATTGATTTTGGGGACACTGCCAGAGTATATGAGGCACAGCAGAGGCTTGGCCTCAAAGGGGGCAAATTCCGCGAAGCCAAAAATCGGGCCCTGCATAATGCTGATACATTTCTGGGCCGTTTTCTCGGGGAAATGGATGATAATACATTACTTGCGGTTATCACTCCTTCACCCCCTGGTGACGGGACTGAGAAGGGTAACACTACTCTGACTCCGGTCATTATATATGGCAGAACCCTCTTGCCCGCAGTGCTTACATCAGGTACCACAAAACGGATAGGGCTGGTGGCAAACATTGATATTGGCCCAACATTATTTGACTGGCTGACAGACGCGGAATCAGTCCAGGGGTTTATAGGAGAAAAAATAACACTTTTGACTGACAATAATAACCTGAATACCGTTTCCGACAACCTGTCCAGGTTTATTCACCTGAACAGGTCACGATATGTGGTTCACGGCATGTATACGCTGTTGCTGGTTTTATCACTGTCCGCCATGTTCCTGCCGTTAACGGGCAAAAAGTTGTTTAACAGTCCCCGGGTCGGACGGGCGGCGGCTTTAATGGTTCTTGCCCTTCCCATCGCAAGTTTTGTGGTTTATACGGTCTTTAATGGTGTAACTACACAAAGGTATTACCTGGATGCCCTGATGACAGCAGTTTTGGCGGCTGTGTCTGGAATCATTTTTTCCGGGAATACACGCCGTACCCTGGCAGGTATGGCAGTCCTTGGTATGGTGACTGCAGTTTTTATGGTTACTGACCTGTTAACGGGATACAGGTATGTAATCGACACTCCTCTTGGTTTTGACAATGTTTTCATGGGCGGGCGTTACTATGGAATAAACAATGATTGTATGGGTATTTTGTTGGGGTCATCGGTGTTTGCCCTTTTCTATGTGTTGGAAAAATTCAAAGTTGGCAGGTATTTGAGACTGTTTTTGGTCTTAGCTGCCTTTATCCCTATTATTCTGTCACAGGTTCCGGGTAACGGTTCTAATGTGGGGGGCACCATTGCGGCTATGAGCATAGCAATTATAGCTTTGATGGCCCTGATTTCCGGGTTACCGCTGAAAAAGAGAAGGCTTTTTGCAGCCATTTTGATTGTCTTCCTCGTGGAACTCTTTATAGCATACCTGGACTATTTATTCGGCGGCCGGACCCATGCCGGAAAAGTTTTGGGTGCACTGATTTCCCAGGGGTTTGGGCCCAAGTTTTTGGAAGTTCTGTTGGCCAAACTCAGGCTTTTTGCCATAACCCTGGCACTGCCGCCATGGAATATCCTGTTTGCTTTGCAATTATATGTTTATTACATCATGACCAGAAAACAGGAGGCCCTTATCATGCGGGTCGGGGAACATCACCCCCTGCTGCTGCGTTCTTTTGAAGTAATCTTTTATGGCGGAATTGTAGCTTTTCTTTTTAACGATACCGGCCTGATAGCTACAGGGCTGATGTTTACTTACCTAACCATGCCCATGGGAGTCCTGGCTGTTGAAAATCAGAATTTGTGCGTATACACATGTAAGCAAAAACAAAGAATATAAGCGAGATTATTCAGGGAGTTGAGAGATTGTTGGCTAGTAATTATCTCGCGGTTCTTGCTCTTGTTTTTGTTATCCTGGGATCACCGGGCGTATCATTAGCAGCTGAAAAAATGACGGATACCAGAGGAATGACAGGTGAAAAAGGATTTACGGAATACTGCAGGTGTCAGGATGTTCCGGAAATCATCAGACTGACCCGGCCATACATGTGCAGCGGAGAAATTGCCGAATATCAGCTGGCTCTCAGAAAAGCGGGCCTTTATTCAGGTGAAATAGACGGTGAATATGACCGGGAAACTGCTATTGCTGTAAAAAAATATCAGGCCCAAAACGGCCTCAGGTGTGACGGGGAGATAGGTAATCAAACCCGCCAGGCTTTGGCCCATCAATTTGAGGCTGCAGGTGCAAATACTGCAGAAAGGGCGGCGCCACAGGGTACTGTTGAACTGGTTATCAATGTGGAGAGGCAGACCCTTACTGTTTATGATGACAAGAAAAAATTCAAGGTCTATCATGTTGCCGTTGGTAAAAAAGAAACACCGACACCTATCGGTGTGTGGAAAATAAAGCGCAAGGCCAAAAACTGGGGTACCGGTTTTGGTTCCAGGTGGATGGGTCTGAATGTACCCTGGGGGATATATGGTATTCACGGGACCAACAAGCCCTGGTCAATTGGGACACGTGCCAGTCACGGGTGTATCAGGATGATAAACCGGGATGTTGAAGAACTTTATGAATGGGTAAAGCCCGGTACTGTTGTCAGAATAGAGGGCAGGCTCTATCCGGCATTGTATGAACACCGCGACAAGGTTCACCGGGGACACAAAGGAAGTGTCGTCATGGAAGTACAGAAGGGCCTTATCAGGGAAGGTTATCTCAAGGGACCTGTTGACGGCATATTTGGCGGCGGCACGGAAGCCGCCCTGAAGGAACTGCAAAAAGAACGGGGTTTTGAGGTGACAGGTCAGGTTGATGTGGATATATGGGGAGTTCTTGGGTTATAAGAGTAAAAAGGGCCATTGACAGGCCCTTGTTTGTTTTAACTCTGTTGATCAGGAGGGGATAAGGGATTATTGTCGAATAGAAAGATATTGATTCAATAAAACAATTCTCAAAAGCGGGGTAACCGGTTTATGACAAGATACGGGATAAGAAATGCAGTACCTTTCCTTACTGCTGCCCTGGCAGTATCTTATTTTTGCCTTAATCTTGTTTACTATTTTATTCCTCCTGTTATTTACCGCGGAATCACCGATGAAAAGATAGTTGCTTTGACTTTTGACGACGGTCCGGACCCCCGTTATTCACCTGAGATTGTCAGGATACTCGATGATTACCAGGTAAAGGCCACATTTTTTGTGGTGGGGGAACAGGTGGAGAAATACCCTGAACTGCTTCAAATGGAATCTGATGCCGGTCACGAAATAGCAAACCATTCTTATACTCACCGCAACATGGATACCCTGGACCGGATCTCGGTAAGGGATGAAATAACAAGAACCAATGGAATAATATACAGGTATACCGGGCAGGATGTAAAGTGGTTTCGCCCGCCCCGCCGTAAATATGACCTTAAGGTAAAACAGGAAACAAAATACCAGGGGATGGACACGGTATTATGGACTTCAGTTGCAGAGACCAAGAGGACAAATGACTCTGAGGAGATGGCATTAAGGGTAGCACAACAAGTCAGGCCGGGAGGAATAGTCCTGCTCCATGACAGCCGCCTGGACAGGACCCTAACAGTTGAAGCCCTGCCCAGGATTATAGAAATCCTGCAGAAACAAGGCTACAGGTTTGTAACCCTGTCTGAAATGCTGGAATAAAGAATGTGGTTTCCGGAGGGTCTGAACCCGGCCGGTTAAGGAGAGGTATCATGTTAGCCAAGGTGCGGTTTTTCACAGAAATAATAAAGGTACGGATTTTGGCATTAATAATAATTGGAGGGGTTTTTTTGGCCTGTCCGGGTCTGTCCGGGCCTGCTGCTGCTTCTCCGCAGGGAGCTTCCGGCAATGGCGGCGGCAGGGTAATTATGGTGGTAATTGACCGCATAACCTGGGAGGATTTAATCAAAGCAGATGTTCCGGTAATGAAAAGACTGGCTTTAACCGGTACAGTCGGATTAATGACAACCAACCCTGCAGCCGGAGGAGTCAGGGAGCCTGTCAACACCTATGCTGTCATTGGAGCAGGGACAAAGATCCTTGGCGGCTCTTCGGGTGACTTGGGGTTTAACCTGGCTGAACCTGTGGAGAATGATACAGCCGGACATGCTTATTACAGGCGTACCGGGGTCCGGGCCGGTAAAGGTCAGGTGGTCCACCTTGGGATTGCCGTAATGGAAAAAGCTAATCAGGGGCAGAGATATAACTTTAGTATTGGTACTATTGGAACAGTCTTGCACAATAACGGGAAGAAAACTGCGGTACTGGGAAACGCGGACCTGCCTGACACCAGGGACCCCCGAAAGGGCAGGCGCCGCCAGGTAGTGAGTATTTCTATGGATGCTAACGGCATAACGGACCTGGGCGATGTTTCGGCTAGGACATACAGGCCGGACCCCGGGAGTCCGGCAGGGATTCGGACAAATTTCACATACATTTTAAATGCATTTGACCATCTTGCCGGCAGTGCTGATTTTATAGTTATAGAAACCGGTGATACCTCACGGATTGATGATAAGGCATTGATATTAGATGATGAAATAATGCAGCAACACAGGCGGGGGGCCTTAGAAAGGGCAGATGGTTTCCTGGGCCGGCTTATTGAGGGAATTGACCTGTCGAAAGACCTCCTGATGATTGTAGTGCCGGGACCACCGGGGGAAGCCATCAGTGCGGGAAACCTGGTGACTCCCTTTATAATGGCCGGTAAGGGTGTTGCCCAGGGACCGGCATGGTCAGGTACGGTCAAAAGGCCGGGGCTGATTGCCAATGTCGATATAGCCTCTACTGTAATAGGATTCTTTGGCCTTAAGGGAAAGGCCGGAAGTGCCGGGGGAGAGGAAGTACTTTTAGCTGGTCAGGATATTAACAGCCTGAAAAGCAGCGGGTGGAGGTCCGGCCAGGGTGATGTCCTTGACGCAGTAAGCCGGCTTAATGAAGACCTGGTGTTTACTGCCAGGGCCCGGAAACCACTGGTCAGGGGATATCTGAATACAGAGCTAGTGGTCATAATTACTTGTTCACTGGCTGTCGGGCTGCGGATTCCACTGGCCAGGCGGTTAGTACCACTGCTGGTGGCCCTGACAGTGGTTCCCGCAGTTTTATTATGGGTAAATTTACTGCCTCGTCCCGGGATGCTGCTGCTGATAGCTGAAGTTGTGGCCCTCACAGCAGCTGTCACATACATTGTGATTAAGCTGTTTCCCCCGGGTTCACTGGCTCCTTTTGCCGTCACAACAGGGCTGACTGCCCTGATGATTACTGCGGACCTGTTTGCCGGTGCTCCCCTGGGGAAGACTTCTCCCATGAGTTATGATGCTATGGCGGGGGCCAGATTCTATGGGATTGGTAACGAGTACATGGGTGTCCTGATAGGTGCAGCCCTAGTGTTCAGCGGGCTGTTTCTGGATGCCGTAAGACAGTCATATTACAAGTGGGTTAAGGTTTTTATAGCATTCTTTTACTTTGCGGTGATCTTCGCTATAGCAGCGCCTGTTCTGGGAACAAATGCAGGTGGGACTATTGCTGCTGTCGCAGGCCTGAGTACTGCCGGGATGGTCGTTTTTGGAGCCGGTATCAATAAAAAAACTGTCCTGGCAGTTTCGGCAGCGATTATTCTCAGTATAACCGGCTTTGCTGTTCATGATATGACCAGGGCAGTAGAAGTACAGACCCATATCGGAAGGACTATTGGCCTGATAAACGATAACGGTTTTGCGGAGCTGAGTAACATTATCACCAGAAAATTGGCCGTAAATCTCAGGCTTTTAAAAACTACTGCCTGGAGCTGGTTTTTCTTTAGCAGTATTTTGGCTATACTTGTGTTAAGGAAAAAACTGCCGGGTGAATTTGCACTACTCTGCAGGCAGCATCCTTGGTTTACTAAAATACTTACTCCGGTATTAATTGCCAGTTTTTTTGCCCTGGTGTTTAATGATTCCGGCATTGTGGCTGCAGCTACAATGATAATTTTTGCAGTAGCGCCATTTCTGGCCGGTCTGGCCCTGGCAGTCTCTCGGAAATGACCGTGGGCGCAAATGGTGAGCCATTGGACCAATTTTCCGCACTGCCCCAGTCATTTCCGGAGCCTGCCGTGAAGGCAAAAACAAAAATTCCAAGGCGCAAAGCCTTGAACATAAAGGGAATTCAAATTCTTAGAGATTTTCATAGGAGGGGGATACGATGAAAATTGGCATACTCAGTGATACCCACGGGTCGGCTGCTGCCTGGGAACTGGTATTAAAGGTCATAGGGAAGTGTGACTTGTTGATCCATGCAGGTGATTTACTTTATCACGGGCCGCGAAATCAGCTTCCTGAGGGATATGACCCCCAGAGGCTGGCCGGACTTATCAACGAGTCAGGGGTACCGGTACTGATTTCCCGCGGGAACTGTGATGCTGAAATTGACGGACTGCTGATTAACTATCCGGTACAGGCGCCTTACGTGTTGGCATATATAAACGGTAAATCAGTACTGGTAACTCACGGTCAGGACCTGGGCGAAAAAGGGATAGCGGGTTTGGCAGAAACCTTCAGGGCAGATATTTTTATAAGCGGTCACACCCATGTACCACTGCTGGAAAAGGATACTTCCGGCATATACCTGAACCCCGGAAGCTGTGCACTGCCAAAAAGCGATGCCGGGCCAACTGCAGCGGTCTGGCAGGATGATGAAATATTATTGATTGCTCTTGAGAGTGGTAATACTATCAAAAAAACAGTGATATGAAATTCTTTAAAGCAGGAGGATTTTAATGAGTGATTATCTTGTGGTAGGAACTGACAAAAAGGATTATTTCAGGGCTTATGCTGCTGTAACCACAGGAATTGCTGAGGAAGCAAGGAGGAGGCACGGCACTTCACCTACAGCATCTGCGGCGCTGGGGCGGGCGCTGACGGCGGGTGTGCTCATGTCTGCCAATCTCAAGGGAGACGACCTCCTGACAATAAGGATAATCGGTGACGGCCCCATCGGAGTACTGGTGGTTACTTCAGATTCTGCCGGGAATGTCAGGGGTTATGCTCAAAATCCCAAGGCAGACCTGCCGTCCCGGGACGGAAAGCTGGATGTAGGCAGGCTGGTCGGGGAAAACGGTGAGTTATATGTAACTAAAAACATGGGCCTGAAAGACCCCTATACAGGCAGTGTCCCAATTGTATCAGGAGAGATAGGTGAAGATATTGCATACTACTATGCCAAGTCAGAGCAAACACCTTCTGCAGTGGCGCTGGGAGTGCTGGTAGATACAGATACAACCGTCAGAGCTGCTGGAGGTTACCTTGTCCAGGCCTTTCCAGGAGCCGGGGCAGATGAACTGGCTGCTCTTGAGGAACGGGCCCTGTCTTTACCCAGCATCAGTTCCCTTATTAATGAAGGGGCCGCCCCTGAAGACATTTTAAAGATGCTCCTGGGAGAACAGGATTTTGTGGAGCTGGACAGGAGGCCTGTCGGTTTCCTGTGCCGGTGTTCCAGGGAAAAAATTGAACAGGTACTTATTGGTATGGGAGAAAAAGAAATACGGGAAATCATTCAAAGCCGGAAAAGGGCCGAAATACGGTGCCATTTTTGTAATGAGACGTACTATTTTGAAAAACATGAGATGGAGAAACTTCTTGAAGAGGCAAAAAGCTAAAAAAATGAAGTACTTCCCCAAAAGGAAGTACTTCTGCAAAAAACTAAAAGCCACTTGTGAGTGGCTTACAGCTTAGAACCAATTTGTCCTTTTATATATTCTATATTACCGTGTACAACAATACTTCAGTGGATAGCTATACTGCCCTGGTAACTTTTCCGGAACGGAGGCACCTTGTACATACGTTTATCCTGGTAGGAGTCCCGTTAACCAGGGCGCGCACTCTTTGAATGTTTGGTGACCATGTTCTTTTGGTACGGATATGGGAGTGACTGAGCTTGATTCCGGTTTTTACTCCTTTACCGCAGATTTCACATTTAGCCACGGAGATCCACCTCCTTCATGAATTCATAGCTTTTCTATTGTAACAAATAAATGGATTTTATGCAAGTGCAGAGAAATTATTAATTCCTAAATAATTAGTAAAGAAGGATTTACACCGGGTTTTATAGAAAATGTAAATAAAAGATAACTGAATAAATAAATATAATATATAGGGAATGAATGTGTTTAAAAAGGAGGGCAAGGTATGTTTAGAAAGGAAATGTCTATACTTGAGGCCCTGCAAGCTCACCCCAAGGCGAAAGAAATTTTCAGACAGCACGGCATGGCCTGTTTAAGCTGTATGGGCGCTGTGCAGGAATCTATTGAGGCCGGCGCCAACATGCATGGTATTGATATTGATGTCCTGCTGAAGGACCTGAATTCACTGGCAGACAAGTCTTAAGTCTGCTGCGTGGGTTTTTTGGCAGACAAATAAAGATGAGGGGGGACCTCATCTTTTTTCGCTAAAAACTGCCTGAAGGGAGTTGGTTATTTTGAGTAATCACAGTGATATAGGAGCAGTTAATATATCCGAAGAAGTTATTGCAACCATTGCGGGTGTCACCGCAGTAGAGTGCTACGGACTGGTTGGCATGGCATCCAGGAAACTAAAGGACGGAATCTACCAGATACTTGGAAAAGAGGATATCAAAAAAGGGGTAGAGGTTTCCATTGACGGCCGTGAGGTGACCCTCAACCTTTATATAGTTGTGGGTTATGGTGTAAATATTGCCGAAGTTGCCAAAAATGTTATTGAACGTGTTAAATACAGTGTGGAAAATCAAACAGGACTGGTTGTCAAGAAAATTAATATCAATGTTCAGGGTGTTAGACTGAATACTTGAATGTCAGCTTCAGGGGAGGTACATAAGTGGAAATTGATTGTTTGAATGGCCATCATTTAAAGGCCATGCTGGATTCAGCATTGCTGTGTCTGGAAGATAAATATAAAACTATTGATTCCCTGAATGTTTTTCCTGTTCCTGACGGTGATACAGGCACCAACATGTACCTGACACTGGCTGCCGCTGTTGAAGAAGCTGCTAAAGCCGGCAGCAGTCCATCCACTGACGAGGTTGCCGAGGCTGCTGCCAGGGGTGCTTTGATGGGGGCCAGGGGTAATTCGGGAGTAATACTTTCCCAATTGTTGAGAGGCTTTGCCCTGGGACTAAAGGGAAAAGAAAATGCCACCGGGGAGGAATTTGCACAGGCCCTTGGTGAAGGAGTGAGAGTTGCCTTCAGAGCTGTTATGAAACCTGTTGAGGGTACTATATTGACTGTGGCCCGGGAAGCAGCGGCTGAGGCGGTCAGGGCTGCCGGGTATAATGCGCCTGTTGCGGGAATTCTTGACAAAGCCTGTTCTATTGCTGAGGCGACTCTAAACAGGACTCCTGATTTGCTGCCGGCCCTGAAAGAAGCCGGAGTTGTTGATGCAGGAGGTATGGGGTGGCTGGTCATATTAAGGGGTTTTTACCTGTCTCTTGGCGGAGAATACCCGGTATCTTCCGGAAAACCGGTACCTGGTACCGAGCCGGACAAAAAAGACCAGGTCCACCCGGAAGGGAACCTTATTTTTCCTTACTGCACAGAGGTCCTTATCAGGACAAAATCGGCAGATTCAGATCTGCTCAGTGACCTCCTTGAAAACCTGGGTGACAGCCTGATAGTGGTTGACAGTGATGGCCTGACCAAGGTACACATTCATAGCAATCATCCCGGTGAAGTCCTTGAGGCATGTCTTAAATTTGGTTCTCTCACCAGGATTGCTGTAACCAACATGAACGAACAGGTAGAAACAGCTTTACAGGATAAACAGACAGGGCAGGGAGAAAAAAAGACCTTTGGTATCGTTTCTGTTGCATTTGGTGAAGGGATCAAAAGCATTATGGAAAGCCTGGGAGCAGATGTGGTTGTATATGGGGGGCAGACAATGAACCCCAGCACACAGGAACTGAAGGACGCGGTTGAGCAGGTCAATGCCGATACAGTCTTTATACTGCCAAATAACAGGAACATCATTATGACAGCCGGACAGGTGAAACACCTGACAGACAGAAGAATTGAAGTCATACCTACCAAAACAATTCCACAGGGTATTTCTGCTCTCCTGGCGGTTTCTCCGGAGATGGGTATTGAAGCAAATGCCGGGCAGATGTGTGAAACCCTGCAGAATGTGAAGACAGGTGAAATAACATATGCTGTAAGGGATACAAGCTTTAACGGGACGCAAGTGAAAGAGGGAAGTATTATTGGTTTGGCAGAAGATAAAATTGTTATTTCCGGAAAAGACATCCCCGAAACAGTGTCTGCTCTTTTGGAAATTATGATAACTGATGATGAAGAGGTTTGTGCCCTGTATTATGGGGATCAGGTGACCAGGGAGGATGCTGAAAAGGTGCTGGGGATGCTTGAGGAACAGTTTCCCCGGATTGAATTTGAGCTGCACCGGGGAGGACAGCCACTGTATTATTATATAATATCTGTTGAATAGGATTCTTTACCTCAGAGCCAATACCTTGAAAAGAGGGTTTTGAAATGGGTAATATCAGAATCGTCACCGACAGTACTGCCGACCTTCCGCAGGATTTGACGGAAGCGCTTGATATAACGGTAGTGCCTTTGAAAGTCAGCTTTGGTAAGGATGTCTATCGCGACGGCATTGATATCACTGCAGACCAGTTTATTGCCAGGCTGCGCACGGAAGACAGGCTTCCGGTAACTTCCCAGCCATCCCCGGGTGAGTTTGTGGCAATATATGAACAGCTGACAGCCAGGGGTGACAATGTTATATCCATTCATCTTTCATCACATCTCAGCGGTACCGTACAATCAGCCATAACAGCCCGGGCAATGGTGGATTCACGCAGTGTGTATGTTGTTGACTCCGGATCTGCCAGTATGGGACTGGGGCTTATTGTCCTTGCGGCTGCCAGGGCTGCAAGGGAAGGTGCCGGAGTTCGACAGGTCCTGGATATTGTCAGTGAAAAAGTTGATAAGAGTTTCCTTATTTTTATGGTGGAGACTCTGGAATACCTTGAAAAAGGCGGGCGGATCGGTAAGGCAAATTCCTTTCTGGGGAGCCTTCTGAAAATAAAACCGATCCTGACCCTAAATGACGGAATGGTAGTTCCCCTGGAAAAGGTCAGGGGTGAAGGAAGGGCCATGGAACGGATAGCCGAATTAGTCAGGGAAAAGACAGATAAGTCAAAAAAATACAATTGTTCTCTGGTTTATGGTGACAGTTATGCGAACCTGATGCGGCTCAGGGAAAAGGTGATACCTGGCCTGAACTGTCAGGCTCCGGTAATTGCAAAACTGGGTCCGGTTATCATGTCACACACAGGACCGGAGATAATCGGAATGGCTGTTTGTCCTGTTTAATTCACCCTGCTTCCCCAAACACGTGTTAAAGAAGTTGGTGCTTGTAAAATGGACAGGCTTTACAAAACGCCGAAGGATAGTGGCAAAATTACAGCCGCCCTGCAGTCTTTGAAGGGAGTTGGCCCAAAAAGAGTCAGACTGCTGAACAGGCTTGGGATTTATACCATAGAAGATCTCTTGTATCATTTTCCCAGAAAATATGAAGACCGGAGTCTGCTAAAAGAAATATGCCAGCTCCGGGAAGGTGAAACAGGAACGATATCCGGCACAGTTACCGGTATCAGGGATATCCGCCCCAGGCGGGGAATGACCATTACCAAGGCTGCTGTCAGTGATGGAACTGCAACTGCTTTTGCTGTCTGGTTCAATCAGCCTTTTATAAAAAAACAGGTAAATAAAGGGGCAAGAATTATTATTACCGGCAAGGCAGACCGGAAATATGGCAATATCCAGCTTACTGTTTCCGACTACGAAGTTATTGATGACCAGGAACCGTTACACGGCGCCAGGATTGTGCCTGTTTATCCGGCAACTGAAGGTCTGCCGCCCAGGGTGCTGCGGTCAGTTATTAAATCTGCTCTTGATGAATTTCTGAATGGCATCAGGGAATTTCTGCCGCCTGAGGTCCTGGACAAATATGACCTGATGCCGCTTGACAAGGCCTTATACAGTATCCATTTCCCCAATAACCCGGATGATACCCGAAAAGCAAGGAGAAGACTTGTTTTTGAGGAACTGTTCGTGTTACAGACCGGTATTTGCATGCTTAAGGTGAGGGAGGGGAAGACAGCAGGAATCTGCCATAAAAAAAATGGTCCCCTGACCGACGGGCTTATGAAGAGACTGCCTTTCAAGCTGACAGGCGCTCAGAAAAGGGTGCTGGAAGAAATATATCGTGACATGGAAAACAAGACTACTATGAACAGGCTTATCCAGGGTGATGTGGGGTCAGGAAAGACTGTGTTAGCTGCTGCCGCACTGGCGAAGACTGTTGAAAGCGGCTATCAGGGTGTAATGATGGCACCCACTGAGATCCTTGCGGCTCAGCACGCCGAAGGCCTAACAGAATTGCTGAGCCCTTTGGGAGTGCAGGTAGCCTTGTTAACAGGCAGCATGGCCAGAAGGGAAAAAGAAGATATCCTGCACAGTATCGAAGAAGGCAGAATTGATGTTGTGGTGGGCACCCATGCCCTTATCCAGGAGGAGGTAAGGTTTCAGAAACTGGGACTTGCTGTGACTGATGAACAGCACCGGTTTGGTGTAAAACAGAGGGCCAGGCTGAGGGACAAGGGTGAGAACCCTGACATCCTGGTAATGACCGCGACACCGATTCCGCGTACTCTGGCCCTTACGGTTTACGGTGACCTGGATATTTCAGTTATTGATGAGCTTCCTCCCGGACGCCATGAGATAAAAACCTATTGGGTTTCAGATGCTGAAAAACAAAGGGTGTATAATTTCATCAGGCAACAGGTCAGCCAGGGAAGGCAGGTATATTATGTGTGCCCCCTGGTAGAGGAGTCGGAGAAAATAGATATCACAGCCGCTCTTGAACTGGCAGAACTGCTGCAGTCACAAATTTTTCCCGACCTCCACATTGGTCTGGTGCATGGGAGGCTAAAACAGGATGCCAAGGACCTGGTCATGAAGGCTTTTAAAAACGGGACAATTGACCTTCTGGTAGCCACCACTGTTATTGAAGTGGGAATTAATGTACCCAATGCTACATTAATGGTTATTGAGAATGCCGACCGGTTCGGTCTGGCACAGCTTCACCAGCTGAGGGGCCGTGTCGGCAGAGGACAGTACCGGTCTTACTGTATCCTGGTGGCAAATCCCGCGACTGATGAGGGCCGGGCACGGATGAAAATCATGTCCCAGACAAATGACGGTTTTTTGATAGCTGAGGAGGACCTGAAACTGAGGGGTCCCGGAGAATTTTTCGGCACCAGGCAGTCAGGGCTGCCTGACCTGAAGATTGCCGATATTATCAGGGATATTAAAATCCTCAGGGTTGCCAGAAAGGAAGCTTTGGAGATACTGGACCGGGACCCCAACTTACAGTATCCGGAAAACATCAGGCTTAGGGAAAAGGTAATAGCCCGGTTCCGGGGTGCAGATAATTATTTCAGCACCAGTTAATTGGGTGTGATGCGAAGGGAGTTTTTGGAATGCCCGAAAAGACTCTTGTTTTTACTCCTGAAGAGGCGGAAAAGGTTAAGAGCAATAAGCTTACAGATATATATGAATTTACCAGACCGATGTTTATTGAGGGAGATATCTGCAGTTGTGTTACTGAAACAGATATAATTCCTTTTGCCTATGTTAAAATACTGGCAATTCATCGTCACAATTTCTCCCAGATCCTGCACTTTGATGCCATTTCTGCCGGTTACCCCACTCTTGAAAGCTTCAAGGCGGCTCTGGTCAAAAAGACCCCAAATGAGGTAAATGAGGAAACAAAGGTCTGGCACATAATTTTTGAACCGGTGAGATATTAAAATTCCAAAAATGTTAAGTCTGGCCTCAGTCCGTACTCCTGGCTGACCCCTGTAAATCATACAGGGGTATTTCTGTGTACGGGGTATGCAGCAGCTGCCGGGAACGCCTGCTCAGGGGTTCACCCAGAAATTCCTTGTAAAGCATTTTAATATATGGGTTTTCATGGGACTTCCTGATTTTTTTCAGCCTATCCTGTTGAAAAAGGGCTTCACCCCGTTTATAACGCTGTTCCATCTGGCCGTCCCATGTATCCAGTCCCGGATAAACCGGTTGTCCGCCGCCTCCGACACAACCGCCGGGACATGCCATTATTTCTATAAAATCATACTGCAGTTCACCTGATTTTACCCTGTCAATAAGCCTGCGGGCCTCACCGGTGGTCCTGGCCACGGCACAACGGATTTGCCGGTCTCCCAGGTCTATCTCTGCTTCCTGGACTTTTTCAAATGACATTACTTCCCGTAATGGCACGGTTTCTAAGGGTTTACCGGTCATTTTTTCGTACACCGTCCTCAGGGTTGCTTCCAAAACTCCGCCTCCTGAACCGAAAATAACCCCGGCTCCTGAGGCATAACCCATGGGGTTGTCATATTCTTCTTCGGGCATGTCAGCAAGATTTATGCCCGCAGTCCGCAGCATATGTGCCAGTTCCCGGGTTGTCAGGACCACATCCACGTCCTGCCCGCCGCTCGCTCTGGTACCTTCTTCTCTGACTGCTTCCCATTTTTTGGCCACACAGGGCATTACTGAGACACTGAAAATGGATTTGGGGTCAATGCCTGCTTTTTGGGCATAATATGTCTTTACAAGCGCACCAAACAACTGTTGCGGGGATTTGACACTGGAAAGATGCGGAATCAGTTCAGGATAAAACAACAGGCATAAGCGCAGCCAACCCGGACAGCATGAAGTAAACTGTGGCAGGGGGCCTCCATTTTGCAGGCGGTGCATCAGTTCATGTCCTTCTTCCATTACAACCACATCAGCGCCAAAGCAATCATCAAAAACCTTGTCAAAGCCCAGCCTTTTTATGGCAGCAACCATTTTTCCCGTCACCAGGGAACCTATGGGCATACCGAAGGCTTCACCTATGGTTGCCCTTATTGACGGGGCTGTCTGGATGATGACATGTTTATTGGGGTCATTGAGGGCTTCCCAAACCTTTTCCTGATCTTCCCGCTCATGGATGGCGGCAGTCGGGCATAGGAGCAGACACTGCCCGCAGTATATGCAGGGTGTCTCTGCCAGACTCTTTTTAAATGCAGGTGAGGCGACTGCATCAAAACCCCTTTCAACTATCTGGTATATACCGATTTCCTGGACATCTTTACAAACCCTGACACACCGTCGGCAGACGATGCACTTGCTGGGTTCCCTTACCATGGCAGGTGACTGGTCATCTTTTGGCGGTTTTTTTCTTTCACCTTTAACCAGGAGGTTTGTTATATGGTATCTTTCCGCCAGGGACTGGAGTTCACATGCCTGGTTTCTCACACATGTCAGGCAGTCAAAGGGGTGATTTGACAAATAAAGTTCAAGGACCATTTTTCTTGCTTTGATAACCCTGGGGGAATGGGTGCTCACATTCATTCCCTGGGCAGCTGGTATGGCACATGAAGGCTGTAGCATCTTTGCCCCTTCTATTTCTACCAGGCAGACACGGCATGCACCTGTAACATTTAGTTCTTTCAAATAACACAGTGTGGGTATGTAAATACCGGCACTCCTGGCTGCTTCCAGAATTGTTGTTCCTGGTTTGACACTTATTTCTTTCCCGTCTATGGTTAATGAAACCACTTTACTTTCACTTCCTTTCCGTATTTTAGTATACCCAATACGAAAAATCAAATTTATAAACATGTGACAAACAGAAAAATTATTGATGTTAAATAAACCATTAATTACACAGTATGAATAAAGTTATACAGACGATACTACTTAATGGGAGGTGACAAAACTGTATAAAAACAATAAATTCAATCAAAACGCAAATATTAACATGAAGAATCGGGAAAAGCTGCAACCCTTGTCCCTGGACCAAAACCTTGAGGTAGATGAAGGTTTTACAGACAGGGTATTTGAGGAAAAAGAAATTGAATCAAAAGATGATATTTAACTGAGTTAGAAGACTAAAAGATGATATCTAATTGTGATTTTATTATAAATTTAATCTCGAATTTAAATTTTCATTATAACTGCAGAATTGCCAGTTAATCATTTCTAGTATAGCACTCTTAATGAGAGCTTATACTAACACTAGCATCAGAGAGGAGGTGAAAAAAGCATGGGTAGTGGTCAAAAAAGCAACAAACTGGTAGTACCTCAGGCTCAACAGGCAATGTACCAGTTTAAGTATGAAATGGCCAATGAAGTTGGTGTTTCCAACCAGATTCAGGGTGGCTACTGGGGACACATTTCTTCAAGAGACTGCGGCGCTGTCGGTGGACAAATGGTTAAGAGAATGATTGAAGCTTATGAACAGTCACTGGCAGGAAAAGCTTAACCCGTCCCAATCCGATAACAAAACAGGTAAAGAGAGGAGGGATTCACACTAATGGGTCAAGGCCAAAAGAGAAACAAACTGGTAGTCCCTGAGGCTTCCCAGGCCATGTACAATTTCAAGTACGAAATGGCCAATGAGGTTGGTGTTTCCAACCAGATTCAGGGTGGTTACTGGGGCCATATTTCGTCCAGAGATTGCGGCGCTGTCGGTGGTCATATGGTTAAAAGAATGATTGAAGCCTATGAGCAGTCTCTGGCCGGACAACAAAAACCCCAGTTCTAATATAGATTGGGTAAGCAGGTCTTTAGGGCCTGCTTACCTTTTAGTCAACTAATTTATATTATTAGTTAAGTACTAGTAGTTAAGTGCTAGTGAAGATACATGTGAAACTCCTCTGGGTCGACAGATGGATGCAAGGCGATAGATATTCCGCCTGAGATTATTTTACCTATTGCTTCAATTAAGTCATCTATTTCTTTTGGTGTAACCATCAGGTTTGTCTTGTATGGTCCCAGTACTTCTTTAATTATATTTTCCAGAATAATGGGGTTAAATGAACCTGCATTTTGTCCAAGAGCAGGGTTATTAGCCAACTGCTGCAGGAATCTGTCCAGGGTACCCTGAGCGATTACTGCTGCATTAACCACAGTAGGAACTCCGATGGCAATAACCGGAACCCCCATAGTTTCCCTGTTGATTCCCATTCTCTGGTTGCCAATTCCGGAGCCGGGGGCTATCCCCGTATCTGCTAACTGGATTGAAGTTGCAATTCGCTCAGTGTTTTGAGCTGCCAGGGCATCAATAGCAATAATCAGGTTAGGCTGAGTTTTTTCTACGACTCCCCTGATTATTTCGGCGGTTTCTATCCCGGTAATCCCGAGGACCCCCGGTGCCAGAGCACTGACTGAGCGCAGGCCCCCGCTTAAGTCCTGGGGAGCATATTTTTTCAGGTGTCTGGTGACCAGGGTATAGTTAATTACCCGCGGACCCAGGGCATCTGGTGTTGCATTCCAGTTGCCAAGCCCGACCAGCAGGACACTGTCATCCGGTCCGATTTTCAGCATTGAACTCAGTTGTTCTGCCAGTACTTCGGCAATTTCGTTGTGGACCTGCTTGTTATTCTGCCTGATTTCCGGGGCATCAATTGTAATATATGTACCGACAGGCTTACCCATCATAGCTTCTGCAGACTTATCCATAATGCCTATAATGGAAACCTCGGCATTTGGATAAGTTTTTTTGTCCATCCGGACTCCCGGAATTTCCTGGCCTGTGTCTCCCCTAACTATATCGTGGGCCTCAAGGGCCATATCTATTCCGAGACCCATGCTGGTGTATAATTCTCTTTTTCCCACTTTTACCCCCCTAAACACTGTGAATTGTGACAAACTATCATGAGTTTAAAATAACCAAAATGGCGAAAATTATGCAGGTGAAGATATTGTATATAATGTTTTTTCGTTTTGTGTTATCAAACTTTAACCTACAGAAAAAGGGACTAGCTCATCAGTTCAGTTAAGCCAGCCCCTTCAGGGGAATCTTGAATTAATTAAATTGAATCAAATATGAAACCGTGTTCTTCGACTTCAGCCCTGTCATAGAGGTTTTTGGTGTCAATAATTACCGGTGTGCCGTCCCGGCTCATTAAACTCTTAAATAACCGGTAATTGGAATAGCCTATCCCGTTTTGTTTTGCCAGAACCAGGATGGCATGGGCGTCCCGGACCGCATCATCCAGAGAGTTTACCTTAAAACCGTGTTCAGTGGGTACAGCCGGATCAAAGGCAGCCACTTCAATCCCTGACATTTCCAGGAGCTTGATTACTTCCAGAGCAGGACTCAGCCTGTCATCACTGGAATAGTCTTTCATAGCCAGGCCCAGTACAGCGACTTTGGCATCCTTAGGGGCAACGGGCAGGTTTTTGGTCACCATACTAACAACAAATGCAGGTACATCCTCATTTATTTTACGGGCTGTTCTCAGAAGTTTTAAAGGCACACCCAGTTCATCAGCCTTTGGCGTAAGGTAGTGCAGGGCATTTGGGATGCAGTATCCACCCACACCGGGGCCTGGTATGAGAAGTTTGACTCTTTTATGGGTGTTTGCCAGTTTTATGACTTCAAAAATGTCGATACCAATTGCCTCACAAAAACGGGCAAACTCATTGACCATAGCGATATTTACGTCACGGGAGATATTTTCCATAACCTTGGCAGATTCCACTGCTTCAATTGAACTTGCCAGGTGAAGTTCAGCCTTGGTAACTATGCTCATAAGCTGGCGTGCCTTTTCACGGCTGGCTTCATTTAACCCGCTGACAAGGGTTGGCATGTTTTCAAACTCATCAAAGGCCTTTCCTTCAGCTATGCGCTCAGAGGAATATGCCAGGTAAAAATCTTCTCCGGCCCTAACGCCTGATTCCTCCAGAATCGGTTTTACAAAATTACGGGTCATTCCGGGGACAAGAGTACTTCTGACAAGCACCAGGTCACCCTTTTTAAGACCTGAGGCAATTGTCCGGGAACATGACTCAACATGACTGAAATCATGTTGGTTGTTGACCACCGGAATGCCGACAGTCATAATGAAGTAATTGCAGTTTGCCAGAGCTTCCCCGGAATCTGTGGTAGCCCTGAATCTGCCTGACCTCAGTTCATCTTCAAGAATTTTCTGGATGGGAGTATCATGGTACTTTTCCAGGTGGTGGGTAATCCCATTATTTAATTGTCCTACCAGATGAGAGTCAACATCCACTCCGGTAACACTGCAGCCACGCATTGCATAGCTGAGGGCAAGAGGCAGACCTACAAAACCAAGGCCAAATATGGCCACTTTTACCCCTGAGGGGTCAAGGTGCCTGTTTGACACTATAATTTCCTCCTTTGTTTTTCCATTATTTTGTCTGTCATAAATTCAACCCGGCTTTCCCATGAATTTTCCCGGGCCCTTTCCAGCCGTTTCCGGAGTTTCTCAGGAGTTTCGTGAGAAAGGGCACGTTCAATTCCACTGATAAATTCATCAGAATTGCCGGCAATTTCAACAACATCGGCAAAATCGGATACACCTGGCATATCTATAGAGACGATCGGCTTTCCTGAGGCAAGGTATTCATAAAACTTCAGCGGGCTTACCTTATCAGTCAGTTCATTAATCTTAAAAGGGTTAATACAGACATCAAACCCTTTTATATAACCCGGGAGGTCAGAGACATCTTTGCGGCCCAGAAAGTGTACATTGGGCATGGCTTTCAGTGCCGAAACATCAATTCCGGGACCAACCGGGCCAATCATGGCAAATGACCATTCCGGATGAGATGCGGCTGCCTCTCTGATCAGGCCAAGGTCAATCCAGTCCTGAATAACCCCGACAAAACCGACCACAGGACGGGGGAGTGCAGCTATTTCAACGGGAATAGGTGTATCCGGGTCCTGGGCCTTCATGAAATGTCCCACATTTGCTGCATTGGGAAGAAAATATATTGTTTCAGCAAAGCCTTTTTTGGCTTCATACAAACCCCTGGCAGTAACGAACACAATATCACACCGGGCCATCAGGTCTTTTTCCATTTCAGTCATAACTGCCTTATTGATAATTCCGCTATATTCAGAGTGTTCATCAACACAGTCATATATCAGCATTTCATAATCTTCCAGGCGGTTGAGCAGGTCAGCCGAGTTTGGCATATATGTCCAGATTATCGGCCTGCGAAGATTAAGAGATCTGATGGCTTTTTTCAGGAAAAGGGAGATCCACCACTGATTTACCCGGTTAATAAGACGGCATTTATTACCAAAGGGCAGGACCACCGGGGGAGAATACAGGAATATATTGTTATTTAGCCTGCGTATTCCCTGAAACCACATCCGCCACTTTTTCCACATACCGGGATCCTTAAAGGGGGAAAGCAGCGTAATGGGAGGTTCCACATAGAGAATTATGTTGGTATCCGGCAGACGGGACATTACCTGCTGTTTCCGGGTCCAGATAGGATCCCAGTCAACTGAGGATATGCAGATAACATGATTATTGTTAAAACCGGACATTTCAGGCCTCCATGACAAAGTTTCTGTTTAATTTTCATCCCTGATTCTATCTTTTCTATCATATTACAACTGAAATAAAAAGTAAAGAATACCTCGTGTCAATTAAACATTAAATTGCACTTTTTGTCACAATGGCAGGTTTTTTCAGGTATCGGTATTGACAGGTGTTTGATATAATAAAAAGAGAGGTGTATGAACATGTATTTTATCAGCCCATCCAAAGGAAAAGTAAATACTGGCGAGATGTGTGAAGATATCGGTCAGTTTGTCAAAAAAAATCCTAAAGACAGGTATCGCCTCATTATAGGGACTGACTCCCAGCCCGGGAAGGAGACGTGCTTTGTAACAGCTGTCATAGTCCACCGGGAAGGGAAGGGGGCCAGGTTTTATTACCGGCGTACTTATGATAAAACGCCTTTTACACTGAGGCACCGTATTTTTGAGGAAGCAACCCGCAGCCTGGAAATGGCGGGTAAGATTATTGGATACCTGTCAAACATACACCCTGAGCTGACAATTGAAATTCATGTTGACATCGGAGAAAAAGGCAGAACCAGGGAATTAATCCAGCAGGTTGTACAGATGATTAACATGAGTGGTTTTGCAGCAAAGGTAAAACCCTATTCTTATGGAGCTACCAAAGTGGCAGATAAGTTTACAAAATAGCTTTTAAAAGGATCTAAAAAGGGGACCGTCTTATAAGTAAATTACTTATGGGCATGGTCCCTAACTTTTTGTCAAAAAATTAACAGTAAAGCATTTTAATGTGCACTTTTAAAACCTACCGGGTGTTATACGGGCAGTACTTCATACAAAGGGCACAGGCCAGGTTGTTGTTGGGGTCTGAAGCCCAGTATTTTATGCAGGCATCGGCATTAAGCTGCCATTTACTGACACCCCTGACAACGGTCTTTTCACCGTCGGGAATGGCATCTGCGGGACAGAGCTGGGAACAGAGGGCACAGTAGTTGCAAAAGTCCTGTATATGATTGTTTACAGGCTGGTCAATTTCCATAGGAAGGTCTGTGGTGACCACACCTGTCCTGAACCGGGGTCCATAAACAGGGGAGATAACGTAACCGTTGCGGCCCAGTTCTCCCAGGCCGGCAGCCACAGCCAGCGGCACATGCAGCACTTCTTCCTGCCTGAAATGATGGGCCAGGGCCGGATAGCCCAGTTCCCGAATAAACTCTGCAAGCATCACTGCAATTTTGGCTGCCTCCGCATACGCCCTTCCGGTTTCGGCATCAGACTCATAGCTATTGGATTTTTCGATGCGGTCATAATCCATTACATAACCTATCACAATAGCATATTTATGATTATTTACTATCTCCTCGCCAAAGGTGCCGTCCTCCAGGTCGGTGTTCCGGCCGCGGTGAGAATATACGTAGGCCTGGTCCAGCAGAGTGATTCCCGCCATGGAAGCCCCAAAGAACCTGGCTGCTGCCTTAATTTTCTCACTGGCATCACGGGGGGTACCCAACTCCGCCTTTTCCGGCTTAACGGGACCGTTAACTGCACGGCGGAGGTGCCAGACAATGCTGTTCTCCTTTCTGGTATAAGCATACAGCATGCGCCAGAAGGGGTCGGGAGATTCACTCATCCAGCGGTTTTTGACATCTTCACCCAGAAGTCCCATACCCAGCCTGGTAAAGGCGACATTGCGCTGGTCAAAACGTTTCTGATGACCGACTATTTCAGTACTGCCTAAAAACTTCTTTTCTTTCATATCAGATGCTCCTTTTAAAATTAAACATTTTAAGTATGTTTTCGAATTAAGTCAAAAATTCTAGTTTTATCACAGGAATCCTTCCTGGAGCGGAAATTTTGGTAATACAAAAAAATGTGTGAAAATGGTAATATGTATTAGAACGGCCCGGTCAGCGAATCATGTATAAGGAGTGAATAGGTCATGAGATATACTATGGGTGTTTATATTGAAGCCAATTCGGTGAAGGTAGGGATGTTTGATTTCAGGGGCCATTATCTGCACTTTTGGCAGGAAGTCCTGGACAACCATGACCCCGGTTATGTTGTGACAAGGTTGTCTGCGGGTGTCAGGCACCTGGTTAAATACCGCGGTTCAAATTATGAAAATGTCGCCGGGATAGGTATTACCATTAACGGGCGGGTAGATTTCCCAAACGGCGTGGTCGTGGCTGCTCCGGCAGTCAGCTGGCAGAATGTGCCGGTTGCTGCAATGGCAGAGCGGGCTTTGGAAAAACCGGTTTTTGTGGACAACCTCTACAGTGTGATTGCATTGGCGGAAATGAAACACGGTGCCGGATGGGGCCATAAAGATACAGTTACGGTGTATTTCGGGAAACCTTCGGAGGTACGGATTATCCGGAATGGCAGGCTGCTCCGGGAAGGCCCCGAATTCCTGGCATGTGGCTGCGGGGATTGCGGGAGTGTAAAAGACTGGGACAGGACACTGTTCCCGGAACTACGCAGGCTTACCGGGGAAATGAATCCGGGTGTGATTGTGTTTCATGGCCTCGGGGGACCGGAAAATGAGGAGTACTGGAGAAGGGTCAACCTGTCATGGCACAGGCATGCAGGCAAGAACATGCCTGACATCCTGCCTGCAGAAACTGGTGATGAGGAAGCTCCGCTTGCCGGCGCGGCTGTCCTGGTTTCATCAGAATTAAAATAAAAAATTTACAGGGCTTAACATAATCTTAACATGGTATCAATTGCATCTTTACATTAATCATCTATAATCACAATTGTGGGTAGTCAGACAACCACAAACAAAACTGTGGAATAAAGGGAGGAGATTAACAAAGATGCTGACTTTTAAAAAGTCAAAACTGGCGGTACTGCTGGTACTGGTACTGGCAGCAGCGGTTGCTGCAGGGTGCGGCGGTCCGGAAGAAAAGAATGGTGAAAATGCATCAGGTGTCAGTGGAACGGTCAAAGTTGCCGGTTCCACATCGGTACAGCCTCTTTCAGAGGAACTGGTAGCTGCTTTTGAAGAACAGTATTCTGATGTGACAGTCAACGTACAGGGTGGCGGGTCAAGCGCCGGAGTCGAAGCGGCAAATTCAGGCACAGCTAATCTCGGTGCTTCTTCCCGGGAACTGAACGGCGAGGAAAAAGAATATGGCCTGACAGAGACAGTTATTGCCAGGGACGGTATCGCTGTAGTTGTAAACACAGAAAACAATGTGACTGATCTTACCCTGGAACAGGTTAAAAAGATATTTACCGGTGAAATTAAAAACTGGAATGAAGTTGGCGGAGAAAACAAGCCGATTACGGTAATTGTGCGGGAGGCCGGTTCCGGTACCAGAGGCGCCTTTGAGGAAATAGTACTGGGCGGTGATGCCAAATTTGATGCCAATGCCATAATCCAGAACTCTACCGGTGCCATAAAAAAAGGTGTCATCAGTGATCCCAATGCTGTTGGGTTTATTTCCCTGGGTTCAGTTGACAGTGCTGTTAAGGCAGTAAAAGTTGACGGAGTTGAAGCTTCGGCTGAGACAGTAATTAACGGTTCATATAAGATTTCCAGGCCTTTCCTCTATCTGACCAAGGGGGAACCTGATGCGGCCACCAAAGTATTTATTGACTTTGTACTTAGTGAAGAAGGCCAGCAGATCGTTGCCGAAGAATTTATCCCTGTGAAATAAAGGGGCGGACTTTGTCCGCCTTAATCCTGTTTGGAGTTGATGTATATTGGATTACAAGGCAAAGGAAAAAGTCTATGAAAAAATCCTTTTAATCAGTGCATTCATATCCGTAATAACAGTAGTTTTAATCGGGGGTTTCATTTTTACGGAAGGTTTACCCATAATTAAAAAAGTTGGTTTGATTGATTTTCTTCTGGGGAAAGAATGGTATCCCACCAAAGACGTTTTCGGGATTCTGCCCATGATCGTGGGCACCTTTGCGGTTACCTTCGGGGCTCTGATCCTGGGTGTGCCCCTTGGGGTGGCTACAGCAATTTTTCTGGCAGAATTTGCTCCTCCCCGGGTAAGTAAATTTGTCAGGCCCGCTGTGGAACTTCTGGCCGGTATTCCTTCAGTTGTATACGGCCTCTTTGGCATGGTTATAGTCAATGAGTTATTGATGCATATTGAAAGGACTTATCTGGCTAACATCCTAAGGCCTGAATACCAAAGAGGGTACAGTGTGCTGTCAGCTTCCATTATTCTTGCCATCATGATTTTGCCCACGGTGATTAATATATCGGAAGATGCCATCCGTTCCGTCCCCCATGAATACAAGGAAGCCTCACTTGCTCTGGGGGCAACGGACTGGCAGACAATTTACAAAGTCATTATTCCGGCTGCCAGTTCAGGTATCATTGCCGCTGTCGTCCTGGGAATGGGGCGCGCTCTTGGGGAGACGATGGCAGTCATTATGGTTGCGGGCAATACAGTTGCCATTCCTGATTCGATTTTTGCACCTGTCCGTACCCTTACAGGAAATATTGCCATTGAAATGGGATATGCCGCCGGTGACCACGTCAAGGCATTGTTTGCCACCGGAATAGTGTTATTTGTTATTATCATGGTCTTAAATACAGTGGCCAGTTTTCTTGGCAAAAGGGGGGCCGGCCAGTCATGATATCAGTTAAAACCAGCCAGAAAATCGCCAAGACAGCCCTGTGGATTGCCGGTTTTTCCACTGTAGCCATATTGATACTCGTTATTGGCTATGTTCTCTTTGAAGGTTTACATGTCCTTAGCTGGGATTTCCTGACTGAAAACCCCAGGAAGATGGGGTCAAAGGGTGGGATTTTCCCGACAATTGTGGCTACGATATATTTTACGGCCTTAACCCTGTTGATAGCTACCCCAATCGGTGTCGGGGCAGCAATTTTCCTTACCGAGTACACCAGGGATGGTAAGGTCACCAGGCTGATCAGGTTCGGTACCGAAGCCCTTGCGGGTATACCGTCAATTGTGTTTGGCCTGTTTGGTTTTGCCTTTTTTGTGATCCTGCTGGAACCTGTTACTCACGGATGGTCCCTTATATCAGGGGCCCTTACGGGAGCGACCATGATTCTGCCCACATTGGTAAGGACTTCCGAAGAAGCATTGAAAACCGTACCGGTATCATACCGGGAAGGCAGCCTGGCCCTGGGGGCTACCAAGTGGCAGACTATCCAAAAGGTCGTCCTGCCCAGCGCCTTACCGGGAATAATCACCGGTGTTATCCTCTCCATAGGCCGTGTCATTGGCGAGACCGCTGCCCTGATGTTAACCCTTGGCGGCTCCCTGAGACTGCCTGAAAGCGTATTTGACCCGGCTAGGACAATGTCAATGCACCTCTACCTGGTTGCCATGGAAGTTGGCACCAAGGAAGCCACTGAGAAGGCTTTCGGTACTGCAACAGTTCTTATCATCACAATTTTTATAATTAATTCAGTGGCAAATCAGATATTGAAAAGATTTATTGCCAAATCCTCCTGATAGTGACATAATAAAATCGATTTTCAGGTGGAATTGTGTTATAATTTGGATATGCCAAAATTCAGCCAGAGAGGTGACAGGAACAGGTGCGGGTAATAACCGGTACTGCCAAGGGGCGCAGGCTAAAATCACTAAAGGGTATGGAAACCCGGCCTACAATGGACCGCACAAAAGAATCCCTTTTCAATATAATCAGTGAGAGGATTCCCGGCTGCCGGTTTCTTGACCTTTATGCAGGGACCGGTGCTATTGGCATTGAAGCTGTCAGCCGCGGAGCTGATAAGGCTGTATTTATCGAAAAAAATCCGCGTGCAGTTAAAATTATCAGGGACAACCTTGAACTGACCGGCTTGTCCGGCAGGGCAGAAATTTTTTGTACAGATGCAGATAATGCAGTATTGATGCTGACAAGAAAAAAAGAGTTGTTTGATATAATTTATCTGGACCCTCCTTACGGCAGGGAACTTATCCGGAAGAGTATAGACCTTATCTGCCGTAATATGATACTTCGGTCCGGAGGGCTGATTATAACCGAGAGCGGCAAGTTGGATCTGCTGCCGGAAAGGATCTCCTGTTTCCGGATGTTTAGACAGCAAAAGTATGGTGATACGATGCTGTCATTTTTCCGGATGGAATCCGGGGAGTTATCCGACAGGGAGGAGCAGGGTTAACAGAAAGGTGGAAAATCATGAAACTTGCTATTTATCCCGGCAGTTTTGACCCTGTGACAAACGGGCATATCGATATTATTGAGAGGGCAGCTGCTCTGTTTGATCATGTGATTGTTTCAGTTTCCGTAAATTCGGGCAAGACCCCCCTGTTTACACTTCAGGAGCGGGTAGAACTGCTTACTGAAGCCCTCAAGTCATATCGCAATGTATCTGTTGACAGCTTTAAGGGGTTAACAGTCAATTATGCTGCTGAGAAAAAAGCCCAGGCTATCATCAGGGGGCTGCGGGCAATTTCGGATTTTGAAAATGAGTTTCAAATGGCCCTGACAAACAAAAAACTGCAGCCTGATGTTGAGACTGTATTTATGATGTCACAGGCCCAGTGGTCCTTTTTGAGTTCAAGTGTTGTCAAGGAAGTGGCTTCACTGGGAGGATGTATCCGTGACTTTGTTCCCGACATAGTGGAAAAAGCCTTGCAGGAAAGATTTGCAGAATTGTGGCAGGATTGTTAAAACTTAAAAAAATCTTATCACCATAAAAAGGGAAATTGCCTGCCCGGGTTGAAATATAATGTAGTTTCAGGTAAAACATTGTTATTGGGAGGAATGGACATGGATATCCTGGATGTCTTAAATGAGTTGGAAGAACTGGTCGAAGAGAGTACCAAGGTCCCGTTAGTCGGTAAAATACTGATTGACGATGACCTGATTCTTGATATGATTGACCATATTCGTACCGCTCTCCCTGAGGAAATGCGTCTGGCTAAGACAGTGGCTGTGGAACGTGAAAGAATAATGGAGGAAGCCAGAAATGAAGCAAAAAGGATTATTGGCGAAGCCCGGGAAGAATTGAGCAGGATGGCTGGTGAGGATGAGTTGGTTAAAAGGGCCAGGGAACAGGCTTCAGAGGTGATGGAACAGGCTAAAGCCGTTTCCCGGGAAATCAAAATCGGTGCTTACCAGTACGCTGATGAACTTCTGGGCAAGAGTGAAGATACAGTCGAAAAAATTCTGAGTCAGATTAGAAATGCCAGGGAAGAACTCCGTACCCCGCCCAAAAGTGAACAGGAGGCTGCCCCGGCAGAATAACGCATCCGGGAAAACCATGCGCATGTTTTAAAGACATGCGTTTTTTCATTCATTGGTCAGCCTATATACGCATCCGGATGACTGCAAAGGTATGCAGCAAGTATACCAGAAGAGCTGCTGCCAGCCAGCCTGCCAGTGTATACAGGCAGAGCCTGGTGCTAAGGCACAGGCTTAACCACCAGGAAAAGGCAGGCCCTGAAGCAGGTAAGACTGATGCCGGCTTTGCCAGCCAGGTCAGTACCGGCCTCAAATTAAGCATAAAGGTGCAGATCAGGCCGGCCGTACAACCATGAAAAATCCTGCAGAGGACAAAGAGTTTCATTTTTAAATCTGTTTCACTGATCATTGCGGCTACCTGTGCCAGGACCGACAGGCCGCTCCAGCCCAGAATGATGCTGGTTGCAGCAGCTTTATGGGTCAGCGGCGATACTGCTTCTGCAGCCGCTTTGGAACCCAGAGTCATTTCAAAAAAACCTTTGCCGAGGGCGCTGACAGTTGTATCAGAAAGACCGGTGGGTGCCGTGATAATATCAAGAGCCTGAGTTATCAGTGACATTAACCCGGTAAGTATGGCAATCCGGATGATCACAGAAAAGACAATGACAAAACCTCCGATAAGGAGGAGTTTGTTTACTGAGGAGGTTATCGCATCTCCAAGGACCTTTCCAAAAGGGAGGCGGTTTACCTCTGCTACTGTGCGCATTTCCATAAGAGCCCGGCGGAGCATATTATCCTTTCGTTCTATCCTGGGGGTAAATTCGGGGTCGTTTTTCCTGTAGAAACGGAGCAGTAAACCAAGAATAAGATTGGCGGCATAATGAGAAAGGGCAATGATAATGCCCAGGCGTGGATTTCCAAACATGCCAACACCGACAGCAACCAGCATGAACAGTGGAGATGCATTGTTGGTGAAACACATCAGTCTTTCACCTTCATATCTTGTACAGAGCCTTTCCTTTCTCAAACGTGCCGTCAGGGAGGCGCTGATGGGAAATCCAGAACTGAATCCCACAGCCATGACAAAGGAACCTGCCCCCGGAAGGTTGAACAAAGGGCGCATAACGGGTTCCAGGAGCACTCCCATGAACTGGACTATACCATAGCTCATCAGGAGTTCAGAACTGATAAAAAAGGGCAGCAGCGCCGGAAACACTATATTCCACCATGCGCTTACACCGGTTTTTGATGCTTCAAAGACGTCTTTGGGGTAAATGATCATACATAATATAAAAACCAGCAGAGCGGGAACAATTAACCGGGAAGCATTCGAAGAGATTTTTTTCGGATATCCGGACATTAGAGGATTCCCCCTGATAAACAGCGTTATGCCGGTAAGAATTCAGGCTATAAAATTATATAGGGGGAGACAATGTGGTAGAACGAAAAAATCGGGATTCAGCCGACAAATGGCATGATTTTACAGTCAATGCCCCGGCGTGCTACGGTTTTACCGGGACACAACAAGGTGTAAATGTCTGTGGCTCTGACGTCAAAAGCAAGCATCTGAGATAAATTGTCACCCTTGTTAAGGAAGGGTGATGTCCTGGTGATGACAGGTACTGAAGCCTGTTTTTTTATTTTTTTCAGGGACGCGCGGCCTTTGGCTGAAAGCCCGAGAACTCTGATATAAAGAGGGCCGTTTATATCGAAGGCATGTGCCATGTCACCGGTATAGCCCAGCAGGATATAAGAAAGTATCCTTTGGATCCGTGTCCAGGTATAACGCCTTGTCTTGATTCCGTCCAGCAGTTCCCTGACAGAGCCTGCTGCAAGGGACACCTCCAGAATGCGGTTTTCCAGACCCTCACCAACATCATTTAAAAGTGAAAGGTATTCGGGTGACAGGGTCCTCAGCAGGTAAAACAGAATCCTGTCATAGTTGTCAATATAGACAGGCCCCTGACCTCCTGCTATCTCCCGTTTGATTACCTCCAGGGAAGCTGAAGGGACAACCGCTGCAATACCCTCTGTCCTGTTGCTGTCATTTATCAGGCGTTCCCTGATACTGGTGGCACTGGCAATATTGGCGCCGCCTGTGCCAATTTCCCTGTCATGGTAACCGGCGGCAAACCTCTTTATAGCGACAGGCCTGATGCTGCTGCCGGTATTTATCAGCGCCCTCAGGTACTCAATGCCAAGGATGTTGTTGGGGCTCTTAAAGATATCTTCAGGTATATCTAATCCCTGACACGCAAGGTAACCGGTTAGCGCTCCGGCACGGGCTGCAGGATATGGCAGCCCTGTACCAAGCAGATTATTGAGGATTTCTTTAAATTCTGGCGGCTCGTTAGCGAGCACCCGTGCCGCCGGCCATAACATATCGGTATGGCCGGCCTCACTGCCGAAACAGACATGGGTAACCACACCCATTTTGTCCAGAAGGGAGATGGAACCGTGAGCAAAGGCACTGGCGCTGCGCACCGAAAAAGCCGCCGGAAGTTCAACCACCAGGTCCACTCCGCCGCGCACTGCCATTTCGGCCCGGGCCCATTTGTTGAAAAGGGCAGGTTCTCCCCGTTGTAAAAAATGACCACTCATAACAGATACCACCAGATCTGCTGCACATTCCTCCCTGGCCTTACGGACGTGATACAGGTGTCCGTTATGAAATGGGTTATGTTCAGTGATGATTCCTACTGTGTTCATGGGTACCTCCGGATAATTCCCGTCTGTTTCCGGTATGTTACCACCCGGAACCAAACAGTTAGTTATTAATATTATTTCCATCCAAAGCCAATAAAACCTGCCACGGGATTCTCCTTTACCACTTATTTAACCTAAAAATTTATGATGAAAATTCCCTCTTTGTGTAATAACTATAATAGTTGTTTTCGGGTAAGGGGGAGACTATGAAGCTGCTTCAAGAGATAAGGGAAAAGGCCAAAAAACATTTAACCAGAATAGTACTTCCCGAGTCTGCAGACCCGAGGGTGCGGGAGGCTGCACAGGTTATAGCTGACAGTGGCATAGCGGAGGCTATATTATTAAAAGGCAACAGGCACAACTTGCACTGGCCCGTAAAGCCCGGGATCCGGTATGTGGATTTCCCGCACGACAGGAAAGAAGAGCTCAGTGAATTTCTTTATGAGCTAAGAAAGGGTAAGGGAATGACCCTGCAGGAGGCAAACCGCCTTCTGGAAAACCCTCTCTATTACGGGACCATGATGGTAAAGGCGGGATATGCCGATGGGCTTGTTGCCGGATCATTAAGTCCCACGGCAGATGTCCTCAGGCCAGCCCTGCAGATAATTAAGACAGCACCCGGGATATCGGTTGTTTCCGGAGCATTCATAATGATTACAGGTAACCGGAGCTTTGGGCAGCATGGTGTAATGGTATTTGCTGATTGTGCAGTTAATCCTGAACCAACAGCGGAACAACTGGCTGAAATTGCCTACTCATCTGCGGTTACTGCTAAATCCCTGGCCGGAATTGAAGAACCCAGGGTGGGGATGCTTTCCTTTTCTACCAAAGGAAGTGCCGAACACCGGATGGTAGCCAAGGTGCGCCAGGCAACGGCCATCGCCAGGGAACGGTATCCGTTTCTCAGCGTAGACGGGGAACTCCAGGCCGATGCAGCCCTCATTCCTGACGTGGGAGCCAGTAAGGCCCCTGAGAGTACTGTGGCGGGGCGGGTAAATGTACTTATATTTCCCGACCTCCAGTCAGGAAACATCGGTTATAAACTGGGCCAGCGGCTTGCCGGTGCGGAAGCGATTGGCCCCATTCTGCAAGGGATGGCCCAGCCTGTAAATGATTTGTCCAGGGGATGCAGTGTTGCAGATATAGTAAATGTAACTGCCATTACCGCCGTACAGGTTCATAATATGGAAATTAAGGCAGGGGAAGTCACTTTTTCCTTGACAAAATAAATCCATAATGAGTATAATACTTGTTGTGATACTATGAGGTGAATAATATGTTCATCGATGTGACCAATATCAGGAAGATACCGGGAAAAACCTTTCATTTTGACTTAACTGAGGACCTGAGGCCTTTGGCATTGGGGAATGACAGTATTGAATTCCTCAACCCGGTCAGGGTTTCCCTGGATGTCAGGAATACCGGGAAGGTAATTGTTTTCAGCGGCAGATTTGACGGTGACACAGAGCTGGTATGCAGCCGGTGTGTGGAACGGTATCCTTGTCACGTGGGCTTTGACTTTAATGAAGAATTCTGTCATGAGTCTGATGTCCAGGGGCTGTCCGAGGAGGTCAGGGATCCGGAAGAAGTCCACATTTTTCAGGGGAATAAGGTTGATTTTGGCAGTGTGTTAAGAGAAAATCTTTACCTGAATATTCCTATGAAATCTGTGTGTGATGAAGGCTGCAAAGGCCTGTGTGCCCATTGTGGTGTCAACCTGAATAACGAAACCTGTCAATGTACAAATGAAGAGATTGACCCCAGGATGGAAGTCCTGAAAAAGTATTTTAACCGTTGAAACTTAAAGGAGGTGTAGGAAATGGGTGTACCTAAGAGAAGACATTCCAAAACCAGGAAGAACATGCGCAGAGCACAGCAGAAAATAAACGCCCCGGGATTCATTTCATGCCCGCAATGCCACGAACCCAAAATGCCTCACCGGGTTTGCCCCGAATGCGGCTATTATAAGGATAAAGAGGTTATTGCAACTGCAAATGAATAATTATCAGGTCGGTTGAACACGTTAAACTGATCAGAAATTATGGCAGGCTGTCAGAGGACAGCTTGTTTTTTTGTTTTTTTCACTGCGGTGACTCAGAAAATGGCTGTGGCAAATATAGAGGATTATAGAATGCCAAGAGGTATTACTGGTGGCGGAATATTTTTCCGGAGTATCTTGCATTATATAACGAGGTATTATATACTATTGTTAAAACCAGGTACTAAAACAAGAACACAGCAAAATCAAATTCAGGTGGTGGGTCAGGATGGGTGGTGCAGCTCTACCGAAACCCGTTAGGCATAAGAAGCTAAGTGCATATATAGCCGGGAACCCGTTCGTGACTGATGAGGAACTGGCCCGCATGTTTAATGTCAGTGTACAGACCATCAGGCTCGACCGGCTTGAACTGGGAATTCCCGAGCTTCGTGAAAGGACAAAGCAGTATGCTGAAAATTCCTATGCTAAAGTCAAATCGTTGGCAGGCAGGGAAATAATCGGGGACCTGCTTGACCTTGACCTGGAAAAATCAGGACTGTCGCTTCTGGAGATAACTGATGACATGGTGTTTGAGAAGAACCGGATTGCCAGGGGCCATATCCTGTTTGCTCAGGCGAATTCACTGGCTGTGGCCATTGTGGATGCCGAGGTGGCCCTTACGGGTGTGGCCAGGGTGTCCTTTGTAAGGCCAATTTCACTGGGTGAAAGAATTGTGGCCAAAGCTATTATCAATAGCAAAAGTGGTAACAAATATAATATTTCGGTAACATCCAAATCCGATAATGAGGTGGTTTTTAAGGGCAAATTCAGGGTATTTGCCGTTGACCTCGAGGAGGGAGCATTAATTGAAAATCGCGGTTGATGCCATGGGAGGCGATTACGCCCCTGTTGAGACAGTGAAGGGAGCAGTTGAGGCTTCACGGGAGCTTGGATTGGAAATTATCCTGGTCGGGGATGAGACCAGGATCAAAGAAGAATTATCCCAGCATGATACCGGTAATAATACTGTTTCAGTGATTCACGCACCTGAAGTAATTGAAATGGGGGAAGCGCCCGCCGCAGCCCTCAGAAAAAAGAAAAATTCATCTGTTGCAGTCGCTGCCAGGCTGGTAAAGGAAGGTGCCGCCGAAGCCATGGTTTCTGCAGGCAATACCGGAGCTGCCATGGGTGCAGCCCTGCTGGGCCTGGGCAGGATTAAAGGGATCCACCGGCCGGCTATAGCCAGTGTGCTGCCTACAGTAAAGGGTAGGAGCCTGTTTCTGGATGTTGGCGCCAATGCGGAATGTGACCCCCAAAACCTGCTGCAGTTTGCAGTGATGGGAGATATTTACTCAAAAAAGATTCTTGGTGTTCCCGCACCAAGGATAGGTTTGCTGAACATCGGTGAAGAAGAGACCAAAGGGAATCCCCTTTACATGGAAGCCTATAAACTGCTTAAGGAAAGCGAGCTCAATTTTATAGGCAATGTGGAAGGCCGTGATATCACCGGGGGCGCTGCTGATGTTATTGTCTGTGACGGGTTTGTGGGAAATGTTGTCCTGAAATTCGGTGAAGGCCTGGCAAAAGACCTTTTGTCGATGTTAAAAGAAGAGTTCAAAAAAAACGTATTTGTTAAAATCGGCGCTGCCCTGGTATTTTCCCAGGCCAAAGGCCTCCGCAAAAAAATTGACTATACTGAGAGTGGAGGGGCTCCCCTCCTGGGGGTCAACGGGGTAGCGGTTATCAGCCACGGGAGCTCCCAGGCCAGGGCTATTAAAAATGCTATCCGGGTGGCCGGGGAATGTGTTGAAATGAATGTAGTCAATTGCATCAAAGAAAGTATTTTGGAAAATCCGAATGGAGATGATGACAGTGCCAACGGGTAACTTACCGGTAGGGATAGTCAGTACCGGTATCTCCCTTCCGGAGAAGATATTAACCAACAATGAACTGGAAAAAATGGTTGATACCTCTGATGAATGGATCAGGACCAGGACTGGTATTGCAGAAAGAAGAATGATTGATGAAACCATGGCAACTTCGGACCTTGCAGTCCGGGCAGGAGAAATGGCACTGGCAAATGCCGGACTGACACCCGGTGATGTTGATCTGATAATTGTGGCTACAGTTACACCTGATATGTATTTTCCGTCGACTGCCTGTCTGGTTCAGGAAAAGATAGGAGCGTCAAAGGCTGCGGCTTTTGACATCTCTGCAGGTTGTACCGGTTTTATCTATGCTTTGGCTGTGGGCAGCCAGTTTGTAAAGACCGGTATGTATGAAACGGTATTGGTTATAGGTGCTGAGGCCCTTTCCAGGGTAATAGACTGGAGTGACCGGAATACCTGTGTCCTCTTCGGAGATGCTGCCGGTGCGGTTGTGCTCAGGCCTGTGGAACAGGGAGCAGGCATTCTCGCTGTGGAACTGGGCTCTGACGGCTCAGGCGCTGATTTATTAAAACTGAATGCTGTCGGGTCTCCGGGATACCGGCTGTCAGGAAGTGCAGAGGAAAATGACAGGACCGGCATTGCCGATTACCTTCAGATGGCCGGTTCAGAAGTATTTAAATTTGCAGTCCGTATAATGGGTGAATGTGCCGCCGGGGTTGTATCCAGGGCAGGGCTTACAGACCGTGATATAAATATCTTTATCCCGCACCAGGCCAATATAAGAATTATCAGGGCTGCAGCAAAGAGGTTAAAACTACCTGATGAAAAGGTGTATGTCAATGTTGCCAAATATGGTAATACCTCCTCGGCATCCATACCAGTTGCTCTTCATGAGGCTTTACTGGAAGGCAAAATCAATAAAGGTGACAATATTGTACTGGTAGGTTTTGGAGCAGGCCTGACCTGGGGGGCTGCAGTAGTCAAATGGGCGGTATAGCCGGGGGTGTTTTTGGAATAATCACTGTATAGGAGGAATGAGATGAAAAAAAGTGCGGTGTGTGATTTGCTGGGTATAGAGTATCCTATTATTCAGGGCGGGATGGCCTGGGTTTCCACGGCTTCGCTGGCAGCGGCTGTATCCGAAGCCGGCGGCCTGGGTATTATCGGGTCAGGCCATAATGACGGAAAATGGGTCCGGGAGCAGGTGAACAAGGCCCGGGAAATAACCAGCAAGCCTTTTGGTGTCAATGTTATGATGATGTCACCGTTTGTCGAAGAGGTCATGCAGGTAATTCTGGAAGAAAAAGTACCGGTGATTACAACCGGGGCCGGAAATCCGGCAAAATATATTTCCCAGCTCAAAGAAATAGGCACAAAAGTTATTCCTGTTATTCCATCTGTGGCCCTGGCACAGAGACTTGAGAAGGCAGGAGTTGATGCCGTGGTAGCTGAAGGAACAGAGTCAGGCGGGCATATTGGGGAACTGACCACCATGGCCCTGGTCCCCCAGGTTGTTGATGCCGTTGAAATACCGGTAATTGCCGCCGGTGGCATAGCGGACGGCAGAGGACTGGTAGCAGCCCTGGCCCTGGGGGCCTCAGGGGTGCAAATCGGGACAAGGTTTATGTGTGCCCGGGAGTGTGAAATTCACGATAATATCAAAAAGATGATTTTAAAGGCCAAGGACCGGGATACTGCAGTCAGCGGCCGTGCTACCGGCCATCCGGTGCGGTCCCTGAGGAACAAGCTGACCAAACTCTATGAGGACCTTGAGAGAAACTGCGCACCGGTGGAGGAGATGGAGAAACTCGGTGTCGGCAAGATTAAGGCGGCAATGATTGATGGTGATACTGAGACGGGTACCGTTGCCTGTGGGCAGATTGCGGGGATGGTAAAAGAGATTAAAACCGCTGAAGAGATCATAAATGAAATCATCACAGGGGCCCGGTCTGTTCTGACCGCTCTGGAGGTGTAACCTTGAAAACTGCTTTTATTTTCCCTGGACAGGGATCGCAATATGTCGGAATGGGGAAGGAATTATACGATAATTTTCCGGCTGCCAGGCAGGTTTTTGAACAGGCTAATGACATCCTGGGATTTGACTTGAAGAAACTCTGTTTTGAGGGTCCTGAGGAGGCCCTGAAAATAACCTCCAATACCCAGCCGGCGATTCTCACTGTGAGTGTGGCCTGCCGGGAGGTGCTGCGGGAACACGGTATCAATCCGGATGCAGTTGCCGGACACAGCCTGGGAGAATATTCTGCCCTGGTGGCTGCAGCAGCGCTGGCATTTTCCGATGCCGTACAGCTGGTCAGGAAACGGGGGTTGTTTATGCAGGAGTGTTCCTCTGATGCCGGCATGGCAGCGGTGTTGGGGCTGGACACCGATAATGTACGTAAAGCCTGCCGGCAGGCGTCATCAAAAGGTGTAGTGGAAATTGCCAATTATAACTGTCCCGGACAGATCGTGATAGCAGGTGAGACCCCGGCTCTCACTGAAGCCATGGAGTTATCCAGGGAATATGGGGCCAAAAAGGTCGTTCCCTTACAGGTGAGCGGGCCGTTTCATTCGAGTCTGATGCGGGAGGCGGCTGAAAGACTGGCAGCTGAGTTGGCAAAGGTCACCTTAAAAGACCCGGCCTGTCCACTGATATCAAATGTAACTGCTGTGGCAGCCGGTTCTGCTGCCGAGGTCAGGGACCTGCTGGTAAAACAGGTGAACAGCCCTGTTAAATGGGAAGAGTGTATCAGACAAATGGCAGAACTCGGTATAATGGTATTTGTGGAAACCGGACCGGGTAAGGTACTGTCGGGATTGGGCAAAAAAATTGTCAGGGACAAAACATTTTTAAATGTCGAGGATGTATCGTCATTAGAAAAGACCCTTGATAATTTGAAGGAGGTTATATAGAATGGTTCTTAGAGATAAAACAGCTCTGGTTACCGGCGCCGGACGGGGCATTGGCCGGGCAATAGCTCTCAGGCTGGCGGAAAGTGGAGCTGATGTGGCTGTAGTTGACCTTAATCCGGATGCAGTTGCCGAAGTAGCTGCTGAAGTCAGTAAGATGGGCCGGAGGGCCCTGGCGTTAACAGGAAATGTTACTGCTGCTACAGAGGTTGACGATTTTGTCAAAAAAACTGCAGATGAATTTGGCAGAATAGATATTTTGGTGAATAATGCCGGTATCACCCGAGATACACTGTTAATGCGGATGAAAGAAGAGGACTGGGATGCTGTTCTTAATGTAAACTTAAAAGGCGCATTTCTTTGTACCAAGGCTGTTTCCCGGATAATGATGAAACAGAGGTATGGCAGGATAGTCAATATATCTTCAGTCATTGGGTTGATGGGAAATGCCGGGCAGGCCAATTACGGGGCTTCAAAGGCAGGAATTATCGGATTTTCCAAATCGGCGGCCAGGGAGCTGGCTTCGCGGGGGATCACAGTAAATGCCATAGCTCCCGGGTTTATTGAGACACAGATGACAGATGTACTTCCGGAAGAAATGAAAAAACAGCTGGTGCAGCAGATTCCCCTTGGCAGAATTGGGGTTCCTCAGGATGTGGCCGATGCCGTTTTGTTCCTGGCATCTGATGCGGCCAGTTATATTACTGGGCAGACCATCGCTGTTGATGGCGGGATGGTAATGCAGTAATCTGATAATATCAAAATGTTAGCCGGAAGGAGGTGCCGCACATGTCAGCCGTTTTTGACAAGGTGAAAAATATCATCGTGGACCAGTTAAGTGTCGAAGATGAAGAGGTAACCATGGAATCCACGTTTGTAGATGACCTGGGTGCAGACTCATTAGATATAGTTGAACTGGTTATGGCTTTTGAAGAGGAATTTGATATGGAAATTCCTGATGAGGATGCTGAAAAGATCAGGACTGTGGGAGATGCTGTCAAATACATCGAAGAAAAGGAAAACCAGTAAGCATGGTTTACCGGAGTCCCGTGGATACCTGCGGGACTCCTTACGAATTGTGCCGGCAGCTGTTTAAGGGGTGCAGTCCTTTATGTCCTTTTGCAGTGAAGAAATGGAGGAGAGAAATGAAATTTCCGGACTTTAAGATCGGAAACTTAATGCCTGAAATGCCCATAATTCAGGGTGGCATGGCAGTGCGAATATCAACAGCAGACCTGGCTGCAGCTGTTGCTGAAGAGGGTGGCATTGGCCTGATAGCAGCAACCGGAATGAGTGTTGAAGAATTAAAGAGAGAGATTGCCAAAGCCAGGGATTTGACAAAGGGGATCATAGGCATAAATATAATGTTTGCTGCCCGGGAATTTGCCAGCCTAGTTAAGACTGCAATAGATGAAGGTATTGACCTGATTGTATCCGGGGCAGGGTTTTCCAGGGACATGTTTACCTGGGGAAAGGCTTCCGGGGTGCCGATTGTGCCTATTGTATCGACACCTAAACTGGCCCAGCTTTCGGAAAGACTGGGGGCGGCCGCTGTTGTTGTCGAAGGCAAGGAAGCCGGGGGACATCTGGGTACTACCGAATCAATGAAGGACCTTGTTCCCAGAGTCAAAGCCGCAGTTAAAATCCCGGTCATTGCAGCAGGCGGGATTATCGACGGAAGCGCAATTAAAGGGGCATTCCGGCTGGGAGCTGATGCTGTCCAGATGGGGACCCGGTTTGTAGCCAGCAAGGAATGTAATGCCTCAGAGAAGTTTAAGAAACTGTACCTTAAGGCCCAACCCGAGGATGTTGTCCTTATCCAGAGTCCGGTAGGACTTCCGGGAAGAAGTATTATGAACAACTTTATCAGGCGGCTGTTTGACGGGGACGACCTGAAGCCCCAGACATGTGACAACTGTCTCAAAAAATGTTCCCGGACCTTTTGCATTCTGAAGGCCCTGATAAGGTCACAGGAGGGGGATACAGAAAACGGACTTGTCTTTTCAGGGGAAAGGGTCGGTGAAATAAAGGATATATTATCCGTAAGGGATATTTTCAAGAGACTTCTTTTTGAGATGGAAAAGGCCGAGAGTGGGGTGTAGCATTTTGGACAAAAGAGTTGTAATTACCGGTATCGGGATGGTGACCCCGGTTGGCACCGGTAAGGATAAATTCTGGGATTCACTTATAAACGGCAGTAGTGGCATTGTGCCGATATCAAGATTTGATGCCAGTCAGCTGCCTACCAGGATAGCCGGTGAAGTAACCGACTTTGATCCACTGGATTATCTTGATAAAAAAGAGGCCCGCAGGATGGACAGGTACACCCATTTTGCTTTTGCGGCCACAAAAATAGCTCTCGATGATGCCGGGATCCAGCCGGAACAACTGGAAAAGGAACGTGTTGGCATTCTGCTCGGTTCGGGTGTTGGGGGCATTGAGACAGTGGAGAATCAGGCCCGGGTTCTTTTTGAAAAAGGTCCCGGCAGGATAAGCCCTTTTTTTGTCCCGATGATGATTGCCAATATTGCAGGCGCTCAGGTAGCCATCAGCTATGGTTTTAAGGGACCCAACTTGACCAGTGTCAGTGCGTGTGCCTCAAGTTCAAACTCCATCGGTGAAGCATTCCGGCTCATCCAGAGGGGTGAAGTTGATGTCATGGTAACCGGGGGCACAGAGGCCCCGATTATTCCCCTGGCAATGGCGGGGTTCTGTTCTATGAAGGCAATGTCTACCAGGAATGATGACCCTGAAAAAGCGAGCCGACCCTTTGACCGGGATCGTGACGGTTTTGTCATGGGTGAGGGCGCCGGTGTGCTGATTCTGGAGTCCCTTGAACATGCCCTTGCCAGGAAGGCTCCCATCTATGCTGAATTGGCCGGGTATGGGGTAACTTGTGACGCTTATCACATCACTGCATCAGACCCTGAAGGGGAAGGTGCGGCCAGGGCAATGGAAATCGCTCTCAGGGATGGGGGAATCGATCCGGCCGAAGTGGACTATATTAATGCACACGGTACATCCACTCCGGTTGGCGATATCAGTGAGACCAAGGCCATAAAAAAACTTTTCCGGGAATGTGCCCGGGATGTTGCCATAAGTTCCACCAAGTCCATGACAGGTCACCTGCTTGGCGCTGCGGGGGGTATTGAAACAATAATATGTACCCTTGCCATAGTCAACAATACCATACCCCCGACTATTAACTACGACAACCCGGACCCGGAGTGTGACCTGTATTATGTACCCAACAAGGCCATCAGCCGAAATGTCAGTGTGGCCATGTCCAATTCCTTTGGGTTTGGTGGTCATAATGCTACTGTGGTTGTGAAAAAGTATGAATGATTGTCTGGCTAAACTAAAAGAAAAACTGGGAGTTAAATGGGATGACAGCGGGCATCTTACCCAGGCCCTTACCCACAGTTCATATGCCCATGAAAACAGAAACACTGAGATGGAGCATAACCAGAGGCTGGAATTCCTGGGAGATGCAGTACTGGAACTGGTTATCAGTGATTATATCTACCGGCAGTATCCCCAATATCCGGAGGGGACCCTGACAAAAATCAGGGCAGGCATCGTATGTGAGCCGTCCCTGGCAGAAGTGGCCGGTTCTCTTAACCTGGGGGAGTATTTGTTCATGGGCAGGGGAGAGGAAAGGAGCGGGGGCAGGGAACGTCCCTCAATCCTGGCAGATGCCATGGAATCTCTCATCGGAGCTATCTACCTGGACCATGGCATGGAGACGGCTTACCGCTTTGTCCTGGATAAGCTGGGTCCGGTAATTGAACGGGTTGTCAGAGACGGAGGCATCATCACTGACTATAAGACCCATCTGCAGGAACTTGTGCAGAAATACTGTGACAGCCCACTTTCTTATGACATCATGAAGGAACATGGTCCTGACCACTGTAAGACATTTGTGGCCGGAGTAAGTATCATGGGCAGGCTGTGGGGCACCGGGACCGGACGGACCAAAAAAGAGGCAGAACAGCTGGCAGCAAGAGATGCCCTGGAAAAAATCAACAGCGGTGAATTCGATTTGTCAGGGTTTGGTAATGATGAATAAATTACACTATATCATACCTGTATTTGTTCCTGACCTTGGCTGCCCGCACAGGTGTGTCTTCTGCAATCAGAAGAAAATTACCGGAATGGAGAACGTTCCCGACGGCAGCGAAGTAAGGGGAAAAATAAAATCATACCTGGAAACCATGCCCCGGGGTGACGGAATCGTCAGGGAAGTCGCTTTTTACGGGGGAAGCTTCACTGCAGTGGATAAGGACCTGCAGAAGGAACTCCTGAAACCGGCATATGAGTTTATGGTCAAAGGTGATATCAACCGCATCAGGGTTTCTACCAGGCCTGATGCCATATCAGAGGAGATCCTCGTTCTCTTGTCGGGATACGGTGTTGCCACAGTTGAACTTGGAGTCCAGTCCATGGATGATGAAGTTTTATGGCAGGCAGGCAGGGGACATACCAGCAGGGATGTGCTTCGGGCAGTTGCCCTGATCAGGTCATGGGGTTTAGAACTGGGACTTCAGATGATGGTCGGACTTCCCGGGGCTACTGAGGCAAGGGACATCTACACCGCGTCCGAATTGACGGCTCTGGCGCCAGACCTTGTCAGGATCTATCCATGCCTTGTTTTAAAGGGAACCCGGCTTGCCGAACTTTATGCCCAGGGTAAGTACCAACCCCTGGAACTTGAGGAAGCAGTGCTGCGCTGCAAAAAACTCCTGGTGATGTTTGAAAAGGAAGGAATCAATGTCATCAGAATCGGTCTTCAGCCGAGTGAACAGATTAACCTCAGGGGAGATGTAATTGCCGGGCCTTATCATCCTGCCTTCAGGGAACTGGTTGAAAGTGCGGCTTCAAGGGACATGCTGGAACATCTTCTGCTGGAAGTGGCCGGAATATCGCAGGCCCGGGAAATAGTGGCTGAGGTTCCGGAACAGGACATTTCTGTTATCAGGGGACATTCTGCAGGTAATGTAAAGTATTTTGCCCGGAAACTGGGCCTTGAACGCCTGATTACCAGGCCTAACAGCACGATGGCCAGGGGTAGTCTCAAAATTGTTGAAATTGACGGGCAGGAAGTCAGTTACCTGATGCACCGGACCGAACTTTAGCTGCAAGGTTTTACCGGTATTAAATCATATTACCTTCGATTTCGGTACCCAAATTGGGGTCATGAACCGGGTACAGGGCTTTCGACTGGTGACCGGCTGACAGGGCTTGTCAGCAGTCGGCAGCCCGGTAGTTATTGTCAGGGCAGATATATTCCTCTGCAGGCCGATGTTGCCTGCAGAGGAATATATCTGCCTTTAATTCTGAAAAGTTTCCGGAGAGGGTTTTGCAAATTAATGTCGAACCATGAAAATATTGGTCCTGACATTAATGACACCAGAGGAGGATTTCAATGTACAGAAATTATTCCAGGCTGATTATCACATCTGTAATTGTTGTCTCTTTATTCACATTTCTAAGTGTAGCATGGCCCAATATGGTCCTGGCACAGGAAAGCGGCAGTGCCACATCTTCGGGATACCTGGAAGGAGTTATGGACCTGGTTCAGGAAAACTACCGGGATGATGTCTCTGACAGGCAGCTGCTGGAAGGTGCACTTAAGGGGATCTTTGGCGGGCTTGATGAGTATTCTCTCTTCTTTACACCAGACGAAGCCGCAGATTTTCTTTCTGATATGCAGGGGGAATATTATGGAATAGGAGTTGCCATTACAAAGGCCGGGGAATATGTACTGGTCACCAAAGTGTTTCCCGCATCCCCTGCAGAGGCTGCGGGGATTGTCCCCGGAGACCGGATTGTTACTGTAGACGGTGAAAACATTATTGGCGCGTCTACCGATAAAGCTTCTTCATTAATCAGGGGTGAGGCCGGAACTCCGGTTGCCCTGGAGATTATCCGAAACGGGCAGCCGGGGATGACAAAGGTAGAAGCAGTCAGGGGGCCTGTCAGGGTTAACCCTGTTTCTTACGAAATTAAGAATGGGATAGGTTATATAAAAATCGATGTATTTAATGCAAATACCGGGGAATTTCTAAGGCCTGTTATGGAAGACATGGAAAAAAAGTATATCAGAAAGATTATACTTGACCTTAGGGGAAACCCCGGTGGAGAAGTTGACGAGGTTGTTACCGCAGGCCGGTACTTTGTCCCCAGGGGCCTGATTACCAGGCTTGACTTCAAATCTGAAAAAGAGGAAGACAGGGAATATTACTCTGACCTGAAAGAGGTCAGGTATGAGCTCGTAGTACTGGTCAACGGGATGAGCGCGAGTGCCAGCGAAATACTGGCAGGGGCAGTTCAGGACACCGGAGCAGGAGTCCTGGTAGGGACCAGGACCTTTGGCAAGTCGCGGGTCCAGAACGTAATTCCCCTATTGTCACCCGAAGCATTTAAAAAATATAAGCAGAGGCTGGGGGTCGAGATTGTTGACGGTTTCGAGCTCATTTCCCGGTACCGGGTAACTCCTGCTGATGATGAAATAATCGGGTGGGTCAAATTAACTACCGGAGAGTATTATACGCCGTCCGGCAGAGCCATCGACGGTGTCGGCCTGACACCGGACATAATAGTTGATGACCCTGCTTTGTTAAACGGAATCAGTGTTCACAATGTTTCACAGCTTACACTGAAATTAAAACCTTCTTTATATTCAGAGGGCATGGATGTGTTTAATGCAGAGAAAATCTTATTGATGCTTGATTATGATATTGATGACCCTGACATGAAGCTTGATGAGAAAACCTTCAGGGCTGTGAAGGCATTCCAAAAAAATATGGGGCTATATCCGTACGGAGTTCTGGATTTTACCACTCAGAGAGCCTTAAACAGAGAACTGGACCGGCTCATTCAGGGGACAGACAAGCAGTATGCCAAAGCGGTCGAGCTGTTGGGCACTTGAGGCAGGTTAACTGCCGGTTTATGCAAGGAAAACAGTCATTTCCTCGATCATATTCTCTGCCCAGGATTTCATAAACCCCATCCTGATTAGTTCATGGCAGTGATAAATACTCTTTTTCAACGATTCCCGGTCCGTTTTATGGCTTTCATAATAAACCTGGGCCAGGTTGGCATGTATCCAGGCAATGTCCTCATTATCACCTGCAATTGAGAGGGCATGGGTAAGCAGCCGGCGGGCAAAGTCAAGCTTTCTGTCCGGAATTGCATTGGCTGCTGAAGCCCAGAGTAACTGGGCGCCGTTTTTTACGATAAAACAGCTGTCACACAGTGGACTGCATACTGTCCTGTCGGGAGGACAGACTAGGTACCTGGAGTATCGTGCCAGGTCCTCCTTGTCGGAAACAGAGAGGGATAAGTAAAATTCCGTCAACCCGAAGGACTTGATTGTCTGCATTAGGTTTGGCAAATTAATCTGCTCCTTGATTAGGTATTTGCCATTATTATTCCCAATTATATACAAAATATAAGGGACCAAAATATAGAGCTATGCCCCATGTACTTATGGAGCTGGCAGGCGGCAAATACTCCTGACTTCATATGTCTTTGGCCGGATTAAATCCACTGGTTTTTTGACCAAATATAAAGGACTGTACCTATAAGATTTTAACTTATGGGACAGTCCCTTATATTTTTTCTTTTTATGAATTACCAGAATTCAACTATCGAGTTCGGGGGGGCTGCCTTGTTGTCGGGGATGGCAGCTGAGACTCATAGTCGTCAGTGCGGAAAATCGATATAACACCTCGCCATCTTACATTCCAATATCCTTAAAAGTCCCCACTTCATGAAGCATTTTGATTGATGCATCAAGAACCGACATGGCCAGAGCGGCGCCTGTGCCTTCACCCAGTCTCATTTTCATATCCAGCATTGGCCTCAATCCGATGCATTCAAGCATAGTCCGGTGGGCCTGCTCTGCGGAACAGTGTGATGGGATCATAAAGTCCACTGATTTGGGAGCCAGCCTGGCGGCAATCAGGGCACCGGCACTGGAGATGAAACCGTCAACAACCACCGGAATTCTGTTAGCTGCTGCTGCCAGTATGGTTCCGGCTATTCCTCCGATTTCCAGGCCGCCCACTTTTGCCAGGACATCTACAGGGTCATTCTTGTCCGGGTTGTTTAATTCAATAGCTCTCCTGATTACCGCAGCTTTATTGGAAAGGGCCTTATCATCAACACCGGTGCCCCGTCCGGTAACTTCTTCAGGGGTGAAATCTCCCAGGACAGAAAGTATGGCGCTGCTGGGGGTGGTATTTCCTATTCCCATGTCACCGGTACCCAGGACACGGGCTCCTTTGCTGATTTCATTATTAGCTGTCTCAATTCCGGTTTCGATAGCCTTGACAGCCTCTTCCCGGGACATTGCCGGGCCTTTGAGCATATTATCGGTCCCGAATTTTATCTTCCGGTTAATGACACCGGGGTGGTCCACAGGTCCGGCCACACCTATGTCAACAGGGACAATCTCGGCCCCGACGTGTCTGCCAAGTACACAGATACTGGCAATTCCGTCAGCAAAGGTAGGCATCATGGCGATAGTGACCATTGGCGGAAATGCGCTGACTCCTTCCTGGACCACACCATGGTCTGCCCCCATTACGATAATCACTTTTTTCCCTGCTTTGGGCATAGGGTCTCTGTAGATTCCACTTAGCTGGAGGACCATTTCTTCCAGAACTCCCAGGCTCCCGGGAGGCTTAATCAGATTGTTCAGCCTTTCCTGGGTCTGTTCCATACTGGTGCGGTCCAGGTCCCCAATCTGTTGTACCGTTTTTTCGAGTAAACTCATTTTTGTTTCCTCCTTTATTTGTTTTAAGTCGAAAAATAAAAAGTCCACAGCTTATAAAGCTGTGAACTTTACCATCATTCACAAGTATCTGCATTATTCCGCGAAATGCAGTAATTTGACGGTTATGGCAGGTCTCCTGGCTCGTGGTCATCACATGCGCTTCACCTTCCCCGGAAAAAAACCGAGTGGTTTTATTTGAAGGCATGCTAACACTTACAGTGGCGGGACCGCTTGGGACTTGCACCCAATTCCCTATTCTCCTCAACAGAGGCACCGATAACCTGTAATGTTTTTTTATATTATTTATTATAAAAGAGTTTAACCTATTTTTCAACAAGTAAATTTCCACCTGTACTCACAGACCCTGGCCCAAAGAAATGTTTTTTGGGAAATGGGCAGGAGAAGGAAAGTACCCTTTTTCTGTTGAAATTATAAAGGAAAGCCTGAATCAATACGGTGCCATTTGCGGCAGGGCATTCAGAAAAAGTAAGGAGGACACCCTTTGTACCTAAAGAGAATTGAGGTCCAGGGCTTTAAATCCCTGGCTGACAAAATAGAACTCCAGTTTACCCCGGGCATTACTGCAGTTGTGGGGCCAAACGGGAGTGGGAAAAGCAATATCGCCGATGCTGTCAGGTGGGTGCTGGGTGAACAGAGTGCCAAGACACTCAGGGGAGCCAGGATGGAAGACGTAATTTTTTCCGGCAGTGACCGGAGGAAGTCAGTCGGAATGGCTGAGGTTTCCCTGACCCTTGATAACAGCACCTCCATATTTCCCCTGGATTATTCTGAAATAACGGTCACCAGAAGGGTTTACCGTTCCGGTGAAAGCGAATTTCTGATTAACAAATCTCCCTGCAGGCTGAGGGATATCCATGAACTTTTTATGGATACCGGTATCGGCAGGGAAGGGTATTCCATTATCGGACAGGGTAAGATTGACGAGATCCTGAGTACCCGGTCGGAAGACCGCCGGGCTATTGTTGAGGAGGCTGCCGGTATTGTAAAATACAAGAGCCGTAAGCAGCAGGCAGTCAAAAAGCTGACTGACACAGAACAGAACCTGGTCCGCATCAGTGACATTATATCAGAACTGGAGACCCAGGTCGGTCCTCTTGAGGAGCAGTCCCAAAAAGCCAGGGAATACCTTGAATACAGGAATGAGCTTGTCGAACTGGAAATTAATCTGTTAATTAACCAGATTGAGGACCAGAAACAGAGGCTGGATGAGATCAATACCCAGGATGAGGACCTGAAACAGAAGGTACTTGAACTGGAAACCGGGCTGAGAAACCGCGAATCCGAAATTGAGGAGCACAAACTCCTAAACAGTAAGCTTGATGAAGAAATTGCCGTACTACAGAAGGAACTGTACGACACCGGCAGCCTGATAGAAAAAAAAGAGGCCGAAATAATGGTGGCCCGCCAGAGACTGCAGGATATGGAAAACAGGAAAGAGAGCCTTATAGGTGAAATAGAGGAACTGAAGAGCAGAGAAGAGGCTGAGCGCACCAGGCATGCCGGCGATTCCCGGTCCCTCAGGGAACTCAGGGACAAGCAGGAGACTACGGAGAAAAAACTGCGGCAGGCTGAGAATAAATTATCAGAGCTGGAGAAGGAGCTTGAGGCAGAACAGCAGAGAATCGAAGAAAAAAAATCAGATATGATAGATTTATTAAATGAGACTGCCGGAGTGAGCAATGCAATCAATTCCGGTGAAATTGAGGTCAAAAACCTGGAGCGCCGGATAAAAGACCTGGAACAGCAGGGAGATACCCTGCAGCACGAATTCAGCCTGATTGCGGAGGGGGAGAAAGAACTAGAATCTGGACTGGCTGCAGCCAGAGAAGCAATTGCCGGTCTTGAAAATGAAAATGCCGGTTTCAATGAGAGGAAGACCATTCTGTCAGGTCAGCTGAAAAAACTGGCCGGGGAACTGGAATGCGACCGTGAGCTGTTAGCGCAAAAGTCATCCCGCCTGAAGGCCCTGGAAGACCTGCAGCATGATTATGAGGGGTATTTCAGGGGTGTCCGGGAAGTATTGGTAGCAGCCAAAAACGGCAGGGATTGTTCCGGCATTTGCGGTGTGGTTGCCGAGCTTATTAAAGTACCTGAGAAGTACGAGACTGCTGTTGAGGTTGCCCTAGGCAGTGCTGTCCAGCATATTGTTACCGAAACAGATGATGATGCCAGAAAGGCTATCGAATTCCTGAAAAAAAACAGATTTGGCAGGGCTACTTTTCTGCCCCTGAATACCATAAAACCTTATCAGGAGAAGCAAAAGCGGCAAATCTCTTCCGGCAACGGGGTATTTGGCTGTGCTTCCAGCCTGGTGGAAGCTGATGCCAGGTATTCACATATTGTTGACTATCTATTGGGCCGGGTTATCATTGTTGATGATATAAGGATGGCAGCAAAGGTTGCCGGGGAAACCGGATACAGTATGAAAATAGTAACTCTTGACGGTGATGTCGTCAATCCGGGGGGCTCAATGACGGGAGGGTCCTACAAAAAAGGAAGCTCCAATCTCCTGGGACGGAACAGGGAGATTGCCGAAACAAGGGAGCAGCGTGACAACCTGAAGACCGGAGTTGCCCAACTGGAGAAACAGATTGCTGTTTTGCGGGAAGAATACGATGAGTGTGGATGTCGCATTGTAGAAAACGAAACCCGGCTTCAGGAACTTTGGTTAGAAAAGACATCTCTGGACAAGGACCTGGAGAATTTAAAAAAAGACAAGGCCAGGGCCGAAAGCATGGATAACCTGGTAAAGGATGAAAAGACCAATCTGGTCAATGAATTAAACAATGTCCGGAACAGTCTTGGTGAACTGCAATCGCGTCTTCAGGAACTGCGGGCAAAAGACGGCGCCACCAGAAAAGAAATCGAGGCCATGCAAAAACACCTGAAGAGCAGGGAGGAACAACGGAGCCAAATTTCCCGGGAGGTAACTGAAATCAAAGTTGAACTGGCCGGACTGCAGCAGGAAGAACTCAACTATGCCCAGATTATGGACAGGGTCAGAGATGCTATCAGGGATATTGAGGCTCAGATCCGGCGTAAGCAGGAACAGATCAGAGAGTTTGACTCCCTGAAGGGACAGCTGCAGCAGGAAATTACCGGCCACCTGGAGGCAGTTGAGGAGTTAAGCAGGCGCCGGGGTGAAGGAGAAGAACTGCTCAATGAACGCAAAAACGAGAAGCAGTCTGTTATGGCCCATATTATGGGAAAAGAGGCTGTTGTCAAAAAACTGGCCCGGGAGGCAGGAGTTGTAAGGGAACAGCTCCATGCTTCTGATGTAAAAAGGGCCAGGCTGGAGTATGAAATTGAAAACTCCCTGGCCAAACTGGGAGAAGAATTTGAGATTACTTACGAAGAGGCACTGCTCAAAAAAACCGAAATTCAGAATAAAAGAGAGGTAACTTCCCGGATAAAAAACATCAGGGAAGCGATTGCGGCCCTGGGAAGTGTCAACCTTGGCGCGATAGAGGAGTATGAAAGGGTCAGGGAACGGTTCGAATTCCTTACCAAACAGTATGCTGACATGGAACAGGCCAAAGAATCACTGTATAAGGTTATTGCGGAAATGGACCAGATAATGACCGGAAAATTCGGTACAGCATATCAGGAAATTAACCGGAATTTTGGCCTGGTATTTGCCCGGCTTTTTGGCGGAGGCAGGGCCGAACTGGTGTTAACCGACAGTGATAATATCCTGGAAACGGGGATCGACATTGTAGCCCAACCGCCCGGGAAGAAACCCCAGCACCTTTCCCTGCTGTCAGGGGGAGAGCGGGCGCTGACAGCGATATCACTGTTATTTGCTATCCTGAAAACCAAACCCAGCCCGTTTTGTGTGCTTGACGAGATTGAGGCATCCCTCGATGAAGCCAATGTTGACCGGTTTGCCGCATACCTGAAAGAATTTGCAGCCAATACCCAGTTCATTGTGATTACACACCGCAAGGGCACCATGGAGGCCGCGGACATTATTTATGGCGTGACCATGGATGATGCCCGGGTTTCCAAACTGGTTTCCATGAAACTGGGTGATGAAATAGATAAGGTGAGCTGAATCAGGAGTTTTTACGTCAGGTGTAGTTTGCATACGAATATTTCCCCCCGGAAATGCTATCAGCAGAGGGATTCTGATCAGCCACAACAAAATAACGGGGGAATAACACAATATGACAGAGGTTAAAGGTATTGCCGGATATATTGTAAACAAGATGGTTAATATCACCAGGGAGATCAGCCAGGGGAGAAATGCAGGATGTTTCGGTTTTGTCAATGACCGGGGTATGGTAGACCGGATAACACCGGTCGCCGCAGGCGGGATCAGCGGGATACCCATCAGAAAACTCCTGGGACATATTACTGATATGAATGGCAAGAGCGTGATTGAAGGCCTTGAAGCCATCCCGGATAATGCGGTCTTTATTTCTACCAGGCCCGGTAAAACAGGGCTAATCACAGATGTAACCGCTGCTGATTTCTTCAACATGCCAGTTATTGCCATCGGGGTAAAGCATGGCCAACTGGCCGGAGTAGGAATCTTATTTCCCACCGGGGAGCACTTTGATATGGCCACTGAGTCGGAAAAAACAGACCTCAGGATATTGGCTGCAAGGACTACTGATGAAGAAAAAGAGGTCTTGCGGGAAACAACGGAACTGAGCCTGAAATACCTGGAGATTTCTGCAAAGCTTGAGGTGGCAGAATTGCCCGAAAAACCGCCTTATTCTCCGGAACATTCCAAAGAGTGGAAACTGCCGCAGCATATAGTAAATTCGATTTCCAGGGAATTTGCCGAAAAGCTTGTTGCCAGGTCTGTTGAAGCAGGCCAGGGCAGGGAAGTTGCTGCTATGGGGAACATAAATGAGGATGGGCACATTACACAGGACGGGGAAATGGTAGTCGGGGGAATAGGATATGTCCCGTCACGCCTGTTAGCTTCCAGTTGTGTTGATATTTCAGGGAAATCACTCCGGGAGATATATGCCGGCAAGGTGTCCCGGGATGCGGTAATTGTGCATACACACCCCGGAGGGACCGGGGTCATGCATATGGGAGATGCTACTGCCGGGCCAGGCTCATGGGGGCGCCCCATTGTCGCCATCGGGCATGATTCTGCCGGTAAGGTGCGCGGCGCTACGGTAATAGAAGCTGTCACAGATGTTTACCGGCTTGCTGATGAAGATGAAGATCTGGGGCAGAAGTTTTTTGAAGCTGCTACCCCGCAGGAAGAGGCAGAAATCCGCAACCGTAAATTCGGCGTGGCCCAGAAGTATACGAATTTATGCAAACCGATTGAGATACGGGTATGATTATGTTACAATATTTGGGTTAGGTGAAAACCTGGCCCGATTTTTGATTATGAAGAGAATATCAGTGAGAGCAAACAGCAACTATATCGGCAGGGGGAGAAAATCAAATGGGACTGTTCTCAAAGCTTAAAGAAGGCCTCACTAAAACAAGGCAGGGGTTTGTTGCCAAAATTGAAACCCTTGTCAGTGGTGGTAAAAAAATTGATGAAGAGTTGTATGAAGAAATTGAAGAACTGCTGATTCAGGCAGATGTGGGAGTCAATACTGCCATTGAACTGGTAGAGGATCTCAGGAAAATTGTTAAGGAACGTAAAGTCGATGATGCGGTAGAGTTAAAAAACATATTAAAAGAACTGATTGCTGATTTAATGGGTGAGGAACAGGCAGGTTTAAACCTCAGTGGTAAACCTGCGGTTATTGTGGTGGTGGGAGTTAATGGAGTGGGAAAAACGACTACCATCGGAAAACTGGCCCATAATTTCCGGGAACAGGGTCGTAAGGTGCTCCTGGCTGCCGGGGACACATTCCGGGCTGCTGCCATTGACCAGCTACAGATATGGGCCGGCAGGGTCGGGTGTGATATCATCAAACACAGTGAAGGCGCTGACACGGCTGCTGTGGTCTATGATGCCATCCAGGCCGCCAAAGCCAGGGATGTGGATATCCTTATCGTTGATACGGCAGGAAGGCTGCATACCAAGGCCAACCTGATGGAGGAACTGAAAAAGCTGTTCCGGGTGATATCCCGGGAACTGCCCGACTCTCCTGATGAGGTCCTGCTTGTCCTGGACGCTACCACAGGGCAGAACGCCATTAGTCAGGCCAAGATTTTTGGAGAGGCATCCGGAGTAACCGGAATTGTCCTCACCAAACTGGATGGAACAGCCAAAGGCGGGGTAGTAATTGGAATAAAGTCTGAATTAAACATTCCGGTAAAGTATATCGGTGTGGGAGAAAAAGTCGATGACCTCAGGGAATTTGACCCAAGGGAATTTGTCGAAGCCTTGTTTGATGATTAAAATACCGGTATGTTTGTTGATCTGATTACTGACGGGGGTATATGTGATGCTGAAAATTGGGATTATTGGAGGGACCGGAGTTTATGACCCGGAAATACTTGACGGTGTTTCGGAGGAGAATGTTACTACTGATTACGGTAATGTAAGGGTAATGGTCGGGGAATACAAAGGGGTTAGTGTGGCTTTTCTTCCCAGACACGGGGCAGGTCATGCCGTTCCGCCGCATAAGGTGAACTACAGGGGGAACATTATTGCCCTTAAGAAGCTGGGTGTGGAGCGTGTGGTGGCCACCGGTGCAGTGGGTTCCCTCAACCTGGAAATGGTACCGGGTGAGATTGTCCTGGTGGACCAGTTTATTGACTTTACAAAAAACAGGGTCCAGACCTTTTATGATACTCCCGGTAACGGAGTAGTACATATTGACATGACTGAACCTTACTGCAGTGACTTGAGAAGAGTGGTAGCGGCCGCAGCTGAAGCGGTGGATGTTCCGGTAAAGGGGAAAGGTACCTATGTCTGCACAGAGGGGCCGCGGTTTGAGACACCGGCTGAGATAAAAATGTACAGTTCCCTTGGGGGGGACCTGGTGGGGATGACCAGTGTCCCGGAAGTTGTACTCGCCAGAGAAGCTGAAATTTGCTACTGCACAGTTGCCATGGTGACCAATTTTGGCGCCGGGATATCGCCAAATCCCCTGACCCATGCTGAAGTCTTGGAAGCAATGGAAAAAAATAATGCCAACCTGAAAAAACTGATTATGAAAACAATCGAGACCATGCCCGGTGCAAGAGGCTGCCGGTGCAGGCACTCCCTTGCCGAACTGGGCTCCCTGGGACAGGGAAAATAAGCTGATTTATAAATAATTAAATCAGATAAGCAAATTCAGGTGAATATTTAATGAAAACGGGTGTAGGCAATGAAGACAATGGAATGGTGTGATGACAGACTTCTGCTGCTTGACCAGACCCGGCTTCCCCTTGAGGTAAGCTATATCAGCTGCAGCACTGCTGAAGAAGTAGCTGAGGCCATAAAAACAATGAAGGTAAGGGGTGCGCCTGCCATCGGGGCAGCAGCCGCTTACGGTCTGGCACTGGGTGCACTCCGCTCCCAAAGCAGTGACCGGAAAACCTTTTTAAGTGAAATTGAGGCTGCCGCCAGGATACTGGGGGCTACCAGACCGACTGCGGTTAACTTGTTTTGGGCCCTGGAACGGATGAAGGGTGTATTCCGGGATGCGGGTGAAGCGGGTGTCCCTGAACTGAAACAACAGCTTCTGGAAGAGGCCCGCCTGATTCTGCAGGAAGATATTAAAATGAACCAAAGGATGGGTAAGTTTGGCAGTCAGCTTGTGCCTGAGGGTGCCAGGATTCTTACCCACTGTAATGCCGGGGCCCTGGCCACCGGAGGATATGGTACCGCCCTTGGTGTTATCAGGGCTGCTCACGAATCTGGCAAGGAAATACAGGTTTTTGCCGATGAGACCCGGCCCCTGCTACAGGGGGCCAGGCTGACTGCCTGGGAGCTGCAGCAGGACAATATCCCGGTAACCCTGATTACAGATAATATGGCCGGTTACCTGATGAAAAAGGGTATGATTGACCTGGCTGTAGTGGGTGCTGACCGGATCACAGCCAATGGGGATGTGGCCAATAAAATTGGCACCTATACGGTTGCGGTGCTGTGCCGGGAACACGGGATCCCATTTTATGTTGCCGCCCCTTTTTCGACAATTGATATGAACCTGGAAAAGGGTGATGACATAACCATAGAAGAGAGGGAGGGATCTGAGGTGACTACAGTTTTCGGACAGCAAATAGCGCCTCAGGGCATCAGGGTACTTAACCCGGCCTTTGATGTCACCCCCAATCACCTGGTTACGGCAATAATTACCGACCGGGGTGTCCTCAGACCGCCATATAAGGATAGTCTCCAAAAAATATTTATAGACTCCGGGAAATGAACGTGGGCTATATGGTGAGCTATTATACTGATTTTCAACACTGACGATGGAGAAATCTAACCTTGTTCCTGGCGAAGTCACGGATAAACCGCCAATTCGCCATCCGTACCCGCAAGGGGCAGGCCGGACCCGTAAGCCGTTAAAGCGGCAACGGCTCCGCACTGGCTCCGGTCCGTGACTTCGCTTAGGGGAACCGCGGTAATGTTTTCTCACAGCGTCGGTGCAAGGAAAATCTTGTACAACACCTCACCATATGCCACGGCCATCTCCGAAGCCTGCTGTGGAGGAAAAAAACAAAAAGTCCAAGGTGCAAAGCCGTGAACATAAGGGAAATTCTATTTCCGAGAGACTTAATATTTACATGAGGAGGTTTACATAATGGATTATATTGTAAGAGATATTAACCTTGCTCCTTCAGGCAAACTCAAGATTGACTGGGTAAAGGAACACATGCCTGTACTCAACGAGATTCGTGAAGAATTTGAAAAGACCCAGGTATTTAAAGGGTTAAAAATAGCTGTAAGCATACACCTCGAAGCCAAGACTGCCTACCTTGCCAAAGTGTTAAAGGCCGGAGGTGCCGATGTGGCGATTTCAGGGAGCAACCCACTCTCCACCCAGGATGATGTGGCTGCTGCCCTGGCTGTAGAAGGTATCAGGGTATATTCATGGTACAATGCCACTGCAGAGGAATACAGGGAACACCTGATTAAGGTGCTGGAAACCAGGCCTGATATAGTCATTGACGATGGCGGCGACCTGGTAAATCTTCTGCACAATGAATGCAGGGAACTGTCCTCCCAGGTTATCGGGGGGTGTGAGGAAACTACCACAGGGGTACTCCGCCTGGAGGCTATGGAAAAGGCCGGGATTTTGAAATTCCCGATGATGGCTGTCAATGATGCCCTCTGCAAATATCTTTTTGATAACCGGTACGGTACCGGTGAGTCAGTATGGACCGGGATTATGCGGACCACCAACCTGATTGTGGCCGGGAAAACGGTAGTTGTTGCCGGGTATGGCTGGTGCGGCAAAGGTATCGCCATGAAGGCCAGGGGATTGGGTGCCAAGGTGATTATAACTGAAATTGATCCTATCAAAGCCATTGAGGCCCATATGGACGGTTTCACAACTATGAGCATGGATGACGCCGCCGCCCTGGGTGATGTTTTCATTACCGTTACCGGATGTAAGGATGTCATCAGGGGGAAACACTATCTAAAAATGAAGCATGGCGCCCTGCTGGCAAATGCCGGACATTTTGATGTTGAAATTAACAAGCCTGAATTAAATGAGGCTGCCAAAGAAGTGCGCACAGTAAGGCACAACATAGAGGAATTCCTGATGCCTGATGGCCGAAAACTGTATCTCCTGGCAGAAGGAAGGCTGGTTAATCTGGCTGCAGGAGACGGCCACCCGGCTGAAATAATGGATATGTCATTTGCTCTTCAGGCATTGTCAGCCAAATATATGCTGGAAAACGGCAAGGGTCTGGATAACAGGGTGTATAAGGTTGCTGAAGAGATAGATAAGCGGGTTGCTGAAATTAAGCTTAAGTCCCTGGGGACTACCATAGACAGGCTGACCCCGGAACAGGAACAGTACCTCTATGGATGGGAGCACGGTGAATAAAGGCAATGAACAATAAGCTCCCGGAAATGACCGGTCATTCCGGGAGCCTGCAGTTAATGAACATGTTAGGAGGGACGCGTTATGAGCAGGCTCAAGATAACAAATGCCGTTATTATCCCAATGACTGAGGAAAACCTGATTATTAACGGTGGAGAAATTCATATTGAAAACGGTACAATTGTCTTTGCCGGAAGTTCCGGGGAAGCGCCGCAACACTGGGTGGCTGACGAGACTGTTGATGCCGGTGGTATGGTAGCCATGCCTGGTTTTGTAAACTGTCATACCCATGCCGCAATGACACTGTTAAGGAGTTACGCTGATGACCTACCCCTGATGGAGTGGCTGGAACAGCGGATCTGGCCCCTGGAGGACCGGCTGACAGGTGAGGACGTATATTGGGGAAGCATGCTTTGTATTCTGGAATTACTCAAGTCAGGGACCACCTGTTTTGCTGATATGTACTTCTTTATGGATGATGTTGCCCGTGCCGTGGCCCAAAGCGGTATCAGGGCCAGCCTCTCCAGGGGCATGGTAGGGGTAGCCCCGACCGCGCCAACTGCCCTGGTGGAGACAGAGCAGTTTATTGAAAAGTGGAACGGGGCGGCAGAGGGCAGGATCACGACAATGGTAGGACCTCATGCCCCATATACATGTCCTCCCGATTACCTGAAAAAGGTGCTGGCCATTGCAGAGAAACATAAAATCGGCGTACATATCCACCTGGCAGAAACACGGGTAGAGTTTGATGACATCAAAAAGCAATACGGGATGACCCCCACAGAGTATTTAAATGACTGTGGAGTGCTGGACTTCAGCGTTTTGGCAGCCCACTGTGTCCACCTTACCGAAAGTGACATCAGAATACTTAAGGAAAAGAGCACAGGTGTGGCCCACAACCCTGAAAGCAACATGAAACTTGCCAGCGGAATTGCCCCGGTGTCAGAGATGCTGGCCCGCGGGATTAATGTCGGTATTGGTACTGACGGGGCGGCCAGCAACAACAACCTTGACATGCTGGAAGAAATGCGCTCAGCCGCACTCCTGCAAAAGGTAAGTACGGGAGACCCTACCGCAATTCCCTCTTATAAGGCCCTGGAAATGGCCACTGCAAACGGAGGCAGGGTCCTGGGGCTGGAAGTGGGAATGCTGTGCCAGGGTTATAAGGCTGATATCATCCTGATTGATTTTGAAAAACCTCACCTCTATCCCAAACATGACCTGATAGCACATACTGTATATGCAGCCCAGTCATCTGATGTGGATACAGTTATAGTTGATGGCACCATAGTTATGCGGAACAGGAAACTCCTTACCATTGATGAACAGGAAATACTGGAAAATGTCCAGAGGTGTGCCAGGAGGATGGTGGGGGAGAAAAGTATTTCGTAAAAAAAATTCATAATTTTTGAAGGAATTTATTCTATTATGAAGAATAGTATGGTAAAATAAATAGTGAAAGTAATCACAAACACCAGCGATAACTTTTATCAATAAAAACCGTGGAGGTGAAGAAAATGGTGGGGCGGAGAATGGCGGCTCTTCAAACAGAAAGAAGCCACCTGATTGACAGACTGATGAGCCGGAACGGTGCCGAAAGGGCAAAAATCCTGGTAAGGATTATGGACCTGGAAGATGTAATTGAAAAGGCCGCTAAAGACGAAAAGAGCTCAGTACGTAAAAAAAATACATCACTTAAAAAGAATACGGTACTCAATAAAAATAACACATTTAACTAGACATTTCATTTCAGGGGTAAAACCCCTGATTTTTTATTGGTAAATACCTTGACAAAGGGGACCTGTTCTAATAAAATTCTAATGTAAAGGAAAAAGCCTTTACAGAAGGAGTGGGACATGGAGAAGAAAATACAACGGGTAGCCATGTTGTACGATTTCTACGGTAAGCTCCTGACCCGCAAACAGCAGGAGATTCTTTCCTATTATTATGAACATGACCTGTCACTGGGTGAGATAGCAGAAGAATTCGGTGTCAGCAGGCAGGCGGTTCATGACATCCTGAAGCGGGGAGAAAAGATCCTGGAAGGCTATGAGGAAAAATTACAGCTGGTGAATAAATTCACCAGCGAACGTGATAAATTGAACCAGGTGCTGGCTCTTATTGAAGGATTTGAGGAAAACGACCCCCTGAAAGAGCAAATCAGAGAGATAGTCAACCAAATAGTTCAAATACAGCATGAATAATCAGGACCCAATATAAATTAAGGAGGTCTTCTGATGATTTTTGAAGGGCTTGCCGAAAAACTTCAAAATACCTTTAAGAAGCTAAAGGGCAAGGGCAAACTTAATGAAAAAGATGTTGAAGAGGCAATGCGGGAGGTCAGGGTGGCCCTCCTGGAAGCTGATGTTAATTTTAAGGTAGTCAAGGATTTTGTCAAAAAGCTCAAGGAACGGGCTGTTGGCCAGGAAGTTCTGAACAGCCTGACCCCGGGTCAGCATGTTATAAAAATTGTAAATGATGAGTTAACAGAACTGATGGGCGGTACCCAGAGCAAAATAAATATCTCCCCTAAGCCTCCCACGGTGATTATGCTGGTTGGTCTGCAGGGCGCAGGAAAAACGACAACAGCGGGTAAGCTGGCCAATATACTGAGAAAACAGGGCAGAAGGCCTCTTTTGGTTGCCGGCGATGTCTATCGTCCGGCGGCTATCAAGCAGCTGCAGGTATTAGGTGAACAGCTGGATATCCCGGTTTATACACTGGGGGATAAGACCAATCCTGTTGATATCGCCAAAGGCGCCGTGGAGCATGCCCGTTCTTACGGAAATGACCTGGTAATTATAGATACCGCGGGGCGGCTGCATATAAATGAAGAGCTTATGGATGAGCTGAAAAATATCAGGAATTCTGTACATCCCCACGAAATTCTCTTTGTTATGGATGCTACCACCGGCCAGGATGCGGTGACAGTTGCCAAAACCTTTAATGAAGAGTTAGGCATTGACGGGGTTATAATGACCAAACTTGATGGTGATACCCGTGGCGGAGCGGCCCTGTCGGTAAAGGCCGTTACCGGCAAGCCTATTAAGTTTGCCGGGATGGGTGAGAAACTGGATGCCCTGGAACCTTTTTATCCCGACCGGATGGCCGCCCGGATCCTGGGTATGGGTGATGTCCTCACCCTGATCGAAAAGGCCCAGAATGGTATGGATGCTGAAAAGGCCCTGGAACTCCAGAGAAAAATCAAGACACAGGAATATACTTTACAGGATTTTATGGAACAGATGGACCAGGTCAAAAGCATGGGACCTCTGGATGAGATCATTGGTATGATTCCCGGAATGGGGCAGGCGAAACAGCTGAAAAATCTGAAAGGGGCTGTAGATGAAAAAGAGTTTGTCCATATGAAGGCAATCATTCAGTCAATGACCCCCAGGGAGCGCAAGGACCCCAGGATTATTAAGGACAGTCGCAAAAAGAGGATTGCCAGAGGCAGCGGGACCAGGGTAAGTGAGGTTAACCGCCTGCTGAAGCAATTTGAAGAAACAAAGAAAATGATGAAACAGCTTACCGGAATGGAAAAAAACATGAAAAAAGGCGGAGGATTTAAACTTCCGTTCTTTAAATAGAGAAAATAGGAATAAAAAAGAAAATTATGGAAGAAACTATCAAGGAGGTGATAACATGGCAACAAGGATTCGTCTTAAGAGGCAGGGTGCTAAGAAAAGACCTTTTTACCGTATCGTGGTAGCCGATTCCAGGTCCCCCAGGGACGGACGCTTTATTGAAGAGATCGGCTACTATGACCCGTGTAAAGAACCTGCAGAAGTTAAGATAAATGACGAGAAGGCAGTTAAATGGTTAAAAAACGGGGCACAACCGTCAGAGACCGTAAGAGCGCTTTTAAATAAAGCCGGGTTGATTGAAAAAGCCGCCGAGAAGTAGTACTGAGGGGGTTCCATTTTTATGAAAGAATTAGTTGAGTTTCTTGCCAAATCCCTTGTTGATAACCCGGGAGAAGTTACTGTGGATGTGGTTGAAGGTGACAAAACACTGGTTTTGAAGCTGAAGGTGACACCTGATGATATGGGAAAAGTCATCGGAAAACAGGGAAGAATAGCGAAAGCTATCAGGACTATCGTTAAGGCTGCTGCCAGCAGAAAAGGCAAAAAAATTACCGTTGAAATTGTTTAGCCGGCAGTCAGTGACAGGGTGATATTTAACTTCAGGGGGCTGCCTAAGCCCCTTTTTGTTCGCTGATAGGAAGTATAAATGTCATCCTATCTGCATAAAAAAGGCTAAGCTTCGCCGAAAGCAGGCCAAAGGCGCTTAGCGAAGCTAAGCCTTTTTAATTCGAAAAGAGGTATGCTTATGTCTGACAGCTTGACAATTAAACGACCTGTAATCGTCAAAGTAAAAGTTACCGAAGGGTTTAAGGCCCGGATGGCTGCTGAAATCCGGGAAAACATCAGGAAACTTGATGCTGAGCTGCAGCAGCTTGAATTTCAGATAAAGAGAATGGTAGCCGAACTGGAAAAGAAAAATCCCCAGGGTATTCCTGCTGCCAAACAGCATGTGGAGAATGAAAGGCAGAAAAGAATAAATGCCAAAAACAAGCTGACAGAACAGTTAAAGAACATCAGTAGAATTGCCATTGGCGCTGAGGTTATTCAGGGGTCACTGGAGTCTTACACCGAAATAAACATAGGCGATGACTGGGAGGACATAATGGGTGTTGAAGTCGTGGTCTGTGATGACAAGATTATAGATATCAGGAGGAGAAATAATAACTCTGATGGATAAAAGGGAAACACTCATCACTGTTGGGGAAATTATCAACAGCCAGGGTATCAGGGGCGAAGTCCGGGTCTGGCCGCTGACCGATTTCCCCGAGAGGTTTGACCGTAATAACAATATGTTACTGGATATCAATGGCGAACTTAGGAACCTGACAGTTGAACATTCATGGAAACACAAAAATTTTCTGGTGGTTAAATTCCGGGAGATAACTGATATGAATTCCGCCGAGGCTGTAAAAGGGGGCTTGCTCAAGGTATCCAGGGAAAGCCTGAAGGAACTGCCGGGAGACACCTATTATGTATTTGAAATACTGGGTATGGAAGTGATTACAGCCGGGGGACTGCTGCTGGGAAAGGTAAAAGATGTTGTCCGCACCGGGAGTAATGATATCTATATCATCAATGGAACAGAAAAGGATTATATGATACCTGCAATCAGGGATGTTGTTAAAAAAATCGACAGGGAAAACCGGGTAATAACTGTTGAGCCTATGGAGGGGCTCTTAGAACTGTAAGCCATACAGGAAGGTGTAACTTTATGAAAATTGATATCCTGACCCTTTTTCCGGAAATGTTTGCCGGCCCTTTTGACAACAGTATTATCAAAAGAGCCAAGGAGAAAGGGATGCTGGAAATATGCCTGACCAACATCAGGGATTTTGCCCATGACAAACACAGGATAGTTGATGATTATCCGTTTGGCGGCGGCTCGGGGATGGTGATGAAACCTGAACCGGTTTTTGAGGCTGTGGAATATGTCAGGGGAAGGGACCGGGGGAACTCTGTCAAAGTTATCCTGCTGTGTCCCCAGGGCCGGGTGTTTAATCAGGAAACTGCCAAGAGGCTGGCCGGAGAAGAACACCTTGTCCTTATCTGCGGACATTATGAGGGCATAGATGAACGGATCAGGGAACTGATTGTGGATGAAGAGCTGTCCATAGGTGATTTTGTCCTCACCGGTGGCGAGATTCCGGCTATGGTGGTGGTAGATGCTGTTTCCCGGCTGATCCCGGGGGTTTTGGGAGATGAAGAGTCATATGTTAATGACTCCTTTTATGACGGGATACTGGAATATCCCCAATATACCCGGCCCAGGGAATTTAAAGGAATGGAAGTCCCCGAAGTGCTGTTGAGCGGCAATCACGAGAAAATACGACTGTGGCGCAGGAAGATGTCCTTAAAGCGGACAAAGGAACGCAGACCTGACCTGCTGAAATGGGAGGACCTTTCCCCTGAAGACCGCAAACTTCTGGAACAGGCTAAGGAGGATTAAGAGTTGGATTCTAAGTGTAAGCAAAATGTTTATATAGGATTACTGCACTACCCTGTTTATAATAAGAGGATGGATGTTATCTCAACATCGGTTACTAACCTTGACATTCATGATATCGCCAGGATTTCATGCACATATAATGTCAAACGTTATTATGTTATCCATCCCCTGGATACTCAGCGCAATCTTATCCGGGATATCCTGGACTATTGGCAGCAAGGGTATGGCGCCACATATAACAGTGACCGCAAGGCAGCCCTGGACAGGGTGGCACTGATTCCGGGACTTGAGGAGACAAAAGAGGCGATTCGCAAAGAGACCGGAGCTGTTCCCACAGTAGTGACAACCGATGCCAGGATTTACCCCAATACCATAACGTACCGAGACCTTCGCCGACAGTTACGCGACGGCAGTCCTTACCTTATTTTGTTTGGCACAGGCTGGGGTATTGAAAAAGAGACGATGCTGAAGTGTGATTATATCCTGGAGCCTGTTTACGGCGCCGGAGAATATAACCACCTCAGTGTGCGCAGCGCTGTTGCTATTATAATGGACAGGCTGCTGGGTGAGGACTGGTGGTCCTGATAACAACTTCTTGCTATTCAGGAATCATTGTGATATAATATCATTTGTTAGCCTAGTAGGAGCATGTCTTGTTCCTTGGCACGAAGGACGGTCCTCTGCCCGGGATGAGGGTTATGAACGTTCAAAGGAAGGAGGGTTACATAGATGGACTTTATCAAGCTTGTTGAAGAAGAGCAGATGAAACAGGAAATACCCGAATTTAAACCTGGTGATACCGTTAATATCCACGTAAAAGTTGTGGAAGGCGGCCGGGAAAGGATTCAGCAGTTCCAGGGTGTTGTAATCAGGAGACGCGGCGGAGGAATGCGCGAAACATTTACTGTACGCAGAATATCATATGGTGTGGGAGTTGAAAGAACTTTTCCGCTTCACTCACCCCGAATTGATAAAATAGAAGTAGTCCGCAAGGGTAAGGTACGCCGGGCCAAGCTGTTTTATCTCAGAAAACTCAGGGGCAAAGCTGCCAGGATTAAGGAACAGCATAGATAAGACTAAAGAGGGACTGGGTGACAGTCCCTTTTTGCCTTTAATCAGGGGGGTAACACAATGGAAGGGCAGAACTCGGGAGAAAACAGAAACTTTTCCGATGTACCGGCAATTGATCAGGTGCCTGAACAGGCAAAAAATGTTCCGCCAAAAAAATATCTATTTGGAGAAATTATTGAATCTGTAGCCATTGCAGTAATTTTAGCAGTGATTATCAGGGTATTTTTGTTCCAGCCCTTTTTTATTCCTTCAGGGTCAATGGAACCGACCCTTACTGAGGGAGACCGCATAATTGTCAGTAAAATTCATTATCGCCTGGGTATTCCCCAACGGGGCGACATTGTTGTTTTCAAATATCCGGTCAACCCTGATAAAGACTTTATTAAGCGGGTCATCGGGCTTTCGGGAGAGACTTTGGAAATCAGGGACAGCAAACTATATATTAATGGAGAGTTTGTAGAACAGCCATTTTTACCACCTGGTTTAAATTACGGCAGCTACGGTCCGGTAAATATTCCCCAGGGGCATTACTTTGTGATGGGTGACAACAGGAATAACAGTGAAGACAGCCGGTTCTGGGGAATGCTGCCTGAGGAGAATATTATCGGAAAAACAATGTTAATATACTGGCCCATTGACAGGGTCCGACTGTTGCAATAGGACACACTTAACAGAGTCCAAATGCTGCACCAGGATACACTTTTGGGAACAAAGCAGGTGAACATTAATGGAAGTGGATACGATTCAATGGTTTCCGGGGCACATGGTCAAGGCCCGGAAAATGGTTCAGGAAAACCTGAAGCTGGTTGATATTGTGGTAGAGCTGCTGGATGCGCGTATTCCGGTAAGCAGCCGCAATCCGGATATTGATTCCATTCTGGAAAAAAAGCCGCGGATTGTGGTTTTAAATAAAGCAGACCTGGCTGATGCCTCCCAGACAGAAAGATGGAGCAGGTGGTTCAGTGAGGAACAGGGGCTGCAGTGCATTTCCCTGGAATCCCAGCAGGGTAAGGGTATTGGCAAACTTGTCGGACTGGCTCAGGAACTGGCAGTTCAGATAAATAGCAAACTTGCCGCCAAAGGGCGGAAGCCAAGGGCTGTCAGAATGATGATGGTTGGTATACCCAATGTGGGCAAGTCTTCATTAATAAACAAGCTGGCCGGAAAGGGATATACCAGGACAGGGGACCGGCCGGGGTTAACCCGTGGCAAACAATGGATCAGGGTTGGCCGGGGCCTGGAGCTTCTTGATACCCCGGGTATCCTGTGGCCTAAGTTTGAAGACCCTGAGGTGGGTTTCCGGCTGGCAGTTACCGGAGCAATTAAGGACGAGATCATAAACATCGAACAGGTAGCATTGAAACTGGTCAATTATCTTGCTGAAACTACACCTGATGCCCTGAAAAACCGGTATAAACTGGAGGAAATTAATCAGGACCCGTACGAAGTCCTACGTGTAATCGGCGCTAAAAGAGGATGCCTGGTATCTGGGGGAAATGTTGATACATTTAAGGCTGCAGTGATTGTCCTTAATGAGTTCAGGGCAGGAAAACTGGGGCGGTTTACGCTGGATACAATCGATTATTTTTAAATGGCATAAAAAGCAGAAAAGGGAGATGCAGATAATCTGCATCTCCTTTCCTGTTTGATGACTTTTTAATCAGAGGTCAATTGTATCCAAACTGAGATAAATTTAAATAAGGAAATTAAATTTTGGAATAGGGAAGGTTTTTTTCCATTGAAGCAGAAAAAATATTATGTTATCCTTTAGGTTGAAATCGGAGGCATTATGGATTTCAGTAAGATGAAAGTAAGCCAAATACGGTCATTTCTGGAGGAAAAAGGTGCTGAACTGGATGAGGGTTTGAGTGCTGCACTTAGTCTTGACCCTAGAGCCGGGGTGCGCAAACTATACCAACGCCTTTGCCGCGAAAGGGCTCTTGCCCAACAGGAAAGGGTCCGCCTGGGGAACATGATGCTGTATGAACGGGATGCCATGGAAAAAGGATTCCGGTTTGTTGCGGGTGTTGACGAGGCGGGCAGGGGGCCATTGGCCGGGCCTGTTGTTGCCGCTGCAGCCATTTTACCGGAGGGGAGTTTTTTCCCCGGTTTAAATGACTCCAAAAAACTGTCTCCTGCCAAAAGGGAATATCTTTATAAGGAAATTACGGCACAGGCGGTTTCGTGGTCTGTGGGAATTGCCTCAGTTGCCGAGATTGATGCCCTGAATATTCTCCAGGCAAGCCTGAGGGCTATGCAGAGAGCAGTCACAGGTCTGCATAAAAATCCTGATTATGTTTTGGTTGACGCAGTTAGGATTCCTGGGATCGGGACTCCCCAGCTTCCTATTGTCAAAGGGGATGGCAAGAGCGTGTCTATTGCTGCGGCATCCATAATTGCGAAGGTAACCCGGGACCGCATGATGGACGAATTGGACTTAAAGTATCCCGGATACGGCTTTGCCGGTCATAAAGGTTATGGCACACCGCAGCACCTGGAAGCACTAAGGGTTCATGGGATCTGTCCCCTGCACCGGAAAACCTTCACCAGGAATTTTTCGGTTTCACAGGCACAGGGCAGGTTATGGTAGGTTTTTGTCGGTTATTACCGGTTATCCGGTTGTAACATAAAAATACACAAACATACAAAAGATACTGAATTTTTGGCAATTTTCTGCTGACAAGAAGGGATTTTTACTTTTAATATCGAATATATATTAGTCAAGACTTAAAGATTTATTGCACAAATTATAATCCGGGGGCGAAGCTGTTGAAAAGGATAGCTATCTATAACGCTAAACCGGATATGGTTATTGCAAAAGAAATATACGGCCGCAATGGCCGGCTTCTTTTGAATAAAGGTACTGTGCTGACTCAAAAATGGATTGACAAGCTGTATATGTATGGGGTACCGACTGTTTATATAGAGCCGGACACTATTCTGCACGAACCTGCCGCAAAGGAACAAAACTCCGGATCCGGTGGGGGAGTGATGACAGGCCGGTACTGCCGGGAAGACCTTCCCGACATAATTCCTCATACAATCAGGGAAGAGGCTGAACGGGTTGTCAGGGAGATAATGCAGGATATCAAAACAGGCAGCCTGCTTAAAACTGAGACCGCCCGTGAAGTTGTCGAAAAAATAATAGACCAGTTGATTAAAAACAGGCATATAGCCGGTAAGCTGGCAGATATCAGGATTCTTGATGACTATACTTTTTCACATTCGGTAAATGTCTGTATATTTGCGGTATCGACAGGAATTTTTATGGGGTATTCCAAGATTAGACTCAGGGAGTTAGGTATTGGAGCCCTGCTTCATGATGTCGGGAAAATGAAAATTCCGGAGTCGATTCTTCAGAAATGCGGCCCATTGTCTGAAAAGGAATTTGAACAGATCAAGACTCATACGGTGCTGGGTTATCAAATCCTCAGGGATGCACCCGGGATTACTCCGAATGCTGCCCGGATAGCCCTGCAGCACCATGAATGTTATAATGGCTCAGGATATCCCTATGGGCTGGATAATAAAGGCATTCACGAATACTCCAAGATTGTTGCCATTGCTGATGTTTATGATGCCCTGACAGCGGACAGGGTGTATAAAAATGCAATATTACCCTATGAAGCGATGGAAATCGTTATTGCTTCCGGCGGTTATCAGTTTGATCCCAGAATTACCAGGTTATTTGTAGAACACTGTGAAATATATCCCGTTGGCAGTACTGTTAAGTTAAATACCGGAGAACACGGTATCATTACCGATGTCAACAGGGCGCTGCCAACCAGGCCGACAGTTAAGATTATAAAAGATGCACAGGGGAATGAAATTGATAATGGGGCTGAAATTAACCTGATGGAAAAACCTACAGTGTTTGTCAACAAAATTATAAGTTTCCGCAGGATGCATTGCCTATAACCATAAGGCATCCATAAGTGGGGTACTGAATTGCAAGAATTTTCAGAGAAACACCGCTTTTAAGTACCTGTGGGTTCCTTGTGGATATAGATAGAGAAAGCTCAAATTTAATAAAAAAATTTCAGTGAAAGGAGGGAAACTATGCTAACAAACTATGCCGGATTAGGTATTATTTTGATTTGGGGAATGGTTTTCCCAACGCTGCTGTTATTGCTTGCTAAGTTGTTTTACCCCAAAAACCCCACTCCGGTTAAGCTGCAGACTTATGAGTGCGGCTTGGAAACTCAGGGTGAAACCTGGGTACAGTTTAAAATCAGTTATTTTATGTATGCACTAATCTTTGTTGCCTTTGATGTGGAAACCATTTTCCTATATCCTTGGGCTGTAAAATTCCAGAGTTTGGGGTTATTTGGCATTGTTGAAATGTTCATTTTTATTGCTATTTTACTAATCGGATTTTGGTACGCATGGAAGGAAGGAGCGTTAGAATGGATGTAATTAAGCCAAACCAGGTTGACGAAGTGGTCAGGAACAATGTTGTCCTTAGCACTGTTGATGCAGCGTTCAATTGGTGCCGGTCCCGTTCCCTGTGGCCGTTGACATTCGGTCTCGCCTGCTGTGCTATTGAAATGATGGCTACAGCCGACACACGTTATGACCTGGCCAGATTTGGTTCTGAGGTTTTCCGTCCGTCTCCGCGGCAGTGTGACCTGATGATTATTGCCGGAACTATTACCAAAAAAATGCAGCCTGTTGTAAAGCGGCTTTACGAGCAGATGGCTGAACCCAAGTATGTTTTGGCAATGGGAAGTTGTGCCATTAGCGGGGGACCGTTTGTTGATTCTTACAATGTTGTTCTTGGAGGAGACACCTTTTTACCGGTGGATGTTTATGTTCCCGGATGCCCACCCAGGCCGGAAGCATTAATCTACGGTATCCTGCAGCTGAGGGAAAAGGTTGCTAACCCTAAAAAAATCGAGGGGCTAAGGAAACATGGATAAAATTATTAACCGTGAAGCTCTGGTGGGCGAGCTGAACAAGAAATTTGGCCAATGCGCAGAGATTTTTGAAGACAATACCAACCAGTCAATTAAAGTCAAGCCGGATAAACTGGTAGATATTATGCTGGAACTGCGGGATAATCCCAATTATGATTTTAAGGTTCTGATGAATTTGAATTCTGTGGATTACCCGGAGAATTTCACAGTGGTTTATCATCTTAATTCACTGACACATTTGCATAAACTGACAGTTAAGGTTGAATTGGATAAGGCGGACCCTCAGGTCCCTTCAATAACTTCTGTCTGGAAGGCTGCAAATGTACAGGAACGTGAGGCCTATGACTTGATGGGGATAGTTTTTACCGGACATCCCAACCTGAAGAGGATTTTATTAGTTGATGAATTTGTCGGACACCCGCTGCGCAAGGATTTTAAATTACAAGCATAGGAGTAAGGACTGTGGATTCTAATTTCGGGATTGTAGAGGTGTAGAGAATAATGTTAAAAACACAAGAACTTACCCTGAATTTGGGACCCCATCACCCCAGTACCCACGGTGTATTCCGTTGTGTGTTAAACCTTGAGGGAGAATATATTCAAAAGGCTGTTAACCACTTAGGTTATTTGCACCGCGGTATCGAAAAGCTTGCGGAATCCCGCACCTATACCCAGTTCATTCCTTATAATGGAAGGTTGGATTATGTTGCCGGCATGCTGAATGAATGGACATACGTGCATGCTGTCGAGAAACTGATGGGTATAACAGAAGAGATTCCCGAAAGAGCACAATATATCAGGGTTATTTTGGGTGAACTGCAGCGTCTTGCCAGCCACGCGATTTACATTGCATCTATGGCTCTTGACGTGGCCGGTGCCACTGCCTGGTTTTATGGGTTCCGTGACAGGGATGAAATACTTGACCTGCTTGAGATGGTTTCAGGTCAGAGACTCATGCCTAACTACATGAGAATTGGCGGGGTAGCAGCAGACCTGCCTGAAGGTTTCATTGAGAAATGCCAGGCGCTTATTGATGAATTCCCCAACCGTATTGCAGAACAGGAAGGCATTCTTATTGGTAATGAAATCTTCCAGGCCCGGGTTAAGAATGTTGGGCCGATCTCAAAGGAAATGGCTCTTGATTATGGGCTGACCGGACCTAACCTGAGGGCATCCGGTGTTGATACAGACCTGCGGAGAGATGAGCCGTACGGTATTTATGACCGTTTTGATTTTAAAGTACCGGTAGGGGAAAAAGGGGATACCTTTGACAGGGTATTGGTTCGTATCGAGGAAATGAAGGAGAGCGTTAAAATAGTGAAAAAGGCTCTCCGGGATATTCCTGAAGGCCCGGTTATGGCCAAGGTTCCCAAGGTTATTAAGCCGCCTGTCGGTGAAGTGTACAGCCGCATTGAGAATGCTAAGGGACATCTGGGCTTCCATATTGTCAGTGACGGTTCAACGAAGCCTTACCGTTTGAGAATTTATTCTCCTTGTTTTGTAAACATCGGTATATTCCCTGAAATGGCCAAGGGAATACATCTCATGGATGCAGTAGTTGCTCTGGCGTCTCTTGACATTGTATTAGGTGAAATTGACCGTTAAGGAGTTAATTCTGAGGAACAAACAGTAAGACCAAAAAAATGGGTTTATAGGGGAGAAGAAGCATGGAAAAATCTTTTTTTAATACAATTGCTGATGCCCTAAGGAATTGGTTGATGAACGGCCTTGGATTTTCTGATACTGCAGCCCAACTGACGGCAACTGCTATTTGGACACTGGTTGTAATTCTTTTTATCCTGATGAACCTGATAGTTCTTGTCTGGCTGGAGCGCAAATTCAGTGCATTTTTTCAGCAGCGCAGGGGTCCCAACCGTCTTGGGCCGGCAGGATTCTTACAGTTTCCGGTAGATATAGTCAAGGTGCTGGGAAAGGAAGACATCATTCCTGCCAATGCTGATAAAACTGTTTTTAAAATTGCGAGCACCTGTCTGTTTATTACCACAATTCTTGCATGGGCCGTTATTCCTTTAGGGGACGGAGTTATTCTTGCAGATTTGAATATCGGTTTATTCTATTTTCTGGCAATTGGTTCAACAGCTACTGTTTCATTAATGATGGGTGGATTCTCATCCAATAACAAGTATTCACTTATTGGTGGTATGCGGACTGTAGCCCAGATGATAAGCTACGAAATTCCCATGATTTTTTCGCTTTTGGGTGTAGTCATGATGGTAGGTTCCTTAAGATTAAGTGATGTGGTAGCTGCACAGCAAAACATGTGGTTCATTGTACCACAGGCAATTGCTTTTCTGGTTTATTTTGTTGCCACCGTCGCTGAAACAAACAGGGGACCTTTTGACTTGGCTGAAGGTGAGCAGGAACTTGTTGCCGGTTACTTCACAGAATACTCCGGTATCCGTTATGCGATCTGGATGATTGCCGAGTATGGTAACCTGGTAGCTGTTTCCACAATAGCCTCAATTATGTTCCTGGGTGGTTGGAATGCTCCGTTTGGTTTAACCTTTATTCCCGGGTTCGTGTGGCTGCTGCTCAAGATTTATTTTATGATTTTCCTCTTTATGTGGGTTAAGTGGACATATCCCAGGATTCGGATTGACCACTTGATGCACTTTGGATGGAAGTTCCTCATTCCCGTGTCATTGGCAAATATTCTGGTAACAGGAATTGGAATCTACGTTTACCGACTGATTATTGGTTAGGTGGTGATAGAGTGTACGGACAAGGGTTAATTAAGGGTCTCAGAATTACTCTGAAGCACTTTTTTGAGAAGAAGATCACCCAGCAGTATCCGGAAGAAAGACCCAATTTACCTGAACGGTTTAAAGGTTCTCTGACATTAAATGTTCCCAAGTGTATTGCATGTGGGTTGTGTTCCAATGCATGTCCCAATCATGTAATCAAGATTGAGTCCCAAAAAGATGAGAATAACAAGAAAAAGTTAACCGGTTACAAGGTTATGCTTGAAAGGTGTCTCTTTTGCGGTTTTTGTGTAGAAGCCTGTCCTACCAAAGCCCTGGAATGGACCAAGGAATTTGAATTGACGAAGTTTTACCGGGAAGACGTAAACCTGGATTTATTTAAAGGTTATGTTCCTTCACCGGATGACGACAAGCCGGCCAAGCCTGAAAATGAAGATACAGCACAGGCTAGTTAAGGGGTGAAATTAGTAAATGAATATAATGTTTTGGATTATAGCTGTAATTACTTTAGGGGCGGCATTGATGATGGTAATGAACAAAAATATATTTCACAGCGCGCTGTTCATGTTGATAACGTTTCTAGGCGTTGCTGCAGTATATTTTATGTTACATGCCGATTTTATGGCTGCTGTACAGGTATTGGTCTACGGTGGTGCCATTACCATCTTCCTGGTATTTGGTATCATGCTGACCATAAGGGGAAGCATGAAGGAAACCAACCTGTTTTCGGGTCATGCAGCTTTGGCAGGCATTGTATCACTGGCCTTGGTTGTTGTTAATGCCGTAATGGTTATTTCAACCAACTGGTCCGTTACCGGTGCCGAGCCGCCCGAGGAAACTGTTGGCAGTATCGCAGAGTTAATGCTAACCAAATATGTCGTACCTTTTGAAGTTGCTGCAATTCTCCTGCTGGTTGCACTCATTGGAGCGGTAATCATTGCGAAAGAGGTGAAAAAGACCTCATGATCGGATTAGAACACTTTCTGGTTTTAAGTGGGACACTGTTTTGTATAGGTCTTTTCGGAGCTTTGGCCAAAAGAAATGCCATTGCCATTTTGATGGGCCTTGAACTTATGCTGAATGCGGTGAATATCAACCTTGTTGCCTTTGCCAGGTATGTTACCACAGGCATCCTGACAGGCCACGTTTTTGCCATCTTTGTAATTGCCGTAGCTGCTGCCGAGGTTGCAGTCGGCCTGGCGTTAATAGTTGCTATTTACCGTGACCGTATTTCAGTTAATGTTGATGATTTCGATTGGTTAAAATGGTAGTTTCTACTAACGAAGGTAGGTGCAAAGAACAAGATGATTGATTTTGCTCTTCACAACGCCTGGTTGATACCTCTCCTACCGGCAATTGCATTTGTACTGATAGCACTTGTTTTAAGACCACTTCCCAAGGCAAGCGCTTTTGTGGGAATCACAGCAATTCTGATTTCTTTTGTGCTGGCAATTCATGTAGGCTTAGGGGTAATCCAGGCCGGGGACCAGTTTGTCGAACACCCGCTCAAACAGGTGGTAACCTGGTTTGAAATGAGCGGTCTGAAGATAGAGATGGGTGTTCAGATTGACCCGACATCGGCCATGATGCTGTTTGTGGTTACACTTGTGGCATTACTGGTGAATATTTATTCACTTGGGTACATGCACGGTGACCCCGGGTTCTCCCGTTTCTATGCTTTCCTGGCTCTGTTTGCCATGTCCATGCTGGGACTGGTAATAGCTCCCAACCTTCTGCAGATGTTCGTTTTCTGGGAGCTGGTAGGTTTATGTTCATACCTGTTGATAGGTTTCTGGTGGCATAAGTATTCGGCACGGGAAGCTGCCAAAAAGGCCTTTATCACTACCCGTACCGGTGACTTCGGCCTGCTGCTTGGAATCCTTCTCTTACAGATTAATTTCGGAACCCTGGACCTGGTGGCATTGGGTGAAATGATTCCCAATTTTCAACAGTATACCAACCTGACTTTTGGCGGCCTGACAGCTATAGCTGCCATCCTATTCCTGGGTCCGATCGGAAAATCAGGCCAGTTCCCGCTTCATGTGTGGCTGCCTGATGCCATGGAAGGCCCCACACCGGTCAGTGCGCTGATCCACGCTGCTACCATGGTTGTCGCCGGTGTCTTCCTGGTTGGACGTACACTGATTCTGTTTAAGACTGTTCCGGGTGCCATGGCTTTTGTAGCCTTTATGGGCGGTTTTACGGCCCTGTTTGCTGCCACTATAGCCATAACCCAGACGGAAATGAAAAAAATACTGGCTTATTCGACAGTATCACAGCTCGGCTATATGATGCTGGCACTGGGTGCCGGTAGTCTCACAGCCAGTATGTTCCACCTGATGACCCACGCCTTCTTCAAGGCCCTGATGTTCCTTGGCGCAGGCAGTGTCCTGCACGCAATGCACAATGAGGCCAACATCTGGAAGTATGGCGGACTGAAAAAGAAGATGCCGATTACCTACTGGACTTTCCTCACAGGATGTCTGGCTATTGCAGGTATATTCCCCTTTGCAGGCTTCTTCAGTAAAGATGAAATTCTGCTGGTGGTAAAAGAGGCATCCCATGGAGCCCAGTTTGGCGGACTTTATACCCTGCTGTTCTGGATGGCTACCATCACTGCAGCCATGACGGCATTCTATATGTTCCGGATGTTCTTTATCTGCTTCCATGGCGAACCGCGTGACAAGTCATTCCACCCACATGAAGCACCATTTTCAATGACATTTGCCCTGGTGGTACTGTCAGTTCTCTCCGTGTTTGGCGGATTTGTAGGTGCACCCTGGGTTGAGCATGGCTTCGGATATTATGTAAGGCTTGGAGAATTCCACCATCCACAGGTTGACCCGGTTATCATCGGTGTTTCTACAATTCTGGCACTGGGAGCGATTTTCCTGGCCTACTGGATTTATGGCAAAAAAGCAATTTCTCACGAAGCGCTGGCTCAGAAGTTCGCCCCGCTTTATAAGCTGTCATTTAACAAGTACTATATTGATGAAATCTACCTCTGGCTGATTCATAATATCCTTGATGGACTTGGCCGTGTCCTCTGGTGGTTTGACATTACCGTTGTTGACGGTATCATTGATGGAGTCGCCAATACCGCCAAGGTGCTTGGCAGTGTCTTAAGGCGTGTTCAGACCGGTAAACTGCAGCACTATGCTTTGGTATTGTTTGCCGGAGTTGTAGTTCTGGTCATAATTATGGGCTTTGCTGATACCACTTCAGCCAGCCTGAGCCTGTTAGGAGGTGTGAGGTAATGGGTTTTCCTGTACTAACTGCTATATTACTGGCACCTATCATTGGGGCATTAATTAGTGTCTTCATTCCCAAGGAAGAATCCAAGATAATTAAAGCAGTAGCCGGTGTTACTACCTTCATCTCTCTGGCTCTGACCATCATTCTGTATATTGTGTACTATACCCAATATGTAAAGACAGGAATAGGCGGTTTTGCTTTTACCGAAGACATCCCTTGGGTTGCCGACCTTGGAGTTATTTACTCACTGGGAGTTGACGGTTTCAGCCTCCCGATGCTGCTCCTGACAAACATTATCGGTTTTACCTCGGTATTCTCCCGTTCCTGGAGCAAGGAAAAGCGTGCCAAGGAATTTTATATCCTGCTGCTGATCCTGATTACCGGGGTTATGGGGACCTTTATAGCCCGTGACCTGTTTATCTTTTTCCTTTTCTACGAAGTGGTTGTAATCCCCATTTATATCATGGTTATCATCTGGGGTAGCGGAAGTAAGACAAAGGATGTTACCAAGGAATATGCAGGTATGAAGCTGACCATCTACCTGCTTATCGGAAGCGCCTTCCTTCTGGCAGCTATGATCTGGATGTACAAGGAAGCAGCCGTAATTCTTGGTTCCCCGACATTTGATATTGCCAGACTGGCAACAATTGATTTCCCGGCCCAATTCCAGATAATCGTGTTCGGGATGATGGCATTTGGCTTTACCTGCCTGTTGTCAATGTTCCCATTCCACTCCTGGTCACCTGACGGATACGCCGGAGCGCCTACCGCGGTTTCCATGATTCACGCCGGTGTACTGAAAAAGATCGGGGGCTATGGTCTGATCCGGATTGGCCTGTTTATCCTTCCGGTTGGTGCCAAGTTTTGGGCCCCGCTGATAGCGATATTTGCAGTTGCCAACGTTGTCTATGCCGCACTCATCTGCCTGGCCCAGAAAGACATGAAGTATGTTGTCGGTTACTCTAGTGTAAGCCACATGGGCTTTGTCCTCATCGGTGTGGCCTCACTGAATATCATTGGTCTTAACGGCGCTGTTGCCAACATGTTTGCCCATGGTGTAATGTCAGCACTCTTCTTCTCCATGGTGGGGTATATCTATGGAGCAACCAAGAGCAGGTACATTCCTGACCTGGGCGGCCTGGCCCACCAGATGCCGGTTGCGGCTGTCGGTTTTGTTGTTGCAGCCATGGCATCAGCCGGTCTGCCGGGCTTGGTAAGCTTTGTACCTGAGTTTACGACTTTTGTCGGCGCATTCAAAGAACCTTCACTTCAGATTCCGGCACTAATTGCCCTGACCGGTGTGGTTCTTGGCGCGGTCTACGTTTTAAGGATGGTTGCCAATGTATTGTTCGGACCCCGTAAGGAAGAGTGGGATCATGTAGAGGATATCAAAGGCTCATACTGGATTCCTGTTGTAGTCTTGATTGCCTTTATCGTTGCCTTTGGTGTATTCCCTTCCCTGCTCATGGATATGGTAAATTCCGGAGTGCAGCCTATTGCGGCTAAACTGGTTCAGGCTACAACCGCTGCAGCTCAGATGGGAGGGAGTATCTAATGGATCTGTCTTTGCTGAGTATTGAAATTGCAACTGTCCTTCTGGCACTTACGGTATTGATTATAGGTCTCCTGATCCCCAAAGAACAGCGGTTTGGTCTGGGGTATCTGGTGACTATAGGTCTGGCAATTATACTGTTCGTGAGTTTTGGGTTCTATGGTATAAATGCCACACTGTTTGATGGTATGTATTTTGTTGATGACTTTTCGATATTCTTCAAACAGTTGTTCCTTGTAGCCGCTGTGCTGGTAACCCTTGCAGCAACACTTTATGTTAAGAAAATCGGAACAAATTATGGCGAGTTCTTTGTGATGATAGTTTTTGCAGCCCTTGGGATGATGGTCCTGGCTTCTGCAGGAGAATTCATCACACTGTACCTCGGCCTGGAAACAATGACGATTTCCTTCTATATTCTGACCGGTTTTAAGAAAAAGGACAGCAAGTCTGCTGAATCAGGTATTAAATACCTGATTCTCGGAGCAATGTCCTCCGGTATCCTGCTTTACGGTTTAAGTCTTGTATATGGGATGACAGGGACAACGGTTATTTCAGAAGTTGCCGTGAAACTTAGTCAAATGGGCAGCCTGTCACCGGCTATGATAGTCGGAATGGTATTCCTGGTGGCCGGATTCGGTTTCAAAATCTCTGCTGTACCGTTCCAGATGTGGTCTCCTGATGTATATGAGGGAGCTCCCACACCTGTAACTGCATTCCTGGCAGTAGGTTCCAAGGCAGCTGCTTTTGCGGCTCTGCTCAGGGTGTTCCTGGTTGCCTTCCCGGATTATAGTCTCCAGTGGAAGATGCTCTTTGCAGCACTGGCCGCACTGACTATAATTATCGGAAACCTGGTTGCCATTCCTCAGACAAATATCAAAAGGATGCTTGCTTACTCCAGTATTGCCCAGGCAGGTTACATCATGACCGGTGTTATTGCTGCCGATGCTGCAGGAGTAAGGGGTGTGGCCTTCTATGGTATGCTCTACGTATTTGCCACTATTGGAGCATTTACCGTAGTCATGAACTTTTCCGCTAACACAGGCAGTGATGAAATTAGGGACTATGCGGGGCTGGCTCAGAGGTCACCACTTATGGCTGCAGTGTTGACGGTTTGTCTGCTGTCAATGGCAGGTATCCCGCCACTGGCAGGTTTTGCCGGTAAGTTCTATCTTTTCTCATCAATCGTGGACCAGGGCTATCTCTGGCTGGTCATTATCGGCCTGTTGATGAGTATGGCGTCAGTTTACTACTATCTTTCAGTGGCCAAACAGATGTATATGGCTGATCCCGCAGATGACAGCCTGATTGTGGTTCCGGCAGGGGCAAAGGCCGTTCTGCTGATTACCATGGCAGTTACCGTATTCCTTGGTATTTATCCACAACCACTGTCTGTGCTGGCTAACCTGGCAGCCAACTCACTATTCTTCTAATAAGAAACAGAAAAAAGGAAACTGACAGAAGATACAATTAAGACACGATACAATTTAGAAGCACGATACAGTTAAAAAGAAACCTGAGCAATCAGGTTTCTTTTTTTAGGTTAAATAGAAAAAAATGGATACAAAGGAAACCAATGACATGGTATAATGTTTCTGAGGTGTTTAAATTGGCAGGTCTCTCAAAAAGACAAATTGGAGCTATCGGGGAGGATTTGGCTGCAGCAGCTATGGAGGAAAGCGGGTATACCATAATCGAAAGAAACTTCCGGTGCCGCTACGGGGAAATAGATGTGATTGCCAGAATGGGGGACACCATTGTTTTCGTTGAGGTAAAAACGCGCCGGAACAGGTGCTGCGGTTTTCCGGAGGAGTCAGTTGATTACAGAAAACAGAGGAAATTAAGATTTTTGGCAGAGTACTACCTGGCAAAAAACTATCATTTGCCGCGAAACTTCAGATTTGATGTATATGCTGTCAGGCTTGATAAAATAAACAGGCTGGAATCTGTCAGGGTATTGGAGAACTGTTTCTGAGGAGGAAAAATATTGTTAGCAGTTATTAAGAGTTTTGCCCTCAAAGGACTTGAAGGATATCTCGTAGATGTTGAGGTAGATATCTCAAACGGTTTGCCAGGCCTGGAAATAGTCGGCCTTCCTGATACAGCTGTAAAGGAGTCAAGGGAACGAGTCAGGGCTGCCATTCGTAATTCGGGTATGGACTATCCCCTGGGCAGGATTACGGTGAACCTTGCTCCGGCAGATACCAAGAAGGAGGGCCCGGTGTTTGACCTCCCCATCGCTGTTGGCATACTTGCTGCCTCCGGACAGTTGATGAATGAAAACTTCGGAAAATACGTTTTCCTTGGAGAACTGTCACTGGATGGCTCAGCCAGGGGGGTAACCGGTGTCCTGCCATCAGTTATGGGTATTATAGAAAAAACCTGTTTTCAAGAGGTAATTGTTCCTGATGACAATGCAGATGAGGCCGCCCTGGTTACCGGGGCAAAGATACTGCCTGTAAACAGTCTGGCCCAGGTGGTGGCTTTTCTTGACGGCAGAGCAGTGATAAAAGCCCATAAAGTAAATATAAATGAAATGATGATGAGAAACCGGGAAAACTGTTCAGATGATATGGCCGAGGTTAACGGCCATTACCGGGTAAAGAGGGCGCTGGAGGTTGCCGCAGCAGGGGGGCACAACATCCTGATGACGGGCCCTCCGGGGTCTGGAAAAACCATGATGGCCAGGAGGCTGCGGCAGATTGTGCCACAAATGACACTTCCGGAGGCTCTTGAGGTGACCAAGATTTACAGTGTGGCCGGATTATTAAAAGGAGGTCAGCCGCTGCTGCCCGAGAGGCCGTTCAGGTCACCCCATCACAATGTGTCCAGGTCAGGGATGATCGGCGGAGGGAGCAGTCCAAGGCCGGGTGAGATCAGCCTGGCCCATTTCGGGGTACTTTATCTTGATGAACTGCCCGAATTTGCCAGGGATACGCTGGAGTCCCTGAGACAGCCGATGGAGGACGGCAAGGTTTGTATATCAAGGGTACACGGCAGCATTGAGTACCCGGCCCGGATGATGGTTGTGGCCTCAATGAACCCATGTCCCTGTGGTTATCTTGGAGATACCTCCATCCAGTGTGACTGCACACCTGTCCAGATTAGCCGGTACAGGCACAGAGTTTCCGGACCCCTGATGGACAGGATGGATATCCATGTCGAAGTCCCCAGAATTAAGTATCAGGACCTCAGGGAGACATACCGGAATGAAACTTCTGCACAGATACGTCTTAGGGTTGAGGCAGCGAGAGAAATTCAGCATAAACGTTTTGCGGGGACATATATCCGGTCAAATTCACAAATGGGTGGTCCTGAAATAAAAAAGTACTGTCAGATTGATGATGCTGCTGCAGAACTAATAAAGAATGCCTTTGAAAACCTGCACTTAAGTGCCAGGGCTTACAAGAAAATTCTAAAGGTTGCCAGGACGATAGCAGACCTGGATAATAGCGGGAATATCCGTCAAAACCATGTCGCTGAGGCGATTCAATACAGGGGCAATGATCGACGTTATCAACCCGGGCTCTAGCTCTCAGGACCTGTTTAGGGACCTCATGGTTCTTTTTTTTCCTGAATCTGTTTTGTACCCTGGCTATCAGACTCAAAGTCAGTATTATTATATAACTGCAGGTTATTATGTTGCCGGTTCAGATGGTTTGTTTCAAACTGCTGTTCCGGTTTTTTCTGTGCTGCCGGGTTGAGAATGGCCAGTGCAGTTTTATACAGTACATAAAGAGTAACTCCAGCTCCAAACAAGAGCAGCAGAAAGGCAAGTATTTTTCCGGGCAATTTCTCTTCCCCCTTCAGTTTGTTATTTGTCTTTGTTCCTCCGTCCACCGTATGCTTCGGATATGACCGTTGCATAAGGTAGGGCTGTTGTACAAGATTTTCCTTGCACTGCCGCCGTAATGAGTCTTGCAGCAAATCAACGGAAACAAGGCAGGGAGTCTCCGCATGTCCGAAGATGGCGAAGGCCGCCGGCCTACCTTAATTGTTTCGCTATGCAAAGGAAAATATGCTAACGAAATGCTGCCCGAAACCATTCGCCTCAAAAAAACTACTATTTAGTGCCGGAGAGGCCCGTTTACCTTTCAAAACCGACCATTGCAGGAAAAACTAAAGTCAATATTCCACCGATAAGATACAATTAAAATTGAAAAGGACTGTAACTTATCATAGGGTGTGAAGTGTATGATTTTATCAAGAAAAGCAGTCAATAACCTTAACTGGGAATACAGCCTCAGTTTCATTCTGGATTCTGCCTATAATGGCATTATAGCTGTAGACAAGGATGGTTACATAGTAGTGTTTAATAAACCTGCCAGGGAGATTTTCCGCCTGTTAAAGGATGTAGGGGGAATGCACATACAGGAAATAATGCCCGAATCGTGTCTTCCTGTTGTCTTGCACACCGGAATTCCGGAAACCGGTCAGAAGATTACTGTTAACGGCAGGGAGTGTATTGTGAATTCCACTCCGATTATAAAAGACGGCGAGGTTGTGGGAGCTGTTGCAGTTCTTGAGGATATGAATGCATTCCAGGGGATAATTGATGAGATGGTTTCGGTAAAGGAGTCCCGGGGGATACTGGAAACAGTTCTCAGTAATGCTCATGAAGGAATAGTGGTTACTGACAGGGAGGGGCATATTGAGATATGTAATGATGCCTTCTGTAGTTTTTTAAGAATTAATAAAGAGAAGGTTATGAGTAAAGATATTTCTGTGATCCTACCCGAACTGAAAATAAAAAAAGTCCTTGAAAGTGGGGAACCTCAACTGGCGGAGCTCATTCAGATCAAAGGTACTGATGTCATTGTTTCCATACTTCCTGTGTTTCATGGGAAAGACCTGTCAGGGGCTGTGGGCAAGCTAAGATTCAAACATGTATTTGAAATGGATTCTCTGGTTAACCAGCTGAATTCTCTCAGAAGCAAGTTATCATATTATAAAGACCAGCTGGAAAAAGTATCAGGGGCCAGATACAAGGTAGAAAACATTGTCGGGAAGAGCCAGGTAATTGTACAACTTAAGGAAACAATAAAAAAAGTGGCTAACGGAGACTCGACAATCCTGCTGCGGGGTGAAACCGGTACCGGAAAAGAACTTTTTGCCCACGCAATTCATCTGGAGAGCTCCCGCAAACACGGACCCTTTGTCAGGGTGAACTGTTCGGCAGTCCCTGAAAACCTTATTGAAGCTGAGTTATTCGGCCTGGCTGACAGGGCAGGAGATGGTACGCCGAGACACGGGCAGACAGGCAAATTTGAACTGGCAGACCAGGGAACAATATTTATAGATGATATTGGGGAAATTTCTACCACTCTGCAGGCTAAAATATTGAATATCATGCAGACCAGGGAGCTCAAAAGGATTGGGGATGACCGGACCAAACTTGTTGATATCAGGATTATTGCTGCTACAAAAAACAACCTTGACGAAATGGTAAAACAGAATCTGTTTCGTGAAGACCTTTATTACAGGCTCAATGTCCTCAGCTTTTATATACCTCCGCTGCGGGACAGGAGAGAGGATATTGAACCATTGATTAACTTTATGATTGAAAAATACAATAATGAGTACGGTAAAAAAGTAATTGGGATTTCCTCTGAGGTATATAACATTTTTATCAAACACGCCTGGCCCGGAAATGTAAGAGAAATGGACAGCGTTATGGAAAGAGTCTTTAATGTAATTGAAGATCAGATAATCCAGCCTCACCACCTTCCGGTTTACCTTAAAAAGATGTCACAGGCTCAGCTCCAGATAAATGACAGGACGTCGCTTAAGACCATCCTTGAGGATACGGAGCGTAATGCGCTGATACAGGCTCTGCAAAAAACCGGAGGTAACAAGGTTAAAGCCGCCAAAAATCTGGGTATTTCCAGGGCCGGCCTTTACCAGAAACTTGAAAAATATAATCTCCTTGAGGATTAATACCGGTACTAGAAAAGCGCGCGCATATTTCAGTTCCTTATGCGCGCGCTTTCATCCGCAAGGGGTGGGCCGCATCCCTAAGAAGCTGCGCTTCGAGGGCTGCGCACTCTGTACTCCATTCCTTAACCTTTTCCACACTGCGGAGCCGTTACCGCTTCAGCGGTTTACGGATCCGGCGTACCCCTTGCGGGTATATGTGGAAAAGATTACTTTCCTGTAATAAAACAATTAAACTGACGATTTAATGCAGGATTTCCGCGATTTTGGCTAGAATAGTTTACAGACAACTAATCAGAGGAGGTTTCGAAGCAGAGATTATGGAATTCTGGTTAAATGAAAAACATACTGACGGTTACGCGGTGAGCTGGAAATTTTCCGAAACACTTTATACTGAAAGGACCGATTACCAGCACCTGGCTGTTATTGATACCCTGGAGTTTGGCAGAGCCCTTGTTCTAGACGGTATTGTACAGACAACCGAAAAGGATGAATTTATCTATCATGAAATGATAGCCCATCCGGCCATGATGACCCACCCCAATCCACAAAAGGTATTGGTTATCGGCGGAGGAGACGGGGGGACCATAAGGGAGGCTCTCAGGTATCAGTCAGTTACCCGGGCAGACCTTGTAGAAATTGATGAAAAGGTCATCTGGGCCTGCCGGAAGTACCTGCCCACAATCAGTAGTGCTCTCAGTGACAGTAGAGTGAGGATTTTGGTAGAGGACGGGCTTAAGTTTGTCAGGGGAAAAGAAAATTATTATGATGTTATCCTTGTTGATTCATCAGATCCTATCGGCCCAGCAGTCGGGCTGTTCGGTAAGGAATTTTATAGAGATGTGTACAATGCCTTAAAGGAAGACGGCATATTGGTAGCCCAGACTGAATCTCCTGTTTTCAACAGGGAACTCCTTTCAGGTGTGCACAGCACTATCAGAGAGATTTTTCCCATCACCGGGACCTACCTGACAGCTGTTGCAACATATATCGGCGGCTTCTGGTCCTTTACCTGTGGCAGCAAGAAATATGACCCGCTGGCTGTGATACCTGACCCGGATAAATTAAAAGATATGAATTTAAAATACTATAATGCAGCAATCCACCAGGCATGTTTTGCACTGCCTAATTTTGTTAAAGACCTCTTTGAATAAGGGGACAATACTTTTTAATTCTAATTTGGACAGGGGCAGATTTATTCCTCTGGCGGGCAAGTCTCCGCCTGAGGGACACATCTACCCCTGTTATATTTTTTCCTTTTTTAAGCATTAGTTCCGGAGCCATTCACCATTACAAAAAACAAAAAAACTCAGGTGCAGGTCCTGAGTCCAGTTCAATTCTTAGTACTTCAAACTTACCTTGCGGGGATATAAACCTTTTCCTGATTTTTGAATTATCAGTTTTGCGATTGCCATTTCACAGTCTGAGCAGGTGCCTCTTGATTTTTCCTCACGGGAAATTTTTTCCCCGCATATTTTGCATATCTGCATTCGTCCCACCTCCAAAGTTTTTATTTTGATATTATCCTAAAATTCATACAATTGCCATTATTATTCCCTGAACTGAAGTATTTGCCCGCTGAATGGTTATAGAAACGACAAAAATTGCAAAAATTCTTATTTGGGTTTTCATCCTACACCCTCAAGCATATAATGTTTAAGAAGAAATTAATTCCATGAAAACAAGGTCATTTGGGGGGGAAGAATTAAGTGGAAATACTTAAGGAGTTAGCTGATTACAGGAAACAACAGGAAGTTCTGCAGTGGGAAGGTACCTTTGCCCAGTACCTGGATATGGTCTTCAAGGATCCCCAAATAGCCCAATTAGCTCATGCAAGAGTCTATCAAATGATCAAAGATGCCGGAATTACCCAGGAAAATGAGAGACTAAAATACCACTTCTTTGATAAGGAAATCTTCGGACTGGATAAGACCATTGAACGATTAGTTGAGGAATATTTTCATCCCGCTGCCAGGAGACTTGATGTGAGAAAGCGGATATTGCTGCTAATGGGTCCGGTAAGTGGGGGTAAATCTACAATTGTGACTATGCTGAAAAGAGGTCTGGAACAGTATTCCAAGACCGACCGGGGCGCAATGTATGGAATAAAGGGGTGTCCCATGCATGAAGAACCTCTACACATGATACCCAAGGAGATGCGGGAGGAATTTAGGCAAAGGCACGGGATTTACATTGAAGGCGAATTATGCCCTTCCTGCAGGATGATGCTGGAACAAAAATATGACAACGATATATCCCGGGTGATTGTCGAACGGGTAATCTTGTCTGAGGAAAACAGGATTGGTATTGGTACATTCAGCCCGTCAGATCCCAAGTCACAGGATATTGCAGAACTGACCGGAAGTATTGACTTTTCTACAATAACGGAATTCGGGAGTGAATCTGATCCAAGGGCATACAAATTTGACGGTGAACTGAATATTTCCAACAGGGGAATTATGGAGTTCCAGGAAATGCTCAAATGTGATGAAAAGTTTCTGTATAACCTGTTGAGCCTGTCCCAGGAAGGAAATTTTAAGGCCGGAAGATTTGCTCTCATATCAGCAGATGAAGTAATTATTGCCCATACCAATGAAGCCGAGTACAGAAGCTTTATTGCCAACAGGAAGAATGAAGCCCTGCAGTCAAGGATAATTGTGATGCCAATTCCGTACAACCTGAAAGTTTCTGAAGAAGTTAAGATTTATCAGAAGTTAATCTCTCAGAGTGATATGACCGATATTCACATTGCCCCGCATGCGTTAAGGACAGCTGCTATTTTCTCTGTCCTGTCAAGGTTAAAGGAATCCAGGAAACAAGGGATGGATTTGGTCAAAAAATTAAAGCTTTATGACGGGGAAGATGTTGAGGGCTTTAAGCAAAAGGATGTACATGAGCTCCAGACAGAGGCTGTTGAAGAGGGCATGAGTGGGGTGGACCCGCGTTATGTAATTAACCGCATATCGACAGCACTGATAAAAAGCGGTACGGTCTGTATCAATGCACTTGACATCCTGCGGGCCTTAAAGGATGGTCTGGATCAGCACCCGTCTATAAGTAAGGAAGAAAAGGAAAGGCTGCTTAACTTTATATCAGAGGCCAGAAAGGAATATGATGATATATCCAAAAAAGAGGTGCAAAAGGCATTTGTATATTCCTTTGAGGAGTCAGCCAAAACCCTGTTTAACAACTACCTTGACAATATTGAAGCCTATTGCAACGGTGTAAAGGTTAAAGACCCCATTACTGAGGAAGAGATGGATCCTGATGAGAAACTGATGAGGTCCATAGAGGAGCAGATCGGAATTTCAGAGAACTCCAAGAAGAGTTTTCGGGAAGAAATACTAATCAGGCTTTCCAGTTATGCCCGGCAGGACAAGAAATTTGACTATAGTTCCCACGAGCGTTTACGTGAAGCCATAGAAAAGAAACTTTTTGCAGACCTCAAAGACATTGTTAAAATCACTACTTCCACCAAGACACCTGATGCCGAACAGTTGAAGCGGGTCAATGAGGTGACTGCCAAGCTGATCGAGGACCACGGATACTGTCCCGTGTGTGCCAATGAACTGCTTAAGTACGTTGGAAGCCTGTTGAACAGGTAAATACAGTCATATTCGGAGGTGATGGCGTTGACAGGCACCAGCTTCATTGTGTCCAAGGACGACTGGTCCCTGCACCGTAAAGGGCATATTGACCAGCAGCGCCACATGGAAAAAGTTAAAGAGGCCATAAAGAAAAACCTGGCTGACATTGTTGCCGAGGAAAGTATTATCATGTCTGAAGGCCGTAAAATAGTAAAAGTCCCTATAAGGTCATTGGATGAATTCCATTTCAGGTTCAACAGGAACAAACAAAAGTATGTCGGCCAGGGTGACGGAGATACCAAAACAGGTGACGTACTGGGCCAGGATAGTACCTCACAGGGTCCGGGCAAGGGGCCGGGGGCCGGTTCTGAGCCGGGAGCAGACTATTATGAGGCGGAAATCACGGTTGACGAGCTGGCTGAGCTTATCTTTGAGGACCTGGGTCTGCCTAACTTGAAGGAAAAAAAGCAGCAGGAACTGATAACTGATTCCTTCCAGTTTAGGGATGTCCGGAAAAAAGGCATTATGAGCAATATCGACAAGCGCAGGACTATTATGGAAAGTATAAGGAGAAATGCAGTTGAGGGTAACAGTGAAACCGTTATCAAGCCTGATGACCTGAGGTTTAAGACGTGGGAGGAAGATATCAGGTACCAGTCCAATGCGGTTGTGATTGCCATGATGGATACTTCCGGGTCCATGGGTCCCTTTGAGAAGTATATTGCGAGGAGCTTTTTTTTCTGGATGGTCAGGTTTCTCAGGACCAAATACCAGAATGTAAACATTGTGTTCCTGGCACACCATACCACTGCAAAAGAAGTAACTGAAGAAGAGTTTTTTACCAAAGGGGAAAGCGGTGGGACTCGGTGTTCCTCTGTATATGAACTGGCTCTGGAAATAATTGAAAAGAGATACCGGCCGGAGGACTATAATATTTACCCATTCCATTTTTCCGATGGGGATAATCTGCCGTCAGATAATGAAAAATGCCTGGAATTGGTAAGGAAATTGCTTGAATGCTGTAACATCTTCGGCTACGGTGAAATAGAGGGATTATATTATAATTCCAGTTCCCTGATGTCCGTCTATCGTAAGATAAAGGATGAAAAGTTCACCAGTGTCCTGATAAAAGACAAGACCGGAGTGTATCCGGCGCTGAAGGCTTTTTTCAAGCCCCAGACCGGGGCCTGACCAATAGCTGATTTTACATTAAACGGGTTGGGTGTGATGGGATGACTTCAGAAGAAATCAAGCTGTTTCAGGAAGCTTTAGAACAAATTTCCAATAAGGCCAGGGAATTTGGTCTCGATTTTTATGACATGCGTTTTGAGATTGTTCCCTCAGATATTATTTACACATTTGGGGCATATGGAATGCCGACCCGTTATTCCCACTGGTCTTACGGCAAGGCATTTCACAGGATGAAGACCCAGTATGACTATAACCTCAGTAAGATATATGAACTGGTTATTAATTCAAACCCCTGTTATGCGTTTCTCCTGGACGGTAATTTGCTGATCCAGAATAAACTGGTCGCAGCACATGTCTTTGCCCATTGTGATTTTTTTAAGAACAACCAATGGTTCAGGCACACCTCGCAGGACATGGTTGAGTCCATGTCCAGGAATGCGGAACGCATCCGCGAGTATGAATTTAAGTTTGGGAGGCAGCGGGTGGAAGCCCTGTTGGATGCTGCCCTGGCCATCCAGGAACATATTGACCCCAGGTACAATATTGGCAGAAAACAGCTTCCTAAGGAGGAAACGGGTAAAATTGACAAACCCGGTTCGGAAAACCGCAAACCGGAGACTCCATATGATGATTTGTGGTATATCGGTGTCCACGGAGAAGAGCCCGGTGGAGAGCGCAAAGATACTCCCAAAAAGAATAGGAAATTTCCCGCAGAACCGGAAAAAGACCTCCTGAGGTTTATAGCTGTTTATGGTAGAGACCTGGAGGAATGGGAAAGGGATATCCTGTTCATAGTCAGAGATGAAATGCTCTATTTCTGGCCCCAGTTGGAAACCAAGATCATGAATGAGGGCTGGGCCACATTATGGCATTCAAGAATAATGCGGGAAATCAACCTGAGTGAGGAGGAAACCATTGAGTTTGCCAAAATGCATGCCGGGGTTGTCCAGAAATCAAGGTCAGGGATTAACCCTTATTATATTGGGTTAAAGATCTGGGAGGATATTGAGAAACGCTGGAACGAACCATCTCCTGAGGAGAAAGAGAAATATGGCCGGCCCGGAGGTCAGGGCCGGGAAAAGATATTTGAGGTGCGGGAGACAGAAAACGATATTTCCTTTATCAGAAATTACCTGACCAAAGAACTTGTGGAGGAACTGGACCTGTTCCTGTTTCAGAAAGTCTATACTAAGTGGCAGGTAGTGGAAACTGAGTGGGAAAAGGTCAGGGAAGGGTTTGTGACACTGCTGACAAACGGGGGGTTCCCATATATTCTGGTTGAAGACGGAAATTATAAGGGTGATGGCGAACTGTACCTGCGCCACAGCCATGATGGACGGGACCTGGACCTGTATTATCTGGAAAAGACCCTGCCATATGTATACAGGCTGTGGGGCCGCACTGTCCACCTGGAGACAGTGGCAGATAATAAAAAACTGCTGTATTCTTACAATGGAAGCAAGATATTAAAACAGAGTGTGTGAAAGCAGATGTATTGCTCCGGCGGAACTGTTGCCCGCCGGAGCAATACATCTGCCCCTGTCTGAGAGAACTTGAAACTCCCAAATGTTAAGAATTTTCTCAGTTGTGTGTTTTTTTTGGGACAAAATAGGACAGATATGTTATAATTTTTTTATATATGATGCCATGGTAAATGGTATCGGAATACATAATTGAGGGAGGGGTAATCCTTTGAAACTGATGATTATGGGACCACCCGGAGCGGGTAAAGGTACCCAGGCAGAAAGACTTGTCAAGGAACTCGATATCACCCATATTTCCACAGGTGATATGTTCCGCGCCGCCATCAAAGAAGGAACCGAAATGGGGAAAAAGGCCAAGGAATACATGGATAAGGGCCAGTTGGTTCCTGATGAAGTGGTTGTCGGAATGGTAAAGGACAGGCTGTCACAGCCTGATTGTGAAAAAGGGTTCCTGTTAGACGGTTTCCCGAGAACTGTAGCCCAGGCAGACGCCCTGAGCAAAACACTCGATGAAATGGGGATCAAGCTTGACGGTGTTATCAATATTGAGGTTCCCCGGGAAAGGCTGATGGCACGCCTTACAGGCCGCCGGGTCTGCAAACAGTGCGGCGCCAGCTACCACGTTATTTTTAATGCACCCAAACAGGAAGGTGTCTGTGACAGTTGTGGGGGAGAACTGTACCAGCGTTCTGATGATAATGAAGAGACTGTTTCCAACCGCCTTGATGTATATGAAGCTCAGACCCAGCCGTTAATTGACTACTACAGTGAGCGGGGAGTTCTTTTAAACATTAATGGTGACCAGGATATCGACCTGGTCCTTAAAGAGGTATTAGGAGCATTAAAGAAATAGGCACAGGTTAAAGGGAGGTGTCTCATGGAGACATCTTCTTTTTTTCTCAAAATACAATAATTGATTAAGAGGAATCACATAATATGTTATAGAATTTATTTGACAATATATGACCTGAATTGGCAGATAGGGAAGTATAAATTTTACCCTGTCTGCATAAAAAAGGCTAAGCTTCGCCGAAAGCAAGTTCAAAGGTCCTTAGCGAAATTAAGCCTTTTTAAGGAGAGTAGAATGAAGAACAGTACTAATAACCTGCCTATTGGTGTATTTGATTCAGGTGTCGGGGGTATCAGTTTACTGGCCGAAATGGTAAGGACCATGCCCTGGGAACGTTTTCTTTACCTATCCGACTCAGCCCATGCCCCTTATGGAACCAAGAGCTGTGAATGTATCAGGGAGGTTTCTCTGAATGCAGCCAGGCTGCTGGATGCCAAAGGGATTAAAGCCCTGGTTGTGGCCTGCAATACTGCTACCGGTGCCGCAATTAGCCATATTCGGGAAGAGTTCGAAGTACCGGTCATCGGTATGGAGCCTGCCATAAAACCAGCTGTGGAAAAGAACGGCAAGGGTAAAATTATAGTTTTGGCCACACCTTTGACCCTAAAAGAAGACAAGTTTAACAACCTTTTCCGGAGATTTAACTGCTGTGCTGAAATCATTCCCGTACCCTGTCCGGGACTTGCCGAGCTTATTGAATCAGAGGCAGAAACTGAAGAAATTACGGAATACCTTGCCCACACCATCAGTTCTGCTTCTCAGGTACCGTTTAATGAGGTTTCCACGGTTGTCCTGGGATGTACTCACTACTGTTTTGTAAGGAAAGAGATTTCCCGGGTTATTGGACCTCAGGCAGTTGTCATTGACGGGACTGAAGGGACTGCCCGGCATGTCCAGAGGACATTACAGGCACGGGGGCTTTCGGCCTCCGGGGGCAGCAAAAGCCAGGGTGTTGAATTTATGACTACAGGTGACCCCGCCCTGGTTATACCCCTTTGTAAACGCTTTTTTGACAAAGCAATGGGGATGACAGGGACTCCTGAAAACATACAGCTTTTTTAAGGATACACCTTCTAAGGGGAGTGACAGGTTTTTTGGCCTGTCTCTCCCGATTTTTATTTTTAGGAAAAACTGCACATTCTATCATTGATTAATTAAAGGCGGGACCATTAATCTTTCTATTTGGTGAAACGGCAGGGTGATACTATGTACCTACATGTGCTTTGCGGGATACCGGGAAGCGGTAAGTCAACACTTGCGGGAAGACTGCCGGGCTATTATGTCTCTACTGACAGCCTGAGAAAATACCTGTGGGGTGATGAGTCGGTTATCAGACATGACAGACTTGTCTTCAGGCTGGCCGCTGAGATTATCAGGTATAATCTGGGAGCAGGCAGTAATGTGATTTTTGATGCCACCAACCTTACTGTCAGGCGGAGAAGGCAACTGGTGCTGCTGGCTGAGGAGGCCGGCGCCAGGGTAGTCCTTCACTGGGTTAGCTGTCCTCTGAGGGTGGCCATAAAAAGAAATTTACAACGTCAGCGTCAGGTTCCAGTAAATGTAATCACAGCACTGTTTAAATCCTTTGAATACCCGTCAATCGATGAGGGTTTATATATGGTAAAGGTTTATGATCCGGATAAGAGACCGATAAAAATCATCACAAAAAAAACAACTATTGCCAGGGTAAGTCTTCTGTATTGCAGGAAAACCAAATTTGCCAGCGAAATAACAAAGAACCAGATATAATGAGGTGCCGGTAAATGTTCAGCTTACGCCAGCTTAAAGCTTTTGTTTCAGTAGTTGAAAACAAAAGTTTCACCAAAGCAGCCAAAAGACTCTACATGACACAACCAGCCATTAGCGCCCAGATAAAAGCCCTGGAAGAAAGGCTGGAAGTCCGGCTCATGGAACGTAATGACAAAAATGTTGTCCTTACTGAGGCCGGTCAGCTGTTTTATGAGGAAGCAAGAAAGATATTATTGATTTATGACGGTTTCAGAGAGGCGATTGACGAACTCAAAGGTATCCGCAGGGGCCGGCTTACCATTTCTGCCAGCACTATTCCGGGAGAATATTTACTGCCAAGGATGATGGGGGAATTTAGCAGGAAATATCCGGGTATCCGGCTTTTTCTCAGGATAGCGGATACAGGTAAAGTAGTCCAGCAGTTAATTTCAAGGGATATTGATATAGGGATAATCGGGGCTCCGGTGAAACATGAGTCAATTTCACTAAAGGAGTTTATCAGGGACGAACTGGTAGTAATCGGCCCTGCAATTGAGGGAGACCGGAACCGGGAAATAACTTCGACTGAACTGATTGCATCACCCCTGATCCTCAGGGAACCGGATTCCGGGACCAGGATGATATTTTGCGAAAAACTGGCAGCCCATGGGATTGATACAGAAGGGCTGCAGGTGGTGATGGAAATGGGCAGCACCAGGGCTATAATTACTGCAGTAGAAAGCGGTCTAGGCCTTAGTGTGGTTTCCCGGATTGCTGTCCTTGATGCCCTCCGGCTGGGGAAAGTCAGAGAGGTAAAAGTAAGGGGTATTGGCACTCTGGAACGTTCTCTCTATTTGGCCTGGAATCACAGCAGGTATTTGAGTTATTCTGCCAGGGCATTTTTGAATTATCTGGAGATACAAAAAGAAAATATCAATAAACTTATCTGGAGCGGCAATGATGAAGAAGATTAAACTATTATGGAGGGCCCTGGTTTTTGTTGTCAGGGACATGTTTATCGGATTTTTGGTGGCTGCCGGTGCAACTCTGATTATGTTCAGGCTGAACCCTGACATGTACGGGGTGATTGCCCTGTTGCTGCCGGTAGGAATACTTGCGGGCATATTTAAGGGTATTGTTAAGTTCATATTTCTCAATGTTTCCAGTGCTCTGCCCAGTAAGGGTTACAGGTTTGATTATCCCAAATATAAGCTGTTGGGGTTTTGGATTATTGCACTGTTGGGATCATTTCTGTTTGCCTATGGGACTGATTTGGCTTTATGGGTTTCCGGTCCCCTGGATATGCTGGAGAATAACATAGTTTTAGGCGCTTTGGGGAAACGTGGCTGGATTTATATAATCGGATTAATACATTTAATGGGAATCGCTGCTCACATTTATGAACCCCCGCATAATGAGGATGAATCCCTGCCTCCTGAAGAAGATGAGCCGGAAGATCCGGATTAAATACAATCCTGTAGCAGGCATGTAATATTTACCACCCCTTTAGGGCAGATTAAGTAAAAGGGGGTGGGACAGTGAACAGTCTGCCGTGTTTCGCTGATTGTATTCATGCTGCCGACGGGGAATGTATGGTGAATGTTATTGGTAATGACAGGCTTAGTGAAGTGGAGTGTGCATGTGAATTCTACAGAAAGAAAAAAAGAGACATCCAACAATATGAAGAAATGTCCTGATTTATCGGGCAGGCCGTCCGGAAACGGACAGCCTTTTTCTTTGATCAGCCTCACGGTTGTCGCTGTCCTGGTTTTGGGTTTATATTTGTATAAACCGGTGACCCTGGAGGAATTGTCAACTATCGACGGTTTCTCACGGTATGCCAGGTCTTTTGGGGTTATTATGCCTGTAGCCGCTTTTCTGATTATACTGGTTCAGGCCATGGTGCCGGTGATTCCTTTTGTAATGTTATGCAGCGCCGTTGGAATACTTTTTGGAGTGGGTAAGGGAATAGCAATACTATGGGTGGGAACCCTGACAGGGGCTTCAATTACCTTTTTTTTGTCAAGAATGCTGGGATACCGGTGGGCTGTTCCAGAATATGAGGGAAAGGTTACGGCATACCTGGACAAAATGAACGGTCCGGGAGGATTCCTGATTATCCTGACCCTGAGGCTTCTCCCGTATTTTCCGGCCCCGCTGGTAAACATTACAGCAGGGATAAGCCGGATGAAGTTTGCTGCATTTTTATCCGCATCTGCCATTGGGAAACTGCCTTTTATCATAGGTTATACCTATCTGGGCTACAACCTCATTAACAGTAAGGATTATGCCCTGATGCTGGCCGTCTTTGCGGCATTGGTTATTATTCCTTATTTAATCATGAAAATAGCTAAAAAGGAATCCACCTGACAGAAAAAACAGGCAGGAAATGCCATTTATTATGTCGAATTGCAGGACTATAATTCTGAATTAAGGAGAAATGATATGCCTGTTAAGAGATGTATTCTATGTGGAAGACCTGCACATACGACAGCTGTTATCGGGGTCAGGGACAGAAAATGGGTGTGTTCATCATGCAGGGCAGTTATTGAAAAAAAACTTGGTCAGGGAACCATGACCGGTGATGCCCCGGGAGGGAATATCTGTAAAAACTGCATCAGGAGAAGGGATAACCAGTGTCGTTTTACGGCTGCAGAAAGACAAAAGATAGTCAGGTGCAGTGACTGGGAAAGTAAGAACTTTGAGCGTTCCAAGAGAAGATGGGCCAAGTTTGAACTGGAATAAAGGAAGGTGCAGGATTTGAAGTCAGGTGACAGAAGTGTTCACGACCTTATGCACATTTATGACAGGATGTTAGAACACTTTGGGCCCAGGGGCTGGTGGCCCGGTGAAACAGTATTTGAGGTTTGTGTTGGCGCAATTTTGACCCAGAGCGTTTCCTGGAAGAACGTTACCAAGGCAATTGATAACCTTAAAAAAGCCGGCCTTCTTGAGCTTGAAGCCATGTACAGGGCTTCAGATGAAGAGATTGAGCAATGCATAATCCCCACCATGTACTATAGAATGAAAACAAAAAAATTAAAGGCCTTTGTAAATCATGTAATGGAAAAGTACAATGGAGACCTGGACAAAATGTTCAGTAAGGATACGGACAGTTTAAGAACAGAGTTATTGGGTATTTATGGTATAGGTCCGGAGACTGCGGACAGTATTATCCTTTATGCTGCCGAAAAACCGGTATTTGTTGTTGACGCATATACCAGGCGGATTTTTTCCCGGCTGGGGATATTTGAGGAAAATGTAACCTATGACCAAATGCAGAAATACTTTATGAGCAGAATTTCCCCGGAGGCTCCTTTATATAATGAGTACCATGCCCTGGTTACCGGTATTGGCAACAGGTTCTGCAGCAATAAAAGGCCTAAATGCCGGGAATGTCCTCTAAGTGAGACATGCCTCTACCCCCAGGGCAGGGATTAACTCTTATGAAATAACTGTATAAGTTTCGATTAAAGGCTCCTCGGCCAGGTGGCGCAGCAACTGCAGCATCACTTTTTTGGTCCGGGGGTCTTTTTTGATTTCTTTTCTGGCCTGTTCATACATGGCTTCATTTTTCCAGAGGGAATAAACCAGGAGCTGATTGTCATCTTCAGTACTTTTTGCCAGGTAACTACTTATATGTCCCTGTTTACTTGTTCCCAGCTCTGTGTTTTCCTGCATCAGGGGTACCATTTTATCAATGTGGCCGCTGCGTGCTTTTATTTTAGCAATGGCTATTAACACCGAACAACCTCCTTGTATATATTGCCGGCAAAAAAATTCTTACCGGGATGTTATATTGTATTCCAGGCTGCCACTGGTGTGTTAATTTTTTTCCCCGGATAGGTAAGTAAATTAATTTTATTAGGGTTATTTTTGTTGATATTATGCATATAATATTCTGTCATGACAGTTTTGAGTTGAGTGGGCTAAAACAGACATTCAAATTAGCAGAATGGAGGTATGGAGAATGCTTAAAGAACTGATTGACCAGATTCTTGAAGACATAGGTCTTGAACCGATCAGCGGTTGTGAACCGGAAGACAGCGGGGGATGGGGAGGTATAATTGAGGAGTTGAAAGATATATCTTAAAAAAGCGCCATTATGGCGCTTTTTTCATTCATAAACAGTAAATTAAGTTTAAATGGTGCGCCCGGTAGGAATCGAACCTACGCTCCAGGTTCCGGAGACCTGTGCTCTATCCACTGAGCTACGGGCGCATTAAGTTAATGGAACAATAACTAATATACCTGAAATAAGGGGCAATGTCAAGATGGGAAAAATACCAAGAAGGATTTATATAGCAGTATGTAGAATGATTGAACAGTTTGGGACTTATAGTTTCAATTTTATTAATAAACATGGTAATGGTGGGACTAAGCATGGGTAATGTTCTGAAAAAAGTCTCAATAATTTCGGGAGTTTACGGGCAGCCTGGGGAAGAAAAGGTGTCCGGATTTCTCGCTGAAAACCTTTCCGACCGGTATGTTATTTTGAATTCCCCAAGAATTTATTACCATGGGGCCACCTATGACATTGACCATATTGTGATTGGGCCAAACGGTGTTTTTGTAATTGAGACCAAAAATATGCAGGGACAGATCCATGGCGGGATGATGGGTAACTGGGTTCAGGAAAGGCGGAAATCCGGCAAACACCGCCGGGTAAAAATTGGTAATCCAGCCAATCAGGTCCACCAGTATGCCAAGGTGGTTAAGTCTTATATTGGTTCGAGATGGGCATATGAAAATAATAATAAAATGAACATCAGGGTTTATCCTGTTGTTGTCTTTGTTCACGAGGATACAGACCTCTCTGAAATGGAATTTACCAAACCGGGTTATATCGGCAGGGTAAAGATTTTGGAACTGCCGGAGTTAGTTGACTTCATTAACCGCAGGGAGGGAGCGGAATACACAGACGAAGAGGTCCGGGGGATGGCGGAACTGGTTGTCCCGCCGGATCAGAGAGACCAGACCGTATATTATTCGGTGGACAAGCTGAGGGAGTTTAATGAGAACGCTGCTGACCGCTATGAAATCTTTGAAGAAATTGGCCGCGGCAGTTTTGGTTCAATACACCGCGGTTTTGATTTTAAACTTGACCGGGAAATTGCCGTCAAACGGGTTTCTTTGCTGAACCGTTCTGAAAGCAGTACCATAAGCCGTTTCTATCGTGAGGCCCAGATAGCTTCAGAACTGAAACACAAAAACATCGTAGGGGTATACGACTATTATGAGAAATCAGGCGAACTCAACATTATCATGGAGTATGTTGAAGGCCGGTCCCTCGATGAATATGTAAAAAGCAGCGATATTTCCGTGACTGAGGCCTTTGGGATTATGAGAGAGATATGTTCAGGGGTCTTACATGCACACCAAAAACAGGTTATTCACCGGGATTTGAAACCGTCTAATATCCTTATTTCTAACGATGGCGACATCAAGGTTACTGACTTTGGGATAGCCAAAATAAAAAATTCCACCAAACTTACCATGGAAGGTACGGGTGCCGGAACCCCGATAATAATGGCACCGGAACAGATTGCCGGAAAGCCTGTGACTGAAAAAAGTGATATTTTTGCCCTGGGTGTGCTTTTCTATTACCTGGTTACCGGAAGGCTGCCTTTTGACGGAGAGTATATCGGGGAAATTGTAAAGAAAATATCACACATTGAGCCTGAGCCTCCGGAACATTATAATGAAGAATTAACCGCTGACATGAAATCAATAATCATGAAGGCCCTTGAGAAGAATCCCGATGACCGTTTTAAAGACGTGGCTGAAATGCTGAACGCCATAGATGAAATACTGCAGACGGGGAGATTAGCGGTAAAGGTAGGCCGCAAGTCATGGCTAAGATACCTTCCCGGCCCTGTCCGGGTGGCTTTCAGGTCTGAACGTAAAATATTTACCACTATAACCCTGATAAGTCTGCTGGTTTTCACCGGTATTCTGGCAGTTCAGGGATATAAGGATTCCAGGCAGTTGTCACAGGACGTACTGCTTACCAAACAATACGGATTTAATAATGAAAACCTGCAGCTGCTGTTTGATAACCCGAAACTTTATATGGGACTGCCTGTTAATCTTGTCGGCAGAATTGAAAAACTGGTTAAAATTGATGAGAACAGTACTCAGTTTACTGTATCTGTAAGGGTTGGCGGCCAGGCGGAAACAAGGGATATTATCGTTAGTTACAACCGGCCTCATTCGGCATTGCAGTTCTCTAATTTTATTGAAATTACTGGCAGTATCCAGCATGTTACAAAAGTTAACGGAAATGAGGAGATACCGCTTATTGTTGCTGATAAGGTTGAAGGTACGGAAGACCCATGGTCAATGCTCGCTCCCGCAAAATATACCTTTTACCCTGATAAAACAGTTACCCAGAGCAACAAGGTTGTCCACCTGGAAAAAATCGAGTTTGCCGAACGGGAGACCAGGCTTTATATTAGGATGAAAAATACAGGCACTGCAGATGAACTCCTGGTATTGACAAATACTGTCGGCAAACAGGCAGGGCGGGAGTTTAAAGAACTGAAAAACAGTTACTACGGACAGGAGTTTCCTTCAATAGTCCAGCTGCAGCCAAATCAGGAAGCCAGGGGAGTGATATTTTTGGAACCGATGGACAGCCAGCAGGGGGCAGCTATGATTATCATGGGTTCTACCAATGATGTCCTGATGGGACAGGACCCTTATGTTTTCGATATCGAGTGGTAAGAAGACTGCATTGTTTTTGAGTTATAATTGTTGAATAATACAGGGGCAGATGTGTTCCGCCGGATTGGGGGGTCCCCCGACAACTCAGCTTGTTACCGGCTCCCGCATTTAGGCCAGGCGGGAGCCGACAAGCGGACGTCAGACTCATCCTTCCGGAACACATCTGCCCCAGTCTAATCCTAATATTTAAACCCAAAAATAATGCCTCAAAAGTCTTGCGGAACCTCTGCGGAAATTTCAGGATAAAATACAATAAAAAGATATTGGGGTATAAAGTCCGGCTAATCACAAACAATAAAAAAAAGATGTTAGAAAAGCGGGTGATTTTATGGTAACGGCACCTGCCAACAGCCTGTCTAAATACCTTCCCCTTTTTGAGAGATTAAAGAAAAAGACCGTACTGGACTACGGCTCGGGAAATCTTCGCAATGCCATTTACCTTCACAGAAGAGGGTACCGGGTTTATGCAGTCGATCTGCCTGACAGGATAAAAACCAAAACCCTTCCCAAACTGAGCTTTCTATTTGCAGATGAATTAAAAAACCTTAGTCTGGATGCAGACATAGCATTGTGCACCTTTGTCCTTAACCTGATAGATGCACATAAGAGAATAGAGGTCATGGACACAATTGCTGTCAACATGGCCAGGGGAGGTTATTTCCTTGTAGAGACCAGGGACCTGACCCTGAGAGATCTTGACCTGCTGACAGTGCCCAGGGGTTTTGTCAGGATTCATGACCAGCGCGGCCGGTATACCGTGATTGCATTATACAGGTATCTTGGAGTATATCACTGAGAATATTTACAAAAGAGCCGGGGTGTTTTACGATATTATTAATGATATGTCAGGGGAGGTAGTATTTTGGAGATAAAGGATATGCAGCAGGAGGTCGACCAATGGATCAGCCAGTTTGAGGAAGGCTACTGGCATCCTCTTGCAATGCTGGCCAGGATGACAGAAGAGGTTGGGGAACTGGCCAGGGAGGTAAATCATCTCTATGGGCAGAAACCAAAAAAATCAGGCGAAAAAGAAGGGAACCTGGCTCTGGAACTTGCTGACATACTATTTATTATAATTTGCATGGCTAATTCGCTCGACCTTGATATAGAAACAGCATTTAAAGAGATGATGAAGAAGTACCGGCAGCGTGACAGTGAGCGGTGGACCCGGAAAAATCAGCCCTAAAGCTGCAGGAACGGGTAAACTGCAGGGAACAGACGGCTAGTATGTGCGATGGCGCATAAAAGCCAGGACATAATTGCTTAGGGCCACGATTGAAATGATTCCTGCGATTACAGTTATCACTGAGCTTCCCGGGATCTTAAAGGCACTGGTGAACAGGGCGGCATAGATAGCTATGGTGGCAGCTTTACCGTAGAAGTTGGCACTTACCTGGAGGTGTTTCCTGATAACTATAAATATACCTCCGATGACCAGTACCAGCTCCTTAATTACCACCAGGACTACCAGCCATAGCGGGAACCTTCCGATCAAAAACAATGAGGTCATTACAGATACAACCATAAGTTTGTCTGCCAGAGGGTCCAGGACTTTACCCAATGGCGTTACCATATGCAGCTTTCTGGCCAGATAACCGTCAATTACATCAGTTATTCCGGCCACAGCCAGTATCATCATTCCCCAGAGGACGCGGTGGGGGCCGGCAGCCCAGAATATTATCAGAAATACCGGTACCAACATTATTCTGATCACAGTTATCAAATTTGGTACATTAATCATGCTCTGTCTCCTTAAAGATGTTAATACTATTATAAAACAAAAGGCTCCCAATGTGCAAAACGGTTTTCTAACATAAGCCTACCCTTAACATTGCTTTAAGGGTAGGCTTATGTTAATCCTGCCAGTCTAATGTTTCATCATCAATTGTCGTCAACTCACTATCATCAAGAGTTATCAGGCCTTCATGGTCAAGTTTCCGGACTACCTGAAACAGGGACTGGCGTTCATTTTCAGGCAGACTCCTTACATACTCATTAATTTTTGAAGGGGAAGCATTATTGGTAAATTTTATGCCTCCGTATTTTACGAAATCTTCTTTAGGCATTGACAATCACCTCCCTCAAACATATAATCTGGTTTAAGGGAGAAATTATTATACACCCCAACCTAATTTAAATGGAAAGTGGTGACCATGTTGAACGCCAAGCTGTGCCCGTATTGCAATGAATATTCTTATTCAGCTTACATAGGCGCCCAGTGGATTTGTCCCAAGTGTGGAAAAGACATTACAGATGTTGGTTTGATGCCTGCTGAAAACAATTCCAAGAAATAGGATTAGCCATCTGCCGAAAAATACAGAAAACATACCCCCTTGGGCGGGATACGTCGAGGGGTCTTTTTTTTCAATACACAGACTGAGTAGGTGGAGCAATGGATTTGGATATCAGGTTTATTGGGGACAGCGCCATGGTCATAATGTACCGTGAAAAACAGGAATATGACGGTACTTGTGTAATGCCCCCTGATGAGGACAAGATCCGGCGGGAAACTGCCCGGATAGGGCAGGACTATCTCCGTCTGTCCACAGATCTGCCACCCGGGATAACGGATATTGTACCGTGTTTCAGCAGTATCGGGGTATACTATAATCCCATATTAATCAGTCCTGATGAGGCAGCTGATTATATCAGGCAGCGGTTGGCGGGCAATGCCGGGGCAGATCCGGCAGAAATGGGGGTAATATCTGTTCCTGTCCGGTATGGTGGGGAATTCGGACCAGACCTTCAAAAAGCAGCGAGGGTGCTTGGCTTGACTCCGGAAGATGTTATTCATGAACACAGTATAAAGACATATACTGTTTGGGCAATAGGATTTTTACCCGGGTTTCCCTATATGGGGTGCCTCTCACCGAAAATAGTCCTGCCCCGAAAGGATATACCGGCCCCAAGAGTGGCAGCCGGTTCAGTGGCCATAGCGGGATACCAGACCGGCATCTATCCTTATGATTCTCCGGGAGGCTGGCACATTATTGGCAGGACCGATGTGAAAATGTTTGATCCTGAGAGACAAGAACCTTGTCTCCTGAAACCGGGTGACAGGGTACGTTTTCTGAGACTGGAGTAACAACGGTGAAAGGAACGGAGTGAGATGGATGCCTTCGGTAGATATAAACTGTGACCTGGGAGAGGGTTTTGGAATTTACAGCTTTGGGCAGGACCGTGAAATAATCAGTCTGATAACGTCTGCCAATATTGCCTGCGGGTTTCATGCCGGCGGTCCTGAGCAAATGTTTGATATAGCAAACCATTGTTTGCAACACAATGTGGCCATCGGAGCCCATCCCGGTTATCCTGACCTGCAGGGATTTGGCAGGAGGAATATTCAGTACAGCCCTTCTGAAATTAAAAATATGATCATTTATCAGGTAGGCGCTCTTGAGGCTATTACTGCTACCCTGGGTGGCAGGGTGGAATACATCAAGCCCCATGGGGCCCTTTATAATGCGGCAGCCACTGATCCAATAACTGCTTCTGCAGTGATCGGGGCAGCCATAGGTCTGGGAGGCCTGCCCCTGGTGGTTCCTGCCGGATCTGTAATTGCACTGATGGCAGAGGAGCAGGGAATAGTTATAATCAGGGAAGGTTTTGCTGACCGCAGCTACAATGATGACGGGACCCTGGTCAGCCGAACCAGGGAAGATGCTGTCATCAGCAGCCCGGACATGGTCGCTGCACAGGCGTTAAGCATGGTAAAGGAAGGAAAAGTCATCTCAGTTGACGGTAATGAAGTCAGATTATATGTTGACAGCATCTGTGTTCATGGTGACAATCCGGGGGCATTGGCTGCTTTAAAAGAAATCCGCAAAGTGCTGGCAGAGAACAATGTCAGTATTGTCAAGGCTTTAAAGGTTTTGGGTGGTTAACATGGATGCAGCCCAAATTATTCACCCGGGGTTCCTGGCAACAGTGCAGGACCTTGGCAGGTTTGGTTACAGGCACCTGGGGGTCCCGGTTTCCGGTGCAGCCGACCTGTGGGCCCTGATAACTGCAAACCTGATGGTAGGTAATGAGCCTGATAAGGCAGGCCTGGAAATTACCATGGCCGGTCCCGGCCTCTTATTTACCAAAGACTGCCTTGCAGCCATAACAGGTGCTGACATGGGTCCCATAATATCGGGCTCACCGGCCCCTATGTGGGAAAGTTTCCTGTGCAGTGCGGGTGAAATTCTCAGTTTTGGTTATCGTAAAAAGGGATGCCGGTCGTACCTGGCTATTGCCGGTGGAATTGATGTGCCGAAAGTAATGGGGAGCCGGTCTACTTTTTTGGCAGGAGGATTTGGCGGTTTTAGGGGACGGCACCTGGCAAAGGGAGACTGCATACCGTTAAGACCTGACCTGGATATCGGAAAATTGCCCCTTGAAAACATTCTCGGCAAGAGATATCCTGTAAACAAACGTCCGGAATACTCAGGCAGAATTACTGTCAGGATAATTTCCGGTATTGACAGGGAACTGTTTTCGGATTATGATTACCGGAAACTGCTGCATACAGAATATATGGTTACCGCACAGTCAAACCGAATGGGCTGCCAGCTGGAAGGTAACAATATAATTGTTTCCCGGGCGGCAGCAGAGGCAGAGTCTTTTCCGGTGACTCCGGGCAGTATTCAGGTGCTGCCATCGGGAAAGCCGGTAATTTTGCTGCACGATGCGCAGTCTACCGGAGGATATCCCCAGATTGGGTGTGTCATTTCTGCAGACATGTGGAAAATAGCCCAGGCCGTACCTGGTGATACAATAAGATTTGTGGAAACAGATGTGCTGACCGCCGGCAGACTATTGGAAGACAAGTTCAAAGAGGCAAAAGTCGTGGAAATAGCTAAAGAGACCCGGTTTTGCCTGAATACAGGGGAGAACCGGTATGAAGTGAACATAGAACATAAAGATTTTTTAGATATTAAAATAACAGGATAGGGGTGTAAGATTATGACTGATTTTGACGTAGTAATTATAGGTGGTGGGCCCGCGGGATTATCGGCAGGCCTGTATGCAGCCAGGGCGAAGCTGAGGACAGTTCTCCTGGAGCGGGGAATGCCCGGGGGGCAGGCTTCCACAACCGACATGATTGAAAATTATCCGGGATTTCCTGACGGGATCCCCGGCCCTGACCTGATGATGAACATGGACATACAGGCCAGACGTTTCGGGGTTGAACCGAGGTTTACCGATGTGCTTTCCGTTGCTGAGATTCCGGAGGGGGGCTTCCTGGTAAAGACCTCTGACGGTGAGATTACCACTAAAACAGTAATTATTGCAGCCGGGGCCCTGTCCAGGCCATTGGGTATCCCCGGAGAAGAAGAATTCAGGGGACGCGGGGTATCATATTGTGCTACCTGTGACGGTGCCTTTTTCCAGGGGAAAAGAGTGGCAGTGGTCGGCGGCGGTGACTCCTCAGTACAGGAAGCCATATACCTTACCAAATTTGCTGAGAAGGTATATATCATACACCGCAGGGATGAATTCAGGGCAACCAAGGTTTTGCAGGAAAAAGCCCGTGCCAATTCCCAAATAGAATTCATTATGGATTCTGTTGTCACGAATGTGGTGGGAAATGACCAGGTTGAAGCAATAAAGGTGAAAAATCTTAAGTCCGGTGAGGAAAAGGCTGTTGCTGTGGACGGAGTCTTTGTCTATATCGGAAAAGACCCCTCAACAGAGCTGTTCAGGGAGTTTGTTGATACTGATGAACGCGGCTATATCATTACCGATGCCAGGATGCAGACATCCCGGCCGGGAGTCTTTGCGGCAGGTGATGTCCGCCAGACACCACTGCGTCAGGTGGTCACTGCTGTTGCAGACGGGGCTGTTGCGGCCGTATCGGCTGAAGAGTATATCGAGTACGTAAAGTGAAGTAAGGGAATTTAAATAAAAAGACAGGGACAGTTGTACCGGATTGATGAAAAATTGTCTTCCGGGTCACATCTGTCCCTATCTTTGTTATTGACATTTTTTCGGAAAAGGCTTACAATGGGGATAGGGTACCCCCGGGGGGTATAGCGGTTGAAGAGGCAGTGGGCAGGGGTATTATCAGGAGAACCAGAAGCATTACCAGTAGATTATTATTTGTCAGGGCAGGAATTCGTCAGGGGCCGGGACACATAAGCGGATGGGAATGATAGTTATGGATAAAAGAGCAGTAATAATCCCGGAGAAATGCAAAATATGCAGGGTCTGCAGGGCAGGTAAGGTTTGTCCGGCTAAAGCCATCGAGCAGGAAGAGCCGGGTGAACCATACTATATTAATGCCTTTTGCCAGGGATGTGGCAAGTGTGCCGGGCATTGTCCCAACAGGGCTGTGGTTATTATATAAAAAACATCTGTGCCGGCATAAAAAAGCATCTCTGCCGGGAATAAACATCAGTCGGGGAGGGCTGATATAAATGGATAATGACAAAAAGTTAGCCATACTGGAAAAAGAACTTAGGGATCTGCAACAAAGGTGGCCTGCACACTCAGTCCAGCCACAAATGATTGAGGAAATGGAACGAATTGAAGATGAGATTGAACGCCTTAGGAAACTCCGCCCTCATACTGATGCCGGTATACCTCTGGAGCCAGGGGCAGGGAGGTGACTATGATGAGTCTGAAAGTTAAAATCCAGGTTTTTGGCTCCAGGCTGCTTGACAGTTGTTCCGGAGGCGGCTGAGGACCATCACGGTCTCAGGAAGAGACCACTGTTCTCTACAGGGAGATTTTAAGTTCCAAATATGGCAAACAGGTTTCTATTCAGTATATTGATATTCAGGATGAAGATAAGATGGCCAGTTATCCTATGGTCAGGGCAGTGCTTCAGGAAAAGCCGGTTTCTTCTCTGCCCCTTGTTGCCATTGACGGTGTTCCGGTCTGGATGGGCAGTCTTTCCTATAATTACCTGGTGAAGGAACTAAGTAAAAAGGGGATTATGCCTGTGGCCTGACTCCAGTTCCGGTATGAGGGAGATAAGTTATTGACTTTTAGAGTGTAGTTTTATATAATTTGCACAACCGGAAAACATAGCATTGGAGGTGTTATTATGCCAGCTTATGATTTCAGGTGTAAGGCTTGTGACAGTCAGTTTACCGTTAGGGTATCGATAAGTGAACGAGACAAGGTGAAGTGCCCGGAATGCGGTACTTCCAATGTAAAACAGGTCCTGACACCATTTTCTGTTACCGTCAAAGGCTCCCCGGCGAAACCTTCCTGTGACTTCGGATGTGGCTCGGGATCAACCTTTGGCTGAGGCTAAAAATTAAGGACAGGTTGTCCTTTTTTGGGAAAACTTCTATAACCAGAAAATGAAAGGTGCGCGCAACCCCGGAGAAAACGGTGCGCGCTTTTTCTGAACTTGCAGGAAATTAGACTTTGGGGCAAAATTGTTGCTAACCCCAAAGTCTAATTTCCGGATATCAATAAAAGTTTCAAACTTCATTGAGATATGATTAACGATTAGTTGGAAGGTGTAATCTTTGGATAAAAACGGGACTATACTTGTGGCAGACGATGAACCGAAAATGCGTAACCTGGTTAAAATGTACCTTGGCAGGGAAGGATTTGGAGTCATTGAGGCCGGAGATGGGGAGCAGGCTCTGGAACTGCTGAAAAAATCAGAAATCGACCTGGTTATTCTTGATATTATGATGCCAAAGGTGGATGGCCTGACAGTATGCAGGGAAATCAGAAGAGAATATAACCTGCCGGTTATAATGCTGACGGCAAGAGGTGAAGAAATTGACAGGGTACTGGGTTTTGAGCTGGGTGCTGATGATTATGTTGTCAAGCCTTTCAGTCCAAGGGAACTTGTTGCCAGGGTCAAGGCCCTGCTAAGACGTGTGGGAGCGAAACAGCCCGGCACTCAGGGCAACCTGCTTAGTTTCCCCGGGCTGGTGATAAACCATGATGCCAGGGAAGTAGATGTACAGGGCCATAAAGTCAGCCTGACCCCAAAAGAATTTGAACTGCTGGCTTTTTTAGCGAAAAATGCAGGCCGGGTATTTACCCGGGAGCAGCTGCTGGAACATGTGTGGGGTTATGATTTTTATGGAGACCTGAGGACAGTGGATACACATGTAAAAAAACTCAGGGAGAAGTTGTCCCGTTTTGGAGAGGCTGCGGCCTATCTGATTACCGTCTGGGGAGTGGGCTATAAATTTGAGGTGGAAAAATGATCAACCGCAGCCTGGTAGGGAAATTGTGGCTGGCCATTGTAATATTGATTATCCTGGTAATGTTTTTCCTGGGGGTTTTTTTGTCCCAGTTTTTTGGTGACTTCTACTTTTCCCTGAAATCCCAGGAGTTGGTCAGAAACGGGGCCAAAATTGCAGAGATGATCGCATCAGCTCCGGACCGCCAGGAATGGCAGGAAGAGCTTACGGTGATAAGCCGGTATATAGATGCTCAAATTGTGGTTACAGATAGGAGGGGCCTTATCAGGTCATGCACTATTCAGGGCGGGGGGATGCACAGGGGACAAAAACTGATGTACCCTGATGTGGAAAGAATCCTTGAAGGTGAAATTGTCACCCAAAGGGGTGATTATCCCGGCCTGGAGATGACCGTGCTGTCTGTGGGGGTACCCATAAAAATTAGTAATGAAGTAATCGGGGCAGTTTTTCTGCATTCTCCGGTTGAACCGGTAACTGATACCGTAAAAACTGTTCAGAAATTTATTATGTATGGTACAGTGGGCACTATAATTCTGGCCACGGTCCTTGCATTTATCCTTTCCAAAAAAGTTACCAAACCTGTCCTGGATATGAATAGAGTGGCCATGGAGATGGCCAGGGGTAATTTCCGGGAACGGGTTATTCCGGAGTCTCAGGATGAGTTGGGGCTGTTGGGCAATACCCTGAATTTCCTGTCAGCCGAGCTTCAGAAAAACATTGAAGCGCTTTCAACGGAAAAAGACCAGTTAGAAAATATTATCAGAAGCATGACAGACGCTGTGGTCAGTTTTGACGTCAGTGGCAATGTATTGTTAATCAACCCTCCTGCCAGGGAGCTTTTAAGGCTTAGGCCGGAGGCCGGGAAACCGCATGTCGATGATTTTTCGGCAGTTCCCGGGGTAAGGGAGAAATTTCAGGAAGCCCTGGACGGAAAAAGGGAAATGAAATGTGAACTCACCTTTGATGAAAGGATATTTAAGGTCGTGCTGGCCCCGCTACGTAATCAGGATGGGGAAATACGGGGAATTGTGGCGGTATTCCAGGATGTGACCAAAGAAAAAAGGCTGGAGATGCTGCGCCGGGAATTTGTCGCCAATGTCTCTCATGAACTCAGGAGTCCCCTGAGCCTGTTGCAGGGATATGTGGAAGCCCTGGCTGACGGGTTGGCGGAAGATGAGGAGGAACGCGGGCAGTACCTCAACATCCTGCTTGACGAAACCCTGAGGCTTCGCAGGCTGGTCAATGACTTGCTGGACCTTACCCAGATGGAAACAGGACATGTTAGTATGAGATTTGAAAAAATATCTCTAAGTGCACTTATAAAAAGGGTTACGGTCAGGATGCGGCCTCTGTTTACAGAAAAAGGAAAACAATTAACTGTCTCTGTATCAGGTGAAATACCACCGGTATTAGGGGATGAAGACAGGCTGCAACAGGTGTTGGTTAATTTGCTGGATAATGCTGCCAAATTTACTCCTGAAAAAGGTGAGGTCCGGGTATCAGCAGCTGTCAGGGATGAATGGGTTGATATCATGGTTACAGACTCCGGCCCGGGAATTCCCGAAACTGAGGTTGACCAGATATGGGAACGTTTCTACAAGGTCGATAAGGCCAGGACCAGGGAAGATATAGGGGGAACCGGTCTGGGGCTGGCAATAGTAAAAAGCATCATTATGGCTCACCGGGGTGAGGTCAGTGTCAGCAGCGAACCTGGCAGGGGCACGACATTCACGGTCAGTCTGAAAGTATGTGATAAAGACATGTCATAATTTGTCAGGATATAGTTGAATCCGGATATGGAGGTGCAATATGGGTTACCGGGAAATAAAAGTTACCACTCACAGTCATACACAGATGATTAACATAACCGGACAGGTAAGGGAAATCGTCTCTCAGTCCGGTATTATATCTGGTGTATGCTACATCTATGTTCCCCATACTACTGCCGGAATTACCATTAACGAAAATGTAGATCCTGATGTAGTATCTGATATAATTTATGTGACCGCTAAAATGGTGCCGTGGGAAGATGGCTACAGCCATATTGAAGGCAACTCAGCAGCACATCTTAAGGCCAGTCTGATGGGATTTTCACAGGCTGTTTTTATAGATGGCGGAAAACTTGTCCTGGGAACCTGGCAGGGGATATTCCTATGTGAATTTGACGGCCCGAGGCAGAGAAAGGTACTGGTTAAGATTATTGAGGGATAAAAAAAATATGACTGTACCGCAAGGATACAGCCGCAGAGAATAGGGAGAGGAGTTTTAGCATGTTTTTAACATTGATTATGTTTCAATCTTAATCCTTAACTGAAAATTTTTCTACAATTACTCTCTTAATTGTAAAAACTCAAAGGTTAACGGTTTCATTTCAGGAAACTATGGAGAAAACAGACGTTTCAAGGTTTCGTGATTTGTTGTTCTTACATATGTAGGTGATATTAAGCCCCTGAAAACACCCATTTAATCCGGCATATAACCTTTTACTCATATTTACTGCCCGGTTACCAGTAAAAACTCTTAGTTTAATTTAGGAGATAAAGCAATAATTCGGCAGTTCACCTTTTATTTTTGCAGGTTGACCGGAAAAACCTTTCAAATAGATGTATCCAGTATTTAAAATGTTCTTAGGAAGCCGGGTGCTGAAACGGAATGGGTGAAGGGGGAGTTATAATGGAAATAAATGTATCAAGGGAAAAAAGTGCTGAATGGATGACTATGGATGAAATAACCGCTGTTCCCCAACCTGTCAAAAAAATTTTACTGGCTACTGACGGGTCGGTTTCGGCGATAAGAGCTACAAAATTTTCAATAGGGCTGGCGAGGAAAATTAATGCCGAAATCCTTGCGGTATATGTTGCCGGGAATGAAGAAAGCTTTGAAATACCTAAAGAGCTGGAGGGTCAGAAGTTTTTTGGCGGGGTACACCCTTGTGAAGCCGGGCTTGCGGTTGCCAAGGCTTTTGGTCAGGAAAACGGGGTGACGGTAAATACTACCATTCTGAGGGGAAGTATACCCAGGAACATAGTTAAGGCTGCGGTTGCTGATAATGTTGACCTGATAGTACTGGGTGAATCTGGGAGAAGCGGTTTGTCCCGCATATCCCTGGGTACTGTGGCTGAGACTGTGATGCGGCTGGCACCATGTGCGGTGCTGATAGCACGAGAAGGTAAGGAAAAGTGAAAAGTTTAAGTGATGGCAGGCATGTTCCCATGTAGCGGAACATGCCTGTTTTTTTACAGATAAGTACCAGGGAACAATCCTGTCCTGCCGGTATGCTTAAGTCGAATCAGTGTTGCCATTGATACAAGTATTAGGTTAAAATCTAAGATGAAGACTAAACAGGGAGAATAATTTTAATGGCAGACACTTACATTTTTCTGGATCTGGAAACAACCGGCCTTAACCCGAAGAATGATGAAATTATTGAAATTGGAGCTATCGCTGTCAGGCAGGGTGAGGTGGTCGACAGGTTCCATACACTGTTAAACCCCGGGAGAAAGCTCCCCCTGAAGATTGTTAACCTTACCGGCCTGACTGATGAAATACTGAGAGATGCCCCGGTGCTTCCGGGAAAAGCTGAAAAACTGTGGCAGTTCATGGGTGATAACCCTGTTTTTGGGCACAATATTGCCTTTGATATCAGGTTTCTTGAGGAGAAAACAGGGCATAACTTATTGAATCCCTGTTTTGACACTTTGGACCTGGTGCAGGTGGTATTGCCGGGTGCGGAAAGTTACCGCCTGGAAGCAGTCAGGCAGCTCCTGGGGGTTGGCAGTCCCGTTTCTCACAGGGCTTTGGATGATGCTGAAGCAGCATGGGAAACCTTTAAAAAGTGTATTGAAATTTTTAGTCACCTTGAAAAAGAGGTCCTGTTTCGGGCTATTCAGGTCCTGGAGAAATGCCGGACTACTTTTGCAGAGGTATTGGGACACCACCTGACCGAAACCGTGCACCGTTTTCCGGATCGGAAGAACGGAGTCCCCTATGCCTTTATGAGTGCTGCCGGACCGGGGGCCGGAACTGCCGGGGAGCAGGAGGCGGTCAGCCTGTTTCCCGGCAAATCAGGCGGCCATTGTCAGGTGCCGGATTTTGTCGGACTGGACAAATACCTGGGTCCTGAAGGAGCTTTTGCCCGGAAAGATCCCCAATACAGGTACCGGCCGGGTCAGGCAGAAATGCTGAAAACAGTTTTTGACGGGTTTCGGGAGGGCAGGCACATTGTTGTCGAAGCCGGCACAGGCACGGGTAAATCCCTGGCGTATTTGCTGCCGGCAGTTGTCTGGGCCCTGACAGACCGGACAAAGGTAGTTATTTCTACCCATACCATTAACTTACAGGAACAGCTGCTCCATAAGGACCTTCCCCAGATAAGAGAACTGGCGGGGATTGATTTCAGGGCGGCCCTTGTTAAAGGCAGGAATAATTACCTCTGTCTGCGCCGCTGGGAAGAAAAGCTGAGATATGCAGCAGAAATGATGCGGGATAGCGAAACTGATAACAGGTACAATCACAGGGAAACGGTTTTCTGTCTTAAAGTACTGGTATGGCTTACCATGACTAATTCAGGGGAAAGATCAGAACTAAATATTTCACCTGACCAGTCAAGGTACTGGCATGAGATAAATTCAGAACAGGAATTCTGTATTGGCCCCGCATGCCGCTGGTTTGCCAGGCACTGTTTTGTAACCAGGGCCAGACAGCAGGCTGAAACCGCAGACCTGCTGGTAGTCAATCATTCTTTGTTACTGGCTGATATCAAGGTCCAGAACAAGCTGCTGCCGCCCTACAATTACCTTGTCATAGATGAGGCCCATCACCTGGAAGACAGTGCCACTCAACAACTGGGGTGGACAGTCAGTGTGAGCGCACTGAGGACATTCCTGTCATCAATGAACAGGAGCTTTGGAAAGGGCGGGGGACCGGGACTGTTATTCCAACTGAAACAGATTTCCAGGAACCACACCTGGAGAATAATTGATTCTGCCGACAGACTGGCCGGGTTCATTAGTGAAGCCGTGGACCTGATAAGTAGGAACAGTGACTCGGTGAGTGAAATAGAAGACTTTTTCAGGAGTTGGGTAAGTAACAACTACAGTGAGGACAGGGCTGATAACTGCCAGGTTTGCAGGATAAAGGACCATTACAGGCAGGAAACTTCCTGGAAGGCATTTGGCGGCATCAGGGAAAATTTTACCTACCGGGCTGCACTGCTGGAAAAGGTTTTGGGGAAAATGGCCGGAATACTCCAGAGGGAGGATGATGAGGGTGACAGCACAGAATTTATGTCCCTCGTCAGGGACATTGAATACCACCGTGGTTTCCTAAGGGAAGTCATCAGCCAGATGAACTTGATTTCTGACGGTGAGCCCAACTCAGTGCACTGGGTGGAAATACAGGATGGTGAAAAAGCTGATGTCAGGGTCAGGAGCGCCCCGGTTTCGGTGAGCAGACTGTTGAGTGAGAGCCTTTTCCAGACTAAGAAAAGTATCCTGATGACTTCGGCTACTATAAGTGTTGACGGAAACTTTGATCATTTCATGGCCAGGACGGGTCTTTCACTGATACCGCAGGAAAAGGTGATTACCAGCCTTATTGAGTCGCCGTTCGCCTATGAACGCCAGTCCCTCCTGTGTATAGTCAGGGACCTTCCTGACCCGGCATCGGTAACTGATGCCGAATATGTAGAAGACATTAACCCGGTAATCAGGGATATTGCCAGGATATTCGGGGGCAGGACCCTTGTCCTGTTCACTTCCCACAAAATGCTCAGGGAGTCTTATCATAAAATGCGCCCGGAACTGGAACAGGAAGGAATTGCGATTCTGGGACACCGCATTGACGGCGGGCGGACCAGGCTGGCAAACGAGTTCAGGAAAAATCCCCATTGTGTCTTATACGGTTCCAGCAGTTTCTGGGAAGGGATAGACCTCCCCGGGGACATGCTGCAGTGTGTCATTATTGCCAGGCTTCCGTTTTTACCTCCCAACACCCCGGTTATTGAGGCCAGAACAGAAGAGATAGCCAGGGAAAACAGGGACCCTTTTATGGGGTTTACGGTCCCGGAGGCGGTTATTCAGCTGAAGCAGGGGTTCGGGCGCCTTATCAGGACCGAGGAGGATCAGGGAGCAGTGGTAGTCCTGGACCGCAGGCTGGTGGAAAAAAGGTATGGGCGGAAATTCCTGAGTTCCCTCCCACTAAAAACACATATCAGGGGAGATACGGCAACGGTGCTGCAGAAAATTTCCGACTGGTACAATGGTGAGCGTGACGGTTATCAGGCAGTGAATATGTTGGAAAGTACCGGGGATATTGCGAAACAGATCGAATTATGGCAAAGAAAAAGGAATAGAGGATGCTGACACAATATATACCCCTTTTATTATTGGCGAAAAGGTGGTAAAATGTAATGAGTTGATTTTTCAGGAGGTCATTGGTGCAGATGAGACGCCGCTTTATTATTGCAAGTGACGCAGTCCCTTACCTTGCTGTGCTGGGGATTTTGACAGCACTTGCCCTGTATTTTTTTCCGCCGGCTGCTCCGGTTCCCGGGATTTTGCTTTTGTTTACAGCCTTCTTTTTCAGGAATCCCAAAAGGCGGATACCTGCAGATGAAAAGGTGCTGGTGTCACCTGCAGATGGTACCGTAATGGATATTACGGAGATTTATGAGGATAGGTTTCTGAAGTGCAATGCATTAAAAGTGACTATATTTCTGTCGGTTTTTAATGTTCACCTTAACCGGTCTCCTATCAGCGGAACCGTCAAATACCGCAGTTACAGGCCGGGCAAGATGATTCCGGCTTTCAAGAGCCACGCTTCGGATATTAATGAAAAAAATTATGTCGGGATAGAAAATGGTACCCTTAAGGTAATGGTTACCCAAATTACAGGCTTTATAGCCCGGCGTATTGTGTGCTGGGTTGATATGAATGACTCCCTGTCCAGGGGAGACCTCTTTGGGATGATAAAATTCGGTTCTTGTACGGAGTTGATTGTACCTGCAGATGTCCGGATCCTCGTTGCCAAAGGACAAAAAGTTGTTGGAGGGGAAACGGTTATTGGGAGGCTTGAAGATGAACATTAAATTTATTCCCAGCGTGTTTACTTTATCCAACCTGCTGCTTGGGATAACTTCACTGATTTTTACCATGGATAATGAATATATCATATCAGCATCCATGATTCTGCTTGCAATGATTCTTGATGCCATGGACGGGCGGGTCGCCAGGAGACTGGATGCGACTTCCACCTTCGGTAAGGAACTGGATTCCCTGGCTGACCTTGTTTCATTCGGTGTGGCGCCCGCTATCCTGGTCTATGCTCTTGAACTGAAGGGCTTCGGACCTGCAGGTCTTATAGTATGTATTGCCTTCGCCCTTTGTGGCGCTATCAGGCTGGCACGGTTCAATGTATTGAATATTTCGGACTATTTTGTCGGTGTCCCCATAACTGCTGCCGGTAGTCTGGTAGCCCTCATTGTCCTGATAGGCCACAGGGTGTTCATACCACCAATGGTTTATCTTGTACTCCTGGTTGTCCTGTCATACCTCATGATAAGCAACATTAAGGTTCCGAAATACTGAAAATTGTCTTGGCAAAATAATCAGGCTGTAAAACCGTATGCATTAACACGGGGTTTTTACAGCCCGGAGAGCAGTGGAAGCTGTCTCTGTATTCCTGTTGTCTGTCACCATTGTTCGTCTGTTTTTTCTGGCGAGTTGTGGCGAAAAAGCGCTAGTTAAATATCTTAATTAATGCTTTCCTGACAAATTGCGGAAGTCTGATAAAATACACGCGCAAGACCTCTCACCCCTTTATAATTCCGAATCTGTATTTATTTTATGACCGATCGGCAGAATGGTGACTGTCCAGTTTAAAAGTTCTCCGGAGAGATAAAAAATATCTCTTTTTTATTTGTGAACTCACGAATTACGCGGGTCTACAATTTTATTTAATTTTCGAAAAATTTTTGATGGGGAAAAAGGAATTATAAGGCCTGCATAGAATAAAATTATACAGGACATTCTATGCCTTTTTATATTTATTTTATGTTAAAGTTTTCACATGGAAATTTGTTCAATTTTATTAACCTTTTTAAGGAGGTGTTGGAGCAGTCCACCACAGATATATTGGCTTTTACTTCTGACAAAGAGGGGTTGAGTAATGAGTTCTACGGTAAATTTATCAGCACAACAAAGAGAACACAGCGACTTCGCTGAAAGGGTTTTTAAGGAAAGCGGAGTAGATGTCCTTAAGTGCTACCAGTGCGGAAAGTGTTCCGCCGGCTGTTCGGTTCATATCTGCGGCGGGATGGATGTTTCCCCAAACCGGATTATGCGTATGGTCCAGTTGGGGATGGAGGAAGAGGCCCTGAGGACCAGGACTATCTGGGCATGTGTTTTATGTTCTACCTGTACAGCCCGCTGTCCCAGGGATATTGACATTGCCAGGGTTATGGACACACTCCGCATTATGGCCCATAAGCGCGGGATTACAGAGGGCTTTAACAATGCCAGTGTATTCCACAATATCTTTATGGATTCCATCATTAAATATGGACGTGTATATGAGGCCGGTTTACTGGTGGCACTGAAAATGAAGCAGTCAGGAACCATGTTCGCCGACCTGCCGATAGGTATTCCGGCAATGATAAATGTTGCCTTCAGACTGCCCAAGCTTCCGCCGAAGATGAAGAATTCAGATCAGGTCCGCAGGGTTGTCGAAAATTGCAAAAAGATTGAAGGTGAGAACTGATGCGATACGCTTATTACCCGGGATGCTCACTCCATTCAATGGAAACGGCCTATGACCGTTCGGTGAAAGCAGTTTGCAAGCACCTGGGAGTTGAATTGTGGGAAATTCCCGACTGGGTGTGTTGTGGCGCCAGTTCGGGTCATAGCATGGGACATCTTGTCGGCCTGGCTATTCCGGCCAAATCCCTGGTCAAGGCTGAAAAGGAAGGCCTTGACGTTTTGGCCCCCTGTGCCGCCTGCTGGCAGCGCATGGTCTGGGTAAACCACGAAATCAATAACAGTCCGGGAATGAAGGAAAAGATAAGCAGGGCTATTGAGGAAGAAATCAATGGAACCAGTAAGATATTTTCCATAATTGATTTCCTTGCTTCCTTTGGTATGGATAAGATAGCACAGGCGGTGAAGAAACCCTTAAAAGGGCTGAAGGTGGCTTCATATTATGGTTGTTACTATGTTAAACCACCAAAGGTTGCCCATGTTGATGATCCTGAAAACCCTCATTTAATGGATGACCTTATGCAGGCCCTGGGTGCCGAGGCCATAAACTGGCCGTTTAAAACAGAATGCTGTGGTGCTTCAATGATATTCCAGGATGTGGACACTACTGTGTCCATGAGCAAAAAAGTTATTGAGATGGCTTATAAGGCAGGGGCAGATGTGATTGTTACCGCCTGCCCGGTCTGTGAAATGAACCTGGATATGAGGATGGAACAGATTAACAAGAAGTTTAAGACTAATTTCAAGATTCCGGTGGTTTATTTTACAGAGTTAATGGCCTATGCCATGGGATCGGTTCCACAGCAAATCGGTCTTGATAGCGGACATTGTTCTGATGTTCAATCATTATTGGCTAAAATAAGCTAAATTTAAGTAATACAATATTACTTTATGGGGAGCGATGCAAATGAAGAGAATAGGGGTGTTTCTTTGCTGGTGTGGCTCCAACATCGGGGGAGTGGTTGATGTTCCCAAAGTGGCGGAATATGTCAGGACACTGCCCGGTGTAGCCTTCGTTCAGGAGAACAAGTATACTTGCTCTGAACCCGGACAGGCAGCCATGATCCAGGCAATCAAAGAACACAAAATTGAAGCAGTGGTAGTTGCTTCCTGCTCACCGCGGATGCACCTGCCTACCTTCCAGAAGGCCGCTGAAACTGCAGGCCTGAACCCTTATCTGGTTGAAATGGCAAACCTCAGGGAGCACTGCTCCTGGGTCCATGCCGCTGAACCTGAGAGGGCAACCCAGAAGGCCATGGAACTGGTCCGTAAGGCTGTGGCCAAGGTAGCCAAACTGGAGCCGCTCTATGAGAGCTATATTCCGGTAACCAAGCGGGCCCTTGTTGTCGGCGGCGGGATTGCCGGTATCCAGGCAGCCCTGGATATTGCCGATGCCGGCCACCAGGTAGTTATTGTGGAGAAGGAAGCTACAATCGGCGGGAGGATGGCTCAGCTTGACAAGACCTTCCCGACCCTTGACTGCGGCGCCTGAATTCTCACGCCAAAGATGGTTGCTGCGGCGCAGCATCCGAATATTACGCTTTACACCTACTCTGAGGTTGAATCAGTCGGAGGTTATATTGGCAACTTTGATGTTAACATCAAAAAGAGGGCCAAGTATGTTGATTACTCCAAGTGTACCGGTTGCGGCATTTGTGAATCCAAGTGCCCCACCAAGAAGATAACCAGCGAATTTGACGAAGGCATGGGCCAGCGGACTGCCATTTACAAGCCTTTTGCCCAGTCAGTTCCCAACAAGCCGGTTATTGACAACAAGTCCTGTAAGAAACTGATTGACGGAAAATGCGGGGTTTGTGCCAAGGTTTGCCCCACCGGGGCAATCAACTATGAGGACCAGGACGAACTGGTAACCGAAAAGTTCGGGGCCATAGTTATGGCCACCGGTTTTGACCTGATTAAGTGGGGAGAATACTATCCCGAATATGGCGGGGGAACTATTCCCGATGTTATTGACGGCCTGCAGTTTGAGCGCCTGGTCAATGCCGGGGGTCCCACCGGAGGGAAAATCAAGCGTCCTTCAGATGGTGAAACTCCCCAGACCGTTGTGTTCATCAAGTGTGTAGGTTCAAGGGATACCCTTAAGGCCAAGTCATATTGCTCCAGGGCCTGCTGTATGTATACTGCCAAGCATGCCCACCAGGTACGCGAGAAGATCAAGGGTTCCGATGTGTACATCTTCTATATGGATGTTCGTACTCCCGGTAAGCTCTATGACGAATTCTACATGCGGACCAGGGAGCAGGACGGAGCCAAGTATATCCGCGGCCAGGTATCCAAGATATATCAGGATGGCAATAAAGTTATTGTCCGCGGTGAAGATACCCTTGTGGGCAAGAGTGTTGAGGTTGAGGCCGATATGGTAGTTGTGGAGACTGCCATGGTACCACGTCCCGATGCCGTTCAGGTGGCTCAGACCGTTGGTTTCTCATATGACAAGGATGGATGGTATACTGAAGCTCACCCGAAACTCCGCCCGGTGGAAACAAATACCGGGGGTGTGTTCCTTGCCGGGTGCTGCCAGGGACCCAAAGACGTTCCTGACACTGTCTCCCAGGCAAGTGCGGCTGCTGTCAAGGTTGTGGCCATGTTCTCCAAAGATCAGATGGCTACCAACCCGCAGATTGCATCAGTTAATGAGGCAACCTGTGTCGGGTGTCTGCTCTGTAAGCCAATATGTCCGTATAAGGCTATTGAGGCCAAGGAAATCGAAGAAAGAGTCCATGGTGAAACCGTTAAACGTACGGTGGCCAGCGTAAACTCCGGTCTCTGCCAGGGATGCGGGGCCTGCACCGCTGAGTGCCGTTCCGGTTCCATTAACCTTAAAGGCTTCACCAACCTACAATTACTTGCGGAGGTGGATGCTGCATGTCTGTAAACGAAAAAGACCTGTCAAACTGGCAGCCAAGAATACTCGGTTTTGCATGCAACTGGTGCAGCTATGCAGGTGCGGACGTATGCGGTGTCAGCCGTTTTCAGCATCCCTCAACCATGAGGGTTGTCCGCGTTCCCTGTTCCGGGCGTGTTAACCCGCATTTTGTACTGAGGGCATTTCAGAGGGGGATTGACGGTGTCCTTGTGGGTGGCTGACACCCGGGTGACTGCCACTATGTTAGTGGTAATTATTATACCAGGAGAAGGTTTCTGGTCCTGAAACGGCTCCTGGAATATGTCGGATATGAACCTGGCCGTTTTAATGCACGCTGGATCTCTGGTTCGGAAGGCCAAAAATGGGCTGATACCACCAAGGAAATGACTGAACAGATCAAAGCCCTTGGTCCGAACAAGAGATTTGCAAAAGAATAAGGAGTTGAGGTGTGCTTATGAACAATGTAACTGAAAACCTTAGAAAAACAGCGGCCAAGTTATTACAGGACCAGGAAGTTAAAATGGTGATAGGGTACGGTGCCGGTTCAGAGGCGGTACGGACCCAGCCTTTATTTATTACATCCCCCGAAGATGCTGAGAAATTGGTTTGGAACCCCTTCTGCGTTAATGGCCTGACCAAATACCTTTCTGATTTGAAGGGTTTTGACGGCAAAATTGCCGTTGTGGTCAAAGGCTGTGATTCCCGTGGTATATACAGGCTGACCCAGGACAATATCGTCTCCAGGGATCAAGTTGTGGTCCTTGGTATTCCCTGTGCGGGACAGATGTCATATCAGAAGCTGGCAGCCAAAATGGATGTTTCCGGCCAGCTCACTGATGTGGAGGAAAAAGGCGAAAACCTTGAAATTAAGACATCTAAGGGCAATTTTACTGTCAAGAAGAGTGAAGTCCTGCTTGACAAGTGCGCCCTCTGTGAGAATCATAACCCGGTTGTTGCTGACCACTTAATAGGTGATAAGCTGGATATTGCACCCAAGCCGGATGATTATGAAGAGATCAAGAAATATGAAGCCATGTCAACTGAAGAGAAGGCCAAGTTCTGGCTGTCCCAGTTTGAACGCTGCATCCGCTGCTATGCATGCCGGAATACCTGTCCGGGCTGTACCTGCAGGGAATGTGTATTTGATACTATCAAGCCTGACTGGGTTGGCAAGGAAATTAATGTTTCCGAAAATGAACTTTTCCACCTGACCAGGGCCATGCACCTGGCCGGGCGCTGTGTTGACTGCGGCGAGTGTGACCGGGTATGCCCCATGGATATCCCCATCAGACTGCTAAACAAGAAACTGCTTAAGGATTGTAAGGAATTATTTGAAATGGCAACTCCGGGTTCATCCGAAGAAGGCGGGTCCGTACTTGGACAGTACCGCCTGGAAGATCCCGAAGAATTCATGTAGGATGGAGAGGTGATAACAGATGGCGAATAAATCCATTAAAAAGGACCAGGTGAAAGGCCTGCTAGATAAGCTCGCTGAGAGCAACCAGCTCATCGCCCCCATCCAAAGTGAAGGGATTACCCTGTTTAAACCTGTTAAATCAGGTGAAGGCGTTGTGCTGGATTGTCAGAATGCCCTGGTGCCGCCAAAAGACTTCTTCTTTCCCCAGAGTGAGAAGATGTTCACTTATGATATTAGTGACCCCTCATGGGCCATTACACCTGTAGAGGGAGTGCCCAACAGGGTATTGTTTGGGGCCAGGCCCTGTGATGTTAAGAGCATTCTGCTTCTTGACAAGGTATTTGATGCTGAGTTCCGGGATGACTATTACCTTGATAAGCGCAATAAAACTACCATTGTAGCCCTGAGCTGCAATGATGCCAGGCATACCTGCTTCTGCGGCGCGTTCGGGATCTCACCGGGTGAGGCTGAGGGAGCAGATATCCTGTTAACCGACCTTGGTGACAGGTACCTTGCAGAAGTACTCACTGAAAAGGGTGAGGCTCTGGTATCTTCCTGTGCCAACCTGTTTACCGATGATGATGGCAATGGTCCGGCTGCCAAGGAAAAGGCAGTGGCTCCCGCTAAAGAAAAACAGATGCAGATCAGCCTCGAAGGGGTTAAGGAAAAACTTGACAACATGTTTGACCATCCCATCTGGGATACCGAATCCCTCAGGTGTATCGGCTGTGGGACCTGCACCTTTGTCTGTCCGACATGCCATTGTTTTGATATTGTTGATTTTAACAACCAGAGTTCGATTGGATACAGATATCGCTGTGCAGATTCATGTCAGTTTGCCAACTTTACCAGGGCTGCAGGTGGCCATCAGCCGCGTCCCACCAAGAAGGAGCGGATCCGCCAGCGTTTCCTGCACAAACTGAGGTACTTTGTTGACCGTTATGGTGATTTTGGCTGTGTGGGCTGTGGCCGCTGTCTTGAAAAATGCCCTGTCAACCTCGACATTGCCCAGATTATCAACAAAGTAAAGGAGGTTGGCTAATATGTCCTGTGGATGCAATACCAGGGAAGTTAAAGCTCCGTTGTTACCCCAAATAGCAACTGTACAAAAGATAATCGATGAGAATGATAACATTAAAACCTTTCAGGTTACTTTTGATGAAGAGGGAGTTTTAGAAAACTTCGGGAACCTGCCGGGTAACTGTGGCATGCTGTCCATCCTGGGAGTTGGTGAAGTTATGATTTCCATTACTTCTTCACCCACCAGAAAAGGATTTTTGGAGTTCTCTATTGCCAATGTCGGACGTGTCACCAATGTTATCCACCAACTGGAAGTAGGTGAAAAGATAGCTATTAGGGGTCCGTATGGCAACCATTTCCCCTTTGAAGAAATGAAGGGCAAGAACTGCCTCTTTATTGCCGGTGGTATTGGTCTGGCTCCACTACGTTCCCTGATTGACTATGTCCTGGATAACCGTGATGACTATGGCCGTGTTGACATCGTCTATGGAGCCAGGACTTATGACCTGTTGTGCTTCAAGTATGACATCTTTGACAGGTGGCCCAAAATCAAAGATACCCATATCCATATTACCTTAGATGCCGAAGACCCCAAATGGGATGGGAGAACAGGATTTATCACCCAGGACTGGCTTGAAGAAATTGTACCAAATATTGAAAATACGGTTCCGGTAACATGCGGGCCGCCAATTATGATCAAAATACAGCAGGGCAATTTACTAAAGATGGGCTGGAAGCCTGAGGAAATTATCGCCACTTATGAAATGAACATGAGATGTGGTATCGGTAAATGTGGTCGCTGCAATATTGGTGAGAAATATATCTGTGTTGACGGACCTGTATTTAACCTGGCCCAGATTAACCAGCTGCCTCCAGAGTATTAATTTGGGGAAATTGATTTATTGAGATATTAAAATGTGTGTGTTATATAAAGGGAGTGTCCCATAATGAATTTAATGGGAACGCTCCCTTTATTTTTTGCCAAGGTAACAGGCACGCCCTCGGTGTCACAGCCCGACCGGTTATCAGGAAACTACCCGGTGCATATATTTAATTAGAAATAATGAGGAGGTAATGCAATTGGGTAATGTAATAGCCAGGACATTAACCAGAGGGTTGGTTTCTTCTGCTCAATACGGAAGGAACAGGAGGGTGCGTTTCAGGCTCTACCTGGGTGCCGGATTATTTGTTACAGGAGTATTGGTAACTATAACCGGATTGTTATTTGGAAAGGTATAAAATAGCATTAAAAGTTACACAGTTTAGAAGGAAATAATGGCAGGAGGTCGAAAAATTTATATATAGCTAAAAGTATTCAGAAAAGCCGGAGGTAAATTAATGGCCTCTCAGATGCTGCATAACTGTTATGTTAATAAAAAGAAATACTTTGCGGAACAGTATGTAGACAATTCCGCTTCCGCAATTATTGCAATTGATTTGGACGAAACAGTGGTTATCTTTAATCAGGCTGCCGAAGACATCATGGGCATACCGGCTGAAGAGGTCCTTGGAAAACCATTTGCTGAACTTCAGGAACGCAAAATGGGAACTCAGGACAGTATCCTGCTGAATACCCTGCGAATCGGCAGGCCGTACAGCCATGTAGAAGCTAATATCGAAACCCCTTTGGGGATTATGAATGTAATGGCATATACCACCCTGGTCAAAGACCAGGATGGCAACGTAATCGGCGGGATTTTAAGTATCAGGGATGTTACCGGACAGAAGCAACTGGAAGAGAAAGTTGTCAAAGCCGAAAAATTTTCTGTAATCGGGGAGTTGGCAGCAGGCATTGCCCATGAGGTGAGAAATCCCCTTACATCTGTGAAGGGATTTTTGCAGCTGTTGGCACAACGGTTTGATGAGGGTGATCAGGTTCAGCAGTATATTAGTATAATGCTGGACGAAATCAGGAGAATCAACTACATTATATCCGAATTTCTTCTGCTGGCGAGGCCGACTGTCCCTATTAAAAGGATTACAGGGATACACAGCATCCTTGATGAAATTGTCCTTCTGACTGAAGGAGAACTTTATCTGAAAAACATCCGGCTAATCAGGGAATATGATGAAAGCTGCCCTGAAGTTACAGTTGACGTGGAACAGATAAAACAGGTCTTCTTAAATCTGGTTACCAATGCTATTGCGGCAATGCCTGATAAGGGCACACTTACCGTAAAAACAGCATATGATCGGTTTGAGAACGCTGTCAGAATTTATTTCACCGATACAGGGATTGGTATAGACCCTGCCCACCTGGGTAGTATTTTTGACCCTTTTTTTACCACCAAGGAGGAAGGCACAGGTCTCGGGCTTACGGTATCATACCGGATCATCGAAAACCATGGTGGAAAGATTGAGGTAAACAGCAGACAGAAAGAAGGGACAAGCTTTATCATTACGATTCCGGTCAACAAGCAGTAGTATATAATACTAAGGAATGCCAGAGGAGACACATGTATTCCGGGTGATATTTATCAGCCCATACGGGAATACATTGTCTCCTCTTTGTTTGCTCATCGAATTATTTCCCCTGGGTCCTGCCTGTTATTCCCCAACCCCCCAGATACCTCCCAGGCAGCCTGCGATCACTGAGGCCAGGATTTTCTTCAGGACTGTAAATCCAAAAACACCCTGGGGAAAAATGGCACTGAATATTGTTGCCAGGATCAGGAAAATCAGTCCTACTCCCAAGCCGTGCAGCCAGCCCATTTTACCTGCCCTTCGTGCTGAAACAAAACCTCCTGCGAAAATGCTGACAAAGAGTATTGCCAGGCCGATAACGGGGATCAGTCGCTCATTGAAGATGGTGTAAAACATTACCGTACCGCCAATTGCCATAAGAATGACTGATGCAATGACAGCAAGCAGAGAGCCGTAGAGAATTGCCATAAAATTGATATTTCCCTGTGGTTTTACCGCAGTGGTCAGTTTAAGGCTCATCCAATCACCTCCAAGTTTCAATTGTTTGTACAAAAATATTATAAAACTCCCGGAAATATTACTGTCTGGACCACATATCAGCCAATTTAATTTGATTTGAAGTGTTAATTTTAAGAAAAGCAATTGACACCAGGGAAAAGCAGGGATACAATAAAAGTGAGTACTCACTCAATTTACTATCTTTTTCGGAAGGGGATGTTTGCTCTTGGGTGAAATAACCTCAAAAAGGCAGCAGCAGATAATTGATGCAGCCATAAAGGTGTTTTCAAAAAAAGGATATAATGGAACCACCACAAAGGAGATAGCCAAAGAGGCAGGAGTCGCCGAAGGGACAATTTTCAGGTACTTCAGGACCAAAAAAGACCTGCTTTTAAGTCTGGTCAGCCCATATGTGGTCCGCAGCCTTGCTGACACCCTGGAGGAGTTTTCCGGAAAAGATGATGAAACAGTCTTTAAGGCAATTATCCGCAACAGGTTGAAAATAATCCGGGAAAACCTTGACCTTGTCAGGCTTCTGCTTGCTGAGTCCCAGTTTCACCCTGAACTCAGGGAACAGTTTGTGGGCAAAATCGTGATGCAGGCAGCAAGTATCCTGGAAAGTTATATTTCAGAGAAAATTAAAAATGGTGAATTCAAGGACATCGAACCTGGCGTTGCTGTACGTGCTTTTGCAGGAATGACAGGGATATTTGTGTTGTGGAAAGAGTTCTTGGGAGGGGAAAAATATATTGCCTTTGATGAAGAGAAAGTTATAGAAACAGTTGTGGACATATATTTAAACGGGGTTAGGAAAAGACCGTGCGGAGGGAGTGAGTTGGAATGAGAACTAATTTGGTCGGGTTTACCAAAAAAAGGCCGGGTATCATCCTTATGAGTGCTGCAGCGGCAGTCCTGATTATAATCAGCGGCTGCGGCAGCCAGGATGTTGACGGTATTTATGCATCAGGCACTGTTACAGCCACAGAAGTAAATGTTAGCGCTGAAACCGGGGGGAGGATAACAGAGATTCCCGTTAATGAAGGGGTTTATGTTAATAAGGGAGAGGTTGTGGGACGTCTCGATTCCAAACTGCAGGAACTTCAGTTGGAACAGGCAGAAGCAAGACTCCGGGCTGCTGTGGAGAAGGCCGGTGAGGCTAAATCAGGAAACAGGGAACAGTTGATTGACCAGGCGCAATATACCGTTAGTCAGTTTGCCTCTCTTGAGCAGGGGGCCAGGCAGACAATGGAGAACGCCAGGGAGAACCTGGATCGGGTTCAACGGTTATATTCCGAGGGAGGAGCAGCCCAACAGCAGGTATCTGATGCTGAAACACGGTATGCAGCGGCAAAGGCCCAATATGACGCATACAGTGCCCAAAAAAGGGCGGCTGAGGAACAGCTTGACCTGCTGAAAAGCGGTGCAACCCCGGAGGCGGTAAATATCGCTGATGCCGGTGTTGAGCTGGCCCGGGCAGATCTGGAAATTGCCAGGAATAATCTGGAGAAAACCACTCTTAGTGCCCCGGTGGACGGGGTCATCAGTTCAGTAAACTATACCATGGGGGAAGTGGTCTCACCTGGGGCAGCACTGGTAACCATTCTCGAAAATGATGACCTGTGGATTGACGTTTATGTAACTGAAACAGAACTTCCGCAAATTAAACCGGGACAGCCGGCGGAAATCAAGATTGATGCTTTTCCAGACAAAGTATTTCATGGTGAAGTAACCTTTATTTCTCCTGAAGCCGAATTCACTCCTAAGAACCTTCAGACTAAAGAAGAAAGGGTGAACATGGTCTTTGCAGTTAAAATAACGGTGACTGACGGAAAAGATGTTCTCAAACCGGGGCTTCCGGCAGATGTCAGGATCCCTGGCCGGCAGGGGGAATAAAAGATGCAGAATGCAGTTTCTGTGGAGGGACTTACCAAAAAATTCGGAAACCATGCTGCTGTAAGTCAGGTTTCCTTTAAAGTCAAGCAGGGTGAAATATTTGGTTTTCTGGGTTCAAACGGTTCCGGGAAGTCAACCACCATCAGGATGCTTTGCGGTATTCTGACGCCTACTTCCGGAAAGGGTCAGGTATTGGGTTGTGACATATACTCCCAGGCTGAACAAATAAAACAAAATATCGGATACATGTCACAAAGATTTAGTCTGTATGAGGAACTTACAGTTATGGAAAACCTGGAGTTCTATGCAGGTATTTACGGGCTGGACCGTTTGCAGCAGAAGCAGCGGATTTCCCAGGTGATTGGACTGGCTGGCCTTGACGGCAGGGAAGGGTTTCAGGCAAGAATGCTGTCAGGAGGGTGGAAACAGAGACTGGCCCTTGGGTGTGCCCTGCTTCACAGGCCCCCGCTGTTGTTTCTTGATGAGCCTACTGCAGGTGTAGACCCGGTTTCCCGGAGGATCTTCTGGGAGATTATCAGGTATCTTTCCAAGTCCGGGATTACGGTATTTGTGACCACCCATTACATGGATGAGGCTGAACTCTGTGATACCATCGGTTTTATCCATAATGGGGTATTAGCAGCTTATGGAACAACAGACAACCTGAAAAAAGAATTTGGGTACCAAACCCTTGAGGATGTGTTTATCTCCCTGGTGGGAAGTCAGGAGCTAAACCGGGTGAGGGCATTGTTTGACAGGGAGGGTGAATCCCGTAAGGGGGGAAGTTAGTGCGTATACAGCGGATGATGTCAATCGTAAAAAAAGAGTTAATCCAGATCAGAAGGGACCCGCCCAGCCTGATGATGGCTTTTGTGGTACCGGTAATGATGCTGTTGATATTTGGTTATGCTGTAACCACAGATGTAGAACACATAAAAACTGCTGTCATGGATATGTCCAAGAGTCAGCAGAGCAGGCAGATGGTTAGCGTCTTTAAGAACACCGGGTACTTTGACCCTGACATTTATGTGGAAAACTTCAGTGAGATGACTCGTCTTCTTGACAGTGGTGAAGCCAGGGTGGGTCTTATCATTCCCCGGGATTATGCGGTCAAACTTCACCGTGGGGAGCAGGCATCCCTGCAGCTTCTGGTTGATGGGTCAGACCCCCTGGTAGCCCGTACTGCCCTTTCCACAGCCCAGGTAATCACGCAGAAAGAATCCTATGACATTAAAATAAAAAAAATCAGGCAGGCGGGAACCGGCGGCAATTTTCAGCCGGCAGTGGATTTGAGACACCGTGTCTGGTATAACCCTGATATGGAGAGTATGAAATTTAATATTCCGGGACTGGTGGGACTGATAATGCAGAACATTACCGTTCTCCTGACGGCATTTGCCCTGGTCCGGGAACGGGAGCGGGGGACTCTGGAACAACTCATTATAACACCGGTCAGGCCTGCAGAACTAATAATCGGCAAGATGGTACCATATATAGTTATAGCTTTTGTTGATGTGTTAATTATCCTTGGCTTTGGGGTATTCTGGTTTAACGTACCGGTAAATGGAAGCATTGTACAGCTGCTGCTTTTTTCCTTTTTATTTTTGATGGGCGCCCTCGGGCTGGGCATGTTCGTTTCCACAATTGCCAAAACACAGCTTCAGGCAATGCAGATAGGGTTTGCCATTATACTTCCCAGTGTACTTCTGTCGGGATTTATGTTCCCCAGGGAATCCATGCCCCAAATCATTCAAGCAATAGGCTATGCACTACCCCTGACATACTTTTTGCAAATTCTGCGGGGTATAATTTTAAAAGGGGTCGGTTTATCCTATTTGTGGCAGGATGTCATGATGCTGACTGCATTTGTTATCTTTATTCTTACCTTGTCCGTCACCAGGCTGAAAAAGCGACTGGATTAAACAAAGTACAATCACTTATTTCAGGAAGGAGGGCAGATGGTCCTCCTCTTTCATAATATGGTGCCTCAGAATGTGGTCAAGGCGGGAGCTGATTTCAATGATTGCTGCCGAATCCTGTGCCTCAACTGCTGTAACATAGGTATCAAACAGGGTATAAAGTTCTTCGTGTTCCCGGAGCATTTTGGCTACGAAATCTGCCCCGGCAGGGCCGGTTTTACTTACTTCCCGGTAAACATTTGTTTCTTCATTTTTAAAGTGTGGGATAATGACATTATTGATTATATCGGCAAATTCCCTGAATTCGACAAAAGTATTGGGAGTTGACAGCCCTGCTTTCAGGTCCATTACGTTGCCGGTAAATTTGGCCAGCAGAATCAGTACTGATTTATGGTCCTCATGATACGTTTTCATCCAGTCCATATTATCTCCTCCTCAGTTTTTGTTTTTCCTCACGGTTAGCTTCCCGAATGACCTGTATTTCATTCCCTAAAAACCGCATTTCATACCTTGAAACCTGCATTTTAAACCCTGACAGCAGGAAGTGAACCAAAAAATATATAATAATAACCCGGTAAGAATAATCGAAAAAGATATCACATCAAAATGCAAACGGAGCTGAGACAAATTTGACTAATGATAATGTGAACACACTACTGTTATCCGATATAGCAATTATATCATCTCTAATCATTATTGCAATCATTTTGGCATTTATATACTTCACAGGTAAACGCAAATTTATCAGGGAGGCTCAAAAAAAGGTATTGGTACAAAATCCGGGGCTTATTTCCCAAATGGCTTTCCCGGCAAGGTATAAGAGGAGTTTGTCATTTATAACAGGACTAATTGGGATGAGTGGGAGCGGGATACTGACAGTCGCCCCGGAAGGGGTCCAGTATATGGGTTACAGGGGCCAGACCACTCCTGTAAACTTATCTGTCAATGCCGACATTCTGCAGGTAACCTGGCTTGGCAAAGTTTTACCCCTTAGCTGTAAGTACTGGTTAGTTGTACGAAATGAGAGTGAGAATTATTATTTTACCGCAGAGACCGGAAAAATATTTGCCGGCAATCTGGAAGAAACAAAGGAGATATATGACTACATTTGCTCACAGGTGTGCAAATAAAATCGGTCAGCTAGGAGCATGGAAAAGCAATTGACATCTTTTGATTTGGAAGCAAAAGTATTATCAGCTTTGAAGACGGTATTTGAGGGACAGTTATTTCATAAATCACTTTTGGAATCACCCGCAGTTTTCTGTATTAATGAAAAGGGGTCGCCGGGCAGGAGGCAATTTAATATTGTGGCTGAACTGCGCCACAGTTCCGGCAATGGTATGCCAAGCTCTGATTACTGGTTCATTAACTGTAATGATGGTGAAATTGTTACTGCAGATACCCTGAGACGATTTCTGGTCAGCCTGACAAATTTTGTGGAGCAAAACACCCGAAAAATATTCATTACCTCCAGATACCCTTTTAACAGAGCAGCAGTCAGGTATGCCTTTGAAAACAGGATTGGTCTGGCCCGGGTTTCGCCTGTCCCTGTCAAACACAAATCCGGGTTGTCCGGTGACCTGATTCTGGGGATAAGTCCGCTGGAACTGAAAAACGCCCTGTGCAATCATGAGTTTGGTACCAGGAGATGGCCGTTTTACGGATTTACCAGCAAGGGTAAAATAGAACACTTTGGCTCACTAGAAAATTATTTCCGCAGGGAAATGTTTAACAAATAATGCTTAATACCCAAGATTGTCCTTCAAAAGGAGGGGCAGTTTTTCTTTTTGTCATGACATTTTATCCGATAGCTAACCGCCGCTAAAACTCCCGCTGGACAGTATTAAGCAGGCTGAACAGTAAAGGAATAATTAAACTATGTGGCGAATTGTTCCTCTGAAGCAAAAAGTATTGCGAGGTGTAGGGCTTGGAACTGAGATTTATACTGGGCCGTGCCGGCTCCGGGAAGACCGGGCATATGTTTAACTGTGTCAGGGAAGAGTTGCAGCGCAATCCGGAAGGTTCCCCGATAATTATATTAGTACCGGAACAGGCTACCTTCCAGATGGAATATTACCTCTCAGCCAAACTGGGCTTAGAGGGGTCTGTCAGGGCACAGGTACTGAGTTTTCGCAGGCTTGCCCACAGGGTTTTGCTGGAGACCGGGGGTGCAGCACAGATACCGGTTGGTGAACTTGGCAAACGGATGATTTTGCGCCGGCTTTTGGAAAAGTATAAGTATGAATTAAGGATTTTTGGGAGCACTGCCGGACGCCCGGGTTTTCCCGACTGTGTTGCCAGGAGCATCGGGGAAATGAAGACATACCTGATCTCACCACAGGAACTGGAAAATGCGGCAGCCGTGCTGGAAAAAAACGGGTTGCTCCTGAGGGACAAATTAATGGATATAGCTCTTTTGTACAGAGAGCTGGAAAAACACCTGGAAGACTGTTATACAGACCCGGATGATTACCTGAACCAGCTGGCAGAGAGGATATCATATGCCGGGACGTTTAATCAGGCCCAATTTTGGATAGATGGTTTCAAAGGATTTACACCACAGGAACTGAAGGTTATTGAAGCAATCCTGCAGTCGGCAGAATCGGTGAATATTGCCCTTTGTATTGATCCTGCGGTTGTGGGTGATGTCATTCCGGAAAACGATGTTTTTTTCCCTGTATGGGATACCTATCACCAATTGAGAAGAATAGGGGAACGGTTACGGGTGAAAACCAAAAGCCCGGTTATTTTTCGTGATGAACCGCCCCGGCGTTTCTCTTCTGCAGGGGACCTGGCCCATCTGGAGAAGTATTTTTTCAATTATCCGGCGCCGCAGTATGACCGGAATCCCGAAAATGTCAGGATAGTTGCAGCTGCCAACAGAAGAGCAGAAGTTGAGGCTTGTGCCCGGGAAATCATCCGTATGGCCAGGGATGAAGGCAGGCGATGGCGGGATATAGCAGTCTTGCTGCGGGAATTGGAAATGTATCATGACTTAGTTACCGGGATTTTTACTGACTATGGGATACCTTTTTTTATTGACCATAAACGCAAGGTGATGCACCACCCACTGGTTGAACTGATCCGTTCTGCATTGGAGACTGTTTTGAAAAACTGGGCTTATGAACCGGTATTCAGGTACCTGAAAACAGACCTGGTTCCTGTTGATAGGGAAAGCATTCATATTCTTGAAAATTATGTACTGGCACACGGTATCAGGGGGTCACGCTGGACAGATGACAGGGACTGGTATTACAGGAAACAGTATTTTCCTGGGGACAACCGGGAACCGGGTGCAGAAGAAAAGGCCCGGCTGGAACAGGTTAATTGTATCCGGAGAAGAGCAACCGGAGCCCTGGCCCAATTTTGCCGTAAAATTAATACTGCTGCCAATGTCAGGGAAATGACAGCTCATTTGTACGGGCTGCTGGAGGACCTGAAGGCAGGGAACACGGTTCAGGAGTGGAGTGAAGCCGCAAAATCGGAAGGGAATATTGCGGCTGCCAGGGAACACTCCCAGGTCTGGAGAAGTGTGATGGATCTCTTTGATGAGGTAGTTGAAGCCCTGGGAGATGAGCAGACAGATTTACATACATATGTTGGAATCATGGAGGCCGGTTTTGACAGCATGACTCTCGGGATGATTCCACCGGGACTGGACCAGGTGTTGGTAGGTTCCCTGGACCGCTCCCGCAATCCGGATATTAAAAGTGTGTTTATCCTGGGAGCCAGTGAAGGAGTACTGCCCGCGAGACATTCTGATGACGGCATCTTTAATGATACTGAACGGGAACGGCTTGAAATGGCAGGTATAAGCCTGGCACCCGGCACCCGGAAAAAGTCCTTTGAGGAACAGTTCCTGGTGTATACCGCACTCACCAGGGCCAGCGAGCGGTTACGGGTGAGTTATCCGCTGGCTGATGATGAGGGAAGGGCAATTGGGGCATCACCGGTAGTATCCCGTATCAGGGAACTGCTCCCTGGAGTCAGGGAAGACAGTTTTCAGGTGGAACCATTTACAGGCAGTGAAGATGAGGCGGTGGAATTCCTGGTACACTCCGGAAGGGTCCTGCCTTATCTGGCCGGAAGACTCAGGGATGCCAGGGCTGGCAGGCCTGTTGCCGGGATATGGTGGGAGCTTTATAACAGTTTGATCAAAGGGGATAATGCGGCCGCGGTGCGGAATATCATCACAGCGGTATTTGGGGATAACTCTGAGAAAAAACTTGCAGCTCATACCAGCCGGATGCTATATGGGAAGAGCATTAAGGCGAGTGTATCCAGGATAGAGAGGTTTATTGCGTGTCCTTTTGCCCATTTCTCCGCTCATGGGCTAAAGCTGCAGGAGAGAAGCATGTTTCGTCTTGAAGCCCCCGATATGGGGGAACTTTTCCATACTGCCCTGAAAAGGTTTGCCGATGAGGTGGAACGAAACTGGGACGACTGGGGTAACCTGAGCCGGGAGGAATGTCTCCGGCTTAGTGAACAAACAGTTGATGACCTGATACCGGGATTGCAAAATGAGATTCTGCTGAGTACGGCCAGATACAGGCATCTGGCACGCAAACTGAAAAGGGCTGTCAACAGGGCCGCACTGGTACTTACTGAGCATGCCCGCCGCAGCTGTTTCAGGCCATGTGGGCTGGAAATTTCCTTTGGACCTGAGGGGGAGATGCCGGCAAAGGTTATCCGGCTGCCCGGAGGTGAAACCCTGGAACTGGCCGGCCGCATTGACAGGCTTGACCAGGCTGTTACCGAAAACTGTATCTACCTGAGGGTTATTGATTACAAATCGGGTGACCGCCGATTGGACCTTGAAGAGGTTTATTATGGCCTTAGCCTGCAGTTGATTGCTTATCTCCATGTTGCTTTGGAGTATTTTGCCCGGACCCAGGCCCGGGGCACCCAGGTAAAACCTGCAGGGATCCTGTATTTCACCGTTACCGACCCTTTGCTGCAGGTCCCCGGACCAATGACACCCGAAGAGGCAGAGCGGGCACTGACACTAAAATTAAAAATGAAGGGACTGCTTTTGGAAGACAGGGATGTGTTCCGGTTGATGGATGCCTGGACAGAGTCGGGCTATTCCGACCTGTTCCCGGTAGGGATAAAGAATGACGGAACTTTTTACAGCACTGCCCCTGTTATCGGGGAGGAACAGTTTGAACTGCTCTGTCGATATGTAGAGACAATTTTTCAAAATTACGGCAGGGAAGTACTTGATGGCAATGTTGCCATCAGCCCCTTTAAGATGCGGTCTAAAAATGCCTGCCAATATTGTCGCTTCAAACCGGTATGCAGGTTTGATATCCTTATGGAAGGGAATCTTTTCAGGATTTTGCGCCCTGTCCCGGAAAATGAGATTTGGAGAAGGATAGCAGCGGCAGGTGCCGGGGAAGGAGGTAAATCATGAGTGCACCCAAATGGACTCCGGAACAGCATGATGCCATAACGGCCCGGGGATGTGACCTGCTGGTCTCTGCTGCTGCCGGCGCCGGAAAGACCGCTGTGCTTGTAGAACGGATTATCAGGCAGGTTACTGACATATATAACCCTCTAGATGTAGACAGGCTCCTGGTGGTGACTTTCACCAAGGCGGCAGCTGCCGAAATGAGGGAAAGGATAAATGCCGCTATTGCCCGTGAACTGAATAATAACCCTGATTCACTTCACCTGAGGCGCCAGCTTACTCTCTTAAACAGGGCCTCAGTAACTACCCTGCACTCTTTCTGCCTTGATGTCCTGCGCCGGTATTTTTATAAAACAGACCTTGACCCTGCCTTCAGGATAGCTGATGATACTGAGGCAGCACTGCTGCGCCTTGAAGTGCTCAGCGAGTTGTTTGAGGACTGTTATGAGAGCCAGGATGAGGAATTCCTGCAACTGGTGGATGCCTATGGCGGGTTACGGGATGACAGCTTTCTTCAGGATATGGTACTCAGTCTTTACGAATTTTCTCACAGCAATCCCTGGCCTGAAAAGTGGCTGGACGGTATTTATGAGAAATACCTGGCCACAGGGGGGGGCTCCCCCGGCGCCCTTGAATGGGGCCGGTCCATTCTGGAATCGGTGCGGGTGCTCCTAAAAGGGTGCCGTGACATCCTGACAGATGCGGTGCGGACGGCATCCAGGCCAGGAGGCCCCGCTGTTTACCTGCAAACCCTGAATGACGATATCAGCCTTGTTGATGACCTGCTGAACGCTGCTTTAATCTCATGGGATGAACTTTACAGTATCATTAACAGTGCAGCATTTGGTAAATTGAAGCCCTGTAAAGGAAGCGATGTGGATGAATATGCCCGGGAAAGGGTGAAGAACAGCCGGGATGAAGTCAAAAAAACGGTCAGCAAAATCAGGGAAGACTTTTTCTCCCGGCCTCCGGCAGACCTGAATGCCGACCTTCAGAAGATAGCGCCATTAGTAAAGAGGCTGTCCGGATTAACCAAAGAATTCAGGGAAAGATATGCCAAAGCCAAAACAGAACGTTCCCTGGTTGACTTCTCCGACCTGGAGCATTACTGCCTCAAGATACTGATGGATTCGGAATCGGCACCTGGCAGGATAATCCCTTCTGAGGCTGCCCGTGAATTACAGGAATATTTCGCTGAAGTCTTTATTGATGAATACCAGGACACAAATGAGGTCCAGGAAACCATACTTGGTCTGGTTTGCGGAACCGGGGAGCAGCATACCAACCGGTTTATGGTCGGGGATGTTAAGCAGTGTATCTATCGTTTCCGCCTGGCTGAGCCTGATTTGTTTCTGGAAAAGTATCACCGGTACCCGCGTTCTCAGGGCGGGCCCGAAAGAGGTATTGACCTGACCAGGAATTTCCGCAGCCGGTGTGAAGTGGTGGCTGCAGTTAATTATATATTCAGGCAGCTGATGAGCGGAACCCTAGACAAGCTGGTTTATGACCAAAAGGCCGAACTGGTTTCCGGGGCGCAGTATCCTGATTGTGCAGCTAATGTTCCGACAGCAGCCAATACACCGGTTGAAGTATATCTGCTGGAAAAAAGCAGTGGTTCCGGGGACGAAGAACTGCTGCCTGATCAGGCCCGGACTCAGGATGAAGACTGGCAGCCCGAAGGCGGACCTGTGACGGGAACCGGGGGTGAACCGGAAGACCTGGATGCCACCCAGCGGGAGGCTCGCGTGATTGCCGGGAGAATCAGGGAACTGGTACAGGGGTCAGGTGACGGAATTCCGGGCCTTTACGTATTTGACAGGAAAACCGGGGATTACCGGCCAGTGGTCTACCGTGACATAGTTGTCCTGCTAAGGTCGGCACGGAATACGGCAAATGTATTTGTCGAGGAATTCAGGGCCATGGGTATACCTGCTTATGCCGACCTGGGTACGGGATATTTTGAAGCTGTCGAAGTGGAGACAATGATGTCACTCCTTAGGATAATTGACAATCCCAGGCAGGATATCCCACTTGCAGCTGTCCTGCGTTCTCCGGTGGTGGGGCTCAGCGCCGATGAGATGGCCCATGTCCGCACCCACGAGAGTAATGGAGATTATTATGATGCAGTGCTAAAATGTGCTGCTTCCGGTCCAGGTCCAGGTCTCAGACTAAGGTCTTTTCTGGCGCAATTGGAATCCTGGCGGACACAGGCACGAAGGGGGCCCCTTTCAGATTTGGTCTGGAGGCTGCTGCATGAAACCGGGTACTATGCCTATGTGGGGGCTATGCCAGGCGGAGCTCAGCGCCAGGCAAATCTTCGTGCTTTATATGACCGCGCCCGCCAGTTCGAGGCAACCAGTTTCCGGGGTCTCTTCAGGTTTCTCAGGTTTATTGAACGGTTCCGGGAGGCGGGAAGTGACCTGGGGACAGCCGGTGCCCTGGGTGAAAATGAAGATGTGGTCAGGATTATCAGTATTCATAAGAGCAAGGGACTGGAATTTCCGGTGGTGTTTGCAGCCGGGCTGGGTAAGCAGTTTAATACTGCTGACCTCAGTAAAAAATCATTGCTCCACAAGAAAATGGGCCTGGGACTGCCTATGGTAGACCCTGACCTGCGCCTGACCTACCCGACTGTTGCCCAGCATGCCATCAGGCTTAGTCTTAAAAACGAGCTTCTGGCCGAGGAGATGAGAATACTGTATGTGGCCCTTACCAGGGCCAGGGAAAAACTGGTCCTTGTAGGTACAGTGCAGAGTCTGTCCAAGGCATCGGCCGGGTGGTGTGAAACTGGCCTGCGTGCAGACCCGGGACACTATCCCCTGCCTGAGAATGCACTCATGTCAGCCAGGAATTACCTTGACTGGATATGTCCTGCATTGACCAGGCATCCTGATGGCGCTGCCCTTAGAAAAATTTCGCCGGAAACAGGGGTTAATTTTGCACTGCTTAATGATATCACCAGGTGGGAAATAATTACCCCAGGTCACACAAACCTGCCGTTACTGCCCGAAACGGGTTACAATCCTGCAGAGTTTATGGAAAGGGTCAGTCATCTGGAACCGGTTGCTGTGGAGCACCAATATGATGAGTTTCTGGAAAAGAGCCTTAACTGGCATTATCCATGGGCCGGGATAGCTGGAATACCTGCCAAGGCATCAGTAACCGAATTAAAACAGAGGTTTGCAGTTGACACAGAGGAGGCATCCGGGACCGATCCGGTTCTGCCTGCAATGACAGATATCAACAGTATCAGGCCGAAATTTCTGCACCGGCTGTCAGGCCTGACGGCAGCAGAAAAGGGCTCGGCCATGCACCTTGTAATGCAGCACATAAAGCCTGAAGAAGTAATGGACCATGATACGGTTGCCAGTCAGATACATCGAATGTATACGGCCGGACTGCTCACGGCTGAACAGGCAGAAGCAGTCAGTACTGATGCTATAATGGGGTTTTTCAGGGGACCACTGGGGCAAAAGGTGATATCTGCCAAAAGGGTCAAAAGAGAACTTGCGTTCACTATGGCTGTTCCGGCACGTGTGATATATCCTGAGGCAGAAATTGTACCCAGTCAGCCCGTTCCGGGCAGCCGAGACGTCCCGGGCGCTCAGGGGGTTCCGGACTGTGAAAAGGTCATTATCCAGGGAGTTATTGACTGCCTGGTTGAAGAAGATGACGGCTTTATCCTGATAGATTACAAAACCGACTATATTCCTCCGGGAAAAGCCTCAGAAACGGCAAAGAAGTATCAGGGCCAGCTGAACCTGTACAGTATGGCTGTAGAGCGTATACTTAAAAAGCCTGTTAAGGAGAAATATCTCTACTTTTTTGCTGCCGGCTATGAAGTAAAGTGTTAGGGGGAGGTACATGAATAATGAGAATTCTACATACATCAGACTGGCACCTTGGCCGCAGTCTGGAAGGCAGGAGCAGAATCCCGGAACAGCGCGGGTTTATTGATGAAATCTGTTCCATTGTTAAAGAAAACGGGGTTAACCTGATATTGATTGCAGGGGATGTATTTGACACTTACAACCCGCCTGCAGAGGCTGAAGAACTGTTTTATGAAGCTGTTGAACGGCTGGCCGGAAACGGGCAGAGGCGGGTAGTGGTCATCGCCGGCAACCATGACAGTCCGGACCGCCTGCATGCTGCCAACCCCATAGCACAAAAGCACGGTATATATCTTTATGGTTATCCTGGTGAAGTGATAACCGGGGACACCATTGTCCGGGGAGGCCCCGGGTGGGCAGAGATTGCCGTCCCCGGATGCAGGGAGGATGCCATGGTAGTGGTTCTGCCTTATCCCTCTGAGCAGAGACTTAATGAGGTCCTGGCAGGATCTCTGGAGGATAAGGAGATGCAGGCTGCATATTCCGAGCGGGTAAGGCTGGCCTTCAGTGAGGGGGCGGCCCACTTCCGGGATGATACGGTAAACCTGGCGGTGAGTCACTTGTTTGTCCTGGGTGGCAGGTCATCAGATTCGGAACGGGAAATACAGCTGGGCGGAGCCTACGTTGTGGAACCAGCCGCCTTACCGGCGAAAGCACATTATGTAGCCCTGGGGCATCTGCACCGTCCCCAGGCGGTTGGCGGCAGTCCCGTACCGTGCCGTTATTCAGGCTCACCTCTCTGTTACAGTTTTTCGGAAGCTGACCGGCAAAAAGAAGTTGTCATCATTGATGCCGTCCCGGGAAAAAAGGCTGAGGTGAGCACTGTTAGCCTGACCCGGGGAAAACCGCTGCGTTCCCTCAGGTTCTCCAGCTATAGTGAGGCTTACAGTTGGTGTGAGGCTGAAGAAAACCACCACATGTGGGCTGATATGGAATTGGAGACTGCAGAACCGCTTACTGCCTCACAGGTGGCTGATTTAAGAAAACTGCATCCCGGTGTTATCAGTATCCGTGTTCTGCTCCCCGGAGTCAATGATGAGGAGTCAGGTAATCTGAGACGGCTTTCCGGGCTTTCAGCAGAAGAAAAGTTCCGGAGGTTTGCTGCCAGGGAGACGGGTTCGGTTCCGGAACAGGAATTAGTGGACATGTTCCTGGAACTTCTTGAGGGGGGTGATTCTGTTGAAACCGGTGATGCTTAAGTTCAGCGGACTGCAGAGTTACCGCGAGGAACAGGTCATTGACTTTGGTCTGTTAGGTGCTGTTGGTATTTTTGGGGTATTTGGCCCGACAGGGGCCGGAAAATCCACCATTCTTGACGGGATTACCCTGGCACTTTTCGGAAAAGTGTTCAGGGCTAAAAGCGGGACCCGCGGCATAATGAACCAATATGAGGACCGGCTGGCAGTTTCTTTTGAATTTTCCCTGGGCAATGAAAAATTCCTTGCCGAACGGCTATACCAAAGAGACAGGCATGACCCTGATTCTGTTAAAATAAAGAATGCCAGATTGGTACAGACGTCGACAGGGTCCGTCCTGGCAGATAAATCAAGTGATCTGGATACCAGGATAACAGAGCTCCTGGGTATGTCTTATGAGGATTTTTCCAGAGCTGTAATCCTTCCCCAGGGAAAATTTGACCAGTTTTTGAAACTGACCGGTGGAGAACGGGCCAGGATGCTGGAAAATATTTTGCGACTGGAGAGGTATGGGGAGCAGTTGTCAAAAAAGGCTGTGGATCTGGAAAACGACCTGAAAAACAGGCTGGAGACCAATAACGGACTCCTGGCACAACTGGGTGATGCTTCTGCGGAAGTAATCGCACAGGCTGAGGCTGACCTGGAAAAACAGGTCCGGGTTGTAGCGGAACAGGATAAATTGAGAAAACAGGCTGAAAATGAATTCAGGGAACTGGACAAGACTGCCGGGCTCCACAATGAACTTGAATCAATGTTAAAAGAAAAGCAAAAACTGGAAGCCGAAAGACCGGTACTGGAAAAGTTACGAAAGCGGCTGGAAAAGTCTCTCAGGGCAGAACCCCTGCGGAGGCTCCTGGAACAGGAGGATGAACTTGTCGAGAAGACTGCCGGCGCCCGCACAGTCCTGAACAGGCTGGAACTAAAGCTGGCAGAAGTTACCGGGAAGGAAGAGGAGTTCTTAATCCGGTTGCGGTCAGCGGAAGAAAAAGAAGCGGAAATTAATGTTTTAAAGGAGCAAGAACTGCCACGGGCTGCTTTGGCTGTGGCCTATGAAAGGCAGGTCTGTCAGTTGGAAGCGGAATTGGAGAAAATCCGCAAAGATATTGAGGACAAAACACATCAGATGGAGCAGGTCTCCGCTGAAGGCAGGAAAAAGGGAGACCTGCTGGAAAAGGTCAGGAGAGAAAATAATATCCACTGGGACAAACGTAAAGCCCTGCTTAGGGTCCTGGGGTGCCGCGGTGCCGTGGAAAAATGTCTTGCTGCCCTGTCGGAGCTTGAGGCTGCCGAAAAACAGGACAATGAAGTGAAAAATATCCTGGCCGGAAAAGAAAAGGTCCTTAATGCTCAGGGAGACAAATTATTAAAGGTGCTTAAGGAAAACCTGGAAGTCCCGCAGGGCAAACCCGATGAAAAGGATTTTGCAGAACTGATGGATAAGGCGGCTGTAGTTGTCAGGCAGGCTTCTGAAGAGAAACGGCTTCAGGATGAGGATTTGGAAAAGGTAATTGCCGGGAACATGGCAGGGGAATTGGCTAAGCGGCTAAGGGCCGGTGAACCTTGTCCTGTATGTGGGTCCCGGAATCACCCCCGGCCTGTACCGGAAACTACCGATGACGACAGGGGACCGCAAGAGGCCCGGGCCAAGGCTGCCGAGGCCGGGACCAGACTGGAACAAATTCTTGAATGGCATCGTGAGGCTATCATAGCGTATAATTCCTACCAAAACGTGCTCACAGATATCAGGGCTGAATATCTGCCGAACTGGCAGAAAAAAGCCCGGGCATTAGCGGCAGCGGTTACTGATTTTACCGCAGCCTGTACTCTTTTGTCAGATGCTCTGTCCCAAACCGCACCCATAACTGTATCCCAGGCTGTACCTGAAACCGCCTGTCTTTACAGACTGACAGGGGACCCCAACCGGGACCGGGAAAAAGTCCGTGAAGTACGGGAGGCCCTGGAAGAGGCAGAAAATACAGTGAAAACCCTGGAGGGCAGGATCAGGGAAACTGATGGCAGGATAAAGGGTGTGGAGACGGAGCTGGCTGAACTCAGGGCCAGGTACAGGGAACTGGGGGCCGAAAAAACAGGACTTGAAAACTCCTGGAATTCCGGCAGCAAAAGTCTCATAGAACAAAAAACCAGGATTGCCGAAATTACCGGCGGCAAGAAAGCGGTTGATTATGAAAAGGATATCAGGGACCAGATTGCGCTGTTTCAGGCTGAGCTTAACAATGCCCGAAAAACCTGGGAGTCACTGCAAAAAAGGAAACAGGAAATATCCCGGGAACTGGCTGTGGCTGCTGCCGGCATAAGCACCTTAAATGAGAGTCTTGAAGGGGTGCGCCGGGAACTCCAGGACCAGGTGGTTAAAGAGGGTTATGCCGACACCGCGGGGCTCAGGGAGTCCCTCATGGAACCTGATGAACGGAGCAGAATCCAAAAAAGGCTTAATGAATATGACAAATTGCTGGACCACCTGGAAACAGGAATCAGGGGACTGTGGGAAAAAATAGGGGCTGCAGAATTTGATTTCGGGAAACTGGAACAGGCACGGGAGAATTTGAATAAGGAATCTGCTGCCTATAAAGAGGCTGTAGGGGCCGAAGGGGCGCTAAGAAACCAACTGGCAGTTCTGAGGGAAAAACACGACCTCTGGAACAAGCTCAGGGAAGAGAGGGTGTACCTCCTGCGCCGCAGGGAATTGGCCGGCAAACTGGTCAGCCTCCTTAAAGGAAGAAAATATGTCCAGTTTCTTGCAGAAGAACACCTGAGGGATATGGCCGCCGAAGCCTCCATCAGGCTGGGGACCCTTACCGGCCAGAGGTACAGCCTGGAACTTGATGAAAGTGGCAATTTTGTCATGAGAGACGATTACAGCGGTTCACAAAGACGGCCGGTCAATACCCTGTCAGGGGGGGAGACTTTCCTTACTTCACTGGCACTTGCCCTGGCCCTGTCATCAAAAATTCAGTTAAAAGGCCAGTACCCCCTGGGTTTCTTTTTCCTTGACGAAGGTTTTGGAACACTGGACCAGGAAAAGCTGGAGGTTGTCATGGGTACCCTGGAAAGGCTTCATGACGGTAACCGGATGGTAGGTGTGATAACTCATGTGCCTGAGTTAAGAAACAGGCTGCCCCGCTGTCTGGAAGTAATCCCGGCCATGCAGGATGGGACAGGGAGCAGGGTTGAAATCAAAGCAGTTTAAGACTAATAAAACAGAATAATACCCCGAATGCCGCAAACTGACCAAGGCAGAGATATAGTCATAAATATAAAATAATGTCATAAGTTTAAAAGTAAATGGAATTAGTTTGCGGGAGGGGTTGTTTTTGAAAAAAGACAGTTTTAGCAGTATACAGGAACAGATTGATGTATATCTGAAGGCAGTAGAAAACAATCCCCAGGATATCTGGTCATTATTAAGGCTGGGCTATACCTATACAAGGGCTGAAATGTTCCAGGAGGCAATTGATGCCTACCTGAAGGCAATTGCCCTTGACCCGTCCATGTACCTGGCTCATTACGGGCTTGGTTATTCCTATATGAAGTCAAAGCGGATGGAGGAGGCTATCAGGTCTTTTGAAAATGCCCTGCACTATAACCCAAACTATATCCAGGCACTTTACCGGCTGGGGTACATAGCCTGTGAACAGCAAAGGCATGAAGAAGCGGTTGTTTACCTGGAGAGACTGGTCAAACTGGAAGAGAAGCACGGAAAAGGACACTTTTGCCTTGGTAAAGCTTATAATTCACTGGGAAACTGGGATGCAGCCATAGCAGCCCTGAAGAAGGCCCTGGAGCTTAATCCGAACTTTGAATTTGCCTGGTACCAGTTAAGCCTTGCCTATACTGGCAAGAAACAATTTCACAAGGCACTGGAAACACTCCGCAAGGTGGCTGAGATAAACCCAAGACTTGAGTACGTATATGACCAGATGGGCAGGATATACCTCAAAATCAGGCGGAGCGGGGATGCAGTTGCTATGCACCAGAAAGCCGTGGAAATAGCGCCCAAACTGGCACACCTCTGGAAAAACCTGGGGGTGGCTTATTTAAGGGAAAAAAAATACTGGGAAGCCATCGCTAGTCTGAACAAATCACTGGATATTAATAGAAACAACGGTACTGCACATTATTATCTGGGTTGTTCCTATAAGAACCTGGGGGAAAGGGAACTGAGTATAAAACACCTCAGGGAAGCACTAAGGCTGCTGCCAAATCACCAGAAGGCCCGCCTGATTCTGCAGGAACTTGGTGAAACCGGGGAAATGCAGCAGGAAAAAGCTGTGGTCGGCATTGAGAAAAACGAAATCAGTGACGAAAACAATGATACTTCAATGGATGAAAGACTGCAGAAGTTAAGGGAAAAGTGGCGGGACAATACTCCCTCCTAAAAAGATGACCGGCAATTTGCCGGTCATCTTTTTATACTACTTTGCACACAAGATTTGCTTCGCCGGAAGCCGCCTCAAATATCCTTAGCGAAGCAGACCTTTTCATGTGAAGTCCCGCGGCAGAAGAAATTAAAGGAAAGAGGTAGAAAAATTACCATTATTATTGTATACTATTATTAGTTGAATACTAGAACAGATAGTACATATTAAGACGTAGAAGTCGACAAGCTTATAACTATTTTACAGAAATGACTTTAACTGCCAAATTGCCTTATTCCTGAGCAATTTCCTTATTTTACTGTGGTGAGTTAGGTCATTTAATAATTTCAGATGATAGCAATAAGTTTCACAAACAACACTTTTAGCGGGGTAAAGGGGAGGGATATGTCTTGACAGACGAAATTGTTAATGCTTACCGGTCGATTAGCCTTCCAAAGAAGATATTACTGATTTTATGTGTTCTGGCAGTGGTTATTTCCGGTTCTGTCGCTGCTGCCGTTGCCGCAGGAGGGATTACATACAGCAATCATTCACCTGCCGCCGGTAGTGTTACCGGCAGTGCAGTGCCCGGGCTAGGGGTTAATATTTCATTTACAGGTGATGCGGTCACTGCTGACAGTGTAAAGATGACAATAAATTCCGAACCTGTACAGCCATTGATTGAAATTTCGGAAGGAAACGGACTGATATCCTTTACCCCTCCGCAAAGGCTGAGTGATGGTGATTATACGGCCAGTGTCACTGTTTATGATGACATAAAGGGCAGTGATGAAACCACTTCATGGACTTTTACGGTTGACGCCGCTCCTGACCTGACAAACATGGTCCCTGCCCGGGATGGTGTTGTGTCATCTTCCAGCCAGCAGGTCTCCATGACAGTCAGTGACAGGCTGGACAACCTTGATCAGACAACCCTGAGGGTGAAACTGGATGGCAGTGCGGTAACACCTGCATTTAAATTTAAAGGACATAATGAAACCAAGACATACAGTGATTCCTGCGGTACCTGGACCCAGACGGTATGGGTTGTGGACAGCTACAGGGAAGGGACGGTAACCTTTAATGCTTCAGGACTGGCAGACGGTATCCATACTGTGGAAGTAAGTATTGCTGATGTAAAAGGCAATACGATGACAGACTCATGGTCATTTAAAGTGGGTACTCCACCGTCATTCAGCGGGTTTGTACCGGCAGCAGGGAGCAGTCAGGGGCCGGTCACCAGGGTTTCTGCAGTGATAACTGATACTAATCCGATTGACTGGAATACAGTTGTCATGAAAATAAATGGCGAAACTGTAACACATAGTGTTGACGAGTCTGCAAAAACAGTATCTTATGAGGACAGTTTCCCTACAGGCAGTTATGAGGTTTATCTGGAGGCTGCCGATGCCAATGGAAACCTGGGTACCAGGACATGGCAGTTCACAACAGATACAGGGGCTCCTGAACCGGTTGCCCGGACTCCGGAGCAGGGGACTGCAACAGAGACCGCCAACCAGCAGATTTCCCTGGTGGTGAGGGACAGCCTGAACAACCTGGACCAGGCCAGTATCAGGGCAGAGCTGGACGGTATTGCGGTAACCCCGGCATTTAAGTTTAAAGGACACAGTGAGACCCGGACCTATAATGATTCGTGCAGTGTCTGGACAGAGACTGTGTGGGTGGTGGACAGCTACAGGGAAGGTACTATAAGTATTGCCGCCTCCGGTCTTAAGGACGGTTCCCATGCGGTGAAGGTGAGTATTGCCGACATAAAAGGTAATACCATGACAGAGACATGGTCATTTTCTGTTGGCACTCCGCCGTCATTCAGCGGGTTTACACCGGCTGCAGGGAGCAGCCAGGGCGGGGTTACCAGGGTGTCTGCAGTGGTTCAGGATACCAATACCATTGACTGGGATACCTTGGTGATGAAAGTAAACGGGACAGTTGTCACCCATGCAGTTGATATGATAACAAATACAGTTTATTATGACGGTAGTTTCCCCAGCGGAAGTTATGATGTGTATTTAGAAGTAAAAGATATTTCAGGCAATCTGGGATCCACTTCCTGGCAGTTTAATACAGATACCTCGTCACCTGAACCTGTTGCCTGGACACCGGAAAAAGGGGGAAAAACCGCTGTCTCAAATCCGAATGTGTCATTGCTTGTCAGGGATACTCAGGACAATCTGGACCAGGCCAGTGTCAGGGCAAAACTTGACGGTATCCCGGTTACTCCGGTATTTAAATACAAGGGTCACAGTGAGACCAGGACTTACGGAGACTCCTGCAGCAGCTGGACCGAGACGGTCTGGGTGGTGGACAGCTACAAAGAAGGGACGGTAAGTATTCCGGCATCCGGGCTTAAGGATGGGCTGCATACAGTTGAGGTTAGTATTGCTGACTCTAAAGGTAACAGAATGACAGAGACATGGTCATTTACCGTTGGCGTACCTCCCAAATTTGGCAGCATATCTCCTGCTGCCGGCAGCAAACACAAAGGTACGGGCATTTCTGTAAGGGCAAGTGACGGGAATGAAATAGACTGGGCCAGTGCCCTGATGCAGGTTAACGGGCAGGCTGTTGAGCCGGTGGTTGACTCTTCTGCCGGGACCATTTCCTTCGCAGGGAGCATTCCAGACGGAAACACCACGGTATATGTCGTGGTTAAGG
>JAENZJ010000023.1 GCA_016841325.1 Thermincola carboxydiphila
TCCGTAAGGCTCTGTAGCAGCCGAAAGGTTGTTGCTGGGTCTATAGGGATGTATGGCAGCCGGCGGTAGGTTGTTATGGGCTCTTTTCATGCTTTCGGCGTCCTGGAAGCCACTGTTTCCTGACTGCCTTCAGTGTCTGGTTAACAGGGTCATCCACCGTCCAGATGGCCTTTTCAGTTACCGCGTGAATGGCTCCGGCGGCTCTGAACCAAAATACCAAGAACCTGTAAAGAGGCATGAAAATCACCCTCCACCCGTTATTTTTTAAATAGTCCTTATACTCTTCACCGACATGTCTGTATGCAATCAGTAAATAATTAATGTCAATAAACAGGTAGACCAGGTATACGAAAAAGTTGGCCAATATAATGAGTTCCAGGGGATAACCGAAAAAGACCAATAACGGGGTCAGAATCGTCCAAACCATGCGAGGGAACATCAGGGTATGGTCCACAAATAACGTGCGGGCTGCATATGACCTGGCCAGTTTAAATAAACCGCCCTTATAATGTTCAACATAAGATGCAATAACCTCAAGTTCCCCCCGCTGCCATCTGACCCTCTGGGAATAAAGCTTCTTTATTGAAGGGATTGGCTCCACATATACTTTTGCATTTTCCAGGAAGCCAATTTTCTTGGACTCATTTTTTCTGCGTAATTCAAAGGTTAGTTTGGTATCCTCTGAAATTGAATTTTGGTCATAGAGAAACGTCTGCAGAAGACTTTTCCTGTTAAAACATGAAAAAGCCCCTGCCAGGGTAAATAAATTATTATGGTGGGCCTGGTATTTTCTCCCGATAAAAAATGCTTCCAGATATTCAATTAGTTCACATGACTGGACTGATCTCAGCCACAGTGATTTTTTTGATATCCGGCTAAAATCAATCATAATGGCTGCCGTGGCCCCGGCAACCTCCTCCCGGGCAAAAAGGGCTGTCACTGTCTCCATAAGTACATTGGGCCCCAGCTTGGTATCTGAATCAATATTTATTAAGATCTCGCTGCTGCCGAGAAAAATTCCTGAATTCAGGGCCTTTGCCTTACCCGGTTCCTCCAGTTTAATCCACCGTAGGATCATATCGGGGTTCGCTTCGGAAAACTTCTGGAAAACAGCAAAACTGCCATCTGTGCTCCCATTATCTATTAAAAACAGCTCAACCCTTCCCAGGGGGTAGGTCTGTCGCGCTATTGACTCCAGGCACTCAGGCAGAGTATCTTCTGAGTTAAAGACCGGGATGACCACAGATATCTGGGGATAAAATCCGGGTAATTGAGCATCCCGGGGGCCATCCTTTCTTTTTTTCCACAGTTCCCGCCACGAAAATGTGATATGTACCAATGCGATTACACCATCCACCAAAACGGGAATAAGAATCCAGATCCCCCAAAACACTATAAAACTGTAGAGCAACTCCCTGTTCATTTTTTATCCCTCCGGAGCTGATTGCCTGTCTATATAGAACAGGGTCTTTCTGGTGAAGAAATACCAGTACAGGATAATCATCATTAAAAAGAAAACACCCCTGCCCAGGATGGTATGGGCCACAAAAATGGTATCTCTTCCTCCCAGAAAAATCGCTGTTACAATCAATTGCACGCGAAGCAGGTTAACAAAATAGATCATAATACTCCCCACAACCAATGTCTTCACCTTTCTTTTAAGGTCAAACACCGGATAAAACAAGGTTAATCCCCAAAAAACAGCAATTTCCAGCAGACCGGAACACTCTGTTCCAATCTCCAGAGATGTATACCCACTCATCAGTGTCCCGGTCATCAGCATTGTTCCCACATCAGCAAAAGGCATTACCGGTATATTCATAGCAGAATTAAAGCAGGTAATTATTTTTATGGCTGTACGGCTTAAAGCAATTTCAACAAACGTCCCCTGGAGCATAAAGGCAGCCAGAACAGTAAAACCAATCGCCCCCCACAGGAAATAAAAGACCCATATCCTGTGTATCCTGAAAAAGACGGTAACACCAGCCCAGAGGACAAATACCGGAAATAAGTTAATCAGATCCATAAGCTTTCCCCTGTTTTCTTTTTAGCAGGAATACCCCGGCAGCCAGTCCTGCAATCAGGACCACCCCCAGCAGCGGGTATCCCAGCACAGGTACCGGACTGTACAGGATATCCCCTTCATCAGGGATGAGGTCAAAGTCATGCTTGTATAATTCAGCATCATCAAAACCGGGGTCCAGAACCCATTCATCATCCTGTTTGGGATTATCATTGGCAATAAATGAGGTTGTGGCATAGAACCGAATTGACTGGTTAGGAATTATGCCCAGTTCTTCAAAGGGAAAGAAGAACTCAAACTGAAGACCCTCCTCCTGACCGGCTGCCTTTTCGCCCCACTTTCCAATGTTATGCCACGCCGGGCTGTTATTTTGGTCATCTACCCGGAATACCTTGACTGCAACCATTCCGGATCCGGGGTCATAGCGAAAGAATCCGATCTTGTCCATAGCTTCTCCATAGTCTCCGTTATCGTTGGTGTCGAAAAAGATTTTTCCGGTGATCTTATGCTTCTGGTCCTGTTTTGTCAGCGAAGGATACCTGATAATACTGAAGTACAGATTTTCATCATCTTTATTGGTTCCCCAATAGAGACGCCTGGTATCTCCTGCGGTTTCTGTCTGTAAGGACACATTCATTATGTCCCCCTGGGGGTCATCAATGTACGCCTGTGCTTCCCAGTCGCCAAATTCACCGTCAACAGCGATGTCCTCTGCCGCCAGAACAACAGGCGGCAAAAACAACAGCATTATAGGGACAATCACAACGGTCATTTTGACAGCCTGCAGCAGTTTCCTTTTCAGCTGCCCCCCCAGCGCTATCCAAAGGGAGCTGATAATTCCCACAAGGGATACAACCGCACCTGCCTTTGTGGCCTCAGGCCAATGATTAGCAATTTTCATCGTGTAATCCCCTCCGTTTCCCCGGAATTCAATCAGGTTATGGTTGATACCCGTTACCGCCCCTGCTGGTCCTTCAAATTCAATATTCATACTGTCCAGAAAGGCTGCAGGAATGACCATTCTCCGCCCGGCAAACCTTTCCGGCAGTGAAAAAGCGATTACCTGAGTGTTCCCCTCAAGATCATATCTGCTGAATTCAACCATCTCTCTTGGCGGCGTCTTCCCCGGCTCCGTTTGCAGCAAATCACCAATCATGTCCAGAACGAATTCATCTCCGGTAAGAAACCCGTAATAAGGAAGATTAAGGCCCACAAAATAAATATTTTGGTCTCGATATATTTTATAGCCCTGTATGGGACGCTTCCGGTCATAAAATGTTACCAGTGAGGAAACCCTGTCCACTCCCTCCAGGACGAAGGTCTTCCAGGGCCTACTGTCTTCCGGAATCGGTGCCAGCTTTACACTCTTTGAATTGGCGCTAATCACAGGAGCAGTTTCCAGGATGACGGGTTCTGCTGTCACACCCAAAAAGGAAGCCCTTTTGGAAAACACGTCCTCAGGCGCTCCGGTTAGGTCTATCACTACCCGCCCCCCATTTTGGACGTATTCCAGTACCAGGTCTTCAGCCTCTTTTTTGGAAACCCAGTCAAATCCGGAAAGTATCAGGCTTTCATACTGCAGCAGGTCTTCAATACTGTATTTGTCTACCTCACGGTGCGGACCAAGTTTAATCTCCGGATAAACCATGGCCAGGTTTGGCGCAAATTTTCCTATCCCGAGAATCCTGTAGTCAGCGCTGACCATATAAGGTCCTGCTTCTTTGACGTAAAGGGACAGGCCGTTTTCGCTCCCCTTAAAAACAAAACCCAGTTCTTGTGCTTTACCACTGAACTTTTCAGGTTGTTTCACCGTCTCATCGAGCACAATTACATGAGTTGTTCCCATTTCTATGAGGCGGTCAAACAGAAAACTGTACCAGTCTTTTTCCAGGGCTGTATTCAGCATCATCAGGTTATGACTGGTCTGGGCGCCCTGCCAGGCGGCGCCAAAAACCTGCTCCCGGCCATAATCCCGTGAAATTGTATATGACGGGATGGAACCGGTTTTACTAAGGTCAAGGACAGCAACCTTAAAGGCAAGGTCAGTTTTGGTTTTTTCGAGCAGACTGCTCATTTCATCAGGATAATGGCGGGTCCTCACCAGATTTGTTGAAATAAGGCAGTCAAACAGCACAAATCCGAAAATCAGTGCCGTGGCGGCTGTTTTTATAATGTTCCTCTGCTTTAAGGATTTTCTTAAATTGTTCAGGTCAATACTGCCCAGGATTAAAAAACCGATTCCTACGGGGACAAATCGTTCCGGCCATAATAAGTGGCTTAAAGGCAGTTTTCCGTAAAATGGTTTTGCCATTGGAGTTGTTATCAGGAATATTGTCAGTCCTACAAAAATTCCGGCCTTTTGAAAAGGGGTTTTATCCCTCAGGTTATAACAGGCTAAAGCTGCTAATAACAGGTACCCTAACCCGATATAAAAAGTCTCCGGGTCAGACAGACGGTGCAAAGGATTAAAAGAATTTAACGGGCTGTAGTAATTCAATGATTGTATCACAGCCTCTTTGTCTATAGCCGCTACCCCGCCGATCTGGCTGGGGACAAGCCACCATCCGGATATAGCCACACCTAAAACCAGGAACAACACGGTCCGGATAAATCCCTTAAAATCAGTCCCGCGGAACACAAATAACAGCATTACAAAAAGAGCAACCCCAACAAGCAGTAATGCTGCCACCATTGCATGTGATAAGACTATAATGTTGACAACCAGTACCAGGGCCAGTACCTTGTTTCTTTTCTGTGGTAAATCCTCCTGTAGTTCCATCACCAGATATACCAGGGCCGGGAAAAAGGCAAAACCCAATACCCACAACGCATTACCTGATGCAAAAGCCATATACAGGTTATATGGTACTATCGGCCAGAGAACCCCCATCATAACAGCACTGGATAAAGAAACGTATTTCTTAAAAAGCAGCCAGCTCCAACTCCCGATTACACTGGCTGTAAACAAAAATAAAATTAACGCCTCGGCAGAATTTCCCGTCAGGGCGCGAAAAACAACCAGACCGTAATAAGCCAGGGGCGCCCAGTACCGAAACGGGTCTATGCCATTATCCCAGGCCGGCATATATCGGGGAAACCAGTTGCCCTGTTGTACTGAGTCATATAAGAACTCGGTTTTATAAAGGTGTGCCCAGGCATCAGACCCCCAGGGCCAGGGAAGACTGCTGAACAACACAGGGGAGTATAATAAGAGGTTAAATGCAAACAGAGCAGCCACTGCCGCTATAGTGTAATATTTATCTTTTTTTGCTGCCGTGCCTGCATCCTCATGGTCTGAAACCAAATCTGCCGCCGGTTGCTGCAAAACCGCAGCCTCCTGTGAAGCTGCAAACTCCTGCGAAATTTCAGTATCCTGCGGTCCTGCAGTCTCCAGGGAAATGGCAGCCTCTTTATAGGTCTGGTCAATTTCTGCATGAATCCCTTGTGTGTCATTGCCTTCAAAGCCGGGATACAACTCTCCCCGAAGAAATTCTTCAATCTGACTGAGGCTTTCATTCTGCAGGTCACTGACAGTAAATCCCCTGGTAGGAGATTCTTTAATAGTGAGTTCCTGCAGTATGAATCCGTGTCCTGACAAGAGCTCCTTAAACCTCTGGGAGAAAAACACACCCAGGTTCTCAGTGGAAGGGTTATATCTTCGAAAGGTTTCCAACATGTTCAGGGTCTTTCCCTCAAAATAAGAAAGGTATTCCTGGATAATTGACTCAATCTCAGCGAACCCAATTTCCAGATCCGGACCCTTCAAAGATTCACTTGTAATCTTAAGAGAAATTTCCCATATGTGTGTATGTGGTTTTCCCTTAATTCCGTTAATGGTAACCCAGTGCCTTGCAGACAGGAAAAAAGACATGTTTAAATAAAGCTGCACCACATTTTCACTCCCAGCAATCCCAGTCTTGCTAAAGTACCCCTAATAATTATTAGTATCGATATTTTTCAGCATATACTTAACCCTATTTAGGATTTTTTGTCGTTTTTTGCTGATCAACAGAGTTCTTCAACTCGTCCGAACCGGAGGTAGAAAACTGGCATCTGACAAGGCGTACGGTCTGCCGCAACCGCAGGCGTACTGTTGGTACGTCCCTCACTGCCGACCCCTTCTCAGGTACTTACAAGCAGGGGGTCGGAAAATACAAAAGTCACTGTTATTACACAGTGACCTTAATTTACTATGGTGGGCGATGACAGGATCGCCATGTCTGCGGGACTCCGTCCCTTGACATGTCCCCATTTTGTTACCGGCACCCCGGGCTCTTCCAGAGCCCGCCGTCCCGACAAAATGGGGAATCCCCTCACTGCCGACCCCTTCTCAGGTACTTACAAGCAGGGGGTCGGAAAATACAAAAGTCACTGTTATTACACAGTGACCCTAATTTACTATGGTGGGCGATGACAGGATCGAACTGCCGACCCCCTGCTTGTAAGGCAGGTGCTCTCCCAGCTGAGCTAATCGCCCAATTAAATTAGTTGGCGGGTGAGAATCCCGTGGTATCTATACTAAAACATATATAATGTTAGCTTACTTGGTGACCCCTACGGGATTCGAACCCGTGTTACCGCCGTGAAAGGGCGGTGTCTTAAACCACTTGACCAAGGGGCCGTTTTGTGTTATATGGTGGGCCCACCAGGGATCGAACCTGGGACCAACCGGTTATGAGCCGGTTGCTCTACCGCTGAGCTATAGGCCCATCTTAACTTACAGCGATTAACGCTGATTAGTCTTGATTTAAATGGCTCCCCGGGTAGGACTCGAACCTACAACCTACCGGTTAACAGCCGGTTGCTCCACCATTGAGCTACCGAGGAACAGTGTCTCAAGTGACAAAATTTATTATACGACAGATTTAATTTTCGGTCAAGAGTTTTGTACAAGGTTTAAATGAGTTAGGCGCAAATTATCTTATTCAAATTCCTGCTATCTGGAGTATGCTCTCTTAATCTAAAAAGTCTTTAAGTTTTTTACTGCGGCTTGGATGACGGAGTTTCCGCAGCGCTTTGGCTTCTATCTGCCTGATGCGCTCCCTGGTAACTCCAAACTCCTGACCCACTTCTTCAAGGGTCCGTGACCTGCCGTCATCAAGCCCGAACCTCAGCCTCAGAACCTTTTCTTCACGCGGGGTAAGGGTTTCCAGGACATCTTCCAGCTGCTCCCGCAGCAGGATAAATGATGCAGCCTCTGCCGGAGCCGGCGCCTCATGGTCCTCTATGAAATCTCCCAAATGGGAGTCCTCTTCTTCACCAATGGGGGTCTCTAGAGAGACAGGTTCCTGGGCAATTTTCATGATCTCCCTGACACGTTCGACAGGTATATCCATTTCTTCGGCAATCTCTTCAGGAATCGGCTCCCGCCCAAACTCCTGAAGAAGCTGGCGTGATACTCTGATCAATTTGTTAATGGTTTCAACCATGTGCACAGGAATCCGGATAGTCCTTGCCTGATCGGCAATTGCTCTGGTAATTGCCTGCCTGATCCACCATGTCGCATAAGTGCTGAATTTATATCCCTTGCGGTAATCAAACTTTTCAACAGCCTTTATCAGGCCAAGGTTCCCTTCCTGAATCAGGTCCAGGAACAGTAGTCCTCTGCCAACATATCGCTTGGCAATGCTTACTACCAGCCTCAGGTTAGCCTCCGCCAGGCGCCGTTTGGCCTCTTCCTCACCTTTTTCCATTCTTTTAGCGAGTTCTACCTCTTCCTCAGCCGTCAGGAGGGGGACTCTGCCGATTTCTTTCAGGTACATGCGTACAGGATCATCTATTCCTATGCCTTCGGGAACGGTGAGGTCAACTTCTATTTCATCTTCCTCACCTTCGGCTTCAATATCCTCACTGTCAAGGGGTTCCAGATCCGGTACCTCAGGAACAACATCAATACCTGCACCTGCCAGCTTGTCATAAATATCTTCAATCTGTTCAGGAGTCAGTTCAACTCCCTGCAAAGTGTTCATTATCTCAGTATATGATAAAATTCCACGTTTTTTACCTTTATCAAGTAATTCCCGAACCCCTTCTATCTGAATGATATCCTTTGACATGTACTTCCCCCCTTTCTTATAGGATTTAGTTACCAAATAGGATTTAGTTACCCCAGCTCTCAGTTATATTAATCTGGTATATTCCAGCAGGAGCTGTTTCCTTAGTTCCTGATCACGGGCCTTATCGGCCTCTTCCATCCTTCTTAGCAATTCCTCACGTTTTTTGCGAATTTCATCTTCTTTAACGGTCCGGATACAGTCATCAATCACCTGATCCCTGTTTTCCTCCGGTATTTCCACCAACAAAAGTCTTTTTAAAATTTCTGTCGTTGACTCATCCTGTAAACGATCAAAAAGTACTGCCGGTTGATAATCTAACTCATTTTCCAGAATTTCATTCAATAAGTTTGTAATATTAAGATATTCCTGCCTTGAACTAAAATGAACCCCTATTTCTTCCTTTACTTTCAAAAATATGTTACTGTCACTTAGCATTAAAACCAGTAGTGATTCTTCAGCCCGTGACCTGGCATCTTCTTCTTTGGAAGCAACCCCGCCCGGAACACGGTTATCGTTATTATTCCTACTGGCAGTAATTTTATCCCGGTTTGACCAGGAATTTCTTGAACCCCGGGGGGTTTTTTCAACTTCGGCCCTGACCGCTTCCGGACTCAGGTGAAGCCTTTGGGCCAGTTTCATAATGGCCTCGTTTTTCTCTATTTCATTAGAAATGTTTTTGATACTGGGTATTACTTCGCTGGCAATCTTAAATTTTCCTTCTAAAGTTGCCATATCATATTTTTCCATTGCCCTGTCTGTATTAAATTCACTGAGAGACTGGGCATTTTGCCTGATAACCCGGGTAAACTCCTCAGCCCCGTGAACTCTGATAAATTCATCGGGGTCTTTTCCGTCAGGGATACTGACTATCCGCACCCTGCAGCCCAGGTCATCAAGAAGCTGCCAGCCGCGCATTGTGGCATGGATACCGGCAGCGTCTGCATCATAAGCCATGACTACTTCCTGAGAATACCGCAGCAGCAGTTTTCCCTGTTCCCTGGTAAATGCTGTGCCCAGGGAAGCTACAACATTGGATATCCCCGACTGGTGGCACGTTATCACATCAAGATACCCCTCAACTATAATAACCTGGTCATTGCGCCTGATACTTTCAGCCGCTTTGTTTATTCCGTATAACAGGTGACTCTTGTTAAAGAGAACCGTTTCCGGCGAATTCAGGTATTTGGGAACACTGTCATCCAAAACCCGGCCCCCAAAACCTACCACCTTGCCCCGGATATCCCATATGGGGAACATCACCCGGTTACGAAACCTGTCATAAAACCCCGGCTTCCCTTTGCTGCGGGCCAGTACAAGGCCCAGCTTTTCGAGTTTTTCCGGAGCAAACCCCTTTTTATTCAAAAATTTGAGCAGGCTGTCCCATGACGGTGGTGCAAAACCTATCTGAAATTTATCTATTGTTTCTCCTGTCAATCCCCTTTTTTTGAGGTAGCTCCTTGCCTCCCCGGCAACCTGGTGATTTATCAGTATATACTGATAAAAGTCTTTTACAAGTTCATTTATTTCAAATGCTTCATTAACTTCCTTCATTCTGGCGTTTTTCGCCGGGTCATCTTCTTCCGGAATGGTGATTCCGGCCCTGTTGGCAAGTAACCTGACAGCTTCAGGAAAACTGAGCTTATCAAATTTCATAATGAAGGAAAAAACATTTCCTCCCTCACCACAGCCGAAACACCGGAAAATCTGTTTGTCGCCGCTGACCATAAAGGAAGGGGTTTTTTCATTATGAAAAGGGCAGAGTCCCACATAGTTGGTGCCCTGTTTCCGGAGTCTTACATAATCTGAAACAACATTAACTATATCACTGGAAGCACGTACTTCGTCGATTACCTCTTCCGGAATTAATCCCTTCAATTTAACCACCCTTTTTCCGGAATCTTATTGTTAAATCATTCGCCAAAATAATCAGTTATCCTTCCGGAGGGGTTTTTACCTTATTAAATATCCGGGTTATTCCAAAACTGTTGTTTGATTAATCTTCTCAACACTATTTCAAAATGCTGCCGGTCTGCCTCCGTCAATGCCCGGGGGCCTTTTGTCCTGCCGCCGCCCCTGCGGACTTTGGTATCAATATGCCTTTGTAACAGCATCCTGTCTATGTTATCAGAAGTGAAAACAAATCCCCTTACTGAAACCGGCCTGGCTCCTTTGGCCAGCGCCAGTGATGCCAGCCCGTAATCACCTGTCACCACAATGTCTCCGGCATCAGTATGGTTTATCAGTGCCATATCAGCGGCCTGGGGGACATTGTCCACAGTTATTACCTGTACATGTTCACTATCACAGGAGATCCGGTGGGAAATACTGGCCACAAAAACTACAGGTATCCCCGTATCACCAGCTGTCTTGGTAATTATGTCTTTTACCGGACACGAATCCGCATCAACCAGAATTTTTGGAGTTGCTCTACTACTATTCGAGGTCACATGGAATTTTCCTTCCTTTAGCCGACAAATTTTTTAATATTTAGGCAATTATACTTTGAAACTTTTGTTCAATATTCAGGAAACTTATGTCAATTAACCAAAACAATATTATTATATCCATTTATTAGTTATTTAAACTCTTAATCAAGCCAGGGATTAGGCAAAAAAAGCCTTTTATATGTATGCAGGGCATAGCCGTCTGTCATCCCCGCCACATAGTCACAGGCAATACGGGCTGCCTCATTCTCTGGATGCATATCCTGAAGATATTGCGGAAGTGATTCCGGGTTGTCCACATAATAAGCAAAAAGCTGCTGGAGTACCTTTTTAGCCTTTTCCTCCTCTGTTTTAGCTTCAGAACCAATATATACCCTGCTGAACAAATAGTCCCTCAGGCGGTTCATCGCCTCCCACACCCCGGGGCTCATCCTGATTTCAGGCTTCTCCCAACTGGAGGCTATCATATCAGTAACCATGTTGTTAATCCTTTCATTATGCCTGGCGCCCAGCACCGCGATACAATCCCCCGGCAGGTCTTCCTCCCTGATAATTCCGCCCCTTAGGGCATCATCAATATCATGATTAATGTATGCTATCCGGTCAGCTATCTTGACAATACGTCCCTCCAGGGTAAACGGGTCGGTTTTTCCGGTATGGTTCAGGATTCCATCCCTTACTTCCCGGGTAAGGTTCATTGGTTCCAGGACATCAACTACCCTCAGGCTCTGCTCATTGTGTTTGAATGCCATCCCATAGCTCCTGAGGACCTCATCAAGGGCTTCCTCACCCGCATGGCCAAAGGGGGTATGTCCCAGGTCATGTCCCAGGGCAATAGCCTCAGTCAAGTCTTCATTGAGCCTGAGCGCCTTGGCTATAGTGCGGGCTATCTGGGCAACCTCCAGGGTATGGGTCAGCCTTGTTCGGTAATGGTCCCCGGTAGGGGAAATAAAGACCTGGGTCTTTTGTTTCAGCCTGCGAAATCCTTTGGAATGAATAATCCTGTCCCGGTCGCGCTGGAAAACCGTCCTTACCGGGCATGGCTCTTCCCAGGTTTCCCGGCCTCTGCTTGCAGAACTCAGGGCAGCATATTGGGAAAGCTGCTGTTTTTCAAATTCTTCGGTACGCAACCTGATTTGCATAATGAAACCACCTCACCGGCTGTTGACCCATTGCGGCCGGTTTACCTTTTCCGCAGGCCCATCGTGGCTCCTGCCAGTTCAGCTACCCTGCGTCCCATGATTGCCGCCCTCTCCAGGCCGGGACTGTCACCTGAGGAAGGCTTTTGGGCACAAGCCCCCTGGTGTCCGGCATCGTTTTCAATATAACCGTCCCCGATAACCGTCATTCCCTGTACCAGCATCATATCCTGAATGGCCCTTACAGTTGTTTCCTGACCGCCAAACCGTGCCGCGCCGACACTCACAGCCCCACCCACAACGTTTACCAGGGCCTTTTCCTTGCGCAGCACTCTCGACTTATCCCAAAATCCCTTGAGTTGTGCGGAAACAGTGCCAAAATACACCGGACTGCCGATAATTATACCATCAGCTTTTCGCAGGAGGTCAAAGGCTTCGCCAAGGTTGTTTCCCCTGGCACATACACCCTCACATACAGGTGAACAGTTGTTGCAGAAGGGGTGGGCAACTCCCTTCATGGCATCGGTAACATGAAGCACCCTGGTATCACATCCCATACGCGACGCGGCTTCCAGAGCAGCATTAATCATATTTACAGTGTTCCCTTCTTTCTGGGGGCTCCCGTTCAAACCTACTATTAACATCTTTTGACACCTCACAATTTAAACAGCGATAATTTATATAATATTCGAGAAAATTAAAAATGTTCCTGCAAAAGAAAAGATTTGATATAAAAATAATCCGGACCTGACCGGGAAAGTATGCTTCTCATTAATTTTATTTCAGAGACAGGTACTATCCGGTCATCCAGGCTGAGGCTGTGTACCACCTTATCAAGTCCCGGAGCAGGTGGCGCTTCTTTTACCCTCCCCAGGGTAAGGTGTGGTGAAAAACCTCTCTCCTCTGCCGGAAGGCCAATACTCACCATTTCACTTTCAATGTCTCTCCATATCCGGTACAGGTATTTGTCTGTATCACAGACCCCTGCCCAGATGACCTTTGGCCGCCTTAGTGAAGGAAAGGCCCCCAGGCCGCTTATCATCAGGGCAAATTTGCTGTGTTGCTGACTGACTTTTGCCAGACCAGCCCCAATCCGGTCCAGAAGCGGCGGGTCCACATCACCCAGAAATTTCAGTGTCAGGTGAAAATTTTTTTCCTCTACCCACTTAACCCTGCCAGGCCACGCCCGCATCCCGTCCTGTACCCGTACCAGGTCCCTTTTCAGCTCACCGGGCAGATCTATGGCTATAAAGCAGCGGTACTTATCCACTCTAATCCCCCCGCAGCGTAAATTCCGCAGCAATAGTATTATCACTTAATAAGTATTTTCATTTAATATACTCTTCCAGAATACTTACCGCCTCAGCGACTGTCTTGGGTAAAGACCGGTCCTTAAACCTGCTGAAATGGCTGAAAACCTGTGAAACAGTGGGCAGCTTCAAATTTGCTTCCCGGATCAGCGAAATATCCCCCAGGAGTTCAGTCCCGCCCTGGGCAAGGGTGGTCCCGTCCTTTATTATGACTACGGAATCGGCCCACTCAGCAGCCATATCCATGTCATGAGTAGCCACAACCAGGGTTTTCCCCCGGTTATGAAAGTCTTCCAGTATTTCCATCAGCACTTGCTGTCCTCCCGGGTCCAGATACGCTGTAGGCTCGTCCAATACTATTATCTCCGGGTCCATTGCCAGTACTCCGGCAATAGCAACACGCTTCTTTTGCCCGAAACTCAGGTGGTGTGGCGCTTTTTCCCTTAAGTCCCACATCCCCACTGTATTCAGGGCATCAGCCACCCTGTGCTCAATCTCATGCCGGGATAAACCCATATTCAGGGGACCGAAGGCAACATCGTCCCAAACCGAGGTGGAAAACACCTGGTCATCGGGATCCTGAAACACCAGTCCCACTTCGCGGCGAACCTCATTCTCGGTCTCTTTGTCTACCTTCCGGCCAAAAATCCTGACTGAGCCCTGCTGGGGAAGATTAATCCCGTTCAGGTGCAAAAGCAGGGTCGACTTCCCGGCGCCGTTAGGACCTAATAAGACCACTCTGGCGCCCTTTGTTACATCCAGGGAGATTCCTTTCAGAGCCATCGTCCCGTCAGCATAAGTATATTTTAAGTCACTGATCTCAATAGCATTCAATATAATAAACCTCCCTTATCCAGCACCAGAAGCCCCCTGTCCAGGGCCAGCAGTCCTGCACCCACCAGTCCGATAAACCCGGCCAGCAAATAGTCCTTCAGACAAACCCTAAAATCACTCAGGCTATGCGCTTGTCCCGTAAACCCCCGGGAAATCATGGCCACATAGACCCGGTCACCGCGTTCATAGGCCCTGATAAACATAACCCCTACCATTTGTGCCAGGGTTCTCATGGTATGAGAGTGCCAAAGGTTCCGGCCGAGGACGAAACCCCTTGCCTTCCTGGCCCGGGACATCCTCTTTAATTCATCAATGGTCACAAATATGTACCTGATGGTAAACTCCAGCATTTGCACAATAACTGCAGGAACCTTCAGGTCACTCAGGGCCTTCATGAGATTCTTGAATCTGGTTGTGGACATCAGGGTTATGATGGCCAATACTGATGCCAATACCCGTAACAACAGCATCAGTGCCCGTTCAATACCCTGAGCTGTGGCAGCTACCCTGATTATTCCCAAATCTGCAGCCCAGACCGTGTCACCGGGAGTAATGAACGGAAATAACAGGATCAATACTCCGGCAAAAGGGATGACCCAGGTAAGCCTGCGCAGCACATAACCAACCGGAATCCGTGACACCAGCAGCGCTATTACCCAGAAAATAATGGCTGCAGTCAAAAGAGACGGCCTGGTCAGAGTTACGGATATGAAAACAAACAGGATTATTGCCAGTACCTTGACCCGGGGGTCCATGGCATGAAGTGGTGACTCCAGCTTGGCAAACTCGTCCATATGGATATGTTTCATCTGCATTTACCTTTCTGAATATAACCTTATATTAATTTGATTCGGCCTGCATAGCTGTTACTTATTATATCACCGTATCCGGCAACACAAAACATATTTCTGGAAAATTATATATTTAAAAACAAAGTGGGAGGACTACCCTGTTAAGATAGACCTCCCTATAGAATGGAGCGAATCTTTCTTTGGTTGCGTTTCACCGGTGGTGATGTGCCCCGTGATGATTGCAAACAGTTCTTTTGGAAATAAATCTGCCTTCAGCAAAGGCTTCGGCCGTGTCTTTAACTGAGCCCGAAGCGCCAAACAGAACTTTCAGACCACGGGACTCAAGACCGTCAATAGCCCCCTGTCCGATCCCCCCGACAATTACCACCTCTACACCCTGGTTCCTGAGGAAATCAGCTATTCCTTCATGTTGGTGCTGTAAGCCTGCTGCAGAAACAGTTTTAATGTCAATAACCTGACTGTTGTTATCAATTTCAATTATGGAAAAACTTCTGCTCTGCCCAAAGTGCTGGTTTACTTCCCCATTATTGTCAGGTATGGCAATCTTCATGGATTTTCCCTCCTTGTTCTTATCCTGATTTAAAAAAGCAAATTTGTTTAGTATACTAATTACTATATTTTTATTCACTTTGCCATTTTGTTTAGCTAATCAGTAAATCAACATATTAATATTGGGCATACGCCAATTACTTGTTTTTATTATATACTAACTAATCCGATTTGTAAATACACTTAACTCTTTCTTTTATGACAGCAGTTGGCACAGAACTCACCCATGCGGTTCCGGCAGTGGATAACTTCTGAACCGCAGCGGGGACACTTATAATTATCTCCGTCAGCTTCCTTATAATTTTCATATCTCTCTTCCCAGCCCTCCTTACACTTGGGGCAAAAAACCTTACAGACATTTCGCGTAAAGTCCCCGCCCTGAACCTTCAGTGCCTTGCCCTCAATAAGAGCACGGGCTATTTTGGTCCGGGCATCAGATAAGATACGCTGAAAAGTCTGCCGCGAAACCTGCATCTTTTCAGCACATTCATCCTGGTTAAGGCTCTCAATATCTTTTAACCGGACAGCCTCAATTTCCTCTACCTTGAGAATTTCCTCCTCCAGGTCACATTTGGGCCTGCCGGCAGGGACAAAATGAAGGTCCTGGGGTACAAATTCAACAATCCGCCATTTTCTTGGTCTTGGCATCCAATAACCGCCTCCCGATACATATCAAAACTTCATAAATATTATACTATAATTATCGGCTGACAGCTAATTTTTCTAAACCTTTATTTTAAACACTGTATTATAAAGAATCAGGGACACATGCCTGTGTCCCTGGAAAATTCTATTTATGACCGCCGCACTCGCCGGCATGCATATGTTCAGTACATATACTTCCTGTAGAGACCAACTGTCCCTTGAGATACATATCCAGGACTTCGGCATCCGTACCCCGGGCTCCTGAAATAACTGCAATATTTTTCTGGTTAAAAAGCTGGATGGCTTTTGCCCCGATACCCCCGGTAATGATACAGTCCACGTCTTTACCGGCGAGGAATTCGGGGAGAAAGCCGGGGACATGCCCCGGGTTATCAATTATCTGTTTATTTGTTATCTGGCCATTTTCTATATCTGCCAGGCAAAACCGTTCACAGTGACCAAAGTGTTCTGAAACCGTGTTCCCTTCCAAAGCTACAGCAACTTTCACTGAGCAAAACCCTCCTTATTCTTATATTTAATTTGTTTTAATTTGTAATTCATTTTTCAAATTTATCCAGATATTCCTGATAGCTGTGCCGGCAGCACTGTCAGCAATTCGCACCACCGGAATTCCCCGGCTGATTGCCTGGCTGGCCTGCCTGTCAAAAGGAATGCATCCCAGTACCTTAATATTGCGCTCTCTGCAGTGCTCAGTTATTTCTCCGGTTATGTCCGGATTCAGGTCATATTTGTTAATACATGCATAGGCCTTTGTCCCGAAATGTTCTGCCAGGTCCAGTACCCTGATCAGGTCATGTTTTCCCGATAATGTCGGTTCAGAAACCACCAGCACGGCATCACACCCGGTTATTGATGCTATGACAACACAACCTATTCCCGGAGACCCGTCGATGATTACGATGTCATCATCACCGGCATAACCCGAAGCATTTTTCCTGACCTCGGTAACCAGTTTCCCGGACCCGTCGGCGCCGATATTCAGCCTGGCATGAGAAAATTTGCCCCATGAACTTGAAGATAAAACAGTTTTGCCGGTAACCACATTTCTAATACTGACTGCCTGGTGAGGACACACAAAAACACAGGCTGCACAACCCTCACACTTAAGTTCATCCACGGTAAAATCCCTAATGGCATCAAATCTGCAGACAGCCACGCATTTTTCACACTTCTGGCACTTTTCCGGGTTAATCAGGGCCAGTTTTGAACCATAAAAGTCCCTCTCCCGGAGAACTTCGGAGTCAATAAGCAAATGCAGGTTGGGGGCTTCCACATCACAGTCAGCAATCACCCTGTTTTCTGCCAGGTTTGCCAGGGAAGCACAGACAGTTGTCTTTCCTGTTCCTCCTTTACCGCTGACTATAGCAACCTGTTTCATGAGACAACCCCCTCCAGTCTGGCCATTAAATCCTGAAACTCCTGTCTCAGTAGCAAATCCTCCTGGACCAGCAGCTTCCCGGTAGAATATGTCCGGGCTACTCCTTTACTAAAAGGCAGTTCCATCAGTACGGGAATACCTTCGGCTTCACAGTACGACCTGATCATTTCGCTGCCACTGTCAGCCTTATTAATTACTACTCCTGCAGAAATGTTTAATGTGCGTACCAGATTAACTGCAATCTGCAGGTCATGCAGCCCAAAAGGAGTCGGTTCGGTGACCAGAAGACAAAAATTACTCTTTTCAACTGCCGCAATAACAGCACAGGAGCTTCCGGGGGGACAGTCGACAATAATAAAATCAGCAGTCAGCTCAGGTATCTTTTCAATTATTCTGTTGATAACAGGCACTGCAATGGGCTCTCCTGTTTTCAGGATTCCATGTATGAATTCATTATTGTTGTTGAACTGTCCTTTTTCAATTATGCCGATTTCCCGCGGGACCTCGGTAATAGCCCCCTCAGGGCAAACCAGGGCGCACAGGCCGCACCCATGGCACAACTGCAGGAAACTCAGCAATGTGTTTTTTGTCTGGGCCAGGGCATTAAACTGACACCATTTTGCGCATTGGCCGCATGCCAGGCAGGAGTCTTTATCTATGCTTGGGACCATTACATTAACTTTTTCCGTTTGCTCTATGGCAGGCTTCAGGAATAAAAATCCGTTGGGTTCCTCTACATCACAGTCAATGTAAGCGGTTTTTGACCCGGACCAGGCAAGATTAGTGGCTACCGTAGTTTTACCGGTACCACCCTTGCCACTTAGTACCGAAATTATCATTTTCGCTTCATTCCTGCATGGGCCGGTCCTGCCTGGACTATCTCAGTCAGTCTGCCATTTTTCAAGTGCTCTATTGCCTGTTTTACCGTTAAACCTGTCCCATCATAAATCTTAATTCCCGAAGCATCAATCACCTGAAAAGCATTAGGGCCGACATGCCCGGTGACCAGCGCTTCTGCCTGGCTGTCCACCACAAACTGGGCTGCCTGAATTCCTGCTCCCTGAGACGAATTAACAGCAGAATTTGCGGAACAGTCAAATTCCATAGAGTCAGAATTGACGGAAATAAACCATTCACACCTGCCAAACCTTGGGTCTACCGGAGCATCCAAATCTCTGCCCTCTGCCGTTACTACCATTTTCATCGCAATTCATCCCCTCAAATTTACCGTATCTGATTAATCCAGCTCTTTCCCTATATCCGGCCCGGGGCTGGTGACATATATCTTATCAATATCAATTATGACCACACCTTTTGCCTTAAGCTGGGGCATCATACTCTTAACCATTTTTGCTGCCTCATCAAAGAGCGCCCCACTTGTCTCAACTTTTGCAGTTCCCTTTAACTGGTAACCCTGCAGGGATTCCATATCCCAGACAGACAGGGCAACCGTAGGGTTTTCAGTGAGGTTTTCAAGAGTCTTATCCATAAAGACATCAATTAACATCACCTGGCTTTCTGACAATACCTTTCCGAAGGCTATGGAAACCACATTGGGATTACCATTCTGATCCGCAGTGGCAAATGCCCATCCCTTTGATTTTTCTATTACTCCTTTAACCTCATTAGTGAGTTTGGCCATTTTTATTGTCCCCCTTTAATTAATAATAATTTTTTATTTAGTTTGTCTGTTCAACCTTGCCAAAGGTATTTACTATGTCCTGCATAACCCTGTTTATCTCTGAACTTCCCCTGGTAAACTCCTCAAGTTTCCCCTGGTCACAGAGCTCCACAAACCTTGGTTCCAGAGGAAGCTGTCCCAGTAACGGCACTCCCATCTTACCCGCCATCTCTTCAGTACTCTCTGAGCCAAATAACCTGATTTGTTTCTTGCAGTCCGGACATTCCAGGTAGGCCATATTTTCAATTAACCCAATAACAGGAATGTTCATCTTATTGGCCATATTAATGGCTTTCCGGACTATCATGGAAACCAGGCTTTGTGGTGAAGTGACTACAATAACACCATTTAAGGGCAGTGTCTGCATTACTGTCAGGGGTGCATCACCTGTTCCCGGCGGGAGGTCTACCAGCAGGTAATCCAGTTCACTCCAGTCTACTTCAGTCCAAAACTGTTTGATTACACCGGAAATGATTGGTCCCCTCCAGATTACCGGTTCTTCTTCGCTGGGCAGTAAAAGATTAATAGAAATAACCTCAATACCTGAACCGGTCCTGGCCGGGATAATTCCCCTGCCGCCGTTTTCCAGCTGTCCGGCTTTCAGGCCAAACAGCCTGGGTATACTTGGCCCGGTGACATCAGCATCCATTATCCCCACAGTGAATCCTTTTTGCCTTAGAGCCGCCGCCAGAAGTCCTGTAACCGAGCTCTTGCCGACACCTCCCTTCCCGCTCATTACAGCAATAACATTTTTAATTTGCTGCATTTCTTTTAAGGCTGCAGGGCAGTCATCACCGGTACACTCGCTGCTCTCACTGCATGTTTTACATGCATCTGCCATATGGCGGTTCCTCCTTTTCAGATTCGGTAATATTTTGGGCATATGCCCAACTAAATATTACTCCATTTTTTGGGCTTTGTCAAATGCCCAAAACCAAAACATGCCTGTCATAAAAATAAAGAACCCATCCCCGGTTATCCGAAGAAGGGTTTAGTGATTAAAACAGGTTGCCCATGGCATAGACGATATTGAACGGATAAATTATGTCCATGGGCGATTCCTCCCAGGCGTCTGAAGCCATACGTTTATCACCACCTTCATCCCTGTTGCCGGGCCGGCCGGCCATTCAGGTTTAACTGTGCTACATTGAAAGGCACTTATCGGTATATGACGGCACCCCTTTACCTAACCCGTACGGCAGTGCCGGAGCGGCAGCCAAAAGTCTTCGGGTATAGGGATGCCCGGGAGAAGAAATAACCGCACCGGTGGGCCCGTCCTCTATGATGTAACCGTCTTTGAGCACAACAATCCTGTCACTGACCTTCCTGGCCAGGGCAATATCATGGGTTATGAAAATTATGCCTAAACCCCTTTTTTCCTGAAGATTGAGGAACAGTTTAAGGATTTTTGCCTGGACACTGGGGTCCAGGGCCGATGTTGGTTCATCGGCTATGAGCAGTTTGGGTTCCAGGACCAGGGCCCTGGCAATTGCCACCCTCTGGGCCTCTCCGCCGCTAAGGTGGTGTGGGTATATCTTCAGGAATTCATCATCTGAAGGGAGTTCAACCTCATCCAGCACTCTTTTGACTATTTCCTTTTTCTCTGCGGGACTGCCTATCCGGTGAATTTCCAGTGGTTCACTGACGGCTTCCAGCACATTCTGGCGGTGGCTGATGGATTCTGCAGGGTTCTGATATATCATCTGGACTTTCCTGTAGAAATCCCTGCCTCTTTTCCCGACCAGGACCCCTTCCAGATAAACCTCCCCTTCACACTGCCTTTGGAGTCCCATCACCGTCCGGGCCAGTGTCGTTTTTCCCGAACCACTCTCACCAACCAGGGCCACAGTTTCTCCCTCAAAAACAGTGATCCCGGCCCGGTTCAGGGCCCTGACACGCCCGAAGGCGGCGCTTAATTCGCACGTTTTCAGCAGTGGTACAATCCCCCCGCGGTGACAGGCAACCATCCTTCGGGTTTCTTTACCTGTCTCCCTGAGTTCAGGAACCGCCTCTTTGCATACATCAATCCCCTGTGTACAGCGGGGCTCAAATGGACATCCCCGTTTAGGCCTGGACAGTCTCCCGGGAATCCCCTGGAGGTCTTTGGTGCCGTTTATATCAGGATAGGAACGGATCAGTCCCCGTGTATACGGGTGTCCCGGGTCTGACAAGAGGGTCCCGGTGGGCCCTGTCTCTACAATTCTCCCTCCGTAAAGGACTGCGGTCCGGTCTGCCAGCCTGGAGGCAGCAGCCAGGTCATGGGTTAGTGCCAAAAGGGTACACTTTTTCCTTATTTCCCTGAGCAGTTGAATTATTTCTTCCTTTGTTACCGGGTCAAGGGCTGAAGTGGGTTCGTCCAGTATCAATACCTCAGGGTCATTTGCCAGGGCCATGGCTATCAGGGCCCGCTGCTTCTGCCCGCCGCTTAGCTGGTGCGGATATAAAAGAAAATGTGCAGTGGAAAGCCCCACTTTCTTCAGCAGGTCACCGGCTTTTGACCGCGCTTCCCGCGGGCTGTGTAAACCGTGTTCAATCATTGGCTCAGCTACCTGTTCCAGGATATTAAAAAGCGGGTTTAAAGCGCTTTCCACATTTTGAAAAACCATCGCTATCCTATTCCACCTGATGCGTGCCATTTCTTCCGGGTCCATTGCAAGCAGGTTTTGCCCCCGGTACCTGACGTCTCCGGAATAAGACCCGTCTCCCAGGCCGATAATACTTTTGGCCAGGGTTGTCTTTCCGGTGCCTGACTCCCCTATCAGGACAAGGGATTCCCCCCTGTGAAGGGTGAAACTGACATTATTCAGGATAAGGTTTTTACCGTACCTTACCGACAGGTTTTTCAGACTAAGCATGCTTTTCCCTCCTCAGTCTGGGGTCCATAGCCTCTTCCAGTGAATAACCTATCAGGGTAAATGACATCACTGTCAGTGACAGGGCTATACCCACAGGAAGCAGCCACCACTGCCATACATCAAGGTATACGTACTTCAGGGCGTGATAAAGCATTTTTCCCCAGCTCACGGTCATCGGGTCAGTAATCCCGAGAAAGGAGAGCCCTGCTTCCATAAAAACGGCACGCCGTGCCCCCCTGATTAAATTTGCTGTCAGTACCGGACCAAGGTCAGGAATGATGTGCCGTTTCAATATATAGAGCGGTCCGGCCCCAAAGGTGCGGGAGGCCCTGACATGCAGCTTTTCTTTCAGGGCCAGGGTCTGAGCCCTTATTATCCTCGCCCCTGCCGGCCACCCAAGCAGTGACAGCAATAAGACCAGGTGGATCATCCCCGGCTGGATGTAAGCGGCCGCGATAATTACCACCAACATTGGCGGGATCACCAAAAAGGCATCAACCAGGCGCATCATCATTTTTTCATAAAGTCCGCCAATTAACCCGGCAGACGCTCCGGCAGCCAGGCTCAACATGGTGGCCAGAATAGCCACCACCAGTGCCGTTGCCAGTGATGTCCGGGCCCCATACAACAGACGTGACAGGATATCCTGGCCGACATCATTGGTCCCCAGCGGGTGCTGCGCTGACGGGGATTCCAGGGAATCCGGCGTCTGTGTAAAAGGGTCATCAGGGGCCAGTACAGGCGCCAAAAGAGCTGTCCCCGCCACCAGGACCAGAATTATCATTCCGATTCTTCCTAAACTGTTGTTTCTAATTTCCTGCCAGTAGTTGATATGCATGGTCTCAACCTCGGATCAATTTTTTTGTAGAGAACTTCTACGAATAAATTAGTAACCAGTACCGTGACGGTAACCACCAGAAAGACGCCCTGCAGCAGGGGATAGTCCCTGGCCTGCAAACCTTTCTGAATCAGGAGTCCCAGCCCGGGATAGGAGAAAACCGTCTCAATAAACAAGGCCCCTGTCACCATTCTGCCAAACTGTATCCCGATATGAGTGATGACAGGGAACAGGGAATTCCGTCCGGCATGACGGTAACTGACCACCCTCTCCCGGAGTCCTTTGGCCCTGGCGGTAAAAATATATGACTCCCCCAAAATACTCACCATGGTGTTCCGCGCCAGCAGAAATGTCCCTCCCAGATTGACCAGGGCTAAGGAAGATGCCGGCAGGATAAGGTGTCTGAGAATATCCTGCACCAGAGCCAGGCCTGTATAACCGGCATATGGAGTCATCGCCCCTGCCAGTGGAAGTACCTTCAGGACCACCCCAAATACAATTAACATAATCATCCCGATAAAAAAGTCAGGGAACCCTTCCAAAAACATAATTCCTGCCAGCAGCGCCCTGTCAGTCCGTTTCCCGCGTCTCCAGCCTGACTCCATTCCTGCAATGCTCCCTGCCAGGGCAGAAATCAGTATTGCCGTTCCCACCAGCAGCAGGGTCCATGGGACAGCCCTGAAGACCACTGCTGAAACAGTATCATTAAAATAGTAGGAATAACCCAAATCCCCCCTGAGCAGGGCGGAGCAGTATTCCAAAAACTGCTCCCCCAGGGACCGGTCCAGGGCAAACCTCTGAATCAGTTCTTCCTGGGCGTCAGGAGTCATGTGGACCAGGGCCTCTTCCCCATAAATAGCTGTCAGCGGGTCTCCCGGCATCAGGCGGGGGAGAAAGAAATTGACTGCCAGGATAATCAGAAATGCCGCTAAATAATTGGCAGAATCCCTTAATCTAAACACTGCCCTGCCCCCTTTACCAATACAACTTAACATGTTAAACTACATTATGAATGCGGCCTTGTTCAGGAGCAGCGGTATCCCATAACTGATGCCATTGGGGGTATTGTAGAATTTAACTTTTCCGTCATGGGCATAGTACCAGTCAGGATAATACAGGGGGAGGAAAGGCAATTCCCCGGCCAAAAGCTCCTGGATTCTCCTGACAATTACCTCACGTTCCCCCGGATCAAGAACAGTAAGCTGTTTCCCTAGCAAACCGGTTAGTTCCTTATTGGCATCATACCTGGCGCTGATAAATGTTTGGCCGAGAACAATCTTATTCAGAATTTCGGCATCCCCTCCAATACTCCCGTTTCCGGACAGGGCAAGGTCAAACTTCCAGTCACTCACCAGTGCATCCAGGGTTTTTGACTCCAGGCTTTTCAGGTTAACTCTGATACCCGTCTTCTCCAACTGTTGTCTGATGAACTGTCCCTCCCTCTCAAATTCCGGGGTAATCAGCATCTCCAGGGCCAGCTCCTGACCGTTTTTGGTATAATAGCCATTCTCCAGGCGGTAGCCCTGAGCGGTTAACAGTTCTGCGGCCTTTTCAGGGTTGCAGCTGTACTTTTCCACTCCCTGATTATACCACCGGGAATCAGGAGACAGCAGACCAGGACTGCCTGCCAGGGCATATCCCCTCTTGGCATTATTAACCAACCCTTCACGGTCTATAGCTAAGGCCAGGGCATGCCTTATTTCCTTTGTGGATAAGGGTTCTTTCCTGTGATTGAACATCAGTTTCAGGACCCAGTCATACCTTGTCTTGATGACCTCAAGTTCGCCTGACAGGCGGTCGTTCATCTCGGGAGGAATCTGGGCAAAATTGACCTCACCCCGTTCCAGAGCAGCCGGAGACATCTCGTTGCCGATTTTGACAAACCTGAGTTTTAATACCCGCGGCTGTCCCAGGTAATATTCCCGGTTGGCCTCATATAGATAGGTACCGTGTTCCCTGCTGTAATCCAGCAGCCTGTAAGGTCCGGTCCCGACAACCGCTTCCGGCCCGGTAAACTCCTGTGGATTGGCAACTGCCTTCCAGATATGTTCCGGAAGGATGGGCAGGGCTCCGGCAATATTGTTTAGAAAAGGGGCGTACTTTTCTTTGAGGTAAATCTTCACCCTGTAATCATCAATCACTTCAACACCGGAAACCCGGGAACAATCCACCAGGTCATAAGGGTGCTCCTTTATATATGTAAACGTGAAGGCAATATCTTTGGCTGAAAATTTTTGCCCGTCATGCCATTTCACATTTTTATTAAGTTCAAAGGTGTAAGAGTTCTCCTCCGGGTTATAACCCCATTTTGCTGCCAGACCCGGTATCAGTCCTTTTTCATCCTTCCACACCAGGGTGTCAAATATCAGGCTCATCCTGATGTAACCCGGACCACGCCGGTAATGGGTATATGGAGACGGGTACCCCCAGTCACCGGAAGGGTCAGCTATCGTGTATACAGGTATTATCCCTGGTTTTCCGTTAATCGTGTCTGCCGGCTTTTTAGAAACACCTGCCTGTTTCTCACCACACCCGGTTGTAATTAATCCGGCTGCACCCATGGTTGCTAAAAAAAGAAGCATAAGAAACATAAATTTCCCTTTTTTTAAAAATAACCGCCTATCCATGTGATAACACCTCTTCAAATATTAATTGAATAATCAACAAATAAAAAAACCATGAGAAATCATGCCGGTTCATCCGGCCTGACCTTCATGGTCGTTATCCTGAAGTATACAGGTTAATGGTTATCTGACGAGACACCTTCCTGATGTCTGCATTTTCTTACCCTATTAACCTCATATATATTTGGTTGTTTCTTATTTTCAATATATTCTATGTCAAATATTAAATTCCTCCCCCTTTCATGAGGATATCGGAAATTTTTTCTTTTGAAAAAAATCCCCCCAATTAACAGGGGGATAGAGGAGGTCTGTATTAACAATTAATTGCTGTTTTTTAAATGGGTTATTTAATCCTTAGTACATTAACGCTGTATGCACACTGAGCCCTGGTGGCCTGTTTGTCAGGGTCAAAACCGGGGTAAAGCAGGCCATGGGTCTCAGCTGCCTGAACATACCCTGCATACCATGTGTCTCCTGCCACTGCCTGGGCTTCCTGCTGGTAACCCGCGGCCCTGACCAGCATTGCTGCCACCTGGGCCCCGGTAATGTTTGCCGCGGGGGCAAAGGTGTCTGCACTCATCCCATTGATAAGGCCCCTCTCGACAGCTGCAGCTACCACCGGATTAGCCCAGTGGTCTGAGGGCAGGTCCCTGAACCGGGCTGTTGTTTTGGCCAACTGCCCGTCAAGGCCAAGTCCTTTAACCAGGATTTTGGCAAATTCTGCCCTGGTAACAGGATTGTCAGGACGGAATGTATTATCAGGATAACCGTTAACTACATTATTTTCCACAAGGTCTTTAACCGCAGGATAGGCCCAGTGACTTTCCTGCATATCACCAAAAATACTCTTATCCCGGAGTTTTCCCTGTGCCATCAGCTGAAATGCGGTAGAACCGTTGAGATAATCTGCCAGGGCCATTACGGCCTGTGCTGTAGCCTTAAGGTTGGAACCGCCTCCCTGGTAATGGGCAAAGCCCCCGTCGGGCTGCCGGTACTCAAGTAAGCCCTTTAGGGGATTACCGTTTTCTGTTGTCCACTGATCATCCTGAGGGTCAATCCCCAGGGCTGTCAGACCCTGGACCACTGCTGCCGATGATTCCGATGTTTCCATGCTCCAGGCGGCAAACCCCCCACTGGGCTGTTGATTGTTTTTCAGGTATGCCAGCACCTTGACCACCGGCTCACTGCTGTCATCCTCACCCAGGACTGCAAAAGCAATCAGGGCCATTGCTGACATGTCAATATCGCTCTGTTCAGCAGTTGTATCGATACTGTACCCGTTATCCGGATTAATGTGCCCCCCCAGCCATTCCAGGGCTTTGGCATCATTCATCCCATCAATCCCTGCAGCCTTCATGGCAATAATCCCCCATACCTGGGCATTAACCAGTTGCTCCCCGGCCACCTGCTCACCGACTGAATCAGCAAACTTGCCCGAAGGGAGCTGGCTCTGGGCCAGGATGCCGGTATAATTCACACCACCGATATTTGCAGGGTCAAGACCCATGGCGGCCAGATTCATTATCACCCTCTGGTAATCTGTGTTTCTGCCGTATTTTAAGAGATTCCCTCCTGACAGGTCGTCCAGCATTACATCCTGTGCACTTCTGCCTCCAACCGTCCATCCCGGGCCGTCAAGGTCTTCCCCGGCAGCACTCAGCCCGATGGGAGCCCAGTCTTCCAGCATACCCCGAAACTCCCTGGCTTCATAGTAGTCATGCAGGAATTGCACCCCGGCATCAAGGGCCTGTTGTACCTCATCACGGGACACCCGGGAAGCGGCAAACGCATACTCCGGTCCCATGACATTTGCTATGGAAGGCCTGCTCTCCGGAGCAACAGGTCCGGCCGGCAGCAACATTGTACAAACCATAAGTAGCATCAGAAAGGTACCAATAATCTTACTCCTGGATTTCCTCATCTTTTTCCGCTCCTTTAAATCTTATTCTATGGTAAGTCTCCACTTTATCCTGTCAGGCAGCTTCTCCACAATCATTCTTTTGCGGAATCTCATCAGGACCCGGACAAACTGCGGTCCCAACATAAAGGTAAAGAGAAAGTTTCCGGCAGCATGAATTACATCCATTGGCAGGCTGGTAACCTGTGTCGCCCAGAAGGAATCCCAGTCCAGCGGGTAGACAAAGGTAGTCCAGGTGTATATGTTCATCAGCCACCCAAAGAGAAAGCCCCAGACCATGGCAAACAGGCTTAATTTCAGCCGCCATACTGTTGTTCTTCTCTTCTCTCCGGGACCTTCATCCTCTGCTGTGCCGGCACGGTTGGCAGGCATTACCCTGCCCAGTATCCCGGCAGATACCCCGGCAAGGCCCCAGGCCAGCATCTGCCATGGGGTCCACGGACCCTGTCCCAGCATGAAATTGGAAACCAGCGCTGCTGTAGCCCCTACCATAAATCCCGGCTGAACCCCAAAGACATACCCGGTTATAATGACTAAAAAGGTAGTTGGCTGCAGGCTTGGAATAGCTGCAAAAGGGATACGCCCTGCGGCTGCCAGGGCAGCCATTGTTGCAATTACCGCCAGGTCTTTGGAATTGACCCTGTGCCTCTCAAACCGGAAATAAAAAGCGGTCATCACAAGTATCATAATCAAAGTGGAAATAATGCTCCAGTTCACCGAATCGGCAAGGGAAATTCCCATTACCAGGGCTGCCGGTATCATGATAACAGCCAGGGTCAGCGTTATATAAGACAGGGCCTTAACTGACTTCAACCGACAATCCCTCCCACCGGCTCAAGGCATCATCTACCGTAAGTACCCCTGTCTCAAAGCCCCGGAACAGTTTTTGCACCTGGGGACTGTAGAACACGCTGCCACTCAGCACCTCATATTTATCCCCGTCGGCAACAACCCTGCCGTCAAAGAGGAGAACCACTCTTTGGGCATAGCGGGCTGCAAATTCGATATCATGAGTTATCATGACCACTGAAGTTCCTTCAGCGGCAAGGTCCTGTAAAAGGCTGCCCAGGCGTCGTTTCAGGTCAGCATCAAGGCCCCTGGTGGGTTCATCCAGGAGCAGGACCCGTGGTCCCGCCACCAGCACCGAAGCCAGGGCAACCCTCTGCCGCTGTCCCCCGCTAAGGTCACGGGGGTTGTCATACCGGTACTCCAAAATGCCCAGCCTGTCAAGGACCTGTTCTATTTGTCCCTCATCAGGGATCCCCAGGTTATCCAGGGTAAATTTTAACTCTTCATTTACTGTATCATGAAACAGGTAGTCATTGGGATTCTGTCCCAGGTATCCAATCGTTGCCGCGATCTGGTCGGTCCTCAGGCTTGCTGTATTGCGCCCTTCAACGAGGACCGCCCCCCTGTCCGGCTGGAGGAGTCCGTTTATAGTCTTTATCAGGGTACTCTTGCCGGCGCCGTTTTCACCCATGATCACGGTAAATTCTCCGGCGCCTATATTAAGGGAAACACCCTTTAAAACTTCATCCCCCTGATCATACTTAAACCAGAGATCGTGCAGCTTAACCAGCCAATTTGCGGCAGAATCCCGATGACCTGTTTTTTTGCCCAGCCGCTCCCATAGTTTCTTTAAAACCGGTTTGGGGGTTTTGGAGGATTCATTGTCTTCCAAAGGCCTGAACCCCATTCCGGAAAGCTTTTGACGTCCTTCCCTCACTGTCAGTGGAGGTCTGTCACTTCCGGTACAGCAAAAGAATTCTGCTACCGGAGGGATAATATGCCTTTTATTCCTGATGGCCCATGCTGCAATCTCCTGGGAGGTACCCTCATTCTTGATTTGACCCCGGTCCATTACAATAACCCGGTCTGCCATATGGAAACAGCGGTCCAGACGCTGCTCCACCAGGACAATGGTGAGTCCCAGTTCTTCATTCAGCCGCTTCAGAGTATTAAATACCTCTTCAGCAGCTACCGGGTCCAGCTGTGAGGTCGGTTCATCCAGGAGCAGCACCTTTGGCTGCATGGCCATTACGGAAGCAAGGACAACTTTTTGTTTTTGTCCACCTGAAAGGTCACTCACAGGAGTATCCTTCAACTCCGAAAGGTCAAAAAAGTTTATTACCTCGGCAACCAGTTTTCTCATATCTGCCGGAGGCAGCCCCAGGTTTTCCAATCCAAAGGCAATCTCCTGTTCCACCCGGGTTTTCACAAGTTGCTTCTCAGGGTCCTGAAATACTATACCGACATTCCGGAGGAGCTGCCTGCGGTCCATTTTTTCCATATCCCGTCCCCGGTAAAGGACACGGCCGCCAATTTTACCGCCATAGAAATCAGGCGCCAGTCCGGCAAGAGCCCTCAGCAGAGTCGACTTACCACATCCGGAATCACCCAGCAGGAGCAGGAACTCCCCGTCATATATGTTCACACTTACATCATCCAGGGCCGGGCGCGCCATATCCGGATATATATATGTCAGATTCTCCGTTCTATAAAGTTCCATCCTTTATACCCCCTTGCCAGCGCCGGCGGAATGGCCAGCATTATTGTGAGAATAATTAATATCAGGATTTCTTCCCCGCTTCCTGTCAGGTCACCCAGCCGGGGATAGAACTCAAAGCTTCCTGCCCCGGCCAACAGTCCGGTTATCGCTGTCAGCAGTGATACCAAAACCGCTGCCGTAATCCAGGTATCCCGGGGACGCCAGACCTCTGTCACATAGCGTGTCGGAGGTCCGCTCCCAAATGCCCGTGCTTCCATAGCTTCTGCCGTATGCCATGAATTTTCCAAAGATGTCAGGAGCATCACCTTAAGAAAGGGGATCCGTTTTTTCCACCGCTGATATATCCCCCCTGAATCCAGGTTAACCCCCCGGGCCCGCTGGATATCGGCCACATTCCGTGCCTGGGATACCATGCTTGGTATCAGCCGCACTGTAAGGGCCAAGACCACCGCAGATTTCCTTGCTATTCGGGAAACTGAAGACATCGCCCGGTCAGGATCCATCATCAGGTTATACATGGCAAATACAGCAATCAGCAGAAAAAGGCGTAGAGCCATATTCAGCCCGTAAAGCGCCGCTTCCAGGGAAATATCCAGGACCCCGATAACCGGCACTCTGGGTCCGTGCCAGAGAATTGTCTGTCCCTCACGGCTCAGCAGGGGGTTAATTATCATTACAAACACTGCCATCATCCCGGCAATCCTGCTATACCATTTCAGCGTTTCCCGCCCGTCAAGTTCAATGATGGTCCAGATAACCACAGCAAGCATTGCTGTAAGGTACAAAGGATTACTATAGATTACAGCCAGGATCATCATTAACCCTGTATAAAGAAATGTGGTTGCCGGGTGCAGTCTCTGCAAAAACAACCCCTTGTCCCGGTAAAAATACATGGTCCTCACCTTCCCTTCTTACACAGCCGACTGGCGCTTAATACTGACAGTTTGATCAGTTTATGACAGGTACCGCCTTCACCCTGCCTCCGGTTACCAGTACACCAACTTTCCGGCTCAACTGGGCCGGGCTGTCACAGATAACGCTGACTGCACCGTTAAGTCCGGATGTATCAACACCTGTTACCACCCAGAGGGGGTGCCGGTCCCCCAGTCCGCTGCCGGTGGCCACAACAGCCCCTGTTCCGGCTTTATATGTTCCGGCTGCGTTACGCTCATAATCAAGAACCGTAAAGCCGTCTTTAGCAAAGTCGACATATATACCTGTTTTCCTGCTGTTTTCGTTAAGTCCGGCGAAAAAACCATTGTTCTCCAGGTCAGCCCATAAGCCAACCACTACAGTCATCTTACTCCGTTTGGCAGGATCGATATCTGACAGGGCTGACACTGTTACCCGCGGCGCCCCCTGACGGCGCAGCGCCCCGGCTACCTTTTCAGCCTGGTCCTGGGCCGCGGGTGCATAGGCCACCACTGTCCCGTCATTTCTCCCGTCAAAACCGTTTACAAAGGGCTGGGGATAAGCCCCCACCACAGCAGTCACAAATGAACCCGAACCCCAGTCATGGTAATCCCACCAAATCCGGTCCCCGGATACAGGGATATAATCACCAGCCCCTTCGGCCACCATGATGCCGTTAACCCAGTAAAACCAATCCATTTTCTTGCCGCCGAAGAGTTTTCCGGTATAGCCTGACTGCAGGCCGTTAATGGCATTGATGAAACCGCCGCCATAGGCTGTGTCAACCTCAAGGTTTGCCTTAACAATATCCAGCACAGAAATGTTCTTGTTAACTGCAATCGGTTTATCAAGTAACACTGAGGAGGAAAAATCCTGGGTTACCCAAAGGGCTGCCTGACTACCTGCCCCTTGGGATACAGGCTTAGGCTGAACGTTATTAACCAAAGCCGGTTCATCATTTTCGTTTGGAGTTTTATTTGTATTGTTTTCTATTTTAGTGCCGGATTCTTTCTTAATCTCCCCATCGTTCTCATCTGGGTGGGAAGAATCATCTGTGGATTCCTGTTCTGAAGCACTGCCTGTTGTTGTCTCCCCTGAACTAGAATCAGTCATACCTTTTTGTTCTATAGCTGTTTCAGAAGTTCCGGCAGAGACTTTTTCCTTATCATCACCGGATCCGCAACCCATGACAGCCGTCAAAATGATGACTAATAATATTGGATAAATCAGCTTCTTCATAAGCCATCCCCCACTCCGGTTACCTGAGTCTAAGAACATTATTTATTACTACCGCTGCTTGAGCCCTTGTCGTTGGCTGAGCGGGATAAAAACGGTTATCTCCCATACCGTTGACAATTTTATTCGCAACAGCCCAGTCAACAGCTGTCTTACTCCAAGATGCAATCTCCTTGTTGTCTTTAAATCCTGTTTCAGCACTCTCTGCATGTTTAACCTTTAATGCATCCAGATAATTCCTGGCATTCATCAAAATTGTTACCATTTCCTGCCTAGAAATCTTTTGCATAGGCCTAAATGTTCCGTCAGGATAACCGGAAACCAATCCTCTGTCTATTGCCTGCTTGACATATGGTGTATACCATTCATCGTCAGGCAGGTCGGTAAGTGTTTGCTTCTCCCCTGCACTGTTGGTGATTTCCAAAGCATTGACCAGCATCTTCACGAACTCTGCCCTGGTAACATTGCGTTCCGGATCAAACCTTTCCTGACCTACTCCTACAACTATCCCTCTCTGAACCAGACTTTTCATCGCTTCTTCTGCCCACTTATGGCTTTCCATATCAGAGAATTTGGTTTCCCGACAGAAAACAGCATATTTACTGAAATGCTGCAATGCTCCTGTTATTTCTCCGTTAGCTAAATCCATAACTGCCGGAACCTTAACCCACTCCTGATTGTCTTCATCATACCATGCCATGTAGACGTCAAACGGCGATTGTCCCGGAGGAACGATTGCCTTTAAGGTCACAAATACATTATCATCAAATACCAATCCGCTAGGGCCAAATTCATAAACTGGTGTTAATAATTTATCCCGATCAGCGGAGTCACTGCCGTTATCTGTTGCAGTATCTGTTGCGGACAACTTCTTTAAATTTATCCTTACAGATTTCTTCATTGCTGTTTCAGGTATTTCCAGCCGAATCTCTTTCCTTTTATCCTGCAGAGTAACTTTATCTCCCGGATTCACAGGAAATTCTTCATCCAATTCGTTTTCTTTAATAACAGTCAACCAATATGCTACTTCTTCATTTGTAAGTGTTCTGCCAACCCCAAAAACCGGTATATCATTTGTGGACAGTCCACTAAATTTATTGTCTTGCAGATATTTTTGGGCCTCTTCGGATATCTTCTCCCTAATTTCTGCTTCCTCACGGCTAATCTCAGGGGGAGTATCCATATCTACAAGTTTTTCTGCATTAAATCCACCCTCATTAGCATCGTTAACCCAAAGCCAAACCACTTCATCTCCATCTTCAAGGGTGAAGTCGTTACATGCAAGGCCCGGCCTGTCGCCATTTACTTCCCAAACCCATCCTGCTGTTCCCCGCAAATCTTCGGCCACCCCGTCAATTGAACTCACATAGGCTTCATCAAATTTTGTCGTAAAGGAAAGACCTGTTTTGGCGAGAGCACCCAAAGGAGTCATTCCGAATTCGTCGTCATCGTTGACTGTTATTCTACGTTTGCTAAGAACCGTCACACCATTTTTGCCTGTGACTGTTATGTAAACCGAAACAGAATCGTAATCTACCTGCCCCCCTGAGTCCTGTGAACCTCCTAATTCGCCAGTGCCTTCTGCATTAAACTGTTTACTGAACATACTAAAAACTGTAAGTGCATTAGCAGTTGCCGTCAATTCACTTATTTTGCCGTCTTCGCCTTGTTGATTTACCAGATAACTGAGCATTTCCCCACTCGGTTTAAGCCAGTCATCTTGTAGCGGATTAATTTCCAATTCCAATAATGCCCTGGCAACCTCTATTGTTGAATAGGGATTACTTTCTTTACTATTAGGAAGATACTTAAATCCCCCATCAATTCGCTGCATAGTTTTCAGCCAATCCAAAGCTTTCTGGATATATTGAGAGTCTTTTGGTTCCCCTAGATCATGCAGGGCAATAACAGCCTCCGCGGTAATATCACTGCTGCTATCCGCCCCCTCTTGATAACCCCAACTCCCGTCTTCCTTTTGTTGGTCGAGAATCCACTGTTTGGCCTGTTCAGCTTGTGTTATGGGTTCTCCTGCCTCGTTCAATGCCCTTATAGTCCACAGGTGAGTAGAAAAGATATCAAACAACCCATTCCCGTCATTGTTCAATTCATCTATTAAGTTACGTCCTTCAAAATCGGTAGGATCCTGACCACAAACCGCCAAAGTTAAAATCATTTTCACCAGGTCACTGGTTGAACTAGGTTCATAACCTGCCAGATAATCAAAATAGGTTAAACCGTTTTTAGTATATTCTTCACTTAATAAATCTTCGCCTGCCTCTACGAGGGCCATAGCTCCCCACAATGAGAGGTCTCCATTGTCTTCTTGTTGATTGCGAATATAGGTTATAGCCTCTTCCTTAGCTTGATTAATGATTTCATCAGTAACCCGTTCCTCAGGAAATAACGATACCTCTGAAGTAGTGGTTAATCCTTCTAAACCGCTATCAGATATACCGGTAAGAGTCAAAATGTAGTTTTGCTCGTTGACATTTTCAAATATTAGAGTAAACTTATTATTAATTACATCGTCTGTTACATTACAAATTTCAATACTGTCAGTAGTTTCAAGAATTCCATTTATCGTGGCAGCATTGCTCACACTGCCCGTTACTGTCAGCAACTTTAAATCCTTATCATAATCTTCAAGGCTAAAACTTGGGGCGGTCGGAAGATCAATTGAAGGCTCTCCAGGATTTGATAATTCGTTTACTATGTCTACCGTTATTGGCATAGGTCTTACCATTAACGGTTTTCCTGTCGGTACACTCGTTTCATCCCTTTTCTCCGCAGTTAACTGCACTGGACCAGCTTCAGAAGATGCCGTAAATCTGGCTTCACCGGAAGCATCAGTTACATCATAATCTTCACCACAGTATACTGTCGCTCCAACCACAGCAGCATTATCACCTGCTATGTCTACCAGTTTCACCGCAAACTCTTCTCCAGCCACAACTTCTTCAGGTGCTTCCAGTTTTGTCAGTGGAGTCGGTGGATCCCAAGTCCCATAGTAGTAGACCACCTCATCATTATCACTAAGAGGACCGTATTCCTCCACAATTCCATTATTTACGGTATAGCTTAACCAGCCATTCCAGTCACCCTCATAAAGACCAGTTTCCTCTCCACCAATTGATGTAACAAATCCCCCGTCCGCAACAACATCCACATTTCCCTCCGCCGCTGTCACTAAAGCATCTGCCGGATAACTGCCAGCCGGTACCTCCACATTTGTATCCAATAATGTAGAGTCTATCCCTTCGACACGTACATGTACAGTCGGATTTATAACATTCATACTTGCCGGGAGTGGTCTTACTATTAACGGTTTTCCTGTCGGTACACTCGTTTCATCCCTTTTCTCTGCAGTTAACTGCACTGGACCAGCTTCAGAAGGCGCTGTAAATCTGGCTTCACCGGAAGCATCAGTTACATCATAATCTTCACCACAGTATACTGTCGCTCCAACCACAGCAGCATTATCACCTGCTATGTCTACCAGTTTCACCGCAAACTCTTCTCCAGCCACAACTTCTTCAGGTGCTTCCAGTTTTGTCAGTGGAGTCGGTGGATCCCAAGTCCCATAGTAGTAGACCACCTCATCATTATCACTAAGAGGACCGTATTCCTCCACAATTCCATTATTTACGGTATAGCTTAACCAGCCATTCCAGTCACCCTCATAAAGACCAGTTTCCTCTCCACCAATTGATGTAACAAATCCCCCGTCCGCAACAACATCCACATTTCCCTCCGCCGCTGTCACTAAAGCATCTGCCGGATAACTGCCAGCCGGTACCTCCACATTTGTATCCAATAATGTAGAGTCTATTCCTTCAACACGTACATGTACGTTAATGCTTTCAGCAGCATAAGTAGTTGGTATAACTGGTATAAAGCCTATCAAAATGGCCACTAATGTCAGCAAATTCATAATTTTTAACTTTCGAATATGTCTCCGTTTAAGGGTATGCATAGTTAAATCTCTCCTTAGTGTCATAATACAAAAATCTCCCCACACAACTATGGAGAGATTATAACAGGTATCCTTATACCCCACCTCCCCCATCCGTCGTGGGTCCAGTGAATCTGGAACAAGCAGGTCTCCTGACTCAGGTTCACCACCCCTCTGCGCCTTCCCGGAAAACTTCCAGTGGCATAATGCAGAGAGGCTCCCCAATACAGTGGCGGGACCGTGCCGGACTCACACCGGCTTCCCTTTTAAGCCCCCCTCCTGGCGGAGGTTAAGGCACTTATTCCGCTGAATATTAAATTTTCATGTCCTGATCTTATCCCGGAGCAGGGAAAAACAAAACTCCCTACCCACAGGCAGAGAGCTAAAAATCAGGTATACTCATACTCCACCCCTCCCATCCTTCGTGGGTCAGTGAAATCAGAACAAGCAGGTCTCCTGACTCAGGTTCACCGCCTCTTTGCGTCTTCCCGTTATCTCCAGTGACATCTGCAAAGAGACTCCCCAATACAGTGGCGGGACCGTGCCGGACTCACACCGGCTTCCCTTTTAAGCCCCCCTCCTAGCAGAGGTTAAGGCACTTATTCCGCTTATTTGGTATTATGTTGTCATTCCGCTTTGGTATAAATATTGTATCATGACAAAGGCTGCCATGTCCAGAAAATTTTGTATCTTTGATTTGCTGATTTTACGTAGATTTACTCATTTTTTTCCAGAATGATCCTGTGGTTAACCAGGGCCATCTCTTTAATCCTTGCCCTGACCAGCTTCTGCTGTCCGAAAATATTTTCCAGCAGAATGCCGTCTTCACGCGGTACGACTTTATCCACACCCTCCAGGAGCAACTCTTCAATACCGTCTTTTAAGATGTACGCATTTGCCTCACACATCTGTACCCACCTCCAAAATCTCCTTCACTTCATTTATCGCCGCCTCTACCAGGTGAGGCAGCGGTTCTTCCCTTGTCATAACAATTTTCACATTGCTTCTGGTCAATGGAAGTAATATTTTCTGTGCACTGCTTTGAGCTACGGCTTCGGCCATGGGGGCAGTAAATTCACCCATCATGGAATTTGCAATTATAATATTAATTGTACCGACAATCAGATCTGCTTTTGGCGTATTAAAAATAACTGCTGCTTCGCCGCTGGCCCCTTCATTGGCTCCGGCCTTTATCATCTGGGCCGCAGCCAGGGCATTTGTCCCCAGGGCAATTATCTCTGTATCCTCAGGAAGGTCTTTCCTGAGCCTTTCGACAATAACCCTTCCGATTCCTCCCCCCTGCCCGTCAATTACCGCAATTTTCACTGACGGCCACCAACTCGGCGGGATTTGATGATATATAATTTCCCAAACCCATACATTACAGCAAAAGTAATCAGGGTACCGGCCACACCGGCAAGGCTGCCGGCAACAGCCTCATTTTCCAATCCGGGCATAACATAATCCGGCATAGGGGATTTAACCACTTCTTTTCCTTCACTGAGGTGTATAAACCCTTTGTCTTCAGCTACCCGTTCCAAACCGTCAGGGCTTGTGGAAGCAAAGGGAGAAAGAAAAGCCGCAATGGCCAGGGAAAACAGGAGAGCAAAAAAGATACCCTTTTTCATATTATCACCTCATGCCTTCTGATTTTGGAAAACCAGTTCAGATTTAACCTGGGTAAGATAGGCCACCACAACTGATGTTATCAGGCCTTCACCGATCCCAATCAACACATGCCATCCCAACATGGCCGGAAGGGCGATATTCAGGGCTACATGGCCTGAAAATACAATCAGCAGGGTGCCTACAACCGAGGCCGCAATTGTGGAAAGCCAGCTGGCCAGAAATGTTGACCCCAGTACCCTGGTCCGGTTAGTAGAATTCCCGGCTGCCAGCCTGTAAACCCACCAGCCTACCCAGGGAGCCACAATTCCCATCAGCAGAATATTTCCCCCCAGTGCTGTCAGGCCACCATCCAGGAAAACCAGACATTGAATTATCAGCACTGTTGTCATTATCAGGACAGCGCTCCACGGTCCCAGCAAAATGGCCGCCAGGGCCGCCCCCAAAAGATGTCCCGAGGTACCACCGGCGATGGGGAAATTCACCATCTGGGCCGCAAAGATAAATGCGGCCATGACACTCATTTTAGGTATCTGCCGGTCATCAAAAACCTTTTTTGTCTTAGCCACCGCCACACCTACCAGCGGGACACTTGCTGCCACTGATGCGGCAATCATCTTCGTATCAAGGAAACCATCCGGAATATGCATACTTACACCTCCGCAAATTTAAATATCTGTTTGGAATGATAATTACCGGCTGCTTCTAACCCCGATTTTCAGCAAAATAAAAAACCACAAACACGGGATTGCTTCAGCAAACCTCCCGACCTTCGTGGCCTTAGTTTATAATCTATTGTTTGAGCCTTTCCTTAAAACTACCTTGAGTTCAAAAGTTGCTTCCAGCCTTCACACCAAAACACCGTAACATGCATTCTGCATGTATCGGCAGCTTCTGCTACCGGTGACTATATTATACTAAATATATGTTTCTATATCAACAGAAAAATTCCTGCAACATTCTGATAATTTCCGGGCAAAGGCAAAAAAAGTGGTAGAATATAGCTATTCTACCGGATTAGAGAATGGGTTTAACAATAACCTTCCTTAAGGAAGGAGATTGGCTTGGCAGCTTTTCTTTACCAAAATAAAAATCCCCGCACAGCGAGGATTGTAACATTTGGTATACATTAACATACCATGCCTTTCCTCGAAGGCCTCAGGCTCACAATACAGGCAGGTCTCCTGACTCGTGACTCATCGCGTCTTGTACCTTCCCCGTTTCCAAAAAACGAGTGGTATTTTACAAGACACTGATCACTTACAGTGGCGGGACCGTTCAGGACTTGCACCTGATTCCCTATTATCCCTGGCGGGCACCTGTACCAGTTATGAATTTTTACTTGTTCATTTTATCACAATTCGCTACACCCTGTCTATAAAATTTTGGCCTAATCAGAACAAAAATTTTCTAGCTAATCCCGCCCATCTGGGCCACCAGGTCTGCCGCTTTCTCCTCACTCATCAGAGATGAAGCGGCAAGTTTAATGAATACATCCCGCACAAAATCGTGGTGGGCTTCTGTGGCCATTGTTGTATAACAGGTTGCCGCATATGTTGAGTCCTTTTTATAGTCGTAGAGCATGTCCAGGTCAGTAAGTTCTCCCTGCCCAACCTCATACCTGTCTGTCATTTCATCTCACCTTTCTATATGTCCAATGGATAACCCGGTATTTTTTCAGACCAGTTTTGCTAGGCACTGCTTGAGGTCTCTTATTCCCATTTCCAAAGCCCTTTCCTGTCCCTGGAAATACTTTTTTACCTTTGTGTTATGCGCCTTCGCCTGGTACAGCCTCACTTTCCTTAGTTCAAGTTCAGCAGTGACCACTGCTTTGGTGACAAAACCCTCATCAATGATATTTTTCTTCAGATCTCTGTCGAGCAACAGACTCATTAAGTTCCCTCCCTTCCATATCTGGTTCCCACATCCCGGCTACACTTAGTATACTTAGAAATTAATTGTAATATCCAGAAAACATACTCTCCCGCCAGCCAAAAGAATACTGTTTTCCTCCCCAGACTTTGCAGAAAAAAATCAGCAGGAGGGTTATTTTACCCTCCTGCCGGATACATTTCTGTTGGTTTTTTATTTGGTGCTCACAGAGCTTTCCCCACCGGCGGCAGCCTGTGCAGCTGCAAGCCTGGCAATGGGCACACGGTATGGTGAGCAGCTCACATAATCCATGCCAATCCGGTGGCAGAAGCCGATGGAACTGGGTTCACCGCCGTGTTCGCCGCAGATTCCCACTTTGAGTGCAGGGTTGGCCTGAAGGCCCAGGTCAGTTCCCATTTTGACCAGTTTCCCCACACCTTCCTGATCCAGGACCACGAACGGGTTGTCTGCCAGGATCTTCTTATTAACATAATCATGGAGGAACTTGCCTTCAGCATCGTCACGGCTGAATCCAAGAGTAGTCTGGGTAAGGTCATTAGTGCCAAAGGAGAAGAAATCAGCCTGAGTGGCAATTTCATCTGCCGTAACAGCAGCCCTGGGCAGCTCAATCATTGTTCCGACATGGATATCAAAGGTTACCCCATATTCTTCCTGGACTGCTTTGGCAATTTCCACAGCCTGTTCCCGGAGCATTTTGAGCTCATTGACATGAATCACGAGGGGAATCATAACCTCCGGTTTGGCATCCACACCCTCTTTGATAAGCTGTGCCGTAGCCTGGTAAATGGCTTTCACCTGCATTGCATAAATCTCAGGGAAGGTTACTCCGAGGCGGCAGCCGCGATGGCCCAGCATCGGGTTAAATTCGTGGAGCTGCCTGACCTTACGGAGGAGTTCCTCTTTTTCAGCAATGAGGTTTTTATCACCACCGGTACATTTGAGTTCAGTAATTTCCACAACCAGTTCTTCTATGTTGGGCAGGAATTCATGCAGCGGTGGGTCCAGCAGCCTGATATACACCGGGAATCCTTCCATAGCCTTAAGTATACCGTAAAAATCTCCCTGCTGTACCGGCAGAAGTTTCTCCAAAGCAGCTTCCCGTTCTTCAAGGGTTTCAGCAAGAATCATTTCCTGGACAATTGGCAGCCTGTCCTGAGCCATAAACATATGCTCAGTGCGGCACAGGCCTATTCCCTCTGCCCCAAACTCCCGGGCTTTGGCAGCATCTTCCGGGGTATCGGCATTGGCTCTGACAGCCATTGTCCTGATATCATCAGCCCAACCCAGCAGTTCCTGGAACTCGGAAGAAAGTTCGGGGTCTATCATGGGTACCTCACCAAGAATCACCTGCCCGGTAGCCCCGTCAATAGAAACAGTATCCCCTTTCCGGATTTCATTACCATTAACCTTAAATAATTTTTCCTCATAGTTTATCTTAATGGCTTCACAACCGCAGACACACGGTTTGCCCATTCCTCTGGCAACAACGGCTGCGTGGCTGGTCATCCCACCCCTGCTGGTGAGGACACCCTGGGCGGCCACTATACCATGGATATCATCAGGTGTGGTCTCAGTCCGGACCAGGATTACCTTTTGTCCGGCCTGACCCAGCTTTTCAGCCTCATCGGCATCAAAGACCACGGTACCGCATGCTGCTCCCGGTGAAGCCGGCAGGCCTGTGGCAATTACCTCAAATTTGGCCTCAGGGTCAATCCTCCGGTGCAGCAGTTGGTCGAGAGCGCCCGGTTCAACCCGGAGGACCGCTTCTTTCCTGTCAATCAGGCCTTCAGCTACCATGTCAACAGCAATTTTAATGGCAGCAGTGGCTGTCCTTTTACCATGACGGGTCTGGAGTATGTAAAGTATACCTCTCTCAATGGTAAATTCGATATCCTGCATATTCTTATAGTGCTGTTCAAGGGTATTGCAGATGTCTACAAACTGCTGATAAATCTCAGGCATTTCTTCCTGGAGTTTACTAATCGGCTGGGGTGTCCTGATACCTGCAACCACGTCCTCACCCTGGGCATTGATAAGGTATTCACCGTATAATGCCTTTTCACCGGTTGACGGGTTACGGGTAAAAGCAACCCCGGTGCCACAGTCCTCACCCATATTACCGAATACCATTGACTGGATATTAACAGCAGTCCCCAGATCGTCGGGAATCTGGTTAAGCCTGCGGTATACTATAGCTCTCTGGTTGTTCCAGGAACCAAATACTGCCTGAACTGCCAGCAGGAGCTGTTCCATGGGGTCTTCCGGGAAATCGTTTCCTGTTTCCCGCTGTACCACTTTCTTGTATGCGGCAACAACCTCCCTGAGGTCACTGGCATCAAGTTCGGTGTCAAAGTGAACCCCACGCTTTTCCTTCTGGGCTTCCAGGACACTTTCAAACTTGTGGTGTTCCAGTCCCAGGACAACACCGCTGAACATCTGGATAAAACGGCGGTAACAGTCCAAAACAAACCTTTCATTATTTGTAGCTTTGATCATAGCCGCACATGTACGGTCATTAAGCCCCAGGTTAAGAATGGTATCCATCATCCCGGGCATGGAGAATTTTGCCCCTGACCGTATTGAAAGAAGGAGCGGATTGGTATCATCCCCAAATTTTTTACCGATTTTAGCCTCCAGAAGGGTCATTTTCTCTTTTATTTCGGCTTCCAGTCCTTCGGGCATATTCCGGCCCTGGGCATAGTAGTCATTACAGGCTTCAGTGGTAACAGTAATTCCCGGAGGCACCGGAAGACCTATATTGGTCATCTCCGCCAGGTTGGCTCCCTTTCCGCCCAACAGTCCCTTCATATCTGCTCTGCCTTCTTCAAAAGAATAAACATACTTCTTTACCATCGTCCTATCCCCCTCATTACATATAAAAAATATTTAACTGTAAATCATATCTGGTGTCTGATTATTTCCAGGACCTTACTGGCCGTTTCCTCAACAGCTTTATTGGAGACATCTATTACAGGGCAGCCTACTTTACGCATTATTTCATCAGCGTATTCCAACTCAATAAGAATTCTTTCCAGGCTGGCATAATCAGCTCCCGATTTAAGGCCAAGGGTCTTTAGGCGTTCCTGCCTGATCTCATTTAACAGTTCAGGCTTTATAGTCAGTCCGATAACTTTCTTCTTTGGCAAACCGAAAATTTCCTCAGGAGCCGATACTTCCGGTACCAACGGAATATTGGCGGCTTTAATGCTCTTATGGGCCAGGTACATACAGAGGGGTGTCTTGGAAGTCCGTGAAACCCCTATTATGACCACATCGGCACGCATAATGCCGCGCGGGTCCTTGCCATCGTCATATTTTACCGCAAATTCTATTGCTTCAACCTTCCGGAAATAGTTTTTATCCAGTTTGTGCAGGAGTCCTGCTTTCATTTTCGGGGCCCGTCCTGATACTCTTGTCAGGGCATCCATCATGGGTCCCAGTATATCAACAATGGGAACCCCGTTTTGCTCCGCCTCTTTAACCAAGGTTTCCCTCAGCTCCGGAAGCACTATGGTAAATGCAATAATCCCCCGGACTTGTTTTGCTTCATTGACAATTTCAATAATGTGTTCCGGGGTGTTGACATAGGCAATAAGCCTCATGTCCACAAAACCGGCGTTAAATTGGCTGACAGCGGCTCTGGCAACAAATTCTGCAGTCTCACCTACTGAATCTGATACAACAAATAGTACCGGTTGTTGTTCCTGTTTTGTTGTGATCAGTATCTCCTCCTTTTCCCGCACATTTTCGGCTTACTCTCTGCCGTATCCTGTTGTCTTTCTGTATGCTTCATTTTCTATGTCCCAGCTCAACAAAAAGTCGTGTAATCGTTGTCTTGGTAACCCGGCCAATAACTTCAAGCTCTTCATTCCCATTTCCGTTCTGCATAACCCTGACCACCGGAAGGGAGTCCACCTCCCTGCCCGTTAGCTTCTGAGCTGCAACCAGAATAGGTTCATCGGGAGTCGTTGTTATTAGATTGGGCATTCTTGTCATCACAACGCCGATGGGCATTTTATGTATGTCTGCACCACCCATTGTCGCTTTCAGGAGGTCTTTCCGGGAAATAATCCCTTCAAGCACCCCACCTTCCCTGACAACAAACAGAGTTCCCACATCTTCCAGAAACATTGTAACAACCGCATCATATACTGTGGCATCTGCCTTGATAACAACAGGTACTGATTTAATATCACCGACTGTTATTTTCTGAATGGCTTCAGCAATGAAATTGTCAGGAGTTTTTCCGGCATAATAATACCCTACCCGGGGCCGGGCTTCCAGGATTCCGGCCATGGTCAGTATCGTGAGGTCAGGACGCAGTGTAGACCTTATCAGGGACAGTTTTGCAGCTATCTTGCTGCCGGTAATCGGGCCTTCGTTCTTCACGATCTGGACAATCTGTTCCTGTCGTTTGGTAAGTTCCACATGCTCACCGTCTTTCCCTTGGTCAATTGTGTTATACTAATTATGAAAACACTCTTATTAATATACTATATTTATCCTTAATGTCCTCCTTTATGTCGAAAAAATCCTCCAAATTAATCTCATATTTTATTAACAACAGTAAATCTATTAACTAAACGATGAAAATATTACCTTTTTTATTACGCAACAATTTTGGTCAAATCCGCCACCAACCTGGTTAACCCCGCAATATTTTTCAGCAGGGCAAGGCGGTTATGCTTGATTTTTTCGTCATCAACCATAACCATAACGCCTTCGAAGAAATTGTCAATATACTGTTGCAGCAGGGCAAACCGTTGCAGGAACTGCCGGTATTGCTTTTCCTCAAGATAAATTTTCATTTCTTCCTTTGCTTTGACAAACTCAGCGTAAAGCTCCTTCTCCACTTCCTCTGTAAATAAATCCGGGGCAATGTCGTCACTTTCAGCATTTTTAGCCAAATTGGATACCCTGGTATATGCTGTCAGCAGCTTCCCGAAAATTTCCTGGCTGCGGAGGTTCGTCAGGGCCTCTGCCCTGAGGAGGGTATCTGTCAGCCGGTCATGGCCTACGCTCAGCACAGCATCAATAACATCATAAGTGAACCCTCTGTCAGCAAATATGTTTTTCAGGCGCTGTTTAAAAAACTCTGTGACCTCCAGCACTGTCTCCCCGGCCGAAAGCTGGGCTTTAATACTGTCTCCGTAACACTGGTACGCCTTTTCAATCAGATTGTTAACTGAAAAATTAAGTTTTCCCTCAATGGCGATATGACATATCCCCAGGGCCTGTCTTCTTAAGGCATAAGGGTCCTGGGAACCGGTCGGCTGGATACCCACGGCAAAACACCCGACAATAGTGTCGATCTTGTCGGCAATACTGATAATTGAACCTGCTGTGGTTTCGGGAAGAATATCACCGGAAAACCGCGGCAGATAGTGTTCAAATACTGCCTGGGCCACTGATTCCTTTTCACCGTTGCGAAGCGCATATTCCCGGCCCATGATTCCCTGCAGTTCAGGAAACTCATAAACCATGTTTGTCACCAGGTCAGCCTTACAGAGGTAAGCACCCTGTTCAATGTCTTCGAGAAGGTTTTCGTCATTTATCCCCATTTCGGCTGCAAGGTACCTGCCAAGCGCTCCAATGCGTTCAACCTTTTCCAGAACTGTTCCCAGGCTTTCCTGGAAAACAATTTTACCAAGTTTGGCAACATTACTGCGCAGCGGTGTTTTCAGGTCCTCCTCGAAAAAGAACTCGGCATCAGCCAGCCGTGCCCTGAGGACCTTTTCATTACCCTCTTTTACAGTATCAAGGAAGGAATCAGTCCCATTCCTTAATGTGATAAACTTATTCATTAAGTTGCCTTCGGAGTCCACTACCGGGAAATAGCGCTGGTGCTCCCGCATGGGGGTTATCAGCACTTCCCGGGGCAGGCGCAGGTACTCCCTGTCAAATGTCCCGCATAGTGCGGTAGGGTATTCCAGGAGATGGGTGACCTCTTCAAGCAGCTCTTCATCAGGCAGTACTTCTGCTCCCTCCCGCTCAGCAACTTTGACCACCTGATTCCTGATTCTTTCCCTCCGTTCCACATGGTCAACAATAACATAAGCATCCCTCAACCTGTCCAGGTAGTCAGGAGCCTGATAAAGCTCAATTGGTCCCTGGGAAAGAAACCGGTGCCCATAGGTAACCCGGCCTGACTGCAGACCTTCAATCTCAAAAGGTATGACGGTATTTCCGAAAAGGGCCAGGAGCCACCTTATGGGACGGGCAAAGCGCATTTCTTTATAACCCCAGCGCATAGGCTTGGGAAAAGACAGCCCGTTTATCAGTTCCAGACAAAACTGTGGAAGAATACCCGCTGTTTTCTGCCCGGTCTGCCTTTTTTCGGCAAATACATATTCTCCGTTGGGGGTTTCCTGTACTATCAGGTCACCCACACTTACCCCCTGGCTCCTGGCAAAACCCTCGGCAGCCCTGGTGGGGTTTCCGTTTTCATCAAGGGAAGCTTTTTTGGATGGCCCTTTTATCAGGTCCACAAAATCTTCCTGCTCCTCAGCCAGCCCGGTAATATATACCGTAAGGCGCCTTGGAGTACCATAGGCGGCAATCTCTCCACAGGCCAGCCGGTTTTCCGTGATCCACCTGCCGGCTATTTCCTTCAACTGGCTAATGGCTGAAGGCATAAAACGGGCAGGGATTTCCTCGGTCCCTATCTCCAGAACAAAGTCCTTAGCCATTGACCACACCTCCCTTTTTCAGCAGGGGATATCCCATCCGCTCACGCTGTTCAACATATGCCTGGGCACAATGCCTGGCCATATTCCGCACCCGCGCAATATACCCCTGTCTTTCCGTAACACTTATTGCTCCCCTGGCATCCAGCAGGTTAAAGGTATGGGAGCATTTTAAAACATAGTCATAAGCCGGAAGCACATATCCCTTTTCAATTATTCTCATGGCTTCTCTTTCAAACATGTTAAACATTTCAAATAACATGCCGGTATCAGCTATCTCAAAGTTATAGTGGGAGTGTTCCACTTCTCCCCGGTGATGTACATCACCATAGGTGATATCTCCAACCCATATGATGTTGAAAACACTGTCAACCTTTTGGATAAACATCGCCAGCCTTTCCAGTCCATAGGTGATTTCGGCACAGACCGGTTTGCAGTCAATCCCGCCGCATTGTTGGAAATAGGTAAACTGAGTTATCTCCATACCGTCCAGCCAAACCTCCCAGCCAAGGCCCCAGGCCCCCAGGGTGGGGGATTCCCAGTTATCCTCAACAAACCTGATATCATGCCGGTCCGGGTCAATTCCGATTGCCCTAAGACTGTCGAGATATACCTCAAGGACATCATCAGGATTTGGTTTCAGAATGACCTGGTATTGATAATAATGCTGCAGTCTGTTGGGGTTTTCGCCATATCTCCCGTCTGTTGGCCTGCGGGACGGCTCAACATAGGCGACATTCCATGGTTCGGGCCCCAAAGCCCTGAGAAATGTTGCCGGGTTCATTGTGCCGGCTCCCTTTTCGATGTCATAAGGCTGCTGAATTATACAGCCTCGGTCTGCCCAGAATTTGTTTAGAGTTAATATAATCTCCTGAAAATTCACTCTTATGTGCCTCCTTTTTTAAACGGTTAAGGTTGAGTTGTTGTATAAAATTTCCCTTGCAGTGCCGCCGTTATAAGTCTTGCTGCACCTCACCGGCAACTCATAGGCGGCACTGCGGAAAATCGGTACAATAACTCGCTACATTACATTTCCAGTCATTTCCGGGAGCCTGTAAAAAAAACCTCTCATCCCCGGCCTCCAGCCAGGGACGAGAGGTTATCTCCCGCGGTTCCACCCTGATTGGCCGGATTTTGATCCGGCCCGCTTTGAAACGGCAGGCTTTACTAACGGCTGCACCCCGGTGAAAAAAACAACCACGGTGATAATATCCGCTTTCCTCCTGCAGCTCGGGAGTGCCTGACACCGCCCTGGCTACCGGTTTGCACCTGCCACCGGCTCTCTGTAAAACCGGGAATCGGAATCTGTGTCTCCTTCATAGCCTGTCTTATAAAATATTAATACAAATACTTTACCAAAATTGTTTTCAAAAGTCAATCATTCACTGCCTGGGCCTGTCAATCGGGATTACTTTAGTATCCCCACCGGGTTTCTCCACCTCGAGGGTAACCTTATTGGCAACTGCCGCCACTGTCCCGATACCTGCAACCAAAGCCAGCTGTGTGCTGGCCAGGACTGCCAGAATACCGATGGCTCCTGCAGTGGCCGGAAATTCTGCAATGGTTTTATCGCCCCGCTTTAGCCTGATTTTGGTCCGGTTACCCTTTTTTATGTAAGATTTCAATTCACTAAATATATCTTCACCCTTTTCCAGCAGCTTGCGACCGCTGCTTTCTCCTGCAGCCCGTTCCTCAGCCAGGACAAGAGCCCGGACCACATCGCCCCCGGCATCTTCCAGGTATTCCTTAGCCTCACGGTAAGAGACACCTATACGCTCCCTGATTATATCAAGCTTCTCAAGTTCGTCACTCATGGTAATCCTCCTTTTATCGGGCCCGTGTCTGTTCATCCAGCCCTTAACTATTATTCCCGGAATCACCCGTTATTTTGCACAGATGCCAGCGATTGTATGAAATCAGCCGACCTGATTCTCTTTTCAAGTCTCTGACTGATATATGGCTGCATTATTTCACCGATTTCCTGCTTCATCTTTGCAGTCAGTCTGAGTACTCTCAGCCTTTTCAAGTCCCACCGGGATAACTGTTTCAGCATGTTCAGCGCACCCATGGTGCAAATTACAGCTTCCGGGTCAGATGCTGAACATTTGGCACACAACCCGCCTCCCATGCGTGAACTGAACGCAGCCTGTGAACCTGCCAGCGGGCTCCCGCAGCAAACACAGTCTTCCAGGTGAGGCATATATCCCATTAATCTCATTATCCTGACCTCAAAAACCCGGGTAACCAGTTCCGGGTCTTCAACAGTAAGTAAATACAGGCACACCAGGGCAAGGTAAAAAAGTTCTTCCTGGCCTTCCCCGGATACGGCAAAACCATCCAGCAGCTCTGCCATATAAGCGGCGTAGGCCATCCTGTCCAGATCTTCCCTGATGCCTGCAAAGGCTTCCTTACCTTCACACTGGATAATGGTATCCAGGCTGCGCCCCCTGTACAGAGCAAACTCAGCATGAGTAAACAGTTGTATCAGGCCCCTTTTACGGCTTTTAGGCTTACGGCATCCCCTGGCAATAGCCTGGACCTTCCCGTATTCACTTGTAAGAATGGTAACAATCCGGTCTGCCTCATTATAATCACGGACCCTGATTATAATTCCTTCTGTTTTGTAATCTTTCATCATCTTATCCTTGCAGCCCTCTTCCTGAAGGTCTTTCCTTCTCTATTCCACACTTATATTGTCAAGGTATTCAAATCCTTTATCCGGCATAGTCTCTTCTGCAGTTATTTCTGCTGCACCAAAATCCTTATACAGTAAATAGGCTCCAATATGTCCGGTGGCCCTGAAAATTTCCCAAAGCGCTTCACTGGTCCTCATTTTAGCTCATCCCTTCCTGTTGAAATTGCAAATGCTACCTGATCAACAGACTTATTGTGGCATGAATCAACATACAGTTAAATAAAAAAGTTAATAAAACGGCACATTACTTATAATCTCCCCGGGGGAGAAGGCGTATACTGGGGGTTTATTGCCATTCAATTTCATTCATGATCAGCACCCCTGAACTGGTACCGATCCTGGCGGCTCCCGCCTTAATCATTTCAATGGCCCGGGCCGCTGACCGGATCCCACCGGCTGCCTTTACCCCAACTGACGGACTGACACTTTTGCTCATCAGGGCAACATCTTCCGGCAAAGCCCCGCCTGCAGCAAAACCTGTCGATGTCTTGACAAAGTCGGCCCCCGCTGCTTCCGCAATTTTACATGCCTTAACCTTTTCATCATTATTAAGGAGGCAGGCCTCAATAATCACTTTTACAACAGCTCGGGAATTCACTCTTTTCACGGAACTGACAACTTCAGCTATATCACTGCCGACAGCCTCATACTGCCTTTCCTTAAGCATCCCGATTCCCATTACCATATCTATCTCCACAGCCCCCTCACCTGCCGCCACAGCAGCTTCCCGGGCCTTTATC
>JAENZJ010000044.1 GCA_016841325.1 Thermincola carboxydiphila
GGACAGCACAGACCGGGACAGCACAGACCGGGACTATTCCGGGCGGAACTGCTCAAGGTGGGCTGGCGCCAGGAGTGGCACTGCAGGGTGAAATGGTGCCAGGCGGGGCCCGGCTGGCAGGGATGCAGCAAGACGGAGCAGTGCAGCCTGGAGTCATGCAAGGCGGAACTGCCAGGCCCGGGGGTGGGCAAAGCGGAACTGTACAGTCAGCAGCCGTACAAAGTGGCACAGCCCGACAGGGGACACCGCAGAGTGGAAATGCTGAATCAGGGGCAGCGCATGACGGAGTGCCTAAGGGGACACCGGGGTCAGGTGCGGCCCAGGCTGAAATACAGGGGCCGGGAGCGTCCCCGGGGGGAAACGAGCGGGCTTATCAGCAGGTCCTGGCAGCACTCAGGGAAGCCGGGGACCAGGGGCAAAAGGCCCTGATTACTTTGCTGGCCGATAAACTGGCAGAGCTTTTGGCGGACAGAGGCGTCCGGGAACACGGCGAATTACTGCAGCTTACCAAAAGTGTCACCGACAGGCTGGAATTTCTCCGGGATTTTAATAACAGGGTAGAAGTTAACAGGGATAATACCCTGGTGATGTATTCCACCATTAGCTTTGAGGACAGGCAGGAGCCTCTGCGGTTGATGATTAACTACCGCTATGACAGCAAAAAACAGAAGAGGGATTTCTCCTCATGCCGGGTGGAAGTGAAGCTGAATACTATGAACATGGGGTTGGTAAGGTGTGAAATTCAGGTTGCAGAACAAAGCCTGACCCTTCAGTTTGTGACCCCGGATAAACAAACCTGTAATATAATCGATAAATTAAAGGGTATTCTGGCCAGGAGGCTGGAAGATATGAGTTATACCGTCAGGATGCTGGAGAGCAGGGTTGAAACACAGGACCCGGACAGTATTTTACAGGATGAAAATGATATGTCGGGCATGTTTCAGCTTAACCTTCGGGTTTAAGAGAGGGGAAGGCAGGATATGGGGAAGCCGGAGATGCCGGAAAAAACAGAACCCAAGGCCATAGCTCTGGGCTATGACAGGGAAACCATGAGTGCACCGCGCGTATTGGCTGCCGGGCAGGGTTATATTGCCAGGAAGATACTTGAAATGGCGGAGGAACACAATATCCCGGTGGAAAAGGATCCTGTTTTGGCTGAGGCTTTATCACACCTGGACCCCGGTGAGGAGATCCCGCCGGAACTGTACCAGGTGGTGGCAGAAGTTCTGGTATTTATTATGGAGACAGATAAGAAATGCAAAAAAGGCTGTTAAGACAACAGCCTTTTTTGGTGGCTCTATATATCTGTTTCTTCTTCCAGCAGCTTTGACTCGGTTTTGATGGACTCCATCTGTTGTTCCAGGTCTTTGGCTGCCACTGAAATGAGTAATTCCTTTACCTTACCCGCTTGCTGGGCCTTAGTGATGATTTCACGGGTAACCTCTGAGTCTTGTTCTATTATAATGGCTCCGGCTTCATCGGTCAGTGTTTTTGCTGCCTTCAGGCCCAGGATAGCCTGGATCTCATCTTCAGAAAGAGGCTTTTGTGGTTTATTTCTGATGGCCTGTAAACGATCCATCCATTCTTCATAGGATTTCTTAAGCAGGGTCTTTTTTTCAGACAAGACTTCGCTTGTTTTGGAAATGATCTCCTTGCCCTTGCCGGTTCCTGTTACGGCGGCCCCTTTAATGTTTTCACCGGCTGTTTTGGAAAGGTCCAGCGCCTTGTTACGGGTCTTTTCCCACAAATTCTCAAAATCATCTTTCCAGTGTTCCAGGTCGTCTTTCCACTGGCTGAGGTCGTCTTTCCACTGTTCAATATTATCGGTCAGGCCGGGTTCATCTTTTTGAAGGGTTTCGGCTACATTACCTACAGCGATAATGACATCTTTACCTATGTTCTCAATGCTGGAAGCCGGAATGCTGGCACGTCCCTTAAACAAGGTTTTAATAGTCCCTCCGGTAAGGACATATTTTTCAATTTTACCTGTTGCAGTATCAAAATAGAAATCGTCAATTGTGCCGACAAGCTGGCCTTCGGGAGTGATTATGCGCATGTTGTACATGTTGCATTCTTCGGCCAGTTTTTTCAAAACAGGAAGGCTGTCAAGCGCCACTACCTGGCTGCTGCGCTCAATAGTTACGGCATAGGTGCCAAATGATTTCACAGATTTAAATTCAAGGGCCTTTTCGCCCTTAAACCAACCCTTGATATTCAGCGCCAGGCCGGATACACTACCTGTTTCAGGGTTTGCGATAACCCGTGCAATACTGCCCAGTTCTTCTCCCTGCAGGGAAATAACGGGTTTGCCGATCAAATTTTGGGTTTTCATAAGCCCGGATGTTTTTTCACTCATAAACTGACACCCCCTTTTTCCTTAATTTTACCATAAGTTATGGCTGTTTTAAACTGCCATTTATCAGATATACAAAAGCATCCTTTCCATATGGGAAAAGATGCTTTAGTTTGAGCAAAATTCAGGTTAGTGGGTTTCTACGTCCTGGGCTCCGTAATTACGCAGGACCCCGGCCGCAGATTCTATTTTGTTGTCATCGCTTTTAACGGCAGCAATAATGTTGCCCTCTCTGACTTTACCTTCATAATATTTGCCGCGCTCTTCGGGAATTCCCCAGTCAGTCAGGCCTCCGGCTATACCGCCTGTGGCGGCTCCGGAAAGCAGCCCTGCAATAGGTCCGGCAGCGATAATGGGGCCAAGGCCGGGAATTGCCAGGGCGCCGGCTCCAATGGCCAGTCCGGCAATACCTCCCAGCATTCCGCCGGTGGCGGTCCCGTCTGTAATGGAGTCACCGCCGAACATTTCGGAGTTCCTGTCTGTGCCGGCTGCACCGCCTTCATCTTTAGCGACAATTGAGATCTCATTCTCAAAACCCTTGTTCCTGAGCTCAGACACAGCTTTTTCAGCCTGATCCCGTGAGCTGAATACACCAATTACTGTTTTGGACATCACTTTACCTCCTTGAACAGAAATTAATTACCTGTTTATTTTTTCACTTTCTTTGGTGTAATATGCAGCACTTTTACCGGGTGCGGCCCTGAAAAAAAGATATTTATTTTTTTATAAATTTTGTTATAATATTCATGTGCTGAGTTTTGGGTGCCTCTGGGGCATTTGGTACCGGCAAAAGCCTGTAAACATTTAAGGGGGCAATTCAGATGGAACTATGGTATACAGAAAAACAAACCGAAAATGTCGGGATAACCTGTAAGACGGAAAAAACCCTGCATGTGGAGCAGACCGAGTTTCAAAGCATGGCTGTTATTGATACTCTGCAGTTTGGCAGAATGCTGGTTCTTGACGGAATGGTTCAGACAACAATTGAGGATGAGTTTGTATATCATGAAATGATAACACATGTTCCCCTGAATACCCATCCCAATCCCCAAAATGTCCTGGTAATCGGCGGCGGGGACGGAGGAGCAATTAGAGAAATTATCAAACACCCTGCTGTCAAAAAGGCAAACCTGGTTGAGATAGACCGGCGGGTTGTTGAGATTTCCCGGGAGTATTTCCCGGAAATCAGCTGTGGGCTTAATGACCCCAGGGTTTCGGTTATTTATGATGACGGCATCAAACATGTGGCTGACCATAAAGATTATTATGATATTATTATAGTTGACTCCACTGAGCCTGTAGGGCCTGCTGTGGAATTGTTCTCTTCTGATTTTTATAAGTCTATACATGAGTCGCTTAAGGATGACGGGCTTTTTGTTGCCCAGACCGAGTCACCGTTTTTTAATGCCGAACTTATATCAGCCTGTTATGGAAAGATTTCTGAAGTATTTCCCATTACCAGGCTTTATCTGGCCAGTGTACCTACTTATCCCAGCGGCTTATGGTCATTTACCATGGGCTCCAAGAAATATGACCCTGAAGCTGTTGATGTTTCGGCGGTACCTGGTTATATGACAAGATATTATACTCCAAAACTCCACAGGAGTTCGTTTGTACTCCCGAAATTTGTGGAAGACCTCGTCAGACCTTGACAAAAGGGACAGATTTGAGCTAATATAGAGGAAACTTATGGTGTTTGGCCTTTACTGTCGTGAAGAAGAGCCAAATCAGAATGAGGGATAGGGATGTGTGAATGTTGTTCCCAACATGCCTCTGACCACAGAGAGCATGTTCATGTAAACCTCACCGGACCGGAACACGCCAACAGGCTGCAAGGCGTTCTGGAGGATGTCCCCGGTATAATTTGCTGCCTGTACTCACAGGAAAACGGTACTGCCAAAGTGGAATTTGACGGCAGAATAATAGACCGTTCCAGACTTGGAGAGATCCTGGCAGGCAAAGGGTTTGCATAATACAGTAGGTTTTTTGCAAAAAAGATACCTTCACCAAAAATTTCAATTGACTTCTGGATTAAGATTGTGTATACTTATTTTTGTCGGTGCGACACATGGGCGATTAGCTCAGCTGGGAGAGCACCTGCCTTACAAGCAGGGGGTCGGCAGTTCGATCCTGTCATCGCCCACCATATAATCGCAAATATCTATATTTAATATATAACTGCAAGGGTGACGACCCCCTGCTTGTAAGCGGCAGGGAAAGGGGTCGGCAGTGAGGGGATTCCCTAAATTGTCGACGCGCCGGACTTCCGGAGGAAGCCGGGGCGGCGGTAACAATTTGGGGACATGACGAGGGACGAAGTCCCGAAGGCATGGTGATCCTGTCATCGCCCACTATATAATTAGCTTCATATTTTGCGGAGCAGTGGTCTAGTCGGTCTAGGATGCCGGCCTGTCACGCCGGAGGTCGCGGGTTCGAGTCCCGTCTGCTCCGCCATATAATTTGCCACGGTAGCTCAGTTGGTAGAGCAGAGGACTGAAAATCCTCGTGTCGGCGGTTCGATTCCGTCCCGTGGCACCATTTAGTTAATGAATGCCTTGCCACCCAGCAGGGTTTTTAAATTGCCAGGAGCCAGAAAGTACCAGTAAAATCTGTTTGACAATAAGGATTGTTTCTGTTACAATTGTTTTTGTCGGCATTACAGAGACAAGACAAAATAACATGCGGAAGTGGCTCAGTGGTAGAGCATCGCCTTGCCAAGGCGAGGGTCGCGGGT
>JAENZJ010000024.1 GCA_016841325.1 Thermincola carboxydiphila
GATAGAGTGTCTGACTACGAATCAGAAGGTCACAGGTTCGAATCCTGTCGGGCGCGCCATTTAACAATTGCGTTTGAATTTGGAATACCAAAAATGCAGTTTTATATGTAAAGACAGCAAACTGCCATGGTGACTGCCATGGTAGAATTGTGTCATAATGTGTCCTCGTAGTACAATGGATAGTACAACCGCCTCCTAAGCGGTAGATCCAGGTTCGACTCCTGGCGAGGGCACCATTTATTCAATTGACAGTTGATAATTAGTAGTTGGCGGATAGCTTTGATTAATTAGGCAGATGATTCATTTGAATGATGACCATACAAGATATATGAGGTTGGCCCTGGAAGAAGCCAGGGCTGCTTTTGCATCTGATGAAGTGCCTATTGGAGCAGTTATCGTACTTGATGGAGAGGTTGTTTCCAGAGCACATAATATGAAGGAACAGTGGAAGGATGCCACAGCGCATGCGGAAACAGTGGCCATAAAAAGGGCTGTAGAGCGTCTGGGCCACTGGAGATACCTCAGGGAAGCTGCGTTGTATGTGACTTTGGAACCCTGCCCCATGTGTGCCGGAGCCATTGTCCAGTCAAGGATAAAGCTGCTGGTTTACGGGGCTGATGACCCCAAAGCAGGCGCTGTCCACTCACTGATGAACATAGTTCAGGACCCCAGGCTGAATCACCGGGTTCAGGTGGTGGCCGGGGTCCTGGAACAGGAATGCAGTGAGCTGATGAAGGAGTTTTTTAGGCGGCTGAGAAAATAGAGTATACGGAGAGATGGCTGAGCTGGTCGAAAGCGCTCGACTCGAAATCGAGTAGGCTCTGTTGAAGGGTCTCGTGGGTTCGAATCCCACTCTCTCCGCCATATAACAATTAGAGGGTTTGCTCTGTTAAAATGAGCAGACCCTTTTTGTGTGTTTTGCTAACATTTTGCTAACGGAAGGACTGAAACCAATTAAAACACATTGAGATAAATAAAGATTTTGACCTTTTAGTTTTTGTATCCGTTTTTCGAGAATGTATTTAAAATTGTGTAAATGGTTATAACTTCCTTTAAGGAGAGTGATCATTTATGCAAGACATGAAAGACAACAAAACTATTAGGGAACTGGCAAAAGGCTGCAAGAGTATCACAGCCGCAATGGTTACAGTAAAAAACGGTCCGTAGTAAGTTTGGAGCTTCAGAGATTTCTGTTCCAAGAGACCGTAATGATCAATGAATGGCAGTCAAGGCCATTGGACAGAGTTTATCCTATAGTATATTTGGATGCTATTAATTTTAAGGTTCGTAAAGATAACCGCATCGTTAACAAGGCAGCTTACAGCGTGTTAGGCATTAATATGGCTGGCCAAAAGGACATTTTGGGTATCTGGATTGGAAAGTAACCAAGACCAAGACGGCGTATCCAACTGATGATGCCCTAAGAAAGATAATTTACTTAGCAACTTTGGAGGCATCCAAGAAGTGGACAATGCCTGTAAGAGAGTGGAGAAACTGCCTATCTCAATTCGCTATTCATTTTACAGACAGGCTGGACTTAGATACTGCAGTATAAAGAGTTTATCGCTTTTGTTCTCCCAGGAGATATTTGGAGCGCGGGGGATAAAAGTCCTCCGGCTATCTCCTGGCAGAATCCCGTCAGGTGCTCAGGGTGCTCTCCAGCAGAGCCCTATCCCCCTGACAGATAAGAGCCACTAATAGTATTACCAAATTAAAGTCAAATTTCCATTTACACAAAAATATTTACACTACCGCTCTAAATAAACCAAGGTTACACACATCTATTTGATGTTGTAGCCTTTTTTGTTAGTCATAAAATCAGGCTTTTGTATTATGACAAGTTAAAACCCACCGAATGGTGGGTTGTTTTCTGAACTTATTTGGTTATGCGTGAGGCTGAATTACTTTCATCGAATCATGGACTACTTCTTCAAGGCTAGTCTTTGGTTCTCCGTAAGCAGAGTACCAACCTCTTTCAATTGCTAATGCAGTTAATGCTTCGTGTGCCTGAGCCTGTTGGGTACTGAAATTAGAATAAAGGTGGCGAATCTCAGGAGTTGCAGATTCCAAGGCTGCTGATAAATAAGCAGTTGCTGATGCCTTGCCACTTCCAAGCATACTTAGAGCAATATACTTGTCATCAGTTAAAGAATCATCACCAAAAAATTGCTTCATCATTCCCATTACTGTACCTCCTTTACAGACATTATACCGTTTTCTTGCAGAAACTGCTGAATTGCTCTAATTCTTCCTTCTCCTGCCTGTATCCCTGAGTCACAGGCAGTCTTTAGTTTGTCATCCGAAATAAGAGGTTGTAAGGTTTTAAGACTGACTAAACCTGTAGTTTCCATTGTCAGCATTTCTCGCAAGGATGACATTTCTGTGGGTGTTAGTTGTCGCATAGTATTCCTCCTTCAAATAGTTTACGGAGATTATTTTTTGCTGAATTATTCAGGAGTATACAATAAGGTAAGTTAGTTTGATGTCCTCGCCAAATCGGTGGAGGTTTTCTTGTTTTCAGTGGCTATAAAATCATTGTTTCATTACGAAAACACTAATAATTGACCGTGGGTAATTTTTTCTCGCTTTAAGAAATTTTTACCCACGGTATTATTTCTGTCCCACTAATACGAGTAAGGTATTGCCCGATAGATATTTTACATATATAAGATATTGAGGTTTGCTTAGAGGAAGCAATCTGGGGAAAATGTCATAACTTATCGGAGCAATTTAGCTTAATGGTATTTTAAGGTTAAATATGAGTAAATTCAGCAACTGACCATCGATTGCCGATAAACAATTAATTTGAAGTCCATCCACTATTTTGAAAGATAAGACAACTCTTTGTCTTTTGTTTGTTCCATAAATTGGATTGCCTTAAAAGCAGGATAACTCCCAATATGTGCTGAACTTGTTAAAGACTAGGTAGGGTGTTACAAAATGCTAAAGGCAAAAAAATATTTGGGGGGAATCTTACAACTATGAAAAAAGTATCAATCTTTGTAATTACTTTGTTACTGTGTTTGACCTTTGTTTCGTCTGCCTCGGCTTTTCCACCAACTGACGGAAATGGGGCTTATTTTGTTACAATAACCGTAAGTGGATATTCCCCATGGGGGAGTTTCTTGGTAGAACCATATATAAAGGATTTCCAAATGGTAGATTATCATAGAGATGGTTGGGCTTTGGTCTATGTAGAGAATCCTATTCAAGAGTTATATGAGGATAAAAACATCGTGTTTTTAGGTAATAATGCAGACATTAATTCTGCTTATTCCAAAAAACATTGGCATGAAGTTTCGAAAAAATTTTTAAAAGTAGCCAAACGCTCCATTGAATTCCAAGACGATTATACCCCACCAAAGAATGCATATAAAAAGAAAAACTTTCTAGAATATGACCCAAATAGAACTCTTGGGGAATTTCTTTCATGGTTGGATAGTCAAGCAAATCTTATATAGGTCATATAGCAAAGAAAATTAATGAAGGAGGGGGATACCCCTCTTTTTTTGTTTTAGTATCAAATAACTCGAAATCGAGTAGGCCTGTTGAAGGGTCTCGTGGGTTCGAATCCCACTCTCTCCGCCATAATGTATATAAGTCAAGGGATTCCGGCCTTTTAGGGCAGGAATCCCTTGTTCTGTTAATCTATTCATTCGATACAAACCCCGGATTGGAAATATGTTCAGATACTTCTTTACGGATAACAGACTGCTTGATAACCGCAACGAAATGCCCGCCTTTTTCAAAACTGAGCAGGCGTGCACCAGGAATCATGGAAGATGCAAAGACGGCATTCTGATATGGCTGTAAAGTGTCATCTTCGGCATGTACGACCAGAGTCGGGGTTTTGATTCCGGCAATCCGCTCATTGGGCAGCGCCGCGTAGTGATCAAAAGCAGCACCTGATTTGCGTAGCGCAGCAGGGTTCATGTAATCGATTAGTTGGTCTATTAGTTCTATTTGTTGAGGGCTGAGGGTTGCTATTACATCTTTGTTTGCACCTATTAATTGCATTATCTGTTTTTTAAACAGGTTCACCGAGATCCAATAAGTAAAGTCTCTTTGCATTATGTTTGCTAACATCTTGCCTTGTTTTGCACCCTGTTCTCCCGCCTGTTCGGATATATTTGCAGCTCCGGCTGAGATGAGAGTAAGGGATGAAACCCTGTCAGGATAAAGAAGTGCAAAAAGAAGTGCAGAAGGCCCACCGGCTGAAAAGCCGACCACGGCAGTTTTTTCAACGTTAAGATGGTCTAACAGCATTGCATAAGCGTGAGCCTGATCATCATAAGTGGCCTCCTCGGGCATGCTTGATTTCAGATAGCCAAAACGCGAAGGTGTAATCCATCGGAACTTTTCGCCCAATACGGTACGGGTAAGAAGTTCGCCCTGGTCGTAACCGCCACCGCCTCCATGGATTACCAAAACATCAGGGCCAATTCCACCCTCAGTGTATTCAACATCTCCATAAGGTGTAGAAATTATACTGCTTTTTTCCTGGACCCGGTCATAGGATATTCGCATATCTCTTTGGTATATCACCCATATCAGAGCAGTAACAACAATAAATATTCCCACCAACATAGTTATTCTTCTCCTCATTGTATTTCACCATCCTGTCGATTCACTTGCTTAAGTGGTTTTTGACTTCACAGACCGGGCTATACATGCTGTTCCGAGAATCGTACTGACAGTATGGAACGCAAAGGCACCCCAGAGTTGATTTATATTGGAAAATGTTTGGGAGAAGACCCCTCCCATTACCCAAACAATTCAGACAAGACCAAGTGACAGTAATAAATAACCAAGAATTTTCAACAGAATAACCTCCTTTCTAAATAGACCGCTGGGCAATTAAGATCAGAAAAACAGTTAGAATAGCTGTAATTCCATGAAAACCGTACCAAGGTAACACCTTCCTGCTGAAAGCAGTGGTTTTGCCGCGGAACACGTCCGCCATAATAGATATAATTCAGGCGGCCGATATTAACCAAACAATGATAGCACTAATCCACCAGATCATTTTTCTTCCTCCTTATTTTTTATATCCATCCTGTTCTGCTCTTCTGACTACCTGAAGAGTCAGCCCCAGGTCATAGATTCTGTTTATCAGGGCATGCAGGGAAGCCTGGTCAAATTCCCTGCATGTGATTCTGGTTTCCCCGCCGGACAAAAATTCCAGCTCGATTTCTGCCAGGCCCCGAAATCGCCGTTTATCAATATGGCCGGATACAATAATCTCATAATTCATCACTACCTCCTCCTGACGTTAAGTTATATTATAATTATAACTCTTGGGAGGTTGGGTTGTAACCTAACTAAAGTTCGGTTACAGGTTAGGTTTTTATAATTTTTCTTATACCGGAAGGGGCAGATTTCTCTGCCCCTTCCGGTTATTGATACTTTTCAATTTAAATTATCTTTAGTTCTTTTGCTTTATTGACAGCCTGAGTCCGGTTTTTTACTCCCAGCTTTGCATATATATGGTTGGCATGCCATTTCACCGTTCCTAAACTAATGTAGAGTTTACCGGAAATATCTGTGTTTGAAAGCCCGGCGGCAATTAAACCTAAGACCTCTAACTCCCTTTCACTTAGGGGTTCTGCCAGCCCAGAAGCTGGGTTAATCACGTGGGTAGTGTCGTTAAGATTTAACTCTGAGCGGAAATCTGCTATCAGGCTGGCAACAAAGTCCGGAGCAGTGTCCTGCACCAAAGGCAGCATACGCAAAATGTGCTTTCCCTCCTGCAAGAAAGAGCGACGGTAGTTTTGCGGGGCAGCTATTCCCACTGCTGCCCGGAGCTTGTTTTTTGCACCTTCTGAATTGCCTGACAGATCATTTAAGATAGCCTGCAAAACTAAAATATTAATTAATCGACCTTGCCTCATACCTTTACGACAGAAATCCTCCAGCTTTTTTAAAAGAGCTCCTGCTTCCTGCCAGAGTTGTTTGGCTAAGAGAAAGCGTATACAGACTAAATAAGAGTGTTCTGTTAATGAAGTAATCTCACCCTCAAGGGACAATCCGTTTCTCAACATCCAGTCTTCTACCCACTGTATATCATCCATAGCAAGTTTAAAGTCAGCTAGAACAGTTTCATATCTCAGGGTAACAATGGGCAAACCTGCCGACCTGGACCTATCAAGAGCTTTCTGTATTAAAGCGATTGCGTCTTCCCGGTGTCCCTGCAAAAACCTGATTTTGGACAGGGTTCTTTCCCCATCTCCACCGAAAATATCATTTATTGCCAGCCTTCGGCCTGCTTCGATTCCTCTGAGCACACTTTCTTCTGCCAATTTTATCTGATTAGATTCTAAATAAAAGACAGCCAGGGGGATATTGAGAATCCCTGCTGCCGGCAAAGGCCTGTCTCCGGTTTCCCTACCTGCCAGCATATCTAAGCATAAATGGATGGCGTGCTGCAAATCGCCCTGGATGTAGTAGTTATAAACCAGGTCCATGGTTACGGTACACAAGGGCAATGTATAGTTGAACTGCCTGCTAATAGACAATGCTTCTCTGAAGGCACTGGTGGATTTGTCCAAATAACCTCTGCTTCTCAGTGACTGGGCTAAGGCTACCAGAGCAAAAACCTTTAATCCGGGGTCCTGATCTGCCATCAACTCTATAGCCTCCCCTGCCAGTGCCATGGTCATCTTATCTTCACGAATATTTGCCAGCCAGGCTTCAAGTGTTTTAACCCTTCCCTGACTCAATCTGTCTACATTTTTTATTTGTTTAAAATCGTTTATATAGGAATAGGCATCTTCAATTCGGGCCAGAAGAAAAAGGGCACAGGCCTTAGTTGAACAAAGCTCCCCGTCTTCTCGAACAAAGTGGTCCCCTAATCTGTCCAGCCATCTAATCAGAGCATATAAGTCCCCTCTGACAATGCTTTGACTGGTTTGTGCCTTTATTAGCTGAACCGCTTTCTCCACATCTCCTGCAGCCAGAGAATGTTCTGTGGCTTCAGTTTTATAACCATTGCATTCATACCATTTAGAAGCCTTTTGGTGAAGAGCTGCTGCTTGTTTTTCATCTATCTCCGTACGGAGGAAATCTGCAAAAAGGTGATGATAACGGTACCATTGCCGCTCTTCATCCAGGGGAATTAGGAAAAGGTTTCTTTGTTCTAGGTTTAAGAGAATTTTTTTGCTGTCTTTTCTATCTGATAAATCATCACATAAATCCGCACACATCCGGTTTAATATCGCTGTATTGCATAGAAATTCTTTGATTTCATCCGCCTGCTGGTTAAAAACTTCATCAAACAGGTAATCTATAACAAACTTATGGCTTCCGCTAAATTTGTTAATAAACTCCTCAATTCCCTGCTCCTCCCTGCCCCGCAGCGAAAGAGCTGCCAGCTGGAGACCGGCAATCCAGCCCTCGGTCCTGGTCTTTAGAGAAATAATATGTGCTGTTTTTAAGTCAAGCTGCATTGTATGGGAAAAAAACGCTGCCACTTCCTGATCAGAAAACCTTAAATCATCAATCCTAATTTCTGTTAATAAAGATCTGACCCGCCACTTTCCGAGGGGCAGTGGAGGATCAAGCCTTGAAACAATTACTATATGAAATGAAGGTGGACAATTCTCTATCATAAATTCTAAAGTCCGGTGCAAATAATCATTGGTGATTACATGATAATCATCCAGTACCAAAACTGACAGGCTGCCACTGTGAAGCAAATGATTAAGAAGCAGTGTTGCCACAACCTCGGGAGATGGCAGCCGGGGAGATTCTATCAGACTGCTGACTTCCTGAAAAAATTCCTCACTGAGGGTCTTCAGTGATGTAATAAGGTATGTCAGGAATCTCTTAGGGTCATTATCTCCTGGATCCAGGGAAACCCAGGCGCACTCATGGTTAACTGTTTTTAACCATTCTGCAAGTAATGTGGTTTTACCATACCCCGCCGGAGCAGAAACCAGGGTGAGCTTTCCTCCGTGTTCCATGCCTTCCGAAATTCTCCGGACCAATAAGGAGCGCGAGACCGTATTGGGCCTGGACGCCGGTAAATATAATTTTGTCATCAGTATTGGGTTTGACAAAATATCTTCAACTCCCTAAAAGCAGTTATCCCTTTTTTCTACACCTTGACGGTTTTTCCCTGCTGTTCCATCAGTGCAATGGTTAAAAACATAAATTTCCATGTCTCACTTTAGAAGGATTTCTAAAAAAGATTGAAGAAAGAGTAATTTTAATCTAATTTTAATGAAACATCAATGGGATTCAAATCTTTTGCTGTTATGATAACCGTAATAAAGAGAGGAGGTTATCGTAATGACAGATTTTGACCAGGTTAAGAAATTAAAGGAGTATGCCAATATTACTTATGAAGAGGCAAAAAAGGTTTTGGAGGAAGCCAATGGAGATCTTTTAGATGCGGTTATTATGCTTGAAAGGGAAAACCGTATCAATCCTCCGGAAGGTGGAGGGTCTTTTCATTCACATCCGGCAGAAGCCGTACAAGCGAAGGATGAAAAAACAACGGGAAAAGACAAAACAGATAAAATATCCTTCGGTGATGTAGTGAAAGATATATTCAGATGGGTAGGAAGGGTTCTCCACAAAGGAAATGTTAACAGCTTTGAAGCCAGAAAAGGTGGAGAGAGAATCCTGAAGATTCCATTAAACCTTTTGGCTATTCTCATTATCTTTGGAATGTGGATTGTGATACCATTATTGGTTCTGGGGCTTATTTTTGGCTACCGGTACAGCTTTAACGGACCGGATGTAAGTCAGGCAAATCAGGAACTGCATAAAGTTTCCGAGGCCGCCATGCAGGCGGTAGAATCTGTGTCTGATGCAGCCAAAAAAGCTGTAGAAGACTACAAAAACAAAAAGGATAATGATGAGAATGGAAAAAATTCTGGTAGTTGAGGATGAAGAGAAAATTGCCCGCTTTGTCGAGCTGGAACTGCAATTTGAAGGATATCAGGTAGAAAAGGCTTCAAATGGAAGGGATGGGCTGGCTCTTGCCAAAGCCCATCCCTTTGATTTGATTTTACTTGACATTATGCTTCCGGAACTAAATGGTATCGAAGTTCTCAGGAGAATCCGCCAGTTTTCCCAGGTTCCCATTATCCTGTTGACAGCCAGAGATGCTGTTGTCGACAAGGTAATGGGTTTGGACGGAGGTGCAGATGACTATATAACAAAACCCTTTGCCATCGAGGAACTATTGGCCAGGATAAGAGCTGTTCTCAGAACAAAGGCAAACCGGTCATTCCAAAGTCCTTCGGCCACTTTAGGGGCAGGTCCTTTAAAACTGGACCCGGAGAGGCGAAGTGCCTGGATTGGGTCAGAGCCATTAGATCTTACAAAAAGGGAATTTGATTTATTGCAGTATTTAATTGAAAACAAGAATATTGTGCTGAAAAGAGAATTGATTTTAGAGAAAATCTGGGGCTATGATTTTTCCGGTGAAACCAATGCTGTGGATGTATATATCCGTTATTTGCGTGCCAAAATAGAAGACCCCTACGGAATTAAGTTAATTCACACCGTCAGGGGTGTAGGGTATGTGATTAAAGATGAGTAAAAAAAAGGGGCCCTATGCGAAGCCGCCTATAATAGCAGAAAAAATTCGTTCTTCCTTGGTACTAAAGTTAAATCTGAGGATGGCCGGTACCCTTATACGCGCTTTTTTTATCCTAAACAGTTTATTTATTATCCTGTACTTCGCATCAATACTATGGAAGGCAGAAATTGGGGCGCAGGGTTTAATAGACCGTTATGACGGGATTCCTGATTTGTCTATCACAGAACAGTTATCTGGAGAACCTTATCAGGTAAGAATTATCAGAAAGGCCTCAAGTGGATTATATGTTGATGAGAATTTACAGGAAAGGCTGCCCCTGAAGTCCACTGAAGCTATCCGGGGCTTCAGTGGACCGGATATCAGTCCTGATATCACTATAAACCGGCGCTTAGAACGGGTAGGATATGTTATGACAATCCCCCGGGGGGACGTCTTTTATCAGATTACCTACCCCTTAGCGGAAGATATAAAATTTTTACCGATACTCCTGATTGTTGTTTTTGGATTTGAATTCCTGTATTTAATGTTTGCCCTGGGCAGAAATCGCTATGGAATAAGAAGAACCCTGAAACCCCTGGCGGACCTGGCAGAAATGGCGAGAAGTCTTCAGGAAGGGTTAAATTCAGGAGGGACTGTACCCAAGGCAGAGAATCTCAGGCAGTTGACCGGAGTCATTAATAACATTGATACAAAAGAGATAGATAAGGGTATATCAATAGAACAGACACAAAACGAGCTAAAGGACTTAGCGAGGGCCATTAATGATATGCTCAGCAGGATTAGTCAGTCTTATCAGGCCCAGGTACGATTTGTTTCCGATGCCTCCCATGAATTGCGGACACCAATTTCGGTCATTCAGGGATATGCAAATTTACTGGACCGCTGGGGCAAAAATGATCCCAAAACCCTGGAAGAATCGATTCAGGCCATTAAAAGCGAAACAGAAAATATGAAGGCTTTGGTGGAACAGCTGCTTTTCCTGGCCCGGGGGGACAGTGAAAATCTGCCGTTGCAAAAAACACTAATAGATATGTGTAAGCTTGGTGAGGAGATTATTGATGAGGCCAAACTCATAGATTCTAACCACAGGTTTAAAGTAGATTTTAAACCACCGGTATTTACAAAAGCAGATCCACAGTTAATGAAACAGGCTGTTCGTATATTAATTGATAATAGTATGAAGTATACCCCGGAGAGTGAAGAGATAAGCCTGAGGATATTTGCAAAGGAAGGAAAGACATATATTCAGGTTCAGGACAAGGGAATAGGCATTAAACCTGAAGAAGTTCCCCGCATCTTTGACCGATTTTACCGTTCGGCGGAAGCACGTGGAGGCAAAAGCAGTGGAGCAGGGCTTGGACTATCCATTGCAAAGTGGATTATCGAAAAACATGAAGGAAAATTTGAGGTTACAAGTCGGGTGGATATTGGAACACGAATAACAATAGAGCTGCCACGTACCGGGGAAGCGGATTAGTTCCCAGGAGTGTCGCTTACTACTTGAAAAAAAGTAGTAAGCGACACTCTTTTTTAATCATCTTCTAATCAAGCACCCATCCCTGCCTCCTTAAGTATACTGTAATAGGGACTTAAAGGGGGGAGAGCATTGAAAAGTGTTGTAGAACTGCACAATATCGGGATGAAATATCAGTCCCTCAACGGAGAGATTCCTGCCCTGAAGAACATTAATCTGAAGGTTCGCGAAGGGGAGTTTGTAAGCACAGTCGGTCCCAGCGGCTGTGGGAAATCGACACTTTTATCGATAGTTTCCGGATTATTGCGTCCTACCTCGGGCAGTGTCCTTGTAGACGGTGAAATGGTGACAGGTCCTACAAAAAAAATTGGCTATATGCTGCAAAAAGACCACTTATTCGATTGGAGAACGATTTACCAGAATGTCCTCCTGGGCCTGGAAATTCAAAAAGCGGTTACACCTGAGGCCAGGGAATATGCCCAACGCCTTCTGAAAACCTATGGCCTCTCTGAATTTAGCCATAAATACCCCAGCCAGCTTTCAGGGGGGATGAGACAGCGCGCTGCCCTTATTCGTACTCTGGTTACCAACCCGCAAATTCTGCTTTTGGATGAAGCTTTTTCGGCACTGGACTATCAAACCCGGCTTGCTGTGAATGACGACATTTATGACATTATCAAAAAGGAAAACAAAACAGCCATCATGGTCACCCATGATATTGCCGAAAGCATCAGTATGGCTGACAGGGTTATTGTTCTTACCCGGAGGCCGGGAGCGATAAAGAGCTGCCACAATATTACATTCAGTGTGGACAAACGAACTCCTTTAAGCTCAAGAAAAATGCCGGAGTTCCAGAAATATTTTGAGCAGATATGGAAGGAGCTGGATGTCCATGTTTAACAACCAAATGAATTCTGTTGATTCAAAGACCCTGTCTGTCTCTCCGGAACATCAGGCATTCCTGAAACGTGTCCGGCGTCAGAAACTCATGATCAGATTCACCCAAATATCTATCTTAATTCTGGCCTGCAGGTTGTAGGATAATGATATAAAAGTATTGCGCACCTCCCGAAGAAATTCTTTTGGAGGTGTTTTTGTTTTTTACAGGGAACAATTAAACTGTAAAAATGCCGGGAGTAAGGGTTTCTCCGCATAGTATAACTGTAATTTTTGAAATAAAATGCACTAAATTTGTCTTGTGAGGGAGGAAAAATAAGAAAAATGTAGAAATAAAGTTGCTAAAATAAGTAAATTATAATGTTTATTTTTAACATGCAAGAAAGGCAAATCCGCGGAAATACGGGGACGTAAAGCTAATGGATGTGTGGGAGGAATCAGTGATGGCATCAAATATGAAAGAAGCGCTTCAGGAAGGTAAAAAGCTAAACATTTACGGAGGAGGGTTGTTTAATAAAACAGATATAAGACTCGTTAACCTGATAAAAGTATATGAGGCCGTTCTGGAAAACATAGGGAGCCCGGTTTTCATAACAGATACTGACCGGAACCTGGTGTATATCAACAAAGTATGCCTGGAATTTATGGGGATAAAGGATGTGGCTCCGTTTCTGGGTAAAAAGTGTGCCGATGTATATAAGGCTGATATCTGTAAAAACAATTGCCCACTCGTAGAGTGCATGGATGAAACAAAGAGAATTACCCGGAAAGCCATAATTATTGACACTGATGGTAATCCCATCCACCTGTCTGTTGATGCCTCACCAATTGTAGACCGTGACGGAGAACTGCTTGGCGGAATGGAAGTACTGTTTGATATTACAGACGAAATAGAGTTAAAGGACCGCATGAAGGATGAGACAGAGTATTCAAACAGCATTATTCACGGAATCAGGGATCCTTTTTTTATTGTTAACCGGGATATGGTTGTTACTTATATCAACCGGGAAGCTGCACAGATGGCGGGTTATACAGTTGCGGAAATAATAAATGCAAAGAAATGTACAGATGTGTTCCGGACCCCGCTGTGTCATGGTAACTGTCCCATTAAACAGACATTTGCCACCGGTCAGCCTGTGGTTGAAGTCAGGAACAAAATGAAAAATCAGCAGGGTGATGAAATTGAGCTCCTAATCAATGCTTCGCCAATAAAGAATGCCAGGGGTGAGGTTGTCGGCGGCTCTGAAATGATCCGGGATATTAGTAAATATGCAATTGAAGATGAAGTAAAAAAATATGTAATGGAACTAATTGAATCCTGTGAGAGCCTGGCTGCTAATTCACAGGAGACGACTGTTACCAGTGAACAGATGAACCGGGGGATCGCTTCTCTGGCGGAAGACAGCTCCCAGGTTGCCGAGCTTTCCAGTGAAACAGGCAAACAGGCTGAAGATGGGAGTAATGCCATTTCTCAGACACTAAATGAAATGAATGAAATATATGAAGTTGTTCAGAAGGTCAAAGACAGCTTGGCAGAAATTGCCCATCACTCCGAGAAAATGGGGGAAATCATATCTGTAATAGATGATGTGGCAGAACAGACAAACCTGCTGGCTCTGAATGCTGCCATTGAAGCCGCCAGAGCAGGAGAACACGGGAAGGGATTTGCAGTGGTAGCTGATGAGGTACGTAAACTGGCTGAGAGGTCGGCCCAGTCTTCCAAGGAGATTGCTAATCTGATTTTCAGTTCTCAGAAGAGTACCGAAAAGACCAATGAGATAGTGAGTGAAACTTTAAATATAGTGGAGTCCATTAAGAATGGTGCGAGTGAAGCCAATAACCGGCTTGAAGAAATAGTATCAGGTATCCGGAATGTCAATGACCACTTTTCCAACATTTCTGCCGCCACAGAGGAAATTTCCGCATCTGCGGAGCAGGTCAGTGCCGCCGCAGAGAACGTATCCAAACTGGCTGACCGTCTCTTAAGGGTAGCCCAGGGACTCCAGGAGACAGCCGACAAACTGGGAGAATGATAGACCTGAATGCAGTATTAAATTTTGTTACAAGAGATGAAGGGGCCGCTTTTTTTGTCAGGTTTAAGGGCAATGGCCAATGATTGACAATTAAACCATTAATAAATATGATACATTTTACATCCAATAGATAAAACCACTTGCAACATAACAAAATTAATTGTATAATAGTTAAGCGAAACGGTTCGGAGAGGTGTCCGAGTTGGTCGAAGGAGCACGACTGGAAATCGTGTAGACGGGGACGACCTGTCTCGAGGGTTCGAATCCCTCTCTCTCCGCCATAATTGACTATTACCAGGCCAGTGACCCCGCTTAAAGCTAGTTGTCACTGGCTGTTACGTCTTAAACAGCTTTGTTAATAAGATATACTTTTTGCCGTGCTACATGGGGAGGTAGCGGTGCCCTGTACCTGCAATCCGCTATAGCAGGGTGGAATTCCTGTCCCCGGCTTCATTTCTTAAGGTCTGACCGTCGCAAGTGGCGTTGAAGACCGGGTCTTACGCAACGCGAACCTGTGAACCCCGTCAGGTCCGGAAGGAAGCAGCGGTAAGCGGACCATCGCGTGTGCCGTAAGGGCGCCTGATCCGAGTTAACTGCGCCGGTAACGCTTGGGAGATGATTGTCAAAGACGGGTGCACGGCTAAAATTTTATAAACATGTAATAATGTAAAAGGCCTTTATGGACTAAGTCATGAAGGTTTTTTTCATGCCCATTACTTTTGGGATTGAAAAGGAATTGGGTTCTTGACAGCGAATTAAATAACGAGTTGCGGTATATGTTTGTTTTATGAGATAATATCAATATCAGCCCAGTCAAAAAGAAGGTGGCCGAAATGAGTTATGTGGCTCTGTACCGCGAATGGAGACCACAGAATTTTTTCGATATAGTGGGACAGGAACATATTACCCGGACACTGCAGAATGCCCTCAGGAATGACCGGACTGCTCATGCGTACCTCTTTTGTGGTCCGCGGGGCACCGGTAAGACCACTACTGCAAAAGTTATGGCAAAAGCCCTAAATTGCATTAACAGTTCCGGAGTTGAGCCCTGTAACGAATGTGAGAACTGCCGCAGGGTGACTGACGGAAGTTCTATGGATGTAATGGAGATTGATGCAGCATCAAACCGGGGAATTGATGAAATCCGGGATTTAAGGGAAAAGGTGAAATTTGCCCCCACTGAAGGTAAATATAAAATATACATTATTGATGAAGTGCATATGCTGACAACAGAAGCCTTTAATGCACTGCTGAAAACTCTCGAAGAACCACCGGCACATGTCATCTTTGTTCTGGCAACTACTGAGCCCCATAAGATACCACTGACCATTCTTTCCCGGTGCCAGAGATTTGATTTCAGGAGGATTAGCCTCGCTGATATTGTAAACAGATTAAGGTTGGTTGTTGATGAACTGGGAGTAGAAGCCGATGATGAGGCTCTCGGTCTTATTGCTCGCAGTGCCGAGGGAGGAATGAGGGATGCCCTGAGTGTCCTGGACCAGTGCATATCTTTTGGAGGTCCCAGGGTAACTGTTTCTGATGTAAATGATGTCCTGGGTACAGTTAACAGTGAATTTATGTTTCAGATGACCGGATGTTTCCTTGCCAATGATGTTACCCAGGCCCTCAGGCTGGTTGACCAACTGGTCCGGGAGGGAAAAGATGTCAGGCAGTTTACCAAGGACCTTACTGAGTATTTTCGCAATTTACTGCTGACAGAGGTCTGTACCGATGCCGGTGAATTAGTGGCTGTAACAGGGGAAATCCTGGAACAAATGAAAAAGCAGGCTGCGGCGCTGGGGAAAAAACGGATTATATCATTTATTGACATTTTTTCGGCTACAGAACAGGAGATGAAATGGACATCACAGCCGAGACTTTTATTGGAGCTTGCAGTTATAAAAGCCGGGGAAAAGGTACAGACTGCAGATTATGAGGAATTAAGTTCAAGGATTGCCAGACTTGAAGAGCTTTTGGCCGGTACACCGGCCGGTGGGCTTGCGGCAATGCAGGCGGCAGGAGGGGAGCAAATCGCTGCAAAACAAACAAAAACACAGCAGGACAAAAAAGGGGCCGGTACATCGTCCAAACCTGAAAAGAAAGTGAAATCCGAAATGCTGCCGAAAAAACCAAATGGACCCACAGACGACACCGGTGAAATCCATTCTGTGGATACCGAGACAGTTAAACAATGCTGGCAGGAGATTTTGGACCGAATAAAGAAAGTCCGGATGTCGGCAAGGGCTTTCCTGATAGAGGGAGAGCCTGTGGAAGTACAAAACAATTGCCTTGTATTGAGTTTTGCTCCCGAATATGGATTTCATAAGGAAAAAATTGAGCAGCCGGAAAACCGGAATGCTATTGAACAGGTGATTAAAGAGGTTACCGGTGCTGACCTGAGAATAAGGTGTAAGTTTAGAAACGAAGCAGACGAACAATCTGAGGCAGATGCCACCCCTGATACCAGGCAGGACCCTTTGCTGGAAAAAGCCGTCAGCCTGTTTGGCGGGGATGTAATAGATGTTGAAGATTAATAAAAGTTGAAGATAAAAATGAAAACATATTTCCTGGGAAAAAAAGCATCTATAAGGAGGAGATTCAGATATGATGAATATGGGTAAAATGATGAAACAGGTTCAGAAAATGCAGGCTGATATGGCCAAACTTCAGGAGGAACTGGCAGACAAAACTGTTGAAGCCACTTCCGGCGGAGGGATGGTTAAGGTGGTTGCTAACGGGAAACAGGAAATAAAATTAGTAGAAATAAACCCTGAAGCTGTTGATCCAGAGGATGTGGAAATGTTGCAGGATATGATTCTGGCTGCTGTCAATGAAGCCATCCGTCAGTCTCAGGAAATGACAGCAAGGGAAATGAGCAAGATTACCGGCGGCATGAATATTCCCGGATTATTTTAGGGCAGGTGACACTATTTGCTGTATTACGCGGAGCCGGTGGCCAGACTTATTGAACAGCTTGGAAAACTACCCGGTATCGGGCCTAAGACAGCCCAGAGACTGGCATTTCATCTCCTAAATTCCGATGTCCGGGAATCCAGGGAACTTGCCGGGGCAATCATCGAGGCCAGGGAAAAAATCAGGTACTGCTCAGTTTGCAGTAACCTTACAGATGAGGACCCGTGCCGCATGTGCCGGAATCCTGCCCGGAACAAAACGGTTATCTGTGTTGTTGAAGAACCGCGTGATGTAGTGGCTATTGAGCGTACCGGTGAATATAAGGGATTGTATCATGTCCTCCAGGGCACCATCTCACCCATGGAAGGCATCGGTCCTGATCAACTTAAAGTGAAGGAACTGATGGAACGGCTTAAGGACAGTGAGGTCACAGAAATAATTGCTGCTACCAATCCCGATGTTGAGGGTGAAGCTACAGCCATGTACCTGGCAAGGCTAATCAAGCCCCTTGGTATAAAGGTAACCCGGATTGCTCATGGGCTTCCTGTAGGGGGAGACTTGGAATATGCTGATGAAGTGACTCTCTCCAAAGCATTCGAGGGGCGCAGGGAACTGTAGAAGTTAAAATTCGGGTGAAATATTTGGTTAACTCCCTTAAATTGCCATGATAGTATATATAAGATTATTGTTTACATACACCTGAATTTATGCTAAAATATCCAGCAAATACATATTTATTTAAAAGCATTGACGGAGATAAGTAAGCCGGGTACCTGTCTTGACAGGGAATGGGGGTCATGGACTGAAAGCCCCTTAAGATACGGTCAGGCCCAAATTCCCTCCCGAGCTGCCGGTTGAAAAGGGCAATTGCTCCTGAGTAGATCAGGCCGGAACTCCACCGTTATCAGGAAGAGGGTATCAGATTCGGGTTGGCAGTTGGCAGTTAATAGTCGGCAGAGGGCCGTTTGCTGATGGCGGCCATCAGACGGATCTCGTACCTGCAACGAGCGGGTTACAATTGTAACCAAATTGGGTGGTATCGCGGAACCAGGCTTTCGTCCCTTTATGGATGAAGGCTTTTTTGCTTTCTGTTCATAAAAACAGCGGTCAGCCCCAAATTTGGCAATTGACAGTTGTAACAATCCGGGTGGTACCGCGGAAGCGAAGGCTTTCGTCCCGTTTTAAGGGGCGGAGGCTTTTTTATTTACTAAATCTAAGGGGGAGATACCATGATAGTTGTTATGGACCTAAGGGCAACCGAAGAACAGGTTAAGGCAGTGGATAAGAGACTAGAGGAACTGGGCTTTAAGACCCACCTCATCAGGGGTGTCGAGCGCCTGGTTATTGGTGCAATTGGTGACCGGAAACAGATCCTGAATTCGGGGATAGAGATTATGCCCGGAGTTGAAAAACTTGTCCCTATCATGAAGCCTTTTAAACTGGTCAGCAGGGATGTTAAACTGGAAGACACAGTGATCAGGGTAAGGGATTTTGATATTGGCGCCAAGGAGATTACGGTTATTGCCGGTCCGTGTGCCGTGGAGAGCAGGGAACAGTTGATGGAAACTGCAAAGCTGGTTGCCAGGGCAGGAGCCAAAGCTATCAGGGGAGGGACCTACAAACCCAGGACTTCGCCTTACAGCTTCCAGGGCATGGAGGAAGATGGCCTGCAGCTTCTGGCTGAGGCAGGAAGGGAAACCGGCCTGGCTACTATTACCGAGGTCATTGATGAAAAGAGCCTTGGCCTGGCAGTTAATTATGTAGACATAATTCAAATCGGGGCCCGCAACATGCAGAATTTCCAGTTGTTGCGGGCTGCCGGCAGGATCAGAAAGCCTGTGGTGCTGAAAAGGGGATTGTCGGCCACCATGGAGGAATGGTTAATGGCCGCAGAGTACATAATGTCAGAAGGGAATTATAATGTCATTTTATGTGAACGGGGTATCCGCACGTTTGAAAATTATACCAGGAATACCCTTGACCTGAGCGCAGTGCCTTTAATCAAGCAGTTGAGCCATTTGCCGGTTATTGTTGACCCAAGTCATGCCACCGGTGAATGGCGGCTTGTACCACCGCTCTCCAAAGGCGCTGTCGCGGTAGGGGCCGATGGCTTGCTGGTAGAGGTCCACCCCGATCCCGTCACGGCGCTGTGTGACGGTCCCCAGTCACTGACACCGGAAAATTTCAGGGTCCTCATGGAGGAACTGGGTCCGGTGGCCAATTCAGTAGGCCGGGATATATGAAAGGAGAGATAAACCAATGGCAGAAATTTACGGATACCTGGGACCGGAAGGCACCCATTGTGAAGAGGCCCTTTCGGCTTACCTGGGGGGCAGCAAATATAAGGCAGTACCTTTTTCAGGAATCGACAGGGTCATCATGGCATTAATGACAGGTGAGATCACCCATGGGATGGTTCCCCTGGAGAACTCCACTGAAGGAACTGTTAATATTACCCTTGACCTGATGATGACAGCCCCGGAATTAAAAATCACAGGTGAAATCATTATGCCTGTAAGGCATAATTTGCTGGCAAGGCCGGGGACAAAAAAAGAGGATATTACAGCAGTTATTTCCCATCCCCAGGCATTGGCCCAATGCCGAAAATATCTTGCAGAGCATTTGCCGCAGGCATCTGTCTATGAAGTTGGCAGTACTGCTGAAGCTGCACGGGTGGCAGCCGGTCACGGGGACTGTGTTGCGGCAATTGGCAATCAAGCGGCATCGGTAAAGTATGGACTGGAAATTATAGAAGCAGACATTCATGACTGTAAAGAAAACTGCACCAGATTTGCCATGCTTTCCAGAGAGGATAATCCTGCTGCTGCCGGAGCACCATCCAAAATATCACTGGTGATTTCCATCACCGACAGGCCGGGCGGCCTGTATCAGATTTTAAAGGAATTTGCCTTAAACAATATCAACCTGACCAGGATTGAATCCAGGCCGGCCAAGAGAAGCTTGGGTGAGTACCTCTTTTTTATAGATGCCACCGGCAGTCTTGAAGATCCGGTGATTAAAAACTGTCTTCAGGCAGTGCAGGATATGTCGTCATCATTCAGGATCCTTGGCAGTTATCCCGTATGGGGGAGTGCCGGCAGCGGCAATAACAGGTCTGAAGAGAGGACCCTCCCCTCAGTTGATGAGTTAAGGCAGAACATTGATATTATTGACTACCAGATTGTGGACCTGCTTGCCCAGAGGACCCAGATGGTTTCAATCATAGGCAGCCTGAAACAGGGGACCCAGGCTGTAAGGGATAAGAAGCGGGAGCAGGAAGTACTGGAAAGGGTCAGGCAGAATGCACTTCGCAAGGGAGTAGACCCTAACCTGATGGAACGGGTCTATAAAATACTGTTTGAACATTTTGTGGATTTACAGGTAAAGCAGCAGAGCTGCCTGTAAGTGAACAAACCTGTCCCGGGACATAAAAAAGATGAATAACATGTACCCCCCTTCAATATATTTTAGTAAAACCGGAGGGGGGTTGTTTATGAATGATATAATCTCAAAAGTTACCGAGAAAAGCGGCAGAATACTAAACATGGTGATCGGCTTTTTTGAGGTCGGACATGCCCGGGAAAATCCGCACTGCCGGCAGCCGGAGCTTGTTGAGCAGATTAAGGAGGCACACAGGGATTGGGTTGACGCCCTGGATAACTTCAATTACCCAATTGAAGATGATATGGTTGATTATGCTATATATAATGTCAATGCTGCGGAGAAAAAATATGCCTACCTGATAAAAAAAGCCCGGAATGAAAATATCACACTGGATGTACCCAAAGATCTTCTGGAATAAAATTAATTGGCGGTCTGGCTGACAGGCTTTTGTTAAGAATCAGCTGGGAGGTGAAAATATGGATCTGAATATTGTTATGGCTTTTGTCCTGGGGCTGCTGCTGCTTTACTTGGTGGGAAGAGTGATGGTTGTTCCCGTCAAACTGATTATGAAACTGTTGGTCAATGGAATAGTGGGAGGATTGGTCCTCTTGGTAATAAATTACTTTGGGGCATTTCTAAATTTTCATATCCCTCTCAACCCGGTCACAGCGCTGACGGTGGGGTTTCTCGGGATCCCGGGAATAGTATTATTAATAGTAATTCAACAAATTATTGTGAAATAATGAGAAAATTGTAGGCTATTTGCCGAAAACGGAATATTTTAGCTTGACTACGGTAAACCCATTTAGTATACTATTATTTATGAAGGCTTAGGGGCGATTCAATTTTAAGTGATTGAACCTGCTTCAGGTACAAGCTTTTATTTTTTTATCATAAAAGAAGTTCTATTTTTTCTGATAATTTCCTTTTATATTTTGTATAATAAGAAGAAACACGTCTGGGGGGATCCCCATAGAGGATAGAATTTTAGAAGCCTATATTGGTGAATATGCCAGCGGTAAAAGTGAAGTTGCCGTTAACAGGGCGATAGAATTACATAATAGCGGGCGCAGGGTTACCATTACCGACCTTGACCTGGTGGAGCCGTTTTATACACTTAGGCCTGTCAGGAAAAAGCTTATGGAAATGGGTATTGATGTGGTGGCCTGGGAAACCGGTGAAACTCTTGGGCTGGGAGAAGCGGGAAGCACCATTAAGCCTGAAATGCGATGGGTCCTCAGGAGACCGGGCGATATTATTTTGGATATCGGCTATGGTGTTGAGGGAGTCAAGGTACTTAACCTTATCGAAGGGGCCTTCGAAGCAGACCTTAAAATATATGTTGTCATCAATATAGGAAGGCCGATGACCGCTTCTGTTGATGACATCGTAAATTACGTCAGGGGCCTGGGGCCGGTGGACGGTCTTGTCAACAACTCCCACCTGGGAAATGAGACAACCCTGGATTTTGTTCAGGAAGGCTCACAGATAGTCTCCGCTGCGGCAGGGGTACTGGATATCCCCGTAATTGCTACATACATGGATATCAGTTTAAAAAATGAGGTAACCGCAAAGACAGATTTTGTGGGCAATCCAATACGTTTTCTGACCCGCTATATGGCGGATGCATTCTGGTAAAAGAAAGGATTCCCCATTTATAATAAAATAAAGGTGTTATAACTTCAGGAGGTGTAAATTACAATGTCCGAAAAGCCCATCCAGGGAGAGAAACGAGTCTTTATGACCGGTAACGAAGTTGTTGCCTGGGCTGCCCTGGCTGCTAAAGCCGACATAATGTACGGGTACCCAATCACACCACAGAATGAAATTATGCATTACTGGACACGGATGGCGCCCAAATTTGGGAGAAAATTTCTGCAGACTGAAGATGAACTGTCTGCCGGCTTTACCACTTTGGGGGGAGTTCTTTCAGGGAGAAAGGCATTTACGGCTACAGCCGGCCCCGGTAATACACTGATGCAGGAACCACTTTCCATGGCTGAAATGATGCGCATTCCGTCAGTAGTGGTTATCCAGCAGAGAGGGGGCCCGTCAACTGCTACAGTTATTTACTCTCAGCAGGAAGTCACCATGACAACCTTTGGGGGAAATGGTGAAGGCTTCAGGATTGTTTATTCAACTTCAAGCCATCAGGAATTGTTTGATTATACCATTAAAGCATTTAACACAGCATGGAAATACCGCTTCCCTACCTTTGTACTGGCTGACGGATATCAGGCAAAAATGCGTGAATCCCTCAGTATCTATGACCCTGAAGAAAAGGGTATTGAGTTAGTCAAGCCTGAGGCTGCCATTGGAAAGCCTGCGGTCGATGGCAAAAAAGAACCTGTACATGTGAGGAACACATATAATACCGAAGAAGAACTGCTCGCAGTTCTGACCGGGTATATGGAAGACTACCAGAAATGTGCCCCGGAAATTATTGAGTATCAGGAGTTTGACTGTGATGATGCTGATGTAGTTGTTGTCAGCCACGGTGTTGTTTCCAGGGCAGCCAAAGGAGCTGTGCAGGAACTGCGCAAGGAGGGCCTGAAAGCCGGCTTCTTCAGACCGGTGACCCTGCGTCCCTTTCCTGCTGACCAGTTGAGGTCAGTTGCCGACAAGACAAAGACCCTCTTATTTGTTGAGTCCGCTTTCGGACAGATGGCCAAACTGGCCAAAGAAGGTATTTTTGGGTCCACCGTGAATGTGGATACCCTCTTTAAACCGGGGGTTGGAATCACCTCAGAAGAAATAGTGGCCAAAGTTAAAGGATTGCTATAGGGAAGGGAGGCAATAGAGAAAATGAGTACATTACCACAGATGCCCAAAAGCTGGCGTCTTGAATCCAAACCCCATAAATTTTGCCCGGGCTGTGGGCATGGCTTGGTATTAAAAGCCCTTGGTGAGGCTATTGATGAGCTGGGAATTCAGGACAGGGTTGCCTTCGGCTGTGATATTGGCTGTTCCCTGCTAGCATGGGACTTTTTCAATGTAGATACAGTGCAGACACACCATGGCAGGACCACTCCTGTAATGACAGGGATAAAGCGGGCTAACCCTGATATCATCTGCATTGCATATATGGGTGATGGCGGCGGTTATGCCATCGGGTCACAGCACCTGGTGAATGCGGCTGCAAGAAATGAGAGAATCACCGCGATTCTGGTTAATAACTGTAATTATGCGATGACCGGGGGCCAGATGGCGCCAACAACACTGCCCGGGATGAAAACTGAAACCAGCCCATACGGGAGGGATGTTGAGCAGTCAGGATATCCTACCCAGGGACCGGAGATGGTAGCGGCAATTACCCGTGAAGGTGCTTATGTAGCCAGGGGAACGATTGCCAACCTTAAGCAGCTTAAGAGTTATCTGAAAAAGGCTCTGGAAAACCAGATGGCCGGAAACGGATTTTCATTTGTGGAATCACTGGCCAGCTGCCCCACCAACTGGAGGACTAATGCAAAGGATACATGGGCATTTGTTGAACAGGAAATGCCAAAGTATTTTAAAGTAGGCGAAATTAAGAACCCTGCTGAAAAGGGGGACGAATAATCATGGCAAAAGCTATCAAAATTGCCTTGGCCGGGGAAGGTGGACAAGGTGTTCAGTCAGTAGCTCAAATAATAGCCGAAGCAGCAAATGAAGAAGGAAGAGAAGCCCTTTATATACCCAACTTCGGGGTTGAACAGAGGGGCGGGGTTTCCGTGGCTTTTCTTCAGATCGGTGAAGAACAGATCGGTTCACCCAAGTTTCAGACGGCTGATATTGTTGTTGCCCTGAGCGACCGTGCGGTTAGAAGGACCCGCCAGTATGTTGACGGCAATACAACTTTTGTTTATGACAGCTCCATCGAAGGGGTTGAAAAAGATATCCCCCAAAATGCAGGACGAATCCTGGCCATCCCTGCTGTGGAGACATCAAGGACCGAGCTGCACCCGCGGGTATTTAACATTATTATCATGGGAGCTGTTATCAAAGCTACCAATGTGGTTTCCGAAGACCAGGCCAGAGCGGCTATCGAAAAGAAGCTCGGGTACAAGTTTGAACAGAACCCTAAACTGAGGGAGCTTAATTTTAAGGCTATCACCCGGGGGATGGAACTGGTGGAAAAAGCCCAATAACAAGGAGGTAAGTACTGTGAGCGTAGCATTAAAGACCTTCTCCCATAAAGGAGAAAAAGGTTACTGGACTGTTTTCCCCGGATTGTGCAAGGGTTGTGGGCTTTGTGTTGAAAAGTGTCCCAAAGACTGCCTTAAGTGGTCTGACCAGCTTGGTGTATATGGGACACCGACAATTGAGCCTGAGATGGATAAATGTATCGCCTGTGGCATTTGTGCAAATGTATGTCCCGATTGTGCGATTACGGTGGAAAAAAATAAGTAGTGTTCTAAAAACGAGGCATTCAACCTTTTTGACTATTGTAAGAGAGTGGTAGATAAATTCCTCCAGGATGGGCCGGAACATATCTGCCACTCTCTTAAATTTAAGTCAGAATTTTGTTTGCTTCTCGGTTTTTTGAATTACTTTAGTTATAGAAGGACTTAACTTTGCGCCATTACTGTTTGTAAACAAACAAGAATTAATGTACAATTAAAATATATGCACAGAATGAATTCATGGAGGGCAGCTATGGAAGTATATGCGCTGGTAGGGCCCAGCGGTACCGGAAAGAGCCATCGGGCTGCTTTTGTGGCTGGAGAGTACGGGATAGATTTTATTATTGATGATGGCCTCATAATTAAGGGCAGCAATATATTGGGAGGGGTTTCCGCAAAAAGCCAGCGTACCATGCTGGGTGCAGTCAGAACGGCGCTGTTTACCGATGCTGACCATGCCCAAAAGGCAGTTGAGTTAATCAGGGCAATGAATCCGGGGAAGGTATTGATCCTGGGCACATCAGCTGATATGGTGAAAAAGATTGCCAACAGGCTGGGGCTGCCAGAACCAATAAAAATAATAACTATTGAAGATATTGCTACAGAGAAGGATATAGAGGTTGCCCGGTATATGCGTCAGACATATGGTAAACATATTATACCTGCTCCCACTGCCGAAGTCAGGAAGAGTTTTTCCGGGATTTTGCTGGACCCGGTCCATGTCCTGCTCAGGTTAAAAAACAGGCCAAAACCCCAAAAGGCTGTAGAGAAGACCCTGGTGCGGCCAACTTATTTTCTGCTGGGTAAAATCAGTATCGCAGACAATGTCATTGATATGCTGATAAAAAGAACAGTGCAGGAATCAGGGGTGCCGGTTAAAGTTGGTAAGGCCCTGGTAAAGCAGGGTGAGGGTGGGGTGCGTATCAACCTTACAGTTCAGGTGAAGCACGGAATGAATATACCCCGGCTGTTAAGGCGGGTTCAGGAATTGCTGAAAAACCGGATTGAGTACTTAACGGGATTACACTTACTAACTATTGATATTATCGTTAGTAAAATTGATATAGGGGAATAACTTGTGTCAGTGTGGAACAAAGGCAGTACGTCAAGAGGCGTACTGCCTCTTTTTTAGCCAAACAACATGCAAAGCACTGCATGCAATGCAAAATAATGCAGATTGATACCTGCACTAAATTGCAGAGTCGCGGTTCGCCGGGCAACTGATTTTCTACTGAGGGATAAATTTTGACCACTAAGTGAAAAAAACGGCCTTGTAATATTTTTCTCTTTTTTCTGGCATATAAGTTGCTCTATTATCTGTATAAGTTTTTCCGTAAAAACCCGCCGAAACATTCGTGGATGTAAATTTGACACATTAAAAGGTTATGCGAAAGGAGTCCTGGCAAATGAAGTTATTTGAATACATGGGAAAAGAAATTTTTGCCCATAACGGTATTAAAGTACCACCCGGGAAGGTGGCGGCAGGTCCTGATGAGGTTTATGCCATTGCCGCAGAATTAGGAGAAGTGGTGCTTAAGTCCCAGGTTTTATCGGGAGGCAGGGGCAAGGCAGGGGGAATTAAGTTTGCAGACTCCCCTGATGAGGCGCGTAAACTGGCTGCAGAACTTTTCGGGACAGACCTAAAGGGATTTAAGACAGAAGCCCTGCTGGTAGAAAAAAAGATCAGAATTGATAAGGAATTGTATCTCTCCATAACCCTTGACGGGAGCGCCAGAAAACCGGTACTTATAGCCTCAGCCAGTGGCGGGATGGACATAGAGGAAGTTCCTGAAGAAAGCATAGTAAAAAAGCACATAGACCCGGAAGTAGGGGTAATGCCGCATTTTTGCCGGGAAGTTGTCCGCCGGCTGGGACTGGCAGGTAATGTGGCCAAAGAGGGGGCAGATCTGCTCACAAAACTCTATCAGGTATTTAAGAAGTATGACTGTGAACTCGTTGAAATAAATCCCCTGGTCATCAGTGGTGAAGAACTGATTGCTGCCGATTCCAAGGTAAACATCGATGATGAGGCCAGGTTCCGTTATCCGGCAGGGACTCCTATTGTGGAAGAGCGCACCGCCCTGGAGAAAAAGGCCCATGAGATAGGCGTTTCTTATGTGGAACTGGATGGAAATATTGCTGTTATGGCCAATGGAGCAGGAATCACCATGGCCACCCTGGATATTATAGAACACTTTGGCGGAAAACCGCGCAACTTTATGGATGCCGGGGGCGGTGCAGATTCCGAAGCAACAGCCCAGGCCATTGAAATACTTATTTCAACAGAGCCCAAGGTAATCCTGGTCAATATATTTGGCGGCATTACCAGGTGTGATGAGGTAGCCAGGGCTTTTGTCAGGGTCAGGGAAAGCGCCGGCATTCCGGTTCCGGTTGTGATCAGGCTGAGTGGGACCAATGAGGATGAGGGCATAGCCATCCTGCGGGGAATCGGAATTGAAAGTTACAGTGATGTCAGGGAAGCTGCGGCAAAGGCTGTTGAAATAGCGGCAGTATCTTAAGGGGGGAATTGATGTGGCCATTATTATTGATGAAAGCACCAGGGTTTTGGTACAGGGTATCACCGGCAATCAGGGCAGGTTTCATACCCGGCAGATGCTGGAATATGGAAGCAATATTACAGGCGGCGTGTCACCCGGTAAAGGAGGGCAGGAAGTCGGCGGGGTACCTGTTTATAATACAGTTGCCGAGGCCATGGCAGCGGGCGGGGTTGATGCTGCTGTTCTCTTTATCCCGGCTCCTGCAGTTAAAGACGCGGCCTTTGAAAACATGGAAAACGGAGTTAAGACCATTGTCATTATTACGGAGCATGTCCCGGTACATGATGCCATGGACATTATGGCTTATGCGGCTGATAAGGGTATTACCGTGGTGGGCCCCAATACCTTTGGCCTAATATCACCGGGCAAGTGCAAAATCGGAATTATGCCAAACCAGATATATAAACCGGGAACAATCGGGATTGTGGCCCGCAGTGGGACACTCAGCTATGAAATAGCAAACAGTCTGTCTGCAGCCGGAATGGGCCAGTCTACTGTCATCGGACTGGGAGGTGACCGCATAGTGGGACTCTCATTTGTTGATGTCCTGGAGCGATTTGAAGCTGACGCGGAAACGGAAGCGGTGGTCCTGGTCGGAGAAATCGGAGGAAATGCTGAGGAAGTTGCCTCAGACTATATCAGTAAAATGACTAAACCGGTGGTCGCTTTTTTAGCCGGAAAGAGTGCACCTCCGGGCAAGAGAATGGGCCATGCGGGAGCAATCATTGAGCGAGGCATGGGTACATATGACGGTAAAGTTGCAGCCTTAAGCGGTTCAGGGGCTCATGTGGCCCGGCTTCCCTGGGAGGTCCCGGAACTTTTGAAGAAAGCACTATAACCCAAAGGGGGAAACTGTATGGAACAGAAAAACAGAGAATTGGCTGCTGCCAAAGAACAATGGGAAGAGAATTTAAAAGAAAAGGTTCTGCCAAGGTTTCCGGAACGAAAAGAGCGGTTTCTGACACATTCCGAAATTCCGGTGGAAACTGTGTACACCCCGTTGGATATCGAAAGCACTGACTACTTAGAAGACCTGGGAATGCCTGGAGAGTACCCGTATACCCGGGGAGTGCAGCCCACGATGTACCGTGGGCGTACCTGGACAATGCGCCAGTATGCAGGTTTTGGGACGGCTGAAGAGACCAACCGCAGGTTTAAATACCTGCTCGACCGGGGCCAGATGGGGCTGAGTGTGGCTTTTGACCTGCCGACACAGATAGGGTATGATTCTGACCACCCCCTGGCCTTTGGTGAAGTGGGTAAGGTGGGAGTAGCTATAGATTCCCTGAGAGATATGGAGACTCTTTTTGAAGGCATTCCCCTTGACAAGGTGAGTACATCTATGACCATTAATTCACCGGCGGCAGTTCTCCTGGCTATGTATATTGCGGTCGGTGAGAAACAGGGAGTAAGTCCGGAGCAGCTCTCAGGTACTATCCAGAATGATATTTTAAAAGAGTACATTGCCCGGGGAACTTATATCTATCCACCGGAACCTTCAATGAGGCTGATAACCGATACATTCGAGTATTGTTCGACTAATCTTCCCAACTGGAACAGTATCAGTATCAGTGGTTATCACATCAGGGAGGCAGGTTCAACAGCTGTCCAGGAGATGGCTTTTACCATTGCCAACGGAATTGCATATGTGGAAGCAGCCATAAAAGCAGGGTTAAATATAGATGAATTTGCCCCCAGGCTGTCATTTTTCTTCAATGCCCACCTGAATTTCTTTGAGGAAGTCGCCAAATTCCGGGCAGCCCGCCGTATTTGGGCCAGGATAATGAAGGAACGTTTCGGGGCCAAAAACCCCAAGTCCCTGATGCTGCGGTTTCATACCCAGACTGCCGGGTGTACCCTTACGGCCCAGCAGCCTGATGTCAATATAATCAGGGTGGCCTATCAGGCCCTGAGTGCAGTTCTTGGCGGGACCCAGTCACTGCATACCAATTCGCGGGATGAAGCCCTGGCCCTGCCCTCTGAGGATTCAGTCCTGATAGCTCTGAGGACACAGCAGGTAGTTGCATATGAAACCGGAGTTACTGATACTGTAGACCCACTGGGTGGTTCCTATTTTATAGAAGACCTGACCAATCGGGTGGAAAAGGCGGCCATGGAATACATTAACCGCATAGAGGCCATGGGCGGGGCTGTCAGAGCGATCGAAGAAGGGTTCCAGCAAATGGAGATTCAGGACAGTGCCTATAAGTATCAATTGGAAATAGAATCAGGAGAACGGGTTGTCATCGGAGTCAACAAGTTTCAAATAGAGGAAAAACCTCCCCAAAACCTGCTCAGGGTAGACCCGGTCCTGGAAGAGAACCAGCGCCAAAAACTTAACCAGCTGAAACAGGAGAGAGACCACCAGGCAGTTTCCGGATCTCTTGCCAGGCTTAAGGAAGCCGCCAGGGGGAGTGGCAACATGGTGCCCCCTATCCTTGATGCTGTCAGGGTCTATGCTACTCTTGGGGAAATATGTGATGTACTCAGGGACGTTTTCGGTGAATACCAGCAGAAGGCCATATTCTGATTATGGTAGTTCCAGCACAGAGGGCCTTTAGACGAAGGAGGAAGAGCTATGACAAACCCTGTACGGATACTGGTAGCAAAACCCGGCCTGGACGGGCATGACCGCGGAGCCAAGGTAATCGCCCAGGGCTTTCGGAATGCAGGCATGGAAGTGATTTATACCGGTCTGAGGCAGACCCCGGAACAGATTGTGCAGACGGCAATACAGGAGGATGTACAGGTAATTGCCTTGAGCTGTCTCTCAGGAGCGCACAGCTATCTGTTTCCCAAGGTAATGGAACTTTTAAAAAATGAAGGCATAGATGATATTATCGTCCTGGGCGGAGGAGTAATCCCTGAAGAGGATATCAAAGATTTGAAGGATGCAGGTATTAGAGAGGTATTCACATCCGGCACACCGATAAAGGCAATGCTTGATTTCATCAATGAAAATACCGGTACAACAGGAGGTGTGTCATGATCAGCCGGATTGACCACATTGGGATCGCGGTAACCAGTATTGACGCCGCAAGGGTACTTTATGAGGATATCCTGGGTTTAAAGATAACAGATACGGAGGTTGTTGCGGAGCAGCAGGTAAAAGTGGCTTTTATTCCGGTGGGAGACAGTGAGCTGGAACTGCTGGAATCAACGTCACCTGACGGTCCTATAGCAAGATTCATTGCCCGGCAGGGTGAAGGAATACAGCATATTGCTTTGCGGGTAGCAGATATTGATGAAGCTTTGCGTACACTGAAGTCCAAAAAAGTCCGCCTCATTGATGAAGAGCCGCGCAGGGGTGCGGGCGGGGCCAGAATCGCTTTCCTTCATCCAAAGGCAACCAATGGTACTCTGATCGAACTTTGCGAACGCGGGGGTGAACCTGATGACAATAGAGGATAAATTCGCGGAACTGGAGATACGCCGGGAGAAAGTAAAAATTGGCGGCGGTGAACGCAGGATACAGCGCCAGCATATGGCAGGCAAGCTGACCGCCAGGGAACGGATCGAACGATTACTGGACCCCGGTACATTTGTGGAGCTTGACATGTTTGTCCAGGGACCTGCTCCCGATTTTGCCAAAGAGGGTGACGAACAGCTGGGGGAAGGAGTGGTTACCGGCTACGGAAAGATAAACGGCAGGCTGGTTTACCTGTTTTCTCAGGACTTTACCACTTATGGCGGGGCTCTGGGTGAAAAACACTCACTAAAAATATGTAAGGTAATGGACCTGGCCATGAAGGTGGGTGCTCCGTTTATCGGACTTAATGATTCGGGCGGGGCCCGCATTCAGGAAGGAGTATCTGCACTGTCTGCTTATGGGGAAATATTTTACCGGAACACCCTGGCATCAGGTGTAATCCCCCAGATATCTGTGATCATGGGTCCCTGTGCCGGAGGGGCGGTCTACTCCCCGGCCATTACCGACTTTATATTTATGGTGGCCAATACCAGTCAGATGTTTATCACAGGTCCCCAGGTTATTAAGACAGTAACAGGTGAGGATGTGTCCACAGAAGAGCTGGGTGGGGCCATGACCCATAACCAGACCAGCGGGGTAGCCAATTTTGTTTCCCAGGATGAAGATGAGTGCCTGGACATGATCCGGCACCTGCTGGAATTCATTCCCCAGAACAACCTCAGTGACCCGCCCAGGGTTGAGCCGCGCGAACCCATTTTTGACCGGGAGCTTGACTCAATAGTCCCTGAGAGTCCGAATAAACAGTATGATGTAAGGGATGTTATCCGTGCGGTTGTGGATAACAGTGAACTGTTTGAAGTACACCGCTATTTTGCAGAAAATGTGGTCACCGGGTTTGCCAGGGTAGATGGGCGGCCGGTTGGGATAGTAGCCAACCAGCCCCGGGTACTGGCAGGGTGTCTTGATATCAACGGATCTGATAAGATTGCGCGATTTGTCAGGTTTTGTGACTCTTTTAATATCCCTTTGATTACATTTGTGGATGTACCCGGATTTTTGCCCGGGACCGGACAGGAATACGGGGGAATTATCCGTCACGGGGCCAAAATACTGTATGCTTATTCTGAGGCTACAGTTCCCAAGATCAGCATCATCCTCAGGAAGGCCTATGGCGGGGCCTATGTGGCCATGTGCAGCAGGTCGATTGGTGCTGATATTGCCCTTGCCTGGCCTAATGCGGAGATTGCCGTTATGGGACCTGAAGGGGCCGCCAATATCATTTTCCGTGATGATATCAACAATGCAGAGAAACCGGAGGAAGTACGGGCACAGAAAATAACTGAGTACAGGGAAAAATTCGCCAATCCTTATATTGCCTGCTCACAGGGAATGGTGGATGATGTTATTGACCCCCGGGACACCCGAAACAGGATCATTAATAGCCTTAATATGCTGGTAAACAAACGTGAATCAAGGCCGGGTAAAAAACACGGCAATATTCCGTTATAAGGGGGGATGGCAGTGTTCAGAAAGGTGCTTATAGCCAACCGTGGCGAGATTGCTGTACGGATTATCAGGGCATGTCAGGAAATGAATATCGGGACAGTTGCCGTCCATTCCGAAGTTGATAAAGAATCCCTTCATGTTGAAATGGCTGATGAATCTTATGATATCGGATCTCCAAAAGGGTACCTTAATCAGGAGGTTATTATTGAAGTTGCCAGGGAAGCCAAAGCAGATGCCATTCATCCGGGGTATGGGTTCCTGTCGGAAAACCCGGATTTTGCCCGGAGGTGCCGGGAAAACGGGATCACATTTATCGGGCCTTCCCCGGAAGCAATCAAATCAATGGGAGATAAGGCTGTGGCCAGGGATACGATGCTGCGGGCAGGAGTGCCTGTAGTACCCGGTTCTGACGGCCCAATTAATAAAGACAAGGAGGCTGCCAGGACGGCGGAAAAAATAGGCTATCCGGTACTGGTCAAAGCTGCTGCAGGCGGTGGAGGGCGCGGTATGAGAGTGGCCCACAGCAGGGAAGAAATTCTGGATGCGGTTAAAAGCGCCCGGTCAGAATCACTGTCCTGTTTTGGTTCATCTGAGGTTTATATAGAGAAATACCTTGATGACTGCCGCCATATAGAGTTCCAGATATTAGCCGACAGCAGCGGAAATGTGGTCCACCTGGGAGAGCGCGACTGTTCCGTGCAGCGGCGTAACCAGAAACTGATCGAAGAAGCCCCGGCTTTTGTCCTGTCACCGGAAAAAAGGGAGCAGATGGGTGAAGTAGCTATTATGGCGGCCAAGGCCGTAGACTATGTTGGTGCAGGTACGGTAGAATTCCTCTATACCACAGAGGGCAATTTTTATTTCATGGAAATGAATACCCGGGTTCAGGTAGAGCATCCGGTTACCGAACTGATCACCGGGGTTGATATCGTAAAAGAACAGATCAGTGTTGCGGCAGGTGAGCCCCTAAGCTTCTGCCAGGATGATGTTGTCATCAGGGGTCATGCCATAGAATGCAGGATAAATGCAGAAGACCCGGAGCAGAACTTTATGCCCGGGCCGGGACAGGTGGCTTATTACCGCCCTCCCGGGGGCTTTGGGGTAAGGTGTGACAGTGCGGTATATTCAGGTTATCACATCTCTCCCTACTATGATTCTATGATTGGAAAACTGATAGTATGGGGAAAAGACCGCAATGAGGCTATTATCAGGATGAAGAGGGCCCTTAAAGAATTTATCATTGAAGGTGTACCTACCACCATACCGTTCCATCTCCTGGTATTGGACCATGAAGTCTTTTTAAATGGCGGAGCTTATACTAACTTCGTCAGGAAACATATAGAGGAGCCTCATCAGGAGGGGCAAAGTCACATCATCAGCCTCTCCCGGATAAGGGAGTCATTGCTGCAAAAGCGCAGCTCCAGAGCAGGGGATTCGCCTGCCCAGGAGACCATAGCAGTGCTGGGAGCAGCAGTCGCCGTTTATGGAAACAGCCAGGGACAGAACCTGGCAATTACAGATATTCAGCCGGAGAAGCAGGTGGTGGCTGATGATTTTACTCCCTGGAGATTAATGGGAATTAACAAGCTTATGATTGACCGGTGGTCAATAAGATAGGGGGGGTCATCATGAAGAAAAAACTGAAAATAACCATTAATAACCAAAGTTACCTGGTTACCGTGGAAGAAGTAAGGGAGTCTGCACTGCAGGCCGTAGAGCCACAGGGAGTAGTGACCAGACCGGTTGCTTCACGTCCTTCGATAAGGCCGCTGCCATCCAAACCGGCTCTTGTTGATGCTTCCAGAAATGAGGCGGGCACCACAGTGGTTTCTCCAATGCCGGGTGTGATCCTAAACGTTAAGGTTAAAGAAGGTGACTTGGTAAAACTGGGAGATGTCGTGGCAGTTCTTGAGGCTATGAAAATGGAGAATGAAATAACTGCTAAAAAAGGGGGTGTCGTCAGGGAAATAAAGATTAAAGAAGGCCAGACCGTATCAGCGGGAGAAGTATTAGTGGTTATTGACTAGTTTAAACAATTGTGATATGCGTGTTGCGGGGGGAGAGGTACTGACACATTTACCAAAACTTGTAGGAGGTATTTGAATGGGACACAATTTTGAGGGAGTGCAGACACTGGGAACCGGTCTGATCCCGCCGCACGTCAGAGCCTTTATGAAATGGGCTGAGGAAGATCCGGAAGGTTTCTGGGAAGATGCAGCCATTAAAGCTTCCGGTGATATCCACTGGTTTAAGAAGTGGGATAAGGTATTCACATGGGACTACCCGACGTTTAGGTGGTTTGAAGGCGGCCTGACCAACATCTGTTACAACTGCCTGGATTACAATATTGAGCGGGGGCGCGCCGGACGGGCAGCCCTGATTGCCGAATCAGGTGAAACCGGTGAGGTGAATACGGTAACTTATGCGGAACTCCTCTACAGGGTAAAAAAGATTGCCGCAGCCCTGCGCGGCATGGGGGCAAAAAAGGGTGACCGAATAGTCATTTATATGCCTACCAGCATAGAATCCATCGCAACAATGCTGGCCTGTGCCCGGATAGGTGCAATTCATGTGGTCATATTCGCCGGTTTTTCTTCCGGTGCGGTAGCTGACCGGGTTAATATTTCCGGCGCCCAGTATGTGATCCTGCAGGATGAGAATCTGCGCCGGGGCAAACCGGTAAACCTGAAAAAAATTGTTGATGAGGGTCTGGACAGATGCCCGCCCGACCAAATTAAAAAAGTGGTTGTGCTGCAAAAGAGCACTGACCCTGAGATGAAGGAAGGCCGGGACATTTTCTGGGATGACTTCTTGGCCGGCGGTGAAGGACAGAGTTCTACAGTGGAACTAATGGAATCCAATGAACCGTTGTTTATGCTTCCAACCTCGGGAACGACTGCCAAACCGAAAGTAACTGTGCAAAAACACGGCGGCTACCAGATGTATGTATACAATATGGGCAAATGGATTTATGGGCTTAATGAAACCGATATCTGGTTCTGTACTTCAGATATCGGGTGGATTGTAGGGCACAGTTATAATGTATACGGCCCCCTGCTTCACGGCTGTACATCGGTTATCTATGAAGGGACCCCTGATTACCCCCGTAAAGACATGTGGTGGGCCATCGCGGAAAAATACAAGGCTACCGCACTATGGTTGTCCCCTACCGGTGTGCGCGGCCTGATGAGACTTGGTCTGGACCAGGCCAAATGCCATGATTTAAGTACAGTAAAACGGATTTTCTGTGCCGGAGAAGTACTGAATCCGGCGGCCTGGAAGTGGCTCCAGGAAGAAGTCTTTGAAAACCGCATTCCCGTTATTGACCATATGTGGCAGACCGAGACTTCTGGCCCGATTTTTGCCAACCCCTATGGCCTAGGGATGATCCCCATCAAACCAGGTTCGGCCGGTATTCCGGTTCCCGGCTTGGTGATGGAAATTGTTGATGATAAGACCGGTGAAAAGACCCCAATCGGGGAGAAGGGCGCCATGCTCATTAAAAGGCCGTTCCCCGGTCTGGTATCCACCCTCTGGGGCGACCCCGAAACCTATGTAAGCGCATATTGGGAGAAATATCCGGCCACAAAGGGGGCCTACTACTGCGGTGATGCAGCCACAATGGATGAAGACGGATATATCTGGTTTGCCGGTCGTTCTGATGAAGTAATGAAAATTGCTGCCCACCGGATAGGTACAATTGAGGTAGAAAATGCCCTGATATCTCATGAGGCTGTAGCTGAAAGTGGTGTATCCGGTGTCCCTGATGAACTTCGTGGTGAGGTAGCCTGTGCTTTTGTGGTGCTAAAGGCAGGTTATGAACCCTCAGAGGAACTGACCAAAGAGTTGATATCACATGTGCGTAACACCATGGGTCCAATAGTGGTTATGCGGGATATTCAGTTCGTTAAAATGCTGCCCAAGACCCGCAGTGGGAAAATTATGCGCCGGGTTATGCGCACCCTATGGTCAAATGCGGAACTGGGCGATCTCTCAACTATTGAGGAGGAGGCATCTGTCAGCGAAATTAAGGAAGCAATCCAGAAGATGCGTGGCTAAAATTTAGCATATATTTAACCGGAGAATTGCAGGTGGTATTAATGGAGGAGATGCTGAAAAAGGTGTTTTCCGGAGACCGGAGGACGGTGGCCCGGGCGATTACCATGGTTGAAAACAAGGACCCCCGGAGGTATAGGCTGCTGACGGGTTTGCGGCCGCAGGGTTCAAAGGCCCTGATTATTGGCATCACCGGTTCTCCGGGTGCGGGAAAGAGTGCTTTGGTAGACCGGCTTACCACTGAGTATCGCCGGAAGGGGCTGACTGTGGGCATTATCGCAGTTGACCCCAGCAGTCCCTTTACCGGAGGCGCACTTCTTGGGGACCGTATCCGGATGCAGCAGCACGCCACAGACCCCGGAGTATTTATCCGCAGCATGGGTACCAGGGGCAGTCTTGGAGGACTGGCCCTGGCTACCGGGGAAGTGGCCCAGATTCTGGCGGCCAGCGGCAAAGACATTATTTTAATAGAAACTGTCGGAGTCGGGCAGTCTGAGATGGAAATCATGAAAATTGCAGATACCACTGTAGTTGTCCTGACACCTGGTGCGGGTGACAGTATCCAGACCATCAAGGCCGGAATAATGGAGATTGCCGATGTATTTGCATTAAATAAAGCCGACCTTCCCGGGGCCAGGCGAATGGCCAGAGAGGTCAGGGCAATGGTTGAAACAAACTGTCATGGCGCGCCCTGGTGTCCTCCGGTGGTTGAGACGGTAACAATCAATGGGCAGGGTGTCAGTGAGCTGGCCCAGGCCATAGAAAAGCATTGCCAATACCTGTCCGAGAGCGGTAAACTGGAAGAGAAAAGGCGGCAGCGTGTCCTGGATGAACTGTCGGGAACAATAGTCTCTTTGTTTGGAGAATGGGTAGAACAACAAGGGCTGCAGCAGGGACCACTCCGAAACGCGGCCAGGCGGATTGCTGCCGGGCAGGTTGACCTTTATGGCGCAGCAGTGGCGGTGTTACAGGGTATATTTGCCGGAGGGTTCAAAGAAGAGGTGTATTACTTTGGGGGTCAGGATGTGTGATAAGATTTCCGGGAAGGGGGGAGTATGTTGGCTGTTTTTAATGTTGCCATAGTGGGCGCCGGTTCCGGAGGGGCGACACTTTACAGGATGCTGAAAACCATGGAGCATATCAACATTGTCGGGATTGCTGACAAAAACCCTCATGCCCCGGGGGTACTGCTGGCTAAAAAGGACGGAGTTTTTAATACAACCGACTTTGTGGAACTTATTAGAAAACCCGGTATTGACGTAATCATAGAAGCAACCGGTCAAAATGAAGTCCAGAGCAGGATTCATCACGTAAAGCATGGGGATACAGCAGTAATGGAGGCCCAGGCTGCTGACCTGATGATGCTGATACTGGAAGAAAAAGAGAAACTGCTGGAGATTAAAAAAATAAAGGGCGAGCTTTCTGCCATTCTTAATTCTGTACAGGAGGCAATAGAAGTTGCCGATATGAACGGACTTATCAAATATGTCAACCCGGCTTTCAGCAGGGTTACAGGCATACCGGAAGAGACCCGGATTGGGCAGAACATTTTTGAGGTGTCACCTGATGGGGCCCTGGCCCAGGCCATACTTACCCGGAAGCCGGTAACCGGCCAGAGGAAACAGGTGGGCGGATCTGATTCGGAGGTTATCTCTAATGCATGTCCGATAGAAATCGATGGCAGTATATATGGTGCAGTGGTATCTTTTCAACCGATCACTGACATAATGAAACTCATGGAAGAACTGAAAAACAGCTGTAACATGATCCGCAGCCTGCAAAACAGGCTGGGGCAGGTTAGTGGCAGCAAATACTCTTTTGATGATATAACGGGACGTTCCCAGGGTATGATTGAAGCCAAGCTGATGGGTAGAAAAGCCGCATTGACAGATTCAACTGTAATCATTTATGGAGAAAGCGGGACCGGAAAAGAACTTTTTGCCCATGCCCTGCACAAGGCCAGCAACCGCAGTGGAGCGCCATTTATCAAAGTGAATTGTGCTGCTATACCGGAGTCTTTACTGGAAAGCGAATTCTTCGGACATGAGAAAGGCGCCTTTACGGGGGCGACGAAAACAAAGCTGGGCAAATTTGAACTGGCCCAGGGAGGCTCTATTTTTCTGGATGAAATAGGTGACATGAACCTTTCCTTACAGGCAAAACTTCTCAGGGTCCTTCAGGAAAAAGAAATAGAGCGAATTGGTGGGTCAGTTACCATTAAGATCGATGTCCGGGTAATTGCCGCTACCAACCGGAACCTGAAAGAAATGGTCAGGAGGGGTGAATTTAGGGAGGACCTCTATTACAGACTTAACGTAGTTGAGCTTCACATACCTCCACTGAGGGAGCGTAAAGAAGACCTGAAGCTGTTAATAAATTATTATGTTGGCAGGTTTAACCGCAAACTTGGCAAAAAAGTTAAAGGGGTATCTCAAAAAGCTTATGAACGCCTTTATGCCTACCACTGGCCCGGAAATGTACGGGAACTTGAAAACATCCTGGAGCGGGCTATTATAAAAATGGACAGCGGGGAAGAGGTCATTACCCACCTGCATATCGGGCAACTGGCGGCCAAACCGGCAGAGACAGGTTCCTGGTGTCCCGGTGAGATTGTCCCTATTGAAGAGATGGAAAAGAAAATGATCAAACGTGCTCTTGATGAATTCGGAGGCAGCCTGGAAGGCAAAAAGCAGGCAGCATCAACCCTGAGGATATCTTTGGCAACTCTGTATAATAAGATGAAAAAATTCGGTTATTGAAAAATAAAATACAATGGGCACACTATATTATTCTAAAAATTAGAATAATTGTTAAAATAATTAGAATGGCTTATGACAGTAAGATTAATGAGCTGTCTAATCTGAACTTTTTATAAAAATTAAAATATTCAGGAGTAAGCGAACTGCGGAAAACCGCAGAAACAAAGGGGCTTACAGTCTGGCATGGTATTTGCAATGATTTATGTATAGAAAGGTATTGGGGGGGTTTAAATGAAAACAATTAAATATGAGGACATTGTCAGCGTAGTAAGTGGTTTATGCCAGGAAGCAAATTACTATCTGGAGGAAGATGTTCTGGAGGCTTTTAAAAAAAGCCGGGAACAGGAAGTTTCTCCCCTTGGTATCAGCATTCTCGACCAGTTGATTGAAAATGCGAAAATAGCCAGGGAAGAACGTATGCCCATGTGCCAGGACACTGGTTTTGCAGTGTTTTTTGTGGAAGTGGGTCAGGATGTCCGCATTGAAGGCGGTGTCCTGGAAGATGCAATAAATGAAGGGGTGCGCCAGGGTTATACTGAGGGTTACCTGAGAAAATCCATCGTAGGGCATCCCCTGGAAAGAAAAAATACCGGTGATAACACTCCCGCCATAGTTTATACCACCCTGGTAGCAGGGGATAAATTAAAGATCACTATAGCTCCAAAGGGAGGCGGCAGTGAAAACATGAGCGGGGTCAGGATGCTGAAACCGGCCCAGGGAGTTGAAGGTGTGAAGAACTTTGTTATCGAGACTGTTGACAAAGCCGGTTCTAATCCTTGTCCGCCCATTGTTGTAGGGGTCGGTATCGGAGGCACCATGGAAAAGGCAGCCCTTCTGGCCAAACAGGCCCTTCTCAGGCCGCTGGACCGGCGCCATGATGACTCTTCAATAGCTGCACTGGAAGAGGAACTTCTGGAGAGGATAAACAAGCTGGGAATCGGACCCCAGGGACTTGGCGGGAGGACAACTGCTCTGGCTGTCAATGTGGAGATTTTTCCGGCACATATCGCAAGCCTGCCGGTGGCTGTGAACATTAACTGTCATTCAGCACGGCATAAAAGTATTATTTTATGAGAGAGGGTGATCTGATTGGCTGAATATACATTGGCGGCGCCCTTGACAGATGATGTTGTTGAGAAACTCAGGGCAGGAGACCTGGTTTTTCTGAATGGCATTATTTATACGGGGCGAGATGCCGCACACAAAAAACTGTTTGAATTGATACAGGAAGGAAAGGAACTGCCTGTTGACCTTAAAGGCCAGATAATCTATTATGTGGGACCTTCTCCGGCCAGGCCGGGACAGGTCATAGGTTCTGCTGGGCCCACGACCAGTGGGCGTATGGATGCCTATACGCCGGCTCTGCTGGATCTGGGTCTGAAGGGCATGATTGGTAAGGGCCTGCGTTCCCAGGAAGTGCTTGATTCCATCAAAAAAAATAAGGCAGTTTACTTTGCAGCCACAGGAGGAGCAGCAGCCCTGATTTCCAAACGCATAGTCAAATCTGAAGTTGTTGCTTATCCTGAGCTGGGTCCGGAAGCCATTTACTGTCTCGAAGTCGAGGGTTTTCCGGTGATTGTGGTCAATGATGCCCATGGGGGAGATTTATACAGTATGGGTCGTAAACAGTATCAGGGTGAATAAAATTCAATTCCCTGAAGGGAGGAAGTGAGTCATGGGACTTATAACCGGTAATTTTCTGGAAAGAAAAATACATTCACTGACCGGGATCATTCCAATAGGGGTTTTCCTGCTGGAACACCTGATAACCAATTCCTTTGCCCTTAAAGGACCGGAGTATTATAACCAAAAAATTGAAGCATTCCAGCAAATTCCTTTTCTGGTTCCCATCGAAATACTGCTGATAGCAATACCTCTGGCATTTCATACGATTTTGGGACTATATTATGTATATCTTTCAAAGAATAATGTGCTTCAATATAAGTACTTCCGCAACTATATGTTTTATCTTCAGCGCATCACCGCGATAATTACTTTCCTGTTCGTACTTTACCATGCCTATACAGCCCGAATTGCAAGGGCTGCAGCCGGTATTGAAATATCATATGAGTTTATGAACGGCATCTTGTCCCAACCGCTTTTCTTCATTATATATTTAGTGGGGCTTTTAGCTGCAGTTTTTCATTTTTCCAATGGTATCTATACCTTTGCTATCAGCTGGGGAATTACACTGGGGCCAAGGTCTCAAAAGATTTTACAGAATGTATGTACGGCACTGTTTTTTATAATGTCCGGTGTCGGTACCATTGAATTAATCGCCTTAGCAGGATAGAAGGGAGTGTATTTGGATGAAAGTCATTGTTATCGGAGGTGGGCTGGCAGGGCTCTTGAGTGTAATCAAGGCTGCAGAAGCAGGTGCTGAAGTGGAAGCTTTTTCCCTGGTGCCTTTTAAACGTTCACACTCCCTCTGTGCTCAGGGAGGCATCAATGCAGCGCTGAATACCAAGGGTGAAAATGACAGTATTCAGCAGCACTTTGAAGATACCATTGTGGGAGGAGATTTCCTCGCTAACCAGACCCCTGTTAAAGGATTAGTGGAAGCAGCTCCCGGACTTATTTATGCCTTTGACCGTATGGGAGTTATGTTTAACAGGACTCCGGAAGGATTTATTGACCTCAGACTATTTGGTGGCGTAAAAAACCGGAGAACAGCTTTTGCCGGAGCGACTACCGGGCAACAACTGCTGTATGCTCTTGATGAACAGGTGAGGAAGTGGATCGCAGCAGGTAAAGTTAAGGAATACATTGGCTGGGAGTTCCTTTCTGCAGTAATTGATGATGAGGGAATATGCCGCGGGATAACTGCACAGGACCTTAATTCAATGGAAATACATGCTTTTCGGGCCGATGCCGTAATCCTGGCTACAGGCGGAGAAGGCATGATATATGGTAAAAGCACTAACTCCGTCATTTGCACCGGGAGTGCTGCCGGAGCGGTTTACCAGCAGGGAGTTCCGTTTGCCAATGGTGAATTTGTACAGTTTCACCCAACGGCAATGCCGGGTGATGATAAGCTAAGGCTGATGTCTGAAGCATCACGGGGTGAAGGGGGGCGCATCTGGACTTATAAGGACGGTAAACCGTGGTACTTCCTGGAGGAGTGGTATCCGGCTTATGGCAACCTGGTACCACGGGATATAGCCTCCAGGGCTATCTATAAGGTTTGTGTTGAAATGGGGTTAGGAATCGACGGTAAAAACCAGGTTTATCTGGACCTGACTCATAAGGACCCTGAATTCCTGGAGGTACGTCTTGGCGGAATTATGGAGATATATCGCAATTTCTATGGTGAGGACCCCGTTAAGGTTCCCATGAAAATATTCCCGGCCCCTCATTATTTCATGGGCGGGATGTATGTTGACTGGAACCATATGACTAATATCCCGGGCCTGTTTGCAGCAGGGGAATGTGACTATATGTATCACGGAGCTAACCGCCTGGGAGCCAACTCCCTGCTTTCAGCTGCTTATAGCGGCTACATATGCGGACCCAATGCCATCAAATATATAAAGGGTATGCAGAAATCGGCCGCAGATACCCCCCAATCAATCTTTGACAGGGAATTGGCCCGTCAAACGGAAATTACCCAGTCAATCTATAATATGGATGGCACAGAAAACCCCTATATCATCCATGAAGAAATGGGTGAAACCATGATCACCGATGTAGGTGTGGTCAGGTATGAAAAGAACCTCTTAAGGGCTGATGAAAAGCTGCAGGAACTGACGGAGCGGTATAAAAATATCGGTATTAACGATACAGGCCGCTGGGCCAATGATGTCATGCCCTTTGTCCGGCAGTTATGGAATATGCTTCAATTAGCGAGGGTGATCACTCTTGGAGCCTATAACCGGAAGGAGAGCAGGGGATCACATTACATGCCTGATTACCCTGAGCGCAATGATGACCAGTGGCTTAAAACAACCAAGGCATACTGGACTGAATCCGGCCCCAGGTTCGAATATGAAGATGTCGATGTTTCGCTCCTTAAACCCAGGGCCAGAAAATATGATTGATGGGGGAATTAATATGCCTGATTCTATACATCTCAAAATAAAAAGACAAAATGGCAGCAGGGATTTACCCAGGTGGGAAGAATTTAAAGTTCCATATAAACCAAATATGAATGTATTATCGGTATTAATGGAAATCCGGAAAAACCCGGTTAATGTAAACGGCGAAAAAACTACACCTGTAGTCTGGGACTGTTCCTGCCTGGAAGAGGTATGTGGAGCCTGTACAATGGTTATTAACGGCAATGTCAGGCAGGCCTGTAGTGCATTAATTGATAAACTGCCACAACCGATTACGCTGCAACCGCTGAGCAAGTTCCCGGTAGTGCGGGACCTCAAGGTTGACCGTGCAGTTCTCTTTGAGCACCTGAAAAAGGTTAAGGCCTGGGTCAATATTGACGGTACTTTTGACCTGGGACCCGGTCCCCGGGTACCGGAACGGGAAAGGCGATGGATGTATGAAATTTCGCGCTGTATGACCTGTGGCTGCTGTTATGAAGCATGTCCAAATTTTAATTCCCGGTCAAAGTTTATTGGGCCGGCGCCTCTTGCCCAGGTACTACGCTTCAACAAGCACCCTATCGGAGCCATGACCCAGGAAGAGCGCATGGAAACAATAATGGGAGAAGGGGGTATCACGGACTGCGGTAATGCCCAAAACTGCATTGAGGCATGTCCCAAAAAGATACCCCTGACGACAGCCATAGCCCAGTTAAACAGAGACACGACAATACACGGTATCAGGAGTTGGTTCAGAAAATAAAGGGGGGCGGTAAAGAGTGAGTGACCTTAAGGAAAGGGCACTAAAGCTGCATAAAGACCTGGTTGGAAAGATTGAAGTAATTAGTAAAGTTGAAGTTGACAGCATGGATGCATTGAGCCTGGCATATACGCCGGGGGTTGCGGAACCGTGTAAAGTTATTCATCAGAATCCTGATGCGGTATATGATTATACGGCCCGAGGGAACATGGTAGCTGTAATCTCTGACGGGACTGCTGTTCTTGGCCTTGGAGACATTGGGCCTCTTGCGGCGATGCCGGTCATGGAAGGGAAATGTGTTCTTTTTAAAAAATTTGCCGGAGTAGATGCCTTCCCATTATGTATTGGCACAAAAGATGTGGATGAAGTCGTTAGGGTAGTCAAGGCACTGGAACCAAGCTTTGGCGGGGTGAACCTGGAAGACATATCTGCACCCCGGTGTTTTGAGATTGAGGCCCGCTTAAAGAAGGAAACCGGTATTCCGATATTCCATGATGACCAGCACGGGACAGCGGTGGTGGTTCTGGCAGCTCTGATTAATGCCCTCAAGGTAGTTAACAAGGGACTGGATGAAATTAAGCTTGTCTTAAACGGAGCAGGTTCAGCAGGTATTGCTATTACAAAATTGCTGCTGGAGGCAGGTTTGAAGAACACGGTTTTGGTTGATCGCTTTGGGGTGGTCTGTGAGGGTGAGGACTGGATGAACCCGGCTCAGGCTGCCATGGCTGAGGTAACTAACAGGGAAAAAATCAGGGGGACCCTTACTGATGCCATTAAAGGGGCTGATGTGTTTATCGGTGTCTCTGCTCCCGGAGTTTTAACACGGGAAATGGTTGCAACTATGAACCATGACCCGGTTGTCTTTGCAATGGCTAACCCTGTTCCGGAAATTAACCCTGAAGATGCTTTGGCAGCAGGTGCGGCTGTGGTAGGCACCGGTCGATCCGACTATGCCAACCAGGTCAATAATGTACTGGCTTTTCCGGGGATATTCAGGGGTGCTCTTGATGTACGCGCATCTGATATAAATGAAGAAATGAAGGTGGCTGCAGCATACGCTATAGCAGGATTGATTGATGATGATGAGAGGCGGAGTGACTACATTTTACCCAAGGCTTTTGACCCCAGGGTAGCTCCTGAGGTGGCTGCAGCGGTGGCCAGGGCAGCAGTGGAGTCAGGTGTTGCTCGGGTACAGACACCGGTCGATTATGAAAAGGTAAAGGAAGTAACGAGAAAACTTGTTGCCAAATAAACCTCAACATATATAAGACGCTCCGCTTTTTTGGGTCATCTGGGGAGAATAACGGGCTCGTTGCGTTAATTCGCAGGGAGCCCGTTAGGTATGCCGGTATTACTGCGAAGACTGGATTGTAAAATGCCTTTACCCCATTATACAGATACCTGACTTAGGGTTTTTAAGGAGTCGAACAGACTGGGAAACAATATCACAGAATGAATGTATATTTTTGAGAAAAGTTGTTGACAAGAGGCTTACTGTTATGCTATATTAGTCAATGTCGATGCCACACGAAAGGCCACAAGCGGGGCACAGACTGATCCCGGTTTTCATGATCAACCCGGTTACAAAACAGCATAATTATCTATCCAGAAAACACCGGTTGACCTGACAGAGCCATACGTGGTAAGATGAAAATCCGCGCTTGAGAGAGCAGCGGAGAGCAGAAGT
>JAENZJ010000025.1 GCA_016841325.1 Thermincola carboxydiphila
AATTCTTTGAAATTGAATATTTTGCGAGGTGACGAAGATGCAACTGAACTACAAGACAGCTCCCCAGGATGAAGTCTCAGACAGTATAGGCCTATTAATATCAATTTTAGTTCGCTATCCCGAACTGGGTACCGTAAATTACGACCCTGTACTTCAGCAGTTAAGGTTTACTTTTATTTTTTCGTGTGTATTAGATGAAGAAAAACTGGTTAATTTTAAAGAGGTAGTAGTTGCAAGTATTGAGGCATATAACGCTCTTGAGGACAGGATCCCCCAGGTTACGGAAGTAAGGTTTAATCCCTGTGAAGAGTTTACCATGTTGGAGATAATAAGGGATGTAGGGACCTTGACTCAGGAAGAATTAGCAATGCTTATTGAACTGGTCCACTGCAACTTTAAAACAGATCTGATTTTTGAAAAAAACGACTACCTGCTGGAAGAAGACTTGTTAATGCAGGAAGAACTAATAGAGCACATGCTGGAAAACATAAAGATATCATACCCCGGGAAAAACCTGATTGCCTTCAGGGAGGACGGCAGAGTATTGGTATTCAATAAATAAAATGGAGGACAGATTCTTTGCGTATCTTAGTAATCGGTGATGTCTTCGGCCGCCCCGGAAGGCAGGCGGTCAGGGAAAATCTGAGTACAATTAAACAGGAACTCAGTCTGGACATGATTATTGCCAATGGAGAAAATGCAGCCGGCGGAAATGGCATAAATGTTTCTACGGCCAAAGAACTCTTTGATTATGGTATTGATGTCCTGACAATGGGAAACCATGTCTGGGACAAAAAAGAGATACTCAGCCACATAGATAAAGAGCCAAGGATTATAAGGCCTGCCAATTATCCTCCGGGTACTCCGGGTAGAGGTTATGGTATATTTAATATAAACGGTATTAATGTAGGAGTTATCAACCTATCCGGGGTAGTATACCTTTCGAACCTTGACTGTCCTTTTAGAACTGTTGACGGGATTCTTAATGAAATAAGTGACCGGACAAAAATAGTTATTGTGGATTTTCATGCTGAAGCCACTTCAGAAAAAATTGCCCTCGGCTGGTATCTTGATGGTAAAGTCTCAGCAGTAGCCGGTACACATACCCATGTACAGACCGCTGATGAAAGGATACTCCCCGGAGGAACGGCATATATCACAGATATTGGGATGACCGGACCCCTTAATTCGATAATAGGGGTAAAAGTAGATATTGCTTTAAAGAAATTCCTGACACAAATGCCGGTCAGATTTGAGTCTGCTGACGGCCCATTCCAGTTTAATGCAGTTGTCATTGAAGTTGATGAAGATACAGGCCATGCAGTAAGTATCAATAGGATATTTAATATAGAATATTAAAAGAATATTTAATATAAGATACTAAAGATATTAATTATATCTAATTTTTAAAGTAGTCTGAAATATTTGTTTGAGAAAAAGAGGAATTTTTAGTTAATTATCGAATATATTCGTTTATAAAGAAAACGGCTAAATTGAATCGTTCAATTAAGGAGGTTCTGTTCATGGAAGTATTGAAGGTTTCAGCAAAATCCAACCCAAATTCAGTAGCAGGAGCTCTCGCCGGTGTCCTCAGGGAACGCGGTGGAGCAGAAATTCAAGCAATTGGCGCCGGTGCTTTAAACCAAGCTGTTAAAGCTGTTGCTATTGCCAGAGGATTCGTAGCGCCCAGTGGAGTTGATTTGATTTGTATCCCGGCTTTTACTGACATTATTATTGATGGAGAGGAACGGACAGCAATTAAACTTATTGTTGAGCCCAGGTAATTGATGGTTGCTGCTGAAAACCAGAATTACTGATACAATTTTATAAGTGAGAACCATAACCTGTTTGTTCTATAGAATAAACAGGTTTTTCCATCATATATTGTCATTAAAAGGCGCTGTCAATGAAATTTGAAAAGGACTGATATGATGGTAAAAAAAACTGTTTCCACAGATGCCCTGAACCTGCACAGAAAATTAACGGTTGTAGACTGTCATTGTGATACGGTTCTCCAGGTTGCCAGGGGTAAGACGAAACTGGGACAATATAATGAAACAGGACATGTTGATATTCAAAAACTCCAGGAAGGCGGCATCAGAGTCCAGTTTTTTGCCCTGTTTATAGAAAGTATTTTCAAACCTTACCGTTCCCTGTCGAGGACTCTGCACCTGATTGATACTTTATCTACGGAAATTGATTCCTGTAGCCATATACTGTGTCCCGGACTTAATATGATACAAATTAAAAGGGAGCTGAAACGCGGCAAGATAATTGCAGTTATGGGAATAGAAGGCGGGGAGGCTATAAATGGTGATATTTCGGCACTCCGCATATTCTACAAACTGGGTGTTCGTTTTCTTGGACTGACATGGAACCAGAGAAATGACATCGCTGACGGAGTTAGCGAAAAAATTACCGGTGGTGGGCTAACATGTTTCGGCAGAAATGTTGTCCAGGAAATGAACAGGCTGGGAATGATCATCGACCTGGCCCATATATCTGAGGCCGGCTTTTGGGATGTACTGGAAATATCAAAGTTTCCTGTTATGGTATCACATGCTAACTGCCGTACCCTGTGCAATCACCCCAGGAACCTGAGTGATGAACAGATTAAAGCCCTTGCGGAAACCAGGGGGATTTTTGGATTAAGTTTTGTCCCTGAGTTCCTGGGCAAGGGAAAGACCGGTATTAGTGACCTCCTGGACCATATTGATCATGTGGCCGGATTGGCAGGGACAGATGTTATTGCCCTTGGCTCAGATTTCGACGGGATAGAGGAGACTCCTGCAGGTCTTAATGACTGTACCTGTTACCCGGCAATTACTGAGGGGCTGTTGGACCGGGGCTATACTGAAAAAGAGATTAAAGGAATCATGGGTGAAAACATGATTAGGTTTATGAACAGAATATTGAACTAACTGCAATAGGGGGAAAATGACTTGAAGAAATCAAAGAGGCTGGAAGGAATGAAGTCAGCAATATTTGCTGAAATAGATAAAATTAAGGAAGAAGTTGCTGCCAGGGGTATAACGATAATAGACCTGGGGATTGGCAGCCCTGACATGCCGCCAATGCCGCACATATTTCATGCCCTCCAGGAGGCTGCGGAGAACCTCAATAATTACGGATATCCAACATCGAAAGGGACCAGGGAGCTTAGGGAGACAATCTCCTGGTGGTATGGAGAGAGATTTGGGGTACAGCTGGACCCGGAAACAGAGGTCCTGGTACTGATGGGTTCGCAGGACGGACTGGGGCATCTGCCGCTCTGCCTGCTGGACCCCGGGGATATAGCCCTGGTACCGGATCCGGGATATCCGGTTTACAGCGCCGGAGTTACACTGGCCGGTGGTCAGGTTTACCACATGCCTCTTAAAAAGGAAAATCAGTTTCTGCCTGACTTTGATGCTATTCCGGAAGACATTGCCCGGAATGCCAATATGATGATTCTTAATTATCCCAACAATCCGGTAGCTGCTGTTGCTGATTCTGCCTTCTTTGAACGGGCAGTTGAGTTTGCCTTACGGTATGACATAGTTGTCTGCCATGATATTGCCTACTCGGAACTTGCTTTTGACGGGTACAGGCCGCCAAGCATCCTGGAATCAAAGGATGCCATTAAAGTCGGCGTGGAATTTCATTCAGTATCTAAGACCTACAACATGGCTGGGTGCCGGCTTGGCTTTGTGGTGGGAAACAGTGAAATCATCGAGGCACTGGCAAGGGTAAAATCCAATATTGATTATGGAGTATTTTTACCCATCCAGATGGCAGGAATTGCCGCACTGCGCGGGCCCCAGGACATAACTCAGCGGAATGCGGCTGCTTATAAAGCCAGAAGGGACATTCTGATTGACGGGCTTGCCAAAACCGGATGGGTGATGGACAAGCCCCAGGCAACCATGTTTGTATGGGCTCCGCTGCCAAAGGGGTATACTTCATCACAGAAGTTTACCGAAGATGTCCTCAGGGAAACCGGAGTCGCTATGGTACCCGGAATTGCCTTTGGCAGCCAGGGAGAGGGCTATGTCCGGATAGCCCTGGTCCAGGATGAAGGTGTGATTCAAGAAACTGTAAGGCGTATTGGAGACAAATTCAGGTTCTGACCCGTCGGACTCATGTCTAAACCACCTCTTTCCCGCATATACTATAGTTAGAAGTATTTGGGAGGGGTTACCGGATGGGAAATGACCGCTCTAAACTGCTGGAAGCCAAAATCAGGGAGCTGGAGGGGAAAATCGAACAGCTCCGGTTTAGCAGGCGGGTATTAATGAACCTGATTGAAAGAATCGAAAAAGAAAAGTATGATGAATTATCAAAACTTGAAAAAGAGAACCGCAAACTTCAGCAGAGCAATACCAGGTATGCGCGTAAACTGTTAAACAAGAACAGACAGATTATTGAGATGGAGACGAAATTGCAGATTTTTGATAAAAAGTTACCCACAGATTTATCCACACAACGTCAACAATTGTGAATAATCTGAAAATACAACAAAAGTTTCATTATTTCGTAAAAAACAGGACTTAAGGTCCTGTTTTTTGCGCAGGATACAACTAAATTAAGTAATAATTATAACAATCTTTGCACCAGATATTGTTTATGCCGAAACACGTCATGCCATGGAAGGTATTGCTAAAACAAAGAATATACTGGTATAATCATGTTAAGCTCAAAAGGGAAATCCGGAAGGGTTTCCACTTATAACAGAAAGGTCCGGGGTTGTCAATTGCCAATTACAAGGTGTTTGATTTCAGTAAAGGGTATTGTCCAGGGGGTTGGTTTCAGGCCTTTTGTATATGGTCTGGCCAAATTATACTCACTTAGGGGATCAGTCAGGAACAATACCAGAGGTGTCGACATCGATGTCGAAGGAGAGCAGGAATCAGTTAATAAATTTGTCGATGAATTGAAACGGAAAGCGCCGCCCCTGGCCCAAATTGAAGAAATAAACATACAAGAGGCTGAACCGGTTAGCTGCCCGGAATTCACCATTGAAGTCTCTGAACGCGGCGGAAATAGAGATTTACCGGTTGCTGTTGATGTTGCTGTTTGTGACGACTGTCTCCGGGAACTTTTTGACCCCGGGGACAGGCGTTTTAGGTATCCCTTTATTAACTGTACCAATTGCGGCCCCAGGTTTACCATAATTAAAGATGTGCCTTATGACAGGGAACTGACCACTATGAAGGCTTTTCCCATGTGTCCTAACTGTGTCGATGAGTACCATGACCCGGAGAATCGCCGTTTTCATGCCCAACCCAATGCGTGTGCTGTATGCGGCCCCAGGGTCTTTTTACGGGACTCATCAGGAGGCCTAATTGATGAAGACCGCCCGATTCTGAAGGCTGCTGAACTCTTAAGAGAAAATAATATTATAGCTGTTAAAGGTCTGGGCGGATATCACCTGGCGTGTAATGCCCTGAGCAAAGAAGCCGTTTCCGGCCTGAGGGAAAGAAAGGTCAGGGAAGACAAACCTTTCGCAGTTATGGTGAGAGACTGTTCCGATGCCGGCCTTTACTGCCAGGTCAGTGAAGAGGAAAAACTGCTTCTGGAGTCCCCGGCCAGACCGATTGTACTGCTGCGCAAAAAAAATAATTTACTGGCTGAGGAGACAGCCCCCGGAAATGCTTTCCTCGGGTTAATGCTTCCATACACTCCGCTGCATTACCTGCTCTTTGAGCATATTGATTTTCCCCTGGTAATGACCAGCGGAAACCTCAGTGATGAACCAATTGCGTATGAAGATAAGGATGCTTTTTTAAGGCTGGGAGAGATCGCTGAATACTTTCTCACCCACAACAGGGTCATCAGCCACCGCTGCGATGACTCCGTAACCCGTATCTACCGGCAAAAAGAGTATCCCATAAGGAGGTCCAGGGGCTATGCGCCTGCTCCGGTGAGGATACAGAATAAAATGGAGCCGGTACTTGCTGTTGGTGGTGAACAGAAAAACACCTTCTGCCTGACCAGGGGCAGTTATGCCTTTGTCAGCCACCATATAGGGGACCTGGAGAATCTGGAGACCCTGAGGGCATTTGAAAAGGAAATACAGTTGTATAAAAGGCTTTTTAATATAGAACCTGAGATTGTCGCCTATGACTTACATCCTGAATACCTGTCAACCAAGTACGCTCTTGAACTCAGAGGAGTCAACACAACAGGGGTACAACACCACCATGCCCATACAGCCTCCTGTATGGCTGAACATGGCTTGCAGGGCCAGGTAATCGGGGTTTGTTTTGACGGGACCGGATTCGGACCTGACGGCTCCATTTGGGGAGGCGAGTTTTTGCTGGCCTCCTTTACAGAGTTTAAGAGAATAGGGCACCTGAGGTATGTCCCCATGCCCGGCAGCGCCAGGGCTGTCAGGGAACCATGGCGGATGGCTGCGGGGTACCTGCACAGCCAGTTGGGAGCTGATTGGAGGGTGGTACCCGGAATAAGGTTCCTCAAGGAAAAAAACGGGATGCTCCTGGATGCCCTGGGTGACATGATGGACAAGTGGCTAAACTGTCCGCCCACATCCAGTATGGGAAGGCTTTTTGATGCCGTGGCCGCATTGCTGGGAATCCGGCATCAGGTTAATTATGAAGGCCAGGCTGCTGTGGAAATGGAGCAGCTGGCTGTACAATACATGTATAATATAAAGAAAATAATGAAAACAAGCAAAACTGGACCGGACATACCGGGGTATGCATTGGCTTATGAGGATAAGGCCGGTACCTGGGAAATTGATACCAGGAACCTGATCAGGGATATTATTAAGGAATTGTCAGGTGAAATTCCGGCGGGTGAAATAGCTTACAGGTTTCACCTAACGGTAAGGGACATGGTTATCGGCATGTGCCGGAGGGCCCGGGAGGTTTACGGAGAAAACCGGGTAACCTTAAGCGGCGGGGTTTTTCAAAATTTGCTGCTTCTAGACATGGTCCACAGGGGGCTTGAAGAAAACGGTTTTGATGTCTTTATACACCGTATTGTTCCTGCAAATGACGGGGGAATCTCCCTGGGACAAGCGGTTATTGCCAGTGAAAGGAGGAAATCGGGATGTGTTTAGCAGTACCGGCAAAAATTGTATCCCTGTCAGGGATGACTGCTGAAGTTGAAACAGGAGGAGTGACTAAAAAGGTTAGTACCGACCTGGTGCCTGAGGTTAGGATTAATGATTATGTCCTTGTCCACGCGGGTTTTGCCATTCAGGTAATAGATGAGCAGGAGGCTGTGGAGACACTTAAATTATTTCAGGAGATATTGGAGCATGAACATGAAGTTTCTTAAAGATTACAGAGATGGTGAGATTGCCAGGGGTATCATCAGAAAAATTAATGAGATTTCCAGAAGACCTGCCAAACTGATGGAGGTTTGCGGTACCCATACTGTAGCTATTTTCAGGCACGGCATCAGGGAGGTCCTGCCCAGGAATATATCATTGATATCCGGTCCGGGATGCCCGGTATGTGTAACCCCAAACAGGCATATAGATGAGGCTGTGGAAATCTGCCGCAGGCCCGGGGTTATCCTGACCACCTTTGGTGACATGATGAAGGTCCCGGGGTCATCATCCAGTCTCGCTGCCGAAAAAGCAGCAGGGGCAGATATCCGGATTGTATATTCCACTATGGATGCTGTTGATATAGCAAGGGACAACCCTGATAAAGAAACGGTTTTTTTCGGTATTGGTTTTGAAACGACCTCACCAACAGTGGCTGCTGCTATTCTCAGGGCTGAACAGGAAGGAATAGGTAATTTCTCTGTAGTCGGAGCACAAAAACTTATTCCACAGGCAATCAGGGCTTTGCTGCAAAGCAATGAAATCGGAATCAATGGATTTATTCTACCCGGCCATGTAAGTTCGCTCATTGGGACCAAACCCTATCGTTTTATTGCAGAGGAATTTTCGATACCGGCAGTTGTAATCGGGTTTGAGCCTGTGGATATCCTGCAGGGAATTTATATGCTGGTAAAACAGATTGAAGAGGGGACAGCCAGGGTGGAAATTCAATACAACAGGGGTGTACCTCCCGAAGGGAACCCACATGCAATGAACCTCCTCTTTAAGGTTTTTGAGCCGGCTGATGCCATTTGGAGGGGGGTGGGGACAATTCCCGGGACGGGGCTTACGATTAGACCGGAGTACAGCCGGTTTGATGCAGTGAGGAAGTTCGGAGTCTGTATTCAGGAGGACCGGGACCTGCCGGGGTGCAGGTGTGGTGAAGTACTCAGGGGAGTCATAACTCCACTCCAATGCGGTCATTTTGGCAGGACATGTATTCCGGAAAACCCGGTGGGACCGTGTATGGTTTCAGTAGAGGGTACCTGTGCTGCGTATTACAAATTCGGGAAAGGAGCATCCGGCGATGAGGCATGACAAAATACTTTTGGCACATGGCAGTGGAGGAAAACTGTCACATGAACTTGTGACGGAACTGTTTTTGCCCGTATTTGACAGCCCTGAGCTGAACAGGCTTGATGACAGGGCAGAGGTGCAGGTAGCCGGCGCCAGGCTGGCATTTACCACAGATTCCTTTGTGGTCAGTCCGCCTTTTTTTCCCGGAGGTGATATTGGTAAGCTGGCAGTCTGTGGTACAGTAAATGACCTGGCTATGGGTGGCGCCGAACCGCTTTGGCTCAGCACCGGTTTTATTATAGAAGAGGGGTTCCCTGTGGATAAGCTGAGGGCCATTACCGCATCTATGAAAAAGACTGCAGATGAAGCCGGGGTTAAGATCGTTTGTGGGGATACCAAGGTTGTTGAAAAGGGTTCCTTAGACCAAATATTCATCAATACCTCCGGAATAGGGATGGTGCCTGAAGGTGTTGACATCTCAGGAAACAGGGCCAGACCAGGGGATAAGGTAATTATTAACGGGTTTATCGGCGACCACGGGATAGCGGTGATGGCAGAACGACAGGGGTTGTCTTTCAGGAACCAGATTACTACTGACAGTGCGCCTTTAAACGGCCTTGTCCGTTCAATGCTGGAAGTGTCCAAGGATATCCATGTTCTCAGGGATCCTACCAGGGGAGGAGTTGCCACAACCCTGAATGAGATTGCAATGCAGAGCAATGTGGGTATTGTGCTCCGGGAAGACTCTGTACCCGTCAGGGATGAAGTCATGGCAGCCTGCGAGATATTGGGCTTTGACCCATTGTATGTTGCCAATGAGGGCAAGGTTCTGGCCATAGTACCTCCGGAAAGTGCTGACTCTGTTGTTACTGAGATGAGAAAAAACAGGTATGGTGAAGACAGTGTGATTATCGGAGAAGTTGTTGATGACCACCATGGGAAGGTAGTGTTGTCTACCGGAATCGGTGGTAAACGAATTGTTGATATGCTTGTTGGGGAACAGCTTCCCCGGATATGTTAGTTGTGAGGGGGCAAATATGAAAATTGCTGTGATTGACGGCCAGGGCGGCGGAATCGGAAAATATATTATTGAACGGTTCAGGAAAGAACTTCCGGAAGAAACAGAAATCCTGGCCTTTGGGACAAATGCCTTGGCAACCGCGGCAATGCTCAGGGCAGGGGCCAATGAAGGCGCTTCGGGTGAAAACGCTATCATATATAATACCCGGCTTGTTGACCTGATTGTCGGGCCGATAGGTATTATTATTGCAAATTCATTCTTGGGAGAGGTTACTCCGGGAATTGCAGCCGCAGTGGCTTCCAGCACTGCCCCCAAGATTCTGCTGCCTGTGATCAGGGGCGGGATTGAAATAGCCGGTTATACCCCTGAGCCTCTCCCTCACCTGACAGATGACCTGGTAGACAAGGTCAGGAGATATTTGGCCGCCGGCTGATAAATCAGGTTGTAAAATCCTTTTTACTGAACAAATTAATCCCGTGTCCGGTTTCCCTGTGGCATTCCAGGCATTTGCGGTCACTTTTGAGCCATTGATAGTGTTTTGAGTCAAGTCTTACAGTATCCGGATAATTATAATAATCGCCCAGGTGGCAGGCAATACAGTTTTGTTCAAAAACAATGGCTTCAGCAATTATTGTGTACTGACCGGTGAGCTGTTGGTAGACGTAGTTCAGGCCCCGCGATTTAGAGTGCAGCTTGCCAAAGAAACCCCTGAATTCATGACAGTAAAGGCACTTGACGTCTTGATGCGGGGACCGCCGCCATGAAGCAACATATTTTTTTATCTCATGACAGGTACCGCAGAAAGAAGGTTCGGATGTAGGGAAATAAAGTGCCATGAAGGCAGTATAAAGCAACAAAACAGTCACCGAGATTATTAAGGCTCCTTTTTTCCATGATATCAACATTGTTACCTCCGGTAATTATTTTAACTGCCTCTAATAGTATTTCATATATGAATAGTATTTTATGTTTAATATCTGCAGACAAGTTAATAAAACTGTGATATAATGTGAACTACAAATAAATATCTGTAACTTCTGGGTTTTTTTCAAATGGGAATCAGGTCAAGCCTGAGCGGTCTCCGCCACTGTATCCGGGGAGTGCCCTTACATGATGCCACTCGTTTAAAGGGGAAGGCGTAAGCGGCATGTTTATCCGGGAGCCAGGATACCAGCCCGGAAGTGACCATACAGTCCTTCGCGAGAAAGGATTATGGTTGTTTTACAGGGGTTTTATGCCTTGATAACCATGTCCTCAGTCGCTGACTGGGGATTTTATTTTGTTATTTCATAATACCATGACAGCAAATAAATACTTATGGAGTGTACTTATGAGAGGAAAACTGATTTTTGTTACCGGGGGTATCAGAAGCGGTAAAAGCGAGTTTGCCGAGATGATTACCGCAAAACTGGGCAATGAGGTTACATATATTGCCACAGCACAGGCGTTGGACGAAGAAATGCGGCACCGGGTCAGGCTTCATCGTGAGAGAAGGCCTGGCACTTGGCAAACAGTGGAGGAACCGTACCTGGTTACCGAAATAATCAGGGAAAAAGGCCGGAGTTCCGGTGTTATTATGCTGGACTGCCTGACTCTGCTTTTAAGTAATCTGATGTTTAAAAAAGAACAGGAAACCGGGGGGGATTTTCAAAAAGAATTTCAGGCTGAGATTCTCCGGGAAATTGATTCTCTTGCCGGGGCAGCAGTCGAGGCAGTGGCCCATGTTGTCATTGTATCAAATGAGGTAGGGATGACCCTGGTTTCTGACAATTTTCTTGGCAGGCAGTATCAGGAACTGGTGGGAAAAGCCAATCAGATCCTGGCTGCAGCGGCTGACAAGGCATACCTCGTTGTTGCCGGATATCCCATTGATTTAAAAAAGGAAGGGGCAGCAGTAAATGATGAATTCTAAGTGTATTATGTTTCAGGGTACAGGCTCACATGTCGGTAAAAGTGTTCTGGTGGCAGCATTGGGAAGAATTTTTCTCCAGGATGGATATAAGGTGGCGCCTTTTAAGTCACAGAATATGGCCCTCAATTCTTATGTGACAAAAGACGGGGGGGAAATGGGCAGGGCCCAGGTTGTTCAGGCAGAAGCATGCGGCCTGGCGCCTGATGTAGTCATGAACCCAATCCTGCTCAAACCTACCGGACAGGCCACATCCCAGGTCATCGTCCTCGGCAGGCCGGTGGGAAACCTGTCTGCGAGGGAATATCATGAAAAATATAATATGACGGCACTTGATGTGGTTGAGAACTCTCTAAACAAACTAAAATCAGAATTTGACATTGTTGTTATTGAGGGAGCAGGCAGCCCGGCTGAAGTCAATCTGCAGGCAACAGAAATTGTCAACATGAGGATAGCCAGGATGGCTGACTGCCCTGTATTGCTGGTAGCGGACATAGATAAGGGGGGAGCCCTGGCTTCAGTTGTAGGTACTCTCGAACTTCTTGACCCTGAGGACAGGGCCAGGGTAAAAGGGATAGTTATCAATAAATTCCGTGGTGATGTAAAACTGTTTTATCCTGCTGTGGAGTTCCTGGAAAAAAAGACAGGTATCCCTGTTGTGGGTATTATTCCGTATTTCCAGGGTTTCAAGGTTCAGGAGGAGGATACAATTCCCGAGGATACCCTGAAGGAAGCTGACAGGGTCATTGAAAATAAGCTGGACATAGTTGTAATTAACCTGCCACACATTTCCAATTTTACTGATTTTGACTGCCTGGCAGATGAGCCTGATGTCCAGTTGAGGTATGTATCCAAGGGCAATAAAATGGGCAATCCTGATATGGTTATCATACCGGGAAGCAAAAACACCATCCATGACCTGGCATTTCTCCAGAAGTCGGGATTGTTTTCCCAGATCATTGAACAGGAAAAGAGAGGGATACCCATAGTGGGAATCTGTGGAGGGTTCCAGATACTTGGTTCTGAGCTTCATGATCCGCTGCATACCGAGTCAGATATTGACAGCATGAAGGGTCTGGGCCTGTTAAATATGGTTACTACTTTTGACCCTGATAAGATTACTACCCAGGTCCGTGCAGAAATTATCGGTAAAGGTCACTTTTTTAACGGGATGCAGGGACTTGAAGTAACCGGCTATGAAATCCATATGGGACGTTCCGAGATTGGAGAAGGTGTGATTCCTGCTTTCCGGATATTCGAACGGTCCACCAGGGAAGTGGATATCCTTGACGGAGCCATCCGCTCAGACGGTATGGTTTTCGGAACATATATCCACGGAATTTTTGATAATGATTCCTTCCGCAGGCATATCCTTGACCTGCTCAGGGGGCGCAAGGGATGGGGACCTCTGGAAGCCAGCGAAATTCTGACAGTCTACCAGCAGCGTGAAAAAGACTTTAATAAACTGGCTGAGGTAGTCCGGAACAGTATGGATATGGATAAGATTTATGAAATTATGGGTCTGAACGGTGGCCTATCTAAGCAGCAGGAGCAGGGAGCGGTATAAGATGTTACAGATAGCTGCAGCCTATGTGGTTGACCTGTTAGTCGGTGATCCCAGGCAGATTCCGCACCCGGTGGTATTGATCGGAAAGATGATCGATACACTGGAGAAAATCCTCAGGAAATGGGCGGTCCCTGTAGTAGGACTCAGAGTCTCCGGAGTGGTACTTACTGTCGTTACGGTCCTGGCAACCTATATTACGATGTGGGGCATAATTGCCGGAACCAGTAAAATAAACCACTGGTTCGGTATGCTGACCGGAATCTGGTTTCTGAGCACCACAATTGCCGTCAGGGGACTGGGCAGTGCTGCTATGGAAATATATGCACTGCTTAAAACCGGCGATTTGGCTGAGGCGCGAAAAAAGGTTGGCTGGATAGTCGGCCGTGATACCCAAAACCTTGATGAGGGCGAAATTTCCCGCGCTACTGTGGAAACCGTTGCCGAAAACATTGTAGATGGAATCATCGCTCCTTTGTTTTATGGTTTTATCGGCGGCGCTCCGCTGGCCATGGCATATAAGGCAGTTAACACCCTTGATTCCATGGTGGGATACCGGAATGACAAATACCGCGAGCTGGGATGGGCTTCAGCCAGGTTTGACGACATCTGCAACTATATCCCTGCCAGGCTGACCGGGATATTTCTGTTAATGGCATTTTTATTTACCGGAAGACCGGTGAAAAAAGCCGTCCGGGTCATTGCCAGGGATTCATCCCGTCATCCGAGTCCCAACAGCGGCATACCTGAAGCTGCAGTAGCCGGAGCGCTGGGAATTCGCCTGGGCGGGGTCAATTATTACGGGGGTATTGAGTCCTTCCGGGCGTATATGGGAGACCCGGATACATGTCTTGAGAAAAAACATATCCCGGAGACAGTAAAAATAATGCATATTACTTCCCTGATAACTGTCCTGACAGGCAGCCTTGCGGTATATGCTGTTCAATGGCTGACTGCCGGATTAAAATAAGTGATTCTTCCGGATTAAAATAAACTTAAGGATGGAACAGATATGAAAATACCCAGGTTTATGATAGCCGGGACCCACAGCGGAGTGGGAAAAACAACAATTACAACAGGTATTATGGCTGCACTGGCAGAAGAGGGGTTCAGGGTTCAGCCTTACAAAGTGGGGCCGGACTATATTGACCCATCATATCATACTATGGCCACGGGAAACAGGAGCCGCAACCTTGATGCCTGGATTCTTGATGAAGATACCGTAAAAGAAATATTTGTAAAATCAGCATCTAAGTCAGACATTGCAGTTGTCGAAGGTGTGATGGGTGTTTTTGACGGTTCTTCCGGGACAGTTGACATGGGGAGTTCGGCACATATCGCCAAACTTATTGATTGCCCCGTGGTGCTGATTGTTGATGTCAGGGCAATGGCAAGGAGCGCAGCCGCACTTGTTGCCGGGTTTCAGAACTTTGACCCGGCGCTGCATATTGCCGGTGTTATCCTTAACAGGATAGGCAGTGAGCGGCACCTCAGACTGGTAACTGAAGCTATCGAGACTTACTGCAGCATACCTGTGGTAGGTCACGTGAAGAAGAACGCCCGTTTGGAGCTTCCGTCCCGGCACCTGGGGCTGGTCCCTACTGTTGAGGGAGGAGAACTTGCCCAAATGGTAACTTCTCTTGCAGGTGAAATAAAGGACGGTATTGATATCGACAAGCTGACAGAGATTGCCCGGTCTGCTTCGGATATACCGGGTGATACTGCGGCAGATTTGAGCAGGGCTTTGATTTCCCGAACAGACCAATGCCCGAAAGACGTCAGGATTGGAATTGCCTGGGATGAAGCCTTTTCTTTTTATTACCAGGATAGCCTGGAGGCGCTGGAGGAAAAAGGCGCACAACTGGTGCCTTTCAGCCCTCTCCATGACCAGGCGCTCCCCCGGGATATTGACGGCCTGTATATTGGCGGCGGTTTCCCGGAAATATTCATCAGAGAACTGTCCCAGAATACTGCCCTGATGAGGGAAATAAAACTGGCCGGAACTCAGGGGATGCCGGTTTTTGCGGAATGTGGCGGCCTGATGTATATTGCCAGGGAGATTGTGGATTTTGACGGAAACAGATACCAGATGGTAGGTCTGGTACCCGGGTCCTGTATCATGGAAAAGAAACTTGTCGGTATGGGTTATGTGGAGGCTGAGTCTTTGTCAGACAACATTCTGGCTGCAAAGGGAAAAAAAGCCAGGGGCCATGAGTTTCATTATTCCAGAATAGAGCCAGGCAAAAATTCATATTTTAAGTATGCATACAGGTTGGTGAGAAACCGTTACCGGGAACCGGTCCTCGACGGGTATGTTGATGGTAATATCCTTGCTACCTATGTACACCATCACTTTGCCTCAGACCCGGAGCTGGCAGAACGGTACATCCAGAGCTGTAGTGATTATAAAAAGATCCGTTGAAGGAAGTGTTCAGATGAAAATTAAAAACGAATTTGGACTGGTGCAGGTATATACGGGAAACGGAAAAGGGAAGACAACCGCTTCCCTGGGCATTGCCGCCAGGGCTGTCGGCCACGGATTCCGGGTCCACATGGTCCAGTTTACCAAAGGCCGCTGCTATGCCGGAGAGCTGTCCCTGTCCCAGAGACTGGGTCCGCAGTTTACTATCAGTCAGTTTGGCCGGGGGTGCCGTATCGGTGTTCTGATCAAACAGGGATACAAGAAATGTACCGGGTGCGGGGATTGTTTTCTTAAGGACCGCGGACCGAATGAGGAGGATTTTGAACACGCGCGCCTGGGTTTTGAAGAAGCTCTTGAATACCTGTCTGAGGGTAAATGTGACATATTAATACTTGACGAAATTGGGAATGCGATACACTACAACCTGGTAACAACTGACCAGGTTATCCAAATGATAAAAAATAAACCTGACAATATTGAACTCATTCTTACCGGCAGGGGAATGCCTCATGAGATAATGGCACTGGCGGACCTGGTGACAGAGATGAAAGAGATTAAACACCCGTATAAAAACGGAGTCGGAAGCAGGCGCGGGATTGAATATTAATAAATTGGGAGAGAGTTATGTGGTCTAGTTTTGTATTTGCACTTCAGTTTTTAACCCGGATACATATTGCGGACCCCGAATGGGATTACCGGAAATGCGGAGAGGGTTCATCGTTCTTTCCGGCAGCAGGCCTGATTATTGGGGTGTTTTTGTACATCACTGCTTTTGTTGGACTAAAGCTGTTCACCCCCCTGATTGTGGCCGTCCTTCTGATTGTTACCGGGGTGGTAATCAGTGGCGGGCTTCACCTTGACGGTTTTATGGACAGTATGGACGGGTTATTTAGCGGGAGAAGCCTTGAACGCAAACTGGAAATTATGAAGGACAGCCGTGCCGGTTCATTCGGTGTTGTGGGATTGGGCTGCCTTTTCCTGATAAAGCTCAGTTTCATGGTTGAGTTACTTACCCTGGGGAAAATAGGGTGGTTGTTTGCGGTACCGGTATTTGCCCGCTGGTGCATGGTGTACTCCATACGGCATTTTCCCTATTTGAGGCAGGCGGGATTGGGAAACCCATATTCCGACCATACCGGGAAAAAAGAATTTTTAATCGCCTCGGCAATTACTGCAGTGGTCCTGCTGGCTGCCATGGGGACAGAAGTTATTGTTTTTTTGGTTCTAATACCTTTAAATCATCTCTTCGCCAGGTGGGTCAACAATACCCTCGGCGGTCTCACGGGAGATATCTATGGGGCTACAGCTGAAATCATGGAAGCCATGGGCCTGATAGCTGTTTATCTTACTTATACCACTTAAATTGTTCAGTAACCCTTTTTTTATTGTTATCCACTTATCCACCTGTGTCGGCTGCCAGTCGCCGGCCACCGGACATAAAGGCAGGTAATGCAAAATGTTAGGGATTGCACGGGCACCGGGAACATGTGGTGAACTGGTCCAGGGGAAACTCGAAGGGACCAATTTACTGGTAACCTGTCCGGTTGACCTTTTTTCAGTTGTTACAGTAAAGCTAAATAAAAACGGGAATACAGTTGTTGCCGGCAACCTGCCCAAAGTAAAACTGGCTGTTGAAAGGACCCTGCATTTGTTGGGGAAGACCGGGTACGGCGCTGAGGTAACCGTAGTTTCAGAAATACCCCACGGCAAAGGGATGGCCAGCAGTACGGCAGATATTTCAGCGGCCTGTGCTGCTGTGGCCAAGGGGCTGGATTTGTTTATCTCTGACTGGGATATTGCCCGAATTGCCCTGTCAATAGAGCCTACTGACGGCCTGATGTTTCCCGGGATAACCGCTTTTGACCATATCGGGGGCAGGATTGCCAGGGTCCTGGGACCTGCTCCGGAAATGGAGATCATTATTATTGACCTGGGAGGGACTGTGGACACGGTTGGCTTTAATGCCAAAAACGACCTGGACATCCTCAACAGGGCCAAAGAAAACAAAATAGCAGCTGCCATGGAAAAAACGGAACAGGGGCTGGCAGCGGGGAACTGTGAATTGATTGCCCGGGCTGCCACAGAAAGCGCCTTTGCAAACCAGCATATGTTACCAAAACCTGATCTGAAAAGAGCATTTGATATGTGCATTAAGACAGGCGGACTGGGTGTTAATGTTGCCCATAGCGGCACGGTAATAGGGGCCCTCTATAGTGCAGGTACAGGGCTTGCAGAGCAGGCAGCGGATACTTTCAGGACTGCGGGTTTCACTGTTTACGCCAGGGTACACATCATTAATGGCGGCATAGATGTTTTTGAGGAGAGGGCAGGTGAAAAGTTTTGGAAACCATTGAACACATACACGGAGGAAACCTGCGGGAGGCTGCGGAAAGGTACGGGTTAACTGAGAGCAGTCTGGTTGATTTCAGTGCCAATATCAATCCATTGGGATTGTCTCCCAAAGTAGTGGAAGCGATTATCAAGAACATTGAACTGATCAAAAACTATCCTGACCCTGAAGCCGTGGTTTTGCGCCGTGTTGTTTCGGAATGGCTCAGTTTGCCTCAGGACATGATTGTTGCCGGCAACGGTGCAGTTGAAATACTGTATCTTATGGTCAAAGTAATGGAACCCCGGCATGCACTGATCCCGGCCCCCACTTTTAATGAGTATGAGATTGCTGTCAGGAACAATAAGGGGCAGGTAAAAGACTGCTGCCTCGATGAAGAACGTTACTTTGCCCTTGAACCTGATAAGATATTCCGGCTCTGGCATGATACAGATATGGTCTTTATCTGTAATCCAAACAACCCGACCGGAAGCCTGATTTACAGGGATGAGGTGGAGGATATTATCAAAAAGGCCTCGGTCCTTGGTAAATTGGTTATTGTAGATGAAGCATTTATGGATTTTATTCCAGACAGGGACAACTATTCAGTTGTGGACCTGGTTACCAGGTACAATAACCTTTTTGTGCTGTATTCCCTGACAAAATTTTTTGCTATTCCGGGACTGCGCCTGGGGATAGGGATTGGTTGTCCTGATGTTATTGAAAAAATTAACCGGTTCAGGGACCCGTGGAATGTAAATTGTTTTGCCCAGCTTGCAGGTTCAGTGGTGTTAAAGGATGAACAGTATATCAAAAATACTGTCTCTTTTATTAATCAGGAAAAAAAATACCTCTATGACCAGGTAAAGCAAATCCCGGGACTGACTCCCATTGCTCCCAGTGCCAACTATATGCTGATTAATGTGGCAGGTTTGGGATATACGGCCGCGGAAGTATGCCGCCTGTTGGGTGAACAGGGAATCCTGGTCAGGGACTGTTCGTCATACAAAAACATGAGACCGGTCTATATAAGGACGGCAGTCAAAGGGAGAGCCGAAAACAACATTTTGGTCGAATCTTTGCAGAGATTGGGGAGAAAGTAATTTGGCTGACAGAAGAACCAGACTGTATATAGTGCGCCACGGGGAAACGGAATGGAATAAAACCCTGAGGTACCAGGGGCACCGCGATATCCCCCTCAGTGAGGCCGGGCGTTTGCAGGCTGCCAAAATTGCTAAACGGCTGTCAGGAGTCAGACTCCATGCCGCATATGCCAGTGACCTTTCCAGGGCCCAGGAGACAGCCCGTATCATTGCGGAATATCATGGCCTTACGGTAAAGGAAATGCCCGAACTGAGGGAAACAAACTTTGGCTTATGGGAAGGCCTTACCTATAGTGAAATTGACCAGCAGTTTCATGAAACTATGAAGGGCTGGTACGAAAACCCCAGGGATACCCAAATCCCGGGAGGTGAATCCCTTGGAGAGGTAGCCGACCGCTGCCAGGCCGGGATTGATAAGATTTTGCGGGAAAATCCCGGAAAGGATGTCCTGGTGACAGCCCACGGGGGCATAATCAGGATAATTGTGGCCACGGTGCTGGGGATGAGTCTGAATGATTACTGGAAAATTAAACAGGATAATGTCTCTTTAAATATTATTGAATTCTTTGAAAACGGCCGGGCTATTTTATGCCTTTTAAATGATACGGCACACCTTGGAAAAAAACTCTAAAAAATTGAATAGAAAAAAGAGGGAAAAGTCGTATACTGTCGAAAAATAATTTTAGAAGGACGAATAATATCTACATAATGTAAGGTGTGGAAAATGCAGTCAGGAAACAGGGATGCAGTAAAAAAACAGACTCAGTTATTCGATGTCCGGGGGTTATGGGTTTTATACTCGACCTCAATCATATGTGGTGCTGCCCTGATGGCTCTGGAAATTGTTGGTGGACGTCTTTTATCACCGTTTTTTGGCGGTTCGGTCTATGTCTGGGGCAGTATCATTTTTGTCTTTCTGAGTGCCCTTAGTTCAGGGTACTATCTTGGTGGTGTCGCCTCTGATAAAAGGCCAAGCCTCACTTATCTGGCAGTTTTTATTGCAGTGGCAGGTTTACTGATTCTACTCATTCCACCTATGGTATCCCCCTTGGTCAAATTTGCCTTTGCCATAGGATTGGGGAATTACGGGACACTCTTTGTGGCTATGCTGTTGTTTTTTTTACCCAGCATAGGACTGGGGATGGTATCACCATACATAGTTAAGCTGGGGATAAAAGAGTCAAGCAGGTTAGGGAATATGGTTGGCAAGTTTTATGCCATTTCCAACATTGGGAGTATTGTCGGTACTCTGGCTACCACTTTTTTTCTGGTCCCCATGTTTGGCACAAGACATATAATTATCGCTTTGGGTGTTATCCTGGTTATCCTGGCAACGGGTATATTAGTAACTAACAAAAGAATGTCACAGGGCATTCTGGTTTTTTGCCTGCTGGTATTTTCCCTGTTTGCAGTAACCGCGGCTGATTCCCGGGAAAGCAGCCATGCCGGGGAACTGATTTATCAGAAGGAGACGGCTTACAACAATATCAGGGTAGAGGATTATTATGAACGGCGTTACCTGCTTTTTAATGAGTCTGAGCAAAGTGTCATCAATAAGTTACGGCCTGAAGAACACATTTGGCCATATACGGAGCTGATGGACAATGCTGCCAGTTATTTCAGTCCCGCTGCTACGGACGCTTTGGTTATCGGAATTGGCGGTGGGACTGTTATCAATAGTATGCTGGCGCAAAACCCGAACCTGTTTATTGATGCCGTAGACATTGACCCCGAAGTTATCAGGGTGGCTTATGAATACTTTAACATGCCGGACAGTCAACAGCTCCGGACATTTGCTGCAGATGGCAGGGTGTTCCTGAGAGGCAAAAAGAACCGGTATGATGTAATTATGGTAGATGCATATAACCGTACAAGTATTCCGGCCCACCTGACGACCAGAGAGTTTTTTTCCGAAATGAAAAATGCCCTTAAACCGGATGGTATTGTAATCTTTAATATTGTCAGCAGCATTGAGGGTGCTTACAGTCCGTTTTTCAAGAGTTTATTACTCACTTCACAGCAGGTTTTCCCCGAAAGCCGTCTTTTTCAGGCGGAAACCGATGACCCGTCAGATTTGGATAATCTTATCCTGATCGCCTCAAACCGCAGGCTAAGCATGCCGGACCTGCTTGCCAACCGTTCCGGGTATATAACAGATGATATCGACCTCAGCAATGCCATAGTACTCACAGATGATTATGCACCTGTAGACACCCTGGCATTGGAAATTATGTCACTTTACTAACCAGAGGACCAATGAGGCGAAGGTGTTAAATATGAAAGGTGTCTGGCTTAGAGCCAAAAAAATTAAATTAAGTCCACGAGCCAAACTACTAATAGTCATAGTACTTATCATAATGGCAATATCCGTATCTTCCTATAAGACTCTTGAGTACATAGAGCAACCAGAATTTTGCCGTATGTGCCATACCATGGGCCCTTATTACAGTTCATGGGAAGGGTCGGACCACAGTCAGGTTAACTGCTACAGTTGCCATGGGGAGACAGAATTAAAGCTAAAGACTGATGATACTGTTAAAGTCACCACAAAATATACCCTTTCCAGGGATTTGCTTACAACAAACAGAGTGGTGAAGGTTTTTGGTAAAATTGTTGACAGGATGTCGGAGTATTATAAAGCAGTTTCCGATTATGCAGATGAAAAAAACAGGCAATTAGCATTTCTTGTTGACATGTATACAGATTCGACAGGCCGATCGGAGAGACATCGTGCTTGGGACAGTTGTGTGACATGCCACGAGGGTTTTCTGTTTTCCCGATCAGGAAATGACCATTACGGCCATTTTAGACATACCGGAAGTGGAGTAACCACATGCCAACAGTGTCACGGAAATCTGGTCCATGAACAGAAAAAGGAAATTACCAGGGAAGCATGTCTCAACTGCCACGACAGTAAAATACCCAAACCCCCGTCACATCTCCCTGATTCATTTAAGATAAGCCATGGGAAGGATTACCTTTCAGAGAAAAACTGCAGCCTGTGTCATGTTAACGGTGTCCGGGAGCCTCTCTGTCAGGATTGTCACAAGGTACAGATGCCACACCCGGAAAATTATAGAGAAGCCCACATACCGGCAATAGCGGAAATAGGGGTGAGGACATGTTTTAAGTGCCATCAGGAGGATTTTGACCTACAACAGGCAGAACCGTCACAGACTGATGAGACTGCCCCTGTGGATAAGGCATCGTGCAGTGTTTGTCATGGGGTGAAGATGCCCCACAAAGAAAATGTATTGAAAGAACATACATCACTGGCAAAAAGGTCGGGTTTGCGGAGCTGTAGTTATTGTCACCAGACATCCCCGGGGCAAAAAGACATGGCTGTGGCCTGTGCTGACTGTCACAAATTGGATATGCCGCATTCAGCGGGTTTTAAAACCAATCACAGGGGGGTGGTTGAGACCAAAGGCCAGGGTGTTTGCAACTATTGTCATACTCCAATGAATCCGGTAAACCCGGGAGCGCCCTGGGCCCGTCCGGGATTCTGCCTGGACTGTCACATGAAGAATAAGCCCCATGAAACAGGTTATAAAATTGATCATCAGTTAGGCGGATATGACCGTAACAGGTGCAGTACCTGCCATCCCAAGGAAATCCACTGCAATGAATGTCATTTTGGGGAGTGATATTATTTATAAATAATAGAAAAATTCATACAAATAGGCAATAAAAAATACTACTCTTTGTAGAAAAAGTTGGGTTTACAAGAAGGATTTTGTCGATAGATGTCGAAATAACGTCATGATGATTTAGTGATGGTATTGAAGAAAAAGTGAGAGCAACGAATTCGGTTATGGCATGTTGTGTTGAAAGCCAAGAATATCGGGGGGGTCTTTCAAGAAGGTGACCCGGTAACAATCAGTTTGTTTAGGAGTGATTTAAATTGTCTGATTTATCGGTAAAACAGCAGCAAAAGGTATCTGTTCCGATTGTGATTATAATTCTGGCTCTGCTGGCATCCAATATAGTTATGGGGGTTCTAACTGTTAGAAAGTACATATCCAAAGAACCCACTGTTGCCCCACAGATAGCCCAGCTCCAAAGCTATCTCGACAAAGTTAATGCCAACCCTGCAGATATCAATAATAGGCTGCAGCTTGCCTATACCCTGCAAATGATGAATGAGTACGAACAGGCCAGAGAGCAATACATGGAGGTCCTTAAGATTGAAGAAAATAACCTGGCAGCCAATTATAATTTGGGTGTGATAGCCCAAAAAGAAGAAAAATACCCGGAGGCTGAAGAGTATTACACAAAAGTCCTCAGCCTCAAAGAAAATCATGTGATTGCTGCCATCGGTCTTGGTGAAACCTACCTGGCCCAGGAAAAATATGATGAGGCAATTACAGTTGCTGACAAAGTTCTCAAATTGCAACCCGGAAAGACGGATTTGCACTTGCTTAAGGCCCGGGCCTATGAACAGAAGGGAGATAACGAAAAGGCTGCCGAACAATACAATGAAGTACTTAAATATATACCTGATGATCCGGAAGCAGTTGAAGGTTTGAAAAGAGTGAAGTAGGGAATTGAAAGGAGCTTAAAATGAAGGGGAAACACAAGGCAAATATAACTATCGCAGTACTGACAGCGACCCTTGCTCTCTTAGTATATATTTTTATCAGTATTCCGGAATTCGGAGGTGGCGGTATTGTTTCCGCCCAAAAGAAGACAGTCGGTAAAATCGAATTCCTCTTTGCCGTCTACGGTCCGGGACGGGGTGCACTTCCCAGCCTGAATAAACCCATGTCTGTGGCTACAGATTCCGAAAACAATATTTATGTCAGTGACAGTGGAAATAACCGGATTGTGGTTTTTAACCGCAGGGGAGAATATATGTTTGAATTCGGAACCCGGGGTGTGGCCCACCCCCGGGCGGGTGAAAAGGCTGACTGGAGTCCGGGAAAATTTAATTATCCCTATGGCATTGATATCGATGAACAGACAGGGAATATATTTGTGGCTGACCTGGTAAATAAGAGGATACAGGTATTTGACAACCAGGGTAAGTTTATTGACTGGTTCCCCAAAGAGCCGTATGGCGGAACTGCTGATGATATTTTCCCTCTGGCCATGGATGTCAGTGGCGGGAATGTATATATCGCCAATCCATTCAATATAGTGATTTTTACTACCGAGGGTAAGTTTGTAAAGGACTTTGGCATGCCCGGTGACGGTGACGGCCAGTTTGACCGTCCCAATGGGATTGCCGCCGGAAAAGACGGGACCATTTATGTCTCTGATTCAAATAATCTGCGGCTGCAGGCCCTGGACCCTAACGGAAAAGTCAAATGGGTGTATGGCAAGGTGGTTAATGCCTTTGACAATTTCAACAAACAACCCCAGGAATTCGAACTGCCGCGAAACATTGCGATCGGACCTGATGATAACATCTATGTGGTTGACAGCTTTGATTTCAATATCAAGGTAATCTCACCCAAAGGAAAATTACTGGCAGAAATGGGCCGGCGCGGGGTGGAAGACGGGACCTTTAATTTCCCCAATGGGATAACGGTGACTCAGGACAAAATCCTGTATGTTGCAGATAAGGGTAATGACAGAGTCCAGGCTGTCAGACTTACTGATTTTGTCATCGAAAAGAATCAGGAGAATGAATTTTAGTCCCTGAATAATATTTTAGACTTTAAATATACCTGGTTACCAGGTAGCATTATATGGGAAAGGAGGTGAAAAAGATGCGTAAATTCACTTTGATTGCTATGCTGACAATGTGTCTTGTACTGCTGACAGCAGGAGCTGCTTTTGCAGCCCACGGCGCCAGCGGTGACCGTACCGGCTACTATGATGCCGGTGGTTGTTCCGGATGTCACCCTTCAGGTGTGGACAAGCATACCTTTGGTCCGCACGGTGGTTATACAACAACCAGTAACAAGTGCCAGTTGTGCCACCAGGTGCACGATGCCGGCAGCGCCCGCTTGCTGCCTGGTCAGACTGTAACTGATGCCTGCCAGCACTGTCATGACATTACAGGAACTAATTCTGCTCCCTATTATGCCAGCGACCTTACAGACCCCAGCTATGGGAATGATGTTAAGGCAGCACACAGGGTATTTGGTACTGTAGCAGGCTTTGTCTATAATGATGTTTATGGCTCTACCACAATCCCGGGCGGTGATGCCACCAGCGGTGGTGACAGTACTCTGGATGTAAGCGACCAGGGAGCCCTTTCCGGGACTGATTTCACCTGCAACAGCTGTCACACACCTCACGCCATAGCTGGCAACACTGTTGGAATCTACCTAGGGGAGTCTCACGTAAAATCCACAACAAAAGATCTGGCAGCTACAGAGATGAAGCTATACCTGACTAATAGGATCCTTAAGAGGACCGTTAACGGTACAGACACAGGAGGTGAATACGGCACCGCATGGTGTGCCGGATGTCACCAGGGACGTGACAACATGGGTGATGCCTTCAACCACCCGGTTGATGAGAACGGACTTGGCTATGACATGTTAGGTGCTGCTTTACCTGCCGGTGCAACATGGCTAAACGGCTCAGGCGAAGCAACAGTTGTCAGCAAGGCTTATCTGTTTATTGACACCGCTGGTACAAACCCCATTGCAGACCTCGATGTGGACCCACGGAGCAATAAGTGGTATGCTATGGAAGGCACTGACCCGGTAAATGGAGATGCTGTTCGTCCCGACGGATTTGTACCTTTCGCCAATTATGACGGAGGTATCGGGCCAAGCTGCCAGCAGTGCCATGCCAGCCCGCGGGATGTTGATGCAGCATTCTGGGCAGGTTTAGGCACAGCCGGTGATGGACACCCCTCCAGAGGTACTTTCCCACACTTAAGTACCAACCCAGCCCTGCTGGCGGAGAGTGGTGATGACTTCTGCACCAACTGTCACAATCTGAACTTACCATAAAATTACTTAAAAAATCAAAACTGCAACCTCAAGGTTGCAGTTTTGATTTCCAGAAAATATATGGCATTAATATCCTTAATTAACATAAAAGTAATCCGGAAGAGAGTGAAAAAAGTGCGCAAGATGGTTTTAGGTGCTATCCTGGCTTTATTAACAGTTATATTGATTTCTGGTCCTGCCTTTGCGGCCCACACCAACCCGGGTGACCGCACCGGATGGGATGACAGGTACAATGCTGATGGTTGCGACGGCTGCCATGCCGGAAGCGCCGCCGGTACTTCCGGCCTGCATGGTAAGTATACAGCCTCCAGTAATAACTGCCAGGTATGCCACCAGGTTCATTCTTCCGATAACCCACGGTTACTGCTGGGCCAGACGGTAACTGAGGTTTGCCAGTTCTGTCATGATATTACCGGATCAAATCTGGCCCCGTACTTTACCAGCGACCTTCCGGACCCCGGTTATGGAAATGATGTTAAGGCATCACACCGGGTATTTGGGGTATTAAACGGTTTCACCTACAACCTAGATTACGGTTCAACCACCATCCCAGGAGGGGATGCAGTTAACGGCGGGGATGCACCGCTGGATACCGGCGGTCAGGGTAAACTATCGGGAAATAATTTTACCTGTAACAGCTGTCATACACCACATGCGATGACAACAAATACCGTTGACATCTACCTTGGCGAATCTGCCCTCAAGGAGAGTGAAAGCGGTTTGAGTAACGGGCAGAGAAAAATCTACCTGACCAACCGCCTCCTGAAACGGGTGGTTAACGGGGTTGATACCGGCGGTACATACGGCGCCGCTTGGTGTGCCGGATGCCACCAGGGTAAGGTCAATAAGATGACAGTTAGTGATGGCGTTTACAGCTATGACCACCCGGTTGATGGCTTCGGGCCGGCTTATGACCTGCTGGGTATGGGCAGGAACAACAGTTCTGATTGGATTAACGGTTCCGGTGAAGCGAAGGTTTTGAATCAAAAATATGTCTTTATTGACAGCAATCAAGACCCGGCGGGAGATGCCGATCTCAGCTTTGACCCCAGGAGTAATAAATGGTACGCTATGACTGATACTGACCCTGTAAACGGTAATGTATATCGTCCCGACGGATTTGTCCCGTTCGGTGATTATACGGATATTGGGCCAAGCTGCCAGCAGTGCCATGCCAGCCCGCGGGATGTAGATGAGGCATTTTGGGCCGGATTTGACACAAAAGGAGCCGGTTATCCAACCAGAGGTACTTTCCCACACTTGAGTACCAACAGCTCATTGCTGACTGAGCAAAACGGTGATGACTTCTGCACCAACTGCCACAACCCGGAATAAGTTCAGGGTATTAGCACAAAACTGCATCCACATGGCTGCAGTTTTTTGTATCATCACTTGCCTTTCTGGTATTGGATAACCGGCATTCCTGCGGTTTATTGTAACCTCAGGGCAGTCAGGATGTATCCCTGAGGGAACAAGCTATTTGATTATGGGTGATTAGAGGGGACAGAATCCTTATCAAGGGGGAGCATCATTCCTGTTTCTATGCCATATACCTGCCACCGGTCACCTTTCTTTCGTAAATCAAAAGTTAAAGTCGTTTGATATTTATCTGTCGTCACCTTTGTTTTTATTATTGCCTGGTTGTTAACTTCATCAAGATATGGGTCAGGTTCAAATTCCCATGATTTTATTTTACCCACCGGTTCCTGCTGCTGGGAGAGCTTCTCTTTAAATTTTTCGCGGTCTGCCGGCCAGGAACTGTATACACTGTATGTAACTGTTTCTTTAAGTTTGTCATAGTCCAGGTCCCGCATCCCTTCGAGGTAGGTATTGATTACCTGTTTTTGAATTGCTACATCAGGTTCTTTACTGCCGGTATTACACCCGGTGAATAGTGAGGCCAGAAGAATTACAAGGAATACAGAGAACAGTGCATTAATTTTTGGCATCATTAGAATTATGTCCCCCTTAGCTGTCATTGAAACAAGAATATATGTTTATATTATATGATTAAATAAGTCAGAATTCAATATCAAGATGAGTTTTACGGGTGTTTGACAAATAGCACAAAATAAGGTAATATAAAAAAGGGCATATGCCCAAAATAGAATTAAGGGGGTGTTTTAATATGCCAGGTTTTGATGGAGCAGGGCCATCAGGTCGGGGTTCAATGACCGGAAGAGGACAGGGTTACTGTATTACAGCTTTGCCTCTGGAAAACAGGTTTTCCGGCCTGGGTTTTGGTGTCGGAAGGGGCAGGCGTCCACATGGCTGCGGCCTGGGCCGGTGTGCCGGTGGAGGCCGCAGCACAAGGGGCGGAAGAAATACCGGTCCTGGCCGCAGATTTGGCGGAAGATGGCAAACTGCACAAAACGGTGGTTCCCAGAGTTCAACAGGATCACCGGATTACCCGGGGACTTCCGGTACCCCCGATAGTGCCGGTAATCCCAATACTTCCGGAACGTGATACGGATAAGGATATTTCCAGAGACGGTATCCCCTGTGGTATCCGGTCTCTTTTTTTATGAGCCTGAAAAGATGTATAACCTGATACATATTTTAGTAATATTATATAGAAGTGTTATTTAAAAGGAGGTTATTCACATGGGATGGCTTGACCGTCAGGTTACCGGGAGGCTGTTAATGCTGCTGAACCTGCCAAGATCCGTTCCCCTGGTATGGAATCTTGTATGGGACAAACGGGTCAAGTGGACAGCAAAACTTGTTTTTCCGGGAGCAGCCCTGGCATATTTCCTGCTGCCTTATGACATTATTCCTGACTGGATACCTCTCCTGGGACAATTGGATGACCTTACCGCAATGTTCTTTTTAATGGAACGTTTTATTGCTATGATTCCTGATTACATAGTTAACCAGTATTATTGACAGATTTCTAATCGTCAGGTGGAGTTTGGACTCCATCTGACGATTAGAAATCGTTATCCAGGAGCTTAGCGCCGATTGTCTCCCACCTGATGAGGTGCGAGTCTTGGCGGCGGTTAGCTACCGGATAAATAAAATTAGCGCTGGCAGCAGGGGTTTGGCACTTTCCGGTGAAATATATGCCAGAAAAGCATAGGCTTTTGGAAATGACCATATGCCACGGTCATTTCCGGAGCCTCCGTGGAGGAAAAAAAAGTCCGAGGCGCAAAGCCTTGAAAACAAAGGAAATTTTCTATTTCCGAATGACTTAAATAGCAGTAAAGGGAGGGGCAGCAGATGTTGCCTGATGATTTACTAACAGTTTCAAGGGGAGAAAAAGAGGCAGAACTGGTCCTGAGGAATGCCAGGGTGGTGAATGTATTCTCAGGGGAGACTGTGAAAATAAATATTGCAGTCCATAATGGATATATTGCCGGACTGGGAGATTACCATGGAAAGATTGAATATGACCTGGCCGGAAGTTTTGTGACTCCGGGGTTCATTGACGGGCATATCCATATTGAGAGTTCTTTGCTGTTGCCTCACAATTTTGCCCGGGCCGTGGTAGTCTGGGGGACCACCACTGTGGTTACTGACCCTCATGAGATAACAAATGTCCTGGGAACAGACGGTATCAGACTGATGCAGTCAAGCTCTGAACTTGGTCCGGTTAACATAGAAATGATGGTGCCATCCTGTGTCCCGGCAACTGAAATGGAGACTTCGGGAGCAAGACTTGGGGCAGATGATATCGAAGGGTTATTCCAAACCGGAGATTTCCGCGGCCTTGCAGAAATGATGAATTTTCCGGGGGTAGTTTATGGGGATTCAGGAGTAATTAAAAAGCTCAGCAGGGCATCAGGTACAATCATTGACGGACATTCACCGGGCCTTACCGGCAGGGAACTGAATACATATATCGCTGCCGGAATAAAGTCTGACCACGAATGTACCACAGTAACCGAAGCGCTGGAAAAACTGGGTTTAGGTATGTTTATCATGATCAGGGAAGGGTCTACGGCGAAGAATATGGAAGCACTGCTTCCAGCGGTTAACAGCAAGAATTTTTCCAGATTTATGCTGGTAACGGATGATGCCCATGCAGAGGACTTGCTTTGCGGACATATTAACCTCCTGCTGAGAAAGGCAGTGGCTTCAGGTCTTGATGCGGTTACTGCATTGAGAATGGTTACCCTGAATCCGGCATCATATTTCCGGCTGGACGGGTATGGGGCTGTAGCTCCGGGTTACCGGGCCGACATGGTGGTTATTGACAGCCTCACAGAGTTCAACCCTCTAATGGTCTTTAAAGACGGGAGGCTTGTTGCCCAAAACGGGCAGCCGGCAGCGCCCTGGCCACCGGTCAGTTTTCCGGTGATGACATCCATGGATGTGAAATTACCCGATAAGCTGTTTTTAATCAAGGCTGAGAGTAAACAGGCCAGGGTAATCGGCATTAATCCGGGACAGCTCTTTACCGATTCGTTGATAAGGAGTCCCGGTGTGGCAGACGGATATGCCGTGTCAGATACGGTTGACGATATTTTAAAAATTGCCGTAGTCGAAAGACACCGGGGCACCGGTAATATAGGGGTTGGTTTTGTACATGGATTTGGACTGAAAAGAGGTGCAATTGCATCATCAGTGGCCCATGACAGCCATAACATTATAGTTATTGGTACCACTGATACCGATATGGAGGCAGCAGTACGGGAAGTTATCAAATTTGGCGGCGGACTGGCTGCTGCATCTGATGGCAGGATTTTAGCAGGTTTACCCCTTCCGGTCGGCGGACTAATGGCTGAGGGCGATGCCCGGGAAGTTGCGCAAAAATATGCAGGACTGAAGAAAGCGGCCAAGGAACTGGGGTGTAGCCTAGATGAACCTTTTATGGCGATGTCTTTCCTGGCACTGCCTGTGATACCTGAAATCAAGATTACCGATAAAGGGCTGGTAGATGTAAAAAAATTCGGATTTGTACCTCTGTTTGTTTAATGATACCTGTAACCATCCACTCCACGTTTATCTTTTTCTTTTGGGGGAATGATAAAAGGAAAAGAACTACGGAGGGTTGTTAAATGGAAATATTCTTAAGGTCACGGGTTCCATGGCAGGCGGGTCCGAGCCTCAAAGAAATGACTGATGAGGTTGGGGTTGATATGGACAGTTTTGTTGAAGCAATAGGAGCCAATAAGAGTGATGTGGAAATGGCAGCTGAGTTTGGGGTCAGTGAGAAGACGATACAGGCACTGAAGGAACATTTTTTTAGTAAAGGTATTGGTACAACTGTAGGCCAGGATTAGGACAGCCTTAGGCTGTCCTAATCCGTATTCTGGACCCAGCCCCAGCTCTCCACAGGTTCATCTTTGACTTCTGCAGCGCTTTCTTTCCTCCTGTTATCATCTGAAGGCTCCTCATAGTCAACAATGGATTCTGCTGAACAGAATGGGTCATAATCATACTTTGTTAAAGAACTATAGGGTGGATAGGGGGAGTGTCCTGTCTTGTTTTCCTGCCTGTCTTTAAAATTTCTGTTCTCTGTCATGATAAACTGCTCACCTCCGGTTAATTAATATTATTTACTGTGAATAATCCAATATACAGGGACAGAGGATAAACAGGGGAAATGGTGAATTATATAAAACAAATGTCAGGTAAGGGTGAATTAATGTGCTGAAATGGATCTTTATTTTTATGCTGATTCCGGTCACTGAAATCTTAATATACATACAATTAGGCAAATATATCGGGTTGCCTGCAGTTATGCTGCTTATTCTGGGCACTGGTGTCGCCGGGGTAATCCTTACCAGGCAGCAGGGCTTCTATATCCTTACCAGGGTTAGGGCTGACCTTCAGTCAGGGGTGGTTCCCAGGAATCAGCTTTTGGACGGCCTGCTTGTCCTGACAGGAGCAATTATGCTGCTGACTCCGGGCCTGCTGACAGACCTTACGGGATTTTCATTCCTAATTCCCTTTACCCGTTATCATATCAGGGAATTCATTAAAAAAAGGCTTCGTAAATGGATTAATGAAGGAAAAATCATTATTTATTAATATAGCGCTAAGCCTATTGTTGTGATATAATATTCAAAATAAATGAGGGTCTGGCAAAAATGGATCTGAGATGAGGATCAAAATGGAGGGGGAGTTGGCATGGCAGCGATAAGAATCGCAAAAGAAGGACTCACATTTGACGATGTTTTACTGGTACCTGCCAAATCAGAGGTTATTCCGCGGGATGTTGACACAACAACATACCTGACCAAAAAAATAAAACTAAACATACCATTGATGAGCGCCGGAATGGATACAGTCACTGAATCAAGGCTGGCAGTTGCCATTGCCCGCGAGGGTGGTATAGGTATAATTCATAAAAATATGAGTATTGAAAAACAGGCTATGGAAGTGGACCGGGTGAAAAGGTCTGAACACGGTGTCATTACTGACCCGATTTCACTGTCACCTGACCATCCGGTAAGTGATGCTCTGGAAATAATGTCGCGATACAGAATATCAGGGGTACCGATTACAGTTGATAATATCCTGGTGGGTATCCTCACCAACCGTGACTTAAGGTTTGAAACAGACTACTCCAAGAGTATCAAGGAAGTAATGACAAAAGAAAACCTGATTACAGCTCCTGTAGGGACAACCCTTGAAGAAGCCAAAAATATCCTGTGGCATCATAAAGTCGAGAAGCTCCCGATCGTTGATGAAAACAATCACCTGCAAGGTTTGATTACCATAAAAGACATCGAAAAGGCCAGAATTTATCCCAATTCAGCCAAGGACAGCAATGGACGCCTGGTGGTAGGCGCTGCTGTCGGTGTTTCTCAGGACATGATGGAACGTGCTGCAGCCCTGGTCAATGCCAAGGTTGATGTAATATGTGTTGATACAGCTCATGGTCACTCCAGGGGAGTACTTGATGCAGTCTATAAGCTTAAATCGACATATCCGGAAACAGATATCATAGCAGGAAATGTTGCTACTGCAGAAGCTACCAGAGACCTGATTGCAGCCGGCGCTGACTGTGTCAAGGTAGGTATTGGCCCGGGTTCCATATGTACGACCCGTGTGGTCGCAGGAATAGGAGTTCCCCAGATTTCGGCGATTGCCGATTGTGCCGAAGCAGCAGCCAAGACGGGGACACCCATCATCGGAGACGGCGGGATAAAGTACTCCGGAGACATTACCAAGGCAATTGCTGCCGGAGCAGATGTGGTCATGATAGGCAGCCTTTTTGCAGGTACCGAGGAAAGCCCCGGAGAACTGGAAATCTACCAGGGGCGCAGTTTCAAAGTTTACCGGGGAATGGGGTCACTGGGTGCCATGAAGGAAGGCAGCAAAGACCGTTACTTCCAGGAAAACGAACAAAAATTTGTCCCTGAAGGGATTGAAGGACGGGTCCCCTTTAAAGGTTCACTGTCAGAAACAGTATACCAACTGGTGGGCGGTCTCAAGGCAGGAATGGGATATTGCGGGACTGCCAGCATCCATGACCTGAAAACAGAATCAACTTTTATCCGGATTACCAATGCCGGCCTGCGCGAAAGTCATCCACATGATGTAACCATTACCAAAGAGGCGCCGAATTACAGTCTTTAGGCCTCATGGCAGAGCCTGGATTGCTGCTAAAATAAATATTGGAAATTAAGAATAAATAATGGTATAATAATTCATGCAGGAAGCCAAATTTGGGGGTGTACTTTGAATGATTGACAGGGAAACACTGAAGATGGTATTAGACCAGTACCTGTCAGGCAGGATTACCCGGGAAGAGATATCAGACTGGGCATACCAGATGATAACTGAACATGGTGAAGCTGAAGACCAACTGGTTAATGAAGTTCTCTATAATCTGGTCAGCTTTCACGATGTTGGCATGATTTTTGAACAGTACCGTCCCAGCCGGGAGAAACTGGAGTATTTTATTAACTGGCTCGAAGATGACGGTGAATGTGGCTGGGATCAATACACAGCCATGTTTGATCCGGGTAAGCTGATGTAATAATTATACATCCCACTAACCTAAGGGTTAGTGGTTTATTTTTCTGCAGGTATCTGATACATTAAAGGTAATGTCGTATTATGTGATGTGGGGAGAGGTGTCTTTGTTGTTTGAGTCTATAGAAGATGTCAAAAAAAAGCTGACCAAACAAAACTACCTGATTAATTACAGGGCAGCCACCGCTGTTTTCCTGGCAGTCAAACTGCAAAAGCCGCTGCTAATCGAGGGTCCTGCAGGTGTTGGAAAAACGGAACTTGCCAAGGCTGTGGCCGGCGCTCTGGACACAAGCCTGATCAGATTGCAGTGTTATGAGGGACTGGATGAATCAAAGGCTCTTTTTGAATGGAATTACCAGAAACAGCTGCTCCGCATACAGTCGAACCACCTGACTGACAAGACCTGGGAAGAAACCAGGGCCAATATTTTCTCTGAGGAATTTTTCCTGGCCAGGCCCTTGCTGCAGGCACTAAAGGCAGAAAATACCGTTGTCCTGCTGGTTGATGAACTGGACAAGAGTGATGAGGAATTTGAAAGTTTTCTCCTGGAGGCGCTTTCTGATTACCAGGTCTCTATCCCGGAGCTGGGCACAGTAAAGGCAAGCTCCATACCTGTAGTTGTCCTGACCAGTAACAACTACAGGGAATTGAGTGATGCCCTGAAAAGACGGTGTATTCATTTATATATTGACTATCCTTCCTTTGAACGGGAACTTGCCATAGTAAGAATAAAAGTACCTGAGGCCAATAAGGTGCTGACTGAAAAAATTGTGCAATTTGTACAGTCACTGAGAAAAATGGTTCTGAAAAAGCCGCCCAGTATTTCCGAAACCCTTGACTGGGCCCGGACCCTGGTCTTACTGGGGGCACAATCAATTAATGAAGAACTGGTTCTGAATACAATTAATATTCTTTTGAAGTATCAGCAGGATATCAAAAAGGTAGAAGAACGGATCAGCGGTCTTCTGCCAGAATAAAGCCGGGTGATGACATTGGACAAAAACATCCTTCAGTTTGCTGTCCTCCTGAGGAAAGCCGGGTTAAACGTCTCTCATTCTGAGGTAAGCGAAGCCTTAAAGGCACTTGCGTTAACAGGAATGGACAAAAAAACGTTTTTTGATACTCTTTCTGCCACCCTGATTAAGGACCAGGCAGATATGCGTGTATTTGAAAAGGTATTTGAGTATTATTTCGCCCCGGAGTTTATCAGCAGCCAACGGGACCACAGCGGCCTGTTGAGTGCCATTATCAATACTGACTCCCAATCTGTCTCCCAAAATGACTGTCAGGGGTGTGACAGGGTGCCGGGGACTGAAATAGGGAGAAGTACCGGATTTGGTCAGGGCCAGGGTTTAGCAACCGCAGCAGTTGATAATTTTGTCCAGGTTATTAAAGCAGGTATTCCAGAGGACATGTCCCGGCTGGTCAAAAGAGGGGTTGAAAGCCTCGGCAGGCTGGATGAAGAAGACCTGGAGGATATGAAGACTGCCATCAGACAGGTTAAAGTATTTCTGGAATGGAACATGGGCATTTATGAACTGGAGAAAGCCGCAGCTGACCTTGATGCAAAGACATGGCTGACCTGGCAGGAGCGCCTGAACTCTCTCGAAGACAAGCTTTACCGGGAGCTGGAAAAAAAACTGATCAATGAACTGGGCACTAAGGCACTGGAAACAGTCCTGATCAGAGAAAATCTCAACCAACTGGATTTCTACAGGCTTTCGGCCCCACAGGTTGCTGAAATCAGGAAGAAAGTCAGCAAGCTGGCCCATAAACTTGCCTCCAGGCTCTCATTCCGGTACAAGAGGTCAAACAGAGGGCAGGTTGACCTTGCCCGGACAATCAGGAAGTCAATGTCATATGGGGGTGTTCCGATCAAACCTGCCTATCGCGACAGATATCCCACCAGGCCGGAATTTGTGGTCCTCTGTGACTTATCAGGTTCGGTAAGGGTGTTCAGTGAGTTTATCCTGCAGCTTGTTTATTCAATACAGAGCAGGTATATCCATGCCAGGTCATTTGTTTTTGTAGATACCCCTGATGAAATAACCGGATATTTTCAGAACCGGGAAATAGAAGACGGTATTAAAGATATATATAATTTGGCTAAGTTTTCCAGGACAGCGTTTTCTGACTATGGACAGGTGTTTATTGATTTTAATGAAAAGTATTTCGATGTCCTCAACAAAAAAACCACTTTGCTTATCATCGGAGATGCGCGTAACAACTACCACAGGGAACACGCTGAATGTCTCCGCAGGATGTGTCAGCAAGTCAAAAAATCTATCTGGCTGAATCCGGAGCCCGCGGAACGATGGGACACCGAAGACAGCCTGATATCACTTTACGGCAGGTTATGTGACCAGGTTTTCGAATGCAGGAACCTCGAACAGTTAGACAGGGCAGCCAGAAAAATTGTATAATGTGCAAAAATAATTAAGGTGGTCGACAGATTACGACATAACAACTGGAAATATTCTGGTATAATTTTAATTGTAAGGAGGTACAATTTAATATCAGTATCGAAAGGGCAAAATCAGTGAAAACTGGTGGCGCAAAACTACGGGTCTAAAGCTTAATAAATGCTATGACAGCCGGGTTACCGAAATCAAAATGTTCCGGCCCGGTATCTGGTGACTGATACCGGTCAATTTTTGTTTTTTAGTCAGGGACTGGGAAATGGGGAAGGGAGGATTCCTAATGGATCTTGTGCAGGAGATCGAAAAAATGCAGCAGGAACTCAATACCTTGGCAGAACAGAAAAACAACATCTTAAGTGACCCCGAAATTTACCGGCAGAGTTGTATCATTGACAATATGATTGTGCAGTTTATGAAACTCGCTGAACCTAAGGGATAGGCCGATCAGGCCTGTTTTTTTTTGCTTTTTTTAACGGGAGATATTGACTATTAAATGAGTATAACTTATAATTGGGAATGAGAATACTTCTCAATGGAAACCGGGTCTGTTAATATAACTGCAGGAGGTAGAACGATGAACCTGGATCAGTGTAAAAAGGGACATAAAGTAAAGATCCTCGGTATTGGCAATACAGATATCAGGGCTCAGGCAATAAGGTTCGGAATTTGTGAAGGTGAAATCATTAACTGTGCTGAAGTGGTGCCAGCCGGTCCGGTGGTGGTCCGCAAGAATAACCAGGAAATTGCCATTGGGAGGAGACTGGCACGTCAGATTACGGTTGAACTCATTGGCTGAAGCATTCAGGACCAGAAAATTCAGGAACAGATTACAAAAGGAGACTGATACGTATGCATTGTCATGAAAGTGGTGTTAAAATTAATATTCCGCCGGATTCAAGGAAAATCGTGTTAGCCGGAAATCCGAATGTCGGCAAGTCAGTGTTTTTTAATGCACTGACCGGTCTCTATGTTGATGTTTCCAATTATCCCGGTACAACTCTGGAAATATCCCATGGAAGATACGGAAGTGACGTCATCATTGATACTCCGGGTGTATACGGTATTTCTTCATTCAATGATGAGGAAAGAATTGCCCGTGATATTATTCTTGATGCAGATGTTGTGGTTAACATAGTAGATGCGGTTCATCTGGAACGGGACCTTTTCCTGACACAACAGATAATAGATACAGGTGTTCCCGTGGTGGTTGCCCTGAATATGCTGGATGAGGCAGAGAAGCAGGGGCGCAGGATCGATACCGACCTCCTGGCTGATTTACTGGGTGTGCCGGTCATTCCGACTGTTGCTGTTAAGCAAATGGGTATGGATGAACTAAAGGAAAAAATATGCTGTGCCAGGCCAGGAAACATTGACCCGGCGCTTCACAGTAAATTACATGAACTGCATGACCGGGTAGCTAACCAGGGAGAGGCCTTGCTGATACTGGAGGGGGACCCTGTGGTAGCAGAACGCCATGGAATTGCCCCGGGCACGGAAAGGGAAGAAATTTACCTCAGCAGGAGGGCAAGGGTCAACGATATTGTCGGACATGTAGTTTCAGAAGGCAGCAAAGGTTCTGGACTGGGAACCATGCTGGGCAGGATGATGATCCAGCCGGTTACAGGAATACCGTTACTGGCATTATGCCTTTACCTGATGTACAAGTTTATCGGTGTTTTCATTGCCGGTGATATTGTCGGCTTTACAGAGGAAACTCTGATGCAGGGTAAGTACGAGCCTTTTATAAGGTCAGTGGTTAGCAGATACTTCAGTGAAGATTCTGTACTGGGAACTATTCTGATAGGTGAATTCGGTGTATTGACCATGACAGTGACATATATTCTGGGGCTCCTGTTACCCCTTGTTTTTGGATTTTATCTTGTATTATCTGCTTTTGAAGATTCCGGATACCTCCCCAGGATTGCTGCCCTTACCGACAGGGCCCTTTCGGGGATAGGGCTGAACGGCAGGGCTGTAATTCCCCTTATCCTGGGTTTCGGGTGTGTTACCCTGGCTACTATTGTGACCAGGGTCCTGGGGTCGGAAAGGGAGCGGCGGATTGCAGTGTTTCTCCTGGCGCTTGCGATCCCGTGTTCAGCCCAGCTTGCAGTAATTGCCGGTTTGATTACTTCGCTGAACGGATCTCTGATAGCCCTGTATGTTATGTCTGTCCTGACAGTACTTATAGTGGCCGGGACTCTGCTGAACAGGTTTTTACCGGGTGAATCCACAGATCTGTTAATTGACCTGCCTCCTTTAAGGCTGCCACGGGTAGAAAATGTACTCAAAAAGACAATAACCAAATCATATCACTTTGTCATGGAAGCAACACCACTTTTTGCTGGAGGCGCACTTTTGATAGGAATCCTGCAGGTAACCGGTTTGCTGCAGGTCCTGCAGAGGCTGTTGGCTCCGGTTACCGTCGGCTGGCTGGGTATGCCAAAGGAATCAGCAACTATATTTATTATGGGTTTTGTCAGGCGTGATTTTGGGGCAGCCGGTCTGTACAACCTGGGCCTCAATGATTTCCAGACTGTAATCGGCCTTGTAACTATAACCCTTTTTGTGCCCTGTATTGCTTCAACCCTGATTATATTTAAGGAACGCAGTAAGCGGGAAGGATTTATTATGTGGTCAGGGGTTTTGTTCCTGGCGTTCCTTATCGGTGGTTTACTGAATCAGGTTTACCGGGCCACCGGTTCTGTTTACGGTGTGATCATCGGCCTGGCTGCAGTCCTGGTGATAACTGTACTGCTGAGCAAATTTCCGGTCAGGAAGCAAAAACTAACTTCAGAAGGAATAAACTATGGAAGATAAAATAATAATTAAAATTAAAAATGCCAAAAACAGAGATGTTAACCATGAAATCGTATGTCCAACGTGTGGGAATAAGATTAGTACACCTCAAAACCTGAGATGCCCCAGGTGCTTTGCACCGCTTATAAGGACAGGTTGTGACGGGAAATGCAGCAGGTGTAACGAAAAATGTTAAATTATTGCATAAGCCTGGGTTTTAAAATATAATTAGGTTGAGGTGTGATTATTAATGGAATTCTCACTTGAGACCTTAAAACAAAAGCTCTGTGACCGGGAATACAAATTGACCCCTCAGAGAAGGATAATTATGGAGGCCTTTACCCGAAATCCTGAAAAGCACCTGAGCGCTGAGGATGTATATGGAATGGTGAAGCAAAACAATCCGGAGATCGGACTGGCTACGGTATACCGGACTTTGGACCTCTTTGCAGAACTTGACATCCTGCAGAAAATGGATTTTGGTGATGGCCGCAGCAGATATGAATTTTCTGCTTCTGATGTGCACCATCACCATCACCTGATATGTCTCGCATGTGGTAAGGTTATGGAATTTGAGGATGACCTGTTGGAAACCCTGGAATCAGCTGTCGAGAAAAAAAGCAGGTTCAGGATTGTTGACCACCAGCTTAAGTTCTACGGGTACTGTGAAAAATGCGGCAAATAGTTTTTTCTTATTCTTTACGGCTTTTGTAAAAAAATTCGTAAAAACCCATTGCCATCAGGAAAACTCCAAAAATGCGCTGCAGGGCCGGGGCAGGTATCCTTACCGCTATCAAAGCGCCCAATACCGCTCCTGCCACTGTGCCGATGGCCAGATAACCTGCCAGCCGGGGCCTTACATTGCCCTGCCTGTAGTGAATAAATACAGCAACAATGGATGTAGGTATAAATGACAGGAGAGAAACCCCCTGGGCAGTATGTTGCGAAATCCCGGTAAGGAATACCAGGGCAGGGACAAGCAGTGTGCCTCCGCCAACGGCAAGGCCGCTCAATATTCCGGCAAAAAATCCGATTATTGTAACTAACATCTAAAACATCATCCTCAGGCCGGCCAAAAACATGAAAATACCGAAAAACTGCTTTAACTTCCGGGCCGGAATTCTGTTCATCAGTTTCGCCCCCAGGTAGCCGCCGATTACGCCACCGGTGACCACCTGAAGTGTGAGCATAAAATTAAGGTCATCATTTAGGCCATAGATGAAACAACTGGCAACGGTAGTCGGCAGGATCACCGCAAGTGATGTCCCATGGGCCTGGTGCTGGGCGACTCCCATTAAGAAAACCATCGCCGGAATTAGAATAGTCCCTCCTCCAATTCCCAGCAGGCCATTTACCAAACCTGTAATAATTCCTATTCCAATAAGGAAAATTAGACTCAAGTGTTTCATGCTTCACCCGTGTTAAATGGTTTTTATGGATTCAGAAATTATTATTTTACCTGTTCCGCCTTTTGACTCAGGAAAATATGTGGTATATTATAACAAGAACCAATTATTACTGGGAGGTTTTGAGCATGGCAGTTTTTGTTTGTGCAAACTGTGGTTTTACCAAGGAAACCAGGTGTAAACCCAAAAAGTGCCCCGAGTGCGGCGCCAATGAGTCATTTGAAAAGAAGGAAGAAGCCGGTAAATGAAACGAATCCTCTTTTTTTCGGTTTCCATTGGGTCAGGCCATGACCTTGCCGCTGAAGCCGTGGTCAGGGAAGTCATGTTACGCTTCCCTGACTGCCGGACAATGACAGTTGATACCTTCAAATACATAAACCCTGTACTTAACAAGGTCATTGCGGGAAGTTACATGGAGTCCCTGAAATTCAGCCCCAAAATCTGGGGATACCTTTACAACCAGGCTGAAGCAGGGGATAAGTTTATCGACCTCAACCAGATACTTTCCAAACTTCTTTCAGTAAAGATGGAAAAACTGATAAAAGAGTTTGACCCTGAGGCAATTATCTGTACACATGCATTTCCCGCCGGCATACTGTCAATGCTTAAGTCAAAGCTTGGCCTGCAGATTCCCCTTATTGCAGTAATGACAGACTATACTATTCATCCGTTCTGGGTGCATGACAATATCGACATATATGTCCTTCCATGTGAGGAACTTAAATACCTGATAAAAGAATATCACATTAGTGACGAAAAAATTATGTGTACCGGGATCCCGCTGAGGAGACAGTTTACTCAGAGGATGGATAAAGAGGAAATGAGGGGAAAGCTTGGTCTGGAACCTGAAGTCACTGTCCTGGTAATGGGTGGGGGGCTCGGCCTGGGTGAGATCGAAGACATTATTAATACCCTGGGAAATGCTGATCTTAGGCTGCAGGTTATTTCGTTAACCGGGAAGAATGACAACCTGTGCAGATCACTGCAGTTGCTTAACACTGAAAACAAAATAAGAGTCTTTGGCTATATTGACAATGTTGCCGAAGTTATGGCGGCCAGTGACTTTATTATCACCAAACCGGGGGGTCTGACTACCGCAGAAGTGCTGGCACAACAACTGCCTATGGTCATAGTTAATCCACTCCCCGGGCAGGAGGACCGGAATACCGAATTCCTGCTAAATCACGGTGTTGCGGTAAAGGTCCGCAAAATGCAGTATCTGGTACCTCAGATAAAATACCTGTTAAGTAATGAAGTCAGGCTGAGGCAAATTAAAGAGATGTCCGCTCTTATCGGCAAACCGGATTCAGCGTCCAGGCTTGTCGATTATATTGAAACTTTAGTAATGTAGGGGGATTTACCTTGTCCAAAAGTTATTTGAACCTTGAGGTAACTTACCAGTTTGCAGTAGAACAGCTTGAAAAGAAAGAACCCCGGGAAGCTGCCAGAAATGCCGGGGCTGAGTACAATCCTGAAACGGGAGAAATCACAGTCAGTTATCTGGGAGATGATTTCCGGGTTTCATATCCCGGCGGAAAAGTTGAACCGGTTAAAGAAGGAAAAGAAATATCACTTACCGAAAAAATACTTCTTTTGCACTATCTGAATACAGCAAACGGGGCGCCGCTTCAGGGTAAACTGATCTCCTTTAAGGAACTTCCCGATGGGGCAATCTATATCGAACCATTTACCCGCCGGGCAATAAAGCCTATGCTGAGTTTATTTGCCGAGAGGCAGGATGATTTTGTAAGGCTTGCCCGGAGTATGAGAGCTGAGATACAGAATCTGGGTGACACCAGTGTGACCATATACCCATTTCCCAGAGTACCGATTACTTATGTGATCTGGTCAGGTGATGATGAGTTTCCGGCTTCAGGAAATATACTTTTTGATGCCTCTGCTCCCTGTTACCTACCAACTGAAGACTATGCCCTGGTGTCAGGACTTATTATCTACCAAATGGGCAGCCTTCTGCAAAATAGCAAATAATTTGTAGATTTTCATTCCTGTCATTTCAACAAGTTTCAGGACACCTCCGGTGTAAAATAGTAATTGACTAAACCGGAGGTGATCCTTTTTTATGTATCGTTTTTATGGCACAATTTTTTTAGTTGTCCTGATATTGGCAGTATATAACAATATTCCTGACCTAACGCCCGTGATTGATTATTTGGGTTCACATTATACCCGACGCCAGTTGGAGATAACATTTCCTGCTGTTGCAGAAGAAAAAACAGTATCATACGGATGGGCTTATTATAAAATGGGCAAGCCTGACATGGCAAAGGATATAATGCGGGAAGTGCTTGAAAGTGAATCCAATATATCAGCACTATACTGCCTGGGCCTGATTGAACTGGAGCAAGGTTCCTATGAGCCTGCGGCAAAACGGCTGCAGGCAGTCCTGAAACTGGCGCCACAGCACGTACCTTCTTTATTAAATCTGGGCAGGGCGTATTATTTTTCCGGAAGGTATTCCCTGGCCAAACAGTGTTTTGATTCCGTCCTGAAGGAAGAACCGCAGAACAGGGAAGCATTGGTTTGGAGAGAGAAGACCTGCTCCCGGGCAGGAATTTAAGGATTAAATGTGGAAATTAATAGTTACATAATGTGACCCAAGTTACATACCATCCAGAGGAGCAATAATTGTGAGAAACAGAAATATTGACTGGTATGTCCTGGTTTCCGTGATGCTGATGCTTGGAATCGGAATAATTATGGTGTTAAGCGCCAGTTCACCGACTACTGTTGCCGGAGAAAGCAGGGATGGTTTTTTATATTTCCGGAAACAACTGACCTGGATTGGTGTCGGCCTGCTGGGAATGCTGTTTATGTCCAGGTATAATTACCGCAAGCTGCGTGAACTGGTGATTCCGTCAGCAATACTGACGGTTGTTCTGCTATTGGCTGTTTTTGCTTTTGAACCAAGGAACGGGGCTTATAGCTGGATTATAATAGGTAATTATCAGTTTCAGCCTTCAGAGCTGGTAAAGCTATGTCTGATCCTGATACTGGCAAAAATTATCAGTGTGAAACATGATAAAATGAATTCATTTAAGGAAGGATTGGTCCCGCCGCTAATACTTATTGCAGTTGTATGGGCCCTTGTGGTAATAGAGCCGGACCTGGGGACGGCAATGGTAATAGGTATAACTTCTTTTATAATGTTGTATGCCGGAGGCGCAAACCTGAAACACCTGGGCGGAATTGCTCTGGTGGGAGCTGTTGTAGCTGGGGTTGCCGTGGTAGTTGAAGGTTACCGTCTGGAAAGATTTTATGCTTTTCTTAATCCTTTTGAAGACCCCCTTGGCAGTACTTATCAGATTGTGCAGTCATTGTATGCGATTGGTTCGGGCGGATTTTTAGGTGTGGGACTGGGCCAGTCCATGCAAAAGTTCGGACATATTCCCGAACAGCACACAGACTTTATTTTTAGTGTCCTGTCCGAAGAACTTGGGTTTGTAGGCGCGGTTTTTGTGATTGCACTTTTTGTAATTTTTGCTTCCAGGGGTTACCTGATTGCCCGCAACTCCAGGGATAACTTTGGCAGCCTGCTGGCTATCGGAATCACCACACTGATTGTTGTAGAAGCAGTAATTAACATTGCAGTAGTAACCTCATCCATGCCGGTAACCGGAATTACCCTGCCGTTTATAAGTTACGGAGGTTCTTCACTGGTTTTCAAGATGGCAGCAATCGGAGTTCTCCTGAATATATCCAGATATTCCAACATTACTGAACAAAGGACAATGGGTGAATAAATGCAGGCCACTTACAAAATGAGGGCTTTGGTCAGGACTACAGGCAGAGATACCGGGATCGTTTACAGGATTGCCGGCCTTCTGGCGGCAGACATGACGCTGAATCCACATATTATTAAAAATAACGGCCGGGCTGCAGGATACCCACTACCAGGTGCTGTCAGGAGAAATACTGAACTAATCTCCTGCTTTTCCTCCTTTTTGGGAGACATCGCGGACACACCGGAACGATTCAGTGAAACCGCTGCCTTGATTAATGACATTATATTTGCGGCACCCCACCATGAACTGCTGCATATTCCGGGACAAATCTTTGAGGCCCTAATGAATCAAAATGACTGCAATGACAATGCTGCCAACAGAAAGAACAGCGGGACTTATTACACTCCGCCACATATAGTGGAATACATGGTTTCCCGTTCTTTGCAAAGAATTTTGAGGGCACCTGATAACGATACAGTTCCCCTGGGTTTCAAAGTACTCGATCCTGCCTGTGGCGGCGCATCTTTTCTCATTGAGCTTTTTGAACACCTGACCGGTTACGGATTTTCTCCACAAGAGGCACTAAAAGCAGTATACGGGACCGATATTAATCCTGAGGCAGTGGAATTGGCTGTTTTTATAATGACGGTCTTAAATATTTCAAAGTTTTCTGAACGAAAATATCGCGAAATGTCATATATTGCCCGTGCAAAATGCATGACTGCAAAAAATATCAGGGCAGCCAATTCCCTCACTACAGAACGCAGATTACTATATCAGGAATTGTTTGGATCCGGTATGCCTGCTGAGCTGCATGGATTTGATCTTGTGATTGGTAATCCTCCCTATGTGTCAAATAAGCTGATACCGTCTGGTGACAAGAGAATATACCGTGCCAAATACCGTTCTGTGACCGGGCAGTATGACCTCAGTGTCCCTTTTATAGTGGAGGGACTGGAACTCCTGAATGTGAAAGGCCTGCTCT
>JAENZJ010000026.1 GCA_016841325.1 Thermincola carboxydiphila
CCAGCTATATGACTCCCGGTTCATTTTCCTACTCCGAGATGACTCCATTTGTACCTCCATGCATCCCGCCAGCTTCATCTGCATATTCTTACTATTCCCATATTCCGTGTATCAGGATATCATCATTATTTTCATCAAGTATCACCATCTGGGAATCCAACCTGTCCAGCATGTTTTTGTATTCCAACCCGGAATCAGTGTAAAAGACAAAACAGCCGACTCGTGAAGTTGCGTTTTCAATTGTGCCGACAGAGTCGCCAATATTCACAAACAATCTCCCGCAGTCGGCGAATTCCTCAGGAACGATAATTTTACTGATCACTCCGGGCCTTGCCAGCATGAAGAATATTGAGCCCATAGCGGCCTTCTGTACCACACTGTCAGGTTCAAAGGTGTTTCTGCCTTCAGTAACAAGGGTAAAATACAGGTCCAGGATGTCGGTCCCGGTCACCCTGGGGACAGTCTCCGACTCAAATCCCCCGCCGATTCTATAGCCAAACTCAATAACTTTTATACCGTCGTCTCCGGCCACAGCCTGAACATATAGCGGGCCTTCCCTGATTTTGAAGGTATCTGCCAGTTGGTTCATTATCCGGTTAATTTCCTCCTCACGGCCTAAAGCGCCCCTGGAGGGAAAACGCTGCTGTTTGCAAATACCCAGGACCACAGAATCATCGAAGTGCAGACGGTCGGTTATCATCAGGGGATATGTCCTCCCCCCTTTAACCCAGCAGTTGACCGTAATTTCCGCACCTTTATAATACTCTTCGGCAATTACCGTACCTGTACGGCTGTAGCTTCTGGAGGCACGAAAACACCGGAAAACCTTGTCATTGTTCTCTGTACCGTCGAGCAGAAATATGCCCCTCTGCCCCTGGCTGTCAGCCGGCTTTAATACTACGGGGTAATTAAGTCTTAACCCGGCGAGGTCCCCCGTTTCCCGCAGCACCTGCCAGTTGGAGCTGGGAATATCGGCTTCAGTCATTATTTGCTTCATATACCGTTTGTTAGTCACATTGAGGCCCTGAACTGCCGTGATGGGGTGCGGCAGGCCCAGTTTTGCAGATACGTAAGCAGCCGTATATACAGGCTGGTCTGTACCTACAGTCATCACATAATGAATCCCCTTTGCCTCTGCATACCTCAGGTTTTCTTCAAGAGAAAAAGTGCTTGCCTGGATAAAGTCATCGGCCAGGGCCCGCCCCGGCGGATTTTTATAATAATCTGCCAGGCAGACCTCATATCCCCTGTCCCTGGCCATTTTCAGCAGCGGGATCTGCAGCAGTCCTCCACCAAGCACCAGTATCTTCTCCTTCAATCCAGTTCCTCCGTTCCGGACCTTGGCTCCCGCTCGTAGGCAGAAGACCCATGACCTGTGCCTTCCCTTCCCACAACCTCTGCAACGACACAGCGGGGGCGCTTATGATTGGATATTCTCCTCATTACGGGAGTTGTGTTTAAAAACAGGCGTACAGCCAGTCCGATCATTTTGCCAAAGCTGTAATTACTGCTTCCATATAGTCGCTTACGGTGCTCCACGTCTACATTAACCACATTTCGGGTAACCCCGAAAATAAGAGCCGGGATAAATACAAATGGCACCTGGACCCGGAGCATTTCCTCTGCAATAAACCTTTTCACAAGCCTGAAGGACGACAGATGTAAACCCCCGGGCTTTTTGATCATCAGCTCATTCAGACTCCTCATCAGGTCACTGGCCCTCCTGCGGTGCCAAGAATGCTTTTTGTTGACCAGCCTGGCAATGACTACATCGGCACCTGTTTCTTCCATCTTCCTGATTAATTTCAGGATATCCTCAGGTGAATGCTGCAGGTCATCATCCATCGTAATGATATAATCACCTAGTGCATACTTCAGGCCGCACACAGTTGCATTATGCTGCCCGTAATTTGCATCCAGCTTAATTGCAGTAATCCTGTTGTCAGCGGCAGCAAGTCCCCTGATTATGTTCCATGAATAATCCTCACTGTAGTCATCAACAAAAATAATTTCAAAACCTGTGCCCAGCCGGTCAAAAAGATCAATAATTTCTCCGGCAAGTTCCGTAACGGTTTCAGCTCCGTTGTATACCGGTATAACTACCGAGTACGTAATAATGCCCATAATAATCTGCTCCTGCTACTTCCCCGGAGGTACCAGAATCTCAAAAAAGCTGTTTTCCCAAGCCTTCCGGTAGTCTTTTTTTTCAATAAACTGATTCATTATTTTCCGTGAACCCACCAGGTAATAACCACCCCTGAGGGTCTTCCCCCGCGGCCAGTTGATTTTTTCCGTACTACCCCTGGCCCGGACAATGACAGGCAACTCCGGCCTTTCGGCCACGGCCCGGTCCAGCATTTTTTGAAATTTCCCGGGGCTGTACAGCATCGGCCAGGAACCATAGAGGTATGGCCTGGTATCAGATAAAAAATACACCATGGGTATTTGTTCATAAGCCAGCAGGTAATCCCCTTCTCCAACATAATGTGGCAGGACCTCCAGCAGTTCACCGACAACCAGCGCCCTGTCCCGTGTGGTAAAAACACCTTTAAGCTTCTGGTGTTTTACCGTATAAATCATATCCATGCGTTGAGAGGAATCCCTGTATGTATAACGGTAACCTGCAGTCACTGCCAGGCCAAGCAAAACCACGAAACCCAATATAACCATATACCTGTAAGGGAACTCCGGTATTCTGAACCTGTCACCAAACCCGGCAATACCCTGTAAGGCAAGAGGTATCGCCAGGTACATACCATACACCGAAGTAACATAACCATCTGCCGATCCTGCCGGGACAATCAGGAGAATTATCAGGGCCGCCAACAGTGCGGGGCAGTTTCCCGTGCCAGTCACAACTGCAGGCCCTCTTTCCCTTTTCCGGCAGTGTACCAGGCTTAATGCCAGCCCCAGGAATAAAACCGCCGCAATCAGTCCCACCATGGCGTACCAGTTGCGGTAAAAGTCATTATAAATAATAAGCGGAAGTATTCCGGCAAGAGTAATTAAAACATATGCTGTATATTTACCGGTATATTTTCCGATTAACCTGAGTACAACCAGCAGGATGCCTGCATAGGCTGTCACCGTAACAGTTTTTATAAAAGTGATTTTGTAAAAGTCCAGCAGCGCTCCCGTTAATCTACCGGTGCCGTGATGCCCCTCTGTCTCCTCTAGCATCACAAAGGTTTCCCTGAATGATGCCAGGTAACTGTCCAGATGGCCCAGAAACAACATTGTTGTCAGGACTGCCAGGAGAGCAGCAGCAAATCCTCCCAGAAACATGGCAGCATATCGCCCGGTCCGGTTAAGAGGCGCCCCATTAAGAAGTCCGTGAAAAATTATACATGCACCCAGTATTATTCCCAAAACATTGGGCAGCCTGATAAAGGTGTTCAGCCCCAGGACTGCCCCGGACAGAAACAGGTATTGTTGTTTGCTCTTGTTTAGGCCCCCGAGCAGATAATAACAACCCCAAATATAAAAAAATGCTGTCAGCGTGTTATAATTAAGCATAAATCCTGACCTGCCAATAAAGACCATAGCAAAAAGCAGCCCGGGATATAGGTATTCTTTTTTCACGCTAGCCTTAAGGGCCTGGTAGGTCAGTAAAAGTGTTGCATACACAACAAGAGCCCCGGCAAACCTGTATCCGGCCACACCGAGAGAATCTCCAAAAACATGGACCCACAGGCCTCCCAGGATGTTGGTCAGCCAGATGCGAAAGCTGGTTTCGATGCTTACCGGATCCTCAAACATCCAGCGGTAATTAGTCAGGGAAAAGCCTGCATCAGTAAAATCCAGGCCCTGCCAAATATAAAACAGGGGATAGATTGCAGTCAGCACTATCACCAGGCGGTACAAGTTTGTGCTTAAAGTTCTCACAGGCATCACCGGTAATACCTCATCAACAGTCCTGCTGCATACTCAATAGCATTGGTATCCAGCCCAAAATACAACGGCATCCTTAACAGCCGCTCACTTTCCGATGTTGTGTACCTGTCTTCACCGTGAAAACACCCAAACCTGAGCCCTGCAGAAGAACAGTGCAATGGAATATAATGAAAAACGCTCATGACTCCGTTCTCTCTGAGATACCCTATAATCTTGCGGCGCTCCTCTTTATCCCTAACCTTAATATAAAATATACTGCCATTATGTTCACACCCCTCAGGGATAACCGGCAGTTCCAGATACCCCCTGTCAGCAAGTGGCTTTAGGAGTTCATTATAATAATTCCAGCTTCTCAGGCGGTCATCTCTAATTTCTTCTGCTATTTCCAGTTGTGCATAAAGAAAGGCTGTATTCAGCTCACTGAGCAGGTAGGATGAGCCGATATCCGTCCAGGTGTATTTGTCAACCTCACCGCGCATGAATTCAGAACGGTTAGTACCCTTTTCCCTAATCACTTCAGCCCTCCTGACAAATCTGTCATTATTGATGATTAATGCCCCGCCTTCGCCACAGGTATAGTTCTTGGTTTCATGGAAACTGAAACAACCCAAATCCCCAATGGTGCCAAGAGGCCTGCCGCGGTAAGTGCTCATTACCCCCTGTGCCGCATCTTCAACAACTGTTAACCCATATCGGCCGGCAGTCTCCATAATTGCATCCATCTCACAGGATATACCGGCATAATGGACAGGCACAACAGCTTTTGTTTTTTCAGTAATTGCATCTGCAATCAGTTTTTCATTTATGTTCATGGTATCAGGACGTATGTCAACAAATACTATTCTGGCTCCTCTTAGGACAAAGGCATTGGCTGTGGATACAAAAGTAAATGAAGGCATAATTACCTCATCACCCGGCCGGATTCCGGCCAGGATGGCTCCCATCTCAAGGGCATGGGTTCCTGAGGTAGTCATCAGGGCGGACAGGCAGCCCGTTCTTCTCTCAAACCAGTGGCGGCACTTTGCAGTAAATTCACCATCACCTGACAGTTTTCTGTTTTCTATGACCCGTGAAATATAGTCAGTTTCTTTTCCTGTAACCAGTGGTACATTAAATGGTATCTCCATGTTTTTATTTCCCCTTATATTATGCGGTTGTTACTGTCTCTATTGTAATCATCCAAAGTCAATCCCAACCGTATTATTTCGATATAAAGTGACAAATTCCTTGTATAATTTTATAAAACTCTTAAGAAACAAAAGGCTTTGAAGCTGTTTAGAGGCTTCAAAGCCTTTTGTTTCTTAAAATCAATTTATACCTTACCGTATTGACTTAGCCGGCCTGTTTCTCAGGTAAATGACACTGTTTACAGGCCTCATTTTCAAATCCGTTAAAGTAATCTTTGGTATGTCCCGCGGACTTATGACAGGTCAGGCAGTCAAACTTAAACTGCTCATGCTGCTTATGAAAATTAACAACCCTTTCGCCATACTTCTCCTGTTGTGACATGTCATGGCATTTCAGGCACCTGCTTTCCGGCACCTCAGCCTCTACCTCGTCCATATTAACATCCTGGGTCAAATGAATATATACTTCCCTGAGCCCATTAGCCTTAACTTTGACCTTGTCTATGATTCCTTCGTCCGTATGGCATTCATAACAGTGTATTGTCTGGTGAACCCCGGTGTCCCAGCCGGCAAAAGCCTTATTCATTTCATGGCAGCTGTTACAGAATCCTGTCTGTGACGTGTATTCCACAGCTCCAATGCTTAAGACAGCCAGAATAAGTGCGCCTAGAATAATAATGGTCATCTTCAGTTTCCTTCCGTCAGCCATGCTGCTTATTCCCTCCCTCATGTCAATATCTGTTAATCTTTTTTGGTATGGTCATCATGGCAGTCTATGCAGTTCATCTTACCCTGTTCGTTATCAAGCAGGCTCTTATCTGACTGATGGCAGGCCATGCAATGGGAGTACTCATTGGAAACTTTAAATGCGGGAACAAACTTCTGCTCCAGGGCCGCATTGAGGAGTTCGGCAGCACGTGCGGCAGTGTCACCACTGAGCTTGGCACAGCGTTCTTTTTTGGCTTTTTCATTTATCCTGGCATTCGCCGCATTGGCCCATATGCTTACCGAAACATGGCACAGCGGAGAATTTGCCACAGTTGTAATCTGATTTTTAATTTCGCAGTATCCCTCATGCTTATTAGACGGGAACGGGAATTCAGTGTACCATCCAATCAGCTCATTGCCGAGGTCGGCATGGCTCTTGGCAGCCAGATTCAGAATCAACAGGGCACCATTTAAGGCGCCACACAGGGTTCCCCAGTTGTATGCGCCACCGGCCCCGTACATAAACATTTCTTTAGGCAGCGTGTTCCACGGTCCGCCCACAGTCTCCTGAAGTGTTGTCAGCAGGGCATTTCCTGCAGCATACATACATCCACCCTTTTTATAGTTCTCATACCCTCTTTTCCTGACCAGTTCCACATCAATTTTTTTATAAGGCCATGGCACGGCAGGAACTTCTCCTTTGGCCGTTTCAGAAGCCTTTGCCGTTTCACCGGCATCAGTTGCTGCAGTTGTACCACATCCTACTATTCCTGTAGTCAGCATACCTGTAGCCAGCGCACCTGCACCAAGCAGGAATTTCCTCCTGGTACAACTCTTAGCCGGTATCTCCATTATTTCTTTTTCTGTAATTACCTTTTCTTGTGACATCAAAACACCCTCCCTGTTATTTCGCAATTTATTTTTTTCAAATCACTATACCCTATCCTTGTTAAAAGTACAGGCTTTCAATTATGCAGGTAAGCTTTCATAAAAAGACCCGATACCAACCACCTCTTTCTAATTTTTACTAACTTCATTTAGAAATAAAGGTACATTTGTCATATAATTACATTTACTCATATACTAAGTTTACGGTAATGTAGTTAAGATATCGTTGTGATTCCATCTTTGATTGGCCATTGTTTTTATAACTGTTCTTACATTCTATCTTAAACCCATAATTCCTGCTACAGCAAGTAATTTTTTTATAATTTTACGTATATACTTAGTTAATAATTATTTTAGCTCTCTATCTTTTTTGGAAAAAGACAGGGGTAGATGCATTCCCGACGAATCAATCGCCCATTAAGGAATACATCTACCCCTGTCTGAATTGTTTTATTTATCCTTCAGCCACCCTGATAAGAATGGCGGTTATCTCGGCCCTGGTTATGTTTCGGGCCGGCTTAAAGGTCCCGTCAGGGTAACCGTTGATAATCCCCTGCTGTACACAGACACCGATACTTTCAGGAAACCTGGCACTACTGATATCTGAGAACCTTGAACCCGAATAATCAACTCCGGAAAAGTCGTTATGCTGTTTAATTATGGCATAAATTATTGCCACAACCTCTTCCCTGGTAATTTTCTTTTCCGGGGAAAAATCGGTGCCAAATATTTCCTGAACATCCTGGCCGGTCATGTGACTTAACATGTCATTGGCCTCCACATATGCCCAGTGCCCTTTGTTCATATTGACCAAAACCCTCGAGTTATCGTATATCTTTCCTTCAGGATAAATGTCTGCTGCTATCCTGCTCATGATTGCGGCAAACTCAGCCCTGGTGATATTACTTTCAGGCTTAAACGTCCCGTCCGGATAGCCATTGATATATCCAAGCTGCTGTAACCTGTTTATTTCACCAAAAGCCCAGTGTGAATCTGCCAGGTCGCTAAACTGCCCCGCCCATGATGTTATCAGGAAAGTAAAACTCAGGCCGGCTGTAACAACAAGAATCAGTACGAAAAGGGAGATTTTTTTTATCATGGTAAGTTCCCCTCATAATGTCGATTTTAACGGACTGCCCATTTTTGTCCGATGGTTATATATTTAATACTATTTGACCATGTTTTGGTATTTACCTCCCCAAAAAGGCAAGTAATTTCTGGAAATATATATCACCTTTACCTTACATTCAGGAAATTGTATATAACAACTGCCGCCTGGCCCCTGGTAAGCTGTCCCGCTGGGTTGAAATAGCCGTTATTACCCTGGACAATGTCCAAACCGTAGGCAATAGCGACATAACCGATAAGCTGCCTGTCGATCTTTGCGGTATCTTTAAATGGAAGGGCAAAGATACCTTTGTCAATTTCGGCAACCTTGGAGAAATTAAGCGCCCTCACTACAAACTTAACTGCATCCTGCCTTGACATATATGAATCAGGGGCCTGTTCCCCTTCTTTTACTATACCGCTGTTAATCAGACTGCTGTACAGTTCTTTGTCATTTTCTTTTTCGGGTTTATACTGGTAATATGAGTTAACAGATTTTTGCAGCAGATAGAGAAAGTCTCTCTGGATAATCTTACTGTCAGGTTCAAATTTTTCTCCGGGAAGTGATATCCCGAATGCAGCCAGTTCCCTGACCTTATTTTCTGCATAGTGTCCTTTTATATCAGTATATTGGGCAACCAGGCCCTTGTCGTAGACATCACCGTTGTAGTCCAGGACCTCACCACTGTACGGGTCGATGTTTGCCGGAACATTGGGTTTTAATGCATATACAAGTTTTACCTTCTCATCGAATCCTTCATAAGGGGGAGGCAGTATTTTTGCTGCTGCATCCTCTTCCCGGTATGGCACATATTGCAGCTGTAAACCCACTTTTTCCATCAGGAAGGCATTGGCTTCTGCAGCACTGATAATTCCTTCCGTCTTGGGAAGCTCTCCTTTATACCAGTTAAAACTGTAACCAATGACACTGCCGGTTACTGCATCAACTGTTACGTTAAAACCGTTATCAGGGAAATACGCACCACCGGTCTTACGTTCAAATGTAAAATAGTACTGCCTTGGTTTCTCGTCAGCCGGCATAGGCTTATAGTGTTGCTGGTTCCAGGTAACATATTCAGTCTCCTGATACCGTTCCGGCTGCATGGATTTAATGTAATCAGTGGCAATCTTTAGTGACTCTTTTTCATCATACCTGGGTTGTTTATCTTTATCCAAATACTCCGATTTATAGAAGTTTACCACTTCGCCTGTTTTGGCATCAATGGTTACACTATAGCTTTCATTAATCATCATATCTCGCTTGACTTCTTCTGTGACAAAATAAATGTTCCATAAATAGTCCTGCTTGTTAATCCAGTTTTTGTAAAGGTTTATGTTACTCATCCGGTATTCTTTCCCGATCCCGAGGATCTTCCTGGCAGTTTCCTCTGCTTTCTCTTCGTTCATAATACCGGCAGCGCTTTCAATGGCCTCCTGTTCTTTGGGGGTAAGGGAAGCGCCCGTATTTCCCCCGGCATAGCTGTGAAGGCCGGAGTCTGCCATTTTCATTTCCTCGGCTCCGCCTCCATAATAAATTCCGTAATAGGGGTCAGTAATAACTATTTCTCCTGTACCGGCATCAATTGAGTGATTATTGTATACATTGGTGTAAACCAGATAAGGATTGTACTCATCCCGTTCGTATCTAATTCTGTACTGCAATTTAAGGCCCAGTTCCCGGGCAAAAATATTTTGCGCCTCGTCAAGAGTTATAATCTCTTTGGAATCCGGGAATTTAAGCTCATAATTCCAGTAGCAATTGTAGCTTTCTACTTTACCGGTGACATTATTTACCGATATGTTAACACTGTTCCCGGAAAAGGGAATTCCGTTCTCAACCCTAATGTACCTGAAATAATATGATGTATCATAAACATTCAGGCGCTGTGTTTCATCCTGATATTGCAGTTTTTCAAATGGTACGGAATTGACTTTTTGTATAAATTCTTCCGCCTTTTTACGGGCATCTTCCCTGCTTATTGCCGGGAGTTTCGGCCTGTCATTTCCCGGATTGGGAGTATAGGCATAATAACCGGTAATTCTTCCCAAAGTGTCAATCGATACATTTATGGTGCCGAGCTTGTTGCCTTCATCACTCCACATCAGGTCAAAGACAGTCCTGTCACCCTGTTTGTGCATATTGTAGGTGAAATTATCATATGCATCAGTAATTTCAAAAACCGCCTTGGCCTTTTCAATGGCCTTTTCCAGTTCCCGGTCATACTGGGCAAAAGCATAAACCGGAAAAAGGAATGTGGTAACAAAAACAACCACCAGTGACAGTGCAAGGGCCCTTTTCATTTTAACTCCCCCTTAAAATTGTTTTAAATTTATTTTACATTATTTATGACGATACCGGATGAAAAATGTTCCATTTCCGGGATTCATTTTAAAAAAAATAAGCTGTCTCATGACAGCCGGTAATCTGGTTATTTATTTGTCTCTCGCAAAGCCACACTAATTTCCATGTCTCCCAGGTCCGTTTTCAGCGGTACCTGCAGGCGCTGTATATTTATTGTAGAAATCATTACGCCCCTGCCTGTTATTACGGTAGGCGGAGCCAGAGTACAGGGATACCCGGCTTTTTCCAGCTCTGTACTGGCAATTCCGGTAACAACATTTCCCATTTCTGCAATTGCTGATTCCACCATGGCATCAATAACAGGTACAGGTTCCCCCAGAACCCCTGAAACAAAATTTTTCACTGCTCTCTCAGAAAGTCCGAACATTACAATACCCTGTACAGCTCCGGTGACCCCGATAAGAACCGTCATATCCAAAGCAGTGTAAGAGGATTTTTGTATGGTAAGGCTGCCTATATCAATAGATATTGGCCTCCCCAGTTCCTGGCTTAACACCTGTTTTGTAGCTATAATAAAGGGGTTTATAAATTCTGCCTTCACATCGTTTCCTCCTCTTTGGTTTAGCCTATAAAACGTTTTAAAGATGACAGGATTTTGTCAGGCTGGTATGGTTTCACAATAAAGTCTTTAGCTCCTGCCTTAATGGCAGCCATCACCGTATTTTGCTGGCCCAGTGCGCTGCACATTACCACCTTTGCCCCCGGATCAGTTTTGGTGATTTCTGCTACTGCCTCCAACCCGTCCATCACCGGCATCGTAATGTCCATTAAAACCATGTCCGGCTTGATCTTAGAGTACTTTTCCACTGCCTCCAGACCGTTTTCGGCTTCTTCAACATTGTAACCGTTTTCCTTCAGCAGTTTAGCCACACGCATCCTCATAAAGGCGGCATCATCCACAACCAGAACAGTAGCCATTTTAAAGCCCTCCTTTTTTCAGTCACTCACCCTAAATAGAATTCTAACCTAAATCTTGGCAACTGTCTACATAAGTTGCTGCACAACGACACATTTAGGAGAAAAAATTTTTTTGGCTGTTTAAAATGGCCCGGACAGTCAGGATTCCAATCTGGTGTATTTAATTTCTTCCCTAAGGTAGTTTAGCAGCTTCAGCCTGTCATTTTCCAAAATAATATCAAAACTTAGTCCTGCCTGAATTTCTTTTGCAGCCCTCTTAAGCCATACTACTCTGCCTGTAAGAACCAATAGTTCCCCGTCATCAAGAGGGAGTGTAATTTCAATAAGGCTGCCCAACTGCACAGCTGCTGTACATTGACTGATTCTAAATGCAATACAGGCTCCGCCGGGACCCAGGTTTAGTAAATACACCTCTTCCTTAAACATGGATAATAACCTTAGTTGGGAAAAGTTGGCGCTAAGTATCCTGCATTTAACTTTTTTTCTTATCCCCACCCTGCAGTTTTTTCTCCTGTCTGGATTATCACCTGTCATATTAATCACCCCGGCCGCAAAGGACTTTGTGCCTTATTTCGACATATATCCCGAAAAATCCTCTTTTTTCCACTAAATGTTTAATTTTTATACCAATCTTACAGGATCAGGAAGCCCTTTTCGTCAAGTTATCTGGCATCACAGCATCCTGGTTTCTGTTAACCGCAATAATTCCCAGTGTTACCAGCAATAATCCCGCGGCCATCAGCAAATCAAACCTTTCTCCCGGTATAAATACTGATGACAGGATCACACCGGAAACCGGAATCATAAACTTATATATACTTATCTCCCCTGCCTTGTTATATTTTAGCAGTGAGTACCAGAGGGAAAATGCCGTTGCTGACAGAAATGCGGAATAGACCAATAATATCCAGGCCGTTGTGGTAAACGTAAGTGAATATTCCTTTAATCCCGGCAGCCCAAGGGAAATCATCAAAACGGAACCAAAAAACATCTGCCACCCGGTAATCAAGAAAGGATGCAGGCTTTCAGAAAGCCTCTTGGCCATAATAGTCCCCAGCGCACTGACCAGACCTGATAAAATCAGAGCCCCTTCCCCCTTGAATGTGAAGCCCAGGTCAAAACTTTTGTCTGCATTGACCAGGATTATTCCCGCCAAGCCTGCCGCCATGCCAAAGACCTTGTATCTGTTAAGTTTATCATTCCGATAGTAAAAATGGGCCAGTAAAACAACAAAAAATGTCCCGCTTGACGCCAGGACAGCCCCTTTCATTCCTGATGTGTGAGCAAGCCCGTAATAAAAAAAGAAGTACTGTAATCCGGTCTGCAAAATACCAAGGACGAACAGTTCAGCAAATAAATGCCTTGTTATCTTCATCCGCTGCCTATTGATGAAAACCAAAGCAAATAACAAAACAGCGGCAAGAAAAAATCTCATCCCGGCAAGGATAATTTGTGCATAAAGGTCATCGGGACGCATGCCAAGTTCGGCGTAACTGATTTTAAGTACCGGAAAGGCACTTCCCCAGAGCACTGAACAAAACAGGGCAATGGCTGTTACGCCATATTTATTTGTAAGTATTTTAGCCGGCTGGTATCTGTAGTGTATTTGTTTCCTGAATTCCATAGAGTGCCCCTTTAATTTCTGACTGTACAACGCTGATGAAAAGCGGTTTTTTATTGCAATATTTTTTATTGGAATATGGAACTGCATACCTGTGCTGAACCGCTGGCAACAAGAAAATTGATTATCATCAGGACTCCAAACCCCGGAAGACTTAAAATAAGAATCAATTTCTGTCTTTCCGGACTATCGTTTATCAGGGTCCTTACAATTGCTGCCGTTACTCCCAGGGTAACCAGAAAAATGGCTGCCAGGCCGATTATGATGGCGTTACCCACAAAAAAGGAATGAAACAAAAAAACCAATAAATTAAGGACCACAAAATTTATAACCAGCATCTTCGAATAAATGTTCATCCATTTGCCCCCTTTCTTCTCATATTATCACCAATTCATACCGGGATTTCCCCAGACCGATTTTTTCAGCGTGGATTATCTGGTTATTGTAGTCATTATCAGGCCACATCTCCCTTAAAATATCTTTTCCTGCTTCCTTTTTCAGGATATCAGCAGCAGCCCGGTCAATGGCCACAGGGTCATAAGAAGCCAGAATGCCGATATCACTGGTTATCTTATCCTGTGCTTCATTCAGACAGTCACATTCCCTGGTAATATGGGTCAGGAAGGTTATATAACAAACTTTCCCCTGTTTGTTTTTTACAGCACCAAGTGCATATTCGGCCATCTTTTCCTGAAGCATTTTGCTGGACCCCGCAAAGGAATGACTGATTGCTTCGTATCTGCACGTGGCAATACATTCAGCACATCCGTAACATTTTTCCTTATCTATTCTGGCAGCACCATCGTATATTTCTATTGCATCCTTGGGACACCACCGGATACATTCCCTGCATCCCCTGCACCTGTCGGCCATCACCTCAGGTTTTACATCAGCATGCTGTACCTGTTTTCCACTACGGGGAGCTGCGCCCATAGCCACATTTTTGATAGCAGCTCCCATCCCGCTGAGAATATGTCCGGTTACATGGCTTAATACAGCCATTGAATCACTGTGTAAGATGTCATTGGCGATCTTTACCGACTTTAAGTGAACCCCGTCAATCTCAATTTCAGAAAAGTTCTTGGAGAGCAGACCGTCAGAGATGATGAGAGGAACACCGAGGTTTTCTATACTAAATCCGTGCCTGTATGCCAGCATCAAATGGTCAACCGAATTTTGCCTCTGCCCTTTATAGAGGGTGTTTGTATCAGTCAGAAACGGCTTTGCCCCTGTAGAAGCAATCCGTTCCAACAGCGGCCTGATCCAGTCAGGCTTGATATGGCCCGTATTGTTTTCTTCACCGAAATGAATTTTAACAGCCGTAAATTCACCTTCATCAAAAATACCTGAAAAACCGGCCTCATCATAAAGTAATAACACTTTTTCGGCCACCACTGCATCTGCCGTATTATCGTCCACCCTGCAAAACCAAACCTTACTCATATTGATGCACCTCCGTTTTTCTATCTTAGAAATTATGTCTGCTTCAACTATTTAATTTTCAGAGTCCTCAGGCGATTTATCGCACCCAGGACCTCTTGTTTTCTTGGCATTGCATAATCGCCGGGGTGTTTGCCAAAATAGGGTGACAGTACTTCAAGGCCCTTTTCCATAATCTCCTGATAAACCGAATCAACAATTTCATTCAGGGTCCTCCGGTTATCTACCCTGTATTTTGACATATAGAGTATCATGTCGGCTATGGCCCTTGTCTGGCTGGCATCTACAAGTTGTTCCTGAAAAGCCAGGGCAATCGTTGTATTACCGAATACTATTGTAGAAAGCCCTTTGGCATCAACCCTGATTTTGTTTCCGCGTTGTGGCTGAAAACTCTGTTGTAAAGGAATTCTCTGTTTAATTGTGCCAAACTTCCGGCCTCCCTCAGGGTTCCTCTCTGTTGGCTTAGCAGCGGCAATCTCCCTGGCTCTTTCTGTAATATCAGCAGGCCTGTACTCGTCCATCATAATAACCAGGTCGGCAACATCAAAATAATCTCCGGAGCCTCCCATTACCAGTATTGTAGATACCCCTAGTTCGGTGTAAATTTGCCTTACCTTGTCAACAAAGGGTGTAATTGGTTCTTTGTCCTTAGCCACCAGCTCCTGCATCCGGGCATCTCTGATCATAAAATTTGTCGCACTGGTATCCTCATCAAGCAGCAAAACTCCGGCACCTGCCTCCAAGGCCTCAATAATGTTTGCAGCCTGGGACGTGCTGCCACTGGCATCTTCTGTGCTGAAGGTTCTGGTATCCCTGCCATGAGGCAGGTTGTTGATGAAAGGAGTTATGTCGACCTTTTCTACTCTGCGCCCATCTTCAGCCCTTATTTTGACGGCAGTCTCCCCGGTGACTGTCAGTTCCCTTCCATCCCCGGGTATATGGTCATAGACACCGCGCTCCAGTGCTTTTAAGAGTGTCGATTTGCCATGGTAGCCCCCACCGACTATCAGGGTCACTCCTTCCGGAATCCCCATTCCCCTTACAGAACCTCTGTTAGGCAGGATGAATTCCGTTTCAAGTTCCGGCGGGGACTGAAACGGGACTACATTTCCTTTCAGGGGCAGGTCGCTGACTCCGCTCTCACGGGGAAGCACCGACCCATTAGCCACAAATGCCACCAGCTTCCGTGCCAAAAGTTCTTTTCTTATGTACTCCTGATCCTCTTTAATAAATACATACTCATGTAATATATCCCGGGGCAGTTTCTGATAATAGAGTGAGTTTTGAACTGCCTTGGGGAGTTCTCCGGTAAACATGGTTAAGGCATGTTTACCGGCTATCTTTCGCCCAAACGCCGGTAGTCCCACCGAAATCCTGGCCTCAACAAATTCCCGGTTAACTGCCACTGCAGTCCGCTGCAAAATCTCCTGACCCCCGGAGTCTATAAATATCATCCCGCTTTTTCCTGTACCCCTGAAACCCTTGGTGGTTTTACGTATTTCACCGGCAATTCTTCTGGCCAGGTAATCCTCAAGACCAATCTGCCGGGCCCTTGTATTCCACAGTTCCTCAGGGAAACCGGCCCTATCTGCCGCAACCCTGACCCTTATCCTTGAAGGTGAGGCAAAGGGATCGCCCTGGACATGGTCAATATACAGCCTGAAATCCGGAAAGAAGTAGTCCCCTGCAATGTCTTTGTATGCCGTATAGCTTTTCCCGTCAATTCGCTGCAGTTTTTGTACCAATCGCTCCATAATGTGCCCCCATATTCAAATGGTATATTTACTTGCAGGATATAATCGATTTTCAGGTAATAATGCACTTTGCAAGTGATAATGGTTTACTTTTAACCAATTCGAGACAAAAAAAATTTCTCCTCCCGGAGAAATCCATTTGCACTTCTTATAGCTCTCCCTACTGGAGCAGGTGCCTTTTGGCAATAATATTATAAGTTGTCCCGTCTGATACCTTTGGGAGATATTCGAAACCATGGCTCCGGAGTTCTTCTGTTAGCTTGTCGGTACTTTGGGCATCCATGGCGTCTACGATAATAGTCAGCTCTGCATCCGGTCCCAGCCTGGAAATCGTGTCTCTGAGCCTGTGTACCCCATCCTGAACGCCCGGTCTTAAGTCAAGAGTTATGTTCATTTTCAACCTCCATTGTTTTAGCAAATAGTATAACCCCTTTTAACAAAATCTATAATATTTACCCTTTTTCTAAAACCTCCGTCTGCGTTTTCTGAATATAAGAAATAAGCCCGCAATTAATCCGATAACCGCAAAAACTATGATATTGAATTCATGCAAGTGTTTCTGCAGTATATCCCATTTATCGGTAAAAATATATCCCAGGTAAACCAAGGCAAGGTTCCAGGGCAGTGAGCCGAGAAATGAATATAGGGAAAACCTGAAAAAGTCCATCCGGGCAACTCCGGCCGGCAGAGAAATAAACGTCCTCACCGCAGGAAGCATTCTGGAAAGAAAAACCGTGATTTCACCACGCCTGGCAAACCAGTTATCTGCATCCCTGAGGTGTTTCCTGGATAAAAAAATGTACCTGCCATACCTGTCAACAAACGCCCTGCCACCATACCTGCCGACACTGTAAGCTATCCAGCTGCCTGACAGGTTGGCCAGGGAAGCTACAATGGCGGCCTGCATTATACCAAGCTTTCCCCTGGCAACCAGGTGACCTGCATATGGCATTACGATTTCACTGGGGATTGGAATACACGCGCTTTCAAGGGTCATTGTAATATAAATTGCCAAAAGTCTGTATTGCTCAATATCATTTTTCAGAATCTGCTCCAGCCAGGAAAACATTTCATACCTCCACCATTATCCTGCAGCAAACCGCCGCTAAAGCTCCCACTTTATATATACAACTTTTATTGCCGTCTTATTCCATGCTTGACCGGCCTTGTTGACTCAGCCATTTTGACCACTTTCGTTCTCATTGGCCATCTTCTCTTCGGGAAAAATCAGGGATGCTATTATGCTCAGGATAATAATAGTGAATATTATTCCAACTGATAAAGTCAGGGGTATCTCCAGGTGGAAAAAGAGAATACTCAGTTTGATCCCGGTAAAAGTAAGGATTACGGCAACTCCATACTTGACAAAGCGAAATGCGCTGTGAACCCTTTCCAGAACAAAATAAAGGTTTCTCAGCCCCAATATGGCAAAAATATTAGATGTATACACAATCAAAGGGTCTGTTGTTATTGAAAATATTGCCGGTATTGAATCAATGGCAAATAATACGTCTGACCCTTCTATGAGGACCAGAATTGCAAACAGGGGTGTGGCATGGAGGACACCATTTATTTTGACAAAAAACTTTTCTCCTTCAAGGCTCTTGGAAATCGGAATGATTTTACCCAAAAGGGTTAGCAGGTAACTATCCTTATAATCTCCTTGACCTTCTTTGGAAAAAAACATTTTAATCCCGCTCAGAATCAGGACTAACCCAAAAATATACAGCACCCAGTGAAAACGGTTTACTATCGAGACCCCCAGGGCAATAAAAATAAGCCTGAGAACACCTGCCCCGATGATACCCCAGTTAAGCACCCTTCTCTGATAAGCCGGAACAATTCCGTAACTGGAGAAAATGAGCAAAAACAGGAAAAGGTTATCTAAACTAAGGCTGAGCTCAATAATATATCCACCTAAAAATTCAAGGGCCTGCTGTTTACCCAGTATAAAATAAACTCCAATGTTAAATGCTAATGCCAGGCTCATCCAAAAAATAACCCACCTGACCGCTTTTCTGATTGACATCCCTCTGCCCCCTTTTCAACAAACTTACTTCAGAATCGGAACAAAAAGCAGACAAATTAAAAACTCTACATCCACACTTTTACGGCGGATGCAGAGTCTCACTGGACCATTGGCCGGCAAAGCCGGGCTTACGCCGTATTGACGACTTTGCTTCCCGTTTTGTTTAAAACGGTAGTTACTCCCCCTGTCCCTGTCCCTGTCCCTGTCCCTGTCCAATAATATTTTAGTCCATTAGGGACAAACAATCAACATATATTTGTAAAATCTTCTAATTTCACGCCGCAAATTGGTCAGTTGGGTGTTTCAGCTTCTATTTGGTTTATTATGTGCAATTCTCTTTATAAGGATGTGATAACCTTTTTTATTATTGCATTTATTTTGTAAAAGTGCTTGCAATTTTTTTAACAAGCGTTTAAAATATAATTAGTAATACCCTATGGGGGTATGGGTATTTCAAGCGAGGTTAAGCCTTATTAGGAAACTCTTTCTAATATAAAGGAGATGTCTGTAATGAGACAGGAACTTGAAAGGATTTTTGGCGACAGGGTTACTTTTGACCGGGTGGAGCGGATGCTCTACTCACATGATGTGGCTAACTTACCGACAGCTGTCGAAAAAATGGTATTAAAAACTGCAGATGCCGTTGTCCAGCCGGAAACCGCTGATGAAGTCATTGAACTGGTCAAACTGGCAACTCAGAAGAAAATTCCCCTTACCCCAAGAGGTGCCGGGACAAGTGGATATGGCGGTGTAATTCCGCTTCGGAAAGGGATTGTGGTCGCATTCACAAGAATGAACAGGGTCATAAATATCGACAAGGCCAATCAGACCGTAACTGTCCAGCCGGGAGTTATCTGGGCCAAACTTGAGGAGGAATTAAATAGCCAGGGACTGGCTCTCAGGCTTTACCCCTCCAGTGCACCCGGGGCAACTGTCGGCGGCTGGGCCGGCGAAGGAGGTTCCGGGATCGGCAGTTATGAGTTCGGCTTCTTTGCAGATAACATTATTGAACTTAAAGCAATCACTCCGGACGGAGAATTGAGGACATTCAGCGGTGATGAGCTGAATATCATTAATCGTTCTGAGGGCATCACAGGTTTTGTTGTGGAAGTAACTATCAGTATTCGTGAACTTGATGAGGAGAAAAAAGTGCTGACAGCCTTCAGCGATTTCAGAAAACTCGTCAGTGCAATCAGGGACATTAATGATGCTGAACTTCCCTTATGGCACATAAACTTTACAACTGCTGACTTCATCAAAAATAAGGCCAGCGCAGTAGAACTGGCATCCCAGATAACAGTTCAGACACATACCGGTTTACCTGAAGCGGTACACCCGCCCAGGGACCATCACCTCCTGATGGTTGTATACCCGGGCAGTAAGAATGCTGAAGTATCTGCCAGACTGCAGGATATTCTGACCGGAAACGATGGCCAGATACTTGATGATAGTATTGCCAAACATGAATGGGCGGAACGTTTTTATACCATGAGGGTAAAAAACCTCGGCCCTTCCCTGATTCCGTCGGAAGCAATAATTCCCCTTAACGGGATTGCTGACGTGGTTGAGGAAGCCAATAGAAAACTTGAAGGAATATCTATTGAAGGAAGCATGGTTTACCGGGACGGCATTACCCTGTTGGCCTTCCTTACCGGGGATGAACGTACTGCAGCCTACAACATCGGTTTTGCCAAGTCTCTTTTAATGATGGATATTGCCAAAAAACACGGCGGGCGCGCCTATTCTGTGGGCCTTTATTTTACCGAAGATGCCGCAGAGGCCCTGGGCAAAGAAAACCTGCAAAAAATTGCCGAATTTAAAAAGCGGCTGGACCCCCACAATATATTTAATCCCGGAAAGATTCTAAGTGACACCGGGACCCCGGGACTCCTCCGCTCAGCCATGAAACTCGGGAAATTAACCCCGGAACCCCTGCTGGATGCCGCAGAAAAATTCCTCAGTAATAAACCCCGGGTGAGGCGCAAGTTGGTGGAAGCAGTTGCCCGTGCTTCTTATGCCTGCGCACAGTGCGGCTATTGTACTGACACATGTACACTATACATGGGCTTTAACTGGGAAAGCAGTTCTCCCCGGGGCAAATGGTTTATGCTGCGGCAGTACCTCAAAGGCAACCTTGAATTAACCCAGGAAATGGTTGATATGTTCCTGATGTGTACTACCTGCAAACGCTGTAACCCTGTATGTCAGGTAAACCTGCCTATTATGGAACTGTGGGATGAATTCCGCCCTGTTCTGGTTAATGAAATGGGCTTTGCAACATATAATGGCTTCCAGATGATGGGGGAAAGTGTCCACAGTGACCTTAATATCTGGGCAGGCCGCAGAAGTGAAAGGGCTGATTGGGTTCCTGCTGATGTCAAAATTGAGGAAAATGCTGAGGTTGCCTATTGGGCCGGTTGTACAGCCTCTTTTGTGACCACAAATACCGCCCAGAATGCTGTCCATATCCTCCAGGAAGGCGGAGTCAGTTTTTGCACCCTTGGTAAAGATGAAGGATGCTGCGGTACTCCGATGCTGGTAGCCGGCAAACTGGATACCTTTGAATTTATTTTCCGGAACAATATAGAAGGCCTGCTGCGGCGCGGGGTCAAAGAGGTAGTAATTTCCTGCCCCGGATGTTATATGGCTTTTGCCCATGCATATCCAATTTGGGCTAAAAAGCTGGGCTATCCTTATGACTTTAAACTGAAGCATATCTCAGAAAAGACTGAAGAGCTGATAAATGAGGGCAAACTCAGGTTTAAAAACCCCGTTAATAAGAAGGTTACCTGGCACGACTCCTGTCATATCGGACGTCACAGCGGTATTTATGATGCACCCAGGAATGTCCTTAAGTCTATACCCGGTATTGAATATGTTGAAATGGAACACAACAGAGAAGATGCCCTGTGCTGTGGCAGTGTGTTGACAAGGATTGCAGCACCTCCGGTGGCCGATAAACTTGGGGCAATGAGGGTCCAGGAAGCCATTGACATCCAGGCAGATGCCCTGCTGGCGACCTGCCCCTGTTGTGAAGTACAGTTAAGGGCTGCGGGCCAAAATACCGGCAAAGACATGGCCGTTCTCGACTTTACCGACTTCATTGCCGAAGCACTTGGATATGAGGTCAGGGATTCATCAGGTTTTACTCTGTTTATGTGGAGTGTGTTCGAAAAGGCTCTGGAAATTATGACCGTTGACGGTATTGTTGATATGATGAGTGACATGATGCCGGAAATCATGGCCGCAATGCCTCCTTCAATGCAGCCAATGATGAAGGGTATGGAAGCCCTGCCTGGGCCTGTTCAGTCTCCTGCCCTGACTATGATGGAGAAAATGATCCCTACATTGATGCCAAAACTGCTGCCTTCAATGATGCCAAAACTTATGCCAAAAGTGCTGGAGCTCATGAAGCAGTATATTCCTGATATGCCGGTCCAGATGGAAGAAAAACTGCCTGACATGCTGCCAAAAGTTATGAATGTGATTATGCCCACAATGCTTCCCAAAGTAGCACCCAAGCTGGCTCCGAAAATGACGGCATATATGCGTGACAATAAGAAGTCAATGAAGAACGCAGGATAATGTGAAAATTGAGGCTTCCGGAAATAACAGGAAATAGATATGGTGAGCTATTGTACCGATTAATAGCTCACCATATTCTTCGTTAATATCCGGATACTAATGTATAAGCTAATCCCTGTGTGGAAAACTACAGTAAAATAACCTGTGGAGGAGACAATATGGTTAAAGAAAAGTCTGCAGTAAAAGAAGGTTCACACAGGAAGAACGGAATCCCGGGCGAAAACGTAAAAGCATCATATGACGGCGTGCACAATATGTATTCCGGTGTTTATGACACATATTCAGGAGTCCATGCCGATTATCCGGGTGTAGACACAAATATGGAGACCAGAGCGGAAGAATCTCCGGATCCCACAGTGGCTCCAGGTATGAGGGACTTCCTGGTAAGAGATGCTGCCCCTGAGGAAGTAGAAAAAGGTGATTACACCAAAGTAACCACCCTATCGTTTGATGAAACTCATTAATTCTTTTAAATAAAGTTTACACATGCGTTAATACTGCTTCAAATACTTATGCTTCAAAAAACGGTTGTGCCATAAACAGAAGGTTTCCCGGCAGTTCCATGATGTATCGTTCAGCCTGTTCTTTATCTTTTGGAAGCTGGGACATGATAACCGGATTTATCTTCAGGGAGATGCCTTCATCTTCATCGTAGTTAAAAAATGACCAGGACTGCCCCTTCCCTTCCCGCACCACCAGTCTGCCGTTTTCTATGGTGCAGTTAAGCAGGTAACTGACGGCATCATTACCACACCCGCCCTTTTCTGTGATTACCTTCATGTTTTCCGATATGCCGATTATATCAGTAGCGTATTTGCATGCCCTGTAACCCAGCAAAACGCCAAAACACAGATGCCCGTGGTGATCCATCAGGCCCCTGATCTCTTCAGGAAGGTCTTTATATTCCATACCTGTACCCCCATTCTTTATATTCTAAATTAATTCTGTATAATAACCTTTGTCCCCTCTTTGACATATTCAAATATCTCTTCAGCATCTTGTGAATACAGTGCGACAGAACCCCCTGTCCAGGACCTTCCCATAAATGGCCCCCAGCCGCCGTGGATACATATACCTCCTCCCAGCCCGGTATCCTGTGGAGGGGTTATCCCTTTGTTTTCGGCACTCTCAATGGCCAGGAAGTCTTTGCTGGTAATCAGTCCCTGGTGCAAGCCCTGCAGGGCATATTTCCTGTTGGGGTAATTTAACATCATCATCCGTGAGCCATAAAAACGCCTGGGCGGAGAATAAATGACTTTTTCTGTTATCTTGAACTCCCCTGCAGGTGTCCTGCCATCCCCTGCCTTCTCCTTATCAGCCAGCGGTTTTTCCCCCAGTGATACCGGATATTTTTTCAGGACATCTTTACCGGCATGTAAGACCAGTGAATGCTCTGATTTTATGATTTCAATCCATATATCAGTATCTTTTTCCGAAGCCAGACCCTTTTCCGCCATGATTTCGGCTATTGTCTCAGGGGGTTCCCCGGTGACCCTGTCACGCAAAAAAGGGTATAACAGGGTTCCCTGGTAGGCCCATAAATTATATGCACTGATCACCAGGATAATTCCAACCAGAGATAATGTGATTATTTGCTTCAGCCTTTTTTCAGACAAGCAGAGACCTCCTGACAGCAGGTTTCCTAAAGGTACTGCCACCTGCACCATTTTGCTTCAATTATGTCCAAAACAATATACAGGATCAGGCCAAGGAAGCTCATCCCGATTATTCCGGCAAACATCTGGCTGTATGCGGCCATACTCCAGGCATCCATGATAAAATAGCCCAGGCCCTCAGTAGTTGCAAAAGATTCTACAAAAAACAGGACAGCAATTGCAGTCCCCAGGCTTATTCGCAGTGAAGTCAATATTTTAGGCAGACATGCCGGCCAGACGACATGATAATATATCTGCCGCTTACGTGCTCCCAGAGAAGTCATGGAGTGGATATTCTGCACAGGTACTCCCTTTGAGGCATCCCTTGTGGTAACCAGAATCTGAAAAAATACAATCAGCCCAATCATGAAAATCTTGGGCAAATTGCCAAGCCCCATTAGCAAAAATACCACCGGCAGGAAAACTATTTTGGGAATCGGGTAAACAAGATAAACCACAGGTGCAATATACCGGTCCAATTGTTCTTCCCTTCCCAATAGCAGCCCCAGAGGTACGGCAAGGAGCATAGCCGCAATGATACTGACAACCACCCTGTATGCGCTGATATAGAAATGCTCCCAGAGAGTTCCGTGGAATATCATGAAGAATTCTTTCATGGCCTCCTGAGGTGTAGGCAGGATGTTGTTCTTCACATATATTGCGAGCAGATACCAGAAGACCATAATCACAATTGTGGCCGCAAAGATCTCGAGTGTTTTCTTCCAAAAAGGATTGTTTTTCATTGTTGCTCTACCCCCAAAAGACTCCGGAGTCTGGAACACATCTCATGGAACTGCTGTTTCTTCCTGAACCCGGGGCATCCCATCATGGGGTTTTCAATCATTTCTTTAATCATTCCGGGCCGATCTGACATCACACAGATTTTTTGCCCCAGAAACACAGCCTCTTCAATACTGTGGGTTACCAATACAAGGGTTAATTTATGTTCCCTCCAGATATCCAGGATAAAATGCTGCAAAGTCTCCCGGGTAAGGGCATCTAATGACGACAGGGGCTCATCCATCAGTAAGATTTTAGGCTTTAAAGCCAGCGACCTGGCGATTGCCACCCTTTGCCTCTGACCACCGCTGAGCTGGGCCGGATAACTGTACATAAATTCAGCAAGGCCAAGCTTTTGCAGGATTGGGATTACTATTTCCTGTAGATCTTTTCTTTTGTATCCTTTTACCTTCAGGCCCAGACATGCATTCTCGAAAACAGTCTTCCAGGGAAACAACCCGTAGTCCTGAAGGATCAATGCAGTTTCAGCCCCGGGCCCTTCAGGTTCACTGCCGTCAATTACGACCCGGCCGGAAGTGGGCTGCAATAGACCGGCAATAATAAAAAGCAGGGTACTCTTGCCACAGCCGGATGGCCCAATAATTGACATGCTTTCTCCTTCTGCAAGGTCAAAGGTAACATCTCTAAGGGCATCTACCGGATTTTCTGCCTGGTTGTAGGTAAGGGAAAGTTCATAAGTATTAATCATCTGCAAATCTTCCTTTATTCATTTAATACCGGATCAGGTAATCACTATACCCGATCCGGTAATCACTATACCCGATTCGGTAGTCAGCGAATACTAGATCAGGGATTCATCAACAAGTTCCTCATAGGTAAATGGTTCTTCCAGGAGCCCTTTTTCCACCATCCAGTCAACCACATTTAGCACATCTTCACGTGCCGGGACCTGAGGAGGAGAAAATGTAGGCGCTTTATAAGTATCCTTAACAGGTTCCGGAATCTTCGCCTTATCTATTAACAGAGGCCGGTATTTGTCAGGATTTTGAGTCAGCATCTGTCCTGCTCTGCCATAGACCTCAATAAGATTGCTGATGGCTTCCTTTTTGGTATCAATAGATTCTTTACGGAATAGCAGCACAACCTGGGATACATTTATATCTGAAAGGGTGTCATCAAGAATCACCCTGGCGCCCTGTTTTTCTGCCAGGGAAGCCAGCGGGTCCGGCAGCAGTGCTGCTTTCACCTGGTTGTTTACTAGCATCTGAACCCTGATAGGCATTTTGGGAATACTTATTTTTTTAATCTGGTCCCTGGTAAGGCCCTCGTTAGCCAGTAATTTATCAGTGACATATTCGATAATTGTGTTTTCCGAGATTGCGATTTCAACCCCTGCCAGGTCCCTTGGGCTCTTAAACTCTGAATCCGGAGACCCCAGGAGGGCGAACCTGCCTTCCTGAGGGGTTACCCCTAGGGTTATGGGGCCAATCCTTACATCGGTGCCGCCTTTTTTCAGGAGACATGCTGCAATAATATCAGCTGCCTCGCCGTCAATCTGACCTGCCTGCATTGCTGCATCCCGCTCAGCAGCACTGGGAAAAGGGACAAGTTCCACATTAAGCCCGGCCTGTTTAAATTGGCCCTCTGCCTCTGCCACGAACAGGGGCAGATTATCCTCTATAAACAAAACACCTATTTTTAACGGCTGACTGTCAAGTGATGCCGAACCCTTTTCCTCTTGAGCCTTACAACCAGTCAGGCTGCTCACAATCAGTAGCAAAACTGCTGTTAAAACCAATATTTTTTTCACCGGTCTCTCTCCTTTTTTAATTTATTTTTTGTAATATTATTATATTTTTGTAATTAATTTTTCGACAACTCCCGGCAAATTCCCTTTGATATTTTGCGAAAAAATAAGAGCGGCCGATGAGTTCTCTACCAAAGCAGACTCATCTGCACCGCTCGGATATCTCCGGCTAAAACCGGCTTCTGACCATGCAGCATCCTCCGGACAATACCTTTAATCAGGAATGGCAGTATTTGAATCCGTGTAAAGCTGCACAACCCGCTGTCCTGCCAGCAGCAGGGCACCGGCAGCTGCAACTGCCAGGAGTCCCAGTACCAGTCCATACTCCGTCAGTCCCTGGCCGTTATTTTCAGTAACAAGTTTTGCCAACAGTTTCAACTGTCTCCCACCCTTCATAAGACTGATTTCGGTCCGGAAACACAGTTATGATACCTTCTTAGTTTATATCGGCAATTCTCGGCCATAACTTTAGCAGTTATTCCTTTCCGGCATGTCAAAAATCAGGATGTTTTTTACATTTATGCAGGTAATAATAATATTTTATAGAATTATTTTTATAGAATTTATTGCAGAAACAGGTGATAATATGTCGGGTGCCCGGATACTGGTTTCAAATACAATTATTCCTCAACTGGACACGGTTTTTGAGGCCTCCCCTGCATGTGACTGGGGCGGTGTCCTTGTTGGTGAAATCAGTGAAAAAGATAGCACTGTAACCACTACTGTTTATGGGGCATTCCCGGGAACTTACAAAGAGTCTTTTCTGGACGAATTCCGTACCACCTCTCAGATGTGGAAGGACTTTTATAATGAGCGTGACCGGCATTACCCCGGCGCAAAAATAGTAGGCTGGTATTATTATTCACCTGCTTCGTGGCAGCCCTCTGAACAGAATATTGATATCCACAACACTTTTTTTGATACTCCAGGTCAGGTGTTTCTTTTTATGGACCGCAACGGGTCGGCCCACTGTTACCTGAAGGAGGCATCAGGAGGCAATCTGTTCCCGGTTAGTTTTTCCGAATTTACCGGACAATCCGGCTTAAACCGGAGCGGGCACGGTACAGCTGATGAGACTGTACCGGAAACCGGAGGCAAAACATTGCTTAAAATTGGCTTGAAAAAAGTTAGTGTGTTTTTTGTTTTTTTTGCGGTATGCATCTTGGGCCTGATGTATAAAGACCTTACCAAACCTATTATAAACACTCCGGATCCACTTCCGGTATCCATACAGGAAAAGGCTACCGCTGATGTCGAATCATCCGGTACGGTTCCGCCACCCCGGTCCGAAGAAAAAGCCACAGATCCTTCTCAAACTGACAATCCCGGCTTCGCTGCTCCCGAGAGTACTCCTGAACCGGAAACCGTATATTATATCGTAAAAAAAGGTGACTCCCTTTGGTCTATTTCCGAAAAATTCTATGGATCCGGATTTAAATTTTATAAAATACTTGAATCCAACAATATTTATAATCCCAGGAACCTTTATACCGGGCAGCAACTGACTATTCTGCCCGAATCCGCCAGCAGTAATCGGTAGACCCTCCCTTATGAAGGCAAAGTTTAACCCTTTATAACAGCGAGTGAGCTCACCCGTATTTTACGCAAAAAAATAACGCCTAAGGCGTTATTTTTATTTGTTTTGTGAGTTCATAGTTTTAAGGTCGGCCCTGGCAATAATGCTGACTATAACACCGGTAAAAAAGGTTGCAATAATTCCAAAAACAACTGCATCCACCCATGAAAGAAACATCTTATTACCCCTCCCCCAATTAAATTTTTATATTAAAGCTACATTGGTTTATGAGGTTTCTGACCCTCTTTGGCCTCATGAAAGGTCCTAGCCATACAGAGGTTGCAAATATAAACGGCCTTAGGGTTTTTCTGTAGTTTTCTGTAATCAACGTGCTCCTCGGTGATGCCTTCTTTTTTTCCACACATCATACACTTGACTTGCATTCCTACCCCCCCCTTTGGATGGCTCTCTTAATATTAATATATCATAAATTGAAGAAATTGGATACTATTTTGATGCTCAAACATCATGGTGAGGCTCTTTTTGTACCTGGAGCACAGCTTTGGTAATCTCTGTAATCACCTTTATCCTGGTGTCCATGTACGAAGCCAGAAGTTTGGAAAACACTTCACCCTTCTGAGAAACATAATACTGTGGAGGCAGGTTGTTTAATGCAATAGCCATTATATCATAACGGCACTTTTCACATTTGCACATTCCTTCCTTTTTTTCCAGGACTTCATCAAGTACTTCCCTGACAACTTTCTCCGTATAGTTATGGAGTTCCAGAAAAACCACACCCTTTCCAGCAGGACCAGTATGATATGAACGGTATTTCACAAACCAAACAATTCCCTGGCTGAGTTCCGGAATCAATACAATTTAATATTCAGCAAACATTTCGAAATTCCTGCAAATTATTTAATGACTTTTCTGTAAAATTCGGCAAAGAGATCTGCCATTACCCGGTAACCTTTCTTGCTGGGATGAACTTCATCACTGTAACACTCATACCTTATCTGTCCTGCATTATCAGTCATGACAGGAGTAAAGTCCACAAGCGGTATCCCTGAAGCTAAGGAGTATTCTTTAAGCCACTTACGGTATTCCTGCAGGATATTTTCCAGAAACCGGTCAGAACTTGGGATCGGCAGCCCCAGTACCTGTCTGATTTTGTTTTCAGCGGCCAGGGCCGTCATCTTTAGAATATTCTTTTTGTAATCCTCCACGGGAACCCTGATACTGGCATCATTTGTTCCTACCATAATACACACATAATCAGGAGCTATGGAAATTACATGTCTTTCAAAACGATAACACAAATCAAGTGCGGTCTCCCCGTTAATTCCCCTGTTAATCAGGGTAGTCCCCAGTACGGCACCTGACAAAGCAACCCAGGAATATTCGGGCCCGTAAGGATACCCCCATGTTATACTGTCACCCAGGCATACTATTTTACTGGAGTTCATAATTCTTCCCTTCTTTTGCAGACGCCAGTTTCTCCAGTTCAGCAAGCTGGGACCTTGTCCCGATAGCTATCAAAAGATCACCCTTCAGAATGACCTCCTGTGCGCCGGGATTAGTAATTATGTCTTCATTTCTCTTAATGGCTACAATCATTGTGCCAGTGAGCTGTTTTAACCTCGAATCCTTCAATGTCTGCCCTATCAGCGGCGAATTCTCTGAAGTTACCAGTTCTTCAATCTCAAACTCGAGCTCTTCCTTATGGATAAGAGTTTCCACAAAATCCACACTGACAGGTTTAAGTATTGAAATCGCCATCCTCCGGCCGCCTATGACTGAAGGGGAAATGACCTTGTCAGCCCCTGCTCTTATCAGCTTGGACTTGGATTCAGCGATATCTCCCCTGGCTACAATCCTGATATCAGGATTCAATTCCTTTGCAGTAAGGGTAACAAACACGTTTTCCGCATCACCCGGCAGTGCGGTAATCAGACCTTTGGCAGTGTTAATCCCTGCCTCCAGAAGAACTTCGTCTTTTGTAGCATCATTATTGATGACAAGTACTCCGTCTTCCTGCAGGTTCCTGATAACCTCTTCATTCCTGTCAATGACCACAAAAGGAACCTTTTCCGTCATCAGCCTGCAGATAACATGCCGTCCCACTCTGCCTGCACCGCAAAGGATTATATGGTTTTCCAGATTGTTTATTTTTTTCTACATTTTCGACCGCCCCATAATATTTTTTATATGTCCTTCGAGGACAAACCCGACAATGGTACCAAAAGCATAAGCCACAAGGCTGACACCAAAAACTATCAGGGCCAATGTGAATATTTTGCCTGGAACAGAAGCCGGAACCCTGTCATACCCAATGGCTGTTGTTGTGATCAGACTGATGGTCACGGCAAAAGAATCCAGGGGTGAATATCCTTCAATGAAATAAAACCCGATAGTTCCGATTATTATTATAACAACAAGGGAAAGGCTGGCAATCAGGAGCTTTCTGTTGGGATTCTTCAATTAATATCACTTCCATTTCCGGATAAATTTATATTATTCGGGCAAAAGGTATTATTTCCCTTCAATATCACTGCCAGACTGCCTTGCCTGCCCCCAATACCATTGGGCAAATTGCTCAATGTCTTTTCTTATTGAATTAACCACAAAAGAAATTATTGTCACATCATCAAGAAATCCTAACCCAAGCAAGAAATCAGGAACCAGGTCAACAGGGTTTACAAAATAAATAAGCGCTGCCAGACCTGTAATAATGGTTTTCACCGGGACCCTGCGGTACTCTCCTTTTGCCCATGCCCCCACCATTTTAATTAATAAATCTATCTCCTGACGTACTTTTTCAATTTTGCCCTTTTCTCTTTCAGACTTGACCAATGCCCTGTTAATAATTTCCGTTGTCTTCTTAATATCTCCTGCAATTTTTTCCGCCTTACGCCTGCTGGGTCCAAAACCGGCCGGTTGTTTCAAGCTGCCTTTCTCCTTTCATCCGGTAATATAACAAAAGTTTCTACCTAAGCATTAAGGAAACCTTTGTTAATATCCGGAAATTATCTTTGAGCTGTCCCTAATTCTACTCTAAAGTATAATGTCCTAAATATTAAAAAAAAGCCTCAAGCTGACGCTTAAGGCAAACACCTTAAATATATAAGGTGAAGGCGGGCTGTTTGGTAAAAGTAACCACTATTTACTGTGTGATTTTAATTATTCTACAATAATATCTAAATTCCTGCATAAATTTGTATTTTTTTATCCTACAGTAATTAGATCTTTTCCACATGTACCCGCAAGGGGTACGCCGGATCCATAAACCGCTGAAGCGGTAACGGCTCCGCAGAGTGGAAAAGGCTAAGGAATGTAGTACAGAACAGCTCGCACATAGGGAACTAAAATATGCTCGCTGTTCTGGTAAACACATGTTAAAGCCGGGCCTGTTTAAGCATTATGGGCCTCAAAGGCATAGTTTATCAATCTTTCAATCAGGTCCGGAAATTCGATTCCTGCAGCCCTGGCAGCATCAGGAAAGAGACTTGTCGCCGTCATTCCGGGGCTTGTATTTAACTCCAGGACATAAGGTTCATTATTTTCACTCAGCAGAAAATCAACTCTGGATAATCCCTTGCATCCAAGGGCACGATAAGCCCTGGCAGCAATTTCCCTGATTTCTTTGTCAACCGCCTCGGGAAGCTCTGCCGGGAAATGGCTGCTGGCACCACTGGTGTACTTGGCATGGTAGTCATAAACCCCTGACTGAGACACTATTTCCAGGACCGGCAGAACCACAGGTTCCGAATTACCCATGATTGACACCGTCAGTTCCCTGCCTTTGATAAACTGTTCCACAAGGATCTCGTTATCATATTTCAGGCATTCCAGAATCCCGTTCCTGACATCTTCCTCCTGAAAGGCAAAGCAGATACCGATAGATGACCCCTGGCTGGCTGACTTAATGACAACAGGCAGCTTCATTTTATTGAGGACTATTTGTGAGATTTCCGGAGGTGAAAACTTCTCTCCGTCAATTACCATAAATTCAGGTGTAGGAATTTTTTCGTACACAAAGATTTTTTTGGTCATAATTTTGTTCATTGCCAGGGAACTGGCCATTACTCCCGGACCCGTATACGGTATGCCCAGAATTTCCAGGAGCCCCTGGACACACCCGTCCTCTCCGTATTTGCCGTGAAGGGCAACCACTGCTACATCCGGGCCGACCTCCCGCAGTTTTTCGCTAAGGTCCCTCCCGGCATCAATAAGCACAGCATCAAAATCCTTTTCTTTCAGAGCATCAAATATTGATCTCCCGGTATTAAGGGATACTTCTCTCTCGGTTGAGAGACCGCCATACAGTATAGCTACTTTTGTCGTCATATAACACCTCCGAAATTTGATCAGGTTTAACCAAAAAGACTGAGGAATTCTCCGACCTCTTCACAGGGCACCGGATTTTCACCCAGGACTACCGGTGTTAAGGTGCCGTGGTAATCACTGCCTCCGGTTTTTAGAAGACTTTTTTCCTGAGCTTTTTTATAGTATCTGCGGATATATTCATCTCTGTGTTTACCGAAATAGTAATAAAACACCTCCAGCCCATCAATGCTTTTCTGACATATTTCCTCAACTATCCGGTCATTCCGTATTAGTCCGGGATGGGCCAGAATAACAATCCCTTCCGAATCCCTGATAAAATTAACTGCTTCTTCAAAAGGATATGCGTAGTTAACATATGCTAGACCATCCCGTTTCAAATACTTTGTCAAAATTTGTATTGCATCTTCTTTTTCATTGATATAACCGGCATAATTAAGTGCCTGTATAATGTGCCCATTACTGACAGAACTGTCCGGACGAGCTACTTTTCTGACATCGTCCCAGGATATTTTGAAGCCAAATTCCCCCAGTTTATATACGGTTTCCCGGGCGCACTGTGTCCGCCGGCTGCGTAGTTCTGCAAGTCCCTGCTGCAGGTACCTGTTGTCAGGATTATTGAAATACCCCAGGATATGCACCTCAATGCCCTGGTACAGTGTAAGTAATTCAACAGCAGGAATCACTTTTACACCATATTTTTTCCCTGTGAGGTATGCGGGGTAATAACCGGAAGTGCTTTCATGGTCTGCAAGGGCAATAGTCGTGAGTCCCGCATCAAAAGCCATTTTAACCACAGTTACAGGGTCAATATTGCCGTCTGAAGCAGTGGTATGAATATGTAAATCTATACACATTTTTACCTCCATGGAATATTATATTACCGGGAACAATGATTTTACATACCTGAATCAATTGACAAATCAAAGGTTATCATTTATACTAAATGATGTTCAATAAAACGCAGGGGAGTAGCTCAATTGGTAGAGTAGCGGTCTCCAAAACCGTTGGTTGCGGGTTCGAGTCCTGTCTCCCCTGCCATGAGAAAACATACAACCGCAAGGAATTGCGGTTTTTTTATTTTTAAACTAAAGGAGCAAAATTATAGTTTTGGGGTTAATTTGGGGTTAGTCCATTTAATCCCTATTATTATATTCGATATGGGGTGAAATTTCTATAAACAATTAATGATCAAGACCCACATGATATATAGGTTTCATCATGCAGGGAAAATATCCCTTTTTTTCGAACTGTTTTATTGTCCTTTAGATTGAACGAAACGCCGCTAATATGCATTCCAGCATAAAGCGGCGTTTGTCCACAATCTGACACTGTATAAGGTACAGTGTTTTTTTTTTTGCGCAAATTCTCTAAATAAAGCATCGTTTTATCTGGCCTGTACTATCTTATCCAGCCTGTATTTACCGAGAAACTCGTCCCTGAGTATACCCATCAGAATAATATCAAAATATCTCCCATTCCTGTACAATCCCTGTCGTTCCAGACCTTCTACCCTGAAACCTATTTTCTCGTAAACCTTTTTAGCCCTGGTATTATATTCAAAGACCTCGAGACCGACCCTGTGGAAACCCAATTCCAGGAAAAGGTGCCTTAGCAGTGTGACCAGTGCATCCGTACCAAAGCCCTGGTTCCACATCCGTTTCTCTCCAATCAGCATTCCTACTTCTGCCTTCCGGTTTTCTTTATCTATAGACCCCAGGGAAATGAATCCGATAGGACTGCCTGTCAGTAATTCAATAATCAGCCGCAAGGTATCATATTCACTCAGGCCTTTTTCATATCTCCGGCTCTCAATTTCAAATGTTGTATTGATCGGTGCTCCCCTGACAAGGTCCGCGATTTCCGGATCGTTTTTCCACTTAACCAGCAGTGGAATGTCTGCCCTGGTAATATTCCTTATCCTGACTTTATTACCTGCCAAGTTCATGAAGCGGTATCCTCCTGTTCCTTTGTTGATATTATTATTTGACAGACATCTGCAGATTCCTCTTAATTGGCTGTTGGTTAAAGTTTTGATAAGACATAATCACGGCTTGGGGTAATAAATATTTAAGTAAGATTTAAGTAAGCATCATCGATTCCGGAGGTCACCAATGAAAAAGTCGTTCGTATACGGAGCTCTGGTATTAATGGCAGCAGCCGCCGTAAACAGGGTTATCGGATTTGTTTACCAGGCAGCCATTTACCGGCTAATCGGGCCCGAAGGTGTGGGCCTGTATAATCTGGTATATCCTGTTTACATCCTGATTATTGTACTTACAACTGCAGGTATCCCGTTGGGGATATCCAAACTGGTATCAGAAGCTGAAGTCAATGGCAACCACAGGCTCAGTTACCAGGTTCTCTGGCTGTCCCTAGTAATCCTGATAGCATCAGGAAGCTTTTTTACGGTTATTTCACATTTGGCTTCACCCCTGCTCCTGGAACATGTCTTTGCTAATAAAATGGTGTATCCGGTGTTCAGGTGCCTGCTCCCCGGGATTTTTATTGTTTCCCTGAGTTCCGCATTTCGCGGTTTCTTCCAGGGCCTGATGGATATGAAACCACCTGCTGTCAGTCAGGTTATCGAACAGGTAGTCAGGGTTCTTTTGGGAATAAGCCTGGCTCTTTACCTGCTTCCGCAAGGAATCCAGTGGGCTGCCGCAGGAATTGCCGCTTCCGGTGTTGTCGGAGAGTTTTTTGGCCTTACTGTCCTGATAACCAGCTTCCTGCGCCGCAAACCCTTAAATATTGTCATATCCCTGCCAGGTATAGCAGCATCATACAATATTTTACGAAAACTCTTCAAAATGTGTACCCCGATAACTCTGGGACGTATTGCCACAACTGTAATGCTGTCAATTGATTCCATGCTGATCCCCTTTGTACTCCGGGAAACCGGTTATTCTACCTCAGCGGCCACAGCTATTTATGGGCAGCTTACAGGTGTTGCCCTGACTTTACTTTCTGTCCCTTCAATAATTACAGTTTCTCTGGCAACAAGCCTGGTCCCGGCTATTTCCGAGGCAGTAGCCCTGAACAGGTCCTTTGTAGTCAGTTCCAGAACCAGTGAAGCCCTGAGGGTTACACTCCTGGCTGCTATCCCCTTTGTTTCAGCATTTATGATACTTCCTGATGAGATAACTCAGGCTGTCTTTGGTTCCCCCGAAGCCGGACACCTGTTATCCGTACTGGCCGTCGGAGGACTGTTTGCCTACCTGCAGCAGACAACCACCGGGGTGCTTCAGGGCCTTGGTTATCCGGTAATCCCGCTCATAAACACAATAATTGCCGGGTTCGTCAAAGTTGTTGGCATATTTGCCCTCTCCCTGTATCCGTCCCTTGGGGTAACCGCAATAGCTTATTGTTTTGATATTTTTTTTATTCTGGCCGCCGGGCTTAACATCCTGTCACTTTACCGAAAAACCGGCTGTTATGTAAGCATTAGTAATGACGTATTTAAACCTGTAACAGCCGGACTGCTGACTGCAATGATTTATTCAGGATTCTACAAATCACTTTATCAGGTGCTGGAAATGAATTTCTTAAGTGTGACAATTTCCCTTGGAAGCGGGTTTATTTTCTACATCTTTGCTGTTGCTATGATGGGATCACTGAAAAAAAGTGACCTCAGGAGACTGCCGTATATAAAAAGATTAATCCGCTAATCACCTGCACATTAAGGTAATCTGAACATGTGTCGCAAAATTTAGTTCCTTAGATATTAAGGAGACCGGGATGGGTATATATATTGTCCCGTCCCGGTCCCGAATAGTCTGGTGGTCGTTTGGCATTATAAAATTTTATCCAAATTCCATTCCCTGACCATGTTCATAAAATTATTGTCAGTGACATCAAAAAACAGAGGGGTAACCGATATCTCACCATTCCTGACTGAGGCGATATCAGTGCCCGGTTCAGCCATGATGTCCATAACCTCGCCGCCCATCCAGTAATATTCCTTACCTCGGGGATCACGTCTCTTTTCAAAAGTATTTTCATAACGTCTCTTGCCCAGACGGGTAACAGCTACCCGGGAAGGTTTGCTGCCGTTTTTCAGAACAGGCACGTTAACATTGAGCAGTGTTTCCTCAGGCATCCCGTGGCCCGTTACCACCCCAACCAGCCTCCGGGTAAATTCCGCAGCATAATCAAAATCCGAACTTTCCCACGAAGCCAGTGAAACCGCGATGGAGGGCACATCATTAATAACCCCTTCGAGGGCAGCCGAGACAGTTCCCGAATAAAGTACATCTGTACCCAGGTTTGGCCCCTGATTAATTCCGGCTACGACGATATCCGGCTTACATGGCAACAGGGCCTGTATGCCCAGCTTCACGCAGTCCGAAGGTGTTCCATTGACTGCATAACCTTTGGCCTTGCTTCCGGGAAACTGAATGTTTTCCGCCCGGAGCGGTTTGTGAATGGTTATCCCCAGTCCGGAAGCGCTCCTTGGTCTGTCCGGAGCCACTACATAGACATCGCCGAGTTCTTCCAGGGCAGCTCTTAGTGCATCAATACCCGGGGCTTGTATGCCGTCATCATTACTAATAAGAATAAGCATATAGTCCCTCCCTATGATTAAAAAAGCAGGCCTGACCTGCTTTATATTTCATATATGTTTATTGTCATCGTTCCATCCTGATTCTTATTAAGCCCAAACATAACTTTTTTATGCTTTAAAGTCTTGTTCAGGTAATCTACAACCTTATACATTTCATCATAACTTTTAAAATGCCTGGAAGCAATAAGCTCAAGCTTTTCGGTTTCCTGCTCCGCCATAATAAATAAACCCCTTCCAAAAATACAGCCTGAAATTATTGTAATAATTTTTGGTAAAGAAATCAAGTGGCCTGTACTCCAAAGATGACAAAGACACCGGCTGTCCTTGAAAAAAACGGGATGCCGGTATCTCTCCTAATGCTTCCTTATCAGGGAAAAAGCCTCAGCACGGGTAGCCTGATTGTTTTTAAACAGACCGCGTACCGCCGAAGTAAGAGTCATGGAACCCGGTTTCTTGACACCCCTCATAGTCATACACATGTGCTCTGCTTCAACAACTACCAGTACCCCGAGAGCATTAAGGGATTCCATAATCATATCTGCAATTGTACAGGTCAGCCTCTCCTGAAGCTGTGGCCTCTTGGCAATGGCTTCTATTGTGCGTGCCAGTTTGGAAAGTCCGGTTATTTTTCCTTTCCTGGGTATATAGGCTACATGTGCCTTGCCAAAAAAGGGAAGTAAATGATGCTCACACATGGAATAGAATGGGATATCCTTTACAAGCACCATCTCCTCATGGTCTTCCGTAAAAAGCACCTGCAGGTGTCTGCGCGGGTCTTCCTGCATCCCGCAAAATATTTCTTCATACATCCTGGCTACCCTCGATGGTGTTGCCACTAATCCCTCCCTGTCAGGATCCTCACCTATAGCCTCAAGAATCATGCGAACCGCTGTTTCTATTTTTTCCTTGTCAAACATTTTCTAATCCTCCTTACAACTGCCCCATAAACTCATACAACTGCCACATTAGCTCCTTATAAGTGCCCTGTTAACTTCGTATACTGCCACATAATTACAACTGCCCCATAAATTTGTGTACCTGGGGTATCACACGTACATCAGAGATATAATGCAGCGCCTTTTCCTGCATATCTGCAAGTGTCTCCACACAAGGGGGCCTGACCGGTAATCCGGGATGAGGTGTTACCGGCTGTATGATAAGAGGTATATTGGAGTCTACCTCTTTTATCAGATTACATGTCCTGATAAGTGCAGTTTCCGTTGTTCCTGAAGATACCACAACCTTTACAAATATTTCTTTCTCTGAACCTGTTTTCAGGAACTCGGCATGCCTGTCCCATAAATCATCATAGCCTGAAGTATCCGGTAATTTTATATCCATGCTTATTATATCTAAAACAGGCATGACCTCAGCCAGACTTTCCGGAAGGGTGCCATTGCTTTCCAGGTAGATCCTGAATCCCCCGGCCCTCAGTACCTTACTCAGTTTCCCGATGAAATCGGCCTGTAAAAGGGGCTCTCCACCGGTAAGGCTCACACTGTGTACGGTTGCTGCAGAAACAGCACCGGTAATAATCCGGGCCACGGTGTCCGTCTCTGCCGGGTTTGGTAAGCTGGTAAAATTTCTCTTGCCAGGACATTTCTCAAAACGAAAAGAAGGTCCGGGAATGTGAACCGTATCACAATACCGGCAACTCAAATTGCATCCGGAAAACCGGACAAAGACCTGCCTGACACCGGTGTATGGTCCTTCACCCTGTATTGAAGTAAAGACCTCGACTAAATTTGCTGCCACCAATTTTACTCCTTGTCTGACAATCTATTTGAATTGTTTTGCAATTCTAAATAATATTCGAGGTTTTCCCAAAACCTCCTGCTAAAATTCGCGATTTTTTTAAACTGTTTATTAAAGCAGGATAATGAAAAATTATATCGAATACTGCCTATTATCCCAGTAATTTGTTTTCCCCCCTCTCATTCCTTTAATTTGACAAGTTCAAGCTTCTGCAGTTCGTTCAGCGAATTCTGTATTGAGATAAAAGAACGCTGCGCCTCAGAACTGTTGAAGTCAATTCCCTCACTGGACAAAACCGAATAATTCTGTGCCAGGTTCTCAAGCTGTTGCGCTACCTCATTAATCACCTGCAATTCCCCTGTTGTAACCTGACCACCTTTGTCAACGCTGTCCGCAAGAGGTTTAAGTACTGCACTGTAAATGTGATTCAGCACCAGTCTGGTTTGAACAGTAATATCAAGCATTGGCTGGCTGATAATCTCTTTACGCATCTCTGCCGATATGTTTTCCAGCTGGGTAAACCTTTTCAATTCGTACTCTTCGGGAAACACAGCAGCTTCCAAAGCGCCTATAACTGTTCCGAGATGCTTGGGATTATCAGGGTTGACGGCATATTTGTTTAATGCTCCACGAATTATGGTAATCCTGGTATAATCTTCGGCATATGCACTTTGCAGGCTTTTCCGGGCATCATTCCGGAGAAATTCATTGTCTTCAGCAACAGGTTTATCTCCCGGACTGCATCCCGATACTAAAATTATTAATAAAACAAAAACTAATGATATACTACTAACTCGGCTGACATTTTTCAGCATTTGTGCCACCCCCTTTATTATCTTTTTCTCGGATTATTCGTTTTTTCCTCTTTTCAGAATTTAACCGGTTAAGGCGGTGTCATTATGGAAAACCTTAACAATGGCGGTAACGAACTCTTTATTTGTAAAGTACGCTGGTTAACTATTCTGGGTTTCCCGCTACTTTTATGGCTTTACAGCGGCAGGGCTTTTTCCGGGGTGATTTTTATATCCGTGGTTTTCATGGTCTATAATTACTTGACTAGTATTTATTTTAAAAAATCCGTTCCCAACAGGCATTCTTTCCTGCTGTCTGTTATTGACTCGGTTTACCTGATATATATTTTCACCCTGACTCTAAATGAAACGGGCGGGCTGCCTCAGGTCTTCTATTTTCTGATTCTGGTTATGGGTATCAGGCATGGGATGGGCAAATATCCCATGATTGTCCTGATTAACAGTTTACTTTATCTTTTGACATCCCTCCTGGGACCTGTTTACCTGAAAATTACTATAGACCCCAGATTATTGTTAGTACATCTTGTTTTTATTGGAGCCTTTGGAATCATGAGTTCATTCATATTCAGGCGAACTTACCAGCAACATCTGGAAAAAGAGGAACTGATAACAGAACTTCAGGGCGCCTACCAGCAGTTGTGCATATATAACGCCCAGGTGGAAGAACTGGCTAATACGGATCCACTTACAGGCTTGTATAACTACCGCTTTTTCACCCAGCGTCTTGATAAGGAAATAGAACTTTCCAAGAGGTTTAACCGGCCCCTGTCCCTTATCATAATTGACATAGACCATTTTAAGGATTTCAACGATACGTTCGGACATCCTTCTGGTGACATTGCCCTTAAAGAAGTGACTCTAATCTTCAAAAATAATGTCAGGGATAAAGATGTGTTATGCCGTTACGGCGGTGAGGAATTTCTGATTCTTCTTCCTTCAACGGGAATTGAAGAAGCATACAGATGTGCGGAAAGAATCAGGATGTCAGTGGAACAGCACGGTTTCTCCGTGCCTGAGACTTCTAATCCTGTTAATATTACAATAAGTGGAGGAGTTGCCTGTTACCCTATTGATGCTGACAGCGGGGAGCAACTCCTGAGGATTGCCGATGAAGTGCTCTACACCGCCAAACACAAAGGCCGTAACAAGATACACCGGCGGAGATAAGTTGTTGGTATTTTACTAAAAAAAAGCATTACCGGCCGCACAGTTTTTCGTGACCGGTAATGCTTTTTCTTGGCAGATAGGAAAGCATTCCTGTATTGAACAAAAATGAACTTTGAAAGAGAGAGCACCTCACTGTAGAATTAGGATGTGCTGACTACCACGTAAGCGCAATCCAAAAACACAGGAGGTACTCAAAATGAAGTATACCCAGAATGCAAAGATTTTGCAAGTTACAGAAGAAACCTTAATTGTTGGAGTGGACATAGCAAGCGAGACTCACTATGCCCGGGCCTTTGACTACCGAGGAATGGAACTCGGGAAACTGCTCAAGTTCAGTAATAAAGCTGAAGGTTTCTCTGAATTCGAAGAATGGTTACGCAAAATTGCTAAAAGAACCAGCATGAAAAAGATCATGGTAGGCATGGAGCCAACCGGTCATTATTGGTTTAATCTTGCCCAGCAAATTAAAGATAAGAGCATGAAAATAGTACTGGTGAATCCGTTTCATGTCAAAAGGAGCAAGGAATTAGATGACAACAATCCAACCAAGAACGATAGCAAAGATCCTAAAACTATAGCTATGTTAGTCAAAGATGGCCGATACATGGAGCCATACATTCCAGAGGGAATATATAGCGAACTAAGGACGGTCATGGAGACCCGTTGGCAAATAGTAAAGCAGTTAAACATAATTCGCAACCGGATAAAACGATGGCTAAGCATATACTTTCCGGAGTTTAGCCAAGTGTTTGGTGACTGGGAAGGCAAAGCAGCATTGATTGTATTAAGGGAGTTTCCAACACCCGCAAAAATAGTGGCAAAAGGCGTAGATGATATTGTTGGCCGGTGGAAAAAGGACAAGATTAGAGCCGTAGGCATTAAGAGGGCGCAGGACTTGTTAGAAGTAGCTAAAGTTTCTGTCGGGGTCAGGGACGGTATAAGGAGTGCAGAAAATGCACTGGAAATTCTTCTAGAGAATTATGAAATGTACATGAGACAGTATGAAAGAACCATGAGTCTGGTCGAGGAAATAATAAGACAAATAGCAGGCATAGACGAGATGCTCCAGATAAAAGGAGTAGGTTTGGTTACTGCAGCAGGATTCATGGCAGAGGTAGGAGATCTGAGCCGTTTCGAACATCCAAGACAGATTCAGAAGTTAGCGGGATTGAGCCTAAAAGAGAATAGTTCCGGTAAGCATAAAGGCAAGACTAGCATCAGCAAGCGAGGGCGAAGCCGGCTAAGATCACTATTGTTCCTGGCGGCAATGGCTTTAGCAGCAAAGAATCAAGAGTTCAAAGAATTACACCAATACTACACAACAAGAACCCAAAATCCGTTAAAGAAAAAGCAATCATTAATCCTGCTAGGTTGTAAATTAATCCGTGTATTCTATGCGCTGATAACTAAGGGTTTCAAATATGATCCGAAGAAAATGCTGCAAGATATCAAGAGACCAGTATTACGGGAAGCAGCATTATAAAATCAAAGGGCCAGGGACCCAAGTGAAGGTATTCTATACAGTACATTGATAAAACGAGCCGGGAATAGTTAGATCAGATTTATACATTAGGGCGAAGACCCAGTAGGAAAGCATAACTAACATCCACCTCATGGATAGGCAGAACGAAGGAATTTAGGGCAAAGACCCTGTGAGACATGGGAGGGTTGCCACCGGAGAGTAAGTGGATTCCATTGGCCGCAATAAACAGAAAAGATAGAGGCTTATTTAAGGTCACCCCGGCACACCCATATTTATGCATAAATGTTCAGTATATCCAGGCGGCTCGTTTTACATATTATGAAATTATAAGTAAAAAAGAGATATTTAAAGAAATTTAAAGTTTATAGAGGGAGTATAAATGTTATCCTATCTGCATAAAAAAGGCTAAGCTTCGCCGAAAACAGGCCAAAGGCGCTTAGCGAAGCTAAGCCTTTTTAATGAAACCGAACAGGTGGAACCTGGTTAATATGACGAATAGATCTGCTCAGTTCAGTCCAAGAGATTTATTATAACAGTAAACCGCTTCATCATATTTTCCAATCTGCTCCATTAATGAGGCTTTATAACCCCATGCCTCCCGGTTGTCAGGATCGTATTTTAAAATCCGGTCGTAACATGCCTGAGCATCCTGGTACCTGTTAAGTTTAGTCATGCAGCCACCTTTGTTTAAGTTAAGCATAATATTTTTGGGGTCGATTTGCAGGCCTGCGTTATAGACTGCCAAAGCCTCCAAATGCCTTCCCATGGCTTCAAGGCACAGGGCTTTATTGTTTAGCAGGGTAATATCATGGGGGTATTTTGCCAGGGCCATATCAAAACACCCGATAGCTTCCGCATGCCTTCCCGCCTGACAGAGACAGGTGCCCTTATTGCTCAGCAGGGTCAGGTCACCGGGGCTGAGTTCAAGGGCCAGGTCATAGCATAGAAGTGACTTTTCATGGTATCCCAGCTGTGCCAGAGAAAATCCCTTGTTATTCAGGAGCTCAACATTGATTAATTTTAACTCCTCTGCCTTTTCATAACACTTCAGTGCCGACTCATGGCTGCCCTGGTTGCTGAAACACAAGCCCATGTTAACATATACTGCCGGGTTGCCGGGTTGCAGCACTGCGGCTCTTTTAAAACGTTGCAGCGCTTCCTCGTACTCACCGTCGGAACAGAGGCAAAGACCATAATGGATCAGTGCTTCCGGATTTTCAGGGTCAAAGTCCAGGGCCTGGCGGAAGCAGGATCCGGCTTCTTTGTTCATCCCATTCCTGTAATAAAATTTGCCTTTGGCCACCATAGCTTCAACCGAATTGGGCCGGTTAACCAATTCGTAATTAATTGCAGTTGTATCTGTAACGGCAGCAGCACTGTCAGGTTTTCCTGTCTCCACCCAGTAAAGCGGTGCCTCATCCATGCCATAGGCAGCAGCCTTGCGGAATGATTCTCCGGCTTCCCTGATCATGCCCCTCTTATAATGCAGATGACCGATTCTGAAATATAGATTCCCTTTAAGCGGAGACCTGTTAACTGCTTTTTCATAGTAATGAAGCGCCTTGTCTTCCTGTTTGGTAATCTCGTAAAGCCATCCGGCCAGTGAATAAAAACTGGAGACCGTAAAAAACTGTTTCAGCAGCCTTTTCAGGGAATCAAATCTCTGCCTGACACCGGAAACCCTTTGATACTGGAAAACCATATTGCTCATTTGCAGACCTCTCCTTTGTTTTTGTCTTAACTGTTTTCCTCTGAATTCATAGTAAGGGTTTCAATTTGTTAAATTCCTTTCCCTGCTAGAAAGAGTAAGAATCGTACGTCAAATAACATCACAAAATGACAACGAAAATCCCCGAAAAGATGCGAACATCTCCGGGGATTTTCCGATTAATTTTTTGCAGTTTTTAAGTCCCTTAGTAATTCGGGCCTGTAAGGGCAGGGTAAGAAAAACAACCTTTTAAAAGTTTTTCCTTTTGTGTCGGAGATATGGCTTTTTGTATTGCCAAAGATGTTAAAACACCGGATTTTTCGGTTTTTCCCAACAAAATAAATCCTGCTAACCTGTTGTCCCGGAATACAAGTTTTTCATATGTCGAATTATTATCAGAAACATAAAATGTTTCATAACCGGGGAGCTTACAATTGGCAGCTCCCGCACAGACTAACGGGATGCCGCCTATGTTAAGGGAGTTTCGCCACTATTCAAATAATCCTGTGCCCGGTGCAAATAAAATGGGGCTTTCTTTCTTTTTAGGCTATGAATAAAGGAGTGGCGGATAATTTCCGGAAGAACGTGTCTGACGTCCGCCGGCCTGCGACCCGCACAGAGTGCGGGAGCAGAAGCCAGCGGAGTTGTAGCCGTTCTGAGGAATTTATCTGCCACTCCCCTTAAGAAAAGAGAAACGGTGCCCCTTTTTATTCTGTCTTCACCGAAGCCTTGCCCATTTCCTTTAAAACCTCGTTCAACAGGTCTACCTGTACGAATTCATTCAGAGGCATGTCATTGAAATGGCCTTCCTTTACCATATAATCATGTAGTCCGGCAGCATAATCCATATTGGGGTCATAGGTAACTGCGGCCTCTTGCCATGACTTCTCAAATTTATCAATAGTGTTCTGTTTTTCCAGGTCTTCCATGCGGGCACCCTTATCGGCAAACCACTTAATCCGCAATTCCCTGTTTAATGCAGGGATTTCATCCATTTTTTCCAGCGCCTTTTCTGTGGAAAGAACATGTGCCTTTAAAAAAGCCTTCACCAGTTCGGGGTCATTTTTAATCAGTTCTTTTTGGGCAGCCAGCCATACACGGGGCTGAATCTCATCAAACATTCCGTCCGGGTTAAGTGAAAATACATGACTGCCTGGCACCATGCTCAAGGCCTTGGGAAGGTTGTTGGCATTGTCAAAATTAACTATGGCGGCATATTTCCCGTCTCCATAGTTCTGCCAGAGGTCGCTGATAATGTCGTCCCAGACCACTTCCACGGTACCACCATAGGTACTTGTCCCCAGTCCGACAGTTGATAATACTCTGTTTAGCTGAAAATCATCAGCATACCTGAGATTTGCTATCCCCACTTTTTTTCCGTCCAAATCCTTCAGGGATTTGATTTCAGGCCTGACAACCAGGTTTACGTCATTGGACTGGACACTTCCGGCAATAACTGTGTATTTGTCACTGCCGCCATACTTTGATTTTTGGGTGTTATATGTGGTAAAAGCGGTATGGGGGATATAAATGAATTCCGGAGCCCCTTTTTTTCTGTCCAGCAGGGGATATACTTCCTGAAGACCGTGGGCATCAATGAATTCAACCTTTTTCCCTATTTTCCCCATCTCCTCTGCAAAGATGGGATATTTCTGGTTAATGAAA
>JAENZJ010000027.1 GCA_016841325.1 Thermincola carboxydiphila
AACCCACGCGACTAGCTTGGAAGGCTAGGGCTCTACCATTGAGCTACACCCGCATGTAATATGTCTTCTATAAAAACATATTATCCCTCTTTGGACCCTGCCTATTACTCAGGAGTTTGATGGTCGGGATGGAGGGATTTGAACCCCCGACCCCTTGCTCCCAAGGCAAGTGCGCTACCAAACTGCGCTACATCCCGTCAAACTGACAATGAATAGTATAACTCAAAAAAGCATCATCGTCAATACCTTTTTACATGCCTATTTTTACTGCAAATTTCATTAATTTACATTATGCCCTGATTGCTGGACCGGGTGTTATTACAAGGTTTTTTTCGGCATGCAGTATTACGGACATGTACTTTTGTACTGCTCTGTTTTGCTGCCTGACAGTGCAAATCAGGTATTAGCATAACATAGTATACCATAAATCACTTGCTAACTCAACAATCTTTATATTTGCCGCTTTAATTCATAAATATACGGTGAGACACCTTTTTCATCAATTATCAGAATGGCATAGGAATGTCTGCTGCCTCTCCGGGGAGATGACACACTGCCCGGGTTTAAAAGGCACCCGCCAGGCAGATGGGTTATTTCCGGGACATGGGAATGGCCGTAAATAATGAGGTCATATTTGCCTTTCCGGAGCTTCTCAACCAGTTTTGTATTATCAGTTTTTACCCCATACCTGTGGCCATGGGTCACCAATATCTTATATCCCATTATGTCCAGTTCCTCTTCTTCCGGGCCGGAGGCATGCCAGTCACAATTCCCGGTCACTGCAACCACTTTGATTCCTGTTTCCCTGCCCATACTCAGGGCATCACTGTAGTGGTCCCCGGCATGAATGAGCAGGTCAATTTCACCCATTTGGCTGACAGCCTGGCGAAAAAAATCAGGCTTCCCATGAGTATCACTTACTACCCCTATCCGCATTGACCTATCTCAACCCTTTCAAACACAGAGTTCTGTTCAGATGATTCTGGCAAGAACGTCCTCTGCCCTAGCCAGTGCCTTTCCCCGGTGGCTGATGCGGTTCTTTAGGTCCGGTTCCAGCTGGGCAAAGGTCTTGCCATACTCGGGAAGGAAAAACAGGGGATCATAACCAAAACCATTGTCACCCCTCATCTCCCGTGCCACTATTCCCTCACAGGTGCCTTCAGCAGTATATGTCTCACCTGAGGGTGTGGCCACGGCAATCACACACCTGAACCTGGCAGTACGCTGTGGGGCAGGGACATCCTTCATTATAGACAATAATTTAAGGTTATTATCCAGATCGTTTTTCCCTTCTCCGGCAAACCGCGCCGAATATATCCCCGGGGCGCCGTCAAGAAAATCCACCTCAAGGCCAGAGTCATCAGCAACTGCAACCAATCCGGTGGCTTTGGCAACTGTTGTTGCTTTTTTGAGGGCATTCTCCGCAAAAGTGCTGCCATCTTCAATAATTTCCCCAATATCAGGGAAATCCCTGAGGGAAAGGACCTCAATATCATGGTCACCAAGTATCTCTTTTAACTCCCTGACCTTGCCCTGATTACCGGTGGCCAGTACTATTTTTTTCACCATTATGCATCCCTCTCCCGCTCTCGTGTCAGCATTTCTCCCAGGTCCCCCAGGGCCTGTTTCTGGATACTCACCAGTTCGCCGATGCCTTTACGGGCAGCCTGCATAAGTTGTTCAAACTCAGCTTCCGTAAAAGGAGCCCCTTCAGCGGTACCCTGTACCTCAACAAATTTCCCTGTATCTGTCATAACCACATTCATATCTACCTGGGCCTTACTATCCTCACTGTACGCCAGGTCCAGCATTATCTCATCATCCACTTTGCCCACACTGACTGCTGCCAGGTATTCACTGACAGGAAACTTCTCAATACTCTTCTGGTCAGCCAGCTTGCCCAGGGCATCAATAAGGGCCACAAAAGCCCCGGTGATAGATGCTGTCCTGGTACCCCCGTCTGCCTGGATAACATCACAGTCAATAAATATTGTCCTCTCACCCAATGCCTCAAGATTTACCACAGACCTCAGGGCGCGGCCCACCAGGCGTTGGATTTCATGAGTGCGCCCACTGACCTTGCCTTTTGCTGACTCCCTGATAATACGGACCGGTGCCGACCTGGGCAGCATGGAATACTCGGCAGTCACCCATCCCCTGCCCTCCCCCTTCATAAAAGGAGGTACTTTTTCTTCCACTGAGGCAGTACAGATTACTTTTGTCTCCCCAACCTCAATCAATACTGAGCCTTCAGCATATTTCGTAAAATTCCTGGTTATCTTTACCGGCCGCATTTCATCTGCAGACCTGCCATCTGTTCTGGTCAATTTTGAGACCTCCCTAATCAACAATTTGTCAATACTTATACCTTTTTCCGGCCCGGGGCCTGTAATAATGCAAAAGGTTCAACCTGAATCTGCAGGCCCTCCCTGGCAGGTATTACAGCTCCCCTAAAGCCTTCCTGAGCCTCTGCAATGATTGTATCCAGGCTGTATTCGGGCCAGAAGTGGGTGATTACCAACTGTCCGGCTCCAGCCTCATGTGCCAGTTCCCCCGCCTGTTTCGCAGTCAAATGACCGACAGAGGTATACTCCCTGTCCTGCTCAATAACACTGGCCTCACAAAGAGCCAGGTCTGCACCTGCAGCCACAGCAATCAGATTCTCAGCCCATTTGGTATCTGCAGAATAAAATAATCTGCCCTCACCCGAAACAACCATGGCAAAAGTCTTCAGGGGATGGTCGGTACGGATGAAGTTGATACTTACTTCTCCGATCACCGCCTGAAATGTCTCTGCTCCGTTTTGCTGTAACCGGGGCAAAGTCTCCACAGGCCTTAGGTCAAAGGCATCTGTAAAGCGGCTGATTTCGCTAAAAGCCTTTTCCGGCTCTCCCGGCAGATAAAGTGGCAGGGGGCGCTGGTCGTTGCCGGCTCGCCTGGCCCCACTGACTGCATGCCTGAGGCAAAATAAATCCATGTAATGATCCGGATGGAAGTGGGAAATCACCACTGCATCCAGGGAGCGGAAATCTATATACTTCTGAAGATTACTCATTACTCCGTTGCCACATTCAATCAGAATGTTTTGGCTGCCGGACTGCACCAGATAACCGGAACAGGCACCCCCGGCCCTGGGATAGGGCGCCCAGCATCCAAGTACTGTCAGCTTCATAAACAGGCTCCTTTTCAGGGTACTTTTTTTGGGTACACTGGGTAATCTGTGCACATCCGGTAATCTGTTAATGTTTCCCGACCAGCCCGGCATGCACACAGCAGCCGATAGCCCCGTTATGCTGGGGATATTCCGGGACAATGACTTCGAGCCCCAGTTCCGTACCCAGGATTTCTTGCAATGCCTTATTATATGCAACCCCTCCGGTAAATACCAGCAGCGGGCTGGCTAACTGCAGAAGCATGGGTTTTATCCTTTTATATATAGTATAGTTTACACCGGCACCCAGTTCTTCAACCGGGTGGCCCTCAATTATTTTTCCGACCATCTCCGATTCCCCGAAAATGGCACATGTTGCGGTCAGGTCAACAGGCCGGTCCCTGAAGGTGCTTAATTCCCCAAGGCTGATTCCCAGAACTGCAGCCATATTTTCCAGGTATCTCCCGGAACCTGCGGCACACTTGTCATTTGTCTGGAAATCAGCTAATTTCCCGTTACGCACCAGCACTACCTTGGTATCCTGACCGCCAAGATCCAGCAGGGTAAAGTTTTCAAGCCCGGTTTGCCATACAGCTCCAAGGGCATGGGCCTTTATCTCGGGAATCTCCTCACCGCCTTTTATCCTGATTGTGTTCCGGCCATAACCCGTAGTCACCAGCATGTCCCTGCCCCCGCTCCCCAGGTCAAGGGCAGGCAGGCCCAGGCCGGAAAAGTCTACCACCAGCCGGTCTCCTTCCTTATGACCATGTTTTTTATAAAATTCCACAGTATCAAACTCGTATTTATCAACTATCTTACCCTGCCGGAAAAAGACTATTTTTACCTGCCTGCTGCCAAGGTCAATCCCACAGTACATCAAAATCAGCTCCGTCTTCAAATCTAACAAATATTAGTAAAAAAGAGACCACCGCGGTCTCTTTGGCGATGCCACTATTTTCAATTTTAGCATTGTTAAGGAAAGAGTTCAAGGTCGGCACCGATTATTCGGTATTTAGCATCAGCAGCAGCAAAAAAATGCAAACTGCTTCAGGTCAAAAACAAGACTGGTTGCCCCATATTCTCAAAAATCCTTACTTTCATATATCTTTAAAGAAACAAGGGCCGATACTGCTGTTAACAGGATTACAGCAGCCAGGACCAGAGTTCCCGGGGCCCATGCCGGTAAATCCTGCAGGCGGACAGCAAGCTGATGTGCTGTACCGTAATCCATGTTCTGCCTGATATAACTTACCAATGCTCCAGGGGCAAAGAACAGTACCAAAAACAATATCAGGTTCAGCATTCTGGACAAGGCGTATCCAAATCTGAAATATACCGGGTAATACAGGGAAGCCAACAGGGCCACCGCCGAAAATGCAAAAACAGCGTCATTCAGGTTAATGTACCTGACAGGAAGCGGTATCCCGGAAATGATAATAACTGCCCCCATTGCTCCGACAATTACCAATCCAGCAACAACATATACTGCTGCCGCCAGGTATTTTGACAAGACCACCGCCTGCCTCTTCACCGGCAGGCTGTTAATTATTATTTCACTCTTATATTTATCGTCATAGGCATTGGAAGTAACCACCATAATATAGGCTATGGCAACAGTACCCATAATATATACGGCTTCCCTGAATACCTCATTGCTGAAAATTGCAAACAGAAACACACTGTAAACAAGGGCAATAAGAAAACTCTTTTTCTGAATCAGGATGTCTTTTCGTACCAGGTTAAGCATTTGCACTCCCCCTCACGGTATATAACATGATATCCTCCAAAGACGGCCGCTCAATAATAACACTGTCAGCAAACAGCTTCCGTACCCTATCCACATTCCCGGTAAGGGCCTCAAAGCCGAAACCGGTCTCCCTGATGCCCAGAAACTCTTTTCTCGTATCCCCGTCCAGGAGTTCCTGACTACCCTTAACAATCCCGTACTTTTCATTAATTGACTCCTTGGAGCCTGTCAGGACCAACTCCCCATTATGGATGAATGTGATATAATCTGCCACTTTATCAAGGTCTGTGGTAATATGGGTGGAAAACAGCACTCCTTTATTCTCATCCTGCAGCAGATCCCTCATGATATCCAGGATTTCATTGCGGAACACCGGATCCAGCCCTGAGGTAGGTTCATCCATAATAATCAGGTCTGCATTGTGGGAAAGAGCTGCTGCAAGAGAAAACTTCATCTTCATTCCCTTGGAGAGATTTTTGATCTTTTTATCAGGCTGCAGGCCAAATTCCCTGATATACCTGTTAAACATATTATCATCCCACTGCCTGTAAAATGGGGCAATTATCCGTTTCATTTCATTAATGGTCAATTCTTCATAATAATGACTTTCATCATATACAAATCCGATTCGCTCCTTGACCTTCAACTCATATTTGCGGTTATCCAGGCCGAAAACCTTAATTTCACCGGCATCTCTCCTGATGAGGTTCATGATCAGCTTAATGGTGGTACTCTTCCCGGCTCCGTTCGGGCCAATAAAACCCATTACATAACCTCTTTCCAGACTGAAAGAAATGTCCTTCAGAGTGAACTCGCCGAAGTCCTTTCTTAAATTCCTTATCTCCAGAATATTATCCATTACTTCCCCTCCTCATATAGCAATTGAAGCATCTCCTGCAATTCGCCCAGACTGATATCCAGCACCTTACTCTCCATTACGGCTTCAGCTAGTTTTTCCTCGACGGCCTTTAACCGCTTTTCTTTAAGCAGTTCCTTATTCTGTCCTGATACAAAAGAGCCTTTGCCGCCCACAGTCTCAATAAAACCGTCCTTCTCCAATTCCTCATAAGCCCTTTTAGTTGTGATTACACTGATTTGGAGCTGTTTAGCCAGATTTCTTATGGATGGCAGAGCCTCCCCCGGGGAAAGTTCCCCCCTGATAATGGAGTCTTTGATTTGTTTGGTAATCTGTTCATATATAGGCTCCGGGGACCTATTGGAAATAATTATGTTCATGGGCACCTCCCTTTCCTAAAGCATTGGTTAACATTCGCTGTCACCTTAATTCAGTCTTTACAGACACTAAATATACTGTATATATACAGTATATACAGTATTAACGGTTTTGTCAATTACTTTTAAAAAAAAAGTATCTCAGTCCATCCCTGTGTGAACTGAGATACCATCCTGCCAACTGTGTTCCCATCCTATTCTGTTCCAAAAATCTGTCGTTCGATGGCCCTTGCAGTTGGTGTATTAGCCAGACCTGCCTGGGCGGTCTCCCTGAGTGAACCGGGCATCAGGTCCCCTATTTCCTTCATGGCCCCAATCACTTCATCAATAGGAATCCGGCTCTCAATCCCTGCCATGGCCATATCTGCAGCCAGGAGTGCATTGGCAGCCCCCATGGCATTTCGTTTGATACAGGGGATTTCCACCAGGCCGGCTACCGGGTCACAGACCAAGCCCAGAATACTCTTTAATGCAATTGCTCCGGCGTGGGCCGCCTGGGCAGGAGTTCCACCGGCAATCTCTACTGCCGCCGCCGCTGCCATACAGGATGCCGCCCCGCATTCAGCCTGGCAGCCGGCACTGGCTCCCGATGTGGATACAGTATCATCAATAATCCGGCCAATTCCGGCAGCAGTAAACAGGCCCCCGATTATCCTGTCTTCACCTGCGCCGGTCTGTTCAGCTGCTGTCAGCAGCACTGCCGGCAATATCCCACAGGAACCGGCCGTGGGTGCAGCCACAATCTTACCCATGGAAACACTGACAGTCCCCACTCCCATGGCCCTTGCTGCAGCCAAGGTGGTAGTCCGCCCTCCCAGGGCACTTCCTGATTCGGCGTACTTTTTCAGTTGAAAAGCCTCATCACCGATCAGTCCGCTCAGGGACTTTTTACCGGCCTGCACCCCTTCCATAACGGCCTGGGACATTGTCTGCCAGTAATCTCTCATCTTATCCCATAATTCCCGCCGCGGCACAGCATGTTCCCGTTCTTCCCTTTCCAGGATGATTTCCGACAGCGGGCAGCCGCGTTTTTCAGCCTCCTCAACCAGTTCAGCAAAAACAGGCCTTATTATCATTATTCTCACTCCCAGTTAACCGCGGTATTTAGAAAGAGTTCAACCTTATTATCTGAATAACTTCAGGCGCCGCTGCCACCTGTATCTGAACATCTTCCGTTACCGGTTCATCAGTCTCAATAACCATCAGATTATCTGCTCCCTTTTGCTTTCTGGCAACATTCATGGAAGCAATGTTTATTCCCCTTTGGCCCAAAACAGTGGTCACCCTGCCAATAACCCCGGGTCTGTCCCTATGTTCCACCAGAAGGGTGGGATAGACACCCCTGATATTGACCATAAACTGGTTGACCCGGGTGATGACTACATTACCTCCCCCTACAGAACTGCCTTCCACAAAAACACTCCTGCCGGAAACACCGGTCAGGGCTATGGCTGCCGTATTCGGGTGGACAGCGCCAGAAGGCTCTGTTTTAAACACAATATCAAGGCCTTCCCGGGCGGCAGCTGCCAGGGCTTCCTTGATTCTGTCGTCATCAGTATTCATGCCCAGGAGTCCCGCTGCCAGTGCCCTGTCTGTGCCGTGTCCCCGGTAAGTTTTGGCAAATGACCCATACAAGACAACTTCTGCCCGGACAGGTTTTTCTGCGAGGACCAGCCCGGCTGCCCGGCCTATTCTGAGCGCTCCTGCCGTATGGGAACTGGATGGCCCAATCATGGCCGGCCCGATTATTTCAAAAACGCTTTTACCTGTCACAGGTTGCCCTCACTCCAGAAAAAAATGGGAAACTCCTTCCGGGGCACAGGTTTTTGTGATGTAAACCGGGGATACCCAAGGACAATCGGAGCAACTGTCTCATAATCTTCAGGCACATTGTGCATTTCCCTGAATTCAGAAGAGTCACAGACCTTCTGGGCAAACCCAATCCAGCAGGTCCCCAGGCCTTCCTCCCATGCCAGCAGCATCAGGTTTTGGGCAACTATGCTGCAGTCATACCTGCTCAATCCCCTGTCCCTTCTGCCATATATAACAACCAGTACCGGGGCATTATGAAAAATATTAAAATCCGGATTTTCCATCAGGGTACGATACCGGCCTAGTTCCGGCGTCTGATTCATTACAGAGAGCAGATCTGACTTAGCCATCTCAGACAATGCCCTCATATACTCCCGGTCTTCAACGACAACAAAGCCCCAGGGCTGCTCATTGGATGCACTGGGCGCCCATACTGCAGTGTCTATCAGTTCCCGGAGAATCTCCCCGGGCACAGGCTTATCCTCAAACCTGCGAATACTTCGCCTTGACTTAATGGCTTCAACTAGCTCCAAAATAACCACATCCCTTTTGAATAGTATATCTCTTTGATGTATAGTTTATCGCTTCCAGCCAAAGTTAGCTTGAAAATGACCTTCCCGGTCATTTCCGACAGCTTACCTGAGCATTTCTACAAATGCATCAATCCTCATTTTGGTGCGTGCATCCAGGTGAGGCGGCCTGTCGCCCTCAATAGTAAGGACGGGTATATCAATCTTCCGCCGGATAATCAGGTCCTGTATCTGGCGGTAGCAGAAACTCTGAGCATAATGAATCAGCCCATGGATATTCCGCTTTTCTATTTCACAGATGATGTCCTCCAGCCTGGTAAAGATATCATAGGGATAAGTATAACAGGCATACTGTTCCACAATGTCCCGGGTATCAAAAGGCATGGTGAACTGTCGCTGCACTTCATTAAATACCACCCGGGCCCCTCTTGATTCGAGATAATCATATAAATCTGTCATGACAGGCGGCACCCCAATATATCCCAACCGGACCGGGGCCTCAGTCTCCGGGGCCTTTTCCAGGTGGTCCAGATACTGCTGTACCTCTGCGGCAAAGGCTTCGGGATTACCGTTGAAATCACTGCAGGATACCTGCCACAGGTGATTTTCCAAACCCCTGACCCTGTTTCCCTTCCAGGTATGTTCATCTACCTGCCATACCAGTTTCCTCACTCTGTCCAGGTCGTCTTTAGCCCGTCTGACCTGCTCCCAATCCACCCCAAAAACACTCATCAGCTTTTCAATCTGCAGCCTCAGCATATCCCTGTCGCGATCAAAGGGGTAGGCAAAGGGTATTATTTTAACCCCTTCCAGTGACAGGGTCTCCATCAGTGCATGAGTATTACTGCAATCTCCCTGGGTCACCGCAATCAGCATGTCAATTCCCCTGTTCCGGATAACTGCAGAGTAAATGCCCTTTATCCAGGCACAAATGTTTCTGGGGTAACCGGCGAGTTCCGCCTCCTCGATCATATCCTGGGTGCGTCCGGAAGTTATAAATAAATTGTTTAGGTCAACCGGGATACAACCTCCGGCGATAACCACCTCAACAGGTATTGTTGTCGTAATCCCGACTCTTGGCATCAATTGTTCATCCTCCCGCATTTCTAGCTTCGCTTCAGTTCCAGCAGTGCTGTCCTGACAACATTGACCGAACCCGCATCAGGGTGATACCGGAATTCGACTACCTCTTTTCCCTCGGTGTTATGGCCGGTTACCTCTTTCAGCCTGTGAGGGGACACGACAAGGGCATCCACATGATCAATAAATACCTTTAGGGCTTCGGGGTCCTGTGTAGTAGTTGCCAGCATGTGCAGGTGGTCAATACCTGCCCTGGTAAGAGAACGGCGAATCTTGGCAGCAAAGTTGTCTGAAAGGCATACTATTCCCAGTTTCGTTCCCTGGGGCAGCCGGGCAATCCTGACGATAGTTTCCATCTGTGGTTCCAGGGCAATACCAATGATTTCCTTTCCGGGAAGTTTAAGCATTTCCTTAACCTCCCTGAGGTGAAAGAGTGTTGTCAGGACCATATCTGTACCGGCAATCAATTCATTAATTTCGCACGTTTTTTCCCTGAGGTCCTGGAGGAGTACCGGAACAATTGATACCCCGTGTTCCAGATGAAGCCTGCGGGAAAACTGGTCCAACTGTTCCCTGTTGCACTCAATAAATGCAATTTTCACTTTACTCAGCATCTCTTTTTTCGCCATTACCCTCTGTGTTGCAATTACCAGAAATTCGTCAATATTAATTCCCAATTCCGCGGCATCCTCGATTGACATATCAATGATCTTCACCAGGCGTTCCTTGAGGGACTCTCTTTTGATAACAGCATCACTGTCGGTAACAAAAGTACCCCTGCCCCTGGTGGATATCAGGATGCCTTCCGCCTCCAATTCCTTGTAGGCCGCACTGACAGTATTTCTGCTTATATTAAGCCTCTCGGCCAGCTCACGTTCGGTAGGCACCTGGGTCCCGGCTTCCCATTCGCCGTTCTGAATCAGTTTTTTTATCTCATTAATCAACTGCAGGTACTTGGGAACACCCTTGGTACGGTCAAATTCAATAGCCATACAGAAACACACCACACCTTGCATAGTTTTAACTTATTTAACTTAATTGTAGCAAAAAAGAGGGGTAAACCATACCCCTCCTGATAAAATATCCTGATAAATCTGCCTGTTAATTTCCGGCGGCAAAATATGCCGTCAGCCCTTCTGCTATCCCCTGGGCCACCTTGTCACGGAATTGGCGGTCTTTGAGCCGCCTTTCATCTTCCGCATTGGAAAGAAATGCTGATTCCACAAGAATTGAAGGCATTTTCGTATTCCGCAGCACAGACAGGTTGCCCTGCAAAATGCCGATATCCCTGGTTCCCAGCAAGGATACCAGCCTGTCCTGGACATCATCTGCCAGCTGCCGTCTCCGGGCATACTGGGCATAGAGGACAGGGTCAGATGAAGGTGCATAATAATAAGTAGATGTCCCATAGGTGGAGGACCGTTCCGAGGCATTGGCATGAATACTCACAAACACGTCGGCATAGACCTTGTTTGCTACCGCAGCCCGGCTGGTCAGGCTGATAAAACTGTCATCATCCCTGGTAAGAATAACTTCGGCCCCAAGGGCTTCCAGCTTGTCCCTTAGAATTAGTGCAGTTTCCAGGTTAAACTCCTTCTCTTCCAGTCCGGTTACCCCTATCGCACCCGGATCATATCCCCCGTGCCCCGGGTCAATGACAATCACCTTGGACTTAATCGAGGGTTCGGTTAAAGTAACCTTTAATGTGCGGCCTCCATCTTCCAAAGCCGCCCGGTAAGCCGAAATCCTGTTAAGGTCGATGACAACCCGCACAGCCATTGGGGTCAGGCTGTACTGAGCGGCCCTTATCTTGTCTATATATCGGCCGTCTGTGTCAAGTTCCCCAATGTCATTAACATCACTGTTCCCGATGTCAATAACCAGTCTTTCCGGATTTTTCAAGGTGAACATCTGGTATTTGATCTCGCCTTCACTCTTGATAACAACAGTTTCCTCCCCGTTACCCTCAACAAAATCGATGTCTCTCAGGAGATGGGTAACGGTATCTGTGCCGGTCTCCGAGCCAGTTCCGGGATTCCCCGGTTCTTCTGTTCCGGGGCTCTCCGGTTCTTCTGTTCCGGGATTATCCTGCCCGGTATCGCCTGGTTCTTCCGGCTGAGGACTGGGTTGATTGGGCGGGTCAGTGCCGTCTCTTGACGGAGTATCAAGGGTATTGATTTCTACCAGCCATCCGGCAATCCAGCCGGAACTGCTGCCTGAGAGAAGTATCTGATACCATTGGCCCGCCTGGGATAAAACAGGGAACTGTTCCCCGGCCCTTGTTTTACTGACAATACTGTAATCAGTCCCCGGACCGGAACGGATATTAACAATACTTTCTTTAACTACAAGATACCTTGATGCCGGATAACCTGTTTCCTGCCCCGCATCCTTAACATTTATCAGCCACCCGGCCATCCAGCCGGATTTTCCGCTATTCAGGCTGACCTGATACCATCCGCCGGACTTTTTAATGATGGAAAACACTTGTCCTTTACTAACGCGGTCAATTTTACTGTATCCCATCCCCGGCCCGCTCCTGATGTTGAGGTAAGCCGACCTGACAGCAGCCACTTCCCCTGCCCGGTTAATACCTGCAGCTTCAGCATAATCAGGAACTATACCGGTCCCCAGGAAAAACAATGTCAGCATAATACCTGTCAAGAGCAAAACTATGCACTTTTTTCCCGACAATCGTGTCACCCCCTTTCCGGCAATCAGGACATTCCTCTCTTACTAAATATTAGAAATGCCCCATGTCTCTAGGGTTCGACATGATTGTCGAAATTCCTGCAAAAATGACTGGGAAAAAGCCTTTTTTTGCCAAGAAAGCGTGGTAATGGCAGACATATTCCGGAATATGTCTGCCATTCCTTGGTACCTATTTTTTTTAAAATCTTTCTTTTTTTGCGGGTATTTATTGGCTGCTCTTAATCATCTGGGAATTGCGGCTGACCGGGACAGATAAGTCCATATGTCCTGCCAGGGTATCTATCTTCTGTCCCTCAATAAGGATTTCCACCTGGTCAACTGTGGAAAACTGGGTCAGGGTGTTCACCAGTGAATATACTGTCAGAATTTCTCCACTGGAGCCACCCCAGTGATTATCCCGGAACTCTCTGCTCAGGTCAACAGTACAGAGCCCATCTGCAATATTGATATCCAAAAGTCTGGTGCCTTCCGGAATGGTTGTCGATAATCCATCCTCCTGAGGGCCTTTAATCAGTTCCCCGACCACAGCCCTGGCCAGGCCCGGTACCATAGTAATTTCCCTGGTCTCGGTTTTCAGATAATCACCACTCTGGTCTGCAAAGTAAAGGGCAACAGTAATTTTTTCGCTTTCCTGTGCCGTGCCTGGTGCAGATGTTTCCGCAGCTTCCGGTTCAGTCTGTTTGGCGGCCTGTCCCTCATTGACTGCTTGTCCTTTATCAGCAGCCTTTTCTGCACTTTGCAGGTTCTTCCCGGTTATCATGCGGTAATGTGTCTCTTTGAGCCTGTCCCAGGAATACTTTTCAGCTTCTGTACAGCCGGCCGTCAACCCGAGCATAATTAAGACCCCGATCCCAGCCAACAATTTTTTCCCGCTCACCTTAGTTAAAATCACAACTTGTCCCTCCCTAATTATTTTGTATGGTTGTCCTTTTCAGTACACTATATTAGGGAGGACAAGTTTATATGCTACTTTTCAAAAAATTTTTTTCATTAATTTTCCTGAGAATGAACTAATACACCCGGACCAGGACGAGAAAATACAGGCCCAGCAAAACCAACACCACGCCGCTGCCCATGGTAATATAGCGGGAATACTTATGAAACTTGGGCAGTTCCCTGATAACCCCCGTAAAAGTCCCTGCAATAAGCAGCGGCAGGCCGTGTCCCAGCCCGTAAACAAACAGCAGGGCCGCCCCGTAATAAAAGCTTCCGGTGGAAGCCACATAAGTTATGATAACAGCCAGGACAGGGGTCGCACACGGTGAAGCCACCAGGCCAAACATTAGTCCGATGAGAAATGACGGGACCAGCCCGCCCTTTTTTACAGGCATTTTATTCAGAGTGGGGAACCTGATATTAATAACTTCCAAAAGGCTTAATCCCATGACTATGGCAATAACTGCAAGCACATAATACCACAGGTTACCGGCCTGCCCCACTACCCGGCCCAGCATCACGGCTATAATACCAAAAACGGAAAACGTCACCGACATCCCCAGGACAAAGGCAGCAGACATGGCAAATCCCCTGATCCTGGTCCTGTCGTCTCCGCCGCCGCAGCCCCCGATATATCCGACAATCACAGGGGTCATAGTCAGAATACAGGGACTTACACTGGTTACAATACCTCCAAAATATACTATTAAAAAAGATACAGGCGAAATAGTGCCCAGAGCCTGAGGCAAAACCTTATCTAAGAACTCCTGAAACATGGTTAATCCCTTTCCGGTAATTATTCTTTACCGACACCCTGGACAGCCTTGTTCAGGTGGCCCTCCAGGAAATCCCGGCTCTGGGTTCCCGCATCCGAATAAAGGACACTTCCCTGGCCATCCAGTATTACAATATGCGGGATATAATAGACTTTGAATTGCCTGGCAAGGGGAGCAGTTCCGGCATCATTGGTATCAGCAATTATAAACTCCACATCATTCCCGTATTTCTCTTTCAGAGCCAGCACCACGGGCTCCATATCCCGGCAAGCCGGTCAGGTAACTGCGTAAAATTCCAGAAACACCGGCTTTCCGGCCTCGGCAGCACCGGCAAACTTTTCTGCGGGGTCCGGCGTTGTGGCAAAATGCTGTCCGCCTTCCTGTCCGGAATTAATATAGGGAAATACAAAAATAACTCCTGCCGCAAGTACTACCAGTACCAGAATAATTACCCTGAAATTAACCTTCATGAGCGGTCCGCCTTTCATAGTTAAACTTGCATCTTTCCGCAAATATTAAGTATATTATATCATCTGTTTAAGTAAACCGAAATACCGGAATTACATTATCAAAATAAAATTTGCTTAGTGTAATCAAAATGCCGGATTTGGCGCAAACTAATCATGAGGTGATTTATAAATGCGATTTAATGACAAAGACCGGCTTAAGACGGTCAGCAGACAGATCAGGATAGCCAAAACATCACTTGAGAAACTGGAAGGTTCGGAACTTACCCAGACAATTCAGACAGAATCAGCTGATATTATTCCCCTGGGCCAGTTCCCGGACGAACCGGCAGGTGATCCGGAGAACAATTAAGCACCACAGGGAACCTAAACGGTCCCTGGTGGCGATGTTTTTACATCTTCCATGGTCTTGATTAATTCACTTAAGAAATCACGCTTTGCCGTGTCTTTTTCATCACGGACCAGCTCTCTTACGCAGACCTGTAGTGACTCTATCTGTTGTTCATCGATGATGCTGATTATCTGTTCCAGGCGGATCTTTTTGTCATTTATCCTAAAAAGCTGAACCCTGTCTCCATTCTGTAAGCCAGCTGCATTTGCCTCATCATAGTCGATGTGTATTTCCGTATGGTCATTCAGTCGGGAAACCCGTACCAGGACATGGTCAAATACCAGGCTTCTCTCTCCCTTGACAACAACCATCGCTGAATCCTTAAAATTAAATCCCAGTTTTGCGGCATCCTCAATACTCATATGGATATGCCTGTTGGGAACAATCACTGATTCCGGGATATAGAATTCTTTCCCTTTATGGACAAGGGTTATCCCGGAAGCGCCGTCAAGGTCACCCGACAGGCGTACCGGAGGAGTAATCCCCAGGGTATGCCCGTCGGTTTTGGAGATTTCCACCTGTGTCCTCTCACGGAGGCTGCTGACCAGGGCAACATTGGGAATCTCGCCTTTGGGACCCTTTAAGGTCAGGCGTTCTCTGGCAATAAATGCCCCGGCCAGGGAAAGGTCCTTATGACGGGTAAGCTTATACCCCGGACCAAAAATCATTTCCAGGTCATGGGGCGACAGGTGGACATGTCTTCCCGAAACACCAACACTTATAAGAATAATAATCCCTCCCTTGCCAAAAACGGCAGCTGTTGTTTTTGCACCTTGGTTTAACTGAAGTCCTTTCTCTAACTACAGTCCTTTTTATTATAGTATTTTACCAAATTTGTTTCGGCTAAAACAAAAGTTTCTTACTTAAAAAATTCAGCAAAAAAGGGATGAATGACTTCCCGTGGCGGCCCACCGGCATCTGCCGGCTATTGCTGTTATAATGCCACCACGTGTGGGAAAACACTCATCCCTTTTATATTCCGACCCGATAAGACCCGGTTCACACCTGATTAAAGCACAACTCCACGCCAGGTAATACCACATGGCATTGGGCATCCACCTGCTACCCGACCAGGCTTAGGGTATGTTCGATAATTTCATTGGATGCCTTGACATCTCCCAGTGCCATTATATGTATCCCGTCAATATGTTTATATACCCTGGTGACAAATTCACAGGCGACCTCAGCCCCGGGGACACCTTCCCTGATCCGGGCCATTACCTCATCCGGTATTTCTATACCGTCAACACTTTCATTCATGTATTCAGCCATTTTGATACTCTTCAGGGGCATCAGGCCGATAATCACAGGTTTACCGAATTCCTTCATTTTTTCCACAAAGGCAATGGTTTTCTCGGCATCATAACACGGCTGGGTCTGGAAGAAATCAACCCCTGCCTCCACCTTGCGCCTTGCCCTGTCGTATACCGCATCCATGTTGGCTGCAGCAGTGCTTGTTGTGCCACTGACCATAAAACTGGTCCGCCCCTTGAATTCTTTTCCGTTGGCATCAAGGCCCTTGTTCATTTCTTTAATAAGGCCGATCAGTGAAATTGTATTCAGGTCATAAACTGCAGACGACTGGAACGGCCCATGCTGCGGCGGGTCACCGGTTGTCGGCAGGAGATACCTGATTCCCAGGGCATCTGCCCCCAAAAGGTCTGCCTGGGTCCCCAGGAGACTGCGGTCACGGCATGTAAAGTGCGGGACAGTGTCAATACCGAGTTCAGACTGTACAATATGCGCCAGGGCAATGGAATTCATCCTCAGCCTGGCCATGGGGCAGTCATGAACATTAACGGCATCAAGCTTAATATAGGACCTGGCCTTGTCCAGGGTAGTCCGGACATCAGTCCCGTCAGTAGGTCCGAGCTCGGTGGTGATGACGAACTGTTTTCCCAGTTTTTCCTTTAAACCCATCATCTGTTCCCCCTTAAAGTTCGTACATTTCTGACTATTTAATTCTACCCTCTTTTTGGTATTCCTGCTATCCCAGCACGCGGATTTTCCTGTTCTTGCTGTAAGGCTGAAAAACCGCATCTATTATAGTCTGTGTCTCATCAAAAATAACTGTGGCGCTGTGCAAAAAATCCTCCCGGAAAAAATACCTCAGGTCACGGAACCTGACAATGTGTTTTCCGTCTTCAAGGCGGTGTGAAATATGAAAGTAAGGCGTAAAACTCTGGAATAACTGTCCAATTTTACTCTTGAGAGCCTTTCCTATCAGCACGTTTTGCGGGACCTTTTCCAGTATCCTTTTAATTCCAAGTTGTGAGGAGAAACACCTGATTTCTCCTATTATATAGCTCTCCCGGGTTTCAATCAGGAAGGACCAGTTCCAGAGACTGACCATGGCAGGCATGACAATAATCCTCAGTATACTTTCCCCGGCAAACCTGCGCTCCAGCATCCGGTACACCCTCTGCCTCAGGTAAAAACGGCTCCCCAGGTAAACCAGGGCCAGCCAGAAGGCAGCCTCTGCAATCAGACCCGGCATCCCCGGCCATAAAATAACCCCGGCAAAGAGTGCGATGATCACGGGGTCGGCAAGGACCAGCAGGTTCAGTGTATAGCTCTTCCGGGAAAAAGGCCAGAGGACCTTGGCGCCATAGGAATTTAATATATCCAGGGTTATATGTGATAATGCCCCCAAAAATGTCCACAAAAAAATAAGGCCCGGATTTATGCCGCCCAGCAGCAGCCATAAACCTGCTGCAATTACACCGGACATAACCAGCACTCCGGGGATCGAATGGGATGACCCCCTGTGATGAGTTAGATATGGCACATCACCAAATAACCGGAAAACTATATCCATGTCCGGCGCCAGCGCTCCCAGCACTGCCCCCAGGTGTACCGGGTTGCCCAGGGCAAACTTGTCCCCTGTCAGTGCGGCAACACCGACCCCAACCAGTGCGTGTGTCAGTGGATCCATTGATATCACCCTCCCCGGACGGTATCTGACCCTAAAATTATACCACAGCCGGCCGGGATATTTCTAAAGGGAAATAGTGCCACTGTTAACTCCGCCCGCGGCCAAATGCCAATGTATTGCTCAGCAGGGAAACAGCCAGCCAGACAATCAGCGATATCCCCAGTCCAAGGGGCCAGGAATTTAGAGCCCTGATAAAATACAGAGCTGCCAGGACACAGGCGGCACATCCGACCATACCTGCTACCGCTCCCCTGGCTACAGCTGCCGCTACCCTGTTCCCGTCGCGTACTCCGGCCATAGATACCGCTGCCACCATAACCACAGGAAAAGCGGCAAATACGCCGCTGATGAACTTAACCGGTGCATAAGCCGACACCAGCCAGCAGACCACAACTGCCAGTCCACCCATAAGAAAACGCAGTACTATTTCACTTGTTTCACTTTTCATCCCAACCACCCCAGCAAACCTGTCCTGCTGACTGCCAGGTAAAAAACCGAGACAAAGAGCATCCAGACCATAAGGGCCCGGATTAATCCCTGCTGCCAGCCGTACCTGACGATAAACACCGATGCCACCACAGCACACACAATATTGCCCAGCATCCCAACCAACGCGCCTTTGGAGACCTCCAGGGCCAGGGGTAACCCCTGACCGGATGGAAGTCCTGCAGAAACCGTAATAATGGCCGCCAGGTATACCGCCGGAAACGCTGCAAATATCCCACCCCACCGGCCTCCTATGCGTTTTGCCAAAACATAAGCAACCGCAACGGCTCCCCCGCCCAGCACAAAGCGGATCAGGAGACCTGCGGCTGTTAGAGCATCATTATTCATTTCCCTCTCCCCCTGTTTAATATCATACGCCGCCAGACCGATGAATGCAATACTTTTCACAAACAAAATGTTCTGCTAAGCCGGGGTAAGAAGGGACTATTAAATTCATGATGTCACCGGAAGGACAATTTATTTTTTGTCCAGCTGACAGATTTATTGACCACATATTTGGCCAGACTCACAGTAAACATCCTTAATAATGTAAGCCGGCCTATTTCTGTTCCGGGAACGTCAGGTTTCAGCCCAAATAACCTGGGACCGAAATCTTCTACCAGGAGGGGGACGGAATTATCAAACAGTTTCTGGATTATTTTCCTGTTGATTTTTACAGGGACCCTTTCCTCACGGCAAAGCACCAGCCTCTCAAGTTCCCTTTCCTTTTTCAGCCAGCGTCTGGCGTAAGTGCGTCCCACATTGTAGTCATGGGCCATGAACCCTGTACCGAGAAACCCGCCAAAGTTACCGAAGATCACGCCGGCAAGCTCCTTTTCGGCATCCCTGGGAGCTATCATTTCAACTGTTATATCCTGTTTGTTGCGCAGGTCGGCAACCTGTTCCAGCAGGTAACAGTACTTGATAAACAAATCCCTGTTATGCACCCGGCCTATTTCGTTCCGGTACGCACATCTGATACGTTCCTCCTCTGCCTTCAGGTATTCTGCAGGGTCAATGCCGAGAATTTTCTCTCCCTTAAATAAGGCTACTTCTCTGGAAAGACCATCCAGAATACCTTCTTTTTCCTGTGGAATGGCCTGGGTATTCCAGATATCGGCCATAACAGCCACAAAAGAATTTTTCCACCGGACCCTCCGGTTAACTTTTTCCAGTAACAAGAGGTCCTTGTAAAGAGTCTGATTACGGGGTATTGTCCAGACAGCCCTGGCAGCAACATCAAAAGCACTGCTGTTACCCCCCCAGAGCTCTTCTCCGGGCGGCGCCGGGTCAACCACCAGAAAAATCCGCTCATATTCCTCAGCCGGACTGGTGTCAGGCAGTTCACTCACCAACTCTATGGCCCTGTTTAACGGCTGGTTGTTTACTATGCCTCCATCAGCATAATGGTATGGCATTTTTACCCTTTCACGGGTAAAATTATATTTGGAGGCCCTGGGAAAATCATTTTCTGACCTTACTATGGTTTTTGGTCCAAAGGCAACGGGAAAGGCGCTTGAAGCCCGGACGGCATCACGAAGTTCTGTCCATTTGTCAAAGTCCCCGGTTATCCTGAATTTTAACAAATCTTCGTAGCTGACGGCGGCAATGGAAAATTCACTGGCCCTTGCTGTATGAATACGGTATTTGATGCCTTCCAGATTGGTTACTACGGCAACAAAACTGACCGGTTCCCGGTTTCCCGGATATTTAATCCTGCCGGCTTCCGGTGGACAGATATATTTGGCAATAAGCTGTTCCACTTTATTGCCGGAGAGGAGTGACCGTTCCCCGCGGCTTAAAGCAAGGAGGTCTTCCAGTCTGACCGCCATCCATGCTTCCCTCAGAATGGCAGGGTCAGTGCCATAGACTATGGTCAGTGCTGTCAGTGCACCTGTCAAAGCCCCGGCGGAAGCCCCGGCAATAACATCAATCTCCAGACTGGGGTCATTCTTTTCCTGAATATGTTTTACGATTTCATAGGCAACCCCTGCTTCAAAACTTCCCAGGGACACACCCCCGGTAAAAACCAGGGCGATTTTACGTTTTCGGCTCATAAACCAACTATAAACCTCCTTTCACCGTATATTATGCAAAAATGCCCGGCTCCGCCAAACATCGGCATATTTTCATCCATTGACAAAGTGTTTGCATTGCAGACAGGATTTGACAGTATTTTTGTCGAAGCTATACCCACAGAAATCAGTAAAATCCTACGTATATAAAAAGTAACGAGGTGTTAAAATGGCCCCGGCAAGTAATAACATTGACGTCTTGCAGGTGATAAGCAGAATTCAGGCTGGCGACCAGAATGCCCGGGAAGGCTTTCTTCATGAATATAAACCTTTTGTGGCCAAAACCGCCATGAGTCTCTGTAAACGCCCCCTCCAGTGGGAGGATAGTGATGAACTGAGTATCGCACTGATTGCATTCAATTCAGCTATTGATACATATGACACCCGGAAACAGGTCCCGTTCCTGCCATATGCAAGGGTGGTCATTAATAACAGGTTAAAAGACTATTTCCGCAAGGAATCCCGTTTAAATATCGAGTGTTCCCTTGACATCGAAACCAGTGACGGCAAAATGCTTAGTCCTGCAGAGGTTCAGTCTGCCTGGGAGGATTTCCGGAACAGGACAATTGAGGAAGAACGACGGGAAGAACTGGAAGAATACGAAATACTGCTGGAGAAATTCGGTATTGACTTTGAAGACCTGGTGGAAGTATCACCAAAACACAGGGACTCACGGCAGACCCTGTTTAAAGTAGCCGGCCTGATAGCCGGAGACAAAGAAATGATGGAACAGTTACTGGCAAAAAAACAGCTTCCTATTAGTGAACTGACTTTAAAAACAGGGGTAAACCGCAAGACTCTTGAAAGAGGCCGCAAATTTATTATAGCCACTTCTCTGATCCTGTATTATCCGATGCAGTTTCCGTATCTGTATTCCTATATTTATCAGGGAGCTTATTAATCATGGAACTGGCTGAAAGGGTGTTTCCGATGAAAATCAGCGGACTTGTTGTTAAGGTGAAAAGTCCATATTACATTATCCTGACCAGTGACGGCACTTACCATAAGGTACCCATTTCAGGCAATCCGCCGGTGGGTATGGGGGCCCATGCAGAATTCTCAACTGCCGGTCACAGTTTTGCCCGTTTCCGCTATCTGAAGCAGGCAGTATTAGTGGCCTCTCTGCTGGTGATGGTCTTGGGATTCGGTATTATTCAAGCAGTTACAGATCCTGAGGTGGCGGCATATGTTTCCCTGGACATAAATCCAAGTATCGAACTTGAAATAGACAGTGACCTCATCGTAACCGGAGTTAATTTATTAAACCCTGATGCCGAAAGACTCCTTTCGGGAACTCCCTTGAAAGGGGCCAGCCTGTCCGCAGCAGTTGACCTGATTATGTCAAAGGCTCTGCAGGACGGCTGTCTGAAACCGGGGGAAAAAAACCTTATCCTGTCTACCATTACCCTCAACAGCAGCCTGAAAAAGAATGTCGATTTTGAAAACCTGGCAGCATATCTGGAGCAACCGGTGGCCGGTAAGGAAATAGATGTGGAAATTGTGATTGCATCCACAGATAAATCCCTCAGGGATGAGGCAGGCAGGCAGGGCTTATCTGCAGGTAAGCTGCTGGTATATAAAAATGCCCTCCAATCCGGTGAAAAATTAACCATAGATCAGGTGAAGCAAAACAGTCTGATACAGCTTGAAAATGAATTCGGGGTCCAAATCCTTAAGAATTATAAACATCAAATCATCCGCAAAATCCACACTGCCGGTGAAAAGGCCGGAAACGGGCCCGGAAACGGCCACAGTCAGAAGGATGCCGATGATGACAAAAAACAAAATAATGACAACAGAAATCAAAATAATCCCGGGAAAAATAAATCAGAATCAGAAAATCAAAATAAAAACTCATCCGGCAAATCCTCAAAAGGCAGCTCATCTCGGGTGAATAAAAACCAGGCACCAGATGCAGGTCCGGAACAAGGCCAGCAGCAAACCCAGGAACAGAACCTGGAGCAGAACCAGGAACAGAACCAGGAACAGAACCAGGAGCAAAACTTACCGGAGGAGCAACCGGGAGGAACAGGAGAACAACAGGAACAGAATGATGAAAAAAACTCTTCCGGAGACAACGGACAGAGCAAACCTGGAAGCAGCAGCGGGGACACCGGAAAAAAGCAGGATTCTGACACCGGTACATCCGGCAATGCTTCTGAAGGCCACAGCGGGAAAAATTAAAACCGGGAAAAATTAATGGGCTGCCCCTCACGAATGGGGCAGCCCATATTATATGTTACCTCACTTTAAAGCGTTCCACCAGTTTCTCCATTTCTGCCGCCGCCTCCGAGAGGGCACGCGCTGTCCCCGTAAGGCATTCACTGGCAGCTGCCTGCTCCTGGATGGAAGAAGAAATTGCTTCTGCTGATCCGGAGGTTTCCTCAGCCACATCCCGGCAGCTATCAAGGTCTTTTACGAGTATAGTACTGCGGTCGTTAATATCTGCCGCCATACTAAAAGTATCCTTCAGTTGTGCTGAGAGCAATTCAACAGCCTCAATCAGACCATTAATGGATTCTCCGGTGTCGTTAAGGACCCGGGTCCCCTTTTTGACTTCCCCTACACCTGTTCTCATCACCACTACCGCTTCTGAGGTTTTCTTCATATTATTGGTAATGATATCTTTAATCTCCTTGGCAAAAACCGCTGTTGATTCGGCAAGAGTCCTTACTTCCTCAGCAACTACCGCAAACCCTATCCCGTGTTCCCCCGCCCTGGCTGCCTCTATGGCTGCATTCAGGGCCAGCAGGTTTGTCTGCTGGGCTACCTCTGTAATAGTATTTATGATAGTCTCGATCTGGGTAGACTGTGAGGCCAGCTCTTCAATCACCTGAGCTGTATGTTCAAAGGAAAAGTGTATTTTCTGCATCTGCTTTTCGGAAGCGCCGAGGTTCTGCATGCCCTCAGCCGCTTTTGCCAGGGAAGCCTCTGACCGTTCCAGGCCTTCCTGTGAAAAGCTCAGCATGTTCTTAACTGCAGAAGTGACTTCCACAGCGAACTTCCTGGCTGAAATCAGGCTGTCCAGCTGTCTTCTGGCCCCGGTGGCCAGTTCCTGGGAAGTGGCCGCAATTTGAGTTGATGCCTTGTTCAGCTGTAAAGTGGAACTGCTCTGTTCATCACATGACATACTGATCTGCTGGGCAAATTCCTGCATCATCTTAATAATTGAACCCAGTCCGATACTGATTTTATTAATCTCAAAGATAATCCGGCCAATTTCGTCTCTGGAGTGGGGCTCCAAAACCCTGGTCAGGTCACCTTCAGAAATCGCACGTGTGCCTTCAATGGCAATTCTGGAAAGCGCCGAAATTTGATTCCTGATAAAAAATGCAACTAAAATACTTAATACCAATCCTGCTCCAAAGACAATGACCGGGTTAAACCCCAGGATATAGATTACTATTGTTGTTAAGACCGGCAGCACTGTAGCTGCAGAAAGTTTAACTCCCAGGCAGCACCCCTCAATAACACTGCCAACCCTGATAGAGTAACGTTTGTTACCATTTACATAAACCGGACAGGATGCATCAAGGAGGACTTCCCCTGTATTGCGATGATACACCTGAAGCAGAGGTTCCCCGGTCTGAGCAGCTTTGATGCCCACCTCGTCATTGAATACAGTCCCTTCCCTGAGGCGGTTGGTATGTATCAGTGCTGTCCCCTGTTCATCAACAATGAGTATGTATTCCAGGTCTTCAAGTTCCCTGTCAAACAAGGCCCGCAGCCTTTTTTCAACATCTTTTAATTCTACATTTCCTTCCAAAAGGTAACCACATTCTCCTGCCAGTTCGGTGGCCCTTTGTAAAAGTCTGGAACCTCTTTTGCCCCTCAGCAGCCACTGCTCATTAAATATGCCGCTTTCCGTTTCGCCCATGCCAAATCCCCCAGTCCGGTGCTAAAGAATCTGAACAAAAATTCACTGCTACAGTAGAATTTTTCGACAATATTTTTAAAATACCTCTTTTTTTTCTGTTATTCTCTTCCATAACCGGGGTGTACATACATCTTTAAGCCTTACCTGCCGATATGACACGGCTCCGGCAAAAGGGGTCCGGGGGTAATCCCCGGGGTCAGGCCGGGGTGAAACAGCCTCATGTATAATAAGGTTATTGTTCCAGGTTTTGATCTTAAACCATTTCCTGACCAGTTCGTCTTCACCGGCATTAACAATTTCTTCCCTGAGTTTTCTGGCATCCCGGGTTAAGGGGCAGCAAATAAATGTCTGGCACACCAGGGGACGCTTCCCGTAATTCCGGCAGAGCCCCCTGGAACTGTCGAGGCAGAGGCACTTCCCAGCTTCATTCAGACCCATGGTTATGTCCACTACCCTTCCCTCAACATAGACATGGAGCATTTCACCGACAAACCGCCCCAAATCGCCTTCTGCCATATTTAAGGCATCAATCAGGGTTACCGGAATCCGCTCCTGGCAGCATAAATCACAAGCAAAACACGAATCCGCCTCCGGTTTTCGGGCCCGGTAACATTGGGCCGCCTCAATAAATCTGTTAACAGCATCCAGGTAATCCTGAACCGTTGCCCCGGGATCTGCTACCCTGATATCATATCCTGCCTGTCCGTTTATTACAACCGGCACCGCTTCTACTCTGTCCAAAAGAACCACCCTTTACGGTATCTGTTAAAAGCTGCTACTCCAGTCCTAGACCGTCCATTAATATCTTGTGTATGTCAGCCATCATCGTGACAAAACGGTGTTCTGCTTCCACAAAATCCCTGATTGTCTGATTAGCTGTCACAACTTCATGCATCTTCTTTAAAGCCTTTACCTTTTCCTCAGGGACCTGCTGGCCTGACATATGTATTTGCTGCAGTTCAAACTGCTGCTTCCGGTAATCAGTGAACATTTTTTTTATCTGCTGGTCAGCTTCTATCCGGTCTTTATTCTTTTTAAGTAATTTATACTGCTCTGATTCCCGGATCCCTTTGGCAAGCACATTGGCCTGGTCATAAACAGACACTTCACATGCCTCCTTCCTCAAATACCTTCAAATTAATTATACGTAATTATCCGGTCCTTTGACACCTAAATATTAATATTCTCAGACAAGAGGTAAGGCCTAAGCCTTACCTCTGAATGTAATATTCCAGTATTCTCGCCATAACCGCTGCCGCTTCAGCCCGGTTGGCCGTATCATTTGGTCTGAACAAGCCTTTGTTCCCCTCCATAATCCCTGCAGCTTTGGTATCCCTGATAGCCTGTATGGCCCATGGCCGGATATCTCTCCAGTCAGTATAATTGGATGGCTGGCTGCTGTCAGGGAGGTCCAGGGCCTTATCCATGATAACTGCCATTTCAGCCCTGCTGATGTTTTTATCAGGCCTGAAGGTCCCGTCAGGGTATCCCTGGACGATACCGCGGTTAACAACAGCGCCGATACTGCCTGCAGCCCAGTCAGGGATTGGGTCAGCGAAACCTGTCCCCGGGGCTTCCTGAGCCCACCCCAGTGTTTTGGTCAACAGGGTAACAAATTCGGCCCTGGAAATACCTTTTTCGGGGAGGAAACGCCCATCAGGATAACCGTTTACGATCCTGGCAGCAGACATCCTGATTATCAGGTCTTTGGCCCAGCTGCTGCCGATATCCGACAACTGCGGGACAGGACGTACATCTGTCATCAATCCCACAATCCCGAATTCTTCTGTCTTTGCGGTAATCGTTTTATTTACGCTGTCGACCGCAGCAGGCAGCCGTTTCCATGCCAACTTGTCCTGATCCCATAACATAACCTGAAGCCTGTTCAAATCTGCCGTCCCAGCGGCCTTCAACCTGAGCTTCATCGGAGCCGGAAGTTTCCCGGCATTATCACCGTTAGCCTCTCCGCTGATCCGGTAGAGAGGCAGCAGGGGATTAAAACCCGGAGTCGGAAGGTCCGTAGTCAGCAGTTCCGCGGCTGTAACGTTATAAGTTGCGGAACCGGCCGGGTTATTAAAGATAAGTTCCAGACGATCACCAAGCTTCAGTGAAATAGCGGCACCCGGGGCAACTGCCCTGACTGCCGAAACAGGCTCCCTGTCCACCGGCTCCTGCCCCGGGGAATCAGAAACGCCAATTACAGACAGTTCATCTAAAAAGATCACACCTTTATCTTTGCTCCCGCCCTCGGTCTCGACCAGGTAGATGTCTGAAAGCCTCAGGGGCATTTTCAGGCCGGCCGGAATGTCTGCAGTGACATGCTTCCATCCCTTCCAGTTCACCCGGGTGAAATCCAGGAGTTTCTCAGTCCCTGCAGAGTCAGTAACCCGGGCCCTTAACCAGTGTCCATTGCCAACGTCTCCCTTTACCCAGACACCAAGGCCAAAGGGCTGTCCGGGCAGCTCCAGGCCGCCGTCAAAACTGCCGTATGCAGCCCTGGTTTTGTCTGAAGAGGTAAAATCGTATTCCAGCCGGGCCGCCCCTGCGCCACGGAAGATACCTGATTCCTCACCGGTCAGCCGGAAACTGCCCAGGACTCCATCGGGATAACCACGGAAACTGACTTTCTTAGCCGTCTCAAAGCCATATAGCTGTTTCTCCACTCTGCCCACACTTACCCTCACATTTGCTGTGGCAGAATCTACCTTTATCACCAGCTCCCCTGAAGACATTTTATCGACTGCGGTGAACTTATTCCCGCTTATACTTCCGACATCACCCTTTACCTGGACTTCATATTCTCCCGGCTGGAGTACAAAAGACTGGCCCTGCTTTGTAGTGACCTTCACACTCAGGTCGACACTCTCTCCGGGACTCACGGCAATACTGGCCGGGGTAACCTCAATTTTGGAAATATCGGCACTGCCCAGTATCTGGACAGAGAATTCCTGAGATATATTCATAAAAGAGGCCTTCACAATGGCTTTACCACTTTGAGCTGCCACCAGTTCATTATTGTTGAAGGTTCCGAGACCTGGGGAGATTGACCACTGGACGTCCCCCGGAGCCACGGAATAGGGATTAAAATATTCGTCATAACCCTTTGCGGAAAAAGTCTTCTTAGTTCCTACCAGGACATAGGAAGGACCCGCTACCCTCAGGCCGGCAAAAGCTCCGGCAGGGGCGGTGGAAAAGATTCCAATGGCCGTGGGAATAGACCTTTCAGAACCATAGACAGGCCTGTTCACCAGTGATGCCTCTCCATCACCGAGTGCCCTTGCAGCCATTGTGGATGATCCGCCGCCATCCAGGTTTACAGCTGTCGAGGCTCCTATGGAAATCATAAAATCTGCCAGTTCCTCCTGGGTCATACCCCTGCTGGAGTTTCCGGCATCAACGACAACCAGGTACAGTGTCTTGCCATCCGCAGAAGCGCCAATTGATGTCCTGGCTCTTTTACCGGTAATGTTCTGGGAAAACCAGTGCCTCTTCCCGTCTTTAACCAGCAGGGCCTGTCCCCCTACAGCAGCATAAACGTTTTCAGGGTTCACCTTATAAGCAACCTGTACCGGGTCACCGACCTTGAAATTTGCCGTCAGGAACTGCCCGGCTGTACCGTGTCCTGCCAGGACATATCCTCCGGGAGGAATCGGTGTTTTGGGCTGGTCGACCCGGATGTCCATAACCGTATCGTTTTCCACAACCATTTCTACCATACCGGTCAGCCCGGAAACAGGCCCCCGGCTCTGGTAAGACCATTTGGGAGTATACATGTTCAACCTGTTAAGGTCACTGCTCTTCCCTTCCAGGGCCAGATATGTAGGCTTATTGATGCCAAACAACTGATGCTCCACACCCGTAGGAGCAGTAACCGTACCATTGAAACCAAAAATATCAAAAACCGGGACCCTGTCATAGGTTATTCCAAACCCGTACATATCATTTCTCTGTGCCGGGGAAGTTATCAACTCCCCGCTCTGTACCGTAAGCCCTATGGGGGCCTTTTCCGCCATCTGGAAGAAATCGCCATTAATAGCAGCAACTGCGCCGGCTTCCCGCGCCAGATTTGTAGTACTCTTATTTGAAGTAATTATCCCCTTGCTCCCGGCAATGGTATCCACACGGACATACTCATTGGTCAGGTCAACGGTCATCACATACACATTAAGGGCACCGTCCGTTGTCTGGATATTAAGCCTCTCTATACTGACCCCTGGTGCAACAGGTTCTTTTGCCGATGTCCTGGATACCTCGGTATAGCCCCAAGCAAAGCCTGAGGGCATCAGTACTGTCACTAGCAGTACCAGAAATGTTGTCCATGCTGTCATTCTCCTGAATATACTCCTGCCTCTCAAAACCTGATCCTCTCCCCCAATAGAAATTTCCTTTCGGTACCATTAAACATAATCCCGATATTATTTAGACTCCGGAGATACTCCCCTGGTTCCCCCTTTGCCAGAGATTTTTTTCACCTCTTTCATTTTGCTCAGGAGGTCATATCGTACAGCCAGGCCTCCTGTTCCCTTACCAATTCTTATTTCCGGTTTATTGGAACCATGGAAATCACTCCCCCCGGTAACGAGTAAACCGTTTCCGGCTGCTACGGCACAGTAATAGGCAGTCTCTGCTGCGGTATGAGTAGTGTAATAAGCCTCAATGCCCCTGAGTCCGTATTCCCGCAGTTCCCTCACCAGAGCCTCAAACTCTTCCCTGCCGCCAACCCGCAAATGATGCGGATGTGCCAGGACCGGAATTCCCCCGGCAGTTGCAATCATTTCTATTCCCTGCCTGGGACTGATTTTGTCCTTCTTTACATAAGCGGGCTTTCCCGCCCCGAGATACAGGTGAAAGGCTTCCTCAGTACTTTTTACATATCCCTTTTTTCGTAAAACTTCGGCGAAATGCGGCCTGCCAACTACTAACCCTCCCGCCGCCCGGGCTACCTCCTCCATGGTAATGTCAAAACCCAGTTCGCGGAGTCTGGCAGCCATCCTGGGATTCCTCAGGTTCCTGCTCTCCCGCAGTCCGGCCAGCTCCCGGGTTAATCGCCCGTTCTCATGGTCGATATAATAACCCAGGATATGCATCTCACCGGGAAAGTCAACACCAATTTCCACTCCCGGAACCACTTCTGTACCAGCCTTTATCCCTGCCTGCAGGGCTTCGGCCAGCCCGTCCACCGTATCATGGTCGGTAATGGCAACAGCCCTGAGCCCGCTCCGGGCGGCATGGAATACAGCTTCCGCAGGTGTCATAGTCCCATCTGAAGCCGTAGTATGTACATGTAAATCAATGAAATCGGTTCCCATGTCAATCACCTTTTCTTCTAATTATATCCCGGCTGCCTGTGCTTTAAAAAGCAGTTAATTCTTTCCCCAATAATTAATTGTATAGGTCTGCCGGTCAGATAACAATATCCAAATGTAAAAATTATCTCCCGGCCGTCTTCCCGGCCGCAGTACCTTTGTGATAAACTTAAGATAAACAATAATATATGGGAGGGTGAACCATGTCAAGCCACCGACTTCACCGCATTCCGTTTCACCACATGTTACTTGCAGTTTTATTGACAGTTTTGCCGGTATTCTCCACCACCGGATGTAATTTTGCCGAGAAAGCCGATACCCTGAAAGATGATATTATCAATATAACCCTGGAACAGGTTGCCATGCAGCTGGAAAACAGTCTTAACCAGGAACTTGGGGCAATACAGGTCAATACCCCGCAGGTAATTAACAGCAAGGGAGAGGTAGACTGGGAACTCCTGAAACAGACCGAACTGGGCAATTATGTATTTTACAGTATGGGGAGTTATGAGTTCCGGGCAGTCCTGACCGGGGACGGGATTTTCAGGATCGAACGGACAAATTTTGCCACAGGTGAAACCTTTGCCTATGCCGAGTTTAATGCCACGATTGCTGACGGAAAATTTGATGTTTCAGTCAAATAGGAGCAATGACTGCCTTCAGGTAACTGAATAATGCAGCATAATTAACAAGCTGTGTCCTCCCGGCACAGCTTGTTATCATTATACCTGTTTCATTGTATTCTCCAATTGATTCAGCACTTCCTGCGGGCTCATGCCTTTGGCAGAAATTACCGGAGAACCTGTCTTGATTGTCGTCATCCCCATCATATTATCATCCATTCCGGAAATAACAACCGCATCACAGTTCTTCAGCTCAATTCCGGTCTGGGTATGGGGGTCCAGCTGGACAACCTCATAACCCTTTTGATCAAGCAGCTGTTTTACACTTCCCAGTGTATTCTCAATCGCCACCCGCTTTTTAGCCATCTAAAACACCTCCCATACCCTTATTATTATCGCAGACAACAAATACTATTGAATTTTTCACAGCTTATTATTAGTAAGATTAACAGGGTTTATACAGGGGTCTATACAGTAAGGTTCCCATAATTACATTTGGGCACCACTTCGTTATAGCCTGTGTAATTAGGGAGAGGGGCAGATATGTTCCTATCTGCCCCTCCCTAATTCATGGGCACATTTCTGAGCACGTGCCCCCATTACTTATGGAAAAATTTACTTTAGCCTGTCTGCTGCAGCATTCAGCAGCTTCATAGTGAGTTCATAGTTGTGGACACCCTTGCTCTTGTCAGCCTCGACAATCTGTGAATAAAGGAGAGCTTCCTTATATGCCTGGGTTTCAGAATTAGCCTTTTTGGCTTCCAGCTGTGCCTTAACTTCACCCAGTTTCTTGGTTACATCACCCTGCCAGTTGTCAACAACCCCCTGCAGGTAGTCATGACTCGCACTGGGGTGACAGGATGAACAGGAATCAGGCATGCCGAATTCTTTACCTTCTTTGGGCATTACTGTTGTCATCAGGTGGCTCACTTTGGGTCCGGTTGTTTTCGGCATATGGCAGTCAACACAGGTGACACCGGCCTGCTGCATAACACTGGGAGCCACGGCGAATCCAAGACCGATATTTCCTTCATTCATCTCCTTTTGCGGATGGTGCGGTGCCTGACCTACTTCCATCGGTCCTTCAGCATTATGACACTGGGAACATATTTCTTCCCTTGGCTTGCGCAGGAAACCCAGGCCTGCGTCAGGGTCGTGGGAAGCATGGCAAACCTGGCAGGTAACCCCAAACTTGGCGTCGGCCAGTTTAACCTCTGCACCCTCTTTAGCAAGGTACGCCTCAGCTGAGTGGCATTCAAGACACTCGTCAGCGGCGTGGTCGCTTGACTTCAATGAATCCAGGGTCTTGGCATGTGCTGATGCCAGCCATTCAGGATACTGCAGGTGATGGGAATTCTTAGCGTGTCCGGTTGGCCAGAATGCCTTGTCATCGGTTTCAGCGCTTACCGGAGTATAAAAATCAGCAAGTTCCTTGTCAGGAGTATATTGGCCCTGTTCCTCATTATACGGGTACCCATAGGTTGATCCGTCAGGTTTCTTGGCAGTTGAAGCTCCCCGGACATGACACTGGCCGCAGTTTTCCGCTGCCAGGGAGACCACCATGGGATTCTGTGCCGGGGCTTCAATGTGTTTGGCGCCCGGGCCGTGACACTGCTCACAGCTTATCCCAAAACCGCTGAAGCTCCGGGCCACTTCAGGATTCTTCTCTGTAGGCACCTTTAGGCCGGTGACATGGCAGCCGGCACAGGTACTCAGCCAGGGGGTGCCTTCTCCGATAGCCTCAACTTCAACTATCCATTCATTTTCAGTCATGTTCCAGGAACCCCAAAGCACCGGATAATCATCAGCCGGAACACCAAAGGTCCCCTTTTTGCCGACAAGTTCCTGGACATCCAGGTACCCCGCCTTGGAAAGCAGTACATATTGGATATCATCAGCAGTAAAATTCAGCATTTTGGGATAATTTCCACTGAGGTCACCTGCTATGGCATCAGGGTTTTTGGTAGCATCTTTTATGAAACTGCCATGAGTTGTCTCTGCCCAAGCCTCAAAGACCTCGGCATGACAAGCCTGGCAGGCACTATCTCCCACATAATCTCCCGAAGCTGTTTCTATACCGGAAGTAGCGGGTTGTTCAGGCTGCTTTGTGTCACCACATCCTGCAGCTGTCAGCATTCCTGCCAGGAGAACAACCAGGGCAAAAAACAGAATAATTCTGCTATTTTTATTCACTTGCTTCTCTCCCCCTTTATGAACAATTATGGTGTGCAAACAAATATACTAATAATTATCTTTTGCACCTTCACCTCCAATTAATATAAGGGCTGAACTATCATAACCACTGCAAAACGGCGTAATTAGGGGGCTGCTCACCTCCTTGTGAATGTAATTACATGCACATTTACTAATCACTTCTATAAAAAAATTGGAAATCCTGCCAATTTTGCTGCCAAATAAGAAGTTCTACTATTTAGTATTTTCTAAAATTTCAACAAGAGTTCCAAAATATAATTTGCTAAATATTAAAAAAGGCATAATACTTTCCCGGGGTGACAAACTAACGCAAAGGAGGGAATCAAATGCGGGAAGAGCTGACAAAAAATACTGACTATGCAGAAAAAGATGACCGGAGATGGGAAGCCAACACTTATGAAAACAATAAGGGAAGATGGAATGTTTATCCGGGACTGTGCAAGGGATGCGGGCTTTGTATAGAGAAATGCCCGGTAAAGGTCATAGAATGGTCCAGGGAACTGGGATTTATGGGAACTCCTGCCGTTAAACCACGGATTGAAGGCTGTATCGTATGCGGGATCTGCCAGACAGTATGTCCTGATGCTGCAATCCTGATTGAGAAAAAGGGAAAAGAGGTTCCCCCGGCTGCAGTTCCGGTGAAGTAGTGCCAAAACAAATGGGTGGATGAAGCTTATCCACCCATTAATCCTCTTCTTCTTCAAACATGTCTTTCCCCACACCACATAAAGGACATACCCAGTCATCCGGTATCTCACTAAAAGGTGTCCCAGGTTCCACTTCATGTTCCGAGTCACCTTCTTCAGGGTCATATACATAGTCACAGACCGTACAACTCCATTTTTCCACTAACCTTACCTCCACTTCGTAAATGCTTCTGTAAATATATAACTGTATTTTTGCCCCCTTTATTACAGTATTATCCGCTAATTTTTTTGGGGCACTACTTTATTATTATCCCGGTCATGCTATATAATTGTGCCAGAGGTGATAGAATTGAAAAAACCCATTAAATGCGTGGGACTAGCAGCAAGCCCCCGGCGTAACGGTAACAGCACTATACTGCTGCAGGAGGCTTTACGCGGAGCTGCTGATGCCGGGGCCGACACCGAGCTGTTACTCCTTAACAATTACAGGTTTTCCGGCTGTCTTTCCTGTGACGGATGCTTTAAAGACGGGGAATGTGTCATCAATGATGATATGCAGATAATATATAAAAAAATACTGGAAGCAGACCGTTTGGCACTGGCTGCCCCTATATTTTCCATGGGTATGTGTTCCCAGGGAAAAGCCATGATAGACAGGACTCAGCGTTTCTGGTCCACCAGATATATTCTGAAAAGGGATGTGATCCCGGACAGGGACCGGCGCCCTCAAAGGAAAGGAATCTTCATTTCAGTTGCCGGTTCAGGGCATAAAAAAGTATTTGACGGGGCCATTCAGGTCGCCAAATACTTTTTCCTGATGCTGGAAACTGAGTTTTTGGGAGAGTATTGTTATCAGGAGATTGATGGAAAAGGAATCATCCTGAATTACCCCAGGATACTCAAAGAGGCCTATACGGCTGGCTTTAACCTGGCAGGCCCGCCTCACGTCCGGTAAACCTTATGCAGCCCCGGCTGATCTACATCAGGTAATCCGGGGACTGTACGGTCTTCCCCTGATGATGCTGCTCATATGACGGCAAATATTCCGTAACATCATCCACTTTTACCGTCCTTTCTTCCCTGACAGACCTGATAATATCGAGCACCATTTTGGTATCACCATATTCCATTTCCGGTGGGACAGAAATTGGTTCTTTACCTGTAGCTGCATTGTAGAAATTCAACAGCTCATTATAGAAGCCACGCTGGGGACGGTAAGGCACCTGTTCCGACCTCCCGTCATCATAAGCTACATTTATCGTACCACAGTCACGCTCTTCAAGGTATATCATTCCATTGGAGCAGAAAATCCTAAGCCCGGTCAGTGGTCTCTGCATTTCCCGGCCTGCACAGTAAAAGGTAAACTGACCGGTAATTCCGCTGCGGAATCTGATATTGGTGTTAATAACAGCATACGGAGCCCATGGGTCATCCTGCGGGACTCCATATGCATGTACTTCGTCAACCGCTCCGAAAAAATGCCTTAGTGCCGCGATATCATGAACAGCTGTATCCAGAATGATGCCACCGGGAAATTCCGGGTACTGGCGCCACTCCTTGGCGGCAAATTTATCTCCCAGCATATCCCGGGGGAAATTCATCACCCTGTTCTGGATGAAGTACACCGGCTTGCCGACTTTCTCAGTCCTGATCATGTCCCTGATCAAATCAACTTCTTCATTGTACCTGTAATTCTCGGCTATCATAATGGGAATTCCAAATTTCCGGGGCAGTTGGGCACAGGTCCTGGCTTGTTCCAGATTTGGTGCCAGGGGCTTTTCACATATAATGGGTTTGCCCGCCCTGGCCACCTCCTCAGTTACGGTAAAGTTCTGCCCAATAGGCACCATTATGTCAAACACATCTATATCGGCCCTTTTAATCATTTCCCGGTAATCACTAAAAACATCCTGTTCCGGGATGTTAAGCCGCTTGGCCCATTCCTTTGCTTTATTACTGTCAGTATCACAGAGTGCTTTGATTTCATACTTATCCTGTAATTCCATATAGGCAGGGTAATGAAGCCTTTCAAATGCCATCCCGGTACCAATAATCCCAACCCGAAGTTTTCGCAAAATAATCCCCTCCTTATCATCAATATTATTTCAAAAGTTTTTTGGCAACCAGCCTGAACCCGCCCAGGGAAAAAAGGTATTTCCACTGGATAGCTTCTTTTAGCAATCCGGCCACCCTTCCTGTTGTGCGGTATTCCCGGCCAACCTTTCCGACTGCTGCCTTTCTGCCAAGGGAAACAACCCTGCCCAGCTCCCTGGGATTACATTCCTTCAGGCCTTCACCCCTGATATCTGCCAATATATTCAATGCAGCCAGCCGTCCGCTCTGAATGGCAACCTGCGCTGTGGGCCCCATAACCTCTCCTGTCGCCTGGTTGACGATGAAGGCATTGTCTCCAACCAGATAAACATTGGGATAATCTACAGACTGGAGATATCTGTTGACTTTGGCTCTTCCCCTGGCAGCAGTGGTAAAACCTGACTGGGCAATCAGCCTGTTTGCCCTGATCCCACCCGTCCAGATAAAATTACGGGTTTTGATTATCTCACCGTTACTGAGCCTGACTTCGTTTTCTGTTACACCCTCGATGGCTGTTCCGGTAATAATCCTGATTCCCTTGTTGCGAAGAATTTCGTAGGCATTATCAATCAGTTTCCTGTCATAACCCTTGAGAATTGTGGCCGCAGCTTCTATATTAATCACAGAAACCATCTTTTCCTGAATGTCATATTCCTTTGCCAGTTTTGGGACCCAGTCAGCCATTTCACCGGTCAGTTCTATTCCGGTAAAACCGGCTCCCCCCACTACTATGGTAAGCAATTCCCTTCTGAGAGGATTACTTTTAAAAGTAGCAAAATTGTTTTCAATATGTGCCCTAATCAGTTTAGCACTGTTCAGGCTCCTCAGGGTGAGGCTGTGCTGTTCAAGACCGGGTATATTAAAATACTCCGGCTCACTTCCCAGGCCAACGATAAGGTAATCATAATCAATTGTGCCATCCCCCAGGATAACCCTGTTATCTTTAGGCAGAATCCGGAGGACCACATCCTTAATTTGTTTAACCCTTGTCTCATCAAATATTTCACCGAGGGATATCCTCATATCCTTATTGCCCGTGACCCCGGCAGCAGATTCATGGAGTTGAGCCATAAAGTGATGATAGTTATGTTTATTGACAAGTATTATCTCAGCCTCATCTCTGCTGCTTTCCGATTCCAGTGTAAGGGCGCTTCTAACTCCGGCATAACCTGCGCCCAGGATAACAACCCGTCTGGCCATAACACGTCCTCCTTATACTCAGGTGCAGAAAAACCGATACAACACCTTACCATATATCATTTCCAAAAAGGGAAAAAAAACGCCGGACAGAGAACAAAAATCCGTCCGGACCGGAAATCATTAATCATAAACATGGTCAACCACAGGTCCCCCCCGCTTTAAGAGGTGAGTTATAGTCTCATCCCATGCTTCCAGCAGTCTCTGGTAATCCTGATAAGTAATCTTATTATCCAGCCCCAGCTGATAATTAATAATTGCCTTCTCCACAGGTACCACCCTGGATTTCATCCTTCCGTTGTCCCTGTACCTGTGTACCCATACCGGGACATATTCAGCGCTGTCCAGCTGTATTTTGCCGGTCACCGGCTCCTTCTGAACAGTCAGGGTCACTATTACCCCTGTATCCCGGTACCTCCCCTTCTGCCCGGAGACAAAATTGCCCAGGGAATAAGCCACAAACAGGCCCCCCTCCCGTTCCGGTTCCCTTACAGCCATAGGCTGGATAACATGGGTATGGCTCCCGGCCACTATATCTGCACCGGCTTGAAAAAGCTCCTCAACCATCTGCCTCTCCCTCTCACCGGGAGTGCGGCGGTATTCTACCCCATAATGCGGACTGACAATGATAAGGTCTGCTCCCTTTTCCCGCATGACAGTGATATCCTGTTTCACCTGCTGTATGTCCAGCAAATTTACCAGGTACTCCCTGCCCCAGGGAACAGGCAGCCCATTGGTGCCGTATGTATATGACAGGATACCCAGCCTGATGCCTTTAACATCTATTATCAGTGGCTCCCGGCGGCTGTCAGCAGATGCAAAAGTCCCGGTATGCAAAATGCCGGCCTTATCCAGGTGCTCAATAGTCTTTAGGACACCATACTCTCCCCTGTCCATGGAATGGTTGTTGGCAGTTGTTAACACATCAACACCTGCTTCCCTCAGGGATAATAGGATCTCTTCAGGACTGTTGAATTTGGGGTAACCGGAATATCCCCTGTCGCGCCCCGCCAGAGTTGTTTCCAGGTTTGCAATAGTAATGTCCGCTGCCCCCAGATACTGAGCCACTTCATCAAAAACTCCGGCAAAAGAATAAGTCCCTGTCTGCCTGTCATAGGCATAAGCCAGTTGGTCGGAATGTACCATAATATCTCCTGCCAGTGCAATTCTTGCTTTAATTGGTTCCGGCTTAAGATAAACTGCCTGTTCTACAGGGGGAACATCAGCCGGAACATCCTGGACGGTGGGGACACCTGACCGGGTGCAGCCGACAGGCATCAGGCCACTTGAAACAAACACTGCCATAAGCAGCAGGCATAAAGCAATATTTCTTATTTTTTGTTTATTGAATACACCGAAATACATTTTGAAGCGCTCCCGTTTATAATAATAATTCCATCTATTCCCACAAATATGTTTGGCATTGTTGTAAAATACTAGGCTTGTAAGCGGCATTCTTACTTACTACCAATTCTAAGGAGGTGACAATATGAGTTTTCACCAGCAGATTCAGAACCAGATGCAGCAGCTGCAGCAGGTTGAACGTAGTGCCAGCCAGCAGGCCCAGCAAATTCAGCAAATAGCATCACAACTGAGCCAGCAAATGTCCCAGATGAACAGCCTGATGTCCCAGGTGGCAAACCAGATTGGGTCCCTGTCCATGACTCAGGCCGGATACGGTGGTGGAATGCAGGGCGCCTATCAGCCGGCAACTGACTGGTCACAAAGGACTATTTCCACTCAGGGCTTCGGTCAGTCAGGCCAGTTCGGTTCAGGCGGCCAATACGGCATGTCAACACAGCCAGGCCAGTTCGGCTATTCGGGACAGTCGGGTAACCCCGGGGAAATCCCTACAGGCCGTTCAGCTTTTAACACTAACAAAGACCTCAATCAATAAGAAGGAAAAGTACTACGCCGGGATGAGTCTATTTCTGTGGAAATACTCATCCCTCTTTATTTTTCTGCCAAAATTGAAAAGCACGGTAATATATGAGGCTTTTAGGCGCAATTTTTGGTATAATTACACATAAGATATGTTAAGTGACATATTAAGGTACATAAGTACTTTGATACCAAAACTGAGGAGGTTAATCCATGTCCAAAAAGTGCATTGAATTTGAAGCAAAAATAAAGGTTAAAGAAAAGGTTGATGCCAAAACTCTGCTGCAACTGCTGAAATACATTTCAGAAGACCTTGGCTTTTCCATCAAAAAATTGGAATCAGATGAAATTACCATGATAAAACCCGGGAAAGCCCTACAGCCAAAAAGCAGTAAGAAAGAACCATCCACGGCAGATATCACAGATAACAAATACTATGAAGATGCCGCTGTCGAAATTGAAATAGAGGTTTCCACTGATGAACTGGAAATTGAAATTGAATCCGAAGATATTGAAACAGTAAAAGACCTGGCCTCAAAAATTGCAGGTATGTTATAACAGCATAGCATATAACAGCATAACAGCCTTCCTAAAAAGCCGCAAACTGAAAACCCTGGTTCTGTAGCATATCTATAATGGTGGGCAGGGCCCTGGCAGTAGCCATGTGCCCCCTGCCGTCATGCATAATTATTACCATATGAGGCCAAAGCTCTTTTTTCCGGGTTTGCTGCCGGACCTTTTCTATTATTTCCGGAGCAGTCAGGGACGGTTTTCTGGAATCATATGACTCCACATTCCAGTCAACAAGCCGGTACCCGCTCTCAGCCAGTGAGTCCTGCATATACCCGCTCTTACGGACTGCTCCTCCCGGGTCCCTGACGATTTTCGGTCTCTGTCCGGTAATACTAAAAATAAGCTCTTCATTTTTCTTTATGGATTCTAAAAAACTGTCCCTTCCTGAATAAATATCCTGATAACGATGGTTATAAGTATGATTTCCCAGAGAGTGCCCTCGCCGGGCTATATCCCGCAGCATGCCAGGATTCTTTTCAATTTCCGTGCCCACTACAAAGAAAGTCGCTTTGATGGCATAATGGTCAAGGATATCAAGTATCAGGGTTGTAACCACACTGTCGGGCCCGTCATCAAAAGTGAGGTACACCTTTTTCTCTCCCGCCGCTTCACCCGGCCCGGGAAACGGGGATTCATCAATTTCACTGCTGCCGGTTTCATCACCGTTTCCGGTTTTGCCGCCACTTCCGGTTTCACCACTGTCCCCGGTTTTTCCTGCACCTGTATTGTGAAACGCCTGTTCCGTCAATGTTCTTGATTCCTGAAAAATATATGAAAATCCCGTGGCCCCCACCCGGTTTTTGGCCACACAGCCCTGATTCAAGACTGATAAAAAAAGCGCCAAAAAAATTATCAGAGTCTTTTTTCCCAACTTCAGGACCTCCCGTTAAAAATTAAGCAACATTTAATTATTTCGACATTTTTCGCACATTGCCTGCCTATGTCTGTAATGTACTGTAAAAAAATAACTTCAAATTGAAATTTAGGCAGGAATATATTAAAATAAACGGGAATAACTAACCCTAAAAATTTTTATGTTTAACCACACTAAGGAGGTTCTACAATTGGCGACAATAATTCCATTTAAAGGTATCAGGTATGACACCGGTAAAGTCGATATTAATGAAGTAATTACACCACCCTATGATGTCATAGATGAATCAGGGCAGGAGTATTTTTACCGAAAAAACCCCTACAATGTCATCAGGCTGGAACTGGGCAAAAAGTATCCCGAAGATTCTGATGAGGACAACAGGTATACCAGGGCAGCCAGGTATCTGAGGGAATGGCTGGAAACCGGTATCCTGAAACACGATGATAAACCCTCAGTCTATCTCTATGAACAGGAGTTTGATGTTAAAGGAGACAAGAAAATCCGCAGCGGTTTTATAGCCGGTGTACAAGCCAACGACTACAGTAAAGGCGAAGTCCTGCCACATGAGGAAACACTGCCAAAGCACAAGGCCGACCGCCTTAACCTGATGAAGGCTACACTGGCTAATTTCAGTCCGATTTTCGGGCTGTATGCAGACAGAGAACATGTCATCGAAAATGCCCTGGAAACTGCCAGGGAAATCCGTCAGCCCGATGCTGAGGTAACTGACAGCCAGGGTGTAATTAACAGGCTCTGGGTCATTTCAGATGAAAAGGCTCTCGCATTAATAAAAGAAAAGATGTCAGGTGAAAAGATATTTATTGCCGACGGTCACCACAGGTACGAAACTGCCGTTAATTTTAGCAGGGAAATGGCAGCACAGGGTAAACAAGGCTATGACTTCCTGATGGTCTGCCTGGTAAACCTCTATAATAAAGGACTGGTGGTATTCCCCACCCACCGGGTAGTTAAAAACATAGCGGACCTGGATATCACCAGGCTCCTCAGTGAACTGAGTACGGATTTTTCTGTTACCGAACTTCCTGCCGGGACTTCACTAAATGAATTTACAGAAACACTTGAAGCCAAAGGTAAGTCAGGCCCTTCTTTTGGTGTTTATGCAGGAGGCAGCAAATACTATATTATAACTTTGTCGGAACCGCACAAAATTAACTCACTGACTGACAGTGAACACTCAGAACGCTGGAAGCGGCTTGATGTTACCATACTCCATACACTGATCCTGGAAAAATACCTTGGTATAGGCAGTAAACAAAGGGCCGACGAAAGCAACCTTATCTATGTCAGGGATGAAGAAGCTGCCAGGGAATTTGTGGACAGCGGCGAAGCACAGCTGGTTTTTTATATGAATGCCACCAAAGTCGAAGAAGTAACCGATATTGCCACCGGTGGGGAAAAAATGCCCCAGAAGTCAACCTTCTTTTACCCCAAGGTGATCACCGGACTGGTTATGAACGATTACGAGAAATAACACTCCGGGTGAGGGTAATATTCAACATTTTTGTTTATATCAAGGGAGTGGCAGATATGTTCCGGAATGACGAGTATGACGTCCGCTTGTCGGCAACTGCTTATGCTGGAGCCGGTAATAAGCTGAGTTGCAGCCGTCGGGAGGAATATATCTGCCACTCCCAATTTGGGGACAAAATTCAAAATTAATCAGCCTCACACTCATCCACATGGCAGTCAGCCATACTGTAGACAAAGGTAAACCTGGTAGCATGCTCCATCTCATCTGTCATCGTCTCAAACATAATATCCCTTACCCTCATATTTATTGTGGACAGGAGCATTCCCCTGTACATCTCTGCTGCCTCCAGTTCATCCTTAACGGATTTCATCACCCCGGCACAAAAATCAGGTACCCTGATATGCGGCTCTTTAACTTCAGGCTGCCTTCCGGTCAACTCCATGTAAAGCCGGCAGAACATCCTGTAATGCTTTTTCTCATCATCCCTGGCATGGATAATAAAATCTTTGGCTTCTTCGCAGGGCGCAATAGCAGCCAGTTCAGTATAGAATTTTACAGCCTCATATTCGTTAT
>JAENZJ010000028.1 GCA_016841325.1 Thermincola carboxydiphila
CCCTGGCTGTGGCATCACGTTCGGGCCTGCCCCAGGCTGTGTCAGCCCAGCCTGGGGGACGCCGCCCTGCATAGCCGCCTGGGGCTGGGTCTGGGTCTGGAGCAGCTGATTCTGCTGCTGCGGCAGTCCCGGCTCACCGGCAGCAGGGTTTACAGGACGTCCGGCCTGAAATGAAAAAATATCGGCAATCTTTGCAGCAATAATTTCGGCACGGTCTGCTGCATTCAGCCCCAGGCCGCTGAGGAGCTGGTGCAAAGCCTCAGCAAGCCTGGCCAGCTGCGTTCCGTGTCCGGCGCCTGCAGCCAGCCTTTGGTTAAAAAGGGACATTTGCATAAGCTCGTCCTGCAGGAATTTAATATCTGTCAGCAGTTCCCTGGTAAACTGATACATCTCCCCCGTAAGCGGCATCCCATGTTTATGCATAAATACAGGAATCCTCATATCTGCTTCGGGAATGCCCTGTGAACCTGCAAAGGCTGCCAGTATCCTAACCGAATCCGGAGTAAGGGGCATTTCCTGTCTGATCATTTCACTGACCAGGCGGATATTGGCGTCATTAATTTTAATTCCCAGGTCCCTGAGAACCTTGTGAAAAAATTCCGCATTCCCCTGGCTGTTGTCCAGCATTTTGAGGACAATACGGCCATTTCTCTCTCCCTCAACAAGGCACCTGATATTCTCACCCGGCGGCACTTCTGATTCCAGACGGGCAATGATTTCTTTGCCCTGATACGACAGAAGCGCCGTATTTCCCCTGATTTCCCTGACCAATACACTGATAACCTGACCTGGAATGAGTTGAATTGGTTCGGCTTTCCCTGTTTCATGAAGCAGTTTAAATATCACCTGACCGATATCAATAGCTCTCATCTGCCGTCACCGCCTGACAAAGTATGCTTTAAACCGGCCCCCCTAAACACGCCAGTGTACTACCCGGTTTCTTTGGTAGAATTGTTCTCCCCGCAGACATTTCAGGTAATAAAGGAGTTCATCTGTTTCCGGATAGAACTGGGCCATCAATGGTTCGGTATCGTGAAAATAGTGCAGGGAGCGGAGCACATCTTCCAGCAACCGTTCATAGCCCGGCTCATATTCAAGCCCCTCTTCCATCAACAGGTCATAAGCCCACCATCCGGTGTCCTCCCTGGAAACCTCACCTGCAAACAGCTTTTCCAATTGTTCGGCAACAGACTCCCTGGTTACCTTCATAAATACACACCCCGTATAGATATTACTGACTCATGCCCAGGTAAAGACTGATAAAGAAAAAAATGACCAGGGCCAGACCAATGACAAAAAATGATAACATATAATTGCTCTTCCAGGATAATAATTTTTTGTCATATTCCAGCAGTGTTTTTCGGGTGACATCATCAGTTGAAACACCCTGGACCTGCTCCAAAACCCTGTTAATGGTATCACGGTTCTCAATCCTCAGAGGATTTATGTCCAGGTCTACCCCCATGGTCTTGTCCTCCTGGGCAAAACGTACCGTCATCAGGTATCCGGCCCTGGTCGGCAGTAAACTTATCCCCCTGACAAGTTCCAGAGGAATCTCCAGTTCGGTCAGCCGGAGTGCCGGAAAAGAAAAGTACAACTGTTTTCTTGATAATTTCAGGTCATTCCCTGAAATCTCCAGCCTCTGTGTATGTATCTTAGTAATCTGGCTGGCTACAATCCATAACACCACTGACATCAGGGCAACATTCAACGAGTACAGCACCCCCAGCGGCAGCGGATAATGCATGGCATAGGCGCCCCCCAGGAATAAAATAAACGGCACAGTAATCAAAATCAGCAATATCACTTCAAAATCCCTCCTGACAAACTAAACCCCTGCTTAGTATATTTTAGCACCCTATAAGCAGTTAGTAAAAATTTTTTCAAAGATTTTCAAAATAATTTGCCGGGCATGACACCTTTCGACACGCTTTTTACCATATATTGTATATAATAAAAAATACCTTCTGTTTTTCCAATTTTGTACTGTTTTGATATTTTTATACTTTGGAGGTGTTTAATTCTTGTTTTTCCGCAATAAACCAGCGGTTGCTCCGGATATCAGGAAACAAACCATAGCGGTCTGGAGCCCGGGGGGGAACAATACATCAGTTGTCAGCCTGTCCCTGGCCAAAAGCATATCCGCTCATACCGGGACATTCCTGGTGGAACTCCCCTGCCTGGGTATCCCCCGCCTTGCTGTTGAGTCCGGCCTGATGGACAGGAGCAACCATGTGGATGAGGCACTCCTGGAGTATGAACGGAAAGGAAGCAGCCCGACTGATTTTTGCGTCAGCGCCGGTCAAAACCTGGCCGTCCTGGCAGCAAATCCCTATGCCCTTCCTGATCACCCTGTGGTTCATAAAGTCTGCGCTGCAGATACACTGCAGAAATTTCCCGAATTCTGTGCCGCCCAGGCCTTCAAAAACGGGTATCAGGTCGTTATTTTCGACTGCCAGGGAGTGCTGGCATCGCCTATGACCTTTTATGCACTAAGACTGGCGAACAAAATTATTCTTGTCGTGGAGCGGCCCTCAGATATAGCCTGGTCATTATTAAACAAAAGACGGCTCACTGATGGATACAATATTGATGCTGATGCCTTTGTCGCCTCAGCCATTGATGAAAGGTACCTGGGGGAAATCAGCGAGGTCCTCAGGTGTCCGGTACTTCCCGTATCCAAATTGGCCTGCCTGGCAGTTTCCGGTCATCGGGAAACAGCCACGGCGCTGCAGAGAAAGCAGGCGGCCCTGACATGACTCTGGTTCCTTTTAAACCTTATGAGCACCGGCCCGCTTCATCGGAACCCGCCTGCGGGCAGGACGTTCCCTCTGCAGAGATATTTTTTAAAGCTGCTGACCAGGTGAGGTATTATCTCCGCGAAAACCATTCACACCTTTTCGCCAAATCCCTGATGTCCAAAGAGTGCCGCAGTGAATTAATGCTTATTATCGCAGATTACATCAGGGAAAATAATGACCTGCATATCCCGGGCATTCCACTGGAAAAAACGGTCCAGGCCCTGCAAAATGAGATTGTCTACCTCGGGCCGGTACAGGTTGCCCTTGATGACCCGTCAGTGTCAAATATTGAAATCAACGGACCCTATGATATTTATCTGGAGAAAGACGGTGAAGAAGTGTACCGTCCGGACCTGGCCTTCAGGGATGAAGACCACCTGTACAGGGTAATTGATAAGATGCTGCTGCCAATGGGCAAGAGCCTCACTGCCAATGAACCCCACATTGATTCCCAGTTCGAGGGATTCCGAATCTGTGCCGTGCTGGGCAGGGACAAAGGCGGCATTTCCAGTAACGGACCCGCTGTTTCCATACGTAAATTCTCCCCCGACATCCTTACAGATAAGCAGCTGATCCAAAGCGGCTCACTCAGTCCGGAAATAATCAGCTTTTTACGGGATGCCGTCCCCGGGGGCAGTAATATCGTTATCGGGGGTTCCACCAATTCCGGCAAGACAACCACCCTGATCAGGCTGCCTCTCTACCTGGACAAGCATGAGCGGATTATAACCATAGAAGACTCACCGGAGATGATGTTACGTCACAAACGGGCTTACAGGGAATACCGGAACATAGTGGCCCTGGAAACCAAGTACCATGAAAAACCGTCCCGGAGGTATGATATTGCAAAACTTACTGGTGTAAGCCTGCGCATGCGTCCCTTTAAAATAATCATCGGTGAAGTACGTTTTAGTGAGGCCGCCAGGCAGGCCCATGAAGCCATGAACACAGGACATGCCCTGTATATGACAATTCACTGCAGTTCTGCCCGTCATGCCGCCATCAGGATCGTTCAGCTGGCGGGGGACGGGTATAATGACGATGTTATCGCCGCCCAGTTAGCAGACAATGTGGATCTGATTTTATTCCAGCAAAAAATCAAGACCCAAAGAATAATTACCGAAATCTGTGAACTGGTCGGATATGACGGCGCTAAAAAACCTCTGGTAAACCCGCTCTTCCGCTGGCAAAAGACCGGTGAAAAGGACGGCAGGGTAACCGGAATCCACCAGAGAGTAGGAATAATCTCGGCAACCCTGGCCGAAAAATGGCGCAACAACCTGATTCCCGAAAGTAATATCAGTAAATGGCTGACCCTCCCGTAAGCCTGGCCGAAGCAGGTATTTACCGGGATAATTCTTTTCGGAGGTGATTACATGCTGCTGCTCCTGCCGCCTGTTTTGATACTCATCTGGTTTTGGCTGATTTATCTTTTATTTATCAAGACAGGCAACCATAAGGGAAGCATCAGGTACAATTTAGACCGCCTTATGGGATACCACAATGTCAGGGCCTATGCCGGTGCGGCGGGCTGGAATATAACATCACGGGAATTCTGGGGGATCGTGATTTTCGCTGTTGCCACAGGCTTATTGCTTGCCGTTGCCTTCAAAAATCCCCTGATTATAGTAGCCGGTATTCTGGCCGGATTTTACCTGCCGCGTTTTATGATCCGCCGGTACCGGAAACGCCAGCAGACAGCCCTGCTGAACGCGGTCCCGGATTTTGGCCGTATCCTCACGGCAAGGCTTGTTGACCACCATAGTATTGTCAGGGCTTTTGAGATAATTGAAAATGATGTTACTGAACCCATCAAGACACTGGCAGCAGATTTTCTCAAAGATGCCGGTGTCGGCATAGGAATACCTCAGGCCCTGGAAAACCTGAAGGCCCGGGTTGCCTTCAGAAAATTCGATACCCTGGTGGAGACTCTCCTGATTGCCCATTATGAAGGTTATTCCCCGGAGGCCCTCAGGGCTATGGAAAAGGCTGTGGAAGCCATCGAAAGCGATATCAGGGCTGTGGAGACACTGGAAATAACCAGCGCCGGGAAGAAAAGGGAACTGCTTTATATTATCCTGGCATCATGGGCTTTTCCGGTAATTCTATCTTTTATGAATACCGGAAACGCAAATGTTTACCTGGATACGGTCCCCGGTAAAATACTGATGTTTTCCTACCTGGTCTCAACCCTGTTTGTCCTTATCAAAGGGGAAGAATACCTCAGCCTGAAACTTGACGAACTGTAGACGTCCGAAAATATCCCTTGGCCCATAAAAATATTTTGATGGGAGGTGAACACTATAGCAATCATCTGGTCATATCTGCTGCCGGTCCTGGTGTTCTTGTTTACCGCAGGCGTTCTGACCCGGGTATCCGCCGGTGACAGGACCGTCAGGCGTGCCATACTCAGGGCCGGTGAAATTGTGCTTAGCGAACGTGAACTGCAGCGAAAAAGAGATGGCAGGATAATTACCTGGATAACCGATTTCTTGTCCGGCCTGGAGAGGTTCACTGATATTGAGAGACTTCTGGGCTATGACCTAAAAAAAATGCTCAGCCTCATGGGCGAAAAAAAGAGGCCTGAAAGAATCTATGCAGACCATATCCTTACTGCACTCCTGGCTGCTGCTGTACTTTTGGGCATTCCCATGTTAACAGGGTTTGCCGGATATTTACTGCTTTATCCCATAGGTGTGGGCCTCATTATCATCGGTCAGGCCCAAAAGGTAAAACGCCGGTTCCGGCGGTGGCAAAATGATATCATCAGGGACATTCCCGAACTTATTGACAAAATGCGTATCAGCCTGGCAAGTGGCAAAGACTACATCTCAGCCCTCAGGACGGTAAGGGAAAATTCCGGTCCCCGCCTGAGTGCGATGCTGGATAAGCTCATCAATGACATGCAGATAATGAAACCTTCCCAGGCCCTTGATGAATTTGCTGCTGCCTTTGACATGCCGGTAATGATCAAGTTTGTAGCTGCAGTAAAGGTGGGCATCGAAACCGGATACGAACAGTCGGAAAACTATTTTACCCATATCGAACAGGACATCAGAGAGTTAAGAAAGCTGGCCCTGGAGGAACTCACCAGGAATAAGCCGGAAAAAATAGTTATCCTTAAAGCAGTCATGGTGTTCCATGCTATAGCCGCATTTGGACTGACTGCCCTGAAACTGTTCAGTGAGATTAACCGGATTATCTAGCAGGCTTCCGGAAATGGCCGGAGAGGAATATGGTGAGCTATTGTACTGATTTTCAGCACTGACGCTGGAGAAATCTAACCTTGTTCAACCGGTGGTTGGCTCTGCTAATAAGCGGCACCGGTACAAGAGCAGCTAAGGCGCAAAGCCTTGAACATAAAGGAAATTCAATTTCCGAGAGACTTATTAATACAAAAGGAGGAATTAATGTATGTATCGGCAGATGATTTGGCAATACCTGAAGGGTGTCGCAGAAAACGAGAAAGGTGAGGGCATGGTGGGCTGGATACTGGCCACACTGCTGACAGTTACCATTGTGGTTGTCCTGCACGGGGCCATTACGGGGTGGCTGGGGCCCTTTTGGCTGACTGTCCAGGGCAGGATTGAGTCAATTGTATAAAAAAATCCGGTCATTGGTGAATAGCCAGGCCGGTGAATCGGCCATTACACTCCCGGTGTTAATGCTTATAATAGCCATGGTGCTATATATGGGAGTGGACTTCCTGGGCATCTATGCCACTTCCCAGAAATTGCGCACCGCCGCCTCAGAGACCATCAACCTGATGAAAATAGAAAACGGCTGGGACAGCGGCACACAAATATTTTTCCGTGATATGCTGGACAAACTGGGCCTGCCCCCCAACCAGGTGCAGGTGAACTTTGCAACACCCAAAAGCCAGTCACCGCCGGTCCAGAGAGGTGACCCGGTGACCCTGGAGGTCTCTACAAAATATGAAGTGCGTTCCTTAAGACCCCTTAACCATGAATTTAGTGTCCCTGTAAAAGTCAGACTGACCGGCCTGGCACAGGAATATGTGCGCCAATAGGAGGTAACGGAATGAAAACACTATGGTCCATGCTGGGCGCACTTCTCTTAAGTATCATTATTCTGGACCTGGGAATGGTTTATATTACTTATGACAAGATCTGTAAAGTTACGGAACAGTCCCTTGATGCTGCAATAACTGCAGGCATTAATCCGGAAGATGCAAACCTGGGCAGAATTTACGTAGACCCTGTACCTGCCCGTAATGCTGCCCTGGCCTATTTCTGCAGCAACCTCGGCCTTGATATAAATATGGAAAATGATATTATGAAAAACACCCTGTTCAACATCTCTGTCAACCAGGACAACAACCCGCATCATGCCGGGACAAGACCTTACCTGGAGGGACATGTTTCCACAACGGTAACCGTAATCTCACCCAGGCTCTTTAATTCAGGGGGAATCCCAATCACCGTAAAGAAGACCATGTTCTACCGCTCCACATATAAATAAGTTTTCGGAAATGAGTACATTAGGAGGTCAGGATTTTGAGAAAATGGCTGAAGGTATTAATCATATTGTTCACCGGGGCTGCTGTGGCAGGCATAACTTTTCTGGTTAACAGCGCCTATATAGACAAGCACACCCGCCTTGTCAGTGTGGTAGTGGCTGCTGAAGATATTCCTCCACATAACAGAGTGAAAGGATACCATATGTCTGAGGCGGTCATATCCTCTGTTCCCGATGATGCCGTAACAGATCCGGCCATTCTCAGTGAACAGGAGTGGTATGCCGGCAGCCTGGGAATAGGCAAGGGTGACATTATAAGGAAGTCCAGAATAAACAACGTGGAAACCAACCCTTTTGGAAAAGCCCTGGCCCTGAAAGACAAAAAAGTCCTGGTGGGAGTAAAAACCGACCAGGTTATGTCAGCTGGCAGCAATATTAAACCGGGGGTCCTGGTTAATGCCCTTGTCTTTATCCCCTCCGACAACCGCAGCAGGCCTGAAAACACCGTCATCGGTCCGGACCAGGACGGTCTTTTGTCGGGTCTGCTGGTCAGGGAAATCCAAAATGCCGATACAAATGCCCCCAGTGGCACAGGACGGGAGTCCCAGCCGGTAGTTGCCGTTATCGAAACCTCAATACCGGCCGCCCAGAAACTTGTCCTGTACCAGGAAATCGGTAAAGTCTACCTGGTTCCGGCAGGAGTTGCACCTGTCTCAGCAGGCACATCCGCATCTGCTGCCGGAAGCAGCCCACCCGTATCAGCACCGGGTCAACAGTCTTACGCTAATCCGGAAGTGCCGGCAACCCCTGAACCAACTGCAGTGTCAACCCCTGGATCGTCGGCAGCGGCATCTCAGGCAGTGCGGAAGCGCTCAAGGTGACCTTTGAAATAATGCTGCTAAATCCTAATCTCCCAGCACAAATCGCCTGATAACCTCAATCACTCCATGAAAAGACGGCTTTTCACAGATATAATCAGCATGCTCCCTGAGGGGATCAGGTGCATTGGAGACAGCCACACCCAGACCTGCTGTCTGGAACATCTCCCGGTCATTCCAGCCGTCACCGATAGCGATAACTTCTTCAGTCACAATACCCATTCTGTGGCACAGTTCTTTAAGGGCTGCACCCTTAGTAGCCGCAGGGTTGTTAATATCAATAAAAAACGGCTTGGAATTAGCCATATAGACCTTATCACCAAAATGCTCTTTCAGGATGGCGGTTAAGCGGGAAATTTCACTCTCACAGTCCCGGATGACTACCATAATCGGGTCAGTGGTAATAGCATCCTGAAGAGGAACCTTCCTGATAAAATCTATTTTCAGGGCTTCAGAATACTTGCGGAACGCCTTTTCGGAAGCATCAGTATAAAAGGAATCCTGTACATTGATAAATCTCTGTGCCGTACCATTTTCCGTAATATTCAGAGCCTCAATGGCTAAACCCCTGTCAAGGGTAACCTGTGATATCAGCTCGCCTGTAACCGGGTCTTTGACCACAGCTCCATTTGAGGCAATTACGGGAAGGGTAACATTCAGTTCCCTGGCAAAGGGCAGTGCCGAGGGATATAGTCTCCCGGTAGCCACAGCCAGCTCAGTTCCCCTTGCCCTGGCAGCATTTACTGCTGCCAGCAGCTCAGGCATTACCCGGTAGGTATCGTCAAGCAGGGTTCCGTCAAGGTCTGCTGCTATTAATCTGAATTTTGGCATATACAAATCACCCTGGATTCATTATGATACAAACTCTAAACCTTCAGTTTAAATGTTCCGTCGTTCAGGCCAGTTTGAGCAGCGCATTCAGAGCAGCTACTGCAATCGTGCTGCCTCCTCTGGTCCCGGTGATGGTGATATAGGGTACCGGGGTTTCCTCAAGGACTTCTTTCGACTCCTTGGCGCCTACAAAGCCCACCGGGGTTCCTATCACCAGGGCAGGCTCAAGTTCACCCCTCCGGATCATGTCACACAACTCAAAGAGCGCCGTTGGCGCGTTTCCAATGGCAATGATTCCACCCTCAAGCAAAGGCGCAGCCTTTGCCATGGCAATCATAGCCCTGGTTTTACCGGTCCTTTTGGCTTCAGCAGCTACTTCAGGGTCCTTAATCAGGCACATTGTCTCAATACCGAACTGTTCCAGCTTAACCGGGCTGATGCCGGAACGCAGCATCTGGACATCGGTAAAAATCGGTTTTCCGTCCCTTATGGCCCGGAGACCGGAGGCAACAGCATCAGGATGTATCTTTACCAGTTCGGCAATGGCCGGGTCTCCGGTAGTATGAACAATTCTCCTGATAATCTGCCTTTCTCCCTGGGGAAGCTCCCTGATCCAGGGCAAACACTGTTCAATAATGTCCATACTGGTATCTTCAATAGCCCTGGGGTCTTTAATAAATTCCACGCTAAGAAACCTCCTCAATTCTGTCAATGACTATTTCCACGAGCCGGCGGTCTGTGCCCAGGTGATTGGCCAGGACGATCTCCAGCCCCGGATACTTTTCCTGTTCCCGGCTGAGGACTTTGGGAATATCCTCCTGCATATGAACACCCTTATAAAGGAAAAACGGTACAATGATAATCCTGTCAGCCCCGGCGCTTACAGCCTGATGGATTGCCTCTGGCAGATCGGGTTTATTGAACTGGAGTGAGGCAATTTCCACAATTTCATAACCGGATTGTGATTTGACCATATCCCCATAGATTCTCAGCAATTCCAGGGCCTGTGGAGCCTTACTGCCATGTCCCAAAATAATAATACCTGTCTTCATTTTCTATCCTCCAACAAAATTTTAGTATCCGGAAAATTTCCGGGCGTTCTCCAGGATTACTTCCACATTGTCAGTAACCGGAATAATCCCATAATCAGGACGGGCTACAATTATCACCGGTATTTTAAGGCCGAGGGCGGCGGATATTTTAGTGTCAGTACCCCCGGTAATACCACTGTCCTTGGTTACCAGGACTTCAGCCCCATACTCCCTAAACATTGCCTGGTTCATTTCCAGGCTGAAGGGACCCTGGATTGCGATAATATCCGCCGGGGGGATCTGCAATGCTGCACACTGCTGCAGGACTCCGGCATCAGGAAGGACCCTGGCCACAACCCGCTTGCGGCCTTCCCTGCCGACCCGGATAAATGGCTCCAGGTTACGGCTCCCTATAGTCAGGAATACGGTATTTCCTTTGCTCACCGCAAGCTTCGCTGCTTCTTCATAACTGTTCACCCGAAAAACAGCCTCACCCTGGAACTCTTCCGTAACTGACGGCCTTTGGAACCTGATATACGGGATGTTTCTTTTTTGGGAAACTTCCCATGCGGTTTCAGTAATCACACGGGCATAAGGGTGGGTTGCATCAACAATAAGCCTGATATTTTTTTGCCTGACAAGCCGGTCCAGGTCAGTGGCATTAAGTTTCCTGACAAGAAGTTCCACCGGCAGGTCCCGTGGCATTACTTCGGCGCCATAACCTGAGGTAACGGTAACCATCACCCTGAACCCTGCAGCAGCGAGGACCCCGGCTATCTTACGCCCTTCCAGAGTGCCGCCAAGGACAAGAATCATACTCGATATCCCTCCAGAACAAGGATCATACTTCATATCCCCTCGGAGTAATCATATAATTATCTGTATGATATGTCTGGCTGTTTCCTATCAGGACAACAGTAAACATATCGATAGGATGTTCCAGGAAGTGCTCCAGGTCAGTCCTGGTCACCACTTCACCGGAGCGCTTGGCATTTCGGACAATACCAACAGGTGTTGCCGGTGACCTGAACCTGAGGAATATCTCCCGGGCATACCTTATCTGTTCGGTCCTTTTTTTGCTCATGGGGTTATATAAAATGGTTACAAAATCACCCATGGCTGCTGCTTCCAGCCTTTTTTCAATCAACTCCCACGGTGTCAGCAGGTCACTCAGGCTAATGACCGCAAAATCATGCATCAGGGCTGCCCCCAGTGAGGCAGCCGCAGCATTGGCACTGGTTATCCCCGGAACTATTTCAACTTCGATCCTGTCTGCCATTTCCTGTTTTTCCACCAGTTCCAGGGTGATGCCGGCCATCCCGTATATACCGGGGTCACCGCTGCTGACAATGGCGACATACCTTCCGGCAGCAGCCATTTCTATAGCCTGGAGACATCTCTCAACTTCACGGGTCATCCCTGAGGAGATTACCTCTTTCCCTTCAGTAAGGTCACCCAGTATCTCGAGATATGTCTTGTACCCGATGATTACCTCTGCATCCTGAATCACCCTAAACGCCCTGAGGCTCATCTGCTCCCTGTCTCCGGGCCCTATTCCGACAACGGCCAGCTTCCCTCTGCTATTGCTATGGTCACTTTCCCGTATTTCTTTTTGGGCATCAGGATCACTGAAGCTTCCCCTGCTCCCAGTATCGCCGCCGGTTCGCATACTCCACCAACTCCTATCTTTTGATCTACAAATTCCGAAAAACTCAGTTCACTGCCACGAGTCCGGTGAACTTCCAGAAGTTCCTGTCTACCATAGAATTCTGTTGGCAGGTCCATTTCACCGGCTGCCTCCAGGAGTCCCTGTTCATCTTTTTTGATATCGATACTGGCCAGAGATTTCACTGAGGTCACAGCCCGTCCGGCCTCATCCAGGGCCTGCCCGATAGCTTGTTTCACCTCAGCCGCACTGACGCCCTTCCGGCATCCAATACCTATACTGATATTCTGTGGCCTCAGGAAGAGGGTCCCGGGCGGGAAGCTTGCAGCTGTCCGGTTGGTCACCAGCACCACCCGGTTCTCTTCCCTGCGTGCAGGTGAGTATTCCGCAAAATCCCTTACGGCAATGTTTTCCGATGGCTCTATATCTATAGCAAATTCTGTATATATCGTGACTTGCTGTTTATTTACAATTGATGAGTTAATTTTTTTAACCAATTCTAATGGTTCAGCAACAAGACTGTTTTCAGCTGCCACCATTTCAATAGCCGGCAGTCCCTGGACATCTGTGGCTGTTGTAATCACAGGATTAGCGCCAAGCAGTCCGGCTATCTGCAGTGTCAGTGCATTGGCTCCTCCCAGGTGCCCCGAGAGGACACTGATCACGTTTTTACCCAGTTCATCCATCACCACTACTGCGGGGTCTGTCCTCTTATCCCTGATGTGTGCTGCCGACAGGCGGACAACGATACCCAGGGCCATGATACAGACGATACCGTCATACCTTTCAAAAAGGTCCCTGAAAAGTTCCCTCAGCGGCTTCCGGTATGGCTGCCTCTTCCCGGTGATCCTCAACAGAGAGAACCTGCCGGGTACATACAGGACGGTCTCATATCTTCCTGTATCATCAAGCAGCCCGGCTGTTTTCCGGGCCAGTTCGGCACCGTCTCTGGTTACCGCAACTACAGCTATTTTCAACTCTTTCCCTCCCGGTATCCATGAGTAAATCCCGGGTCATAAAGTTTGGATTTTTCATACTGGCCGCGAAATACATTACTGACAACTATCATCGCTGTCTTGGAAATCCCTGCTTCCCTGACTTTAGCTGCGATATCGGCAAGAGTTCCCCTGACGATTTTCTCATCAGGCCATGAAGCCTTTTGAACCACGGCAATAGGAGTATCTTCGGCATACCCCTCCCGAAGCTGGGTTACAACTTCATCAATGGCATGAACACTGAGGAAAATGCACATGGTGGCGCCATGCTTTGCCAGCTGGGCCAGTTTCTCCTTTTCAGGTACCGGGGTGCGCCCTTCCATCCGGGTTAAAATTACAGTCTGGGTTACATCTGGCAGGGTATATTCCTGCCTGAGGGCAGCCGCAGCAGCCAGGAAAGAACTCACTCCGGGAATAACTTCAAATGATATACCCATCTCAGCCAGGGCATCCATCTGTTCCTGAATAGCCCCATAAATGGCCGGGTCACCGGTATGTACCCTGGCAGTCAGCTTCCCCTGGGCAGCCCCCCTCTGCATGACCTCAAGTACCTCTTCCAGGTCCATGGATGCGCTGTTGTATACTTCGGCCCCGTCCCTGGCATACCTAAGTATCTCGGGATTTACCAGGGAACCGGCATAGATTACAATGTCGGCTCTTTCAATAGCCCTGATTCCCTTTAATGTAATCAGTTCCGGGTCACCTGATCCGGCCCCGATAAAATATACTTGTGTCACAGGCCCTTCCACCCCGCCTTCCTGATAATCATAATTGACATATAATCTTTTTCCTTACCAATCATACTTTCAATATCTGTCGTATAGAACTGGTCCGGATACCCGGCCCGGCTGATATATACTGCTTTTCCCAGCAGCCCGGTCTCTTTTAACAGGCCGGCAACCTCATCATATAAACGGTTTATTTTCATCAGTACAACATTATCATAGTCTTCCAGGGCTTTCCTGATGGACTCAATACCATAAGCCGCCGGAATAACTGCCAGCTTTTCATGGGCCTCTGTAAGGGGTTCATTAATTATTGAAGAACATGCGGCAAAGGCCGTAATTCCCGGTATTGTTTCAACAGGGATGTCCTTATGGTACCGTTTGAAGCGTTCCACTACATAGGCATAGGTACTGTAAAACATGGGATCACCGATAGTTATAAAGGCAACGTTTTTACCCTCCCGGGCCTTATCTGCCATCCGGGAAGCAGCCAGGTCCCAATGCTGTCTGAGGACTTCCCTGTCATGAGTCATCGGAAACAGGAGCTCGACAACCTCAAAATCCTTCTCAACGATGCTTTTGACAATTGACAGGGCCAGGCTGTCCTTTTCGGTTTTGGACTTGGGAATACAGAGGGTATCTGCCTCCTTAAGGACCCGGTAGGCCTTTAGGGTGAGGAGTTCAGGGTCTCCGGGGCCAACTCCGATACCATAAATTTTGCCAATCATGTAATGACTCCTTTGCACTTGATTTTGGTCCAAATTCAGACTAAATTCGGATTAAGGTTCTTGATCCAAAGTCAGACTAAGGTTTTTCCCCACTGATTATAAATACGGGGTTGTGGCTCTTAAACATATGTACTCTGCCAACATCAGCAGTCTTGGTTACACTGACCTGGGTAATGTCAACACCGGTAAAGCCATATTCCTGCACTGTCTCAACAGCCTCAATAAAGGTTTCCAGGACCACAGCATTTATAACTATACGCCCGCCGCGGGCCAGTTTCGGGAAGACCCGCTCCATTATCTCCCGGAGGTTGCCTCCGCTTCCGCCGATGAAAACACGGTCAGGTGCCGGCAGGCCACTGAGGGCTTCCGGGGCAGTCCCCCGGACCACGGTTACATTATTTGTACCAAATAGTTCACTGTTTTTCTGAATAAGCTCCACAGCCTCAGCTTCCCGTTCAATGGCATATACTTTTCCCTTAACCGAGGCCAGGGCTGCCTCTATGGAAATTGAGCCGGTACCGGCCCCAATGTCCCAGATCAGGCAGCTGTCATCCAGCCTTGCTTTGGCCAGGGTGACACACCTTACTTCGGATTTGGTCATTGGAACCTTACCTCTGAGAAACAATTCATCAGGTATCCCGCCGGTTTTATAATGCCATCTCCTGTCATTCATCAGAGATCACCACAACACAACCGGAGGTTCCCACATCTCCGGGGACGTTTTCGACATGATACTCCCCAATACGTTCGTCAGCATAAGAGAGATTCTCACACACATATATCTTTTTTCCCCTGATACCTTTATCTGAAAGCATCCCGGCAATAACCGCCGGGGTTCTGGCAGGATCAGTCAGGACAATCACCTTGGAATATTTGCCGGCCAGTTCTGCCAGCCCGTCTGTCTCCCGCCCATGGACACTGTAGAAAACAGCGTCGTGCCAGGAGATGCCCAGCCTGGCACAGGCAAGCTGTGCCGAACTGATTCCTGGTGAAACCATTAATTCAGATGCCTTAAAGTTTCGTTTCAGGTATTCCAGAATACCGTAAAAGGCCGGGTCCCCTGAGGCCAGGACAGCTACATTACTGTGGCGGGAACGCTCCCTGATATATTCTGTCATTTCCCCCAGGTTGTTTCTTACCGGGAAAAGCTCCTTACCGGTATCCTGATATAATTCCAGCAGGCGTTTACCACCTACCAGGATATCAGCTTCACTGATCAGTCGGGAGGCTTCGGGTGTTATATAGTCCGGATGACCGGGGCCCACCCCGATAACCCTTATTAAATTGGCCACTTCATTTCCCTCCCAATCTCCACAGCATTTGTATCAGCTGCCAGGACCTCACCGGCCATAGTGAAAAGGACCACTCCAACCCGGAGTTCCCCGAATACGTGTTCCACAGCCCGGGAAGCCGCCCTGGCGGCAACCATGTCCATTACCTGAGTTAAGCCATTGTCCCTGAGTATCTCTAATGCCTCCTCCGAGGTATTGGCTTCCAACAGGCTTCTGATAACCTGCGGGCCTGCTCCCTCAAGGCCTGCAAGTGCAGCCAGGGTTTCCAGCCTGGCATCAGAAACCTTGTTGTGGGTATGAAAACAGCCTGCCGCCACCTTGGTAAGTTTACTGTGGTGTCCGATAAGGATAACATTTTTTATCCCCAGCCTGACAGACTCTTTTAGCATAAATCCTACAAAATTACTCATCTGTACAACTGCTTCTGCCGGGATACCCAGCTTTGCGGCCCATTTTTCACCTAACCTGCCCGGCGTCAGACAGATGGTGGTATGCCCAAAGGCAATGGCCTGATTGATTTGGGGCACCAGTGATTTCCTAAAGGCTTCTTCAGACATTGGCTCAACAATTCCGGTTGTTCCCAGGATCGAAATTCCGCCTTCTATCCCCAGTTTGGGATTAAGGGTTTTCCTTGCTGCAGCGCCCCCTCCGGGAACACTGACCTCGATGATTACCCCTGCACCCTCAGGGAGATATTTACTTACCGCATCTGTAATCATTTGCCGCGGTACAGGGTTAATAGCCGGTTCTCCCACAGGTACCTGCAGTCCTGGCTTGGTCACAGTCCCCACTCCGGGGCCTCCCGTTATGGTTACTCCCTCTTCCGCATGCTTACCGGCCCTGACCACTATTTTAAGCCCATTGGTCACATCAGGGTCATCTCCGGCGTCCTTGATTACTTCAGCTACTATATATCCATCTTCGGGAAAAACATTTTCGACAGGTACGGTAATTACCCTGCCCTGTGGATTAGTAATCCGGGCGGTTTCAATTACCTCATGCCGGTACAACATCATCACAGCAGCCTGGGCCGCCGCAGCCGCACTCGCTCCGGTGGTAATCCCCGGGCGGAGTTCCCTGTCAGCTCCCATAGGCATCCACATCCCCGTTTACATTGGAAAGAATCATCTTCCTGGCCTCCCCGATGGTAAGGGGCAGTTCAGCAACAGCCAGGTGGTCCCGGTTGGCCAGGATCTCAGCCAGGTGGGCAACCCTGGGGAGCCGCAGCTGAGCGCCCCGGACTATTTCCTTCCGGCTGAAAACCTCTGCAGGTGTCCCGGCCAGCAGGATATGTCCCATATGAAGGATAAAAATTCTGTCAGCATACAGGGGGACCAGGTCAACATCATGGGTTGCCATCAAAATGGAAATTCCTTCTTTTTTATTGAGTTTTACCAGTAACTGCATTATTTCCCTGACCCCGCCCGGGTCAAGACCTGCAGTGGGTTCATCCAGGATTATGATACCAGGCTTCATAGCCAGAACTCCGGCAATGGCCGCCCTTTTCTTCTGACCGTAACTCAGGTAATGTACAGGTTTATTGATCAGGTGCGGTATCCCCACCATCTCCAGGGCGTCCCTGACTCTTTTGCTCACTTCATCAGGAGGCAGTTTCAGGTTAACCGGGCCAAAAGCTACATCATCCCCGACTGTAGGTGCAAACAACTGGTCATTGGGGTCCTGAAATACGAAGCCTATCCGCCTGTACAATTCTTCTCTGGAAAATTCCTGCAAAGGCCTGCCTTCTATATTAATGTCACCCTGCTCGGGTTTCAGCAGGCCGGTGATGACCTTGAAAAAGGTTGTTTTCCCGGAACCGTTGGGTCCCAGGAGTATGGTAAACTGACCCCCGGGGATTTGCAGGTTTACTCCTTCCAGAGCCTTGGTGCCATCACTGTAAGTGTACTGCACCTGGTGTACTTCCATAATCATTAATACTTCCTCCTAAATTGACGTCAGGCGGTCTTTTTAAATCTCTGTCCGGTAACTTCACCGTTATATCCCCGTGTCTGCATGGCTGCAAAAGTATTTTCCGCCCTGTCATAGGCCCGGATGAATACCATTGCCATAAGTGTACTGGTCGAATTTACAGCCTTTTTCCACCCTGCCGGATTCCTCCAGTCAGGGTAACCCAGCCTCATGGCCTGAGCCTGTCTGATCCGCATCCCTTCATCCCATAATACAAAGAGATACCGGTAGGTAAGCAGCAGAATCTCTACAATCACCCTGGGAATGCGGAACCAGAGGAGGGCATATCCCAATTCGTGTACAGGTGTGGTCAGGCTCAGACACAGCAGAATGGAGACACTGCTGATAATTCGCAGTAATACCGTTGTCCCCAGGACCAGGCCTTCCCGGTAAATTTCCAGTTCCAAACCAAGTACCTTCAGGCTTAAAACCTGGCTGCCCTGATGAAAAAACGTCATCAAAAGGAAAACCACAAATCCCAGGATTACAGGCGGCAGCATCCTGCCCAGCACAATTTTTAAGGGTGTCCTGACAGCCAGCATCAATGACGATGTCAGGGCAAATATGATAAGCGGCAGGATAAAACCAGGGAGAGCGATAACTGCGGTAAGGGCCAATACTGACAACGATACCTTGATCCTGGCATCCATTCTGGTAAAAACGTTATCCCTCTGGGCAAAAGCATCTACCATCAGATAGGAGTCCTTAACCATCGTCCTTCCCCGCCTTTGCAACAAATATTTTGTGCCACTGGTATCCTACCACTGCTCCGGCAGCAAAGCCCCCGGCTGCAAACAGAAACAGCCCCAGATTGCCTTCTATGTTTACCAGCGGTTCCTTTGCAGATACACCGGTTACCTCTTCCATTTTACTATCAACCAGGTCATCTGTCCCCTGCCACTTTTCACCGGCTGATACTGTTAGTGGGAACATAAAAATTAACAGCATTATCAGCATTGGAGTCAATCTCTGGTATATATTTTTTGATTTTTGCACTTTAGTTTTTTCCCTCCTCCACATCCTCAACCACACCCAGTTTCCTGAGGATATCAGGCCTGACTTTAGCTATATATGTGACCATCCCTCCGGTAACCAATCCTTCTAGCAGCGCCAGAGGAAGCTGGGTCGGCATAAATAGGGCCAGAAAAGTCAGGAAGGCCCTTAGCAATGATTGCTCATGTACTCCCGGCATTCCCAGGGCTAACTGAAATGAAGTGGACAAATAGACCGCCAGGTCCCCGAAAGCACCGGCCAAAAATGCCGCAATCCCCAGGGAAAGACCTGCTTTCCGGCCCAACCAGAAGACCCCGAAGCCGGTCAGTGAGCCAACCACTCCCATGGAAAAGACATTGGCGCCAAGTGTTGATAAGCCGCCATGGGCAAAAAACAACGCCTGAAGCAGCAGGGCGACCACACTAAGTACCATACTCACAAAAGGGCCCACCAGAATGGCCGCCACAGGAGTCCCGGCCGGGTGAGATGAAGTGCCGGTGACCGGCACCGGAATCGGCAGCAGGGAAATAAAGAAAACCGCTGCACTGACAAGTCCCAGTAAAGGTTTGTATGCCATTACCTTTTGGGTACGCTGGGTTATGTCATAGACCCCTTTGGCAACAAATACAGATGCTGCCCCGTACCAGGCTACCGCCCACTTTCCAACCAGAAATCCATCCTGTATATGCATCAAACTTCAACTCCATTTTCAGATAAAATTGGTGAAAGCTTATTTGCCCTTAATATACACCAATATAATGGGGAAAATTAAAAATCCCAGTCCGGGTAGACTGGGAAAAGTACAAAAGTACTCTTTCGATGTCCACCTCCCTTTCAATCGAAGGTATAGCGGTGTACCTTAGATAGGCAGGTCTCCTGACTTCCAGTTCATCGTCCCCCGCGCCTTCCCGGGCCTAAGCCCAGTGGCATATAGTGCGGGTTCCTCCCTGTTACAGTGGCGGGACCGTGCTGGATTTGCACCAGCTTCCCTTTTCAACCCTGTTACGGGTCACCTATCCGCGTGTATTCAAATCGTATTTAATGTTATCTTATTATATCACCTTCAAATTATTCCTTCAAGGGTTGTTTAAATGTTTTGCAAATTACTTTGCATTTGCTTCCTTTTCATGTCTCCTGACAATACGTATATCTGTCTCTACCAATAACCGGTAAACCTTACACATCTGAATTACTCTTGATGTAGTCCGCTCACCAAGGTGCTCTTCCAGTTCAGCCAGGTCCAGATTTGTCGTAATTACAGTGGGAAGCCTGTTATTCATCCGGTAGTTGAGGATAGAATAAATCTTATTGGCAGTCCAGTCAGTATAATTATGAGCCCCCAGATCGTCCAGGACCAGGACCTCCACTTTCCTGGCGGTATCCATCAGGTCCTGCTCGGTGAATTCATGGGAACGGTCATATGTAGCCCTGATCTGGTCCAGGAGGTCCGGAACAACGACAAACAGCACCTCCTTACCACAATCCAGGAGGGCATTGGCTATGGCACAGGCCAAAAATGTTTTGCCACTGCCTACCGGTCCGGTCAGCAGGATGCCGTCAGGAACTATGTTGTCCCTAATGTCCCTGGTAAACTTCTGAGCTGCTGCAAAAGCTGCAGCGGCATTATCATAGTAGGTCCTCCCGTTAAAGGAATCCCTGTGGTTTTTGGAATAATACCTGGAACTAAACTGGCTGAAATTGTACTGCTGCATTTCCCCGCTCATCCGGGAATTCCTGAATTTAAGCCTGATATTCCTGTGCAGCATGCACTTGCACGGCCTGGCTGTTTCACTGTCTATAATAATAATCCCTCTGCCTTGACAGAGGGGACAATTATCATGGTCTTTTTTCAACACTCTTCCTCCTAATTAGCTGAGGTACAAAAGTCTGAACTTGTCTTTCCTCTTGTCGTGACTGGTTATTTTCCTGCGCACCTGCTTTGCGGACTGCCGCTGGCGGAAATTTGATTCATAACTAAGGACATCATCAATTGTCTTTAAATTATTTTTATGCCATTCCAGCAGAATACTGTCTATGTATTTGAAGTTGTGTTTGCCCAGCAAAACTGCCCTCCTCAGGGCCTCAAAAATCAGTTCAGTCTGGTCACCATACTCATTAAGCCAAAGGTCCACCTGTTCTATTTCCATTGGTGAAAGCATGCGGCCAAACTCCTTCTCAAAACCCTTGCAGACTTTGGCAAAAGAAGCTTTTCTCTCTTTCCTGCCGGCTCCGGGTTTCTGTTTCTGTTCAGTCAGGTTCTTTTTCATCTGCTGGTATGTCTTTACCTTCTCACAGGCCCAGAACTCGGAGATCTTTTCAAACAGAGGCTCATAGCAGTAAAAGGGTACTATCTCATCAGTTTCATCATTGTAATAATGTTTAATACTGATGATGCCTTTTTCTTTTAAATTTTCAAGGTCATTTTGAATCTTTGCCCTGTCTGCAGACATATAGGATTCAAGGATGTCTGGTGTGGGGAAATGCTGGTTAGCTGCCGTCTGAAGATGCATTAGCTGGATTATCAACATCATTTCAGTGTCAGTGATACCGATTTTCTGATAGTATTTTAATAAAAGGTTAGGGACGCCTGTCATTCCTTCCAGTGTCAAATCAGAACCAAACGCTGCTGTAATATTGCCTTTTCTGTCCCTGGTATTGCTCATCTGACTACTCCCCCGATCGATCAGTTAACCTAATTCCTAAAGAATTTTTGTAATAAACAATGTTTTTTCCTCACTGAGGTCTACCTGTCTGGGATAATCCAGGCGGTTATTTGCCTTGTCATAGAATACTTTTACGATAGGCCTTGGCGCCATTGTTTTCTGGACATTTACCACGATACCGATTTCACCTGTACTGAGCTTGACTATGCTTCCCAGGGGGTAGGCAAAAATACTTCCTGTAAAAGCCTTAACCACTCTGGCATCAAAATAGATATTGCCTGCCCCATAGAGAAACTCCATCGCCTCATGGGGCAAGTACTTTTGTTTGTATGAAATCCCTCTGGTAACATCATCATACACATCAGCAACAGCAACAATACGCGAAAAAAGGTCTATGTTTTCACCGGCAAGTTTATTGATGTACCCGCTTCCATCCCACCTTTCGTGATGGTAAAGGGCTGCCCTGGCAATGCTGACATCAAACTCCATTTCCCGCAGGATGTGGTAACCGTGCTTGGTGTGGTCCTCATAGGCCTTGCTTTCTTCAGGAGTACGGTCTTCCTTTTTGGCGATTATCTCCCCGGGAACAGCCTTTTTGCCAATATCATGGACCATAGCTGCCTTGCCCAGCTGGACCAGCCTCTCCCGGTCCAGCTTAAAAACATCGCCCATGATTAGAGACAGTACACAGACTGTAATAGAATGGTTGAGGGTATTATCATCAACTGTTCTCAGGTCAAGATAGAGATTAGCCACCTTTTCATCTGTAATGACCTCATCAAGAATGCCTGAGAGCGAGTCATAACGATCCTTAACACTCCCCAGGCGCTCCCCGAAAATATCAGCCGGCAAAAAATGCCCCAATACCTGAAGGGCCTCTGAATGGACTCGGTTAATCAGGACATCATCCGGATCAACACTTATGGTGTTCTCATCATTGACAAAAACTGTCAGGATCTGCATTTCCTTTAAACGGTCAATCAGTTCCCGGGTCAATTTTGTCCCTTCTGCAAGGAGTACCCTGCCGTTTGCCGCAAATACAGTTTCTGCAAGTACCATTCCGGGTTCCAGATTATCAGGAATAAGTTGTTTCATGCCGGCCCCCCTTTAAATGAATCAAACAGTCAAAAACAATCTGTTTGTGAGAGAGTTCTACAAAAAATACCAAAAATCCTCCTGCATATTAAAGATTCAATTTTGCGAATCTTTCCGTAAAAACATCACATTTCTTCAACTAGCCTTGGTTTTCGCCTCTCATAGACAGAAAATTTTATTCCGATTTTTTTTGCAGACTCGACAGCAGGAAAAATATTTCTCCCAAGCTCACTTATCCGGTGACAATCAGAACCGATGGTAAAGTTACTGACCCCTTTTTCCACCGCCATCATTAAGATCTGTTCCGCAGGATAAAACAGTCCCCGGTTATGTCGTAATGCTGAGGTGTTCAGTTCTAGGCCGGTGCCGTTCTTTACCATCAATGTCAGTACTTCATCTATATGGCTTTGGTACATCAATTCCGTTGCTTCACCATAAAACGGTGTTCCATGCCTCCGGTAAACATCCAGGTGGCCTATCACATCAAATAATCCCGAAGCTACTGCCGCTGCAAGTGTTCTAAAATACGCACCGGCAGCCTCCTGAAGGTTTTTCCCCCTGAAGTAACCGGGGCTTTCTGTTTCTGAGGAAATAGCAATGTGGTCCAGGCAGTGTACAGATCCAATAACAAAATCAAAAGGGTATTGCGAAATGACACCTTCAATGTTTCTTTCCAGTCCAAGGTCAAAACCCGCTTCCAACCCTGCTTTGACAATTAGCCCGTCTTTCCGAAACATCCCTGCACACATGGCAATGTCCTTAAAATACCTGTTCAGCCATTCAGGCGGATGCATAGGCACTATTCTGCCATCACACCTGACAAACCAGTCAAGATCAGCCCTTGAAGGGTCAAATTCACAGTGAGTGGTGAAACATATCTCCCTGAGACCCAGTTCCAGGGCTTTGATACAGTATTCTTCAAGGGAATACGGGTCGGCATCAATTGAATAGCCGGGATGGATATGGTAGTCAATCATATTGATTCTCCTTTAACCGTGTTCTATGGCTGATTTTCCGGCTGAGGCGGTATCAGGTCCTGACAAAACCTGTCCACAGCTTCATGTATTAAGGCAGCCACAGTATCCTGCGCGGAAATCAGTATTTCTCTGTCATGCTCATTTGTAATAAACCCTGTTTCAATAAGAACGGAAGGCATCGGATTATCCCTGATAACCGTAAAATTCTTCTTTTCCACCTGTCTCTTTTTGGGGCCAAGGGTATTCAGGCGGGCCTGTATTTCACTGGCAAGCCCTGCTGAAATGTCATCAGAATAAAATACAATAGCTCCGGAAACACGGGAATCCCGGTGACTGTTGGTATGGATGCTTAACAGTAGGTGCCCCTTCTGTTCAGCGGCAAATTCCTTTCTCTCCATGAGATTTGCCCACTGTTCAGAATAAGTCATTCTTTTCTCCGGCACAATTCCATTATCACCATTGCGCGTCAGCCTGACTTTTACCCCATTGGCCTCTAAACGTTCTTTCAGGGCCAGGGCCAATTCCATATTCAGGTCTGATTCCCGGTACCTGCCGGATACCGCCCCCGGGTCGGCTCCTCCGTGGCCCGGATCACTAATAACAGTTTTCCCCTTCAGGCCCGGTAAAAAGATCTCCTTTTTCTACCTGAACTGGGCATACGAATCAGATGCCTTCATTAATCCTGCTGCCAGCAAGACTATCACTGCAATTATAATTATTCTCCTGGATAATAAGACTATTCTTATTTTCACCCGTTTCTCCCCTTCAGCTTTATCCCCTTTGTCATTGGCATCTCTTCCATCATTTACCTCTCTTATCATCTGCATCCCATGCAACAGAGAAAGCACTTCGTTATGGTGACGCAAAATTCCTTCAGAGAAATCTGTAATTAAATCTCACAATCCCTACAAAAACAAGGCCCTACCTTCGACTTTTTGTTTTTTTCTACGGTTGTTCTGAAAATTACCGGGAAATATGGTGTGGCATTATAAAACAAAAAGCAGTCCACTGAACTGCTTTATTGAAGAGCTCTAATGTACTGCCTGCATCATATGGTTTCGAATTATCCCGACATCTTCCCGGCATTTCCCTGCTATCAGGGGTTCATTGATGTTGTCTAAAACATCTCTGGTTTCTGACAGGTAATGTTCCAGTATTTTTCTTATCAGTAAAAATTCCCGGCCATCCCTGCACCTCACCGCAAAATTGCTCCCCGGGGCCGGGTTGTCAACTGCTGCTTTCACCACAGTATCAATAATCTTCCGTTCTTCCAAAAAATCTTCCACATTACCCCAGTGCCGGGAATTAATTATCTCTTCTGTACGGCGGCGATAGTGCCAGACGGCGCTTGCCAGTATATCCAGCAGGCGCTCTGAACCGGGGCGGTAAAACACCTTCATACGAGCACCCCTCCATATCAGGCTGTTTACCTCCTTACTTCGACACCTTGTGCCCCTTACCCTTCTTATATTAATAAGTAATTCTAATTATTATAATCCTTTTAAGATAATTTCTGCCACATCCCTGACAGAGTTTACTGAGAAATACTCTCCTTCAGGCTCCTCCTCCTCAAAATCCCATGTGTTATGGTGAAACACGTGAATACAGTTAAAACCGCCTTTTATTCCGGGATTAATGTCTCCCTTCATACTGTTTCCGATTATCCAGGACCTTTCGGGGTCCATTTGGTTCTTAACAGCAATACCCAGGTACTCCTGGTGTGTTTTATCAGGCACTATATAGACTGCCCGGAAATATTCCCTTAATCCGCTTTCTGCGAGGCGCTTGGCCTGTATTTCCTCATCCCCCTTTGTTGCCAGAAACAGGGGTATCTCGCGGTTCAGTACTTCCAGAGTTTCCCGAGCACCGTCAATAACTTCGACAGGCTGTTCAAATACCCACCAACCGAGGTCTTCCATCCATTTTCGGGTTTTTGGGCAGAGATCTGTATTATACAACTTTGTATAGTATTCATAGGTTTCCACAAGGGCATTGGGAAAGCAGTGTTTGTGAAAACCGCCGCACTTAAGGACATTGTTGATGTCAAACCTGTTGAGAACCTGCAGGCTCTCTTCAGCTGGAAAGCCAAGTTCAGACATTTTAGCGGCAAACTGCTCTTTAGCCTTATCGTAGTATATAGTTGCCTCTACCAGGGTATCATCAAAATCGAAAATCGCTCCACCGGTTTTTAGTTTCATTGTATTATGCTCCTGTTTAACAATTTCATCAGCTGCCTTCCGTCAGAGCTTGCGGGAACAGTATTCATAACCAGGAGGTAACAGTTTACAGCCAGCCCGGTCAGGAGGAATGTTTTCATGACAATACCTTCAGTGCTGGCCAGGGCAAAGGCTGTCAGGAAAACAAAGACAAGGTGGGAAACAATCCCTGACAGGTGCATCATCCCTCTTTTCAGACAGTACCAACCGGTCTCCGCCGGTATCACCACATCAACAAACCCCCTCCCCCCCCATGGGGTCGACCATAACCGGTATGCAGCTATTTTAAACCCGACCACCCGTGAAGTAATCAGGTGAAACAGTTCATGGGCAAATGCGGAAAAAGCTACCCACCCGGCTACTGAAAACACCAGGGTCATTGGTACAGAAATCCATACCGGAAACATGAGGTCCCTCCTGTCATTGCTAATCACCAACCAATAAAATTGGGACACTTTGCTCCAGACGGCCATAAAATAAAAATAAACATCTTTTTTTACTGAATAAATCCTGTTAGAACTTAATTAGGAGGATAATGATGAGAAAAAAAAGACCGTCTTTGCAACAGGAGTGTCCGGGCCAGGTCTACTGGATAATAGAACCCGGAGACACTTTCTGGAAAATATCCAGAACTCTTAACATCCCTCTTGAAGATATACTTAGAGCCAATCCAGGTATCGATCCCCGTAACCTGCAGATAGGAAGCAAGGTTTGTGTACCCCTAAAAAAATAAACCAGTGATTTACACTGATTTATCTCTTTTCTCGACCAACCACGAATTACGCGGATTAACGCATCCGGTGTTTAATCCGCGTCTATCCGCGGGTGATCGTTTATTATTCGGCAAGAAACTTAACTGCAGCACCGGCCGCAGCCTTGGCTTGTTCCATACTCTGGGGAATATCCTTTGGTGACTGGCAGGTACCGGCAATAAATACTCCGGCCTGTTTTGTCCCCACAGGTTCGAGAACAGTGTTCTTAAAGAAGCCGTGTTCATCTGTTTCCACATCAAGCATAGATGCCAGCTCCTGAGTATTTTCACCCGGTGTGATGGCCGCTGACAGCACAATCAGGTCAAATTTATCCTCTATGGCCTCACCGGTCATGGAGTTAGCATACCTGACTGTCAGCCTGTCATAGGGAAAACCAAATATCTTGGCAGGAATGCCCCTGACAAACTGTATTTTGTCATCTTCTTTGGCTGAACGGTAAAACTCATCAAAGCCCAGGCCAAATGTCTGGAAGTCCATATAGAAAATAGTCAGCTCAGCATCAGGCAGTTCGGAACGGATTAACCTGGCCAGTTTTGAGGCATACATGCAGCAAACCTTTGAACAATAGTTATTACCCAAAGCCAGGTCCCTGCTGCCAACACACTGAATAAAACCAATACGCTTGGCCTTTCCATATGCAGTAACCAGTGAACCCTTTTCACGCATTGCCTGTTCCAGTTCCAGAGCTGTGATCACATTCTTTTCCCTGTCATAACCAAACTCGCCTTTTCGGGCGGCATCAAAGGGTTTAAAGCCAGTAGCAACGATAATTGCCCCTACCTCCAGGTCAGTTGCCTTACCCTCACCTGTTTTAACCTTTACGCTGTAATCACCGGACTTGCCTGAAACCCCAGTAACTTCACTACCACAGAAAACGGTAATCAGGGGATTTTTCTCAACATGCATTTTGGCCTGAGGTACGAGACATGCGGAACACTTGGCACAATTGTCTGTTGCCTTACAGCAGTATGTGTATGCCCAGCCTCCGATATCGGCAGCTTTCTCGACCAAATACACTTCAATTCCTTTGGCCGCCGCTTCCAGGGCACTGGTCATACCAGCAACCCCGCCACCTATCACGAGAACTTTCTGTTTTTGCAATTTGTTCCCCTCCACTAAAGGCATGTCGGTTTATACCTCCGGTCTCGGATTCAAACCGGTCCGTTTACAAATCTCAGGAACAATTTCTTCCCAAGCAATTGCCATAATATGAACACCGGCAATACCTTCCATTTTCTTGAGGTACTCAATTTGTTCACAAGCTATATTAACACCTTCGGCTTTAACATCTTCTGCTTTTTCCAGCCTGTCAATATATTCCTGGGATACCATCATTCCGGCAACATACTTATTCATATACTTGGCTGCTTTTACTGATTTCAATGGAGTAATCCCAGCCAGGATCTTGATCCTCTTATGAAGTCCCCGTGCCCTGACAAGCTCCATCCAGCGCTCAAAGCGCTCCATATCAAGAACACACTGGGTCTGAGTAAAATCAGCACCGGCATCGGCTTTTTTCTCCAGCCTGGTAACGCGAAATTCAAAAGGATCAGCAAACGGGTTAGCAGCACATCCGATAAATATCTTCGGCGGCTCATCCTTCATTTCTTCTCCATTGGCGAAATAACCATTACGCATACCGTCAAGTATTTTTATTAACTGAATAGAGTCCACATCATAGACGTTCTTTGATGTCGGGTGGTTACCAAATTTCTGGTGGTCACCGGAGAGACACAGAATGTTCTTCATTCCCAGAGCAGTAGCACCCAGTACATCACTCTGGATCGCAATCCTGTTCCGGTCCCGGCAGACTATCTGGATATTAGGTTCACAGTCTTCTTCAAGAAGAATCTTACCAGCTGCAATACTGGAAAGGCGCACAATGGCAGTCTGGTTATCAGTCAGATTGTAAGATTCACAGTATCCTTTGAGCATTCTGGCATGATGACGAACTATTTCGCCATTACAGCTTTTAGGCGGACCAATTTCACCGGTGACGGTAAAATTCCCACTTTCTAACATTCGTTCAAGTTTACTTCCCGCTTTCAAGTTCCAAGTCCTCCCTTACCAGTTTTCTCGGACCGCCATCCCTGCTGTATGACCAGTCTTTCACAGGCAGAATCTCACGCAGGGAATCGACCTCACCCAAACGGGTTAAGCGGTCATGGATAAGGGCCCATGCACAATCGGTGTCCGGGGAAACCTCACATTTACCGTCCTGGGAACCGCCGCAGGGACCATTGAAAATACTCTTTGAACACCTGGCAACCGGACAAATACCGCCTGTCTTATCCAGAACACATTGTCCACAGGCCTGGCATCTTTCAGCCCACTCACCAACATTCAGGTTTACCCCGAGGAACTTGGTGTTCACACCGGGCCAGACTATCTTGTCAGGAAATGCCTCAGCACATGTCTGGATACCAATACCACAGGCAAGTGACAGGATGGCATCCACATCTTTGACAATATGGCGAATCCCTTCAAAATATTCGAAATCACACTGGCGCTCAATGGTTTTCTGGACTATTTCCAGAGGCCGCTCTTCTTTACTGCGAGCCATAGTTAACTGGGAACTCAGGATCCCAACCTCTTTTTCTCCCCCGGCCAGGCACACGGTAACACATCCGCCACATCCGAGGACAAGCACTTTCTGGTGCTTACTTAGGAGTCCTAAAATCTCTTCAATGGGTTTTCTCTCCGCAATAATCATTTTATCACCTTCCCAGGATTTGGTCCTAACTCTCTGATTTTATCGTAAAAGTTCTGAATGATTTCAACGAACTTGTGACCCATGTTTGCCGCCAGATAATATAAACCGACTCTCTCCGGCTCAATACCTATTTCTTTTAAAAGATTTTCAGTCTGCTTTACCCTTTGAGCTGCCCTGATATTGCCTTTTATGAATTTACAGTTCTCCTTCTGGCAGGCCAGCACGATTGTTCCATCAGCCTTTTCCAAAGCTTTCATAAAAAACAGGACATCAATTTTCCCGGAACAGGGAAGTTTAATCAATTCAACTCTCTCAGGATAACTTAAAGCCAGTTCTGCTGCATGTTCAGCAGCCAGCCAGCCTGAATTTTCACAGGCAAAAACGATGATTTTGGGTTGAAAGTCTGCATTAGCGCTCACCGTTACACCTCCATTGCTTCGAGCTGGGCAAGGACCTGGTCATCCGTGTAATCAGGCAGCTGGATGGCTTTGCCAGGGCACTCAGCGGCACAGATACCGCATTTCCTGCAAACCATCGGATTCATCTGGGCTGCGGACTTATACAGGTTATCATACTGCTCGCCATGTTCGATGGTGATAGCCCCATGTGGGCAGCAGCGGTAACAGGTAAGACAGACAACACACTTGGCAGCATCAACATACGGCTGGGTCAGTTCAACAGAAACCTGGTCAGCATAAAGTTTACGGAAGATTTCCTCGGCTACTACTCTGGCAGATATCTGAATATCATTCACAAAACCGGGTGACTGGCAGCTGCCTACCAGGTATATACCGTCTCTGGATGTCATCTCAGGAAGAATATGAGCATTATCTATACTGAAGAATGATGCGGGTCCTAAATCAATGCGAAGGACTTTGGCGAGGTCTTCTGTTCCATCAGCAGGTACAAGTTCTTCGGGGAGTACGATGTAATCTGAAGTGACTGTAAAGGGCCCGGGGATCTTACCTCTAATGAAGGGATCCTCATAATTAATTAATATCTCACCATTATTTGCGGTTATCTCAATACCTTCATCAAACTTGAAGAAATTAACCCCGGCGTCTCTCGCTTCGGTATACATCTTCTCCCAGTTGTCTCCGGCGACCTTGATGTTTGTATAGAACACGTTTACTGTGGCATCAAACCTCTTACGCAGGAGCAGTGCATTTTTGACCGCTATCACAAAGGAAAGGTTGAATTCCTCTGTGGTCTTACCAATAACAAGGGAAATGTTTTTCCCGGTAAAATCTTTTCCGTCTGCCAGAAGCCTTTCCAATTTCATCTGTCCGATTACATTATCGGCAATGCCCAGTCCGTATTTTACCGGACAGAAGATTGTCTGGACTCCGGTAGCAACCACAATTGCCCCGATATCAACCGGTGTCTCCGTATCCCCTTTAACCAGCCAGGCCGTATAGTTTCCGATGTTTCCATCCAGATCTCCCAGCCTGGTGCCTGTCCTTACTTCAATGGATGGATTGGAAGTTACTGCCTTCACTTTTTCATCCAGGAGTTCGGCAGGGTTGCGGTCAACACCTATGATTGAATTAACTCTGGCCAATCTGCCGCCTAACTTGTCTTCTTTCTCGGCAAGGATTACCTTGTGTCCCCTTGCTGCTGCCTGCAGAGCCGCTTCCATTCCGGCCAGCCCTCCGCCCAGTACCAGAACGGTACGGTTAACGGAATACTCGCCGAATGATATCTCTTCAAGCTTACCTGCCCTGGCAACACCCATCTTGGCCATTTCCATGGCTTTTGCCGCTGACCTGGCAGATTTCCCGTGAACACTACAGCACTCTTCGAGGAGATTGACCATAGACAGCAGGTGTGGGTTAATCCCTGCTTTTCGCAGGACTTCTTTAAAAAACCCTTCTTCTTTTGACCTGGCACAACCGACCACCACAATCCGGTTGAGCTGGTTCTTGGTAATTTCTTTACAGATTAGCTCTCCTTCAAGATGAGCACATAGGTTCTGACTGTCTCTGACATACTCTACCTGTGGAAGCTTCTTGATTTCGGAGGTGATCTGTTCGTAGTCTACCTTTTCTGTAATTTTGCCATTACAACTACAGAAAAAGACGCCAATTCGAGTATTATTTTCCATCGAGTCTCCTCCTACATAGAGAAGTTAATTGGGGAGAGCCTCAAAAGAAGCTCTCCTCCAGAATACACCAAGAATTGATGTGTGTAAAGACCTTTTTGTGAATCGTGTTACTTTTGCCTGAAAATCTTCAGGTAGGAGTCGCAGTAGATGGACTGGTTCAGGATGATACTTGCTGTAGCAGCAACATCAACCAGTTCTTCATCACATGCATCCATAACAGCTGAATCCAGACCGCAGACCATGGCCATGGCCAGGAATGTCCTGTTAATCAGCGGACGGTTGGGAGCCTTCTGAGAAATATTACTTAAGCCCACAGTGGTCTTAGGAGCCGGATTGGACAGAAGCTTAACCTGACGGAGAGCTTCCAGGCACTCCGGACCATGCTCCTGGGCAACATTGACCGGAAGAACCAGAGGGTCAATGTACAGGTCTACCGGAGAAATACCATAGGCATCAGCATTAGCAACAAGTTCCATTGCCAGTGCGGTACGGTCTTCGGCGCTCTTGGGAACTCCCTTTTCATTCATAGCCAGACCTACGATGGCAGCGCCATAGTTGGCAGCCATGGGGAACAGGGCATCCATTTTGGCCTGTTCAGCAGTTGTGGAGTTAATCAGGGCCTTGCCTTTATGAACCTTAAGGCCTTCCTCCATTGCTTCCCAGTTAGTGGTGTCAATACAGCAGGGAAGATCTACTGCTTCCTGAGCTGTTTTTACCAGCCAGGCCATAATTTCTGCCTGCTCAGACTTCTTGGCAACCGGTCCGGTGTTGATATCCAGCCAAAATGCACCGGCTTCAGCCTGCTTCACAGCCCAGTCACGGACAGGCTTGGGGTCCTTGTTAGCAATTGCATCACGGATGTCATAGAACAAACCGTTTATTCTTTCACCTATAATCTCAAACATCTACTAACTAACCTCCTTTATTTTGTTTTGCCCCTTATTAATTAGTAAGCATTGGATTTCATGGCCTCATCCACAAAAGCGTTAAATCTCTTAACAGATTCGGGATGGCGCATGATAAAGATGTTGGCTCCGGCTATGGCAAATGTGGTGGCTGTGGTGGCTTCCCACAGAATAGCCCGGTCAGCCTGCGGACCCCATTCGGGTACGTCTGCATCTTTGGCTTCTTTTGCCTTCCAAGCTTCCTGACCAATGAAGGCAACTATCGGAGTAGCCAGTGTCTTGTCACCGGTAAGGGCTCCCATACGGGCACGTTCCATAATGGAATATGCGTACTCGATACCGTAACCGAGTGCACCAACCAGAGGGTCAAATGCAATCCGGTCAAGGGGAAGTCCCATTTCGTTGATCAAGATGTTGAGCTGCTTGCAAAGGTTAATATCAAGCGGTGAAGATGCAATTACATAGTGCCCGTAACCATTGGCAGCAGCAGTTATGGATTTATAGTTATTGGCAGTAACACAGCCAATAAGGGCTTTTTTACCTTCCAGAGCCTCGGCGACTACAGGCAGAATTTCTCCATCCTTCTCCTCAACGCCGCAGCCGATTACAATCAGGGGTACATCAATAGCGTCAGCAACTGCCTTGGCAGTTTTGGCAACATCCTGGGCGCTGGCATTGTTCCAGTCCGGATGAGCGCTCATAAGCCTTAATGCTACCATGTCAGCTCCATATTCAACGACCTTCTTGGCCCATGCCACAGGGTCGTTAATTACATCGGCAAATGGCTCTTTCAGAATATCAGGATAATCCTTCGGTTCTGTATCAAAAACTTCCAAGGCAGTAACAGCCCTGTTTGGTATTTCACCTTCGAAATGCAGGAAGGGCAGTGTAGTTTCTCCACCAACCTTTAAACCTTGAGGACCATAGGCCTCTTCGGCAACTTTACTGGTCCATCTTTCTTTTGCTATAGTAACAGCCATTTCTTACGCTCCTTTCATGATCTCGTAATTTCCTTTTTCCAGCAAAATATCTTCATTCAATATTATCCTGCAGATAATTTGCAGCATTATCCCGCAGATAATAATTTACTGATTCCATTGCTGTTTGAAAAAGCTATTGATACCGGCAGACTCACGAGGTCCTACAAGAACCTGGCAACCGGTAAGCTCTGCTGTCTGTCCGCTCAGAACAGCTACACCGCCGGGGATAATGATCTTATTGTGGTTTACTTTTTCCATAATACCCAGCTTCTTCAGGGTGTCAGCAATTGATTCCGGACTAAACTTGCCTGCAGCCCATGCTGTAAGTACAGATATACCGTCTGTGTCAACCGGAATAATGTACGCAGGAACGCGCGCAGCCTCAGTATCACCGGCAATACAGAAGTAACTGAGTGAGAAGTTCGTGGTAACAAGCACAGGTGAATCCGGACCCGGGTTAAGTATTTCGTAAACCTTGGATTCAACAGCAATCGGTTTCTGCGGGTCGGTGTAGATGTTCAGACGCAGAGTGATAACCGGCAGAATATGCTCGGGTTCTGCGCTGTTGACTACAACAATACCTGCATACTTGGCAACATATGTGCTGGCATACAGAGATTCCATTATCGGGTCATCATTGTTGGCAAAAGCAATTGTAGGATATCCTAACGGACGGAACAGTTTAAGAGCCTGCCTTCTGATCTGGGTCTGGTCTGCAATAACCTTGGAAAGCTCGCGAGCCCCGGAATCAAGAATAAGATTCTTGTAACCGAGTGCCACTACCTTTTCTACAGTTTCAGCCAGACTGTTCAAATCAGAACCCTTAACTACGAGAGGAGCTTCATATTTTTTGGCCAGGGCTGTCATTGCCTCATAGTTGCCGGCATCAGCGGCATATACTACCGGCTTGTTGGCACCGGCCACATCAAGGGCTTTTTCCATGGCTGCAGCATCACCTGAGATAAGTAACAGCGGATAAGCTGTGTTATCCTGGACAAGTTTAACTGTATCGGCAAACTTGGCAGCATCACCGGAATCATTGGCCACAGCAACCATATTAACCTCATGAACCTGACCTACGCGGTCAAAAACCAGTTTGTTTATCTTGTCAACTTTGGCTTTTACCTCATCAGCGCTCATATTGTCATTAACCTGGATAGCAATACCTGTGGGATGCTCAAATCTCTTGTCATGGCGGAACATAACGGTTTCATTACCGATTTCGAAGGCCTTTTCGCCCGCACCAATCTTAACCAAAGCTACCGGAGGTGCAGAAGCCGAATCAAGTGCCTCACGGGCAGCATCACTTACGTAAGGACAAGCATCCAGACTTGCCTTACCGGCAGCCAGCTGCATGGCAAATGCCAGACAGGTCGGCTGACCACATTCTTTACAATTCTTCTTGGGCAGTTGTTTGAAAATCTCTAATCCTGTTAAACCCATTCTCCAATCTCCTTTCCCTACTGTATTGGTTGTATTTTTATATATTTGGTTGATACAGCCGCTTTTATGCGACTGTATCAACCAATTTTAATACAGCGTATAAACTGCAACCAACTACATCAATGGATCCATAGTCAGTGCAGGGTGTCCTTTTTCCTCCAGGAACGGAAGAATCTCTTCACCGGTAACACCGACAGTCTCATCAGCAATCTTGTCTACAAAGTCACGACCGAGTCCGTCCTCTTCAGCTCTCTCTTCGAGAATCTCACGAAGTGATTCCTTCAGGGCCTTGGGCATCCAAACCAGGCGGCCCAAACCACCGTCTGCCTTGATAAACTTCCGGGAACCGAAGTATGCTTTACCGATTCCCATAAATCCTGGCATCTGGGCGCCACCGCCGCAGGTACCTGCCAGGGTTGAGAAGTTCATCCCACAGGGGGTCATCCCGGAGTGTTCCCGGTTAACCACCATGAAACCATTGGCTTCCGGAACCATTGTCATGATAACCTCAAAGCATCCGCAGGAGGTCATCGGGTTATCCATAATTGTATAGAAGTTAACTGCCTCAACAGTTCTTTGGGAGTTCTGGTAAATAAACTCATTGAATGCTTTCCACTGTCCCTTAACCTCATCAATGCACTCACCCTTGGGTATGGGAACATTGGCGCCATGGGGGTTGATCTCATAAGCGGCCTTGGCATCAAGCCAGGAAACGGCACCACAGAGACCTACCCGCTCAGGAGCAACAACACATACATGAGTCGGTGCGAATGACTGACAAAGAGTACAGGAATAGAATTCTTCAACACCTTCATCAGTCAGCTCGCGGAGACGGGCATCACGCGCATTGTACTTCTCACGGGCAAACTCACGGCGCTTGAGTACTTCTTCCTCATCTGTAATCAGGTCGATTTGAACCCGGTCAACAATTGCCGGGAACTCGGCCTTAAACTTGGCATAAAGCAGTGTTCCCAGGTGCTCCAGGCGGAAGCCTTTGGCAAATGCATCCTTGGTAAACCGCAGCCAGTTCAGGTCACGCTGGGCAACGTGCCAGATACCTTCACCATAGTTGGTGAAATAGTGAATCCGGCGCTCCAAAACAGGCTCAAAGTCTGTCTGCATCTTACGTCCATAAATCTTAACATGGATTCCCAGGGGCATCCTGCCACCCTCTTCACCCAGTGTATCAATATCCGGACCTATTACGGTAATCTTACCGTCTTCGATGTCATCTCCCACCATTTCAACCAATTCGAATCCAGGGGTACGTCCGCCGCCGAACTCGCAGTACATATCTCCCTTACGGACAGTCTCACCCTCAAAGGCAGGACCGTGGTTGATGGGGATGTCAATATCAATGTTAGTAAGCTTGATACCGCGTACCTCGAGAGCAACCTGGACAATCTTGTCATAATCCGGCTCAGAGATAAACCAGTCAGGAATCTGCTCATCTTCGGCCATGGGCTGGTCAGTGATAACCGGGAAACCGGTCCAGATGGCACCCGCACAGGCAGCATCCTTAACAAAGTCATGCTCACCCAGGTAGAGAATGAAAGCGAGAACACGACGACGCTGGTAATCTCTCTGGGCATCCCTGAGTCCGGCCTTGATACCACCGAACATCATACCGGCACGGAGAGCGTAGTTGGCAGCGTGGACGACCTGGGTAAAGTTACCCAGCGGGAATGCGATATAATCAACACCAAGCTTAACGTTTTCTTCCAGCAGCTGCTCAATTATCTCATCACAGAGGAAGAGCATCAGGCCTTTACCCATCATATCGGCAACAATCTTGGCTGCTGCCTTGCTGTCTTTGGCACGGCCCACGATAACAGCTTCACCGGGGATGGTCCAGTCAACCATTTTAATACCATAGGAACGGACTACCGGGTCGCCGAGAAAACCTGTCCAGGGGGCAACATGGAGCGGGTTTTCGGGACTGTAATCAATATACCTGATCACCTCAATAATATCAGCTGCATACCAGGTTGATTCACCGTTTAACCTATACTGGGCAAAGGTAAGTTCTTCGGTAATCTGGTTGCGCATCCTGTTCAGGATAGGAACCATATCCCCGAGTGTCCTTACTTCTTCACCACTCATACAGCGGATAACAGGAACAAAATAAGCTGTATCAGGATACCCGACGGCCTTATCCTTACCATATTTCTGGATGGCCCGGGTTAATAGAATTTCAGCGTAACTGACAGCGGTAATAGCGCCTTTGTAAGCTCTCCTGAACATTTTAACAGGCTCTTTGCCTTCCATCGCTTTTTCCGCATCTTCATATATCTGCTCAAAGTTGAGTTCTTCTGACATTCTTGTTCCTCCTTTCGAATTTCGGAATACGAATTAGTAGTTCTGGCATAAATCGGTTTCGAATCTCTCGGCAGTCTTCTTATGGATACCGAGCTTCCAGGTGCGGTATTCAAGCGCACTCAGCATCTTTTCTGCAGCAACCTTGTGGTCTACTTCAAAGATGAAGTAACCGCCATATACGTCACTGGCAATCTGGGTACAGATGCTGTAGAAGAGGTCACTGCCCTCAACCGGAGGCAGAACACCGACATGAACCGGCATCCCAAGGGTTACACACCAGCAGCCGATAGCAACGGCTTTACCGGACATAGCTTCCGGAGCTGAAGCAACCCAAGGTACCTTTGGAGTATCTACTCCCAATTCATTTGCCATATCCATCAACAGGTCGGAGGCACGGGTATTGTCAACACAGGATCCCATATGGAATACTGCCGGCAGATTTTCTTTGGCTTTACCGTCAAACTGTGACAGGAATGCCTTCAGGCCATCTCCGCAAAGGGAATCTCTGTTGGCAGGGTCAAGAATGCCCAACTTAGCGTAAGACTGGGCGGCACAGCCGGTAGCAACTACAAATACGTCATTTTTCAGCATTTCCTTAACTATACCGATATGATTTTCATCCTGAACGCCCTTCAGGTTGTTGCAGCCAGCAAACAAAGCAACACCCTTAACCTGGCCGGACTGAATGGCATCGGTAAGAACCTTTACAGGGTTGCCGGGATTAACGGTCGCAAATATTTCATAAAGAGCTTCCAGACTGAATCCGGCAACAACCTTGTTCTTTAGTTCAGGTACATAAACTCTTGAAGCATCACGTTCTTTATATGATGCAATAGCTACCCTGACAATCTCCTTGGCATCTTCCATAGCTGATTCCACGTTAAACGGAACATGCATGGTGCCGGGAAGCTTGGCGATGGGCTGGGTAGTAACGATCTTGGTATGGAAACACTTGGCTGCTGTGGTCAGTCCGGGCATAATGCACTGGACGTCAACTACCATAAGGTCTATAGCGCCTGTTGTGATAGCAAGTTCCTGAGAACTGAAGGAAGTTGCAATGGGAACACCCTGACGCATGAGGACTTCGTTACCTGTACAGCAGATACCGGACAGCTGGATTCCGGCAGCTCCGGCTTCCTTAGCTTCACCTTCAAGTTCACGGGCAGCGGCAACAATCATTTCACTCAGCAGCGGGTTATGTCCGTGCAGAATTATGTTGATTTTGTCCTTATCAATTACACCAAGGTTAGCTTCAGAAACAACCGGTTCCGGAGTACCAAAGAGAATATCTGAGAAGTCGGTACCGATATGCATTCCTGTATAGTCAGCCATAGCGGCCCTTAAGGCGCTGAAGGTGATATTAACAGGGTCATTGTCCTGGCCGACATGTGCCTGTGCCAACAGGTCTGCCAGTGCTGACTGGATGCCGTTAGGAGTGATGTTGCAGTCATCAAGCTTCTGTTTACGGCCTTCGGTAATAGTAGTAGTAGTCCAGACACATTCACCCATATCGGTGAGAATCTCGAAATCCTTAAGAGCCAGCCTGGCAACTTCTTTGGCGATTTCGATATCAGACTTGCCTTCAGTGGATACACCGACTCTCTGGGCAACCTTATAAAGCTTTTTGGGATCAGTAATCTTATAATCACTGGCTTTGCCTTCTGCCATTTCAAGTACTGTATGGGCCATATGGCGGGCATGCTCACAGTGAGCAGCAGCACCGGTCAGGAGCATAGTACCGGTACTCCGGGCGGCAATCGTCCAGGCATCGGCACCACAAATCCCCTTGCTCTTGGGTCCGGTATCAGCAGTTACACGGCAGGGTCCCATCATACAGAACCTGCAGCAGGTCCCTTTATATCCGAACTGGCACTGAGGCTGTTGTGCAACGGCACGGTCAAAAGCAGTAATAATACCGTATTCCTGTGCCTTGTCAATCATCTCGAGAGCAGCCGGGTCAGAAGTACGCTTAACGTTCTTGGGTTCAAATACTCTGGGTGCATCTGACGGTTTGCAGGTATGGTTTGGGTCTTTAAATCTTGGCATTAACTTTAACCTCCTTAAAATGATTTTGTGCCCCTCTTTCTTTTCTCTGCCAGGCCTGTATTTATCTAATGTTGCCCGGTCTCTAAAGGAAAAGAAAGAAAAAATTAATAACACATGCTGCTAAAACTTCCCCCTATCAATCCACCTCCCGTAGTAGTTTTTCATGAATCTCTTTCATGCTCCCGAGCAGGACTCCTCCCAACTCTGCGGCCGGGCCGCTTTCCATGGAGCTTTCCCATATATCATCATCAAAAGGAATAAATCCGAGAATCTTATCATCTCCTAAATTATTCCGGATAAATTCCTTTTCTTTTTCGTTCCTGACCTTGTTAGCAACAAATTTAACCTTCCGGATCCCCAGGTCGTTGGCCAGTTTTTCAACTAATAAGGCTGTATTAACACTGTTTTTACTGGGTTCAACCACCACTAACATAATATCGACACTTCTGGCTGTGCCCCTGGTAAGGTGCTCTATCCCGGCACCCATATCAAGAATGACAGCACTTTCTTTATCAAAAAGAAGTCCGGACATCAGGGCATGCAGAAAGGAGTTCTCCCGGCAGTAGCAGGCAGTCCCCCCCTGTTTAATGCCACCCATCCGGAGAAAATTAATATTACCCATGGGGATGCTGTATTCACTTAAAATATCGTCAACATCCGGATTTAATGCAAAAAAGGCCCCCCCTCCACTGCTCTTCTCATCAATAAGTTCTTTCATCTCCACCAGAGGTTTAAGGTTACGGACCTGCTCATCAGGTATGCCGACAGCGGCTGCCAGACATGCATCGGGGTCCGCATCAACAGCATAAACCTTCTTATGGGAGTCAGAGAGAAGCTTTGCCAGTGTAGATGCGACAGTTGTTTTACCTACTCCGCCTTTTCCTGATACTGCAATTTTAATCAATAACTTCACCCCATCCTTAAAATAATTTACCGTGACTATAGTACATCGACTGCAACAATACCTATTGTTTGGGTATTCAAAAGATTCTCACTTTTTAAAACTTTCTACATAAATACCACAAATCCTTCTGGGGGTTATATAATTATAAAAGTTGTAAATCCTTTGTGAATCGTGAATATAAAAGGGTTTCGACAGAAAATTCTAAATTCCTTCTCGGTTGAAAAAATTTATTGAAGTGAATATTATCACAATTCAACCCTGTAATTTACATTTCTCTGTTAATCAAAAATAAAGACCCCCCTGGGGTTATTTGGTAATTTACCGGACATCTGGTATTTACCGGCATCAACAAAAATAGTCAAAACATAAGGAACCGTTTTCTAAGGTAAAAATATTCCGCCACATAACCTGCACCCATTACCAGTACCGTTGCTCCTTCAACCAGCTTAAGCAGCCTGTTCCTCCATTTTAGTGACTTGATTTCCCTGTCCCTGGCTGCTATGGTTTCCTGAATCCGGGCCTTTTCCCGGGTAATCTTTTCTTTTTCTGTCTTCACAAGGCTTTTCTCTTCTGCCAGCCTGTAAATCGTCCCTGTTATTTCCAGATTTTCTTCACTCAGGTCACGAATCCTTTTTAACAGTAAATTCTGCTCACTAAAGCTGCCCTCTGGGGCGATGGCATTCCACAGGACATTACCGTCACTCTCCGGAGATGCCTGTATTCCTGTGAGTAGAGCCACAGTGGGTACAACATCAGTAATTTTTACCGGAGGCAGTTCCACCCCGGCCCGCAGCCCGGGGCCGGTTATAATCAACGGCACAGTCAGTCCCTCTGTTGGGAGGTTGTTTTCTGTGGGGCCAGTCTCCCTGTAATCTCCGGCAAATACTATCAGGCTCCTCTCAATTACTCCCATGGACCTTAGCTTTATCAGAAGACGCCCCAGCTGTTCATCAAAATCGTTGACCATAAGTGCAGTTTTCTTACTGGCATCCCGGATTTCCGGGTCAGCAGCGATACCGGGAAGTTCGAGACCCATAAAATAGGGTTTTTCTTTTTGAAATACGTTAATAGCCCGGGTGATTACCTCTTTATTGCCATCACTTCCAGCACTGTGGATCTTAACCCCGCTTTTACCCGTAAATAATTCCCTGAACACAGATGCTTCCGGACAGATGTACACCGAACTCCTGCCATACCTGGACACCGTTTCCGGGAAGAGGACGGTTCTGATTTGCCGGTTGTTTTCGTCAAAACCATGGATTTCCGGACTAGCCCCTGTCAGCAGTGAAGCCCTGAGTACTGCCTGGTTAGATGGTAAAACTCCCACTGCCGCAGCCTTCAGTCCACCGGCAGCCAGTCCGTTAAGATTTGGTGTGTAAGCAGACTTAATCCTCTGGTCACTGAGACCTTCCGCAAAAATAAATATGACGTGTGCGACTGTTTTATCCCCTGGCTTCCCATCAGTTTCCCCGCCTGATTCACCCTCTGTTTCAGCCATTGCGGCAGAGCATATAACCAGGCTGAGAAACACAGCCAGCAATAATACGTGTTTCCTTAGCTTCATTATAAAGTGTTGCCCCCTCTCCAGAGCATGTCAATATAATATATTTGGGACAACGCCTGTTTATACCATTTGACCTTGAAAAATATATCCCGCAATCCGGCTTTTCTTTAAGCCCTTTCATATCCTTCCTGACCTGATTATGGATACCAGCAGCCACATCCCCATAAACAGGGCCAGGACAAAACCGGCCTCAGCGATGGGAATCTGCCATAACAGTGTTTTGGGACTTCTCTGGGCAATCAGTGAAGAACCGATTATTATAGCTGCCACCACCAGGCTGAAGGAAATCCGGTTACCTACCAGAATCAGTCTTTTAATAAAATTATTGAACTCCCTGTGCTCCAGGGTTATTTTAAGGTCACCATCACCTACTGTTTCTAGAAATTCACTGACCTGCCGG